>CAVWOQ010000013.1:0-77930 GCA_963756655.1 uncultured Solirubrobacterales bacterium
CGCCTATGGCGAGGCCGCGTGCTGACGAGTTGATCGAGGAAGCGCGGGAGCTGGCGCAGCTCGACCGTAGCCGAGATGGTCGCCAACTTGAGGGCCCGGTCACACGACGACCTGTTCTTGATCGCCGCTGCGGGGTTTGTCCTCTGCTCGCAGCCTGCTCAGCGTGACGCTGGGGGACCTGCTCGAGACCCTGGGCGGGGACGAGGCGACGATGACGAGGGCGATCTGATGGACGAGCTCGACGAGGACGGCGGCGATGACGTGAGTTCCGCGTCCTCGAGGCGCCCAAGCCGGTGCCGGCCGGGGTCATCGCCGACGCCAGGGCGTTCGTTGCCGCCACGGCTGCCCGATGGACGTATGCCCAATCGGTGCCGGAAGCGCCGCATGAATATCTGCCCCGCGAGTACGTGCGGAAGGGCTGCGTCCGGACTTCGATGCGATGGTCGCCGTGGTCGCCCGCTATGGCTACAGGGGCCGCTTCCTGCGGACGACCTATCGCTATTTGGACGTCGACGACCGCAGGTATTGGGTGTCGCCCAACCTGTACGGGCCTGGGCCGAATCTGAACCGGGCTACAGATCGTCGAGGCCGACCAGCTCGAGCTTCCAGGGGTGGCGTGATGGCCCGCTGGAAGGTCGGCGATCACGAGTTTCAGCGAAAGAACCTGTACTTGCCCTGCATCATCAGCGAGCGCCTCGAGGACATGTCCGACGAGGAACACGCTCGGGCGCTGCGCGAGGCGTATTGGGCCGAGCTCATCACCAACGCCGAGTGGCCGGTGGTCCTGAGCCACGATGGCGTCAAGGCGTACGTGAAGTCGAGGCTGAAGAAGAAGGCGGTCGGCTGGCTGGTCGCGCTGAGCCGCATCGTCTGGCTGAACCCGAAGCTCGGCGCCCAGACTCCTTCGTGAGGCCGACGCGCTCTACAGCGTCAAGCAGGTCGAGGAGGAGCCGCCGACCCGTAGGGCCCTGCACTGCGAGACTTGATCGAGGCGGGCTGGAGCCAGAGCAGGTTCTGGGGGGCGTGGTTGCAGCACCCCGGCAACCTCAACGGAGCTGGGACGTGCTCGCGGCCGACCTGGAGTTGATCGCCGAGTCGTTCGTAGAGGCGGCGTGAGGGCTGGGGAGTTGCAGACACCCGGCAAGGAGGCCGACCGATGACCGAGCGCGAGCCCTTCGTCGACGGCCCGGTGGGGGGCCGCACCACGATCCCCGACGACGACCCGATGAGGTCCGATCCGGTCTTCCAGGCGGGCTACGAGATCGGCAAGCGCTACATCGCCATCGTGATCGCCAGCGACGGTCGGCTGATCAGCGACGAGGGGGTAACCGACCAGGATGCGATGCTCGAGGCCGCTGCCTGGGGCTACGTGCCCGAGTCGCTGCTCGAGAAGATCGCGGTGGGCGTGCACCCGGACGGACAGATGGACGTTCGCCGGCGCTTCGAGGCGGGGATCGTGGTCGCAGTCCGGGACCACCTCGGCTGGGCTCCCACCGCCTGAGCCCGCCTCTAGGACAAGAGGATCGCCAGGCTGGACGGGGGATTGGGCCTCTCGGCGCCTGCCTTTTGGCCAAGAGACGGCAGACTGTAAATATGCGACAGCGTGAAGAACAGGAACACGCCGAACATCCCGGCCGCCGCCAGTAGCATCGAGATGTAGGCGCCGCCGCGGTTGCGGTCGAGCACCACACGGAGCGGCAGCAGCGGGTTGCGCACCCGGCTCTCGATCGCCGCGAAGACGGCCAGAAGCAGCACGCCGCCGGCGAGGCAGGCGACCGTCAGCGGGTTTGACCAGCTGGTCGTCTCCGCATGGTTGAAGCCGTAGACGAGCGCGAACAGGCCGCCGAACACGGTCACCGCCCCCGGAATGTCGATCCTCGGCTTGTCCGCCGGCGCCTGGTTGTGCAGCAACACCAGCGCGCCCGAAACCGCGATCACGGCGAATACGACGTTGACGTACATGCTGAAGCGCCAGCTCAGGTACTGGGTCAGGATGCCGCCGAGCAGCAGCCCGATCGACGCGCCGCTGCCGGCGATCGCGCCGAAGACCCCGAACGCCCTGTTGCGCTCTCGGGTCTCAGTGAAGGTGGTCGTGAGCAGCGATAGCGCGGCCGGTGCCAGCAGCGCGCCGAACGCTCCCTGGAAGGTGCGCGCGATCGCCAGCATCGCGAACGACTGCGATGCGCCACCGATCGCCGAGGCGAGCGCGAAGCCAGTCAGGCCGGTGACGAACGTCCACTTGCGCCCAAAGACGTCACTCAGCTTGCCGCCCAGCAGCAGCAGGCTGCCGAACGCCAGCGAGTAGGCCGTGACGATCCACTGGCGGTTGTCGTTGGTGAAGTGCAGTGCCTTCTGCGCCGAAGGCAGGGCGATCGTCATGATCGTCGCGTCGAGGACGACCATCAGCTGTGCGATGCCGAGGATCGCGAGGATCGCCCAACGCCGCTGGTGATGTGGATTCGATTGCGATGTCATCGCGTGCTCCCGTGTGATAAGTGGATGCGTGATATCCGGTTACTAGCGTAAGCGTAGCAAATAAGTGGATAGTGTCAATCCACTTCGCTAAGATCTTTTCGCAATGAGCACCCAGACGCCCGCTTCTGCCCCGCGCAAGCCGCTACGCGCCGACGCTGAGCGCAACCGTCAGCGGATCCTCGACGCAGCCCGCGAGCTGTTCGCGCTGCGCGGGCTCGGCGTGACGCTGAACGACATCGCCCACCACGCCGGCGTCGGCGTCGGGACGGTGTACCGTCGGTTTCCCGATAAGCAGCTGTTGATTGAGGACCTGTTCGAGCAGCAGCTCGAGGAGCTGGCCGGGATGATGCAGGAGGCGGTCGCCGACCCCGATCCCTGGCACGGGCTGACGCGCTTCATGACGCAGGCGCTCGAGCTTCAGGCCTCGGATCGCGGGTTCAAGGAGGTGGCGCTCGGTTCCGAGCAGACGCTCGCGCACGGCGCGGCGCTGCGCGCACGGATGCTGCCGATGGCCGCCCAGCTGATCGAGCGGGCCCACCAGTCCGGCGAGCTACGCGACGACTTCGTGCCCCAGGACATCCCGGTCGCACAGCTGATGATCGGCACTGTGATCGACGCTGCGCGCGACGTGAAGCCCGACCTGTGGCGGCGCTACCTGGAGATCTTCCTGCAGGGGATCCGCGCCCACCCGTCTGAGCCCGCGCCGTTGACGACCGCCCCCGTGACGCCCGATCAGGCGCAGGAGGTGCTGGCTGCCTGGCAGCCGCCACGTCGCTGACCCCGGGTTAGCGGGTAGGTTTTAGCCCGACGTGCTCGCCGCCTACGCAGCCGACATCAATCCGGACGACCCACTGGCCGGTCTTCAGGTCGGCGAGCGACCCGACCCCGAGCAGCCCGCCGGCTGGACGACCGTGGCGGTCAAGAGCGCGTCGCTCAACCACCACGACCTGTGGTCGCTACGGGGCGTCGGCCTGGCTGAGGACAAACTACCGATGATCCTCGGCTGCGATGCGGCCGGGATCGACGAGGACGGCAACGAGGTCGTGATCCATGCGGTGATCAGCGACGACTCGTGGCGCGGCGACGAAACCTTTGACCCGCGCCGCTCGCTGCTGTCCGAGCGCTTCCAGGGGGCGCTCGCCGAGCGCGTCGCGGTCCCGAGGCGCAACGTGCTGCGCAAGCCGCCCGAGCTGTCGTTCGACCACGCCGCCTGCCTGCCGACCGCGTGGTTGACCGCGTACCGGATGCTGTTCACCCGCGGACGCGTGACGCCCGGCATGACCGTGCTCGTGCAGGGCGCGGCGGGCGGCGTCGCGACCGCGCTGACGGTGCTCGGCAGCGCGGCGGGCGTCCGCGTCTGGGTCACGAGCCGATCGAGGAGCAAGCGCGCCGAGGCGCTGGCCCTCGGCGCCGATCAGGCGTTCGAGTCGGGCGCGCGGCTCCCGGAGCGCGTCGACGCGGTGATGGAGACGGTCGGCCAGGCGACATGGGGCCACTCGGTCCGCTCGCTGAAGCCCGGCGGCACGCTGGTCGTCAGTGGCGCGACCTCCGGCCCGGCGCCGCCGGCCGAGCTGAACCGGGTGTTCTTCTTGCAGCTGTCGGTGATCGGCTCGACGATGGGGACGCGCGACGAGCTCGAGCGCCTGATCCGCTTCTGCCTCGAGCGCGGCATCCGGCCGACGATTCACGCGACGATGCCGCTCGCCGACGCGCGCGAGGGATTTCAGGCGCTGCTCGACGGCGACGTCGTCGGCAAGATCGTCTTCAACCCCTAGTGGTCGCTCACGGAAGTACGGGCGCGCCTCGAATGCGGACGTAGTTCAGCGAGCGGCCAGAGATCAGAAGACGATCAGCCCGCGGCCACGCAGGCCGCCGGCCTCCATCGCGCGCTGCGCGTCGCCCGCGCGCTCGGGCGGATACTCGCCCGCGATGCGGAGCTTGAGCGTCCCGTCGGAAGCGAGCCCGCGCAGCTCGTGCAGCCAGTCGGTGCGCTGGAGCACCTCGCGCACCCAGACCGGTCGGACGTCGATCCCGCGCTCGGTGTCACCGTCGTCCCAGCCGCGCACGACCGCGATCGCGCCGCCGTCGCGAATCGCACCGAACGCGCTGCGCCCCAGCAGCGCCGTGTCGAACAACCCCGCGACGCCACCGGCGGCGAGCTCGCGCACCGCGGCCGGCATCCCGTTCCCCCGCGCGACGACCTCGTCGGCGCCGAAGCTCCGGACCAGCTGCTCGTCTGCGGGAGCCGCGACGGCGATCACCCGCAGCCCCTGTCGCTTGGCGAGCGGGATCGCGTAGGAGGCCAGCAGGCCGGCGCCGCCGCTGACCAGCAGTGTCTCCCCCGGCCCCAGTCCCAGCAGCTCCAGACCGCGCATCGCCGTCAGCCCGTTCATCGGCAGCGTCGCCGCCTGCTCGAGCGTGACGACATCGGGAGCCGGCACCGTCGACGCCGCCGGGGCGATGATCAGCTCGGCCTGGGCGCCGCCCTCGGGGCGGCGCGGCGTCAACGCTGCCATCACCTGCTGACCGGGGCGCAGTCCCTCGACCCCCGACCCGACGGACTCGACCGTGCCGGAAGCGTCCATCCCGGGCGTCCATGGCGGCGGGGTGTTGGCGTCACCGACAGTGCGCAGACCGATGTCGGTCGGGTTCACCGCCGCGGCCCGGACCGCGATCCGAACCTCGTTGGCGCCGACCTCGCGTACCGGCCGGTCGATCAGCTGCACGACCTCCGGGCCGCCGGGCTCGACGATGCCGACCGCGCGCACGGCTAGTTCGCCCCGGCGCGCTCGACCTCGATGTCGAGCTCGGTCGTGACACCCAACGCGTGCAGCGCCTGGTTGGCGGCCTGAAGGCTCACGGCGTCGGCGACCGCGCGCGCCAGACGGCCGACGGTCGCGAACGTCACCCCAACATCGAGGTAGAAGGTCATCGTCGCCACGGTACTGAGATCGACCGTGCGAACGCCGGCTCGGATCGGAACCGGGCCGCGGACCCCGCGAAAGGCACGGACCGCGACGGCGCTGGCTTCTGTCGTGACGAGCTCGACGCACTGCTCCAGCCGCTCGGCGATCGGCTCGGTCAACGCCCGGGCGCCGCACAGACCACCCGCGGCGGCGACGTCGGCGATCCTCGCCAGCACCTCTTCGCTCGTCAGCTCGGCGTCGCAACCGGCGCCGAAGATCCCCAGCAGCACCGGCACGCCATCGGCGGCCAGCCGCGCCGCGGCGGCCAGCATGATCGCGTCGCACAACGGGCTGCGCAGCCCGGGCTCGTCGCCGTTCGCGACCACATCGCCGCCGACGTCGATCATCAACAGGAGGTCGGCGCCGAGGCTCTCGAGCGCGGCCCGGAGCCCCTCGGCGACCATCGCCGGACCGTCGTCGATCGTGATCAGGACCGTCGGGCGGTTCAGAAACGCGGCCATCCGCGACTCGGCGAAGTAGACCTCGCGGCCGCGCACCCGGGTCTGCGGTCCGGCCAGCAGCACGCCCGGCGCGAGTGGTTGCGCGCCCTCGATCTCGTCGATCCGGCGCGGGCCGGGCACCGGGTCGATCGGACGCCGCTCCCAGGCCAACCCACCGACGACCGGCTCGGCGCCGTCATAGATCCGCGCGAACTCGGCACTCGCGAGCGCTCCTACGACGTCGCCACCGCCGCCCATGCCGACCACCAGCGGCCGGCGCGCGGCGCGCAGGATCGCCTCGGCGTCAGCCAACGTGGCCGTCCCAGATCAGGATCGATGCGTGGATCTCGTCGTCGCCGACGATCCACCGCAGGTCGCCGTCGCGCAGCACCCGCTTGGTTCCGGCCTGCGAGGGGGTGCGGTACTCGAGCTCGACGTCGATCGACCGCGGCTCGGGCCCGGCCAGCAGCTCCTCCTCGAACGGGCCCCAGTAGGCCGCGTTGTTGACGTGGTCGGCGATGTCGCATTCGGTCAGCCGGAAGGTCCACGAGACGCCGCCGTTGGCTGCCGCCGGCGCGGGATGACGGAGCCGCGCACTGACCCGGCGATCCGGCGCCACGCCGCCGTAGGTCGCGATCTCCTCGTCGCTGAGCAGAATCGGGTGCCAGTCCGCGGGGTCGAGGTGGACCCACAGCGAGACGGCCTCGACGATCGGCGCGGTCTCGCCGGACGGGACGATGTCGGTCCGTCGCTCGGCCCACATGCGGCCAAGCCCGCTACAGAACGTCGTCAGCTCAAAGCGCTCGCCGAAGCGCGGGAACCGGTTGACGCGCATCCTCGTCCGCCGCACGACCCACACGGCGGCGCCGGCGAGGCCGGCATCCTCGACGTCCGCGTAGGCCACGTCCTGCAGCCAGCCGGCGATCGCGTCGAGCCGCATGCGGCCCGACGGCGCGCAGTCGCCGAAGCCCGGGTAGCGCTCGTGGCTGAAGGCGCGGCCGTCGGTGTGGCGTGGCGCCATTTCATGCGACTCGTGTTCCACGAACGGGCAGCGTACGCGGTGGCGGGGCGCGGCTGAGTGACAGGCGGTCGCCCGTCCGGGCCGCGCAACAGAATTACGGCGATGCCAACGAATCCCGCCGGCCTGGTCTACGGCACGATCGCGGTCGGGGCGCTGCTGGCCGCGGAGAGCGCCCGGCAGGAGACCTACCCGAGGACGATCATCGCGGTCGCGATCGCGCTCATCCTCTACTGGCTCACGTACTCGTATGCCGAGTTCACGGGCAGGCGGATTGAGCAGCAGCAGGCGGTCACGCTATCCGGGATGCTCGAGGCCGCGGCGAGCGAACTGGCGGTCCTGCTCGGGGCCGCGATGCCGTTCTTGGCGCTGATCATCTGCTGGGCGTTAGGTGCGTCGCTCAACACCGCGGTCACGATCGGGATCTGGACCTCGGCCGCGATGGTGGTCGCGATCGAGGTCCTGATCGGGATCCGAGCCGAGCTGACGGGGCGCCAGCTGGCACTACAGAGCGCGTTCGGCGCCTTCCTCGGCCTGCTGATCATCGCGCTGCGAATCGTTCTGCACTAGTCCAGCGTCACCGCCAGCTCGCGGGCGTCGGCGCCACGCAGCACCTTCAAAGCCAGCGTTCCGTTGGCCGCGCGGACCGAGCGGTCGAGGTCCCCGATCGAACGGACCGGGCTCGATCCCGCCTGCGTGATCAGGTCGCCGCGCATCACGCCGCCGGATTCGGCGGCGCTGTCGCGGCCGACGCGCAGCACGATCACGCCAGGCTCCTCCGGCAGACCGACCGCGCTGCGCATCCGCTTGGCGACGGCGGCGGTGGCGACGGCGATCCCGAGCCGCGGCGCGACGCGCTCATCGGGCTCGAAGAACGCCAGCCAGGCGTCGACGGCCTGCGCAACCGCGGGGGGGTCGGGAAGTCCAGCGGCGAGCCGCTTGGCGCGCTCCTCATAAGCGGGCCTCGCTGCCTCGACGAGTTTGCGTCCGCGGTCCGTGAGCGTGACCGTCACGCTGCGGCGATTATCGGGGTCGGGCTCGCGCTCGATCATCCGCGCTCGCTCCAGCCGCCCGAGCCGCACCGAGACCGTCCCGGACGTCCGCCGGACCCGTGTGACGAGCTCGCGCTGATTGAGCTTCTGCCCCTCGGCGCGCTCGAGCGCATCGAGCACGAGGAAGCTCGGCCGCGTCAGGCGGTGCTCGGCGAGCGCCTCCTCGAGCTCGCCCTCGAGGTGCGCCGCGACGCTGATCGTGGTGTCGGCCAGATGGCCGTAGTTCAAATCCGAAGACATAACTTCACTCCAATTGCTTGAATCGAAACGTTTGTAGTACGATTATTGCATGTCAAGCGAGAACGGAGTAGTCGAAGCCGCCGACGCCGTCGCAGCAGCCGACGCCGTCGCAGCAGCCGAAGCCGCCGAAGCCGCCCCCGTCACCGATGAGTCGCCGCTCGACGCCTACTCGCGGATCGTGATCGCGGTCGCCGAGGCGCTGAGCACGAGCGTCGCCAACCTGCAGGTCCGGCGGCGCACCCGGCGCGGCACCGCAGTCGGCGCCGGCAGCGGCGTCGTGATCTCGCCCGACGGCTTTCTGATCACCTCGGCGCACGTGGTCGAGGGCTCACGGCGCGGCGTCGCGAGCTTCAGCGACGGACGCGAGACGAACGTCGCGCTCGTCGGCGCGGATCCCCTATCCGACCTCGCGGTGCTGCGCGCCGACGGCGGCGACTTCGCCGCAGCGGCCCTGGGTGACGCCGCCGCCCTGCGCATCGGTCAGCTGGTGGTGGCGATCGGCAACCCGCAGGGGTTCGCAAGCTCCGTGACCGCGGGCGTCGTCAGCGGCCTCGGGCGCTCGCTGCCGGTCGGTGCGAGAGGCGGCCCGCGGAGGATGGTCGAGAACGTGATCCAGACAGACGCGGCGCTCAACCCGGGCAACTCCGGTGGCGCGCTGGTCGACGGCGCCGCGCGCGTGGTCGGCATCAACACCGCCGTCGCCGGGATCGGGCTGGGGCTGGCGGTCCCGATCAACGACGCCACCCGCGGCATCGTCTCGACCCTGATCCGCGACGGGCGCGTGCGCCGCGCCCACCTCGGCGCGGCGGTCGGGCCGCGGCCGCTGCCACCGTCGGCCGCGCAGCGCCTCGGCCAGCGCAGCGGCGTCGTGATCCACCAGGTGCTGGAGGGAAGTCCCGCCGAGCGCGCCGGGATCGAGCGCGGTGACCTGCTGGTCGAGCTAGACGGCGAGCCGGTGACCGATGCGACTGCGCTGCAGCGGCTGATGGTCGAGGAACGGATCGGGCGCGCGGTCGAGGCCCGCGTGCTGCGCAGCGGCCGCGACAAGCGGCTCGAGCTGGTGCTCGACGAGCTCGACGCCTGACAAGCTTCAGCGCATGACCGAGAGTGTCTGGGACTACCCGCGCCCGCCGGCGGTCGTGCCGTGCGAGCACCGCGTCCGGGTCGAGGTCGGCGGCGAATTGCTGGCCGACTCGACGGGGGCGCTGCGAGTGCTCGAGACCAGCCATCCGCCGACGATCTACATCCCGCCCGGCGACGTCCGCCTCGACCTTCTGCGGGTGAGCGACGCGCGCTCGACGTGGTGCGAGTTCAAGGGCGCCGCCCACTATCTCGACGCGATCGTCGGCGACCGGCGCCGGCCGGCCGTCGCCTGGAGCTACGCGCGCCCGTCGCCCGGCTACCGGGTGCTGCGCGACCACGTCGCGTTCTATCCGGGCCGCGTCGACGCCGCCTGGGTCGGCGAGGAGCGCGTCGAGGCGCAGGAGGGCGACTTCTACGGCGGCTGGGTCACCTCGGAGGTGGTCGGCCCGTTCAAGGGGGCGCCGGGCACCGCCGGGTGGTGACTAGCCGGGGTTAGTAGTAGTCCTCGACCCAGACCTGCCAGCCGGCCGAGTCGGCGCCCGGCGAGACAGACAGCCGGTATTCGCCCGGCCCGGTGCTGAACACGCGCGTCTGCCGCCCGCCGTCGTTGAGACCGAACGTGGCGACGGTCGCGCCGCTGGCGACGTTGCCGACCTCGGCCTGCGGGCCGGAGCACCAGAAGATGAACGTGCAGGTGCCCTGGTAGGACATCGTGTAGACGATCCGCCACTGCGAGCCGCGGATCCGGAAGCTCGTGCTGGTCGGCTGGCCGCTGCCGTTCAGCGATGTCAGCTGCCGCCACTGCGGAACCTCGGCGACGTCGAGCGCAACGGCCTTCGGCGGCGCCAGCTCAGCGCCCGGGGCCGGCGATTGGCTCGTCACCGTCCCCGCGGGGACGCCGGGGGCGGGGATCACGTTCGCCACTGTGGTCAGGCCGAGCTGCGCGAGCCGCGCCTTGGCGGTCGCGAGCGGCTCGCCCGCGAGCTGCGGAACGCCGACCGGACGCCGCCCGGCGCTGAGCCACACTCGAACCGTCGAGCCCTCCCGCACGCGCGTGCGCGCGCGGGGAGTCTGAGCGACCGCGGTGCCCAGCGGCGCGCCGCTGTAGCGCCGGCTGAAGGTCGTTTGCAGCGCCAGCAGGTTCGCGCGTGACTGTGCCCGTGAGCGCGTCAGGCCCAGCAGGCTGGGGGTGCGAACGCGTGCGCTGGGGCTGAGCACGATCGCGGCGGCGATCATCGCGCCGAGGACCACGAATGCGAACGTCAGCGCCGCGATGCTGCGCCGGCGGGCGGCGGGATTGAGGTTTCGGCGCGGGTTGAACTTCGGCGCCCGGCGTGTCGGCGGATCGTTGTGGGCGGAGCCGCGCGGTGGCCGTGGCGGGCGCCGGGGCGTGTCTGGGACGGCGGGGCCGGCCGAGTCTGAACCGCCTGCAGCGACGAGCGCGCTGCGGCGAGACCGCGTGCGCCGCGAGGAACGCTCGCGCGTGGCGCCGGTGCGCGCGCGTGCCAGCGCGTCTGCCATCGCCGCTCCGTCGACGTAGCGCTTGGCGGGATCCTTGGCCAGCGCCCGTGCGACGATCTCGTCGAGCGCCGCCGGGGTGCCGGCGGGCAGCGCCGGCGGCTGGTCGCGGAGATGGCGCAGCGCGAGCTCGACGGCCGAGCGCTCAGTGAACGGCGGCGTCCCGGCGAGCATCTCGTAGAGCACGACGCCGGCGCTGTAGACGTCGGTGGCCGGGCTCGAGCGCAGGCCCCGCGCCTGCTCAGGCGCCATGTAGCGCGGCGTTCCGACGATCGTCGCGCTGGCGCCGTCGCTCGACCCCTCGGCGAGCCGCGCGACCCCGAAGTCGCCGACCTTCACGCGCCCGTCCTCGGAGATCAGAATGTTGGCGGGCTTGACGTCGCGGTGGATCACGTTCTTCGCGTGCGCCTGCGCGAGCGCGCGACAGATCTGCTCAGTCAGCGCGGCCGCGGTCCACGGATCCGGGAGGCCGTCGGCTAGGCGGCGGGCAAGGCTCTCGCCCTCCACCAGCTCCGACACGTAGTAAAGGCCCTCGTCCGCCTGGCCGACGTCGAAGATCTGGACGATCCCAGGGTGGCTGATCCGCGCGAGCAGCCGCGCCTCGCGCGCAAAGCTCTGGGCCCAATCGGGGTCCTCGCCCCACCACGGCTTGATCAACTTGACCGCGACCTTGCGCTCGAGGCGCTGATCCCAGGCCCGGTAGACCCGTCCGAACGCCCCCTCGCCGATCACGGCGTGAAGCTCGTAGCGGTCGTTCAGGGCATGGCCCGAGAGATCTGGAGCGCGTGGCATTTGACGGTCTGTAGAGGTGGGTGACTGCTGGACCCCCGACACATGATCGCCGATCGGCCCGTCGGCTGGGGCCGTTCGGCGAGCCACCGAGCATAGAAGGCCGCCGGTCAGCGAACGATCAGCACGATCACGACGATCACCAGCAGCAGCGCCATGCCGACCCCGGCGCGCGGCCACAAGCGGCGCCAGTATTCGGGCTTGGCGCGGTCACGGGAGTACCGGCCCTCGGGCGGGGTGCCGACCCAGTCGTCGTCGTCGTCCCACGGAGACATGATCAGATTGATACCCGATCGGGTGGGAGGGCCGCCTCCGAAGGCGGCCCTCCATCCCCGACCTCACCGGTCCTGACCCTCACCGAACGCGGTCCAGGTCGCCCGGACCCCGGCGCGCAGGCTCCCGACCGCCCGGGCCCGTCGCCTCGCGGCGGCGGCCAAACGGCTGAGCGTGCCCTCGCGGTCGGGGGCGGAAGTGCACCCAGAGCGGGGTCCGGCGCGGCTTGTACGAGGGACGCGCCCGCCGCGGCTCAGAAGCGCGAACTCGTCACGGTCGAACTGCATGGTGGACTCTCCCTTCGAGTCGGGTTTGCGTGTCAACGATCGTCACCTCGACGCCCGAAATTGCATCGGGCGGCCGTCACCTGTCACACAGGTGTCATTCCGGCGGGTGACCTGGTCCGTCTATAAGGCGGATATGAAACTCATCGGTTCGTCATCTCGGACATCACCTCAAATTCGAAGGTCGGGCACAAAAAAGGCGACCCATGTGGGTCGCCCTCGCGTCCGGATATGCAGGCCGCTGCTCTAGCTTGCATACCCCAATGCGAGGGCAGATTCGTCGCCACCGGCGTTCGCTGCGCCAAAGATGGGCATCGACGTCCAGGACGCGGCCGCCTGGTCGGCGGCGAGGTACTTCGTGTGGATGTCGATCGCGGTGATCATAAAGTGACACTCCTCAGCGACTTGCAGAGTAACTGGTGCCGCGGATGTATTCAAGACCCGCTCGCAAAAAAGTTGCACTGACGACCTCGAGCCGCCGCGAGACGAGTTGCGCGACCGTCGAAGCTGGGACAATCGCTCGCTCGTGCTCCACATTCACCGAGCGCACCGCGCCGACCGCCTCGTAGACGCCCTCGCCGCGTTGTGCGCGCAGCCGCTCGCAGATCCATTCGCCGCCGAGGTGGTCGCCGTTCCGACGCGTGGCATGGAGCGCTGGCTCACGCAGCGGATGTCGTCGGTGCTCGGTGCGTCGCGGGGCCGGTCTGACGGCATCTGCGCCGGGGTCCTGTTCCCCTCACCCCACCGCCTCGTCACGGACGCCATCGCCGCGGCCTCGGGCGTCGACCCGGAGGACGATCCGTGGCTGGCGGAGCGCGCCGCGTGGCCGCTTCTGGAGGTCGTGGAGCGGTGCGTCGACGAGCCATGGCTCGCGACGCTGGCCGCCTACCTCGGCCGCAGCGCCGCAGCGCCCGATCTGGTCAAGCAGGCGCGCCGGCTGAGCGTCGTCCGCCACATCGCACGTTTGTACGACCTGTACGCGCTGCACCGGCCCGGGATGCTGGCGGCCTGGGCCGACGGGCGCGACCTCGACGCGATCCGGGGACCCGCTCCCCGACGGCGCCGCGTGGCAGGCGGAGCTGTGGCGCCGGTTGCGGGCCAGGATCGGGATCCCGGGGCCGGCCGAACGCCGGGCGGCGGCATGCGAGCGCCTGGCCGACGACCTCGCGCTGGTCGAGCTGCCCGACCGGTTCTCGCTGTTCGGGCTGACCCGGCTGCCGGCGGGGCATCTGCAGGTCCTACGGGCGCTGGCTCGGCAGCGGGAGGTGCATCTGTTCCTCCTGCACCCATCGGCGGCGCTGTGGGACAAGGTCGCGGCCGCGGCGCCGGCCGACCGGGACCCGATCCGCCGCGCCGCCGACCCGACCGCGACGCTGCCGGCCAACCGCCTGCTCGGATCCTGGGGTCGGGACTCGCGCGAGCTGCAGCTCGTGATCGGGGCCGAGAGCAGCTCCGTGGACGAGAGCGGTGGCCCGTCGCGCCCCCGGTCGCCGACGCTGCTGCGCCGGATTCAGGCTGACGTCACCGCCGACCGCGAGGCGCCCGGTGCCCCGCTGCCCGGCAAACCCGACGCCCGTCCGATGCTCGACCCCGATGACCGCTCGATCGAGGTCCACTCCTGCCACGGCCGCGCCCGCCAGGTCGAGGTGATCCGCGATGCGATCCTGCACGCGCTGGCCGAGGACTCGGGCCTCGAACCGCGCGACGTAATCGTGATGTGCCCCGACATCGAGACGTTCGCGCCGCTGATCCAGGCCACGTTCGGCGCCGGCGAGGCGGCCGAGAACGACACCCCTCAGCCGGCCGTCGACGGCCCGCGGCCGATCGACCTGCGGGTCAGGCTCGCCGACCGGTCGCTGCGCCAGACCAACCCCGTGCTCGGCGTTGTGTCCGAGCTGCTGGAGCTCGCGCAGCAGCGCCTGACCGCCTCGCAGGTGCTGGACCTCGCCGACCGCCCGCCGGTGCGGCGGCGGTTCGGATTCGACGACGACGATCTGACGCGGCTGCAGGATTGGATCTCGCAGGCGGGGATCCGCTGGGGGCTCGACGCCTCCCAACGCGAGCGCTACAGGCTCGGCAGCGTCGACAGCGGCACCTGGCAGGCGGGGCTGCGGCGGCTGCTGCTCGGCGTGACGATGAACGAGGACGGACAGCGGCTGTTCGAGGACGTGCTGCCGCTCGACGACGTCGACAGCCGCTCGATTGAGCTCGCGGGGCGCTTCGCGGAGCTCGTCGCGCGCCTCGGCGACGCGGTACAGGCGCTGAGCGACAGCAAGCCGCTCGCCGACTGGGCCGCATCGATCGCCGACGCGGCTGACGCGCTGACCGCTACCGCACCGCGCGATGCCTGGCAGCACGCGGAGCTGCGGCGCGTGCTCGACGAGATCGTGGCCGAGGCCGGCGACGGCCGCGGCGCCGAGCTCGCCCCCGCCGAGGTCCGCGCCTACATCCTCGAGCGTCTCCAGGGACGCCCGACGCGAGCGAACTTCCGGACCGGGCATCTCACCGTCTGCACGCTGTTGCCGATGCGGTCGGTCCCGCATCGCGTCGTCTGCCTGCTGGGGCTTGACGACGGCGCGTTTCCGCGCAAGGCGCCACGCGACGGCGACGACCTGATGCTCGATCATCCGCAGATCGGCGAGCGCGATCCGCGCAGCGAGGACCGCCAGCTGCTGCTAGACGCGCTGCTGGCGGCGACCGAGCGGCTGATCGTCACCTACACCGGCAACGATGAGCGCACCAACACGGTGCGTCCACCGGCGGTTCCCGTCGGTGAGCTGCTCGACACGATCGATGCGACCGTCCGCTGCGATCACGGTCCCGCCCGCGAGCAGGTGGTGATCCGCCACCCGCTGCAGCCGTTCGATCCGCGCAACTTCGCCGCCGGCGAGCTCGTGCGCGGACGCACGTGGAGCTTTGATCCGGTCACGCTCGACGGCGCGCTGGCGCTGACCGGTCAACGGCATCCGCCGGCACCGTTTCTGGCGGCACCGCTGCCGCCACGGACCGGACGCGTCGTCGAGCTCGACGACCTCGTCCGGTTCGTCGAGCACCCTGTGCGCGCGTTCCTGCGCCAGCGGCTCGGGATCAGCCTGCGCGGTGGCGTCGACGAGATCGAGGACGCGCTCCCGGTCGAGCTCGACGGGCTGCAGAAGTGGGGCGTCGGTCAGCGGCTGCTGGAGGCGCTGCTGGCCGGGATCGACGGGCGGAGCGCTTGCAGAGCCGAGATCGCCCGCGGCACGCTACCGCCCGAGGTGCTGGGCAAGCCGGTGATCGACGCCGTCTACCCGATCGCCGAGGCGATCGCTGCGCAGGCGGCCGCGCTCGCGCCGCTGGGCCCCGCCAGCGACCCGCTCGACGTCCGCGTCGAGCTCCCCGACGGCCGGCTGCTGAACGGCACCGTGACCGGGATCAGCGGCGACGTGCTGCTGAGCACGACCTACTCCCGCGTCGCGGCCAAGCACCGGCTGGCGGCGTGGGTCCGGCTGCTGGCGGTCACCGCCAGTCACCCCGAGCGGCCGCTGGCGGCGGCGACCGTCGGGCGTGCGAGCGGGCGCGACGATGTCCGCGTCGCCTGGGTCGCGCCGCTCGGAGATGACGAGCGCGAACGCGCCGGCATCGCACGCGCCGAGCTCGCGACACTGATCGACCTCTATGACCGCGGGCTGCGCGAGCCGCTGCCGATCTTCTGCCAGACGTCGGCCGCGTATGCCGAGGCGGCGGCGATCGGCCAGGACCCGATCGAGGCGGCGCAGCGCGAGTGGACGACCGAGTGGGGTTTTGACCACGAGGACCTCGAGCTCGAGCACCAGCTAGCGCTGGGCGGCGTCAGGACGCTGACCGACCTGCTGCAGATCCCGCCACGCGCAGACGAGGCGGGCGACGGCTGGCTCGACTCCGAGGACTCGCGGCTCGGTCGCCTGGCCCGCCGGCTGTGGGGCGGCCTGCTGGCGCGCGAGGAGGTCAGCGCACGGTGAGCGTCGAGCTCGCCCCAGCGGAGTTCGACGTCTGCGGCCCGCTGCCCAGCGGCGTCACCGTGCTCGAAGCGAGCGCCGGCACCGGCAAGACGTACACGATCGCGGCGCTCACCGCGCGCTACGTGGCCGACGGTATTCCGCTCGAGCGGCTGCTGCTGGTGACGTTCACGCGGATCGCCACCGGTGAGCTGCGCGAGCGTGTCCGCGAGCGGCTGGTCAGCGCCGAGCAGGGGCTGACGCGGGCGCTCGCCGGGGTCCTGGCCGAGGAGGATCGGCTCGTCGCGTTGCTCGCTCGGGGGGACGCCGACATAGTCCAGCGGCGCCGCGACCGGCTCGCGCGCGCGGTCGCGAGCTTCGACGCCGCGACGATCGCGACGACGCACGGGTTCTGTCAGGAGATGCTCGGTGGGCTGGGGATCGCGGGCGACCTCGAGCCCGATGTGACGTTCGTCGAGGACCTCTCGGACCTCGCGTCCGAGGTGGTCGACGACCTCTATGTGCGTCGCTTCAGCCACGGTGGCGCGCCCGCGTTCGGCCTTGGCGAGGCGGTCGCGATCGCGCGCGCCGCGATCGACAACCCGGGCGCGACGATCGTCGCAGGCGAGACCGACAAGGCGCGGATGCGGGGGCGTCTCGCACACGCGGCCCGCGACGAATTCGAGGCGCGCAAGCGGGGGCTGGCGGTGATGACCTACGACGACCTCGTGAGCCGGCTCGGGTCGGCGCTGACTGGCGAAGGAGGCGACGCGGCCGCGCGGCAACTGCGTGAGCGCTACGCGGTCGTGCTCGTCGACGAGTTCCAGGACACTGACCCCGCGCAGTGGGAGATCATGCGCCGCGCGTTCGCGCAGACCGGCGTCACGCTGGTGCTGATCGCCGACCCGAAGCAGGCGATCTACGCGTTCCGCGGCGCCGACGTGTACGCCTACCTAGAGGCGGCCGGAGCGGCCGGTTCGCGCGCCACGCTGCCGATCAACTGGCGCAGTGACCAGAACCTGATCGATGCCCACGACGCGCTCCTGTCCGGGGTCAAGCTCGGCCACCCCGGGATCGCCTATCGCCAGGTCCAGGCGGCCCCGTCGCACCGGGGCTCGCGGCTGCGCAACGCGCCGGTCGGCGCGCCGATGCGGATCCGGGTTGTGCTGCGCGAGGACCCGGCGCTGTCGCTGACGCGCGGCGGATGGGTGAGCAAGTCCAGCGGCCGCGAGCACATCGTCCGCGACCTGGCGGCCGACGTGGTGGCGCTGCTGGCATCCGGCGCAACCGTCCCTGAGCACGGCGACGGGCCCGAGACTCAGGTCCGGCCCGGCCACCTGGCGGTCCTGGTGCGGACCAACCGCCAGGCGGCGATGGTCCGCGACGCGCTCGAAGCGGCCGGGGTGCCGGCCGTGATCAACGGCGCCGGCAGCGTGTTCGCGACTGAGCCGGCGCGCGACTGGCTGGCGCTGCTCGAGGCGCTCGAGCGCCCCGCGTCGATGACCCGCGCGCACGCCGCGGCGCTGACGCCGTTCCTCGGCTGGTCGGCCGACCAACTCGCGCGCGCCGACGAGGACGGCGGCTGGGCGTGGGAGGAGGTCCACCGCCGGCTGCACGACTGGGCGCGGATCATGCGCGGGCGAGGCGTCGCCTCGCTGCTGGCGACGATTACGGCCGGCGAGGGCCTGCCTGCGCGGGTGCTCGCGGTCCAGGACGGCGAGCGGCAGCTGACGGACCTGCGTCACATCGGGCAGCTGCTGCACGCGGCCGCGACCGACGAACAGCTCGGCGCGACGGCGCTCACGGCGTGGCTGCGGACGCGGATCGCCGAGGCCGGACTCGACACCGGCGACGAAGAGCGCAGCCGCAGGCTCGAGTCTGATGCCGAAGCGGTCCAGGTGCTGACGATCCATCGCAGTAAGGGGCTCGAGTTCCCGGTCGCCTACCTGCCGTTCCTGTGGGAGCCGGGCTGGATCCCCGACAAGCCGCAGCCCCCGGTCTTTTTTCACGATCCGCAGGCCGGCGACGCGCGGACGATCGACGTGTCGCTCGAGGGGCCGGAGTTCGCGCACCACCGCGAGCAGCACACGAGTGAGCAGCGCGGCGAGGACCTGCGGCTCGCCTATGTCGCGCTGACCAGGGCCCGCCACCAGGTGATCGTCTGGTGGGCGGGCTCGTGGGACACCCGCAACTCGCCCCTGACGCGGCTGCTGTTCTCACGCGACGAGGACGGGAATGTCGCCGCCGACGGGTCCTCGACCCCGACCGACCAGGCGCTCGGCGCGCGCCTTCAGAAGCTCGCGGAAGCCGCGCCCGGCTGCATCAGCGTCGAGCGAGCGACGCTCGCGATCCCGAGCGCCTGGCGGCCACCCGTGCCCGAGGTCGCGCAGCTGAGCGCCGCGGCGTTCGAACGCGGGCTCGATCTGCGCTGGCGGCGGACCTCGTACAGCGACATCACCGCCGCGGTCCACGAGGCCTGGGTCACGAGCGAGCCCGAGGAGCCGCTGATCGGCGACGAGCCGCCTGCCGCCGAGGCCGTCGCGACTGCGGTCGAGGACGGCGTCACCGATGGCGGTCAGCCGCTCGCGCTCGCCGCGATGCCGGTCGGCGCCGAAGTCGGGACGTTCGTGCACCGGGTGCTCGAGGCGACCGATTTCGCCGCCGCCGACCTGGCGGCCGAGCTCGGCGCCCGGATCGACGAGGTGCAGGGACGGCGCAGCGTCGAGATCGGCGACCCGGTCGTGGTCGCGACGGGACTCGGGGCGGCGATCGAGACCCCACTCGGTCCGGTGCTCGACGGGCTCTCACTGCGCGACTTCGCGCGCCGCGACCGGCTCGACGAGCTGGGCTTCGAGCTCCCGCTGGCGGGCGGCGATCAACCGCATGGGTGGGCGGAGCTGTCCGGGCTCGCCGAGACCCTGGATCAGCTCCTGCCCGCCGGCGATCCGCTGGGCGGCTATGCGCGACGGCTGCGTGACGATGCGGGTCTGCGCCAGAGCGTCCGCGGCTATCTGACCGGCAGCCTCGACCTGGTCGTCCGGCTGCCGGGATCGCGCTTTGCGGTCCTGGACTACAAGTCGAACTGGCTCGGGGAGCTCGACCAGCCGCTGACCGCGCACGCCTACCGGCCGGCGGTGCTGGCGGCCGAGATGCAGCGCCACCACTACGCGCTCCAGGGGCTGCTGTATCTCGTCGCTCTGCACCGCTACCTGAGATGGCGGCTGCCCGGCCACGACCCCGACGCGGACATCGTCGGCTTCGTGTATCTGTTCCTGCGCGGGATGGCGGGCGCGGACGCGACGTCCGGCGTGTTCGGCTGGCGCCCGCCGCCTGGGCTGATCAGCAGGCTGAGCGACGTGCTCGAGGCAGCGGAGGCCGTCCGATGAGCACGACCACGGAGCGCGACCCGTTCGAGCCGCGGTTCGTCCGCCACGCCTCCGGCCTGCTGCGCGAGTTCAACCTCGCCGGCGTGCTGTCGGCGGCCGACGTGCACGTCGCGCGGCAGCTGGGTGCGCTGGTCGGAGAGCCCGAGGAACAGGTCCTGCTGGCGACGGCGCTCGCGGTGCGCGCGCCGCGGCTCGGCCACGTGCTGGTCGACCTGGCGCGGATCCGCGAGACCGCGGCGGTCGACGCCGACGAGCCGGTCGATCTCGAGTCGCTGCCGTGGCCGGAGCCGGACCAATGGATTCAGCGGGTGGCCGGCTCACGGCTGGTCAGCGACGAGGCGCGCACGGGGACCGACGCGCGACCGCTGAAGCTCCTGCGCACATGGCTGTATCTCGATCGCTACTGGGTCGAGGAGGTCCAGGTCGCGGCGGCGCTGAAGGCGATGGGCGCGAGCGCGGCCGCCGACGTCGACACCGAGCTGCTCCGTGGCGGACTGCGGCGCCTGTTCGGCGCTGAGCACGCGGGACGGCAGAGCGTCGCCGCGGCCGCCGCCGTGACGCAGCGGTTCGCGGTCGTCGCCGGCGGGCCCGGCACCGGCAAGACGACGACCGTCGCGCGGATCATCGCGCTGCTCTGCGAGCAGGCGCACGCGGCGGGCCGCACGTCGCCGCTGATCGCGCTGGCCGCGCCGACCGGCAAGGCCGCGGCACGGCTGCAGGAGGCGGTCGCCGGCGAGGCAGCGGAGCTCGATGTGCAGGACGCGGTCCGCGCCCAGCTGCGCGAGTGCGGCGCGACCACGCTTCATCGCCTGCTCGGCTGGCGTCCTGGAAGCAACAGCCGTTTCCGGCACGACCGCAACCACCGCCTCCCCCACGACGTCGTGATCGTCGACGAGACCTCGATGGTCTCGCTGTCGCTGATGGCGCGGCTGATCGAGGCGCTGCGCGACGGGGCGCGGCTGGTGCTCGTCGGCGACCCGGCGCAGCTGGCGTCGATCGAGGCCGGCGCGGTGCTGGGCGACATCGTCGGCCCGGCGGCGGTCGCGCCGCTGATCGGTCCGGCGGCGGCCCAGCGACTGTCGGCGGCGACCGGCGCCACCTTGCAGGCCGGCGCCGAAGACGGCTTCGGCGACGGGATCGTGGTGCTGGAGCGCGTGCACCGCTTCGGCGGCGCGATCGCCGAGCTGGCGACCGCGATCAGGCACGGCGACCAGGAGCGCGTGCTCGAGCTGCTGGCCCGGTCGCCCGAGGGCGTGCGCTGGATCGAGACCGATCTCAGCGACGAGGGGGCGCTGGCGCCCGTGCGCGACGGGGCGATCGGCGCCGCGGCCGAGGTGATCGCCGCGGCACGGGCGGGCGACGCGGCGCGCGCCCTGCGGGCGCTCGGCAGCTACCGGATCCTGTGCGCGCACCGGCGCGGGCCGTACGGGGTCGCGAGCTGGACCGCGCGCCTGGAGAGCTGGCTTGCCGACTCGATCGACAGCGAGCGCTGGTACGTCGGGCGGCCGCTGCTGGTGACCGAGAACGACTACGAGCTGCGGCTCAACAACGGCGACACGGGCGTGATCGTGCACAGCGGCGAACGGTCGCTGGCCGCCTTCGAGCGCGGCGGTGAGGTGGTCGAGTACAGCCCCAGTCGGCTCGGGGCGATCGAGACCGTCTACGCGATGACGATCCACAAGAGCCAGGGGTCGCAGTTCGACGCGGCCGCGGTGCTGCTACCCGAGCCCGGGTCGCGGATCCTCACCCGTGAGCTGCTCTACACGGCGGCGACGCGCGCCCGGCGCCAGCTGATCGTCGTCGGGACACAGGAGGCCGTCCGCGCGGCCGTCGAGCGCCCCGTCGCGCGCGCCTCGGGGCTGCGCTGGCGGCTGTGGGAGGCGAGCGAAGGGCGCGCCTGGCCTGGAGGCTGAGCCTCGGTTCTGTGGGAGGCGGTCGCGCAAACGAGTGGGCTGTCGAGGACGATCTTGCCGGCGGCGAGAACCTGCGCGTTTAAACGTCCCCACAGGACGCTTAGACGCGCAAGTTCATGATCACGGCTCTTTTCGGCGGTTTACATACCCGCCGACGCTCTGAGGTTTGCGCGCCAGCCTCGTGACAACGCCGGCCGCGGGTCCGGATTAATCGCAATGCGCATGCATGCGCGGCCGCACAGTTCGGCCCCGCATCCCGGCGTCGCGCTGCCCGGCCTTAGCCCGACAGCTCGCCCAGCAGCGCGCTCCCGTCCGGCGACCCGAGCCCGGTGCACGCGTCCCAGCCGGGCCCGGCCGAGTACTGGCCGTTGTCGCCCTGCGTGATGTCGTGGAAGCCGGCGCTCCCGAGCAGCGGATAGAACCGCGGCTGCGCGAACCCGACCGGCGCCCCGAGCTCCTGGTTGAGGCGCGCGATCAGCCCTGCCCACAGCGGCGCGACGGCGCTCGTGCCGCCGATCGTCTCGTCGGCGCCGTCGACCCGGATCGTGTAGCCGGTCTGCGGATCGGCATCGCCGCAGACGTCGGGAACGCCACGACCCGGCTGCTTGCTGTCGACGTTGTCGGGGACCTTGGCGGCCGACTGGTAGCTCGGGAGCGGGAACTGGCGGCTGACGCCGCCGCCGGTGGCGCCGTCGCCGGGATCGTTCCAGACCGTCTCGGCGCTGATCGTCGCGCCCGAGGCGGTGAGGCTCGTGCCGCCGCACGCGAGCGCGTGTGGCGCCGAGGCGGGGAAGTCGACGTGCTGCTCGCCGTCCGTGACGCTGTCGGTCGACCCGTTGTCGCCGGCCGCGACCGTGACCGTCACGCCCAGCGCCGCCCCCTCGGTCAGGATCTGCTCCATCTGGGTCCTCGCCTGGGCGCTCCACGAGTCCTCCGACTGGCCCCAGCTGATCGAGATCACGGACGGCTTGTTGGTCGGGTCGTGAACCGCGGTCGACAGCGCGTCGATGAATCCCTGATCCGTGTTGGGCGTGAAGTAGACCGCGATCGACGCTTGATTGGCGACCGCACCCACGACTTCGATGTCGAGCATCACCTCGCCGTCGGCGTCGGTGTCGACGCCTGGCTGGTTCGTGCCGCCGTCGACGCTGACGGCGGTCACCGACGGGTCACTGAGCCCAAGCCCCGCGAAGTAGGTCGACAGATCGCCGGTCGAGAAGCCGCCGCCGAGCTCGAGGATCCCGACCGTCTCGCCCTGCCCGCCGGCTCCGGACGGGAACGCATATGCCTGCGCGACCTGGACCGGCGTGTAGGAGCTGGGGTCAAGCGAGATGCGGCGCAGATGTGCGCGCGCCGCGGGACGATCGTCGATCCCGAACACGCCGGTGACGATGCCCGACAGCTCCGCCGGGACCGTCAGCGGCCCGGTCCGGGCGCGATAGCTGCCGGCGCCTGAGTCGTACATGCCCGCCAGCTGCGCCTCGAACGCATCGGCGACCGCCTCCACGGTTCCGCGCAGCACCACCACCCGCCGCGCCGGGTCAGTTCGCACAACCTCGAGCTGGGCGCCGGCCGCGAACGACGCCACCGCGGCGACGTCGGCGGCGGCGGCCCCGTGCACGGCATCGAACGAGGTCCTGGTGAGGCGGCGGCGCTCGGCGGGCGGGCGCTGCGCCTCCTCGTCGACCCAACTCAGGTCTCCGGTTGGGCGCACGTAGACGCTGACCTCGATCTCGGCCTGACGATCGATGTCCCCGACGCGGGCGTGCGCCGGGACCAGCTCTCGTTCGCTGCCCGGAATCGCAACCCGGCCTGACGCTGCTGACATCGTCTACCCCCTAGTGATCGGCCCGCACCCAGTGCGCGAAGCCTACGCCCGCGACGCCCCGGCGGGCGCGAGCGCGCGAAAATGCAATGGGTTGACCGATGCCAGCGCAACCACGCCGCGTAAGCGCCACGCGTTAGAGCTGTTCGAGGGCCTGCCGCGGGCCTATGACCGGATGGGCGCAGTGCTCAGCTTCGGCCAGGATCCGCGCTGGCGCCGGGCGCTCGTGGAGGCGATCGGCCCGCGGCAGGGCGACCGCGTGCTCGACGTCGCGACCGGGACGGGAATGGTCGCCGAGGCGCTGGTCCGCGAGGGCAACTGCCAGGTCGTGGCGCTCGATCAGAGCGAGGCGATGCTCGGCGCCGCGCGTGCCCGCCTGCGCCGCGACCCCGCGCTGGCGGCCAACATCAGCCTCGTGACCGGCGAGGCAGAGCGGCTGCCGTTCGCCGATCAAGAGTTCGACGCGCTCTCGTTCACGTATCTGCTGCGCTACGTCGACGACCGCGCGGCGACGATGCGTGAGCTGGCGCGGGTGGTCAAGCCGGGCGGCCGGATCGCGATGGTCGAGTTCGCGGTGCCGGCGAATCCCGCGCTCCGCGCCCTGTGGCGGGTCTACACGCGGGCCGGTCTGCCGCTGCTGGGCCGGATGGTGTCGACGTCGTGGGTCGACGTCGGGCGCTTCCTGGGGCCGAACATCGAGCAGCTGTACGCGAGTGAGCCCGACCTCACAGGGCTCTGGGAGCGGGCCGGAATCACGGACGTCGTGCAGAGGCGGATGAGCTTCGGGGCCGGCCTGGTGATGTCTGGAGTCCGGCGCGATCAACGAGCTGGGGCGCCGGATGGCCAGCGACCATCCTGAGCTCGAACGCCCGGCGTTCTACGCGCTCGCGAGCGGCGGCTGGCGCGATCTGCTGACGCTGCTGCACCCGCCGTATACCGTCTGGCACCTGAGCTACGTCGCGCTCGGCGCCGCGGCGGCGCCGAAGGTGTACGGCGGACGGCTGCTGGCGACGCTTGCCGCGTTTTTTCTAGCGGTCGGTTTCAGCGCCCACGCGCTCGACGAGCTCAACGGGCGCCCGCTTCAGACCAAGCTCTCGCGGACGGCGCTGATCGTGATCGCCGTCACGAGCCTCGTGGGCGCGATCGCGATCGGGATCGCCGGCGCGATCATCGTCTCGCCACTGCTGATCCCGCTGGTGATCGTCGGCGGCGCGCTGGTTCCCGCCTACAACCTCGAGCTGGCCGGCGGCCGGTTTCACTCAGACCTCTGGTTCGCGCTCGCGTGGGGCGGTTTCCCGGCGTTCACGGGCTTCTTCGCCCAGAGCCTCGAGATCACGGCGGCCGGCGTGCTGGTCGCGGCCGGATGCTGCATGCTGAGCGCCGCTCAGCGCCGGCTCAGCACGCCGGCGCGCGAGCTGCGACGCCACACAGCATCGGTCACCGGCGTGCAGACGCTGACCGACGGCAGCACGCTCGAGCTGACCAAGGCGCGACTGGTCGAGCCGCTCGATGGAGCGCTCTCGACGCTCTGGATCGCGATCGCCCTGGTCGCCGTCGGCGTGCTGGCCGTCAAGCTCTAGAGGTTGACCGCAGCCATCCCGGCCTCGTTGTAGCGGTCGCCGGCGACCTCAGGCAGCTCGGCGTCGATCCGCGCCAGATCATCCGCGGTCAGCTCGACGTCGACCGCCGCCGCGTTCTGCTCGAGGTAGGTCCGCCGCTTGGTTCCTGGGATCGGGACGATGTCGTCGCCCTGCGCGAGGACCCACGCCAGCGCCAGCTGAGCCGGCGTGACGCCCTTCGCCTCGGCGATCGCCGCGACCTTGGCGGCCAGCTTCAGGTTCGCCTCGAGGTTGGCGCCGGTGAAGCGCGGCCCGCTGCGGCGAAAGTCGTCCGCATCGAGCTCGTCGGGGGAGGTGAAGCGGCCCGACAAGAAGCCCCGGCCGAGCGGCGAGTAGGACACGTAGCCGATCCCGAGCTCGCGGCAGGTCGGGAGCACGTCGGCCTCGGGATCACGGGTCCAGAGCGAGTACTCGGTCTGGACGGCGCTGATCGGGTGGACCGCGTGCGCGCGCCGGATCGTCTCGCCGGCTGCCTCGCTCAGTCCGATGTGGAGCACCTTGCCCTCGCTGACGAGCTCCGCCATCGCGCCGACGGTCTCCTCGATCGGGACGTTCGGATCGACACGGTGCTGGTAGAAGAGATCGACGTGGTCAGTCCCGAGGCGCTTGAGAGAGCCCTCGATCGAGCTGCGCACATGGGCGGCCGAGCCGTCGAGCGGGCCGACCGTCGACATGTCACCCGGCGTCGCCTGATCCATCCGGCGGGCGAACTTGGTCGCGATCACGTACTCGTCGCGATGACCGTGGACCGCCTTGCCGACCAGCTCCTCGTTGGTCAGCGGGCCGTAGAGCTGCGCCGTGTCGATGAAGTTGATCCCCAACTCGAGCGCGCGCTGGATCGTCGCGACCGCCTCGCCCTCGTCGGCTGACCCGTAGAAGGCGGACATCCCCATACATCCGAGCCCGAGCGCGGAGACCTCGAGCGTTCCTAGCTTGCGCGTTTTCATGTCGGCTCCATTTCTGTTGCTGGTCCCGCCTCCACGATAGGAACCCTGATCGCTGAGACAGTGCGTCGGAATTACGGTCCTTTGCGAGGTCGCCGTCGCATATGCTCCCGAGCGTTGATGCGAGGAGCGGCGCCACGTCACTGGGACGCCTCCGGCGAGTTGGCGGACGATCTCGAGCCGAGCGCGGAGCCGCGACGCGTGCTCGTGATCGAGGACGACGACGAGGACGCGATGATCGTCTCCGACCTGCTGGTCGAGGCGTGGCCCACGCTGCGGATTGAGCGCGCGAGGGCGCTCGGCGAGGCCGAGCGGGCGCTCGGAGCGGATATCGACTGCGTTTTGGTCGACCTCGGGCTCCCCGACGCCCACGGGCTCGAGGCGGTGCGGCGCCTGCGCGAGGCCGACCCGGAGATGCCCGTGGTGGTCCTGACCGGCGACACCGACGAGCAACACGGGATCCAGGCGCTCGGGGCGGGCGCCCAGGACTACCTGATCAAGGGGACGATCAGCGGCGCGAGCCTCGCGCGCGCGATCCGCCACTCGGTTCAGCGCAAGCTCGCCGACCGCTTCCAGCGCGAGCTCGCGGTGCTCCGCGTCCAGAGCGCCGAGAACGCGCGCGTGCAGCGCGGCCTGATTCCGCACCCGATGCTCGAGGACCCCTACGTCTCGGTCGTCAGCGCCTACCGCCCGGGGAACCGGCGCCAGGTCCTGGGTGGCGATTTCTTCGACGTCGTCCAGGACTCGGACCGCCTGCACGTCGTGATCGGCGACGTCTGCGGCCATGGTCCGGACGAGGCGACGCTCGGCGTCGAGCTACGGATCGCGTGGAGGACGCTGATTCTGGCGGGGGTGCCGCAGACCCCGCTGTTGCAGACGCTCGATCGCCTGCTCGTCCAGGAGCGCCACGGTGACCACATCTTCACGACCCTCGCGTCGCTGAGCATCGACCTCGCGCAGGGCCGAGCGGCGACCGTCCTCGCCGGCCATCCGCCACCGATCCTGGTGACCGGTGACGGCGTCCCGCGGCTGGTCGCCGATCACCCGGCCGGACCGCCGCTCGGACTCGGCGGCACCGCGACGCTCACTCCGACCGAGGTCGAGATCGGCGCTAGCTGGTCGCTGCTGCTCTACTCAGACGGCATCTACGAGGGACGGGTCGGAGCCCCGCACGCGCGGCTGGGGATCGACGGGTTGCTCGAGATGGTGAGCCGATCGCCCGGAACGAGCGCGATGAAGCTCGACCCCGAACGGCTGATCGACGAGATCGAGGAGCTCAACCGAGGCCCCCTGGACGACGACGTCGCGCTGCTTGCCCTGACGCGCGATGCCCGTGGCGACTGAGCGCGACCGGCTCCCCCGCGCGGTGACGCGCCTGCGCGTCGCGCAGCTGGTGGGGCTGGCGACGATCGTGCCGTTCGTGGTCGTGCTGATCGCCGTCGTGGTCGGGATCATCACGCTCTCCAACCAGTCGAGCGTCCGCGACGAGCTCGTCAACCGGGTCGAGCCCGCGAACGCCGCCGGGCTGGCGCTCGAGACGGCGCTCGTCGACCAGGAGACCGGCATCCGAGGCTATGAGCTGTCGGCGATCCCGAGCTTCCTGGTTCCGTATCAGGTCGGCCGTGCAGACCAGGAGCAGGCGCTGGCGACGCTGCGCCGCACGAACGTGGTCGGCAGTTCGGCGGCGCTGGCGAACGTGATCGCCAGCGTCCAGGAGTGGGATCGGCGCGTCGCGCAGCCCGCGCTCGCGGGCGTGACCCCCGGCCACCCGCACGAGACCGCCAACATCGACGCGGTGCTCGGCAAGCAGCTGTTCGACTCGATCCGCTCGTCGCTGGGGGTGCTGCAGAACGACATCAACAGCCGGCTGACACACGTCAAGCACGAGCTCAACTCGGCCTCACGGACGACGGACGTCGTGCTGATCGCGATCGGAGCGGCGCTGGCGCTGACCGTGCTCGCGATCGCGCTGACCCTCCGCCAGGCGGTCAACAGGCCGCTCGATCGGCTCACGAAAGCGTCGCGCGAGGTGGCCGAAGGTGAGCTCTCGCGCTCGCTGATCGTCGAGGCACCGGTCGAGATCGCCCAGGTCTCGCGCGACGTCGACGGAATGCGCCGGCAGCTGGTACACGAACTCGAAATATCCCGCCAGGCGCGCGACCAGCTGGCCGCGACCGCGACCGACCTCGAGCGGTCCAACACCGAGCTGGAGCAGTTCGCCTACGTCGCCTCTCACGACCTGCAGGAGCCGCTGCGCAAGGTCACGGCCTTCTGCCAGATGCTCCAGGACCGCTACGCCGGCACGCTCGATGAGCGCGCCGACACCTACATCGCGTTCGCGGTCGACGGCGCCCAGCGCATGCAGCAGCTGATCAACGACCTGTTGTCGTTCTCGCGCGTCGGCCGGGTCGGAGCGGCGCGCGAGACGGTCGATCTCGGGATGCTCGCCCAGGCGGCGATGGCCGACCTCGACCAGCCCGCGGACGCGACCGGCGCCGAGGTCGTGATCGACGAGCTGCCGGAGCTGCCCGTCGTCCCCGGATTGATCCGCACGGTGTTCCAGAATCTGATCGCCAACGGCGTCAAGTTCCACTCCGACGCGCCGCCCCGAGTCGCGATCAGGGCCGAGCGCCGTGAGCACGACTGGCTGTTCGAGTGCACCGACAACGGGATCGGGATCGACCCCGAGTATGCGGACCGGATCTTCGTCATCTTCCAGCGGCTGCATGCCCGCGACCGCTACGAGGGCACCGGCATCGGGCTCGCGATGTGCCGCAAGATCATCGAGTACCACGGCGGCGAGATCTGGCTCGACACGGCGTACTCCGGCGGGACGAGGATCTATTTCACCCTCCCGGCCGCCGGCTCTGAGACGATGCTGGCGTGACCGCGCTCGACCCGATCGTGATCCTGCTCGTCGAGGACGACCCCGGCGACGTCGTGCTCGTGCGCGAGGCGTTCGAGCACAACAAGGTCCAGAACGAGCTGCGGGTCGCCGCCGACGGCGTCTACGCGCTCGAGCAGCTGCGCGACCCGGAGCTGTCGCTGCCGGATCTGATCCTGCTCGACCTCAACCTGCCGCGCAAGGACGGCCGCGAGGTGCTCGCCGAGATCCGGGCGGACGCGCGGCTGACCGCGATCCCCGTCGTGGTCCTGACCACCTCGGACGCCGAGACCGACATTCTTCGCAGCTACGAGCTGCACGCCAACGCGTACGTCACCAAGCCGGTCGACCTGCGCCAGTTCCTCGAGGTCGTGCGGGAGATCGACAACTTCTTCGTCACGGTCGTCAAGCTCCCCAGCAGGTCCCAGAACAGCGGCTGACCGATGGCGCCGGCCGACGCGGTGGAGCTCGAGGTCGGCGGTCGCACGGTGCGGCTGTCGAGCCCGGAGCGGGTCTACTTCTCGGCCCGCGGCGAGACCAAGCTCGACCTCGCGCGTTACTACATCGCTGTCGGCGACGGGATCGTGCGGGCGCTGCGTGAGCGACCGTGCATGCTGCACCGCTTCCCGAGCGGCGTCGACGGCGACAAGGTGCATCAGAAGCGCATCCCCTCCGGCGCGCCCGACTGGGTGCAAACCGTCAGGCTGACCTTCCCCCGCTACGGGCGCCACGCCGACGAGCTGTGCGTGACCGAGCTCGCGAGCGTCATCTGGGCGGTGCAGATGTCGACGGTCGAGTTCCATCCCTGGAACTCGCGGCGCGCCGACGTCGAGCGGCCCGACGAGTGGCGGATCGACATCGACCCGATGCCGGACTGCCCGTTCGATCGCGTGCAGCGGGTCGCGCGCACGGCGCACGAGGTGCTCGACGAGCTCGGGATGATCGGCTGGCCGAAGACCTCGGGCGGACGCGGGATCCACATCTACGTCAGGATCGAGCCGCGCTGGGGGTTCTCCGACGTGCGCCGCGCGGCGCTCGCGTTCGCGCGGGAGGTCGAGCGGCGGGCACCGGCTGACGCCACGACGGTGTGGTGGCGCAAGGACCGTGACCCGGCGAAGGCATTCGTCGACTACAACCAGAACGCCCGCGATCACACGATCGCGTCCGCGTACTCGGTCCGGGGCGTCGTCGAGGGGACCGTCTCGACCCCGATCGGCTGGGAGGAGCTCGACGATGTCGATCCGCGCGAGCTGACGATCGCCACCGTCCCGGAGCGCTTCAGCCGGCTCGGCGATCTGCACGCCGGGATCGACGACCGGGCGTTCTCGCTCGAGCAGCTGCTCGAGTGGGCCGAGCGCGATCAGCTCGACGATCCCGGCGACGAGTGACCGCTCGCTCTCCATCGACCGATGAACGAACGCGATCCTATGGGCCATCGGCATCGACGTTCACGGCGCCTGGGATCTGACCGTCGGCGTCCGCTGTCACGGCCGAACGCGAAGCGATCCGCAAGCCTACGACCGGGAAGATCAACGTCGATAGGGCCGCCGCGCCGACCAAGGCCGCTGCCGTCGACGGGCGCATGTGGCCGGTGCTGGTCGCTAGGTCGGTGATCGCCACAACCAGCGGCAGCTGGGTGGCGCTGAGGAACGCCAGCGAGACGCGTTCGCGGTGACTGAGCACGCGGCGGTAAAGCAGCATCGCCGGGGTCCCTCGCACGACCAGGAACAGCCCCAGAAACAGAAACAGCTTGGCGACCGCGCCGCCGCTCGATACCAGCGCGTGGACGTCGAGCTTCATGCCGCTGACGACGAAGAAGAACGGGACGAACACGCCGAAGCCGATCGCTGTCAGCTTCGACTCGAACGCAGGCAGTTCGCGATCCTCCAGCAGCTGGCGCGTGATCAGCCCGGCGGCGAAGCCGCCGAGCAGCAGGTCGAGCCCGAGCTTGAACGCCAGGAACGCGAGCGCGAACACGAGCACCACGATCCAGCGAACCGCGAGCTGCGCGCTGCTCTCGAGCGTCTGCTCGAACAGCGGCACCGTGGCCGACGCCGATCGCTGCACGAGCACCGCAACAAGCACGACGACGGCGACGAATGCGATCAGGATCAGCGCGTTGTGGACCGTGCTCTCGGCCGATAGGGCCAGCGTGATCAGCAGGACCGGGCCGAACTCGCCGACCGCTCCCGCCCCCAGCAGGTAGGTCCCCAGCCGCGTCCGCAACTGCCCCACATCCCGCAGCACCGGGATCAGCGTCCCGATCGCCGTCGTCGCCAGCGCCGAGCCCGTGTAGAGCAGCGACAGCACGATGCCGGCGGCCGCCAGCGCGCCGCCAATCGTGTACGCGAGCGCCAGCGAGAGCGCCCATCCCAGGATCGCGAGCTCCAGCGGCTTGCCCTCGATCCGCCGGGGGTCGATCTCGTAGCCGGCGAAGTAGAACAGCAGGCCGAGTCCCAGGTCAGAGAAGAACTCGATCGACGGGGTCACGTGCAGCCCCGCGACCTGCGGTCCGAGCAGGACGCCCGCGAACAGCTCCAGCACGACCGCCGGCACGCCGAGGCCGCCGACGCGAACGGTCGCCGCGATCGTGCCGGCGACCGCGGTCGCGAAAACGATCGCCAGGAACGTCCCAGGTGCAACCGAGATCGCGGCGGGCAGGATCATCGCCGCCCGAGATCCTGCCGCACTCCGGCTCGCCCGTCACCTTTCTGTCGCCTTCCAGCCGCTCCAGTGCTCGACGTCAACCGCCAGCACGGCGCCCGTCGCGGTCTGCTGCGGGTAGCGCGCCACCAGCAGCGCGATCGCATGCCGTGCCTCGGGCTCGGCCGGCTCCAGCACCCTCGCACGCCCGTCGGCGCGCGCCCACCAGAGCGCGTCCCAGCGGTCTTCGTAGTGATCGACGAGCATGCTCACGCGCGGGTTCTCGCGCACATTTGCCAGCCGTCTCAGGGCGGTCGTCCGCTTCGGCTTGGCATCCGTGACGGAGTACACCGTGTCGTCATCGACCGCGAACGCGACCGGGACGAGGTGAGGTTGGCCGTCCGCGCCGGCGGTCGCCAATCTCGCCACGCGGGCGCCGGCGAAGCGCTCCCGTGCCTCGGCACCAGTCATCCGTGCTACGCCTCGCCGTTGAGCTCCGCGATCGCGGTCTCCCAGCGCTCGAGCGCCGTCTCGACGACCGATTGGTTGCCGGACGCGATCCAGTGCACGACCCGGCGGGCGCCCGCGTCGCGCAACCGCTCCAGCACCCCGGACGTGGCCGGCACGCCCATGACCATGAAGTCGATCGGGCGCTCGGCGCGCGACCGCAGCTCGTCGGCCCGCTCGAGCAGCCCCTCGCTGCGGGCGAAGTTCGGAAACCACGCGTCGCCGAACGCGAGCACGCGGTCGAGCACGGTCGGCCCGTTGCCGCCGACCAGGACCGGCGGATGCGGCCGCTGTGCGGGCTTCGGCCACGACCAGATCCGGTCGAAGTTGACGAACTCGCCGTGGTAGGAGGCCTCGTCCTCGGTCCAGATCGCCTTCATCGCCTCGACCCGCTCGCGCATCAGCCGCATCCGGGTGCGCGGATCAGTGCCGTGGTTGCCCATCTCCTCGCGATTCCAGCCGCCGCCGATCCCGAACTCGAACCGGCCACCCGACAGGTGGTCGATCGATGCGACCTCCTTCGCGGTCGTGATCGGGTCGCGCTCGACGACTAGGCAGATGCCGCTGCCGATCCGCAGCGTCGAGGTCGCCTGGGCCGCCGCCGTCAGCGCTACGAACAGGTCGTAGGTGTGGCTGTACTTGCGCGGCAGCTCGCCGCCGCCCGGGTACGGGCTCTCGCGGCTGGCCGGGATGTGGGTGTGCTCGGCGAAGAACAGCGACTCGTGGCCGCGGTCCTGCACGATGCGCGCGATCTCGCCGGGGCCGACCGCGTCGTGGGTGGGGAAGTATCCGATTCCGAAGTCCATGCCCCGAGACTACCCGGGGCCGGGCTACGGGCACTTGACAGCTGTGCGTGCGGTGCCTAGCGTCGGCGGCATGGTGCCGGCACCAACCAGCGGCGGCCGGCGGTGGCATGCAGATAGGTAGTCCCGGGCCTCCGATCAGCCACATCAGCCAGGCGTATCCCGACCGGGTCGAGGTGCGCGGCCGCGATCTGACCGGCGATCTGATGGGCCGCCTGAGTTTCACCGCCTACTTTCACTTGCTGCTGACGGGCTCGGAGCCGACCGAGGAGCAGTGCTTCTTCCTCGACCTGCTGCTGGTCGCGATCGCGGAGCACGGGATGATGCCGAGCAACGTCGCCGCGCGGATGACGCTGGCGGCCGACCCGGGCTCACTCCAGGGCGCGGTCGCGGCCGGGATTCTCGGCTGCGGCCCGGTGATCCTCGGTACCGCGCAGGAGTGCGCGCTGCTGCTGGGTCGCGCCCAGCGCGAGGTCGCCGAGCTCGGCCGTGACCCGGCCGCGGTCGCCAAGGAGATCGCCGAGACGACCAAGGCCTCGGCCGACAAGATGCCCGGCTTCGGGCACCCGGTCCACCGGCCGCTCGACCCCCGGGCCGAGCGGATCCTCGAGCTCGCCGACGAGCGTCGCGTCAGCGGACCGCACGTGCTGCTGGCGCGCTGCTTGCGCGACGCGGTCGCCGGCGCCTGGGGACGGCCGCTGACGATGAACGTCTCGATGCCGATCGCCGCCGTGATGCTCGACCTCGGCTTCGAACCGAGCGCCGTCAAGGCGGTCCCGATCCTCGCCCGCACCGCCAGCCTGCTCGCCCACCTCAACGAGGAGCAGCAGCTGCCGGTCGGCTTTTTGATGGCGAGCGCCGCCGAGGAGGCGGTCCACTATGAGCGGGATGCTTGACCCGCCCACAGAGAGCCGCCCATGGGCCGAGCAGCTCGCGCTCGATGACGCGGCCTACCGCACGCAGCTCGAGTACCTGTTCGAGCGCTCGTCCTTCTACCGCGACAAGCTCGCCGGCGCCGGCCTGCAGTCGGCGCCCGACGCCGGAGGTCTGGCGGACATCGCGCAGCTGCCGCTGACCGAAAAGCAGGAGCTGCGGGCGAGCTGCACGCCGGCCAACCCGATCGGCGCGCACCTGTGCGCGACGCCCGAAGAGATCGTCCGCATCTACTCGACCAGCGGCACGACCGGGACGCCGAGCTACATCCCGCTGACGGCGTCCGACGTCGACAACTGGGTCGCGGGCTCGGCGCGCAGCTACGCGGGCTCGGGGATCGCCGCCGGGCAGCGAATCGTCTCGACCTACAACGCCGGCCCGTTCGTGGCCGGCGCGGCGCTGTCGTCGTTCGAGCGCATCGGGCTGTGCCACATCCCGCTCGGGACCGGCAACACGGAACGGCTGGTCGCCGCGATCCGGCTGCTCGAGCCGCAGGCCGCCGCGCTGACGCCGTCGTACGCCGCACACCTGATCGAGTGGGCGGCCGAGCGCGAGATCGACCTCGCGAGCTCGAGCGTCGAGCGGGTGCTGGTCGCGGGTGAGCCTGGCGGCAGCGAGCCCGCCTTCCGGGACAGGTTGCAAAAGGGTTGGGGCGCCCAGGTCACCGAGGCGATGGGGATCGGCGACATCGGCGTCTCGCTGTGGGGCGAGTGCGAGCGCCAGGACGGCATGCATCTCGGCGCCCGTGGGTTCGTGCACGCCGAGCTGATCGACCCGGATTCCGGCGCCGCGATCGAGCTCGCCGACGGCGCGCGCGGCGAGCTCGTGCTCACTCATCTGCGCCACCACGCCGCGCCGCTGCTGCGCTTCCGCACCCGCGACCACGTCGTCGTCAGCACCGCTCCGTGCCCGTGCGGGCGCACGAGCCCCCGGATCCGCTGCATCGGTCGCACCGACGACATGCTGATCGTCCGCGGCGTCAACGTCTTCCCGTCGGCGGTCCGCGAGGTCGTCAGCGCGTTCGCTCCCGCCGTCAGCGGACACATCCTGGTCCGTCCACAGGCGCCCGGCGTCAAGCAGGACCCGCCGCTTCCGGTTAGCGTCGAGCTTGCGCAAGGCGCGTCGGCGACCCCGGCACTCGCCGACGAGATCGGCGCCCGGCTGCGCAGCGCGCTGGTCGTGCAGGCGCGGGTCGAGCTGGTCCCGTGGGGCAGCCTGGGCCGCAGTCAGTACAAATCGAAACTGCTCGAGAGGTGACAACAGTGCAGAAGCTTCAGAGCCAGGGCGTACACCACATAACGCTCGTCGGCGCCGACCGGCAGACGTCGATCGACTTCTGGGAGGGTGTGCTCGGGATGCCGTTTGTGTTCGAGCAGCCCAACCTCGACAACCCGTCCGAGAGCCATCTGTACTTCGACCCGGGCGACGGTCGCCTGATCACGGTGTTCAGCAACGAGGACCGGGTCGGCGATCCGAGCCGCACCCCGACTGACCCGGGCTGCGTGCACCACCTCGCGTTCGCGGTCTCGCAAGCGACCTTCTACCAGGCGGTCGAGCGGCTGGATGAGCGCAACATCCGTCACAGCGGCGTCAAGGACCGCGGGTTCATGGACTCGGTCTACTTCGAGGATCCGCTCGGGCTGCTGATCGAGCTCGCCTCGTACCGGTTCGAACCGCCGCACGGGTTCACGCACGCCGACGTGTTGCTCGAGGCGCATCAAATCCGCGTCGCGCGCGGCGACTACAACATCGGCCGCGTCCATCTCGCCGACGCGATCGAGGCGCTGGTCAAGCGCTCGCGCCAGTCGCTGTCAGACGACCGGTCGCCGAAACAGCCCTACAAACAAGAGACAGTCTCCTAAAGCACCACCGGAGGATCACCATGGCCGCAAACACGCTGAGCGTTCTCAAGCCGAGCGTCAACAACCTCTCGGTGCGGATCTTCGTCCGCGCCGCCGGGCTCGAGTTCGAAGAGATCGACGTCTGGGGCAAGAAGGGCACGCCCGAGTTCCTCGCCAAGGACCCGGCCGACCTGACGCCGCTGGTCGAGGCGGAGGGCCTCCCGAACGGCTCCCTCTGGGAGAGCTGCGCGATCATGCAGTACCTCTGCAACCGGCACGGGCTCGACCAGCTCTACCCGACCGACCCCGGCGACCGAGCGATGGTCGACAGCGCGATGTTCTACCTCATCGGGACGATCTATCCGCTCGTCGCCCGGGCAACCTATCCGACGCTCGGCTTCCCGCAGTACGCGGGCGAGGTCGGCTGTTCGCAGGCCGATCAGGACCTCAAGGCGCAAGCGCAGAAGGACGCCGAAGCGGCGCTCGCGGGACCGCTCGACGCTTACCACAAGTTCTTCCTGCGCGGCAAGCGGTTCGTCGGCGGCGATCACGTGACGATCGCCGACATCCGGATGGCGGCGTCACTCGAGTTCCTGCACTCGATCGACTACGACCTCCCGAGCTGGGCGACCGATTACATGGCGGCGATCGAGTCAGAGCTCGGCGACGCGTACTCGGAGCCGGCTGCCGACGTCCGCGGGTTCGTCGCCTCGGTCAAGGCGCCCGCCACGTAGACGTGGGCTTCCTACGCCGCAGGCCCTCCGAGCCCGAGACCGAGCAGCCCCCGGACGGCCTCGCGATGAAGATCGACGGGATCTTCTGGGTCGGGGCGCCGCCCGACGCCAAGCTGTCGGGCGCGCAGCGCGCGGTCGCCGGCACCGCTCCGGGCACGATCCTCGCCGGAGAGCTCGTAGGGACCGGGTCGCTGAGGCCGGGCGATTTCGTCCTCCACGACGGCGAGCGCTTCAAGATCGTGCGGATCGAGGCGTTCCGCGAGAACCTCGAGCGCGTGCAGCCGCCGCGCAACATCGGGCTCGTGCTCGGGACGCAGGTCGAGCAGGAGCGATTCAGCGAGGGTCAGGAGCTCCGCTTCGAGCGCTGAGCTCGCGGGGCTCACTAACCGTGGTCGCTCGACCAGCGGATGAAGACCCCGCCTGACCTGGGCAGGCGCGCTCCGGGAGTTGCGTTCGATCCCGCGCGATATGCGTCAGAGATCGCACTCGGGCGAGGAGTAGCCTCACAACCGGCGTGCACGTAGCCTGCTGTCAGATCGCGCCCGACGTCACCTCACCCGGGCGCAGCGTCGAGATCGCCCGCGAGGCGCTGGCAGCGGCGATCGACGATGGCGCGCAGATCGTCGTCCTGCCGGAGCTCGCCAACAGCGGCTACGTGTTCGAGTCAGTCGAGGAGGCGCGCGCGGCGGCGACGACTGCCGACGGCGACGTGCTGGCCGGCTGGGCGACCGAGGCGGCGCGCAATGACGCGCTCGTGATCGGCGGCTTCTGCGAGCTCGGTGCCGGCGGCCGGCTGCACAACAGCTCGGCGCTGGTCGGCGGCGAGGGCGTGATCGCGGTCTACCGCAAGCTGCACCTGTGGGGTGAGGAGCCACGCTGGTTCATCCCCGGTGACGCGGCGGCGCCGGTGATACAGACGCGCCACGGCGCGATCGGACTCGCGGTCTGCTACGACCTCGAGTTCCCCGAGCTGACCCGCGGGCTGGCGCTCGGCGGCGCCGAGTTGATCGCGATCCCGACCAACTGGCCGCGCGACCCTGATCCGCCCGACGGACGTCCGGTGCTGCACTCGCTGGGCGCGATCACCGCCTACTTCAACAAGGCGTTCGTCGCCGTCTGCGACCGCTGCGGGACCGAGCGCGGGCTCGAGTTCGAGGGCGGCAGCACGATCGCCGGGCCCGACGGGGGGCTGCTTGCCGGGCCGGTCGCCGACCGCGGCGTGCGGACGCTGCACGCCGAGTGCGACCTCGCGAGCGCGCGCGACAAGCGCAACGGCGAGCACAACGACGCGTTCGCGGACCGTCGTGCCGCGCACTATGCGCCGGCGCTGAACGAATTGCTCTAAAAACGGTCTGGTCGCGGCCCGCCGCCGGTGGTAGGTTTGCCCGGTACCGCCGCCGTGATGAGAGGGGAGAGAGACTGTGGCCGAGTCTGTTGAGCCATCCGCCGCCGCCGCGAGCACGACGCCGAAGCTGTTCGTTCGCCAGTCGTCGGGTCTGGTGCGCAACGTCAGCGTCACCAACGCGCTGTTCTTCAATGTCGCCGCGTTCGTCGGCGTCGGGTTGACGCTGTATCCGATCTTCTACTCGCTCCCGGACGTGCAGGCGTGGAAGCTGGGGCCGTTCTCGGCCTACGGGTGGGCGGCGATCATCGCCGGACTGTTCTGCGTACTGCTGGCGCTCATCTTCTCCTCGCTCACCTCGGTCATGCCGCGATCGGGCGGCGACTACGTCTTCAGCAGCCGGATCATGCATTCCTCGCTCGGCTGGATGGAGTCGTTCACGCTGGTCATCGCCTCCGTGCTGATCATCGCCTTCGAGGTGCCGCTAGTCCTGCGCAACCTTCAGATCACCGCGCGGATCATCGGGATCGGCGCCGGCGGGCATTTCTTCAACAACGCCAACACATGGTTCACCGACGCCACCGGGACGATCACCGGCACGCCGGGATTCATCGCCTCGATCGTCGTGCTGCTGGTGATCGCGGTGATCGCCGTCCTGCCGACAAGGACGTTCCACAAGGTGGTGACCGCGCTGGCGGCGTTCGGGGTGACCTGCTTCGTACTCATGTTCATCTTCGGGCTGGCGGCGACGCACAAGTCGAGCTTCGTGCACAACCTGCCGCATTACACCGGGGGCGTTACCGCCAATCAGATCGCCGCCTCCGGCTACAAAGCCGGCGTGCTCGGCGTCAACAACGGCAGCTTCGTATCGAACATCTTCTCCACGACGGTGTTCCCGCTGTTCTTGTCGGTGTTGCTGTTCCAGTACATCGGCTTCCAGTACTCCGCTTACATCGCCGGCGAGGTGCGCGGCAACGTGCGCCGCGGCGTGATGATCGCGCTCGTCGGAGCGCTGATAATCGGTGTGTTCGCCAACTCCGTGTACGTGGACGCGATCTCGACCCACTTCGGCTACGGCACGAACGTGGCCTGGGGGCTCAGCTACTGGGGCTTCCCCGGCGCGCTGAAAGTGCTGCCGATGGGCCAGCCGAACGCGATGCCGCTGTTGGCCGTGGTCGCGAACCACTCGCTCTGGCCGCTGTGGGCGCTGATCAGCCTCGGCGGGACGATCTTCCCCTTCCTGCTGTGCCCTGTGTACATCAACTTCATCAGCCGCATGCAGCTGGCCTGGAGCCTCGACCGCCAGGCCCCCGAGTGGGTCGGGCGTGTCAACGAGCGGCTGCGCGCGCCGCTCAACGCGATCCTCGCGACCCTCGCGCTGACGCTGGTATTCCTGTTCTTCCAGAGCTACAAGGATCTGCCGACCATCCTGGCCACCTCCGACCACAAGCTGAACCTCGCCGGCACGGCCTGGTTCTCGATCTTCATGGCCATCTTCACCTGGACCTTCCCAGGGTTAAACGCGATCCTGGTGCGCTTCCGAAGGCCGGACCTAATCCGCAATGCGCCCTTCCGCAAGCACCTCTGGTGGATCGGCGCCCTCTGGCTCGTGTTCCCGCTCTGGGTCTACATCTTCGCCGTCTTCAAACCGGTGATCAACGGGACGCCTGGGGTCAGCACACTCACCTACCTGGAGACGAACGGAATCATCGACGCCGCGATCTTCTACCTGATCGGGGTGGTGATCTACGTCATCATGAGATACCGGGCATCGCGCGCGGGCGTCGACGAGAAGATGCTGTTCACCGAGCTCCCGCCTGACTAAGAGCCGACGATCGCCACCCGGATTTACATCGCCAGCGATTTCCATGCCGCCGAGAAGGCGTGGCGGAAGTTCCTGAACGCGATCAAGCTGAACGTCTACAAGGCGGACGTCGCGCTGCTGGCGGGCGACCTTACGGGCAAGGCGATCGTCCCGATCGTCCAGAACAACGGGCGCTACGAGACGGAGCTGTTCGGCGTCCACCGCACTGCGCGGAGCGACGAAGAGCTCGCCACGCTCGAGCGCGACATCGCGGATGTCGGCTACTACTCGTTCGTGACGTCCTCGGCGGAGGCCGAACGTCTCGCGACCGACGAGGCAGGACGCAACGAGCTGCTCGGGCGGCTGATGGGCGAGCGCGTGGCCGCCTGGATGCAGCTCGCGACCGAACGGCTCGCGGACGGGAACGTGCCGCTGTACCTGATCCCCGGCAACGACGACGAGTTCGTGATCGATCACGTTCTCAACGAGCCCGGGTGGGCGCCGGTCAATGCCGACGGCAAGGTGGTCGACATGCCCGGCGGTCTGCAGCTGCTCGCGTCGGGATGGTCGAACCACACGCCCTGGCAGACCCCGCGCGAGGAGACCGAGGACGAGCTGTACGCGCGCCTCGACGCGCTGGCCCGGCAGGTGCTCGACCCGCGCCGAGCCGTGTTCATGATCCACGTCCCTCCGTATGACTCGGGGCTCGACACGGCGCCGATCCTTGACGAGAACCTCCGCCCCACGGTCTCCGCCGGCGATGTCCTGCGCGGACCGGTCGGCTCGACCGCCGTGCGGAAGCTGATCGAGACCTACCAGCCGCTGCTGTCGGTGCACGGCCACATCCACGAGGCCGGCGGAGAGCGGACGATCGGCAACACCCTCTGCATCAACCCCGGCAGCGAGGCGAACGCAGGGATCCTGCGCGGCTACCTCGTCGACATCGGCGACAACGGCGTCGACCTCTCTCAGCGCGTCGAGGGGTAGGCCGGGCAGCCGGACGACTCCAGCGCGGCCCGGTCAAGCGAGGCGTGATGCCGAGCGGGCCGTGCTGGAGGCAGCCCGGCCCCCGGCGCGCATGCGCGCCGGGCGGGCGCGCGCATGCGCGCGCCCGTTACATGCAGAAGCGCATCGCGGTCACAGCCAGCGCCTGCGCGCAGCGCACCAGTCCGTCGACGGGCACGTACTCGTCGACCATGTGCGCGACGCTGACCCCGTCGGCGTCAAAGCCCGGCGGCCCGTAGCCGACCGACGGGATCCCCGCCAGCTGGCTCAGCGTCGCGCCGTCATACCAGGAGTCCAGGCCGCCGAGGCCGCCGTCGAGGCCGAGGTCCCCGCCGGCGCCGGCGAGCGCCGCGACGATCGGCTCCGAGGGCTGAATCTCGAACGGCATCACGCTGTTGGGCCACCACTCGATCACCGGTGGGTGCGCGGCCAGCCAGTCGTCCGCGCCGGCGGCTTCGCGCGCGATCCAGCCCTCGACCTCGCGGCGAACGGCGGAGCCCCAGCCGCGCTCGTCGGCCTGCGCGGGCAGGTACATGACCGCGATCGTCAGGTCGCAGCGCGCGGGGTAGGTCACCGGCCACTCGCCGCTGCGGGCCATCGTCGGCAGCAGCGCCGGACGCGACAAGAACGGATGCTCGAGGCCGTCGCGGGCCGCCCACTCGCGCCGCAGCGATGCGATCGCGTCGAGTACGACGCCGGCCTTTTCGATCGCGTTGACCGCGCCGCCCCGGCGCCAGTCCGGCTGTGAGACCTCGGCGTGGCCGGGCCGGCCCGGGACCTTGACGACGCCGTACTCGGAGCCGCGGCACGCGACCCAGGTCTTGAAGTTGGTCGGTTCGGTGACGATCCCGGCGTCGGCTCGCAGACCGTGGTCGACGAGCGCGGTGCCGCCGGCGCCCGATGACTCCTCGTCGGTGTTGGTCGCGACCAGCAGATCCCCCGCCAGCTCGACTCCGGCGAGCTGCTCGAGCGCGAACACCATCGCCGCGATCCCGCCCTTCATGTCGCACGAGCCGCGGCCGTAGAGCTTCCCTTCGCGGACTTCGGCGGCGAACGGGTCTGACGTCCACGCATCGAGCGGCTGCGCCGAGACGACGTCGATGTGGCCGTTGAAGACCAGCGAGCGGCCGCCGGCGCGGCCGCGCCGAGTCGCAATCAGCTGCGGGCGTCCGGCGAACTCGAGCCCCGGCGGGACCAACGGCCGGCCGTCCATCGCGGACGGATCGGGCTCCCAGACGTCGACCTCGGCGCCGGCCGCCCGCAGCCGCCCGGCGAGGTACCCCTGGAGCTTCTCCTCGGCGCGGGGCGGGTCGCCCACCCCGCGTGCCGTGGTGTCGAATCCGATCAGCTCGGCCGCCAGCTCGACGAGCTGCTCACGCCCGCGCTCGATCGCCTCGCAGACGCTCGTCTCGGCGCCGGTCAACGCCATGCGCCGGACCCTAACAGCCGCTACCGTACGCAGACGATGACGGACACCGTCGATGAGACTGACCTGCTGCAGACCGCGCAGGGGCTCATCGACGAAGCGACTGAGCGGGGCATCGCGCTGCGGCTGCTCGGGGGCCTCGCGATCCGCTACCTGACCCCGGACCTGCCGCTCCGCACGCGTGTCGCCCAGGACCTCGACTTCGCATCGCGCGGTTCTGCGCGGCGGCCGTTGACTGACTTCCTCGCCGAGCGTGGCTTCGAGGCCGACCGCAACTTCAACGCGCTGTACGGCAACAAGCAGCTGTATTTCGCGCACCCGGAGACCGGGCTCGCGATCGACGTGATGGTCGACAAGGTCGCGATGTGCCACACGCTCGCCTTCGCCGACCGGCTCGAGCGGCTGCCGTACACGCTTGACCCGATGGACCTGCTGTTGTCAAAGCTCCAGATCATCGAGCTCAACGAGAAGGACGCCGACGACTGCCTGCGCCTGCTGGTCACGTTCCCGCTCGCCGAATCAGACGACCCGCAGTCGATGGACGTGCGGATCTTCAGCTCGCTGCTCGGCGACGACTGGGGCTGGTGGAAGACCGTCACGCTGAACCTCGACCGGCTCGCCAAGCTGCTCGACGCCGGCGACCGCGGGATCGAGGGACCGGTCGACCCCCGGGACGCACTGGCGGCGCTGACGCGGGCAGCCGAGGACACCCATAAGAGCCGGGGCTGGAAGCTTCGCGCGCGGATCGGCGAGCGCAAGCGCTGGTACGAGCTCCCCGAGGAGACCCCGCACCACTAGCGCGCGTTGATCGGGCCTCGCGACCGGGGGAGTCGTGGCTGAGTTAGAGCGCGCCGCCTTGCGCCGCGGCCCCCAGGCGCCGTGGGGGCCGCGGCGGGCGATGTCAGCCGTGGATCGGGATCGTCACCCCGGCCTCTCGCTGCGCGTCGCTGCTGAGATCAGCCGTTGCGTGCACCACCGCGTCGGTGACCGGGTACCAGCTCGGGGGCGTTACCACGAACTTGGCCTTCAGTGCCTGCGACGGGAGCACGTTGTGGAACACCGTCGCTCCGAGGGGGCTAACCGTCCAGCCCTGAGGCACCTGCAGCGCGAGCCGGACCGTCGGCAGCGTCTCGTTGCCCGAGCGGGTCAGCCGGACCGTCACGTTCGAACCGACGCCCAGATGGAAGCGGCTCGGGGCGTGGATCACGACCTGGCGGGCCCCCGGTGTCTGGGAGATCGCGAAGGACCCGGTGAGCGGCAGGTTGGCCAGGGCCGAGGAGTCGCCGACGTAGACCTGATAGGTGCCAAGGCTCTGCGCCCAGCCGTTGGCCGCCTGATGCCACCACCACGTGTCCTGGGGCGTGATCGTGAACCGGACCTGGGTCGAGCTTCCCGGTGCCAGTGAGACCTTCTGGAAGCCGACGAGTTGACGCGGCGGCTCGTGCGCCGCCGCCGGATCGCCCAGATACAGCTGCGCGACATCGGCACCCGGCGTCTGCGAGACGTTCTTGATCGTGGCCGAGACCAGGATGTCGCGCACGCCACCCGGCCCGGTCCGCTGGATGCTCAGATTCGTGAATGAGAACTTCGCATAGGACAGCCCGAAGCCGAACGGGAACAGCGGCGTGACGTTCTGGGCGTCATACCAGCGGTAGCCGACGTCGATGCCCTCGGAGTAGAGAACCTGCCCATTGATGCCGGGGAACTGCGCGGGCGTCGAGGCCGGGACCTCGGAGAGGCTCGTCGGGAACGTCACCGGCAAGTGGCCGCTCGGGTCGACCTTGCCAAACAGGACATCGGCCAAGGACGTGCCGTTGGACTGTCCCGGGTACCACGCGTCGACAACCGAGGCGACCTGGCTCAGCCACGGCATCGCCACCGGCGCGCCGGCGTCGATCACGACGACCGTATGCGGGTTGGCCGCCGCGACTTCTGAGATCAGCTCATTCTGCGCCGAGGGCAGGTCGAGGCTCGGCCGGTCGGTCGCCTCCGACTCGGTGTCATCGGACACGACGACGACCGCCGTCGAGGCGGACTTGGCTGCCGCCACGGCTGCGTTCAGGCCCGGGGCCAGGAACAAGGGCGTGCCCCAGCTCAGGTTGCTCGACTCACCGCCGCCGCTGATCGAGAGCGTGTACTGCTGCCCGGCGGTCAGGTCGACGGACGCCGAATATGTGTTCACCGGCGGGGTCCCCGGATTGACGATCAGCGGCTGCGCCTGCCCGTTCAGGGTCAGGGTCAGGGTAACCGGCGTGTAGCAGCCGCACTGGTTGGTAAACGCGAGGATGTAAGTGCCCGTCTCGGGCGCCGTCAACGTGCCGGTGTAGCTGCCGCCAAAGCCCGTCCCGGTATACGCCGGCGAAAGCGCGGTTGACGGGATCGGCTGCAGCTGGGTATCGGTCGGCAGGCCTTGCGTGTAGGCGACGTTCGTCCCCGAGCCCGCTGCCGCCTGCAGACCCTGCAGCGGAGTGTCGGTCGAGGACGGGACCACGTACGCGCTGCCGCCGCCTCCGTTGGTGGGCGAGGCCGATGCGGACGGTCCGATCACCGCCACGTCGCCGGCGTTCCTGGTCGACAGGGGCAGCGTGCCGCGCAGGTTCTGAAGCAGGACGGTCCCGCTATCGGCGACCTGGTTGCCAAGCGCCTGGTTGCCCGGCGTCGTGACCGTGGCCGTCGGGGTCGCGGGACGCTGGATTGTGAACAGGTTAAAGCGGAACATCTCGGTCAGCATCCGCTGCACCATCGTGTTCAGCACCGCACGCGGGATAGCGCCGGTTTCCACCGCCGTCTGCAGTGGCGTGCCGAAGTACATGTCGAACGGTTGTTCCTGATCGGTGCCGTCCTGGGCGGCAGACGTGTTGTGGAGAGCCCCGTAGTCGGAGGTGATGAAGCCGGGGAAGTCCCACAGATCGTCGAGCGTGGTCATCTCCAGGTACGGGTTCTGACAGCTGTAGTCGCCGTTGACCGTCGAATAGGCGCACATCACGGAGGCCGCGTCCGCCCGCGTCACCGCGGCGTTAAACGCCGGAAAGTAGATCTCGTGCAGCGCCCGGTCGGAGACGATCACGTTGTCGGCCTCGGTGTTGCGGTTGGTCTCCTGGTTGTAGGCGGCGAAGTGCTTGACCTGCGACATCTCTCCCGTGCTCTGCACGCCGTCGATCTCGCTGGTGGCGAGCGCCGCGTTTAGGAACGGGTCCTCCGTGAACGCCTCGAACGACCGCCCCCAGCGTGGGTCGCGGTCGATGTTGACCGTCGGCCCGAGGTTGACGTCGGCGCCCTTGCCGAGCTCCTCGGAGCCGACCACCTGGCCGTACTGGTTGGCCAGCGATCGATCCCAGGTCGCCGCGAGCGAGACGCCCGAGGGAAGCTGGGTGACTCCGGTGAGCTGGTCGGCGACGCCGTTGGGCCCATCCTCTTCGCCGAGCTTGGGGATGCAAAGGCTGGGAATGCCCGGCATCCAGAACACGTACGGATTGGGCGACGGATTGGGTCCCTCGTTGGTGGTGCCGTGACCCTCGACCAGGAAGATCTCCTCAGGCACGGTCATTTGGCTCATCAGCTGGGCCACCCGTTGGGCGATCGGCGCGGTCGAGGTGACCCAGGGGCAGGCCTGGCTCGCCCGGGCCTTTCTCGCTCCATGCGACGCCCTCGCCGACGCGCTCGCGCCCGCGGCCGGGCCGGGCAGCATGACTCCGATGACTATCAGCGACGCGACGAGAAAGCCCCCGGCCGGCGAGTACCTCCGCCAGCCTCGCGAGGACGGTCGGACAGGACGGAAACCAAACATTGCGACTCTCCCCACTCGGAGACCTATGGGCCGGCCCGGCCCCGGTGTACCCACCTCGAGCCGTGTAGAAACCCCCGGCGCAGATTCGAGCGTGCCAGCGGACCGGCGAAGCCGACCTTTTCTGACTGGAGCTAGTTGAAGCTCGACAAGGCGATCGACGCGCGCGCGGTGGTGGTCCCGTCGCTCAGCGTCACGCGGACGCCGAGCTGGTTCCCGGGCGCCCCCGCTCCGCTCAGCCCGTGAGGCGCTCCGGCCCGACGCGTCCGCCGCGGCGCTTTGGCTCATGAGCCGGGTCCGCCCGCCGGACCGACAGTCGATCTAGGACTGCTTCATCGCTGAGCTGCTTCGCCCCGTGATCGGCGTCGAGGCAACCGGCGCACGACTGGAACGCATTCGGCCAGACGGCAGGGACGCGACGGCATCGGTGCTCTACCTCCGCGCACAGCTGGCCGTCCTCGTCGTGAATGGCCACCACGATGAGCTTCATCACAGCATCGCCGAATGCCCGCCGGCTCGCCCAGGCTGCGTGTGCCCCGGCCCTCGGCTGGATTGCGGACTGGGCGGCCGCCGCCCGGCTCGCCCCGCGGTACCCGGAGGGTGCGTGGGCACGCGCCCGCGCGGCCGCCACCGTCGAACGCCCCACCTAGCCTCCGCGGCGCCACACGCCAACGCGCGCGCCCCCGGCGGGGCCGGGCCGCCGCCAAGCGGCGGCCCGATCCACCGGGTCTAGTTGAAGCTCGACAGGACGATTGACCCGCGCGCGCTGGCGGCCGCGTCGGTCAGCGTCACGCGCGCGCCGAGCATGTTGCCGGACGCCTTGGCGAGCAGCTGGCGGCCGGCGGGCGTCAGCCTGAAGCTCAGGTAGCCGGCCTCGTTGGCGCCGATGAACTCCTGCCCGGTGCTGGCGATCGTCGTCCGCCCAACCGTGATCTTGGTCCTGACCAGGCACGGCGACGACCCTGAGCAGTTCGCCAAAATGCCGCCGGACGTGTCCCGATAGACGTAGTCGCTGGTGCCGATCATGCGCAGCGTCGGCGCGTCGCTCGAGCTGCGGTGCGGTCCTGGGCCGCTGGTCGTGAACGGGACCAGGTTCATGCTTGTTTTCGCGCTGGCGCCCGAGATGTCGGTCGCAAGCACGTTGACCGGGAGCCGGTGACCGCGGGCGTTCGCCAGCAGGCGGCGGTCGGCCGGCGACAGCTTGATGAACAGCAGGCCGCCGTTGTTGCCGAGGTTCTCCCGGCGGCTGTGCGCGATCCGCCGGCCGCCGACGTACAGCGCCACCGCGACCTTGCACGGCGTGCCGGTGAAGCATCCGGCCGGCACCCCGACGAGCCCCGTCGCCGGGACGAACACACTGCGGCCGTAGATCGCCAGGTGAGGACTTGTCGTGACGACCGCCGAGGTCGCGAGCAACTGACCTGTCGAGCTCAGCGCCTCAGCCTCGTAATAGGGGTACTCGCTGCCTTCGGCGACCGTCGTCACCGCGCCCTTGACGACGCTGTGGCTGACGAAGCCGAGCGTCGCCGGCTGCGTCCCGCCGAGGATCAGCCACGACGACAGCCCGACCCCTCCCTGCCAACTGGCCGAGACCTGGATGGCGCCGTTGCCGGCCGGCGAGACCTGCAGCGACGGCGGCGGCGTGACCCCGGCTCCGAACGCGGTCGCTCCGTCGAGGTAGTCCTTATCGACGTTGATCGTGTAGCCGCCGTAGGTCTGGTTCGCGCCGCCGGCGTACTGGTGAAGTCGCTGGTTGGCGGCCCAGTCGGCGGCCGGGACGTTCGGGTCAGTGGTCGTCTCAGAGCCGTTCCAGTTCGCGACCCAGATGTCGTCGGGCTCGACGTACGTGGTCCCGTACTGAGTGGCCAGGTTGGCTATCCCGGAGTCCGAGCTGCTGTAGACGCCCGCGATGTAACCCTCTGCATGGAGCTGGTTTGTCCACGCCTCCAGGTAGGCGAGCACGGCGCTGTTGCCGCTGGAGCTGTAGCTCTCCATGTCGTCATAGATCGGGTTGCCGGCGCCGATCCCGACGGCCTGCGCATCGGCGACTGCGGTCTCGGCGTCCTGGGTTCCGATCGCGGTCGCGTTGCCGGCCGTGAAAGCGCGACAGCTGCACGAGTTGCCCGGCGCCTGGAGCCCAACATAGGTCGGGATCAGGTGCCAGCCGGCTGCCCACTCCTGCCCGACCCAGGCCGAGGTCAGGTTCGGCTGCGAGCAGGCCATGTCCTCGCCGCCGACGTAGACGCCGAGCGCTCGATACGGCGACGCGCCCCACGCGGTCATCGCGCTCGTGCTGGGTGCCGAGCACGCATCGAAGCCGAGGCCGCTGTAGACGGCGCCGGCCGTGCGCGGCCGCGCCGCCGCACGCGCGAGCGCAGTCCGGGCGATCGTCGCCGCAGCCGCCGGCTTCGGCGGGGCCGTGAGCTTTCCTCCGACGGCGCGGCGGACGAGGCCGGGGTCGCGATTCCAGGTCGCAGTGACCTCGAGCTGCGCGACCCTGCGCTGCCCCACTGCGCCGCCCGGCGGGAGCGCGCTCTTGGGCGCGTTGGCGGGCGCGACGAGGATCGCCTCGGTGCGGCCGAAGGCGGTTGCGGGGCAGCGCTGGCGGGTGCTCGGGCGGCCGAGGTAGACCGCGTGGCGGTTGAAGCGGACGCAGGCGGTCGGGTTCGTGCTCAGCCGGTAGACGGGCCAGCTCGCCGGGACGCGGAGCGTGTAGCCGCGGTAGGTGACGGGCTTCAAACCCGGTGCGGCGGTCGCGGCGCCGCACAGCGCAAGCCCCAGCAACGCCGTCAGCAGGCAGCCCACGAGCGCCCCGCCGCCCACGCCGCGGCCGTGCCTGGGCCCCCTGTCCGCTCGCACCAGCTGCACCTCTGTTCCTAACCCGTCGCGCCGTCCGAAGTCGCGGTCGATCGTCGCACCCGACACGGGAGCGCACTCTGGCACGCCAGCGTAAGGCGAACGTCAATCGCGGGGGGGTCTGGGCGATTCCTTGCAGGTTCGGGGCGGGTTTCGCCAGGCTCAGTGGATCGACATGTGCTCGATCCCGAGATACAGCCGCGCCGCCCACGAGATCGGATCGGCGGCGAACCGTCGCTGCAGCGCGCCGTCGTTGAGCGCGTCGTCGATCCCAGCCATGATCATCGACTGGTCGAGCACCAGCCGCCGGTGGCCGATCGACCGCGTGGTCGGGTTGACGGCGTCGTAGAAGCCGCCGTCGCTGGTGTAGATGCCGGGGTAGTCGGCGCGCAGCGCCTCGAGGTTCGCGTACGCCTCCTGGGGCAGGACCGGGAGCGCGATCGCCGACGCGTGCGGGCTGACGGTCGTCTCCGTCGCGCAGGTGTTGCATAGCGCCAAGCCCTCGCCGGCTCCAAACGCAAGACCCTCGACCCCGAAGCCACCGTAGCCGCCGGTGTTGTCGGCCGTGCTCGACGGCGAGATGCCCCACACCGGGTAGTGCAGCACCTGGGTCGCGTACTTGATCTGGACCTGCGGCCAGCGCAGATCGTCGAGGCCCAAGCTGTGCGGTCCCCAGGTCGTTTCAGGCACGACGAGGTTGGCCATCAGCCCCTCGAACATCCCGCCGGCATAGGTCGGAACGAACGTCAATGACGTGCCGGGGTAGGTGTAGTGGCCCTCCCAGACGTTGAACGTCTTGCCCGACTCGGGGTCGGTGTATGTCTGCCAGTACCCCGCCGGCGGCCACTGGCCCTGGTAGGAGAAGTCCGGGTCGGTCGAGCACTGCTTGGGAGGCAGTGTCCGCCACGTCCGCCACCAGACGTCGCCGGGCATCTGGTGCATGCCCATCCCCATGTAGATCGCGATCCGGGGGTCGCTGTAGAGCGTGTCGACGTGGTAGGGGGCTGGCCCCTGGTCCACGTAGAAGCCACCGTACATCGTCCCGGTGTGCTGGTTGCCGAGCGCCACGTTGACGTTGCAATCCGTCTGCGCCCGGTTGTCGTAGAAGATCGAGAAGTTCATCGGGTCCAGGAGGCTGTCGGCGAGACCGCGCAGCTCCGGGAACGCCTCGCGGACCTCGATCAGCCCGCTCGCGTACCAGCCGTTGTCGACCGCCGAGACGAACCAGCAGTTGTCCTGAGACGGCGTCGTCTCCGTACAGTCGCCCTGCCCGGGGTTGAGCAGCACGTTGCCGCCGTTGGTGTCGTACCACTGGTACAGGAAGCCGTCGTAGCGCTTGAGCGTCGAGACCTCGCCGAGCGTCGCCGAGATCAGCGAGTCGGCCTCGCCGCGGTCGATCAGGCCGAGGTCGTGGGCCGCGACCACCGCCCACAGGTAGACGCCGATGTTGGCCGCCGACGTGTAGGTCCCACGGATCGTCCCGGGCCCGAGGTTGTCGAGCGGTAGGTGCGTGTTGGGGTCGACGTCGGCGGCGTAGAACCTCCACGTGTCAGCCGCGATGCCATGCAGCACCGCCTGCTGATGAGCGCTCAGGTGACCCTGATCCGCGAGCGCCTGGGCCGGGAGCGCGAGCATCAAGGCCGTCGCGCAGGCCGCTATCAACAGACGGAGCCGCATAGCCGTCCTCCCTAGGAGACGTTGAACGAGACCCCGTTCGGCAGGCTCGCTGGACAGCCGGTCGTCGAGGTGGGTTGGGAGGTGTCACTGACCCACAGATTGAACGTGCCGGGCTCGACGGTGAACTGCCCCTGCTCGTTGTAGAAGCCGAGGTTCTGGCGGCCGAGCTTGAACGTCACCGTCTGGCTCTGTCCCGGGGCGAGCTGCGCGCTGCGCTGGAACCCCTCGAGCTTTTCGACCGGTTGCAGGATGCTGGTGTCGCTCTCGTGCAGGTAGAGCTGCGCGACGTCAGCGCCCGCCACCGATCCGGTGTTGGTGACCGTGGCGGTGACCGTCAGCGGGCCATTGGGCCCGACGGTGGTCGATGACAGGTGCGGCGGCGAGATCGAGAACGTCGTGTACGAGAGCCCGTAGCCGAACGGATACAGCGGCGTGTTCGTCGCGTCGAGGTACTTCGACGTGTATTTGTTGTTGGGGTCACACGGGCGGCCGGTCGGCAGCTCGTTGTAGGTGATCGGGATCTGACCGACATTGACCGGGAACGTCATCGGCAGCTTGCCGCTCGGATCGACCTTGCCGAACAGGATGTCGGCCACCGACTGGCCGCCCTCGGTGCCCGGGTACCAGCTTTCCAGCACGGCCGGCGCGTTGGCCTTGAGCCAGTCGAGCGTCAGCGGCCGGCCGTTCATCAGGTCGACGACGTACGGCTTGTGGGTGGTGGCGATGTCCTGGATCAGCTGCAGCTGGTCACCGGGCAGGCCGAGCTGGGTGCGCGACGACGCCTCGCCGCTGTCCGCCGCCGGCTCTCCGACCACGACCACGGTCACGTCGGAGGCATTTGCCGCCGCGACCGCTGCCGGGAAGCCGGCGTTCGAGGTACACGGGGTCGGGACGCCGTTTGTCGTCGTCGTGATGTCGCATCCCTGTGCGTAGTTGATCGTCGCGCCCGGGTCGTCGTTCTCGATCCCCTGCTTGACCGTGATGATCTTGTCGGTCGTGGTCAGATCGCCGGGGGTGGTGTCGTAACCGCCCGGCACGTCGGGACCCAGCTGGTTGAGCGCGTCGTCGCCAGCGGCCCGACGACCGCGATCGACGAGTGTGCTCGTGCTCAGCGGCAACGCGTTGTTGTGGTTCTCGAGCAGCACCTGGGACTCGTCGGCCGATTGCTTGGCGGCCGCGAGGTTGCCCGGCGTCAGCTCGGAGTTGTTGACGCGGGTGGGATCCGTAATCGGGTTGTTGATCATCCCGGCCAGGTACTTGAGCGTCAGGACATGCCGGACCGCGTTGTTGAGCTCCTGCATCGTGAACTTGCCCTGGGCCAGCTGCTGCGGCCCGTAGCAGTCGAAGGTGGACTCAACCGGGTTGTTGTTGCTGCTGCATCCAACCTGCACTGCCATCTCGATGTCGAGTCCTGCGGTCAGCGCGAGCCGCGCCGCGTCCGCGCCGTCGGACGCGTAGCCGAAGTCCTCGAGCTCCTGGACGGCCTGGTAGTCGCTGATCACCGTGCCGCCGAAGCCCCACTCGTTGCGCAGGATCGTCGTCAGCGTGTACGGGTTGGCGGTGTTCGGAACTCCGTTGAGCGAGTTGAACGAAGCCATCACGGTCGCTACGCCGGCGTTGACCGCCGCCTTGTACGGAGGCAGGTAGTCGTTGAACAGCTGCTGCGTCGACATATCGACCGTGTTGTATTCGCGGCCGGCGACCGGGGCGCCGTAGGCTGCGAAGTGCTTGATCGTGGCTGCCATCTTGTCGGGCGCGCCGAAGTTGTTGCCCTGGTAGCCGCGGACCTTGGCGGCGGCGATCGCCGAACCCAGGAAGGGATCCTCGCCCGCGCCCTCGACGACGCGGCCCCAGCGCGGGTCGCGGGCGATGTCGACCATCGGGTTGAAGGTCCACTTGAGGCCGTCGGCGGTGGCCTCAGATGCCGACACCGACTCGTCATTCTGGACCAGCGCCGGGTCCCAGCTCGAGGCCTCGCCCAGTGGCACCGGGAACATCGTCTTGTAGCCGTGGATCACATCGAGCGAAAAGATCAGCGGGATCCGGGGATGGCAACCTGGCGCCAGCGTCGCGTTTTGGACCGCATTGATGTTGACCACACCGGTCAGATCGAGCACGGAGCCGACCTCTCCGTCGCACGCCTGCTGCTCGAGCGTGCCGATCGGCGTCGTCGGGCCGGCCATCGTGAGCTGGCCGAACTTTTCCTCGACGGTCAGCCTCGACAGCGTTCTGGTCGCGTAGGCGTTGGCCTGCGCCTGGGTGGGAAGCGGCGCGTTCTGCTGCTTGGTGGTGCTCTTTGCTGTAGTCGCGACCGGGGTGTTGGTCTTTGCGGTGGTCGCTCGCGAGTGATGTGTCTTGCTCGTGGCCGCGGTGCGTCGCACCGTATGAGCCGCTGGCGTGGCGGCCAGCGCCCCGGAGGCGAGCATCACCACCACCGCGACAAGGATCGTGAAACCGGTGCCGAAACCGAAACGACGACGCGGGCTACCGGCGACCGCGTGAGCGACCTTATCTGACATCTGAGTCCTCCCTGTTTCCCTCTGCCACCTCCTGCTCTACCCCTCGGCGACCGGTGTGTAAACCACGAGTTATGTCTTTTTGACTTCGCCCACCCCGGCGTGATAGAGAACGCCAGCGATCAGTTACACGGCACGCGAACGATCGGAGGATCAGGGTGCGTGGCAGGCGTTGGGTACTGGCAGTTGCGGTCTTGTCTTCGCTCCTGCTGCCCGCTGCGGCGCACGCGGGCGTCGCCCCGAACGCGGTCGGACAGCTCGACTGCAACGGCTTCAGCTCGATCCAGGCTCAGCTGCGGATGACCGCCGACTGCGCCGACATCCGCGGCCTGCAGGGCGGGCGTTTCTACGACAACGGCTGGTACATCGGCCACGACGAGCCGTCGGTCCGCTTCCTCTCGAACGCCCCCGGCTCGGCCGACAACATCTCGTTCGTCGAGCGCCTTGGGACCGATCCATCCCAGCTGCCGACCGTCAACCATCCCGGCAGTGATGTCACCCACTACTTCGAGCTGACGCCGGCGCCGTGGATCTCGCTGACCGTCTGTGACCCCAACTCGGACCCGCAGCAGCCGTGCACGCCCGAATCCGACGCCAACGCGCCGAGCTCGACCAGCCCCGGCGCGGGCGCTGCGTTCGTCGAGCTGCAGTTCTACCCGCCCGGGTTCGCGCCGTTCGTCGATAACACCAGCTGCGACAACACGCACTGGTGCTCGGCGCTGACGATCGACAGCCTCGAGTGCAACGCGTCCGGCACCTGCAACAACAACTGCGTCGAGCCGGTCAACTTCGCCTTCATCCAGCGCGACGGGATCCCGACCGGGCCTCCAAGCCCGCAGGAGTCAGACCTCGCTTCCTCGACGCCCAACGGCCAGACGCTGCTGATGAACCCGGGCGACGTGATCTCGATCCACCTGTTCGATGCCGCGCTGCCCGGGGGCGGCCACGCGCTCGAAGCATCCGAACGCGACCTGACAACCGGCCGATCGGGCTACATGATCGCCTCCGCGGCGAACGGCTTCATGACGACGAGTTCGGTTGACTGCAGCGGCACGCCGTTCAACTTCGAGCCCGAGTACTCGAGCGCCGCGGCGCCGAACATCGTCCCCTGGGGCGTCGGTCCGTACGAGATCAACACCGAGTTCGAGATCGGCCACTTCGAGCCATGCAACCGGGTCACCGGGGCGCAGACGTTCACCGAGGACGGCTTCACCGACACCTACTGGAGCAACTGCCACGGGCCGTACGAGACCGGCGCCGAGAACCCGAACCTCGAGCCCGACGACACGCCGTGCTACCGGGCCGGAGACACCCACGGCGGCACCGCGCCGCCGAATGAGGTGACGGGTTGCGACGTCTTCTACGACGCGATCGGCGACCTCGACTATGACGGCAGCTCGTACCGCGCCGACTGGCCGACGTCGACGACCGCGGGGACGTTCCCCGGCGCCTTCGCCGAGGCCCAGCCGACCAGCAGCGGTGGGGCCTATAAATGGATCCAGTTCATGACCGACCTGTCGGGGACCGAGTTCGGCTGCGACACGACGACCGGCGCCGGGTGCACCGTGCCGCCCAACGGGCCGGGCCACTTCTATCCCTACTGGACGCTGGCCAACTACGCCGGGCTCGGCTGCACGTGGCAGTTCGGCAACGTGACCGACGGCAACACGTTCGGCGGCGACGCCCAGTACGGATCGGTGACGCCGACCTCACTCGGCGCCTTCACTGGCCCGATCGAGCGCAACCCGCGCTGCCGGACATAGCTTGTTGGGCTAACGTCGGCTGTGTGGTCGAGCTGACGGAGACCTCGCAGGCGACTGAGACGGGCGCGACCCGGCTCGTCGAGATGCTCACCGGAGTGGGGGTCGAGCTCGTGTTTGGCCTGCCGGGGGTCCACAACCTCCCGATCTGGAAGGCGCTGTCGGGCACCGACATCCGCCTGGTCGGGGTGCGTCACGAGCAGACCGCCGCCTACGCCGCCGACGGCTACGCACGCGCGACCGGCAGGTTGGGGGTAGCGCTCGTCACGACCGGCCCCGGCGCCGCCAACACGCTCGCCGGCGTCGGCGAGGCGATGGCCTGCGGCTCTCCGGTGCTGATCATCGCAACCGACATCCCGGCGGCGCTGCGCCGCGACGGCGTCTACCGCGGCGTCCTGCACGAGACCCGCGACCAGGCGGCGATGTTCGCGCCGGTCACGAAGGCGACGCGGGTCGTCAGCGACGCCGAGCAGATCGCCGCAACGGTTCTCGAGTGCGCCGCGGTGGCGCTCGCGGCGCCGTCGGGTCCGGTCTATCTGGGCGTGCCGACCGACCTGCTCTCACAGCCGGTGTCTCCGGCTCCGGTGCGGATAGCGGAACCCGCTGTGCGCGGGCCGGTGCCCGCGGAGGATCTGGATCGCGCCGCCGAGCTGCTGTCGAGTGCTGCGCGGCCCCTGATCTGGGCCGGCGGCGGCGCGCTGCGGGCCGACGCGGGGCCGCTCGTCGGCGAGCTCGCGCTGCGGCTGGCGGCGCCCGTGATCACCACCTACGCGAGTCGGGGACTGCTGGCGGCCAACCACCCGTGCATGGTCCCCGGCCCGGTGCACGACCCGGCCGTCGGGGCGCTGTGGGACGAGGCAGACCTGGTGCTGGCGGTCGGGACCGACTTCGACGGGTCGATGACCCAGAACTGGCTGATGCCCGCGCCGCCGAGGCTGATCGCGATCAACGTCGACGCGGACGATGCGAGCAAGAACTACGCGACCGATCTGACGCTGGTCGGCGACGCGCGGGCGGTGCTCGAGCAGCTGCTGCCGCGGACGGCCCCGCGCGACGAGCTCGACGAGCTACAGCTGAGGCTGGCGACGATCGCTGCTGAAGTCGCCGACGGACTGGCCGCCGACGAGCCGCGGGCCAAGGAGTTCCTCGAGATCATCGAGCGGTCGCTGCCCGAGGACACGGTGCTCGTCACCGACATGTGCATCCCGGGCTATTGGCTCGGCGGCTACTGGCGCGCGCCGATCCCGCGCAAGCTCGCCTATCCGCTCGGCTGGGGGACGCTCGGGTTCGGATTCCCGGCCGCCCTCGGGGCGTGCCTGGCCGACGTCGGCCCGACCGTCTGCGTGATCGGCGACGGCGGCTTCATGTACGCGTGCGGCGAGCTCGCGACCGTCGTGGAGTCGAGGATCCCGCTCACGGTCGTGCTGGTCGACGACGGCGGTTACGGGATGCTGCGGTTCGACCAGCAGCTGGCCGGCGACGAGCCGTTCGGGGTCGATCTCGCGCGGCCTGACTTCGTCGCGCTGGCAGCGTCGTTCGGCGTCCCAGCTGTGTCGCTCGACGGTTTCGGAGCGGAGTTCGAGCGAGCGCTGACCCGCGCCGTCGCGGTTGATGAGCCGCAGATGATCGTCGTGCGGGCGGCGCTCAAGCCACCCCGGACGACATCGCCACGCTGGTATCGGCGAAGCTAGGCAGATGAACACGACATCAACTGAGCTTCGCGACCAGGCCCGTGGCTGCCTCGAGCGCTGCGGCGCGTCGACCGCGGTCTCCGGTGGACCGACGGTCTGGGCGCGCTCACCGATCACCGGCGAGGACCTGTTCGAGGTCCCGGGAGCGGGCGTGGACGAGGTCCGCGCCGCGATCGCGGCCGCTCGCGAGGCGTTTGCCGCGTGGCGCACGGTGCCGGCCCCGGTGCGCGGCGCGCTCGTCAAGCGCTTCGGCGCGCTGCTGGCCGAGCACAAGGCCGACGTCGCCGAGCTGGTCACGATCGAGGCCGGCAAGATTCCGTCCGAGGCGCTCGGCGAGGTCCAGGAGATGATCGACATCTGCGACTTCGCGGTCGGGCTGTCGCGCCAGCTCGACGGGCGGACGATGCCGTCCGAGCGGCCCGAGCACCGGCTGATGGAGACCTGGCACCCGCTCGGCGTCGTCGCCGTGATCTCGGCCTTCAACTTCCCGGCCGCCGTCTGGTCGTGGAACACCGCCGTCGCGCTCGTCTGCGGGGATACCGTCGTCTGGAAGCCGTCGCCGATGACGCCGCTGACGTCGCTGGCGTGTGCCGCGCTGCTCGACCAGGCGGCGGCGGAGTCGGGCGCCCCGGCCGGGTTGCACCGGCTGGTGATCGCCGACGCGGCGGCCGCGCAGGTGCTGGTCGACAGCCCCGATGTGGCGCTCGTTTCCGCCACCGGCTCAGAGCGGATGGGGGCCGAGGTCGCGCCGCGGGTCGCGGCCCGGCTCGGACGGCTGCTGCTCGAGCTGGGCGGCAACAACGCCGCCGTGGTCGCGCCATCGGCCGACCTCGAGCTCGCGACCCGCGGGATCGTGTTCGCCGCCGCGGGCACCGCCGGGCAGCGGTGCACCAGCCTGCGCCGCGTGATCGCGCACGAGGACATCGTCGACGACGTCGTCGGCCTGATCGGAGTCGTGTACGGTCGGTTGTCGATCGGCAACCCGATGACCGACGGCGTGCTCGTCGGTCCGCTGATCAACGAGCGTGCATACACCGGGATGGTCGAAGCGCTCGACGAGGCGCAGGCCGACGGCGGCTCACTGATGGTCGGCGGCCGACGCCGCGACGTCGACGGCCTCAACGACGCCTACTACGTCGAGCCGGCGCTCGTCCGGATGCCGTCGCAGACCGCCGTCGTGCGCCGCGAGACGTTCGCGCCGATCCTGTACGTGATGAGCTATCGCGAGCTCGAGGAGGCGATCGCGATGCACAACGACGTGCCGCAGGGCCTGTCGTCGAGCATCTTCACCCGGGACCAGCGCGAGGCGGAGCGGTTCCTCGCCGCCGACGGCTCCGACTGCGGGATCGTCAACGTCAACATCGGCACCTCGGGCGCCGAGATCGGCGGCGCGTTCGGCGGCGAGAAGTCGACCGGCGGCGGCCGCGAGTCCGGCTCCGACGCGTGGCGCGCCTACATGCGGCGCGCGACCAACACGATCAACTACTCAGACCAGCTGCCGCTCGCGCAGGGCGTCGAGTTCGGCTGACCTCAACGGGGCAACGTCGTGTAGGCCGGGGATTGGTGTGGCGACGCAGAACGCCGTTGACCCTGCCCGCCGTAATCCATCGCCTGCTAGCGCGCGAGGTCACTGAGCGCCCTCCAGTGACACCGTAGGGGCGCACGCCGCCGCCGACCAGCCACCTCAGGGTGTGTCGTTCACACCGCCACGATCAGCATGTTTAGCTAAAAATCGCGCGGTACCAGTGCACCCGACGCCAGCAGCGTCAACGCCAGACGCGCGCGCTTCTCGTTCTGGGGCAGGTCACTCAACCCGTAGCGCTCAAACAAGACCCGCAGGTGCGCCTTGACGGCGTCGACGCTCAGATACACCTCGTCGGCGATCTGGCGGTTGGTGGCGGGGATCGCGCTGTCAGAGTCGCGCACCGGCCGGCAGAGCGCGACCGCCACCTTGCGCTGCATCGGCGACAGCTCCAGCTTCGACATCGAGATCACGACCGAAGCGGTCGGATCCGGGCCTGTGTCGGCGGTCTCCCGGTAGAGGATCTCGGTCGAGCCGAATACGAGGCGGTCGCGATCGACGAGTCGTCGCCGCCCCGGCACCCCGACGCCGTTGACGTAGGAGCCGTGACGCGAGAGCCCGTCGTCGACGAGCGTCCAGCCCTGCCCGATCCGCTCCAGGAGGGCGTGCGCGCGCGACACCTCACGGTCCCAGGTCAATGACACGTCGGCTCCCGGGTCGCGGCCGATCGTCACCCGCCAGCGATCCAGCTCGAGCAGGAGCAGACGCTGCTCGCCGCCATCGGTCCGCCACACCAGGAACGGACTGCCCGTCCGTTCAGCGGCGATGATCTCCTTCAGTTGCGTCGGACTCGGTCTGACCATCCGTGCCTTTGTTCCAACCTCAATCGTATGACTGTGCATTGACGCCGTCCCACAACCAAACGTTTCCCTGCGTGCGAGAATTTTTCATGTGGAGGGGCGACCTGATGTGCAGGCGGCGATGGAGCGGGCCGGTTACCGGTTGCATGCCGCGATCGGGCGCGGCGGGACCGGAACTGTCTATCACGCGACCCAGGTCAGCCTCGCGCGCGATGTCGCGCTGAAGGTACTGGCCGCCGATCTGGCCACCGACGACGCGATCCGCGAACGCTTTGTGCAGGAGTCGACGCTCGCCGCGAGCCTCGACCATCCGCACATCCTCCCGATCCACGACGCGGGCCAGATCGACGGCATCTACTACATCGCGATGCGCTACGTCGCCGGCAGCGACCTGCAGGCGCTGATCAGCGCCGAGCGCCGGCTCCCCGCCCCAGTCGCGGTCGGGATCGTCGAGCAGCTCGCCAGCGCGCTCGACGCCGCACACGCGGTCGGCCTGATCCACAGAGATGTCAAGCCCGGCAACGTGCTGGTCGATCGCGGCGGCCCCGCCGCGACCGCGCCGCACGTCTGGCTGGGGGACTTCGGGCTCAGCAAGCGCCTCGACACGACCCTGTCGCCAACCGAGCGTCCACTGGGAACGGTCCACTACATGGCGCCTGAGCAGATCCGCGGCCAGCGGCTCGACCCACGGGCCGACATCTATTCGCTCGGTTGTCTGCTCTACCAATGCCTGACGGGTCGGGTGCCGTTCGAGCGCGAATCGGAGATTGCGGTCCTGTACGCACACCTTGAAGCGGCCGCGCCGCGAGTCACTGAGCACGTCCCGGAGCTACCCGCAGCGCTCGACGCCGTCGTCGGCTCGGCGCTCGCCAAGTCACCAGACGAGCGGCCCGCCTCGGCGTTGGACCTGGCGGCGGCCGCGTCGGTCGCGCTGACCGGGAAGGCGTCGCTGCGGCGCACGGTCGATGATCGGCCCGCGACGCCGCGCCGGACCCGTAGCCGGCGCGGGGTCGTGGGACGCCTGGCGGAATCTGAGCAGCTCGCGAGCGCTCTCGACGACGCCAATTCCGGCGAGGGCGGCGTCGTCCTGCTGACCGGCGAGCCCGGGATCGGCAAGACGACGATCGCGCGCGGGCTCTCGGAGCTGGCTCAGCAGCGTGGCGTCCCGGCCGTGTGGGGCGTCGGGCTGAGCGCCGAAGCGGCGCCCCCGTACTGGCACTGGCTGCAAGTGATCCGAGGGATCGCCGGCTGGCCCGACGCGCGCGAGGTGTTCGGATCGGTCGGCAGGCAGGCAGCGTGGCTGCGGATGATCGTTCCCGACCTGCAGGTTGGCCGACGGTGGCTCGACCGCAAGGGCGTCAAGGAAGGCCGTTTTCATCTCTACGAGGCGCTGCTCGCGCTGCTCACCGCCGCCGCCGAGCGGTCCGGCGTGCTGATTGTGCTCGACGATCTCCACGCCGCCGACGAAGCGTCGCTGCTGGCGCTGTCGTTCGTCGCCAGTTCGATCGCCGACAAGCGGATTCTGATCCTCGCCGCGCAGCGAGACGTGGCGTTCTCACCGTCGGCGCGGACAATCCCCGAGCTGAGCGAGCTCGTCCGACCGACCCGGTCGCTCAGCCTCCAGGGTCTTGCGCCCGAGGATGTCGCCTGCCTGATCAGCCTCCGGAACAACGTCTCGCCGTCGCCGGCCACGGTGCAGCGGATCCACCACGTGACGGCCGGCAACCCGCTGTTTGTGACCGAGCTGCTGCCGCTCTTGGGTCCCGAGCAATTGGAAGGCGAGTTGGCGAGCGTCTCGTCAGGACTGCCGCTGCCGGCGGGCATCCGCGATGCGATCACGGCGCGCCTGGCGCCGTTGTCGGCGCGCGGCCGCGAGGTGCTCGAGCTCGCGTCGGTGATCGGCGAGCGGTTCCGTTCGACCACGCTGGCCAGGGCCGGAGCGATCGACCCGACCGAGCTCCTGGAGTTGCTCGACCAAACGGTCGGCCTGCGTCTCGTGCGGCCGCTGCCCGACCAGGCCGACGGATACGCGTTCCACCACGGGCTGATCCAGGCGACGATCTACGACGCACTCCCGAAAGCCAAGCGGGCCAAGCTGCACAGGGCAGTCGGCGAGGCGCTGCTGGCCGGGTTCGACATGCCTGCCGGCGAGGGCCTGGCCGAGGTCGCTCACCACTTCCTCGAGGCCGCCGTGGTCGGCGACCACGAGCGCGCCGTCGACTACGCGCGCCGGGCCGGCGATTGGGCGATGACCACGTTCGCCTACGAGCAGGCGGTCGGCCTCTACGCGCGCGCCGAGGCGCTCTGCAGGCACGACGTGGCTAAGCCGATCGCGCTGCTGCAGTCGCTCGGAGAGGCGCAAACCCGGGCCGGCGACACCGATGGCGCCCGGCGGACGCTCAAGTCGGTCGCGGAGCTGGCGATGGCTAACGACGATCCAGCGGCCCTGGCCCGCGCCACACTGGCACTGGGGATCTGGGGGCTCACGGCCGGCGTTGACGATGAGCTCGTACAGCTCGCCGAGATCGCTGTCGAGCGGCTGCAGTCCGGCGATGATTCGGGGCTGCTGGCCCGGGCAAAGGGATTCCTGGCCGCGGCCCTGCACTGGAGTGACCAGCTCGAACGTCGCCGACTGCTCGCCGACGAAGCGCTCGCGCTCGCGCGGTCTGAGCACGAGCGGCTCCGCAACCGGGAATCGACCGAGACGCTCGCGTACGTGCTGGGCCGATACCTGCTCGCGCGGTGGGGCCCGGACTCCGGCCGGGACGACTTTGAGACCTCGAACGAGCTGCTCGGCCTCAGCGAGGAGCTGGGCGACTCGGAGCTCGAGCTGCTGACCCGCAATTGGCGCATCAGCGTGCTGCTCGAGCTCGGACGGTTCGCGACCGTCGACCAGGAGATCGCGCGCGTCGAACGGATGGCGACCGAGCTTCGCCAGCCACGGGCGATGGTGTTCATGCCGCTCCAGCGCGCGTTGCGCGCCGCCGGCGCCGGCCGATTCGCCGAAGCCGAGCGCCGCAACGCCGAGTCGGCGCAGATCGCGGGGCGCGTGCACGGGACCGTCGGCGAGCTCGCCGGCGCGGCCCAGATCCTGCTGCTGCGCCTGATGCAGGGGAGACTCGCCGAGCTCGAGCCGCTGATGCGGGCGATGGTTTCCGCCCACCCCGAGATGGTCGCCTTCCGCAGCGGTCTCGCCGCTTCACTGGTGCAGGCCGGCCGGCCCGACGAGGCGCGCGCGGAGCTCGAGCGGTTGACCGCCCGCGGCCTCGCCGGCTTCCCCAAGGACAGCACGCACATAGTGATGCTGGCGCTGACTGGCGGCGTGGCGGCGGACCTCGCAGATGCAGCTCGCGCCGGGCAGATCTACTCATGGCTCGAGCCTTACAACGGGCGCTGGGTGGTGTCGCCCGGCGCTTTCGCGCTGTGGCCCGTCGACAGGTCGCTGGGACGGCTGGCGACGGTCGCCGGCGAGTACGAGACCGCGCTCGGCTACATCGCCGAGGCAAGGAAGCAGAGCCAGAGCGCACGCGCGCTGCCGTGCGTCGCCCTGACGGCGCTCGACGAAGCGCGCGCACTGGCGGCCCGAGGCCAGCCCGAGGACCGCGCGCGGATCGCGGGGCTCGCTCGCGAGGCGCGCGAGCTGGGACAGGAGATCGGAATGGGGGCCGCCGTCGACGAGGCGACGCTGCTCGAGTCGCAGTTCTCAGACGGCGCCGCGGCCAAGCCCTCCGAGGTGACCTCGTGACGGCCCCTGAGGACACCTTTGACGCGGTCGTGATCGGCTCGGGGTTCGGCGGCGCGGTGGCCGCGCACCGGCTCGGGGAGTTAGAGATCGAGCGCGTGCTGGTGCTCGAGCGCGGTCCCCCCTATCCCCCCGGTTCGTTCCGGCGCACGCCGCGGGAGATGCGCGACAACGTCTGGGATCCGAGGAGCGGCAAATTCGGGCTGCTCGAGATCCTGAAGTTCGACCATGTCACGGCGGTCATCTCCAGCGGCCTCGGCGGCGGCTCGCTGATCTACGCCAACGTGATGCTGCCAAAGCCGCCGGAGACGTTTGGTCCCGATCAGGCCAACGGCTGGCGCGAGTGGCCGGTCACCTACCGAGAGCTCGAGCCCGGGTACCGGGCGGTGCTCGCCAAGCTCGCCCCGGTGCACATGCCCTACGGCGCCTACGCGGTCCCAAAGACCCAGGCGTTTCGCACCGCGCTGCAGCACGCCAGCCTGCAGCCGGCCCCAGCGCCGATCGCGGTGACGTTCGCGCAGCGGCCCGGCGGCCCGGCACAGCCCGGGCTGCCGCTGCTCGATCCCGACGGCAACGTCGACACGACCAATCTTCACCATCGGCCGCGGCGTAGCTGCACGCTGTCGGGCGAATGTGACTTCGGATGCAATGAGGGCGCCAAGAACACGCTCGACTTCAACTTCCTGAGCGAGTTCGTGAGCCGGTTCGGCAGCGGCAAGGTGATCAGAACCTGCTGCGACGTGACCGAGGTCGCCGGACCGCTGCCCGACGGCGGCTACGAGGTGCGCTACCGCCAGCACCGGGGCGCGCGCGAGCAGGTCTGTCGACGCGCGCACGCGGAGGACCACGAGTCCGACCTGCGGTTGCTCGACCACTGCAAGGAGGAGCAGCGGACGGTCAGGGCCAAGGTCGTCGTCCTCGCCGCGGGGACCTTCGGGTCGACGCGCCTGCTGCTCGCCAGCGGTCAATCGCTGCCCCGTCTCAGCGGCCAGCTCGGGCGTGGCTTCTCGAGCAACGGCGACCTGCTCAAGTTCGCGCGCGACTGCCGCAGCGACGGCGAGTGGCGCGATCTGGCCCCCAGCCGCGGTCCGGTGATCACCACCTACGCCGAGGTCGACAAGGACGGTCAGCGGACCTGGCTCGAGGACGGCGGCTACCCGCGCGGACTCGAGATCATGTGGCAGCTGACCGAGACGCCCCAGGACCTGTTGCAGATGAGCGGCGTCGCGCTGCGCTGGCTGCGCGGGCGGCTGCTGGGGAACGTCGGCGCCGAGTACATCAAGGCCGTCGGCAGCGCTCACGCGTCGGCCTCGATGCTGCCCCTGCTGGCGATGGGCCGCGACGTCCCGGGCGGCACGATGGAGCTGCGCGGCGATCTGCTGACGCTCGACTGGGATCCCAACGGCGAATCCAATCGCTATTTCAGCTTCGTCGAGCGCTACACGGGCAAGCTCGCCTCAAAGCTCGGCGGCAAGCTCGCGGACCGCGGCTGGCGGCGTCCGTTCTGGCCGGGGCGCGGCACGACCGCGCACCCACTCGGCGGCTGCCGAATGGGCCGCAACGAAAGCGAGGGAGTGGTCAGCGCCGAGGGAGAAGTGTTCGGCTGCCCGGGGCTGTTCGTCGCCGACGGGTCGGTGATGCCGGGACCGATCGGGCCCAACCCGAGCCTGACGATCGGCGCGCTGTCGCACAAGATCGCCGGCCATGCGGCGGCCAGGGTATAACGAACGAGGAGGGGCACGACATGGCAGGGGTACGCTGGAACGAATCGTTCGCGGGGACGCTCGCGTTAGACGGCGTGACGGACTTCAACCAGGCGCTGATGCCCGGCGTCGGCCGCGACGCGCAGCTCGAGATCGACGTCTCGCTCGCCGACCTCGACGAGTGGATCCGCGACCCCAGCTACGGTGGGCGGGCGGAAGGGGGAACGCTGACCTGCGCCGGACTTCCGGGCGACAAGGCGATCGTCGACGGCGGCGACTTCCAATTGTTCGTGCCCGCGAACGGCAAGCTGTCCGACGCGCTCCACCTGCGCCTGCGCTACACGCTCGCGCTCCACATCAAGTCCACCGACGAGGCACTGACGCTGCACGCCTTCAAGCTGATCGAGAACAACCCGGGCTTCGACGCCTGGTACGACTCGACGACGCTATTCACCCGTATCTACCGCGGCGCCGACGTGCCGGTCGACGCCGACGACAGCCAGCTGCTCGGGGTCGGCGTCTTGCGCATCACTCTGCCGAGGTTCATCGGGCAGATGCTCAGCTTCTCCGCCCTGACCTCGGGCGCTGACGAGAAGAGCAATTCGGCCGTCGCCCGCTACCAGCTCTGGTTCCTGCGCCGGCTGACGCGCGCCTACGTCGGCCCCCCGGTCAACCTCTCGCGACCGAGCTTCCCGATCGACCACCCGCAGCCCGACTGGGACTGTCCGCAGCGCGAGCTCAAGTGGCACCCGGTGCCCGGCCGCCCTCAGATCGAGCGCAAGGTATATCCGTTCGCGGTCGAGGATCTCGACTTCCCGCTCAACGTCCAGCGGCTGCGGCTCTCCGGGCACGGCGCGGACGCCAACGGGAGCTCGGAGAGGCCGGGCCTCGGGCCGGTGCTGCTGATCCCCGGCTCTGGCGTGCGGGCGAACATGTTCTACGGCCAGCCGGTGGGCGAAACGCTGGCCGAACGTCTGCTCGGGCTCGGCTACGACGTGTGGGTCGAGAACTGGCGCGCATCGATCGACTTTCCGCCCAACAGCTACACGCTCGACCAGGCCGCACGCATCGACCATCCAGACGCGGTCAAGCTCGTCCTCAGGGAGAGCCGCGCCAAGAAGCTGCGCGCGGTCGTCCACTGCCAGGGCTCGGTCAGCTTCCTAATGGCGTGCACAGCGGGGTATCTGGATGGCAAGGTCTCACACGTCGTCTCGAGCGCCGTGTCGCTGTTCGTCGACGTCAGATGGCCAACCTGGGTCAAGCAGCGCGTCGCGGTGCCGATCGTCCAGCTGGCCACACCGTGGGCGGACGCGCAATGGGGGCTGCGTGCGGACACGTCGGTAGGCAGGGTGTTCGGCGTGCTGGGCAAGCGCCTCGAGCGGCCGTGCGACAACCCGGCCTGTCAGGTCGCGAACTTCATGTACGGGTCCGGCTGGGACACGCTGCTGCTGCACGAGGACCCGCAGGGCCGCGATTGGATCGACCCTGATGTGCACGACTGGTCGGCCCGCGAACTCGGCGCCACGCCGATGAGCTTCCTCGACCAGATCTGCGCCAGCAGCAACTACGGCCACGTCGTCGCTGCGCAGCCCCGCGACCCGCTGGGTCCGGCGAACTACCTCGCCCGGCCGAACCCTGAGGATCTGCCGCCCGCGCCAGAGCGCCCCCATTTCACATTCATCGCCGGCGACCAGAACCGGATGTTCCGCTGGCAGGGCCAGCAGAAGGCGGCCGATTTCATGCGCGAGTTTCACGGCTGTCGGTCGGATTTCGTCGGCCTGCCGGGGTTCGGCCACCTCGACACGATCTGGGGTATCGAGGCGCCGAAGTGGGTCTTTCCGGTGATCGTCGACGGCCTCGAGTGGGATGGCGACCCTAACGACGCGCCGAAAGTGAGGGCAGACGCCCGCGGCGAGAAGCGGGAGCTCAACGAGCGCTGGCCCGAGCGGCGGGGCCGCCTCGCGTCCGCTTGGAAACGTCTCAAACGCTGATCGGCCCAAGGGCCATAAGCGTGGAGGAGGTGTGAAAGCCACACCCTAGGGCGGGGTGCGCTTCGCCCTGCGCGCACCTAGTGTGCTCAGCACAGTGATGACACACGATTCGAGGCGCGATGCCACCGACCATGGCTCTTGAGAAAACGGCCGCAGGCGCGGCACCGACGACCAGGGACCGGCTGTTTCACACCTTCCGCTGCGGCGACCACTGCTGGCGGCCACTGCTCGATCTCGGCACCGACGACGAAGAAGGCCCGGCGGGCTTCGTTGGGGCGAGCTGCACGAGCGTCGGGGACGCGCTCGTGCTCGTCGGTGTCGGGACCGACGGCGAGCTCTACGAAGCGACTTGCGACCTCGACGGACTCTTGCGGCCGTTCACGGCGCTGCGGCAACGGGTCGCAGTGGCCTGGGACCGGATCGACGACGGCGGCCCGCGAGCGTTCTACGCGGTCACCTGCGCGGGGACGCGTGGCTACCTTCATGTCGTCGGCCAGGGCTCGGACGGCCGCCTCTACCACACACTGCGCATGCCCAGCGGGATCTGGCAGGACCGGTTCTCGATCGTCAACGGTGATCGGCTCGGCGGACCCGAGACGTTCACGACCGCGGCCTGCGCCAGCGACGGCGACCTCCTGCACCTCGTGGTGCTCGACGAGCACGGTGAGCTGTGCCACACGGTGCGCGAGGCCGATGGCCAGTGGCAGGACTTCAGCCGGCTCGGCCGGGGCCAGCTACACGATACGCCGACGCGGTTTGTGGCGATCGACTGCGCGGCGGTCGGAGATTGCCTGCAGATCGTCGGTGTCGGTTCCGACGGCCTGCTTTATCACACGATCCGCTGGCCGGACGGGACCTGGCAGCGGTACTTCGGCGTGCTCGGTGGGCAGCAGTACGGTGGCGCGCGGCGCTGTGCGCTGAGCGTCGGGTGCGCGCGGATGAATCACGGGCTCGAGGTTGTCGCGGTGGGGGCCGACAACCAGCTGTTCCATGCGACCCGGCGCCCGGATGGCAGCTGGCGCGAGTCGTTGCGATTTGGACCGGGGGACGCCGACGAGCGGGTCCTCGACAATGTCGGGCTCCGGCTCGACTCACGGCCGGCGTTCTACGACGTCAGCTGCACGAGCGCAGGCGATGTCCTGCACATCGTGGGAAGCACGTGGCAGGGGGGATTCGCGTGATTGCCGGCGGAGCTGTGCGGAGCTCCGCCGGTCCACTTCGGCGCGTCTGGGGGCACCCCACTGCGACGGAAGGGCCGACCGTTCCTGGCGTGGGGGCCAGGCCGGCAGGCTAGGGGGCGCGTGCGAGCGGGCGTGCGGCGCAGCACCGCACGCCCTCGCTCGCTGCCGTTCACGAGTTCGGGCGGCACGCCACTCGATCTCGTATCCCTTGAGACGGTCTCCACCGATGCTCGCGACGGACGTGTCCGAGGTTTGACAACCACCGCCCGTGGGCATCAGACGAGGCGTCTATGCGTGTCCGCGGTGCCTTGCTGGTAGGGGCAAGGCGGGAGGTGATGGTGGCCATGAAGCTCCGCGCTCTGATCGTCGTGCTGGCGTTGGTTTCATTCATGGCCGGTGCGGCCGCGGCGCGCGCCGCGAGCGTCGCCCCGCGGCGCGCCGGGCGTCGAGAGCTACTTCGATCTCGCGCGCAAGGACTGCGTCGGGACCGCCCGCAACACGAGCTCGAAGGTCTGGTTCACGGTCGCCGACGGAGTCCTGTCTGACACCTACTGGCCGACGGTCGACGCCACCAACGTCCACACGCTCCAGTACCTGGTCACCGACGGACACAGCTTCACCGACCTGCAGACGCGCGACATGAGCTACCGCGTGGTGCCCGGCCGGACCGGTGTCGCAAGACACGGAGCTCAACCCGACGCTGGGGCCGGTCGTGCTGCAGGGCGTGACCGTGCCCTAGACCGAGACGGCGGGCTCGTCGCCGCCGCGCCAGATTCCGCGCGGCATCGCCTCTGCGCGGAGCGATAGCGCGGCGGCGCCGTCGGCGCCGAGCGCGATCAGCCCGCCCTGGCCACCGAGCGCGACGACGTCCTCGAGCACCGCGTCGGCGGCGGCCTCGATCGGCGTGCCGCCGGCTACCAGCGACGCGACCTGCCGTGCAGCGCCTGCGCGGATGAACGCCTCACCGTCACCCGTGCACGAGATCGCCGCCCGCTGGTCGGCCCACGTCCCGGCCCCGATCAGCGGCGAGTCGCCGACCCGCCCCGGCAGCTGGCCCCGCATGCCGCCGGTCGAGGTCGCGGCGGCCAGCGTCCCGGTGGCGTCGAGGCACACGGCGCCGACCGTCCCACGCTCGAACCTGCTCGGTTCATCGGCAAGGCGGCGCTGCTGACGATCAGTGATGAAGTAGGCAGGGTCCCGCTGCTCGGCGCCCGCCGTGGCGGCGTGACGATCGGCCGCGTCAGCGACCAGCAGGACGTGCGGGCTCGTGTCGAGCACCGCCCGCGCCGCGGCGATCGGATAGCGCGCGTGCCTGATGCCCGCGACCGCGCCGGCCTCGCGGTCCGAGCCGCGCATGATCGCCGCCGACATCTCGACCGAGCCGTCTGCGCACAGCGTCGAGCCGCGGCCGGCGTTGAAGAACTCGACCTCGTCCTCCATGAACATGACCGCCGCCTGCGCAGCGTCGACGGCGCTGCCGCCCGCTTCGAGCACCGCCCGGGCCTCGGCGAGCGTCGTCAGCAGCGCCTCGCGGTACTCCCGCTGGCGCTGATCGATCTCGCGCGAGCGCCCACCGGCGCCAGCGTGGATAAGTACGACCGGCCGCATCGCCGGGCAGCGTACTCAGCTCGATCGTCCGGGTAGACCCGGAGCGTCTGTGCGATCCACTGGCTTGGCGGCGAGGAGCCAGCGTAAGAGATCCGGCAGCCGGCCTGAGACGGTAAGGGTTTCCCCCCTGCGGGTAAGGCCCTTGGCCCGCAAACTCGCTCCTTTTGCCCGATGTAAGCGGCGCGGCTTAGCCGCAATATGCATTGCGTCGAGCAAGGAGCAAATGATGACTTCCATTACTTCCATAGTCGCTTCCGAACACGTGGCCGACCTGCGCCGGGCGGCCGATAGGCGCCGGGCGGGCATCGAGCCGTCGCCCGCTGAGCATGCCTCGCGTGCCCAGACGATCGCGCTGCGCATCGCAGCGCCCGACGAGGGCGCCGTGGTCACTCGACTCGCGGCGCTCGATGACGCGCGGGCGCTCGATGGTCAGGTGCTGCTCGCGGTCGCCGACGGCGAGCCGATCGCCGCGCTGTCGCTGGACGATGGCCGCGTTGTCGCCAACCCGTTCGTCTGCACCGCCGACGCCGTCGCGCTGCTGCGGGTCCGTGAGCAGCACCTCCGCGGTGCGGCTCCGCGGCACGGCTGGCGGGCGATCCTGCACCCGCGTCTCGCGCTGCGCTGATCGGATGCGATGATTGCGGGATGCCGCAGCTCGACGTCCTCGGCGTGATCGTCTCCGATCTGCATCGGTCAATCGAGTTCTACTCGCGACTCGGGCTCGAGTTCCCGGCCGACCCGGACCCGATGGGTCACGGCCACGTCGAGGCGCCGCTCCCCGGAGGGCTGCGGTTCACGCTCGACGCCGAGGAGTCGATCATGGCCTTCGATCCGGAGTGGTCGCCGCCGTCGGATGGGCACCGGGTCGCGATTGCCTTTCGCTGTGACTCGGCGGCCGACGTCGATCGCCTGCACGACGAGCTGGTCGGCGCCGGCAGCGAGAGCTACAAGGAGCCGTGGAACGCGTTCTGGGGTCAGCGCTACGCGCAGCTCAAGGACCCCGACGGCAACGTCGTCGACCTGTTCGCGCCGCTCTAGCGGTCGAGCGCGTCGCGCAGCCCGGCGAGGTCTGGCGAGCCGAACACGACCCGGTTGCGGGTCGCGACGTAGACGAGATCGAGGTCGATGCCCGCGGCGGCGATCTTGCGCGTCAGGTCGGCCAGCACCCCGGGCCGGTCCTCGACGTCGACCACGACCACCTCGCGTTCGCCGGTGACCGCGAGCTGCGAGATCGCGAGCGAGTGCCTGGCGGCCTCGGCGTGCTTGACCAGGATGTGGAGCTCGACCCGCTTGTGGGTCGCGATGCACGTAGCACCCGCGATGTTGACGCCGGCGTCGCTGATCGCGCCCGCAACCTGGGCCAGCGCCCCAGGGGTGTTTTCGATATCGATGACGAGGTCGAACGCCATGTGGCCGGTGCGCCGCCCAGCCTACATCGGGCCGGGCAGCGACACTACCCCGGTGGAAAATGCGCAGATCGCCGACCGGCTCGACGCGTTAGCGACGTTGCTCGAGCTGCAGGACGCCAATCCCTACACGACTCGCGCCTACCGTCGCGCCGCCGAGACGATTCGGAGCGCGGCGCTGCCGGTCGTCGAGCTGGTCAAGGCTGGGCGAGTGCGCGAGCTGCGCGGGATTGGGCCTGGGATCGAGGCGCGGCTGCAAGAGCTGGTCGACACGGGCGAGATCGCCGAGCTCGCGGAGCTGGAGCGCGAGCTCGCTCCGGACCTGGTCGGGCTCGGGCGCTTTCTGGGCCTGAGCGCGAAGCGGGCGATCGAGCTGGCGCGGGCGCTCGACGTGCGGACCGCCGACGAGCTGCGCGAAGCCGCCGCCGCCGGGCGGTTGCGCGAGGTGCCGGGGATCGGGCCGAAGACTGAGGCTCTGCTTCGCGACGCGTTGGCGCGCGAGGGCGCGCCGCGCCCACGTCAGGGCCTACTGCTGAGCAGCGCGTTGGAGCTGGTGAGCGGGATCGCTTCCGCGCTTGTCGGTGAGGTCGCCGGCGACGCCCGGCGCTGGCGCGACTCGTGCTCGCATCTGGCGGTCGTCTGCACCGACCTTCAGGCGCTCGACCGTTTCGCCGAGCTGCCGCAGATCGTCGCCGTGATCGAGCGGTCTGAGCGGCGCGCGGTCGGGGTTACGATCGAGGGGGTGCCGGTCGAGCTTGTGGTCTGCGCCGATCGTGAGTTCGGGACCGCGCTCGTACGGGCAACCGGTTCTGCCGCGTACGTCGCGGCGCTTGAGCCACTACCGGTTGCGCGTTCCGAGGCCGCTGTCTACGCGGCGTTGGGGGTTCCGTGGTGCCCGCCTGAGTTGCGCGAGGCGCCGTTCGACGGCGAGCCGCCGACGCTCGTCGCGCTGGGCCAGATCCGTGGCGATCTGCACTGTCACACGACTTGGTCAGACGGCCGCGCGAGCGTCGAGGAGATGGGCCGCGCCGCCCTTGACCGCGGCTACGAGTACCTCGCGATCTGCGATCACACGCCCGCGGTCGGCGCGGTGCCAGGACTCACTCCCGACGACGTTCGCCGACAGGCCGACGAGATCGCGGCCGCCAACGAGGTACTGGCTCCGTTTCGCATCCTGCGCGGGATCGAGTGCGACATCCTGCCCGACGGGCGGCTCGACCTTCCCGACGACGTGCTGGCGGAGCTCGACTGGGTGCAGGCGAGCGTCCACGGCGGCCAGCGGATGCCGCGCCGCGAGATGACCGCTCGGGTCGTGGAGGCACTCCGCAACCCGTACGTCCGCTGCCTCAGCCACCCGACCGGCCGCTACATCAATCGGCGCCCGGAGAACGCGCTTGATCTAGAGCGGGTATTCGAGGTCGCCATCGAGGAACACGTTGCGCTCGAGGTCAACGGCCTTCCTCCCCGGCTCGACCTGAGCGGCGAGCACGTCCGCGACGCGCTGCGCGCCGGGGTCCAGATCGTCTGCTCGACGGACGCGCACTCGGTCCGCGGGCTGGGGAACATGCCGTTCGCGGTCGCCACCGCCCGTCGCGGTTGGGCGACCCCGGGAGCGGTGCTGAACACGCGATCGCTGATTGACTTTGACTGACGCGTCAGTTAGCTCGAGCGCGGCTTCACCGATACGCGCGTCGACGGACTCGGCTTCGAGACCGTGATCGGCTACGGCTGGAGCACCCCAAACGGATGCGCGAGCGCGCGAAACTGAACTCATGAGCACGACCAACCGGATCATCGGCTTCGGCGCCTCGGCCGCGCTCGTCGTCCTCGGAATTGCGAGCCTGGTGGTGATTGGTGGCGGCACGGGCCAGGTCGTCGCGATCGTGCTGATCGGTCTGGGCTGCGTGCTCGCGATCAGTCTCGTGTTCTTCGAGATCGGACTGAGCGAGGACCGCGACCGCGCCCGGGAACAGCAGGCCGCGACCCGCAAACCGGTTATGCGGTCAATCCGTCCGAGACTCGACCGGAGCCGCGGGCGTCGGCGCCGGCCGCGATGACGCGCTGCCTGTCGGACGCTAGCGTTGAAGAACGATCGCCTCGACGCGCGAGTGGTCCTCGTGCTCAGGGATCACGGTCGTGACGATCCTGTCCTCCCAGGCTTCGCGCACGACTTCCTCGACTCGGTGCTCGTGGCTGAAGAAGCGGTGTTCGTGGCCATCGAACAGCTCGAGGACGAAGCCGTCGAAGTCACCGAAGTGGTCGTATGTGATCCCTGAGATCTTGCCCGTCAGGCCGAACCGCTCTTCCTCATAACGATCTCGATCGCGACGCAGGTACATCGGCGCGCCCCAGATCTCCTCGAAGCCGCCGCTTCGGCGGTCCGTCCAGCAGGCGAAGAAGTGACCGTCGTGGCCGGTCAACCCGATGTAGTCGCCGTACTGGAAGTTCAGCTGCGCGCCGGCGACGGTCTCGTTGGTGTCGTGGTTCGTGACCTTCGTCGGTTTTGACCAGGTGACGCCATCGTCGGTCGAGTGCTGCATCCACAGGTCGGCCGTCAGGCGGCTCGCGCCGACGCCGGTCTCGTAGTAGACGACCATCAGGTCGCCGTTTGACTCATCGACCGCCATGCGGGCGAAGAACTGGTCGCTCTTCGTCGACTGGTCGTGGATCTGCTTCGGAGCCTCCCAGGTGGCGCCGCCGTCGAGCGAGCGAGAGAACCAGATCCTGCTCGTACAGGCAGCGGTGACGCTCGAGCCCGGCGAGTCGCCGGCAGCGTTGCAGCCCGCGCCGCCGGCGAGATCGGTCCAGACCGCGTAGACGTGATCCTTCGTCGTGGTGCGGTAGGCCCCACCGGACAGGTAGATCAGCACGCCGCGGTTGTCCTGCGCCGGGAGGAACACCTGGAACGATCCGGAGGTCGGCGCGATCTCGACCGGCGTGCCGAAGCTGCCGCCGCCGTCCGTCGACTTGGCGACGAACAACCGCTGGCTGCCGGTGTCGGGCCAAAAGGCGAACACGTCGCCATCGGCGTTGGTCTTGATGTCGCTCCCGATCGCCGTGCCGGTCGTCTCGGCGCCACTGATCTGCAGCGGAGCGCTCCAGGTGCCACCCGGTCCGTTGCGAACCGCCACAAAGCACGGCGCCCCGTTGTGCCAGATCACGTACATGTTGTCCCGGTGCGGCGACGAATGGTGGTGATCGACCCAGAGCGCCTCTTTGTCCATCGCCGTCTGCCCGCCGGGCAGGGTCGAGTCAAACGTCCACGTCGCACCGGCGTCAGTGGACTTGAAGCACCGCAACGCCAACTGCAGGCTCGCGCTGATCCCGATCGTGATCGACCAGGCGGTACCGTCGGAGGTCCAGTCGATCGTCGGGTCGCCCTGGCGGACGTCGGGGGCGCCGAACGGAGGCAGGCTGGACTGCGACCACGTATGGCCGCCGTCCTTTGAGAAGTGCATCGGCTGCGTCCCACCGAGCTTCGTCGACGCGGCGATGATCTGCCGAAGGTCGCGGTAGTTGAACCGGAGATCTGACTCTTCACGCGGGGAGGTCTGCGCTCCCGACAGACGGACGTTAAGAGGCATCTTCGTCTCCCCGGTGCTGGCCCTCGCCCTCCTCGGACTCGAGCTCTTGATGCGTGATCATCCACAGGTATATGTCGCGCAGAGCGAGCGGATAGCCCTTGGTTGGATCGCCCGGTGCCGGCTTGGTCTCGGGGTGCTGCTTTCGCCAATAGACCCGCAGCCACGGTGGCAGTCGCAGCCTGTCATCAGCCTCGTCGGGGTCCAGCAGGTCGAAATCCTGGTTCTCACGGACCAGCCGCTCGAGTGCTGAGCCGTGAATCACGTTCGAATCCCTGAGTTGGTCCCGAATCGAGGGCCAGTTGGGCTTGCGGCCGCCGCGTGAACGTGCTGCCGGCATCGCTATTGGCTACCGCTTCGGGAATGGACAGCCGCTTCGCGCAGAGCCGCCAGGTCGCGCCGCGCCCGCAGACCCACGGCGAGCGAGATCGCCAGTAGCGCTGCAACGATCAGCCACTCCAGGCTGCCGCTGTGGTGGTCCGGATCCCAGCCGGTCAGCGCTTCGATCCAGTCGTGCCAGAAGACCGTGAGAAGCCCCAGCAGCCCAGCGGCGATCGCCACTGCAAGCTCTGCTTTCACCAGCCAAGCGCGTGGTTTGATCATGCCCTTCCCCTTTGTGACACGTGCGATGTCACTCTGCGTCGCACACAGTGCACCTGCCCACACGAGATAGCGGGAGCTCTGCTCCCAAATACCCCGGCCATTACCTCTTATTCCCGGTCGCGGACTCAGCTCCCGGTCGTAACTCGACTGGGCGACCATAACCACGGCAGTGTCTAAAGAGCAAGCGTATGAGCTGTACTACATGGCATCCGCGTGCCAAAGCCGTGCTAAAGCTCTCCGAGCCTCCGTCAGAGGCCCGGAGGTCTCGGCGGGGGCTGAATGAAGGGTGGGTGCAACAGAGCCGCGTCACTCGGATCCAGAAAATCCATCACGTCGGCGGCGTTGGCGTCGCGTAGCGTCAGGGCCGGCAGGTTCCACTTCGCCTCGATCGTCGCCAGCACCGACGTGTGGTCGTGGACGACGTTCGTAACGCCGCTCGGTTTCGAGTAGGGCGAGACGATGATCGCGGGGACGCGCGGGCCGTACATGTCGTAGCCCCCGGGAGGGTCCCCCGGCTGCAGCGATGGCGAGATGTTGTCCGGCGGGATCGCCCGCGGGGGAGCGACGTGGTCGTAGTAGCCGCCGTGCTCGTCGTAGGTGTAGATCAGCAGCGTGCGTGACCACTTCGGCGACAGGAGGACCGCCTCGACGATCGAATGCGCCCACGCCTCGCCGTAGTACATGTTCTGGGGGTCTTCCTCGGTCTCGCCGGGGGTCGCGTTTGAGAAGTTGGCGCCGAGCACCTGGAGGATCTCCTTGACCGGGAACGGCAGCGACGCGAACGCCGAGCCGACGGAGGACATCAGTCCGACACCGGGATCGACGAAGCTGACCGCCGGAAGGGTGCCCGCCTGGCAATCGTGAAAGAACCTGCTGATCGGCGCGTGGTGGTCGGCGTGTTTGAGGATGATCGACGGGATCACGGCGGTCATCGGCACGTCAGTGAAGTAGTCACACCAGCTCACGTTGTGGGCCGAGAGGTCGTCGAAGATCGTGCCATGGGGCGGTGGTGGGTCGAGCAGCGTGCTCGGTCCGGTGACGGTGCCGCCGAACGCCGTCCCGGCCAGCAGGAAGCGGCGGTTCGGGTACGTCGGGCCCGGCACAGAGCAGAACCACCGTTCGCCGAGCGCGAACGTGTTCGCCAGCGAGTAGGCGAACGGCAGCAGCTCCGGCGTGTAGTAGCCCATCGGCTCGGTCGCGCCGACCGACCTGACAAAGCCGTCCATCGCGCCGCCATCGATCTGCTGGTGGGTCGCCTTCCAGCTCTGCGAGACGTTCTTCGCCTGGGCAGTGTTCTGGAACGGGAACGAAAACACCTCGCCCGGCATATGAGTCGCGCCGGGGTTCGAATTCGTCGCGTGCCCGCCGGCGTCAAAGGCGAGCCCATCGACGTCTCCGCGCGTCAGTGGCAGCGCCCCGAGCAGGTTGTCGAACGAGTGGTTCTCCATCATGACGACGATCAGGTGGTCGAACGGCATCTCGCCGTTGACCGTGCCCGGCGGCTGATGTGGAAACGGAAGGCTGCCCGCCTGGCGCCTCGGGGGCGGAACGACGCCCGTGCCCATCATTGCTTCTGCAGGGTCGCGACTGTCACGTGCGGCCAGCGCAGCCCGTTGAAGTCGAGCTGCACGAGCTGGGTGTACTGCAACTGCAGCGTGTCGGGGCCTCCGTGCTCGCCGGCCATCGTCTCGATCCAGAAGATCGCGTCGACCTCGACCGCGTTCGCGTTCCCGCCGGGCGGGTTTGACGCATCCGCCAGAAACGCCGTGTTGGCGGTGCCACCGCCCTTGATCGGGGCGTGCGTGGTGGAGATCTGGATAAACGTCCGGCTCTTCATCGTCTTGCCGACCAGCTCCTTCTGGATGACACTGTTCGGGTTCTTGACCATCTCCTCGGTGACGCCCGGAGACGCGACCCGGAATGCGGTAGGGATTGACAGGTTGAGCTCTGGGAATTCCGCCTCTCCTGAGGGGAAGTCGGAGTTCGCAGGCGGAGGGGTGCCGATCGGAAACGGGATGATGTTGTTGTCGGGGATGTGCGGCGGCCCACCGTTCAGGAGTTGAAACGTGCCCTGAGCGAGGATTGCGGTCCCGTGCGGGATCGAGGCCATGCGTACGACCGTGGATGGCTCACTCGGGTTCGTCGTCGGCGGCACGTGAACCCAGATCCCTGGCTCGATGTGGAGGCCAGCGCCACTACTGGTCTCGGCGATCTGCTGCATGTAGGTGATTCCGAACATGTCGATGTCGGGCATCAGAAAGCCGCGGTTCGGGATCGGGCCGTTGATCTTGGTGAAGACGAGCGTCTCGGTGGTCAGGTTCAGCTCGAGGAACCGGTCCTGTCCACCGTGATGCGGTCGCCAGATCGAGTTGAAGCCATGCCCCTTCCAGGTACCGGGGAGCTGCGCCAGCGGACCTAGCGGGCCAGCCGGATGGAGCGGGGCCGCGGCAGCCTCGAATTCCTCCACTTGGGATGGGTCTCCGAAAACGAAGTTCGGGTCTGTCTGCGTGACTGCGCTCATGTCTCTCCTTCGACTGGTCGTGACGCGTCTACAGGCATTGGACGGGGAAGTCGGCGCTGATCCCGCCGTACGGGTTCAGCACCTGTAGTTGACGGGTCATCGGTGTGCCGCCCGGTCCGAGGTTGGGCGGGGCCTTTGCGAGCAGGCTGCCGTTCGAGGCGACGACAGCAGTCGCCGGCACGCCGTCGATCGTGATCTGGGGCTTGACCTCGGTCGGCGCAGTCGGATCGACGGTCAGACCGGTGCCGATCACGCTGAACTGTTGACCGTCGTGGAGCGGCAGTGGGAACACCCCGGTGACGGCGGGTTGGCTGCGGGTCACCGCCTTCTTGCCGACGTACACGCCGGCCGACACGCTCGTCAATCCGAGCAACGTGTTCGGGATCGTCGGTAGACCGGTGCCGTCAGGGTTGAGGAACTGGGCCACGAAGTAGACGGCGGTGACGAGGTTGAAGATCAAGTACTGGAAGTCGCCGATGTCGGTGGTTCCGTCGTCGGCGCTGAATATCTCGGCAATCCTGCCGAATGGGTCACTACCCTGCTTCGGCTTGGCCGTCTTGAAACCCGATCCACTGACCTGAGCCTGAGTGATCCCCTTGGCCGCAATCGCTGCCGTGCCTGGAACACCGAGCAGGATCAGGTAGCCGCCTGACAGACCAGCGTGGAGGAAGTGGCTCCATCCGACCTGGAAGAGCCCGACCTCGTCCCCCTTGCACGCGCTGGCGGGATTTGCCATGTGGACGCACGCGTGCGTATGTATGAGCTCGCCGGCGATCAGCAGCGCGACGAGCGCCCACCCGACCAGCAGTGTCCAGAGAAGAACGAACGTCTTTGATGTCGACGTGCGACCGTCTTGGCCGAGGATCACGGTCGAGAAGAACCGTGTGTGGGCGGCACGCGCGGTCAGCTCGACGGCCACCAGCAGCGCCAACACGGCTGCCGCTGCGACCAGCGCTATACCCGCAAGCCCCATTGAGTCACTCCTGATTACCCCCTGACACCCCTGCAACCCAGGCGGGCTGCCCTGTCTAGTCTTGTCGATACATCAGTGGTAAGTCAAGGTAACTATGGCTGCCAAAAGCTGCCTGGTGCTCCCAGTCTCGAATAAGAGATCTCCAAGAGACACTACCGGCGGTGACGATCGCCGCTCAACTGCGACGGTCGCCCCGGCTAGCGCGCGCCGTCAGCTGTCGCCAGCACCGCCTCGACGATGCCCTCGTAGCCCGTG
>CAVWOQ010000014.1:0-84280 GCA_963756655.1 uncultured Solirubrobacterales bacterium
TCCCGTCGAGCTTTTGCGTAGGGCGTCCCCGAGCGCGCGCGCCGCCTCGGTCAACCTGTCGAGCGCCCTGACAAGATCGCTCCGGTCGGCCCGCTCGAGCGCAGCTGTCGCCTCGGCCATCGCCGCGCCGAACGTCGCCCACTCGGTCACGCTGCCCTCGTCAACCTCCTCAGCCGGCAGCGACTCAGCATCCCGGCGCGCGAGTAGAGCCGGCGGCGATAAACGCGTCTAGGTCGGACTGGCGAATCCGTACCCGCCGTTTCCCGATACGCACAGCCGGAAGATCGCCGGCGTCGATCCATTATCTGGACTTCCGGGTTATGCTGACTTGGGTCTGCCGCGGCGCTCCGCGCCGCCGGGTGAGCGTTAGCTGGTTCGGATAATCAGAGCGCTTCGAGGAACGCGAGCAGCTTGTCGGTGGGCTTGTAGCGCCCGGGTTTGACGGCTGTTGGCCTGGTGCGGGCGAGCGCGGCTTCTTTGATCGCGAGGTCCGCGTGGAGGTAGATCTGGGTGGTCTCGACCGATTCGTGCCCCAGCCAGAGCGCGATCACGGAAGTGTCAACGCCGGCGTGGAGCAGTCGCATCGCCGCGGTGTGACGGAGAACGTGTGGGGTCACATTCTTGTTGTGCAGTGACGGGCACGTTGACGCTGCTGTTGTCGTGTGTAGGAGGAGCCGTCGCGCGATTGCGTCGCGGGTGAGTGGTGCGCCGCGGGAGGTGGGGAAGATCGGATCTGCGGACAGGCCGCCTCGTTCGTCGAGCCACTGGCGCAGGGCCGTGGCGGTGGTCTTCGTGAGAGGCGTGATCCGGTCTTTGCGTCCCTTGCCGTGGCATGCGATGTGCGCCGCGGTGGCGAGGTGCACGTCGGCGATCGTGAGCCCGGTCAGCTCGGAGACGCGCAGACCGGTCTCGATCGCGAGCTGGAACATCGCCCGGTCTCGCCGGCCGATCCGGGTTGTGAGATCAGGGGCGGTGAGGAGCGCGTCGATCTCGGGGTCGGTGAGGTGGGTGATCAGGGTGCGCTCGTGGCGCTTGGGAGGGATCGCCAGGACGCGCGCGATGAGGTCGGCGTGTTCTGGGTGGCGCAGACTCGCGAATCGGTAGAGCGAGTGGACCGCGGCTAGCCTTGCGTTCCGCGTCCCGATCGTGTTGCGCCGCTCGTGCTCGAGGTGGTCGAGGAACGAGGAGATCACCTCCGCGTCGAGGTCGTGCAGGTCAAGCCGTTCGGGCGGGATCTTGGTGCGCTTTTCCGCGAACTGCAGCAGCAGGCGCATGGTGTTGCGGTAGGAGGTGATCGTGTGCGGGCTGGCGTGTCGCTGCGCGATCAGCCGGTCTGTGAAGAACGCTTGCAGGGTCGGCGCGAGGGCGCTCATGAGCGTGCCTCCGTGAGGTGCTGTTCGAGTCGGGCGGCGGCAAGTTCGAGCAGTTCGGGGGCGGCTGACAGATACCAGTAGCTCGCGCCTGGGTCGCGGTGCCCGAGATAGGTGGACAACGCCGTGGCGCAGGCTGCCGGATCGCCACCGGAGCGGTAGCTGTCGAGCATCGTGTGCACGGCAAAGGAGTGGCGCACGTCATGTAGGCGCGGTGGCCCGCAACCTGGTCGGGGCCGCAGCCCCGCACGCTGGCGAAGGAGCCGGAACGACCATTCGGCGTAGTCGCGGGTGAGGCGCTCCCCGCGCGTGCCGATCAGCAGCGCAGGGGTTGACGGCGCTGGTTTCAGTCGGTCGCGCACCAGCAGGTAGTCGCGCAGAGCGGCCACAGTCGTCGGGTGCAGCGGCAGCTGCCGCGACTTTCCGAACTTGCTGTTGCGAACGACCAGGCGGCCGTGCTCGAGGTCGGCGTCGTCGCGGTCAAGGCGCACCGCCTCCCCGACACGCATCCCGGTCGCGGCGAGCAGCCCGATCAGCGTGCGCATCGTCGCCGCGCCGAGCCGAGTCTGCAGGCGTCTAGCGGCCGCCATCAACGCGACGACATCGTCGTCGGAGTAGATATAGGGAGTGGGACGCGACCGTCCGCCGGTCGGAAGCAGATCGGTCGCCAGCAGATCGGTGGCCGGATCGATCGTCTTCAGGTACCGCGCGAACCCACGGACGGCGCGCAGTCGCTTGGCCCGGTAGACCGGCGTTGCGGAGGCGGGCAGCGTCGCCCATCGCAGCGCGTGCTCGGCGGTGAGCGTGTCGGCGTTGAGCGCGTCCATGTAGGCGACGAACGACCGCAGCTGGTAGCCCTCCTCGACGAGCTTGAATCCAAGCGCTCGCCGGATCCGCAGGTAGTCCTGCGCCGCCTGCGCGAGCGCGGTCATGACCGTGCCTCGGGCCACGGGCGGGCGAGCGGGCGCAGCGCTAGGTCGTCGACCTTGGCGTAGATCGCGGTGCTGATCACCTTGCGGTGGCGCAGCACCTGCCCGACCTGTGGCAGGCTCGCGCCCGCGCGCAGTAGCTCGGTCGCTGCCGTGTGCCGTAGCCGATGCGCCCGGATTGCTCCCAGGCCCGCGCGCTCCGCCGCGGCTGCGACAACCCGGGTAACCGCGGAAGAGCTCATCCGGCGGTGCGGTGCCAGCACCCGCACGAAGACCGCCCGATCCAACGCATCTGCGGGGCGTCCGCGCCGCAGATAGTTGGCGATCGCGTCGCCGACGTCGACGGGAAGCGGAAGGCGATCATCGCGCCGGCCCTTGCCATAGATCACCAACTCCCCGGCGCGCCAGTCGATGTCCTCGAGCGTGAGCGCGGCGACCTCGCCGCACCGCAACCCCAGTCGGCCCATCAGCAGGATGATCGCGAAGTCACGGCGCCCGACAACGGTCCGCCGGTCGCAGCTCGCCATCAACTGGCGGACCTGACCGCGCTCCAGCGGCCGGGGCAGGGCGGCGCCTCGCCAGGCGCCCACCCCGGGCACCGCGAACGCCAACGACCGCTCGAGCACACCCTCAACGTGCAGGAACCCCAACAACGACCGCAACGCCGTCGCGACCGAGCAGATCGACGTCCCGCGGCGCGCGGTCTCGTCCAACAGGAACGCGCTGACATCCGCCGCCGTGACCTGCTGCAGGTCAAGCCGCCCGGCGTGCTCAAACCCGGCGACGAACGGTCGGATCGCACCGACATACACCTTCGCCGTGTCAACCGTGACCGTCCGCTCGACGAGCAGATAGCGCCGGTACCGCTCAACCAACTCGTCGACCGCTGAGAGCGGACCGGCAGGCGCGGGCGCGGGCACGACGCCGACATCACGCAAGTAGCCGATCACCGGCTCCAGCGCCTGCCGAGAGCGAAACAGCCGATGCACCCTCGCTCGCCGGACAGCGATAAACCGCGCCGCCTCCAGCTCGGTCAACTCCTCAACAGCAACCCCTTCGGCTTCAAGCCAGCGGCTCAACTGCGCAACCAGATGCACCTGCAGCCGCACCGATCCCGGCTTGTACCCCTGACCCGCCAGGAACTCCGCGAACCCGCGCGCGTTACCTGCCAGCGGGCCTCGGACCCGAACCTCCGACACCAGAACCCCCTCACGCATGACGACGCTCCCTTCTCGGTTGACCCGAAAAGAACACGCCAGCTCAAGTCACGCGTCCACCCACACCAGCCCCCACCCGCACCCGGATTATCCAGACCAGCGAACACCCTCCGACCACGACCGCAGGCCCATCGGCGCCCAGTCGGCATAACCAGGAAGTCCAGATAATGGATCTAATCCGGAATTCCGGATTAGATCCAGTTGCGCACCGTCTGCGGGTTCAGCTTCAGCAGCTCGGCGATCTCAGCGACCGTCAGGAACTCATCTGGCGCGCCTTGAGGCTAACCGAGTACAACGGACGCCGCTCAGAGCGAGCGCGACAGCTCCCACGGGTCCAAATGGACCGCGTGAGCCTGACAGTGAATGCATCTCAAATGGCAAGTTGTTGGGTCGAAGGACTCGCAGTGCGATTCGACCTAATGTTTGCGGTCAATCTGCCGATGTAGTCGTCGAGACCTACGCCTGAGCCAACGGAGCTGGCGCGGCGAGGCTTCAAGTCCCCCACCACCCCATGGGGAAGCAACCCATGGGGAAGCAACCCGCCGGGCCGAACGGAAACGGCCCAGCGGGTCATTAAGCGCATAGATCGTGTCGGGTCCAGACTGTCGCTTGTAGCCCGACCCGCTGCGTGAGCGGAGCGATGGCTCCCCGAGCGCAAAATGCGACATCGCAGCGGTGATCTCTGTGCAAATCCTGTGCAGCGCTACGCCAGCCTCGACCGAGGGCTTTGATCGGGTATATGCAAACCGAGCTATTCCTCGGCGATATCCAGAAAAGCGACCCATAGCTCGGCCTAACTCTCGAAGGAGTGGACACGCGACGCACATCCCACCAGGGCGACGAGGCAATGCGGCGATGATCGATACGGCCGTCGGGATACTGAGCGTGCCCGAGCTGGAGGCGCTGATTTCGTTGAATGTCGACCTCGCGGAGTGCTATCAGGCAATCGCGGATGACCCCGATGCGGACCCAGAGACGGGACGAACCGCCGAGGCGCTCGCCTACTGGCGTCGTGCGAGAGCGCGTTACTTCCACGAGGAGTGCGCCGAGACGGAGCGCGTCGAAGCCGCGCACGAACTCGACCCGCGTACTACCCTCGGCCGGGTTTCGCGACCAGCCAAAATCGAGGGTCGGCCGACCTCATAGCGGTCCGTCGCACCGGGGTCCACCCTATGTCGCTGCGTGCGCGGCTGCGTGCGGCCCGGTCTGCCTCCGAGCCGGCCTCCCCGTCAGGTCCGGTCGAGGGACTCGCAGTGAGATTCGGCCAACCTTTCCCATCAATTTTGCGTTGTATTAGTCGAGATCTACGTCTGAGCCAGCGGAGCTGGCGTGGCGAGGCTTCTATCTCCCCCACCCCTATGGGGCAGCAACCCGCCGGGCCGGACGGAACCACGCCCGGCGGGTCATTAAGCGCGTAGATGGTGTCGGGCCGAGACTGTCGCTTGTAGCCCGTTGCGACACTCTGCGTAACGATTCGGAGGGTCGTGCGGACACGGCATCTGGACACCCGAGACCACGTACGAGCTGCTGTGCTCGAATGTTCCGTGGCGTCGTGCTTCTGCAACCGCGCGCAGGCAGCGTAGCCTGCAGACTGGGTCCAGGCCCTGGATCAACAACAGTGAGCGGAGGTGCGCGTGTTCCACGCCGAACGTGTTGACCATGTCGCCTTTACGGCGCGCGATATCGATACGCTCGCCGCGTGGTATGAGCACGCGCTCGGGATGCAACGCAGGCACGCGGACGACTGGGCGGACGTGGCCGGAGGGCATCCGCTGCTGCTCTGCAACGGCGATGCGTGCGTCGCGCTATTCATGGCTCGAGACGATGCGTTGCCCCGCCCCGTTGATCCGCGCGACCCAAACGAGCACATCGCTCTCGTTCTGGACCGTTCCAACTACGAGCAGGCCAAGCGCGACCTGGAAGCGCTGTCGATCCGGTTCGAGGAGTGGGACCATGGGATCTGCGACTCCATATACGTAGTCGACCCCGAAGGCCACCAGGTCGAGCTGGTCTGTTATCACGCAGGCGTGTAGCGGGCCAGGCGGACAAGGTCGCACTTGCAGGCCCACAAGCAGCGGCCTTGCCCTGACTAGCCGACGGCGCCGCCTCCACGTGAACCCGACACCCAGGCGTGCGAGACCGCTGCCTTCCGAGTTGATCGAATCGCGACAGCGGTGGATCAAGCCCGATCCAGCAGCGGTGCCTGGGCGTGCCGGTTCGGCTACGACCCAGAAGCGAAGAGCGGCCGACGCGCGTCGACTCGGGCGCTCGATTTCCACGGGAAAGCACAGCTTCAGATCGCGACCCCCTGCATTCGATCCCGCAGCGGCGGTCAAGGCGAAATCCAGTCTGTCCCGGCTGCTCCCCGCCATCGAGATGTCGTCTCCCAACCGGCAAGGAGAATCGCCGGACGACAATGCCGACGCTCGACGCTCGGTGCTCCGGTCTGACGGCTAGAACCCGCGGATGCCGGGTACATCTCGACCAGTCAGCCGATTCGGGAAAGGAGAGCAGCTATGGCAAAGAGCAAGCGGGAGAAGGAGCTGGCCCGGAAGCTGCGTGCCGGAGGCCTACGAAAGCGTCCCGCAAAGCTCATTGCGGGCGCGAGTGACGGGCGTCGTAAGCCTACGAAGAAAGTTCAACGCGTGGTGGACGATCTCGGCAAGGTGCTGAGCGACCACAAAGATCGAGTCAAGGGTGGGTCCGCCAAACGAAAGGCCGCAGCGAAGAAGGCTGCGAAGACCCGCAAGCAGAACGCCGCGCGACGGAGCAAGGCTGCCAAAAAGGGGGCCCGGACGCGGGCTAAGTCGCGCACTTAGTGCTCTGACTCGGAAGTTCGCCGACGTATTCGTGGATCAGGCGGCTTGGGCGGTGGGTGACTCGAGTCGCTGGGCGAGGCGGCCGAGGTCGGCGCGGGTGAACTTCCACTCGAATGGTTGAGCGATCTGCTCGTAGCGGCGGCCGAACGCGAGCACTTGCGCTTCGAGGCTGTCGAGGTCGGGGAAGTCGTTGGGGGTGAGGACTTTGCGCTGGACGATGGAGAAGTAGATCTCGGCCTGGTTGAGCCAGCTGGCGTGGACTGGGGTGTGGACGAGGATCAGGTTGTTGTATCTGCCTTGGAGCCGGTCGATCGATGCGTGGCCGCGGTGCGCTGAGCCGTTGTCGACGATCACGAAGACGCGCTGCGCCTTGCTGTAAGGCTCGACGCTCATGAACTGCTCGACGAGCTGATCGAACGCGACGATCCCGTCGGCGGACGCGCAGCGGTCAAACAGCTTCGCGCGTCTGGGGTCCCAGGCGGCCAGGCAGCACAGCGATCCTTTGCGTTCGTACTCGTGTTCGACGCGCTGCCCGCGCTTGACGGTCGCGTTCGCGGCTAGCGTCGTGTGCTTGCGGCGGCGGGCTTGGATCGAGGGCTTCTCGTCGCAGCAGACGACATAGTCGCCTGGGTGCAGCAGCTCGCCCTCCCAGCGCCCGCCGTAGAGGTCAAGGATCCGGCCGGCCTTGGCGGTGAAGTCCGGGTCCCGGGGAAAGTTCCAGGAGCGATGCTGCCAGGGTTTGATCGCGTCCTCTGAGAGCCAGCGCCAGACCGTCACCCCGGAGATCTGCTCGCAGATCCCGCGGGCGATAGCCTCGCGCGCGAGCTCGGTGGATGACCAGCGGGCCAGCGGCACGGAGCTGTCGGTCGGCCGCTCGCACGCCAGGCGGATCACCTCAGCGCGTACCTGAGGGGGGAAAGGCCGGCGGTCTACCGCGCCTTGGCCGGTCCTCGAGGCCGGCGAGGCGCTGCTCGAAGAACCGCTTTCGCCACTGCGAGACGACATCGCGACCGCAGCGCAGCCGGTGTGCGATCTCGTCGTTTCGCAGCCCGTCGGCGGCCATGAGCACCATCTGAGCCCTCGTCACCTGCCAATACGGCAACGTATATGAACGCGCCAACGATTCCAGCACCGCGCGCTCCTCGTCATTGAGTTCAATCCGATACGGGCTATGCCTCGGCATCAACTCCCCTTCACAAGAGGACAGGATGCCACGCACGCTACGGCCGCGCTCGGACGCTAATACGTAGCCTTATTTACGAAGAACAGCACTTAGTCAGCGTGCTGGTTGTCTGAGCGAACTAACGGCGACGCGCTCCAGTTAGGGCTGGCGCCGAGCGAGATGTCTCAACCAACGCTGAACGTCTTGACGGCAAGCCCGGAGCCTGTCGCTCTGATCGACAACCAGCAGTCTCGCGCCGACCGGCGCTAGACGGCTTCAGGTCGAGGCGCTTCCCTGCTGCTTATAGCCCATTGCGGAAGTAGCGCCAGGACACAAAGAAAGTCTCCAGAGCGCAGTCACCCACTGGTAGGCTGAGCTTCCGAGCGTCGCCCGCCGATCGACCGGGGCGGCGGGAGCGAGAAGGGAGGCGAGATGGGAACAGGGGAATCGATAGTCGTCGGGACAGACGGCTCCGAGACAGCCGAGCAGGCGGTGGACCGCGCTGGTGTGCTCGCACGCGCCTTCGGCGCGACCGTCCATGTGGTCAGCGCCCACGGCGGGGAAGATGTCCCGCTAGTGGAAGCCGGCAGACAGGGTGAGCGGACCCAAGCCCAGCAGAATGTCGACAGAGCACAACAGCGGCTGGCCAAGGTCGATGTCGCGACCGAGGGACACCTGTCGACACGAGAGCCCGGACGAGCATTGGTGGAGGTTGCGGACGAGCAAGGCTCCCAAATGATCGTCGTCGGCAACCGAGGCATGACCGGCGGCAAGCGCGTCCTGGGGTCGGTGCCGAACCACGTCTCGCATCATGCGCACTGCGACGTGGTGATCGTCCACACGACCTAGATCCTCCGGGAGGCGCTTCCGCCGAGACGATGCGCAGAGCTCTGTGGAAGGGTCTTCGATCGTGAGCCGTGGCTTGCCGCCTTGATCGATTTTCGACACTCTCGTCGGGCTTCGGGCGACGTTCGCTGAGCGTTGGGATGTGCGACGGTCGCAGACGCCGGCGGACACCTCGAGCGCGACATCGTTGGAGGCGTCAGCCCGCGTCCGCTGGTGGATCCTTGACCAGTAAGCCCAAAGCGGACGTTGCGCCCGGCGTGGAAGCTATGCCATGGTGTCGAGCCACGTGAAAGCCGCGTGGTTGCAGGCGATCCGGGCAGGGCGCACACACGATGTGAGCGGGTACGGCCATGCGCCAGGAGGCGGGCTCGGGGTCCACGGGCGCCACGGCTAGGCCACTGCGCAGGTCATCGACTCCACGCTGACCCGACGACGAGCCCTACGACGAGGTATGGCTTGACTGTGCTTCTGCGCTGGGAGTATGCTCGGCCCGCCGAGGACGTGGTGCTGCACGTCGAGAGGAGGCAGCGATGTATGCAACGGCCAGGCGTTACCAGGGGATTACCGACCCAGCCGAAGCGGGCCGCCGCGTGGCCGAGGAATTCGTCCCCTTGCTGAAGGAGATTCCGGGGTTCGTGGCCTACTACTGGCTCGATGCCGGGAACGGAGTCATGGCGTCGATGACTGTGTACGAGGACCGAGCCGGCGCTGAAGCATCGAATGAGAAGGCAGCGTCCTGGGTACGGCAGAACGCCGAGGACTTGTACCCCAATCCTCCGGAGGTCACTCCGGGGGAGGTCGTCGCCCACGGTTAGCGGGTCGCGACTGTCGATCTTGCAGGACCGCGGCATCCAGGGTGAGCCGGAGGTCTAATCCGGCACACACATTTGTGTCGGCCTGACCGCAGCGGCTCAATCGGTTACTGCTCTTGTAAAACGCAAGTCAGAGTTGCCGGCCACTCGCTCCGTAGTGCTTGCTCTTCAAACGCGATGGGGACTGTTAGGCCGTCGTGGGCGCACTCAGCCGGGCAAAGATGCTGCCCGCTGGGTTGATCGACAAGCAGTAGCCGGGCGCACTGGTGCTCATGTGAGTTAGGCGAGCCGCCCGAGTCCGTCGCGCTCGGCCGCGACCTGCATCCGGCGATCAAGGTGTCGCTCGCTCATTCGGCCCATTCCGATGCGTCCGGTCGGCCCGCGCTCGCCGGCGATCCATACCCTCTTCGCCAGCGGCGAGCGCAGCGGCTCGGGGACCCGACCGGGCTCCAGGGCATGGCCACCGCCCTTCCAGCCCATTCAATCAGCGACTTCTAGCCTGGGCCGCTGCCCGGCTCTTGGTCGCGGCCCTCGGCGAGGATCTCCACGCACTGGTCGACGCACTCATTGCAGATGTACACGCGAGGCAATTCGACGGACTCATTGCAGATGTACGGGGGAGGCAATGCGATCAGTTTTTTGAGGGACTTCTCGCCCTTGCCACAAAACGAGCAGAGGCGCGGATGCTCATCGCCTTCGCGGTTGATACTCGGTTGGATCAAGTCCTCCATGGCGCGGCCCGCCTAGCTTACGCCAGGGTGGCGACCTGACGGCTCGCTGGCCGACCGCCCATTCCGACACGTCAGGGCCGCTCACCGGCCGGCCATACTGCTGGGCGCTGGCACGAGCGGGACGCGCGATGTAGGCGATCTGACCGTTGCGCCGCCGTCCGGTTTTCACTCCCGGCACGTCGGGTAGATCGACGGCAGCTTGAAGCACCCCCTTGAGGCTCGGTTCCGGTCCCGTGTCTGAGCCTCACAGCACCCGGTCCCTCGCCTACGGGGCGGTAGGTGAGGGCCGGGTGCCTTTCTGCGGCGTCTGCTCGGGGCGTCGCCAGGAAAGCGCTCGGGATTCAGTCGGCCCACTCCCCAGCATCCGGGCCGCTGATCGGTCTGCCGGTCTGCATCCTGTTGGCCCGGCGTGCGCCTGCCTTGCCGCTCCGCGCCCTTGCCTTCGCCTGATTGCGGTTGCTGCGGCGCTTGCCTTCGGTCATGTCCTTGTAGAAGAAGTTCGCGACATGCAACGCGCCGTCGTCGTGGAGGTACAGCGGCGCGGCGATCTCGGGCGTCAAAAGTAAGTAGTAACACGCGGAGTCCACCAGTACCCAGTCCGGTTTGGTGCGGGTGATCCGGGCCGTCGAGAGCAGCCGGGACAACTCGACACGTACACGGTCATCATCGAGGCTCGGCCGGATTCGCTCCCCGTAGCGTTCGACGCAGTGGTCCGAGAACACGATCGCGGCGCTGTCGGCCGGAAGCGAGGACCAACCTCGGTTGAGGTCTGCTGCGGCGCTCGAGGTCATCGCCTGGCCCTGTACGCGGCGACCGCGTTGAGGTAGTCCAGTTCGGCGTACAAGTCCTCGGTGTCGTTCCTGACGAGGCCCCGGCCTACGATGCCGAGTTCGAGCAAATCGCGGCGGAGCCGGACCTCGGCGGGGTCATTCCAACCGCCGGCCAGCACACACGACCGGCGCGACCGTAGGCTGCCGTCAGGCGCCCAGCTGTCGGGCACCAGATGGCTCAGCCCCATCTTTCGAGCCCTGGCCATGATGTAGCGGCGGATCGCGTTCCGCAGTCCTGCCGGTGCGCGGCCGATCGCCTGGATGGCGTTGGAGAGGTCAGTCGGCGTGCGAGTGGGGAATGACCAGTGCCCGTCGGGGTTCTTGAACGCCTGGCCCTTGCCGCCGAGGATCGCCAGCTCGTGCGCCGCGTACCCGGCTCGTGCTGCGCGGCCGTCGTCGTCTTCGCCGTCGTCCTCGACCAGCCCCAGGCCGGCGCAGACCGGGCACAGAACGCCGCTGCTGAGCCTTCCCTTGCCGCCGCAGTGGACGCACGCGATCATGCCCTCGGTGTCCGCGTCGTCGTCCTGGCGTAGATCGACGTAGGCGAGCGGCACGTTCCGCAGTTCCAGTGAGCCCCGCTTGGCTCGTGCCGAGGTTACGCGCGCCTGCTCGTTGGCCGGACGGTGCACGAGGCTCACTTCAGCGAGCGAGGCGCGGTGGATCACCCGCTCGGTGCCGTCAGCATCCCAGGAATCCTTGCGGACGATCATCCCGACCGAGAGGCCGTTCAGGACGCCGCGTTTGGCCTTCGCGACCGCGTTGGCGACATCGGTCTCGGACTTCGGCAGCACCGCGCGCATATGCAGCCCCTCGGCGGTGTCGGTAAACGCGAGCGAGCTGGGATCCTGGCCCCAATCGTGTCGCATGCGTGCTTAGCGCCGATGCTTAGATCCTTGCCGGCCGGGCGTCCGTTTCGTTGCGAATGTGCGTGAGTCTCGTCAGGTGGGTCTCGTTCCCCACGACGCCCCTGGGCGGGGCGTTTCGACTACTAGTAGGTGGCGACTGCGGTATAGGACGTGCCGTCGGCCGAAACCGTGGCCGTGAACGTCTTTACGCCGACTCCATTGAAGTCTGAATTCCATCCGGGATAGTTTCCGGTGGGGCACGTCAGCGTCTCGCCAGGCTCGACATTGGTCAGCGGCGAGCCGATGGGGCTCCTGCAGGTGAAGCTGTCAAAACTCCCGGGCACGCTTGTCCCATGATGCGTGCCGGTGCAGGAGACGGGGCCGAAGAATCCGTCGGTGTAGGCAGCCTTGTAGTGCGTCACGCGCTTGCTGCCCTGCGTCGAGCCAATGAGGGTGCCCACGGGGGTGCCGGTCGGACCGACGGTCATATGGCTAGCGTTCGCCAGTGCGGCGGCCGGTGCGGCTAGGGCTGCCACGGCAGTGATGATTACGATGAGCTTACGCATAGGTAAGCCTTCTTTGGTCCTTAGTTGGATCGCGACGGGTAGTAGCGGGGGGCAACCCGCCACAACTCGGGCTGCCCCCCGGACCAACTGCCCCCGGTAGCACGCGTGCTAGCGCGTATGCTAGCGAGTGCGCTAGCACGAGGAGCGTTTCCTTACGAAGCTCTTCGCCACCGATAGCATGCGTGCTGTCGCTGGTGATAGCATCGGCGCTAGCGCACGAAGCTTGAGGAACTCTTCGCCATGCCCATGACACGCACCACGATCAGCTTCACCCGCGAGGGAATGAAGCTGATCCAAAAAGCCGCCAGACGCCAAGGCTCAAGCGTCTCGCAGTTCGTCCGCGAAGCCGCGCTGATGCGCGCAAAGATGGCCAGCGACAACAACCCCTACCCGATGCGCGCCCTCGCCGAGGAACTCCGCGCGATCGGCGACCAGGGATACGCGCTGGCCGAAAAGGCGCTCAAGGTCGCCGAAGACGAGGCTGAGCGCAAGCGGTGATGCCAACAGAGCAACCGCGAACGCCTTCACGCCAATCGACACGGCTCAAAACAGTCGCGACCTGCGCCTCATCGGCCGTCGATCCGCATTGAGATGACCGGCGCCCTGGCTCGTCGTAAACAACGCTGAGCCAAAGTACCCGCATAGCCTGCCAGCCGGCGCCGTGAGACTCCGTCTAATCATCAGGCAGCTCCGGCGGCGGAACCTCTCCGGCCCAGATGCTCGGGATATCGGGCCGATGCGTTCGTGATGACGCCGCCCGGGGGGAATCTCGCGGTGTCGTTCTCTGAGTAGGGCTGGCGACCCATAGCTGAGTTGCCTCCACCCGACAAGAGGCAGGGTGAGCGCATCTACCGCGCGCACATGGAAGGGGCGCCGGTGAGCGCGTGCCTGATCGTGGTCGACGGCGTCGTCTTCATGCTGTCACCGCCTTCTGGAGCCGCACACGATCCGGGCGCACGAGCTGGCGGATAACCCGTTCCGCGCTGTCGAGCGCCCGTGAGCCTGCGCCTAGCATGCCACTAGCATCCCTGGCTGAATGCTGCTCTACAACAGCGCGGTCTCGGGCAACTGCTACAAGGTCCGGCTGATCGCTGCGCATCTCGGCATCCCGCTGGAGCTTCGCGAACTCAGCGTGTTCGACCGCTCCGACCGAGCCGACGTTCTCGGCGATCTGAACCCCGCGCTCCGCGTCCCGACGATCATCCTTGACGACGGCCGTCCGCTCGCCGAGTCGAACGCGATCATCTGGTACCTCGCTGACGGGACCGAGTACGTGCCGACCGGTCCGTACGAGCGCGCGCAGGTCCTCCAGTGGTGCTTCTTCGAGCAGTACTCAGTGGAGCCCTACATCGCCGTGGTCCGGTTCTGGGCGCTCGCCGGGAGCAGCCCGAGCGACGAGGAACGCAAGGTCAGGACCGATTGGGGGTACCGCGCGCTGGCTGCCCTCGAAGGCCACCTGCGCACCCGGCAGTTCCTCGTCGCGGACAGCTACACGATCGCGGACATCGCGCTCTATGCCTACGTCCACGTCGCGCCGGAAGGCGGGTTTGAGTTGGAGCGCTACGGAGCCGTGCGGGAGTGGCTGACACGGGTCGCAGCACAGCCGGGGCACATCACGATCAACGACTGATCGCGACCACCGCGCGCCGTGTCCGTAACCGCGACGTAACGGCGTTATGTCCGTGTTATGCGCCGCGCGCGACACTCGGCTCAACGTGCGAACCACGCCGGCCAGACTTTGACCGCCTTCGGTCCCCGCATCGCCGCCGTCCTGGGGACGATCACCGCCTGCCTGATCGCCGCCGGATGCGGCAGCAGCGCGCCGAAGAGCGCGACCAGCTCGTCGACCGTTGCCAGTCAGCAACTGGCCTTCGTCAGGTGCGTGCGCGCGCACGGCGTCCCGAATCTTCCGGATCCAGGCGCCAACGTCAGCGGCGCGGAAAACATGATCGGTGGGATCGCGATCCCACCGACCATCAACATGCAGTCACCGGCGTTCAAAACGGCCTGGACCAGCTGCCAAGGGCTGATGTCAGCGCGCCTCAACCCACAGGGAAAGCCGTCGATCACCCCGGCCATGAAGGCGTCGCTGATCGCCCACGCGCAGTGCATGCGCAATCACGGCGTCCCGGGCTACCAGGACCCGAAGTTCCCGGCGGGCGGCGGGATCCTGGTCACCGACGCCGGCACAAATCCCCAGTCGCCCGCGTACAAGCACGCAGCGGCGGTGTGCGGAGTCCGCTGAGTCACTCGCGCTCTCTCGCGTCCGCGTTCGCCAGAACCGCGTCGCGCACATAGCTCGCCAGCCCGTCGGCCGCGTTCTCGTAACCGGCCGCGAAGCGCGGGTCGGCGGCGTACATCTCGGCGAGGTTGCGGTGCATCTGGGTGCTGACCGGATAGAACCAATGCGCGATGTGCTGGCGGTGTCGCTCGACGACCGCCCGCGCGCGTTCGCCGTCGGCCGGCTCGCCCGCTTTCATCAACGTCGCGAAGTCGGCCACCACCCGCTCGAGTGCCGCATCGAGCGCGACCGCGGTCGCACCCAGGCGCTCGAGCTCCCGCTCGACCAGCGCCCGCTGCCCGCGTAGCGCCGCGACTCGGTCATGCCCGGGGTCATCGAGCAGCTCCCGGATCTCCTGCAGGCCGAAGCCGAGCTGGCGCCAGACGAGGATCTCCTGGAAGCGCTCGAGGTCCTCGTGCGCGTACAGCCGGTAGCCCGCGTCCGAGGGACGAGCTCGGCCGCAACAGCCCGATCTCGTCGTAATGGTGCAGGGTCCGGACGGTCACGCCGGCGAGCTCTGACACCTCGCTCACGGTTCTCATGTCGGTGACCGTAAGGCCTCACGCGGGGTCAGGGTCAAGGGCGAGCGATAGCTAAGCTGGCGCGGGATGCGTGACGCGCTGATCTGCGAGCCATTGCGGACCCCGGTCGGCCGGTTCGGCGGCGTGTTCAGAGATGTCACCGTGACGACGCTCGCGACCACCGTGATCGAGGAGCTGATCTCGCGCGCCGAGCTTCCGCGCGACCAGGTCGACGACGTGCTGCTGGGTCAGGGGTACCCGAACGGCGAAGCCCCGGCGCTCGGCCGCGTCGCGGCGCTCGACGCGGGGCTGCCCGTCGAGGTCCCGGGCCTGCAGATCGACCGCCGCTGCGGCTCCGGGCTGCAGGCGGTGATCGAGGCCAGCATGCAGGTTCAGACGGGCGCAGCCGATCTCGTGCTCGCCGGCGGTGCCGAGAGCATGAGCCAGACTGAGCTGTACTCGACGTCGCTGCGGTGGGGAGCCCGCTCCGGTGGCGCGATGCTCGAGGACCGCCTGGTCCGCGGACGGATCACGGCCGGGGGCGTCAACTACCCCGTCCCGGGCGGGATGATTGAGACGGCCGAGAACCTGCGGCGCGAGTACTCGATACCGCGCGGTGAGCAGGACGAGCTCGCTCTGCGCTCGCACCAGCGTGCGGTCGCCGCGCAGGAGAGTGGCGTGTTCGGCGAGGAGATCGTGCCCGTGCAGGTCACCGACCGCAAGACCGGCACCCGGATCATCGACCGCGATGAGCACCCGCGAGCGGACGCCTCGCTCGAGGCGCTTCGGGCGCTGCGTCCGGTGATGGGCCGCAAGGACCCCGACGCGACCGTCACGGCGGGCAACTCGAGCGGCCAGAACGACGGCGCCGCGGTCTGCATCGTCACCCACGCGGAGCGCGCGAGCGAGCTCGGCCTGAAGCCGCTGGCGCGGCTCGTCAGCTGGGGCGTGGCGGGGGTCGCGCCGCGGACGATGGGGATCGGCCCGGTGCCGGCGACCGCCAAGGCGCTGTCCCGTGCCGGGCTGTCGCTCGAGCAGATGGACCTGATCGAGCTCAACGAGGCGTTCGCCGCACAGGCGCTCGCGGTGCTGCGCGAGTGGGAGCTGCCCGACGGGCTCGAGCGCGTCAACGTCAACGGGTCTGGTATCTCGCTGGGACACCCGATCGGCGCCACCGGCGCCAGGATCCTCGCGACGCTCCTGCGCGAGCTTGACCGCCGCGGCGGGCGCTACGGGCTCGAGACGATGTGCATCGGCGGCGGCCAGGGGCTGGCGGCGATCTTCGAGAACGTGTCGGCGTGACGTCTGAGCCCGCTCTGCGGGGGGTGGTGGACGCGCTCGCTCCGCTGGAGCGCCGGGCAGGGAGCGACGGAGAGCGTGAGGCCGCCGAGTGGCTGGCGGCGAGGCTGCGCGACGCCGGCTGCGAGACCGCGCTGCAGGAGGAGCAGTTCCTCGACGGCTACGCGGTGTCGCTGTCGCGGCTGTCGAGCGCGAGCGCCGTGGCGGGCCTTGTCGGAATCGCCGTTCCACGCACACGCTGGCTGGCGGGTGTCGCCGCCGCCGCCGCGGCCGGCGCGATCGCCGACGACGTCTCCAACGGCCCGCGACTATTTCGCCGCGCGGCCGGCGGGCGGCTGACGACGTGCAACGTGGTCGGGTCGTGCGGCGACGCCGGCGCCGCCCGGACGCTGGTCGTGTTCGCGCACCACGACGCCGGGCGCGGCGGCAGGGTGTTCGATGATTCGCTGCAGGCGTGGCTCGGAGAGCGGCTTCCGGGCCTCCTGGAGCGGATCGACACCTCGCTGCCGCTCTGGTGGCTGGTGCTGAGCGCGCCGCTGCTCGTGGCGTTCGGTGCGGCGACGCGGCGACGCGGCGTGCTGGCGGCGGGGATCGCGGGCTCAGTGGTCGCGACGGCCGCGTTTGAGGACATCGCCCACAGCCCGATCGTGCCTGGGGCGAACGACAACCTGTCCGGGGTCGCGGCGCTGGTGGCGCTGGCCGACCGGTTGCGCTCGCTCCAGGGCTTGCGGGTGCTGCTCGTCTCGTGCGGCGCCGAGGAGGTGCTGCAGGGCGGGATCTACGGCTTCGTGGCGCGCTGGCGCGATCAGTTGGACCGCGAGCAGACGTGGTTCTTGAACCTCGAGACGGTCGGATCGCCGGAGTTGATCATGCTCGAGGGCGAGGGCCCGATCGTGATGGAGGACTACCACGACCGCAGCTTTCGCGACCTCGTCGCGCGGGCCGCCGCTCAGGCCGGCGCGCCGGTTCGCCGCGGTATGCGCTCGCGTGTCTCCACCGACGCCGTGATCCCGAGCCGGGCCGGCTATCCGACCGCGACGCTGACCTCGATCGATCGCTACAAGGCGCTGTCGAACTACCACAAGCCGAGCGACACGCCCGAGAACGTGGACTACCGGACGGTCCGCCAGGCCGTCGCGGTCGCCGAGGCTGTCGCGCAGGAGCTGGCCCGCAATCCTTGGATCGGTCGGGCTTAAGCGCGATGCCGCTCGCCGGCGAACTCGACCTTCCCGCCTTTGACCACACCGACGCGAGCCTGCGCGGCGACCGCTACCGCGAGGCGATGGCGGCTCTGCACGGCTACGACGGCTGGCTTGCGTCCTGCCCGTTCGGTGTCATGGTGCTCGACCGCGAGTCGTCGGAGTTCTTCCTGCGCACCAAGGACGCCGTCTTCCCTGGGCTGACGATCGCCGAGCTGTTCGGAATCGAAGACGGGCCGCTGCACGAGGAGATCGTCCGCAACATCATCAACATCAACGGCCCTGACCACAGGCGGCTGCGCAACCTCGTCAACCCGGCGCTCGCGCCCCGTGCCGTCGACCGCTACCGGCCGGCGATGCGCCAGTTTCTCGAGGAGCTGCTGGCGACGATCCCGTCGGACGGACGCTGCGAGTTCATCTCGTCGTTCGCGAAGCCGTACCCATCGCTGGTGATCGCCGCTGTGATGGGCGCACCGCTGAGCGACGGCCCGAAGCTGTACGAATGGTCGAACTGGATCCAGCGCCAGTTCGACCCGAACAGCCTGCTGTCCGAGCGCCCCCGGATCGAGCAGGCGGTGTCCGAGTTCTACGTCTGGGCCGACGCGCTGATCGGCGAGCGGCGCGACTCGCCCGGCGAGGACCTGATCACGGATCTGATCGCAGCCGAGGCCGAGGGCGAGCGGCTGAACCACGACGAGCTGCGCAACCTGATCCTCAACATCCTCGTCGGCGGCGTCGACACGAGCCAGAGCCAGCTCGCGCACGCGCTGCGCCTGCTCGCCGCGCGGCCGGACCAGTGGGAGGTGTTACGAGGGGACCCGAGCGGTCTGGCACTCGCCGCGGTCGACGAGGCGCTGCGCTACGAGCCGATCACCCCGTTCACGGCGCGGATCACGACCGCCGAGATCGAGTATCGCGGCGTCACCTTCCCCGCCGGGTCGGTCGTGCTGGTGTCGGCCTGGCACGCCAATCGCGACGGGGCGCCCCTGGACGAGTTCGACATCACCGCCGACCGCAGTGGGCTGCGCACCTTGACCTTCGGCGCCGGGATCCACTACTGCGTCGGCGCCAACCTCGCACGCGCCGAGATGCAGGAGGGGCTGGCGGCGATCGCGGAGCGGGCGCTGTCCGTGGCGCTTGACGGAGAGCCCGAGTTCGGGACACCGTCGGGGATCTACGGGCTCGAGTCGCTGCCGCTCCGGTTCGAGCTCGTCTAGTCGCTAGCCCTAGTTTCGGGCCAGCGCGCGCGCCGGCGAGACGTGCGCCGCCCTCCAGGCGGGGTAGAGCCCGCCGAGCACACCAATCAGGATCCCGATCAACAGTGCGCGACCAAGGACCCAGGCGGTGACATCGGGTGAGACAAATGCCGCGGCGCCGAGTGCGTGGATCAGCAGCTGAGCTCCAATGGTGCCGATGACCAAGCCGGCGGCGGCGCCGAGGATGCTGACGATCACGCCCTCGGTGAGCACGAGGGTGGCGATCTGGGTACCGCTCCAACCCACGGCGGAGAGCAGCGCGAACTCAGAGCGGCGTTCGATGACAGACATCAGCATCGTGTTCATCACGCCGATCCCACCGATCAACAACGCCAGCACCACGATCACGAGCGTCATGTTGGCGATCAGCTGCCCGTTGGCGCCGGCGCGCAGCGCCTCGTCGGCATCGGCGATCACCAACAGACCGGGGAACCGCTGCGCGATCAGTCGCTGGGCCGTCGACGGTTTGGTCCCGACGGCGAGCTTGACGACGATCGACGTGACCTCGCCGTAGTGGCCGCTGATCTGCTGCGCGGTCGCCAGCGGGATGAACGCACCCGCGTCCTGCTCGGAGACCCCGATGTGGTAGATGCCGACGACGCGCAATCGGCGGTGGGCCACTTCGACGGTGTCGCCAACGTGCACGTGCAACTGCGGCGCGAGCTGGTCGCCGATCACGATCTGGTCAGGCGCGCTGTACATGCGCCCGGAGCTGAACACCATCCGGTCTGTCTCGAAGCTGTTGGGCTCAGCCCCGAACACGATCGCGCCGGGCGACCCGGCGATGTCTGAGACCAGCAACTGCAGCCCCATCGCGTCTGCGACCCACGGCTCGCGGCGCAGAGTCCCGATCAAACTCGTCGAGAGAACCGACGTCGTTGGGTCGGCCGCGTCCTTCTGAAACAGCCCCAGGTCGGAGCGACCCAGGTGGACGAACTTGCCAGCGGTCTGCGTGGCGCCCGCCGACACGGCGAGCAGCGCGACGATCGTGCCGATCCCGAGCGCGGTCCCTAGCGCGGTCAGAACCGCGCGGGCCGGCCGGTGGCGCAAGCTGGTGAGCGTCTGGGTCAGGGCGGCCACGCCACGCCTCCTCGCGCGCGCTCGTCCACCTCTGCTCCAGGGTCGGTGAGACGCCCGTCGACCAGGTGCAGCGAGCGGTCGGCGTGCTCGCCGAGCGTCACATCGTGGGAGGCGATGATGACCGTCGTCCCACTGCGTGCGCGGACTTCGCCCAACAGCTGCCATACCTGGCCGGAGGCGACGCTGTCCAGCGACCCGGTCGGCTCATCGGCGAGCACCAGCGCCGGCCGGTTGGCCAGCGCCCGCGCGATAGCCACCCGTTGGCGTTCGCCACCGGACAGCTCCGACGGCAGGGCGTCGCTGCGGTCGGCGAGGCCGACCTCTTCCAGGAGCTCGCTCGCCCGTTGTGCCCGGTCACGTCGCGATACGTGCGCGGCCACCATCCCCAGCTCGATGTTCTGCCGCGCGCTGAGCGCCGGCAACAGGTAGTGCAGCTGAAAGACAAACCCGACGGTCTTGCGTCGAAAGGCTGCCGGGCGACGCAACTCCCCAACGCTGACTCCGTCGACGAGGATCCGCCCGCTGGTGGGGCGGTCAAGACTCCCGATCAGCTGCAGCAGCGTCGTCTTGCCCGAGCCTGATGGGCCGGTGAGAGCCACCAGCTCGCCCGGCTCGACAGCGAAGCTGACCTCGTGCAGGATCTCGGCGCGGCCGTAGGCGCGAGACACGCGCTCGGCAATGACGCTCGCCCCGGGCATGTTCTAGCGGTCCCCCGGTTCGAGCGGAGTCGTCATGCCCGGACCTTTATCCACCAGTTCGAGTAGTCGGTCCCATATCTCGTGCGCACGACGACCCGAAGCGTGATCGTGTGCCCGACCGCTTTTTTGGGCCAAATCAGCGTGTCGTAGTAGACGCCATGTGTGAACGAGTGCCCAGGCTGCTTGCTCACCTGCGTCCCGTCGAGCAAGAACCGATACGAGACGCTCCCGCTCAGCTTCTGGCTGCCTCGCGTGGCGGTCACCTTAATCGGCCACCTGCCGACCTTCGGCTGGTGGGTCGACACATACAGATGAGCGGTGAAGCCGCTCGCCAACGCGGTGGTGGGAAGCGCCATCACGGCCAGCGCTGCGAATACGGCAAGCACCGAACTCAAACTGGCGTTCCGGATGCCGTGCTTAGGGGAGAAAGGCATCACACCTCCTCGGAAAACTTTGCTTCCTGTCCGATCACGCGTTGCTTATTAATACGACAACCATCGTGCACCACAAAATCATATACCCAAGCTACACTAAGCCCAGATGAGCGCCTCCCGACAAGCGCAAGCGGATCTCGTTCCCGCGCATGCCACGGTATTGATCGCGCGGGTCGCACGAGTCGTCCGCCAACGATTCGAGCAGGTGCTGGCGCCACTGGGCCTTCGTCAACGGCACGTCGTGGCGCTCAGCTACCTCCGCGGCTATGGCCCAACCGCCCAGCAAAAGCTGGCCGACCGACTGCGCATGGACGCCAGCAGCATGGTCTGCCTGCTCAACGAACTCGAGGAAAACGACCTCGTCGTACGCCAGCGCGACCGTGCCGACCGTCGCCGAGCGATCGTCGAGCTCTCACCACAAGGCGAATTCGCTCTATGCCGAGTCGACAAGGCCGTCCAGATCGTCGAAGACGAGATGATGACCCGACTCAGCCACCAAGAACGCGCCACGCTGCACGAGCTGCTCGTGAAACTGAACTCCGGCGATCCGGACTGGGGATTGATCGTCAACGAGTAACGAGCGGCCCGGCGACACGGTCCGCCCTATCAGCCGATTGGCTTGCCGACGTCGATCGCGCCCAGGGAGAAAGCCCCGCCGCCGGCGAGAATCACTCCGAGCGCAAGCACCGCACCCCCCGCTGGCGCCGACACCCAGCGCTGCCGGCCGAGCAGCGCCACCAGCAGCACCGGCAACGTGACCTGCACGGCGCTCACGATCGGCCCGACACGAGAGGCAGGCAGTCGCTGTAGCGCGGCGGACTCGCTGGTGACCGCGATCAACCCGCAGACAGCGACCATCACCAGTGCGCCAAACGCCAGCGGCAACCGGTGTGACCAAGCGGCCGCGACCTCGTTGGTGGCAAGCGCGACGAGCGTGTCGCCGGCCGCGGCGGCAGCGACCAAACGCCAGGCGGACCCGCCGTGAGCGAACTGTGGCGCCACCAGAGCGACGAGCAGCGCAGTCACGGCAACGAAGCTCGCCGCGTCGGCCGGCAGCCCGTGGGCACCTCCGGTCGCGGGCGCGCCGGCAACGACGAGCGTCACCCCAACGGCGACCAGCACCACCCCGGCGATCTGTCGCGCGCCGACCCGCTCGCCGAGGAACACCCGCGCGCCAACCACGAGGCCGATCAGGCCAACGGCCAGCAACGGCTGAACGATCACCAGCGACACGCGGCGCAGCGCCTCGAGCTCGAGCACGAACGCCAGTCCGTTGAGCCCCATCGCAGCGAGCCACCAGGGACGCTGCGCCAAACGGCCGAGGAACACGACGCCAGGCCGGGCGGCGCTCGTTACCCGACGCGCCTGGCCGGCCAGCAGAAGGTAGGCGACCTCGAACGCGACCGCGGCGCCGAGACCCAGCAGCACGCCAATCGCCCGCGTACTCATCGTCCCCATTTTCGCGCCGCCTCAGGCGCGTCGCCGTGGGCCGCTAAGCCGCGGCCTTCCAGAGGGCGTCGTCGCCGAGCGGCTCGCGCACCGCACGCCCGTCGGCGACCAGCTCGATCAGCGCCCGCTCGGCGTCCGGGCGGTCGACGGCATCGTTGCCGGCCGTCATCAGCGCGGCGACCTCCTGGGTCGTCAGCCCCTGCTCGAAGTGTGCGAGCAGCGGTGCCGGGGTCTCAGGCGGGGGCTCGCGGTGCAAACCAGGGTCGAGGTTCGCGATCAGCACGTCGTACGCCTCGACCGGCTGAAAGCCACCTGCGACAAGCTTCGTGCCGTTGGAGCTGAACACGACCGAAGGAGCCGTGAACCGGACCGGTCCGTCCGTCGCGGCCGTCTTGCCCTGGAGCTCGGCGGCCGAGCCGGCTGCGCTGCGCGTTTGCGCGCGGTCGTGCTCATAGGCCTCACTGACCTCGGGTGAGTCGAGCGCGGCCACGATCTGGTCGGCGTCGAGGCCATCAATCCCCGCCAGCACGTCACGCAGCTGCTTGTCGTCCTCCAGCACCAGCGGTCCGTTGAAGTTGGCCAGCTGGAGCGCACGGAACACGCGCCACTCGCTGCCCGGATTGGCGAGCCGCGCCGCGACGATCGCCCGGCACGCCCTCGCGGTCGCGCTGACGCGCGACTTCGGTGCCGGCGAGAACGGCATCCCATAGCGCCGGAAGCGCAGCTGCCCCAGCGCCCCTCGCAGCGGCGTGTAGCCCCGCTTGACGTACTGGGAGGCGTCCTCCGTCAGGCCGATCACGACCAGCTCCCACTTCAGTTGGTCGCGGTAGCGCCACTCGATCACCCGCAGGGCCGGGCTCTCGGAATAGGCCCACGGACAGGCCGGATCGCTGTAGATGGTCGCGTCGATCATACGGTTGATGCCTCAAGTATATGCGCCATCTGCGCTCCGCGGCCTCGCCGCTCGCCGGTGATCGCGTTTGCGGGCCTGACGGTCACCGATGCGAAGCCCGTCGCTCGCAGTGCCGCCTCTGCCTCAGCCGCGTCCGAGAAGTGCAGGTAGACCTGCCCGCGGACGAACGCCGACAGCACGATCCGGAACGCCCGCACCTCGATCGTCTGCGCGTTGGCGAGGTGCAGGTCCGAGATGTAGCGCCCGGCGCTGAAGCGCGTCAGCGTAGCCGCGAACCGCCGCCACAGCGAGTTCATGTCGCCGGGCGAGATGTAGCCGAGCAGCCCCTCGGTGATGATCGCCAGCCCTCGCTGGCGGTCGAGCCCGTCCGCCAGCTCTGTGAGTCCGTTCTCCTGCAACACATCGAGATCGCGGACCTGGTGCTGTTCTGGAAGCGATCCCGCTCGCTCCAGAGCCTCGCGCTTGCGTGCCGCCATCGCCGGCAGGTCGGCCTCGACGTAGGTGATCCGGTCTTGGTAGCGCTGCGCGAAGCGCCAGCCGCGGGGAGACAGGCCGGCCGCCACCTCGATCACCTGGGTGATCTGATCGCGCTCGATCGCGCGCTCCAGCAGCGCGTCGATCGCCCGGTGGCGGGCGAGCAGGTAGGCCTCCAGCGACGGCCGGCCGAACTTGCCGCTGACGACCATCAGCGGATGCAGCGACTCGAACAGCACCCGACCCTCGTTCGTCGTCAGCTCCGGGGTCGAGAGCCCGTTGCGCGACCAGACGTAGCCGGTGTAGAGGGCCGTCGGGCTGATCGAGTCAGAGCCCCTCACGCGGACAGGCCCTGCTCGAGACGATCCAGCAGCGGCGCCTGGCCGCGGTTGATCTTCTCGCGCGCCTCCCCGAGCGCGAACCAGCCGGCGCGGTCGACCTCCGGGAACTCGCGCGTGCGGCCCGAACGCGGCGGCCACTCAAGCGTGAAGGTGTTGCTCGTGATTGCGGTCGCGTCGAGATCGCCCTCGAGCGCCCACGCGCGCACGTACTTGCCCGACTTCTGGCGTACCTCGCCGAGATCGAGCTCCTGGCCCGCCGGCGGCTCGGTTCCGAGCTCTTCAGTGAACTCGCGACGGGCGGCGATCAGCGGTTCCTCGTCGGCTTCGTACTCGCCCTTCGGAATCGACCACACTCCCGCGTCGCGCCGGGTCCAGAACGGCCCACCGGGGTGAACGAGCAGCACCTCGAGACCTCCCGCAACGAGGCGGTAGAGCAGGATTCCAGCGCTCCGCCGCTGGCGGCGTCGCGCTTGCGAGCCAGGCGCCATCGGTGGCGATGGTGCCAGCATCGGCCCGGGACCGTGTCGGACCTTCATGCGATTGTCAGAGTTCGGCGCTTAAATGTGGATGAGCTAATCTCGGGCAGGGGTCGGGGCTCGGGACCGATACTGGAGGCACACCACTTTGAGAAAGCTCGCCACCTGGTGTTATAGACACCGTGGGATCACGATCGGCGCCTGGGTCGTGGCGCTCGTAGCTCTGACCGCGATCCATTCCGTGGCAGGTAGTGCGTACAGCGACAACTTCACGCTGCCGCACACGCAGAGCTTCGATGCGGTGACGCTGCTGGAGCGAAGCGCGCCGCGCGCATCCGGTGAGACCGACCAGCTGGTGATCGCTGTCCACAACGGCAAGGTCACGGACCCCGCTGTGCGGGCGCGTGCCGAGGCGTTGTTCGCCAAGGTAGCCCGGCTGCCGCACGTGACGACGGTCGGCTCGCCCTACACAACTGCGGGCGAGCACCAGATCTCGCGCTCCGGCCAGGTCGCTTTTGCGAACGTGACCTTCGACGCGGCGTCGCGCAAGAACCAGATCAGCGCGTCGACCGCCAAGAAGCTCGTCTCGACGATCACGTCGGCATCGGTGGGCGGCGCTCACGGTGTCGAGTTCGCGGTCGAAGGGAACGTCGCCCGCAACGGCGAGCAGGACAACTCGCAGACCAGCCTGATGCTTGGCTTCCTCGCCGCCGCGGTGGTGCTGTTCATCGTCTTCGGTTCCGTGATGGCGATGCTGCTGCCACTGATAACCGCGGCGCTCTCGCTTGGAGCGGGGACCGCCGTCATCGGCTTGCTCTCGCATGCGATCGGGATGGCGTCGTTCTCGAGCGAGCTGGCGTTGCTGATCGGGCTCGGCGTCGGGATCGACTACGCCCTGTTCATCGTCACTCGCTACCGGCAGGGCCTGCTGCGGGGTCTGACGCGAGAAGAGGCGACGGTCGAGTCGCTTGACACCTCCGGCCGCGCTGTCCTGTTCGCCGGAATGATCGTATGCATCGCGATGTTGGGCATGTTCGTGCTCGGCGTCAGCTTCCTCTACGGGGTCGCGGTCGCGGCAGCAATAGCGGTCGCGTTCACGGTCCTCGCCGCTCTGACGCTGTTGCCTGCCCTGCTGGGAGTCGTTGGTCGGCTCGTACCGCGCCGGCGCGAGCGGCGCGCGTTGCGCCAGGGCGAGTTCAGGGTCAGCGACGAGTCGCGATGGTGGGCGCGGTGGGCCGACTCACTACAGAAGCGTCCGGCATTGTTCGCCGCCGTCGCTGCCCTGGTCATGGTGGTGCTAGCGATTCCGTTCTTCTCGATGCGGCTTGGCTCTGCGGACTCCGGGAGCGATCCGGCCGGATCGACCACTCGCACGGCATATGACCTGCTGGCGAAGGGCTTCGGTCCCGGCTACAACGGGCCGCTGCAGCTCGTCGCCCAAGTCGATTCCACCGCTCAGCGGGCGGCATTTACCCGCATCGAGCGAGCCGTCGCCGGCACGCCCGGGGTCGTCGGCTCGACTGAGCCGCACTTCTTGCCCGGCCTCGACGGCCGCCCGTCGGTGGCAATCGCCAACGTGTACCCGAGCGGCTCACCCCAGGCCGTATCGACCTCCGATCTGCTCAACCGGGTTCGCGATCAGGTGGTCCCGGACGCTTCGCGCGGCACGGGCGTGCACGTGCTCGTCGGTGGGACCACAGCGATTTTCGCCGACTTCAGCTCCGTGCTGTCGCGCAAGCTTCCGTTGTTCATCGGGGTCGTGGTCGCGCTCAGCTTCCTGTTGCTGATGGCCATCTTCAGGAGCCTGCTGATTCCGCTCACGGCTGCCGTCATGAACATTCTCTCGGCCGGCGCCGCATTCGGCGTCGTCACGGCGGTGTTCCAGTTCGGCTGGGGGACGTCGCTGCTCGGGATCAGCGGGACCGGACCGATCGAGGCATTCCTCCCGGTCCTAATGTTCCCGATCCTGTTCGGCCTCTCGATGGACTACGAGGTGTTCCTGATCAGCCGCGTCTACGAGGAGTGGCATCGCCGCGGCGAGAATCGCGCCGCGGTCACGCACGGCTTGGCCGCGACCGGTCGGACGATCACCGCGGCGGCGGCAATCATGGTGCTCGTGTTCGGTTCGTTCGTGCTCGGTGGAAGCCGGGTGATCGAGTTGTTCGGCATCGGCCTGGCGAGCGCCGTCCTGCTCGACGCGGTGATCGTCCGCTCGGTGCTCGTCCCGGCGGTGATGCTCCTGATCGGTGACCGCAACTGGTGGCTACCGCCGGCGCTCGAGCGAGTGCTCCCGCACTTCAACGTCGAGGGCAGCGCCTCGCGGGCAGCTGGGATAGCTGAGCCGGGGATCGGGCCGGAGCCGCCGCTGCCGGACCCGGAGCCGGAGTCGGCGCTGCCGGACCCGGAGCAGGCGCCGCTGGAGCCTGCGGTGCCGGAGCCGGCGCTGACGGACCCGGCACCCAGCTGACCAGACCGCGGCCCGCGCTTCTTGAGACCGGTCAGGCCGACGTGGGCGCGAGCGTCGCCGCCCACTCGGCGACCGTCAACACCTGTGCCTGGCGCGGGAAGACCTTCTCCGTCAGGACCCGGTGAACCTCGTCGTCGCGGTCGGCGCACGCGTCGCTGAGCACGGTCAGCCCGTAGTCGAGGTCGGCGGCCTGGCGCAGCGTCGACAGCACGACGCCGCTGGTCGCGATCCCGGTCAGGACCAGCGACGTGATCTGACCAGCGCGGAGGATCATCTCCAGGTCGCTGCCCGCGAACGCGCTGACCCGCTTCTTGAAGACGACCGGCTCGTCGCCGCGCGGCGCGACCGCCTCGTGCACGCTCACCTGCAAGAACTGCCCGCTGTCGGTGATCGCCGAGAACGCTCTGTTGCGCGCGCTGACCTCGGGGTAGCCCGGGCGGAAACCGACCACCACGTAGATCACGCGGACGCCGCCGGCGCGGGCCGCGTCGACGGCGGCCGACAGGCGCTCGAGCAGTTCCGGCGAACCGAGCCGCTCGACGACCCCGTCCTGCACATCCATCACCAGCAGCGCACTGGCCATCGCCGGCGATGGTAGCCCGGCGGCGGGCGCCGGCGATCTACGCCGCCAGCGCCTCGCCCTCCTCGATCTCGATCCGCTCGGGCAACGTCACGACGTCGCTCGTCTTACGCGGGCGCAGCTTGGTCGCGGCGACCACGATCGCTGCCGCGCAGAACACGGCCGCCACCGCGAACGCGAGGTCGAAGCCGTTGGTCACCGCGCGTGCCGCCGACACGCCGACCTCGCCGCTCGTGCGGGTGCTCGCGATCGTGCTCAGGATCGCCAGCCCGAGCGCGCCGCCCATCAGCCGCGACGTGTTGAGCAGCCCCGAACCGAGCCCCGCCTGCGGACCGGTGACGTCCTGCATCGCGACGATCGTCGACGGCACCAGCGAGAAGCCCATGCCGAGGGCGGTCAGCAGGCCGCCGGCGAGGATGCTCTCGAAGTAGGTGCCGCCCGGACCGATCCGCGACAGCCAAACCATCCCCAACAGCATCGACGCCATCCCGACCGTGATCACGCGGCGCGCTCCGTAGCGGGCGACGACCCGCGGCGCGAGCGTCGAGCCGATGAAGATCGACAGCGTCATCGGCAGGAAGCAGAGCCCGGCGACGATCGCGTCGTAGTGCAGTACCTGCTGCAGGTAGAGGGTGATGAAGAACCAGGCGGGGAAGTTGGCCGCGTACATCAGCAGGACGACGATGTTGGCCGCCCGCAGCTGCTGGAAGCGGAAGATCGACAGCGGCACCAGTGGTGCGCGCGCGACCCGCGCCTCGACGAACACGAACGCGACCAGCAGCAGGACGCCCGCGGCCAGCGGTGCAAGGACCCCGAGTGAGCCCCATCCGAGCGTGTCGGTCCGCACGATCCCGAACGTGACCCCGATCAGACCGGCGGTGATCAGGGTCGCGCCGAGCGCATCGAAGTGGCGTGGCCCGTCGACCGGCCTGATCGCAGGGATTGCGATCAGACCGAGGACGACGACGATCGCGCCCAGCGGCACGTTGACGGCGAAGATCGCCTGCCACCCGAAAGCCTGGGTCAGCACGCCGCCGAGCAGCGCGCCCGACGAGGCGCCGAGGGCGCCCATCGCGCCCCACAGCCCGAGGCCGCGATTGCGCTCGGGCCCTTCGGGCAGCGTGCTGGTGATGATCGACAGGGTCGCCGGCGACGTGATCGCACCGGCGATCCCCTGGACGGTGCGAGCGCCGATCAGCAACCCGCGCGAGCTGGCGAGCGCGCACGCGAGCGAGCTGAGCGCGAACATCGCCGTGCCGAACAGGAACACGCGGCGGCGACCCAGCAGGTCGGCCGAGCGCCCGCCGAGCATCAGCAGGCCGGCAAACGTAAGCGTGTAAGCGTTCACCACCCACTGCAGTCCGGTCGTCGAGAAGCCGAGCCCGTCGCGGATCGACGGCAGCGCCACGTTGACGATCGAGACGTCGAGGATGACCATGAATTGGGCCAGGCAGACGACGATCAGCATCGCCGTCGAGCTGCTGAGCCGTGCCGTCAAGAAGTTCTTGGTTGCGGCCATGTGGATATGATGCGATCATGCTTATCCAGGTACAAGAGAAGGAGTTATCCTGGTAGTAGCGGTTCCCCCCATCGAGACTGAGACCGAGCTTCCGGCCGCCGGCCAGGTCGCTCTTGTTAAAGACGAGCGCCGGCGCGCGGAGCTCGCCGACTTCCTGCGCAAGCGCCGCGCGCGCCTGCAGCCCGACGAGGTCGGGCTTCCGAACGGCGGCCGGCGGCGGACCCCCGGGCTGCGCCGCGAAGAGGTGGCTCACCTCGCCGGCGTCGGCACCACCTGGTACACGTGGCTCGAGCAGGGCCGTGACGTACGCGCCTCGCTCGACGTCCTCGAAGCCCTGTCACGCGCGCTGCGGCTGACGCCCGCGGAGCGCACGCATCTCGTGTTGCTGGGCCGGGGCGAGGAGCCGCCGCCGTGCAAGTCGGATGAGCGGGTGTCGCCGACCGTCAAGCGCCTGATCCAGAACCTCGGCCTCAACCCGGCGTACGTGATCGGCCGGCGCTGGGACTACCTGGCCTGGAACGACGCCGCGGTGGCGATCTTCGGCGACCTCGGCGCGGTGCCGAAGCCGGCCCGCAACCACGTCTGGATGCATTTCATGGACCCGGTCCGGCGCGAGATGCTGACCGACTGGGAGCTCAGCGCGCGGCTCGTTGTCGCGAGGTTCCGCGCCGACAGCGCCCGCCACATCGGCGACCCGCAGTTCGACCAGCTGATCGCGACGCTCAAGAAGTCGAGCCCCGAGTTCTGCAAGGCGTGGAAGAAGCACGAGGTCGCCCGCAGCGGCGAGGGCCGCAAGGAGATCATCCACCCGACCGTCGGGCGGATGGTGTTCGAGCACGCGGTCTTCAACCCGCAGCAATCGGCTGAGCAGCGCCTGATCCTGTACTCGCCGCTGGCCGAGGACGACACGCCCGCGAAGCTCGCGGCGCTCGTCGGCCGCTAGGCGGGGGCGCGCAGCGCTACGGCAGCGCGCCCAGAGGGGGTGCTTCGAGTAACTGAGCCTCAGGCGTAGTAAGTCGACGCACCCCCTAATTGGTACGTTTGTACCAGGCATTTGGTACACTTGTACCAATGTCTGTGACGACCGCCAGAAACGCCAACGCCCCGCGCCCGCGCGGTGCCGCGCGGCGCGAGGCGCTGCTTGAGGCGGTGCTGAAGATCGTCGCCGAGGTCGGCGCCGACGCCGTCACCCACCGCCGCGTCGCCGAGGTCGCCGGGCTGCCGCTCGCGTCCACCACCTACTGGTTCGACTCCAAGGAGCACCTGCTGACCGCGGCGCTCGAGCTCGCCGCCGACCGCGACATCGCCCGCCTGGAGGAGTTCGTCGACCGCGACCTGCCCGACGACGCCGATCCGATCGCGGTCGCGGTCGCCGCGATCGTCGAGCCGTGCGAGACGAGCCTCCAGGCCACCCGTGGGTCGCTCGTCGCCACCTACGCCCTGCTGCTGGAGGCGGCCCGGCGCCCGGCCCTGCAAGCTGTCACGCGCCGCTGGACCGACGCCTACCTGGGCGCGCTCGAGGATCTCATGCGACAGACGACCTCGGCGCACCCGCGCGGCGACGCCGAGCTGCTGCTCGCCGCCGCCGACGGGCTCCTGATCGAGCAGCTCGCCTCGGGCGACACGACCGACCTGACCCCGAAGCTCCGCCGCCTCGCGACCTCACTCGTCAAGGACGCATCATGAGCGCGCTGCGAGCACGCCGGTTCGCACGCCGGCCGCTTGAGCAATTCGGCTCCGCGCAGGCGACCGTGATCCTGATCGGATCGCTGCTGCTGTTCGAGGCGATGATGTATTCGGCGGTCACCCCGGTGCTGCCGCACTACCAGCACATGCTGCACGCGTCCAAGCCGGCGATCGGCCTGCTGGTCGCGGCCTATCCGGCCGGCATGGTGCCCGGGTCGCTGCTCGCGACCTGGTTGGCGACCCGCACCGGCGTGCGCCGCACGACCGTCGTCGGCCTGCTGATCTTCACCGTCTCGAGCGTCGCTTTCGGCTTCGCCTCCGACATCGTCACGCTCGACGCCCTGCGCTTCATCCAGGGCATGGCGTGCGGATTCGTCTGGGGCGGCGGACTCGCGTGGGTGATCGCGGTGGCGCCGCGCGAGCGCCGCGGCGAGATCCTCGGCACCGTGATCGGAGCCGCGATCTTCGGCACGATCCTCGGACCCGTGCTCGGCACCGCAGCGGTCGCGCTGGGGACCGAGGTCGTGTTCACGACGGTCGGTGCGATCGCGCTGGCACTCGCGTTGTGGACGCAGCGGCACTCCGAACCAAAGCAGGCGGAGCCCGGCACGCACACGCCGCTGCGAACGCTGACCCGCAACCGGCGGATGATCCTCGGGTTCTGGCTGATCGTGCTCGAGGCGGGCACGCTCGGCGCGCTCGGCACGCTGCTGCCGCTGCGACTGTCGCGGTTCGGCGCCTCGGATATCGCGATCGGTCTCACGTTCGTGCTGGCGTCGGTCGTGAGCACGCTGATCGCTCGACCGGTCGGCCGGGTCGTCGACCGCCGCGGCGCGGGCCTGCCGCTCTGCATCGGCCTCGTGATGACCGCGGCGCTGCTGATCGTGATGCCGATCCCACATTCTCCGTTCGTGCTCGCGACGCTGAGCGTGATCACGCTCGGCGGCCCGCTGACGGCCTACACGATCCCGTCGATGGCGGTGATCACGGATTCGGCTGAACGCGCCGGGATCGCGCTCGCGTTCGCGTCGATGATGCTCAACCTCGCGTGGGCGACCGGCGAGGTGATCGGCGCGCCGGCCGCGGCGACGATCTCGCAGGCGACCAGCGATACGGTCCCGATCCTGATCCTGTCGGCGCTCATGCTCGTGACGCTGGTTGCGGTAGTCCGGGCACGGTTCTCTCTGGGCGCAGCGTCTCCGCGGACCGCCAAGGGACCGCCCTCGAACGCAGTCATCGCGCCTCGCGCCGGGCAAGCCCCGGCCGGCGCGGAAGGCAGCTCGACGTCAGCCGAACGGGTTCCGGCGACGTCACCGACGCGATGATCGCGGCGGCATGACGGCGGACCGCATCTACGCGCTGCATTGCGGCGGCGACCACTCCAGTCGCGCCGTCTATGACCCCCTGGATGCGAACGCCGGCGAGATCGTCTACGGACCGTACTTCGCCTATCTGGTCGTTCATCCGCACGCGAACGTGCTGTTCGACACCGGGCTGAACCCACGCTGGAAGCGCAAATCCGGAGCCTCCGCGGGCGGCTTGGCGGTTGAGATGGGCGACGAGGATGACATCGTGAGCCGGCTTGCGACGGTCACTGTGGCGCCGCAAGCGGTCTCGCACGTCGTGCTCTCGCACCTGCACTATGACCACGCCGGGGGGCTCATGTTCTTCCCCGAGACCGAAGTGCTGGTGCAGGCGCGCGAGCTCGCCTTCGCGCGCTCTCCGGCCGTCTACCAGCGCGACTTCTACGACCCCGACGACTTCGAACACGACCTGCGGTGGCGCGAGCTCGATGGCGAGCATGACCTGCTCGGCGACGGCTCGATCGTCGCCGTGCCCACCCCCGGGCACACTCCGGGTCACCAGGCGCTGGTGGTAAAGCTGCCAAGCCAGGTCCACGTCCTCGCAGCCGACGCCCACTACCAGGACTGCAAGATGCGTCAGCGCAGGCTGCCCGGCATCGTCTGGTCACCCGATGCAATGGTGTCGAGCTGGGACCTGCTCGAGAAGCTCGAGCGCTCGCAGCGCGCGAAGCTGATCTTCACCCACGAGCTCGACTTCACCGCCAGCAAGCCACTGGCGCCCGGACACTGGTACGAGTGAGTCCGCCCCGCAAGCGGGGCCGAGCATGCGCTCCCGACGTGTAGCGTGAGCGGTGGATGAGCGGTTCGTCCCCCTTCCCAACGCTCCTCGCACCGGTGTCGCTCGGTCCGCTGCAGCTACGCAACCGCGTGGTCTCCACGTCTCACCAGACGGGCCTGGTCCACGAATACCTCCCGACGGACGACCTTCTGGCCTACCACGAGGCCCGTGCGCGGGGCGGCGTCGGCGGGATCTTCCTCGAAGCGACCGCCGTGCATCCCACGGGCCTGCTGACAGCGCACACGATCGGCGGCTTCCTGCCCGCGATCGTACCCGCCTACCGGCGCCTCGCCGACGCAGTCCACGGGCACGGATCACGCTTGTTGGTGCAGCTCTTTCATGGCGGCCGCGAGCTAATTGCGAGCGCTCCCAAGCCCCCAGCCGTCGCACCGTCAGCGGTGCCCAGCCTGCGCTTCAAGAGCGAGCCAAGGGCACTCACGGTGAATGAGATCCGGGACCTGATCAAGGGCTACGGCACCGCTGCTCTGCACGCCCGGCAGGGCAAGCTCGACGGGGTCGAGGTCTCGATGGCGCACGGCTACCTGCCGGCTCAGTTCCTGTCGCCGCTGAGCAACCGGCGCGGCGACCGTTACGACGGCTCGCCCGACGACCGTCTGCGATTCGCCCGCGAGGTGCTTGAGGCGGTCCGCGAAGGCGCGGGAGCCGAGCTCGCTGTCGGCGTGCGTCTATCGGCGGATGAGATGGTGGCCGGCGGACTCGGGGTGCAGGAGTGCGTGGAGATCGCCGGCTCGCTGCAAGCCGATGGAATGGTTGATTTCGTCTCGCTGGCCATGGGTCACTCGGCTTATCCGTCCGCCTCGACCTGGATCGCCCCTCCCCCGCCTGTGCCACGGAACGCGATCGCCGGGCCGGCGGCAACGATCCGGGCCGGGATACCGAGGCTGGCGCTGATCGGTACCACCCGGGTCGTCGAGCTCTCTGACGCCGAGCGGATCGTCGCCGAGGGCAGCGTGGACGTCGTCGGCATGACGCGGGCATTGATCGCCGACCCCGAGCTGATCGCGAAGGCGAGCACCGGTCGCGAGCGAGAGGTGATCACATGCGTCGGCTGCAACCAGGCCTGCATCGGGCACTACCACGCCGGTGTACCGATCGGCTGCGCCGTCAATCCGCGCACCGGACGCGAGCTGCGGATACTGAGCGCGAAACCGCGGACTCGGGGACGGCGGGTGCTCGTGATCGGAGCAGGGCCGGCGGGAGCCGCCGCGGCTTTGGAGGCGGCGACGGCCGGCGACGCCGTCACGCTCGTCGAGCGCGAGCCCGAGCTCGGCGGCCAGTTGCGGCTCGCGGGGCACGCGCCCGCGCACCGGGAGCTGTGGGATCTCTACCGCCGGTCAACGCTGCACCGCCTGCAGGCCGCCGGGGTCGCCGTCGAGCACCGGGGCGACGCGGACGCGGAGCTCGCCGCCGATTTCGACGTCGTGGTGCTCGCCACCGGGGCGCGGCCGTACGAGCCCCCGCTGCCGCACGACCCACGCTTCCTCGTGCGCCAGGCGTGGGAGGCGATCCAGGACCCTGACCAGGTCCGCGGGCCAGCGCTGATCGCCGACTGGGGCGGCGGATGGGATGGTCTCGACGCCGCTGAGCGGCTGGCGCTGGCCGGGGTCGAGATCACGCTCGCGTGCGCGGCGCCGATGCCGGGCGAGACGCTGCACCAGTACCAGCGCAACCTGTACCTCGCGCGGCTCGATGAACTCGGGGTGACGATCCTGCATCACATGTCGCTGTCGTCCAATCCGGGGGAGCTGGCGCTGGCCCACGTGTTCTCTCAGCGACCGCAGGCGCTGCCCGCGATTGCGACACTGGTGCTCGCCCAGGGCCGGGTGCCGGTGGACGAGCTTTGGTCAGAGCTCGAAGGCCACCCGGGAGCGATCCGCGCCGGCGACGTCCTGGGGCCGCGCACGATGGAGGAGGCGGTGCTCGAGGGGACGCTGGCGGTGCGCGCCGGCGACGCCGCGGCGGCATGACTGTCTACGTCGACGATCTCGCACCCGGGCGAGAGTTCGTATCGGCGGCACGAACCGTCACCGAAGCTGACCTCGTCTCGTTTGCCGGCGTGTCCGGTGACTTCAATCCGCTGCATATGGACGAGCCGTGGGTGCGAGACAACACGCCGTTTGAGGGCCGGATCGCCCACGGGATGCTTGTGATGTCGATTTCATCCGGCCTGCGCACGCCGATCCTCGAGGAGCTGGAGGTGATCGCCTTCCTCGAGCTGAGCCGCATGTTCGTGGCGCCAACATATCCCGGCGATACGATCCACGCGCGCTGGACGGTGCTGGACACCCGGCGGTCCAGATCGCGCCCCGGGCTGGGGATCATCAGGCTGTCGATCGAGGTGCGCAACCAGAAGGACGCCGTCGTGCAGCGCGGCACCGACGTGTATCTCGCCACCGCCGCCGACGGCGGTGAACGAGGGTCCTAGCTTGAAGCGGCGCCGCTAGTCGCCGTTCAGGACCTCTGCGAACGATTCGAAGACCATCCGGTGAAAACGGGAGATCGCACTCTCGCTGGCGGGCATCAGGCGCCCGTTTGGCACCATCTGCGACCGCAGCCCGGGCTGCTGGAGCCGCACCACCTCGGCGTCCTCTTCAAGCGTGGCGTTCCACATCTCCAGCCGCTCGGCGAGCACGCTCTGCGTGCAATCCGGATGCACGTACATGTCGGCGATGAAGCGACAGCTCTCCGGTCCGGTGGGCACGATCGTGCCGGGAAAGCCGGCGTAGTCGTCCAGCACGAGCGTCGTCACCGGCCAGATGTACGTGTAGCGGAACTGGATCGCCTCATCGCGCGGCGTCGCCGGGTAGCGCTTGGCGCGCTCGTTGTAGCGAGTGAACTGCCCGAGCACGCGATCGCCATCGACGTACTCGTATACGTCAGCATCGTCGACGAATGCGTCGCTGAAGCTATGCGTGTGGACCGTCGGGCAGTGGTAACACTCGCTCGCGTTCTCGACCCACACCTTCCAATTGGCGGGAATCTCGTAAGTGTTCCGGCCGTGGTACTTGTAGCCGGTGAAGTCCAGGCCACGGTCGCGCGCCAGCGGCTCGAACTCGGGGATCGCCTCGCGCAGCGGGGTCGCGTTGGGGTCCGGGTTGACGAATACGAACTCGTTCCAGGTCTCGACCGAGACCGGGAGCAAGCAGAAGTCTGACTTGTCGAACTCGGCCTCGCGCTCACTGCGCGGGGCCTTGTGCAGGGAGCCGTCGAGGTTGTACGTCCACGCGTGATAGCCACACTGCAACAACTTGCGATTGCAGTCCTCGGTCACGACCGGGAAGGCACGGTGCCGGCAGACGTTGACGAAGCCGTGCAGCTCGCCGTCAGGACCGCGAGTCACCACGACCGGAACCAGGCCCGCCTGGCTGACGATGCAGTCTCCGTGCTCGGCCAGCCGCTGGAGCGGCCCGGCGTACTGCCAGGACCGCTTGAAGATGTGCTCGAGCTCGAACGCGTAGATGTCGGGATCGGAGTACCAGCGGGCCGGGAATGTCAGATCCCGCGCCAGCGCTTCCTCGACCCGGTCCAAGTCCAGTCCAGCCGAATCAATCGCTTTGATCGACATACTCCCTCGCTTTTCGCAGTCCTAAGCCATGTAGGCCACGCAAACAACCGTCTGCGACCGGTATTATTGCGCAAACCATAGCTAAATTCGGAGATCATCGATGAGTTCTCATCACGCCAGCGTGGACGGCAACGGCCAGGACGCGTCGCCGCTGGGTCAGCTCGACGAGCTCGATCGAGCGATCGTCGCGCAGTTGCAGGTTGACGGGCGCCGGCCTTATCGCGCGATCGCGCGGTCGCTCGGCGTGGCCGAAGGCACGGTCCGCGCTCGCGCAGGCAGACTGCAGGAGGAAGGCATCCTCCGGATCCTGGCGTTGGCGAATCCGTTCCGGCTGGGCTATGCCGTGCAGGCTTCGGTCCTGATCAGGGTCGCGCCCACCGCCCACGCCCAGGCGGCCGAGACGCTCGCGGGCTGGCCCGAGGTGATGTACCTGAGCTCGTGCGTCGGCTCGGCGGATCTGTACATGCACATCGTGTGCCGAGACCACGACGATCTGTGGCGGCTGTTGGGCGAGCGGCTTGGTGCGATCGATGGCGTGCTGGGCAGCGAGACACTGATGGAGCTGCGCGTCCACAAGGCGCGGTACGTGTACCCCAGCCTCGGCGAGGACTTCGACGCCGCGCGCGCGGGATGACCGTTGCCAGTCGTCTCGCCACCAAAGATCGTCGTTGTGGGCGGCGGGTTCGCCGGGCTGGCGGCCGCGGTTGCCCTGCGCGATCTCGGCGCGCACGTTGAGATCATCGAAGCCCGCGATCGGCTCGGAGGACGGACGTGGACGCGACCGTTCGCCGATCGCGGGCCGCCCGTCGAGTACGGCGGATCGTGGTTCATGCCAGATCACGCCCGCGTGCACAGGGAGCTGCTGCGCGCCGGCAGCGAAGTGCGCGAGAGCCTCCCGAGCGCTTGGCGGTGGCGGACCGGCGGCCGAATCAGGTTTGGCCTGCCGGTCGACCGTGACGAATGGCCAGATCTCGAAGCGGCGTTGCGCCGGCTCGCCGCTGACGCCAACGCGCTCGCCGACGGTGAAAGTGACGTCGGCTCACTGTCGTTTGCCGACTACCTGGAGCGGCTCGCCACGACCGAGTCAGTGCAGGACTTCCTGCTCGGGTGGTGGGCGGTCACCGGGGGTAGCGAGCCATCCAACGGCGCCGCGATCGACGGGCTCGCTGCGATCGCAGACCACGGCGGCCTGCTGGGGATTCCAGACATGCTTCGCCGCTCCCCGGCGCTCGGGTGGGGCGCGATCGCGAACTCGATGGCGGCATACGCCCGGGCTCCGGTGCATTACCGCCGGGAGCTCGTCCGGGTGCAACACGGCGAGGCGATAACGCTGCACCTCGCCGGCGGCGAGCGAGTCGTGGCGAAGGCGGCGATCCTCGCGCTGCCGCTCAATGTCCTATCCGAAATCACGTTTGTCCCCGCCCTTCCGGACCGGCTCCGGTCATCGTTTGGCAAGAACCGCGGCCGAGCCGTGAAGGTCTGGCTGCGGGCACGCGGCGTTCCGCCCGGCTCGTTGGCAGCGGGCCGTGGACAGGGGCTCAACCTGTTGCTCGCCGACCGTGGCGTCGACGGCGATCAGCTCGTCATCGGCTTCGGCCCGGCAGGAGCGCATTTCGACCCGACCGACCGTCGAAGTGTCGAGGCGGCGCTGCACGCCTTCTATCCCGACACCGCGCTGGTCTCCTTCGACAGCCATGACTGGAACGCCGACCCGTTCGCGCGGGGCACGTGGGCCACCGCTCCGGTCGGCGACATCGGCACGCTGGACCATGCTCGCCTGCGGCCTGTGGGTCGGCTGGCGTTCGCCAGCTCGGACTTCGCGCCCCACGCGGCGGGCTGGATCGAGGGCGCGATGGCGTCGGGCGAGATGGCCGCCGCGGCGATCGCCGCCGCGGTCCTTTCCCGCGCTGACGGTTAAGACTCCGCGAAGCCCGCTTGACGCGCAGATGTCCGACTGATATTTCACGCCCACGGGCCAAAATGGCCGTTCAAAACGTTCGTTCAGCGTCTGGGGATGCGAACGCCGACTCCACGCAAGCAGCCCACACGGCCGTTCGGGCCGGTTCGCCGGCCGCAGATCCTCGCGGCCGCCATCGAGCTCGTGCGGGAGCAGGGGCTGTGGAACGTCCGAGTCTCGGACGTCGCTCGCCACGCCCAAACGAGTCCGGCCAGCGTCATCTACTACTTCGGAACCAAGCATCAGCTGTTCGAGCATGCGATCGCCGACGCCGACGCCGCCTTCTACTCGAGCCTGTGGCCAGAGCTCGACGAGATCGAGAGCGGTATCGGGCGACTCGCTTGCCTGATCCGCCGCTCGAGCACCGCCGACTGGGTTCTGTGGATGGATCTGTGGGCGTACGCGCGGCGTCATGCGGAGATGCTCGAGGCCGAGCTCGAGTTCCACGAGCGGTGGTGCACCACGATCGCCGACGTGATCCGCTTCGGCCAGGCTCGCGGCGAGTTCAGACCCGTAGATCCCGATGCGGTCGCGCTCCGGCTCGCGACGCTCACCGACGGGCTTGCGATTCGCATGGTCTTGGACGGGTCGAGCCACACTCGAGATCAATACCTCGCAATGGCGACCGAGGCTGCGGCCCTAGAGCTTGGCTGCGACCTTGATGAGCTGCGCGGCGCGCTCGCCGCGGTGCCCGACGAATATCAGACCGAGGAGGCGTCGTGACCTAGCCCGCCGCGCCCTGGCCGCCAGTTCGAGACCAAAAGCCGGTCCGCACTCATCGGCGCGACCGAGCCCACCTGATGGACACACCACGTGACACCTTTGGAGAGGGAGCTGACCTTAATGAGCCTGATGAATCGCCGAACGTTTGTTTCAAACGCCGCTAAGGGCGGCCTTGCACTGTCCGCCGGAGGGTTGCTCGCCTCGTGCGGTTCCTCATCGTCGTCGTCATCCCACGCTTCCAGCAGCGCATCGTCGAGCGCTCCCAAGCACGGTGGCACGCTCCACGCCGGCCTGACGGGCGGCTCGAGCTCCGACACGCTCGACCCAAACACAATTGTCAACAACACCGACTATGCGCGGGTCGCGAACCTCTACGAAGGCCTCGTGTGGGTCAACGCCGATGCTCAGCCTTACTACAGGCTCGCCGAGCAGATGACACCCAACAAGGACGCGACCGTATGGACGATTCGCCTGCGCTCGGGCGTGACCTTCCACAACGGCCAGGACCTCACCGCCGACGACCTGATCTATTCGATCAACCGCGTCGTCAACCCCAAGTCTCCTGGTGAGGCCGCGAATGCGTTCCACGGGATCGACGCTGCCGGGATGAAGAAGCTCGACAACCTGACGATCTCAGTCCCATTCGCCAAGCCCTACTCGACGTTCATGGAGAGCCTGGCAAACAACATCACGGTCTACGTGGTCCCGACGAACTTCGATCCCAAGAAGCCGAACGGAACCGGACCCTTCAAGTACGTGAGCTTCACGCCTGGGCAGCAGAGTGTGTTCGCGCGCAATGAGAACTACTGGAACACGCCGCTGCCGTACCTGGATCAGGTGATCATGACGGACTACGCCGATGAGACCAGTCAGGTCAACGCGCTGCTCGGCGGGCAGGTGGACGTGATCAACCTCCTATCGCAGGACGTGCTCGGCACCGTCACGGGCTCTGGCAAGAAGGCGGTCATCTCGCCCGGCGGTGGCTGGAACCCGTTCACGATGCGGGTTGACAACGCGCCGTTCAACGACGTTCGCGTCAGGCAGGCGTTCCGGCTGGCGGTCGACCGCGAGAAGATGCTTGAGACCGTGTTCGGCGGCCACGGGACGATCGGCAACGACATCTTCGCGATCTGGTCACCCGAGTACGACCACAGCATCCCGCAGCGCCCCTACGACCCCGAGCAGGCCAAGTCGCTGCTCAAGGCCGCCGGCCATTCGAACCTCTCGATCGAGCTAGTCACCGGCGATATCGCGCAAGGCGTGATCAACATGGCTGAGGTTTACGCTCAGCAAGCCGCGGCATCCGGGATCAACGCGAAGCTGCGCGAGGTAACGGTCACGGACTTCTACGGCCCCAACTACCTGAAGTGGGTCTTCGCGCAGGACTACTGGTACTACGCGCCTTACTTCCCTCAGGTCAACCAGGCCACCCTCCCGGCGGCGCCGTTCAACGAGACCCACTTCGACAACCCTCAGTACAACAGCCTCTACGCGCAAGGGCTCGCGACGCTCGACGTGAGCATGCGGAACGAGATCGCGCACGAGATGCAGATGATCGACTACAACGAGGGTGGCTACATCATCCCGTTCTTCCCGGCGGTGATCGACGGCTACGCGCCGAACGTCAACGGCATCGTCGAATCGAAGACCGGCGCGTCGTTCAACAACTGGGACTTCGAGCATATTTGGCTCTCCTGATGTCCGGCCGCACCTCTCATTCGCTTACGAATGCCCGCAGCGGTTGTGAGTTGCGGTGACCGCTGCGGCGCAACCCCAGGTCGCGGGTTCGGGACCTGACAAGGCGCGTCGTTCGGTGGGCGCGTGGCGCCGGCACCATCCGGTCTTGTCGATGGTGATCGTGCGGATCTGCCTGGGCTTGATCACGATCTTTGCGGTCTCGGTCGTGATCTTTTTGGCGACCCAGGCGTTGCCGGGTAACGCGGCGTATGCGGTGCTCGGGCACAGCGCGACGCCGCAGCGGCTGAAGGCGCTGGAGGATCAGTTGCATTTGAACCGGTCGCTCCCCAGCCAGTACGGGAGCTGGATCAGCGGTGTGTTGCGAGGCAACTTCGGGACCTCTTTGGCCAATGGGGAGTCGGTCTCGTCGCTGATCGGCCCGCGGCTGGTGAACTCGGCCGTGCTGGTGATCGGCGCCGGGCTGATCGGCACGCTGTTCGCGGGCGTCCTGGGACTGATCGCGGCAGCTCGTCGTGACAAGTTGTTTGACCACATCGCCTCGGTGATCGCGTTGACGGTGACGGCGCTGCCGGAGTTCGTGGTCGCGATCGCGGTGGTGATCGTGTTCTCCGTCAACGTGTTTCACATCCTTCCGGCGGTGTCCGTGATCCCGCCGGGCACGTCGCCGCTGAGCGATCTCAGCGCGCTGGTCCTCCCGATCGCGACGCTCGCGCTGGTGATCGCTCCGTACATCTTCCGGATGATGCGTGGCGCGATGATCGAGGCGTTGGAGTCAGATTACGTCGAGATGGCGGAGCTGAAGGGGATTTCGCGCAAACGGGTTCTGCTGGTGCACGCGCTCCCGAACTCGCTGCCGCCGGTGATCCAGGTGATCGGGCTGAACCTGCTGTATCTGGCGGGTGGCATCGTGGTGGTCGAGTACGTGTTCAACTACCCGGGCATCGGCGCCGCGCTGGTGGACGCGGTCTCGAATCGTGATATCCCGACGATCCAGTTCATCGTCCTGATACTGGCGGCGTTCTACGTGTTCGTGAACATCACCACCGACGTCGTGGCGTTGTTGGCCAGCCCGCGCCGCAGGGCAGCGCGATGAGCTCAGGGCCGGAGATCGGCGCACTGAGCGCTCCGCCGAGGGCCGCCGCGTTGGGCTCGCGCCGGGAGTGGTTGGTGATCCTCAAGCGCGCGGCACGCAGCCGCCGGGGGACGATCGGCCTGTCGCTCGCCGGGTTCGTCGTACTGGTCGCGATCCTGGGGCCGTTTATCGCTCCACACTCGCCGACGGCGCCGGTGACGCCGTTCCCGTTCTCAAAGCCGTCGTCGGCGGCGCCGCTCGGGGGGGACGTGCTCGGCCGCGACGTGCTTAGCCGGGTCCTCGCCGGAGGCTGGGAGCTGCTCGCGATCGCTGCCGCGGCGACCGCGCTCGGGGTGTCAGCGGGCGTCGCGTTGGGGATCGCGGCGGCTTACTACGGGCGCTGGACCGACGGGATCATCATGCGAGTCGTCGATGTGTTTCTGGCCTTCCCGCAGCTGGTGTTCGCGCTGCTGCTGGTCAGCGTCCTGGGCCCGAAGATTTGGCTGATCATCGTCGCGGTCGGGATCTCGCACGCGCCGCAGGTCGCGAGGGTGATTCGGTCTGTCGCGTTGGACGTCTGCGAGCGCGATTACGTCAAGGCGGTCGAGTTGATGGACACGCCCGCGCGCAAGGTGATGGGCGGCGAGATCCTGCCCAACCTCCTGTCGGTCGTGATGGTCGAGGTCGGGCTGCGCTTCACCTACTCGATCTTGATCATCGCCGGGCTGAGCTTCCTCGGGTTCGGCATCCAGCCGCCGGCGGCCAACTGGGGCCTGATGATCAACGAGAACCGGATCGGCCTGGTGGTCAACCCGTGGGCGGTGATCGTCCCGGCCGGCCTGATCGCCGTGTTGACGATCGGGCTGAACACGTTCACCGATGCGATCGCGCGTGCCTCGCTCGGCGTCGATCGACCCGCCGAGGAGATGGTGATCGCGACCGGGCTGATTCTGGACAGGAGCGCGTGATGACCGACGGCCTCAGCGCCGGAGATCACGGGCCGGATCAGCTGCTGATCGTCGATCGGCTGCGCGTGGTGGTCACCGGATCGCAGACCGACGTAGTCGACGACGTCTCGTTCACGGTCAGCGCCGGCGAGGTACTCGGCCTGGTCGGCGAGTCGGGCTCGGGCAAGACGACCGTCGCCCTGGCGCTGATGGGATACGCGCGCCGCGGGCTGACGATCGACGGGGGCAGCGTCATGCTCGAGGGCCGGGACATCATCGGCCGGAGCGAGTCCGAGCTGCGCGACCTGCGAGGGGCCTCGGTTGCGTACGTCGCGCAGGACCCGACGAGCGCGCTGAACCCCGCGCTCAAGGTCGGTACCCAGCTGCGCGAGATCTTCGCCGCCCACCCCCACGGACAGGACCGCGCCGCGGTCAACGCGCGGATCAGTGAGCTGCTCGCCGAGGTCCGGCTCGACGGAGTGGCGTCGGCGCTTGATTCCTATCCCCATCAGCTGTCCGGCGGACAGCAGCAGCGAGTGATGCTCGCGATGGCGTTCGCGTGCAGGCCGAAACTGATCATCCTCGATGAGCCGACCACCGGGTTGGACGTCACGACCCAGCGCCACGTACTCGATTCGATCCGCGGCCTCTGTCGGATCTATCGCGTCGGCGCCGTGTATGTCAGCCACGACCTCGCGGTCGTCGCCGACATCGCCGACACAATCGGGGTCATGTACGCCGGTCGGCTGGTCGAGCTCGGCCCGGCCGCGAGAGCGTTCCGAGCCCCCGGCCATCCCTATACGCGGGGGCTGCTGAGGGCGATCCCCTCGCCCACCCGCGCGCACGTGCTCGAGGGGATGGAGGGGCAGCCGCCACGACCGGGCGCGCGGCCAAACGGCTGCTTCTTCGCCGCCCGCTGCGAGTTCATGGTCGCCGATTGCCAGGCCGAGTTCCCGGCCAGACATCAGCTCGACGGCTCGACGCACTGGGCGAGGTGCCTGCGCGCAGAAGAGGTGAGCGCCCTTCCCCCGCTGGGAGAATTGCCGCTGCGCGAGCACGTGCCGTTGATCGAGGCCGAGCACCCGCTGCTGTCAATCGAGCACCTGAGCGCGACCTACGCGGACAAGCCGGTCCTGCACGACGTGTCGCTCGCCGTCCATCCGCAGCGCTGCCTCGCGGTGGTCGGCGAGTCGGGCGCGGGCAAGACGACGCTGGCCCGCTGCATCGTCGGCCTGCACACCCGCTGGACGGGATCGATCGAGTTCGACGGCAACGCGCTCGCGCACGACCGCCGCAAGCGCCCCCGGGAAGCGATCCGGTCACTGCAATACATCTTCCAGAACCCCTACACGTCGCTGAACCCACGCAAGACCGTCGGCAAGCTCGTCGAACAACCGCTGCGAGAACTCTCGCGGCTAACCGGGTCCGAGCGCGAACGCCGCGTGGTCGCCGCGCTCACCGACGCCGCGCTCAGCGAGGAATACATGACACGCTACCCCGACCAGCTCTCTGGCGGCGAGCGACAACGCGTCGCGATCGCCCGCGCCCTGGTCGTCGAGCCAAAGCTGCTCGTCTGCGACGAGGTCACCTCAGCACTCGACGTCTCCGTCCAAGCAGCGATCGTCGAGCTCCTGCACCGGCTCAAACTCGAACGCGGACTCACGCTGATCCTGATCACCCACAACCTCGCGCTCGTCCGAAGCCTCGCCGACGACGTCGTCATCCTCCGCGACGGCATCGTCGTCGAACAGGGCCAAGAAGTGCTCGACAGCCCCAAATCCGAATACGCGCTGCAGCTCCTCTCCGACGTACCCAGCCTCTCGCTTGTCTAGTGGTCCCACCGATGAGCGGCGGGGCGGGCGTCGCAGCTGATGACTGCAGTAGCGTGAGCAGATGACCGAACTCATAGCGCTGACCGACGAACAGCGGGCGATCCAGGAGCTGTGCCGCGACTTCGCGGCGCGCGAGATCCGTCCGGTCTCACTGGCCGTTGACGAAGCCGACATCGAGGTTCCGTGGGAGCTGTGGCGCAAGGCCGCCGGGCTGGGGCTGACCTCGTTCATGTTGCCCGAGGAGTACGGCGGCGCCGGCATGACCGACTGCCTGACCTCGTGCATCGTCCAGGAGGAGCTCTCGCACGGCTGTGCCGGAATCGGCAACCTGATCACGTCCAACGGGTTCTTCGCGGAGCCCGTGCTGGCGCTCGGCGACGACGACCAGAAGCGCCGCTGGCTGGCGCCGCTGGCCGGCGACGATCCGCCGCTGACCGCGGTCGCGATCACCGAGCCCGACAGCGGCTCCGATGCAGCCTCGATCCGGACCGTCGCGCGCCGACGAGACGGCGGCTACGTCATATCGGGCCAGAAGGCGTGGATCTCGAACGGCGGCGTGGCGAGCTACTACGTGATCTTCGCGACCGTCGAGCCCGGCAGCGGCCACAAGGGGATCACCGCCTTCCTGGTCGAGTCCAGCGACGAGGGCCTCCGGTGCGGGCCCCCGATCCGCAAGCTCGGGCAGCGCGCGATCCCGAACACGGAGGTGTTCCTCGACGACGTGTTCGTCCCCGGCGACCGCCGGCTGGGCGACGAGGGGCAGGGGTTCGTCGGCCTGATGCAAACATTCGACCGCTCGCGGGTGACGCTCGCGGCGTCGGCGACCGGGCTCGCCCGCGCGGCGCTCGAGTACGCGGTCGACTACGCCAAGCAGCGCAGGCAGTTCGGCAAGCCGATCGCCGAACATCAGGCGGTCGGCTTCCGGCTCGCCGACATGGCCGTGCGGGTCGACGCTTCGCGTCTGCTGACCTGGCGCGCGGCGCGGCTGCTCGACGACGGTCGCCGCGCGACGAGCGAGGCGGCGATGGCGAAGCTGCACGCGTCGGAGACCGCGATGTGGTGCACGTGGGCCGCGGTCCAGACGCTCGGCGGCTGGGGCTACTCGCGCGAGTACCCGGTCCAGAAATGGATCCGCGATGCCAAGCTGGAGGAGATCGAAGAGGGGACCTCCGACATCCAGCGACTCGTTATCGCGCGCGGATTGGTGCGCTGATCGGACCGCCGCGGGCGCGGGTCGGCCATAAACAGCCCGATCACAAGCAGAAAACATTTCGCCTGCCAAATCTGCATACGGTGCCGCGCCATGACATCGCCAAAGCTGTTCTTAATCTCCACGGCCGTGCTCCTGGGCACCGCCGGCATCGCGAGCGCGCACCCGACGGCGCCGCCCGCGTTCAAGCTGAAGGTCTTCGCCGGTGCCCCCAACAAGGCCACCTTTGGCCCCGACGACATCGCGTGGCTGAGCGGCCACGTGTTCGTCGGCTGGCAGAACGGCGTTGGCACGACGGGCCAGCCTGACCCCAAGACCCACAACGGCAACAGCCTCGTGGTCGAGTACGGCAGGACCGGCAAAGTGATCGGCAAGTGGAGCGTCAAGGGCAAGGTCGACGGCATCGGCGGCGACTCGAACATCAACCGCGTGATCGCGACCGTCAACGAGGACGGCAACAGCGGCCTCTACACCATCAAGCCCGGCAGCTCGAGCGCCACCCACTACAAGTACTCGCCGTCGCCCGACGGCGCGGGCAAGAGCGCCGTCATGACCGGCGGCGGCACCGACAGCGTCACCGTGCTCGGCTCGAAGATCCTGATCGCGGCATCGAACCCGACCCACAAGGGCCGTACGGCGACATTCCTGGTCAAGCTCCGCAAGGGCGGCACCGCGAAGCTCTACCCGACGTTCTCAGACAGCGCCGGCGCGACCGACGGGATCACCGGCAACCCGGTCAAGCTGCACGTCACTGATCCGGACTCGAACGGCGTCGTGCCGGGTGACGCCGGGCTGTACGGCGGCGACTACGTGCTCGACGGGCAGGCCGATCAGGAGCTGATCTTCGCCGGCAACATCGGCGTCGGCCACGCGTCGCTGACGCGGCTGCAGCTGACCTGGGATCCGACCGGCGCCCGCGCCGGCGTCGACGATATCCGCTGGGCCAAGACCGCGAACGAGACGCTGTACGTCGTCGACAACGGAGCGGACAAGATCTACTCCGTCAAGGGCCCGTTCCAGCCCGGCGACGCGGTCGCCGCGATGGACACGATCGGCTCCAGCAGCTTCGGGCACGATGTCGCGGAGCTGAACCCGGGCGACGGCACGCTGGATCCGTTCATCACCGGGCTCAACACCGCCAAGGGGCTGCTGTTCGCCCCGTAGTGCCTAGCCCTCGACCGTCTCCTCGGTGACGTCACGAGCTACGAGCGTGGCGTAGACGCCGCCGCGCTCGAGCAGCTCCTCGTGGTTGCCGCGCTCGACGATCCGCCCCTTGTCGAGGACGACGATCTGATCCGCATCGCGCACCGTCGAAAGGCGGTGGGCGATCGTGATCGTCGTACGGCCCTCTGAGAGCCGCATGAGCTCGCCCTGGATCGAGTACTCGGTCTGCGTATCGAGCGCGCTCGTCGCCTCGTCGAGGACCAGTACCGGCGGGTTGCGCAGGACGGTCCGGGCGATCGCCATCCGCTGCTTCTCGCCGCCGGAGAAGCGGTAGCCGCGCTCACCGACGATCGTGTCGTAGCCGTCAGGCAGCGACGCGACGAGGTCGTGGATGTGAGCCGTCCGCGCCGCGTCCTCGATCTCCGCATCGGTCGCCTCTGGGCGCGCGAAGCGCAGGTTCTCGCGCACGCTCGCGTGGAACAGGTAGGTCTCCTGCGAGACGACGCCGACGGTCGCGGCGAGCGACTCGAGCGACGCGTCGCGGACGTCGACGCCGTCGATCGTGACCCTGCCCCGCTGCGGCTCGTAGAGCCGCGCGACCAGGTATCCGAGCGTGGTCTTGCCGGCGCCGGTTTCGCCGACGATCGCCGTCCGCGTCCCAGCCTGGACGTCGAGGTCGATGTCCTCGAGCGTCCACGGCTCGTCGTCGCTCTTTCCGTAGCGGAACGCGACGGCCTCGAAGCGCACCTCTCCGAGCAGCTCGTCGGGGCGCAGCTCGACCGGGTGCTCTGCCTCGACGATGTCGACCGGCAGGTCCAAGTACTCGAAGATGCGATCAAACAGCGCCAGCGAAGCCTCCGTATCGGCGCCGACCCCGAGCAGCGACTGGATCGGGAACAACAGCCGGGTCGAAAGCGTGGCGAACGCGACCGCGGTACCGAGCGTTATCGAGTGCCCGGCGAAGCTCATGCCAGCCAGCCAGTAGATGATCGCCGGCTGGACCGCGAACGTCATCTGGATCGTCGACATCACCCAGCGGCCCGCCATCCGTGATCGGACCTCGAGGTCGGCGATCCCCTTGGATTCGTTGGTGAACCGCTTGGCGAGGTCGGAGCCACGGCCCATCGTCTTGCCGAGCATGATCCCCGAGACCGACAGCGACTCGGCGACGAGCGCGCTCAGGTCAGCCAGCCGCCGCTGCTGCTCCGTGGTGATCTTGCGCCGGACCTTCCCGACCCGTCGTGTCAGCCACACGAACAGCGGCACGAAGATCAGCGAGATCACCGCCAGCTGCCAGTCGAGGATGCACATCGCGACGATCGACGCGAGCACCGTGGTCGCGTTCTGGGCGATCGTCGTCGCGGTCGTGGTCACGACGCTGTCCAGCCCGCCGATGTCGTTGGCGATCCGCGATTGAACCTCGCCCGTGCGAGTCCGCGTAAAGAAGGCCAGCGACATGCGCTGCAATCGACGGTAGACGGCGGCCCGCAGGTCGTGCATCACGCGCTGGCCGACGACGTTCGAGATGTAGGTCTGCCAGACGCTGAAAATGCTCGTCGCGATCGCGATCGCGATCATCGCCAGGACCAGCTGCGTCAGAAGGACCGTGTTGTGCTTCGCGATCCCGTCGTCGAGCACATCGCGCAGCAGGAACGGCTGCAGCATCGCCAGGCCCGCCGAGAAGACGATCATCGACAGCACGATCGTCAGGCGGACCCGATACGGCTTGAACAGCCGCAGGATACGGTTACGGTCACGCTCGCGGGTCGGGTCCATCAGCGGCGGCGGCTTGCGGTCGGGTCCGCCCCCGCGCATGGCTCGCATCCCACCGGGGGCGCTGGCCCCGTGCGAAGCGGAGAACCCACGCCCGAACTCTCGATTGCCAGAACTCATCTTGCCCCTCATGATTGCGCACCGGTCCACCAGCACCCGCCAGTACAGTTCGTCGGCTGCCGAAGTGTCGTGACGCTAAGCTCGAGGGCATGAAGGGTGACGCCGACATCGCCAAGGTTGGAGCTCTGGTCGCCGATCCGGCGCGAGCCCGGATCCTGCTCGCGCTCGGCGACGGCCGCGCGCTGCCCGCGAGCGTGCTCGCCGACGAGGCCGGCGTCGCCCCCTCGACCGCCAGCGCGCACCTCGGCAAGCTCGTCGACGGCAAGCTGCTGACCGTCGAGCGCCATGGCCGCCACCGCTATTTCGCGCTCGCCGGCAAGGACGTCGCCGAGCTGATCGAGGCACTCGCCAAGGTCGCGCCGCCGGCGCCGGTGCGGTCGCTGCGTGAGGGGACCAGAGCGCACGCGGTGCGCAACGCGCGCACCTGTTACGACCACCTCGCCGGCGTGCTGGGTACGCAGCTGATGGCGTCGATGCTCGATCGCGGACTGCTCACCGGCGGGGACGGGGCGTTCGACCGCTCGACTGCCCGCGAGGATCGCCTGTCGGCGCGCGGCTCCGACTACGACTATCGCCTCACCGCGCGCGGCGAGGACGAACTCGAGCAGTTCGGGATCGACTTCGCCGAGCTGCGCTCGCGGCCGCGACCGATGGTCCGTTACTGCGTCGACTGGAGTGAGCAGCGCCACCACCTCGCGGGCTCACTCGGTGCGGCGCTCGCCGACCGCATGTTCGATCTGCGCTGGGTGAGCCGGGCGCGGCGTGGCCGAGCGGTGACCGTCAGCGACGAAGGCGCGCGCGGACTCGAGGAGACGTTCGGGCTGACGCTCTCCTAAGCTGCGCGCGGTGACCGCGACACCGGCATTGCTGCTGGCGGCCGGTGGCGTCGGCTTCGGCCACGCGGTGCTGCCGGACCACTGGGTGCCGATGGCGACCGTCGGGCGCACGCAGCGCTACTCGCTCGGCAAGGTCGCACGGCTGTCGGGCGCGGCAGGCGCAGCGCACGTGCTCGTGTCGCTGGTGCTGGGTGCGGTGATCATCGCGGTCGGGCTCCAGTTCCGCTCGACCATCGAGAACGCCCAGGACGCGATCGTCGGCGGGCTGCTGATCGCGACCGGAATCGGCTTTGCCGCGACGGAGCTCGTGGGCCATGGGCATTCGCACGACCATCACGACCATCACGACGATCACGACGATCACGACGACGACGACCACGACCACCGGCGCTCTGCGCTCGCCGTGATGGTCCCGTTCGGAGCCGCGGCGTCCCCCGACCTGACGATCCTGCCGGTGTTTCTCGCGGCGACCACGGCCGGCGTCGGAGTGGCGATCGGCTCGCTGGTCGTGTTCGGCGCGGTGACGATCCTGACGATCGTGGCCCTGACGTTGCTGGCGACCGCCGGCGGCTACCAGATCGGCGGCGCGTGGCTGGATCGGTGGGGCAACGCGTTCACGGCCGCGGTGCTGGTGGTGATCGGGGCGCTCGTGCTAGCCGGCTTTCTCTAGAGTCCACGACTATGAACGACGACTGGCGCCTGCGGATCGACCTCCACGACTCGGGCCACGCCCGTCAGCTGACGCGCGCGCTCGAGGAGCACGAGCGCGAGTCCGGAGGCTCTGCCTCGATCCATGACCGGGTGATCGTCTCCCACGACGGCGACGAGGTGTTCTGCTACACGGGCACGCGTGAGCAGGCCGACGATGTGCGCCAGACGATTGCGCAGATCGCGACCGAGCACGCCTGGGAGCCCGAGTTCGAGCTGATGCACTGGCACCCGACTGCCGACGCGTGGGAGGACCCCGACAAGCCGCTGCCCGACACCGATGCCCAGCGCGCGGCCGAACGCCAGCAGCGAATCGCGAGCGAGGATGCGGACTCGGCGACCGAGGGTTATCCCGAGTTCGAGGTCAGGGTCCAGTGCGGCTCACGCCACGAGGCCAGCGAGCTGGTCGCCAAGTTCGAGCAGGAGGGAATCCCGGCGATGCATCGCTCGAACGTCGTGCTGGTCGGCGCCAACGACGAGGACGCCGCCAACCAACTCGCCGAGCGGCTGCGCGCCGAGGCGCCGGCCGGCAGCACGGTGACGGTCGAGGGCAACCTCCGAGCCGTCTATGAGGGTCGACCGTTCTGGCGCCAGTTCGCGATCTTCGGCGGCCTCGGGGGCTGACAGCCTCACACCAGGATTTGGACAAGCGGCGGCCAGCCGCGATACTGCGCCGATGCGTGAGGACGCGGCCAGCCCGATTGAGCTGAACGCGTCGCCGGTCCCAGCGCCGGCCGCATTCGGACCCGACGCCGAGTCGGAGCCGGCCGTCGTGCTGAGCCCCTATCCCCCGATCGCCGAATACGCGTTCCTGTCGGACTGCGAGACGGTGGCGCTGGTCGCGCCCAGCGGGGCGGTCGAATGGCTATGCCTGCCGCGGGTCGACTCACCCAGCGTATTCGGGGCGCTGCTGGACCGTGACGCGGGCTCGTTCCGGCTGGGCCCCGACGGCGTCAGCGTGCCCGCCGCGAGGCGCTACCTACCCGGCACGATGGTGACCGAGACCAGCTGGGGCACGGGAACGGGCTGGATCATCGTCCGCGACGTGCTGCTGATCGGCCCCTGGTACCACGAACGCGCCCGCTCCCACACGCACCGTCGCGCGCCGACCGACTACGAAGCTGACCACGTGCTGCTTCGCACGGTCCGCTGCGTCAACGGCGAGGTCCAGCTGCTGCTGCACTGCGAGCCGAAGTTCGACTACGGCCGTGAGCCGGCGAAGTGGCGCTACAGCGGTGACGGCTATCACGAGGGCGTCACGGTCAGCTCGGATGGGAGCGTCGAGCTGAAGCTGACGACCGACCTGCTGCTCGGCTTCGAGGGCGCGAGCGCGAAAGCACGGCACATGATCAAGGAGGGCGAGACCGTCTACTGCGCGCTGTCGTGGAGTGAGCACCCGCCTCCCAAGGACATGGACGAGGCCTACAAGCGGCTTGTCTGGACCGCGCACCACTGGCAGCACTGGCTCGACCGCGGCAGGTTCCCCGATCATCCATGGCGCCAGTTCCTCCAGCGCAGCGCGCTGACGCTCAAGGGGCTCACGTATGCGCCGACCGGGGCACTGGTGGCCGCCGCGACCACCTCGCTCCCCGAGACGCCCCATGGCGAGCGCAACTGGGACTATCGCTACAGCTGGATCCGCGACTCGACGTTCATGCTGTGGGCGCTCCTGTCGCTCGGCTTCGAGTGGGAGGCCAATGACTTCTTCTACTTCATCGCCGACGTCGCGTCGGGCGACGAGAAGCTGCAGGTGATGTACGGGGTCGGCGGCGAGCGCGACCTCGAGGAGGATCTGCTCCCTCAGCTCGAGGGCTACGAGGGCGCGCGCCCGGTGCGGATCGGCAACGCCGCGTACAAGCAGAAGCAACACGATGTCTGGGGGGCGCTGCTGGACTCCGTCTATCTGCACACGCGGTCGCGCGACTCGCTCGACGACCGCGAGTGGGAAATCCTCACCCGCCAGGTCGAGGAGGCGATCGAGCACTGGCGTGAGCCCGACCGCGGGATCTGGGAGGTTCGCGGCGAGCCCAAGCACTTCACGTCGTCGAAGGTCTTCTGCTGGGTCGCGTGCGACCGCGGCACGCGCCTCGCCGAACTGCGCGACGACGCCGAGCGCGCCAAGCGGTGGAGCGACGAGGCGGACGCGATCCGCGCCGACGTGCTGGAGCACGGAGTCGACGAGCGCGGCGTGTTCGTTCAGCACTACGACACGGACGCGCTCGATGCGGCGCTGCTGCTGCTGCCGCTGATGCGGTTCCTACCGCCCGACGACGAGCGGATCCGCGCCACCGTGCTGGCGATCGCCGACGAGCTGACTGAACACGGCCTCGTCCTGCGTTACCGCGTCGACGAGACTGACGACGGCCTGAGCGGCAAGGAGGGCACGTTCCTGATCTGCTCCTTCTGGCTCGTGTCGGCGCTGTGCGAGATCGGCGAGATCGCCCGCGGCCGGGCGCTGTGCGAGCGGCTGCTCGCGTTCGCCAGCCCGCTGGGTCTGTACGCCGAGGAGATCGACGCGCACAGCGGGCGCCATCTCGGCAACTTCCCGCAGGCGTTCACGCACCTGGCCCTGATAAATGCGGTCCTGCACGTGATCCGTGCCGACGACCAGGCGGTCGAGCGCGAGTCGCCGTGGGCCGAGTGGAGATAGGAGAGCGATGGCCAACAAGGTTCTGTACACGGCAAAGGCGACGGTCACCGGCGGGCGCGCCGATGGCCACGGCGTCACCAGCGACGGCCAGCTCGACGTTCATCTGCGACCTCCGATCGAGACCGGCGGTGACGGCCAGGGTACAAACCCTGAGGAGCTGTTCGCGGTCGGCTACGCGGCGTGCTTCGAGGGTGCGCTGGGCGCAGTCGGGCGCCGGCGGAAGATCGAGCTCGGCGAGGTCTCAATCGACAGCCGGGTGAGCCTGATCACGGCCGAGGACCGCTCGTTCAACGTCGCTGTCGAGCTGCACGTGACGCTGCCCGATATCTCCGACGCCGAAGAGGCCAAGACGATCGTCGCCGACGCGCACAAGGTCTGCCCGTACTCGAACGCGACCCGCGGCAACGTCGAGGTGACGCTGACCGCGAACGGCGAGTCGGTCGACTAGCCCGCCGCCCGCGGACCGAGGCGGACGGGCAGCGTCTTGAGCTGGTTGATGAAGCCCGACTCGACGAACGTCGGGCGGCCGGCGATCTCCATCCGCGGATAGCGCGCGAGCGTCTCCTCGAACATCACGTTCAGCTCCAGCCGGGCGAGCGCGGCGCCGAGGCAGAAGTGCCGGCCGCCGGCGCCGAACGCCTGGTGCTCGGGGTTGCGCCGGGCGTCGAACCGGTCCGGGTCGGCGTACCGGCTCTCCTCGCGATTCGACGACACGTACCACATGACGACCTTGTCGCCCTCGCGGATCCGCTGGCCCGCGAGTTCGGTGTCGCAGGTCGCGGTGCGGCGGAAGTGCGCGAATGCCGGGAACATCCGCAGCGACTCCTCGACCGCGCTCGGTATCAAGCTCGGGTCATCGACGAGTGCCTGGCGCTGGTCGGGCTGCTCGATCAGCGCCCGCATGCCGCTGCAGTAGGTCGCCTTGGTGCTGTCGTTGCCGGCCGCCATCAGCAGGAAGAAGCCCATCACGATCTCGTGCTCCTCGAGCATGTGGCCGTCGATCTCGGCGTGCACCAGGACGCTCGTCAGGTCGTCGGTCGGGCGCTCGCGGCGCTCGGCGATCATCGCCTGGCAGCGCGCGAAGATCTCCGGGAGCTCGTGCTCGACGATGCTCTGCATGCCGTCCGGAGCGATGTCGGGGTCGCCGGCGCTCAGCGAAGCGTTCATCAGCCGCGCCCAGATCGCGTCGTCCTGCTCAGGTATCCCCATGAAGCTCCCGATCACCCGCGAGACGATCGGCTGGGCGACGTCGATCACCAGGTCGCACTCGTCGTGGCCGTCGATCCGATCCAGTACGCCGGTGACGATCTTCCGGATCCTCGGCTCGTGGGCGGCGATCCGGCGCGGCGTGAACCCGGCCTGGAACAGCATCTTCAGCCGGTCGTGCTTGGGCGGGTCCATGCCGATGAACATCGCCTGCATCAGCTCGAGCGGGAACGCGTCGATCACCGCGGTGATGCCGCCGGTCTCCGACGAGTAAGTCCGCCAGTCGCGGCTCACGGTGTGGATGTCGTCGGCGCGCGTGATCGACCAGTAGCCGGCCTCTTTCGGGTACTCGGTGATCCCGGCGGTCCAGTGCACGGGACACTCGGTGCGCAGCCGGCGGAACAGCTCGTGCGGCGGGCCGTCGAGCCAATGCTCACGATCGGTGACCAAGAGCTGCTCGAGGTCGTTGCGGGTTGATGTCACGGGTCCTCTCCTCACGCTCGGCCTGACCTGGCGCGATCTTACCCACTGGCTGGCTGGCCAGCAGGGATTTGTCGGGTGCTCGTCTGATGCGGGCGCCCAATATGGTTCGACTCCGTCCTGACGTCAGAGAGGAGCGCCACCGTGAAGATCCGCGCCGCCTTGCTCGAGGAGTTCGGCAAGCCCCTGAAGGTCACTGAGCTCGATCTCGCCGAGCCGCGCGCAGGGGAGGTGCTGGTCAGGCTGCAGGCGTGCGGCGTCTGCCACACGGACATGTACACCGCCTCCGGCGTCGACCCGTCCGGCTACTCGCCGACGGTGCTGGGGCACGAGGGCGCGGGCGTCGTCGAGCGAATCGGCGACGGCGTCACGAGCCTGGCGCCCGGCGACAGCGTCGTGACGCTGTTCTCGCCCCAGTGCCGCGAATGCGTCCACTGCCGTAGCCCGTACACGAACCTGTGCCTCGCGATCCGCGAGCAGCAGAATCTCGGCCACCTCCCGGACGGGACCACGCGGCTGTCGCTCGACGGCGAGCCGATCCGTCACTTCATGGGCACCAGCACGTTCGCCGAGTACACGGTGATGCCAGAGATCGCGCTCGCGAAGGTCTCGCCCGACGCCGAGCCGGATCATTCCTGCCTGTTTGCGTGCGGGCTGTCGACCGGTCTCGGCGCTGCGATCAACACCGCCGGCGTGCGCGCCGGTTCGACGTGCGTCGTGTTCGGCGCCGGGATGGTCGGGCTGGGGGCGGTCGCCGGCTGCCGGTTGCAGGGCGCCGAGCGGATCATCTGTGTCGACCTGTCGGAGGATCGGCTGGCGCTCGCCCGCGGCCAGGGCGCGACCGAAACCTGGAGCGGCGGCCCCGAAGTCGTCCAGCGCGTGCTCGATGAGACCGGCGGTTTCGGCGCCGACTACACGTTCGAAGCGACCGGGCTGGTGGCGGTCATGCGCCAGGCGGTCGAGGCGGCGCGGATGGGTTGGGGCCTCTGCACCGTCGCCGGCGTCGCCGGCAGAGGCGAAACGCTCGACATCATCCCGCGGCTGCTGATCACCGGCCGGCGCGTCTGCGGGTCGTCGTTCGGCGGCGTCAAGGGCCGCGACCAGGTTCCGGAGCTCGTCCAGCTCTACCTCGACGGCGAGCTCGATCTCGATCCGTTCATCTCGCACCGGATCACGCTCGACGACGTCAATGAGGGGTTCGAGCTGATGGAGCGCCAGGACGGGATCCGCAGCGTGATTTCGTTCGGCTAGCGGCGCTCGGCCGGCGCCCAGAGGGTCACCGGCCGAGCGTTGCGGGTAGGGGTTATTCCGCGGCTGTGGCTGGGCTCGACGCCGGGCCCGAGCTGGAGCTCGAGCTGGCGCCGCCCATGCCGGGGCAGTTGTGCCCGCTCCCGCGCGCACGAGAGCCTGGCATCGGCGCGCCTGCCGGGGCGCTCGAATGGGTGCTCGTCGAGCTGCTCGTCGGCGCGCTCGAGGCGGTCGACGTCGTACTCGACGAGGTCGCGGCGTTCGCGATTGCGGCGCCGCCCCCGACGAGCGCCCCCGTTACAGCGAGCGTCGTCAGGATGGATTTGATCCGATGGCTCATCATGGTTCACCTCCTTTGGGTGGCCGAGGCCAACGATCGCCCCCGATCGTCTGAACTTCGTAGGACGCCGCTAAGAGTTCAGTGCGAGGGCAGGATCTGCGCGACCCGGACCCGGGTCATGGGAGCTTTGGAACGCTCTGCACCTATGCGGTGCTTAACGTTCCAAGTTTCATACAGACCTTGGCGGCGACCGGCGGCCCGTCGTTCGGGCTCCTGGACGGTGTTCGAGGGAGCCTAAGGCCTTACCTCGCAGGTAATCGACGCGGCGGCGCGCCGGTGGGACCGTGCTCGACATGAGCACTGACACCTACACACCACTGCGGCCGGCCGTCTCCGCCGGCCTGCTGCAACGGGTCCGCGCCAGCCGGTGGGCGCCGCTCCCGGTCGTCCTCGCCGGCACCTTCATGGTCGTGCTGGACTTCTTCATCGTCAACGTCGCGCTGCCGTCGATCCAGTCCAGCCTGCACGCGTCGAGCGGTGCGATCGAGTGGATCGTCGCGGGTTACGGTCTGACGACGGCCGTGCTGCTGATCACCTCGGGCCGGCTCGGCGACCGCTACGGCCGGCGGCGAGTGTTCACGCTCGGGCTGGCGCTGTTCACGCTCAGCTCGGCGGCCTGCGGATTCGCCTCGGACCCGACCGTGCTGATCGTCGGCCGCCTCGTGCAGGGATCGGGCGCGGCGCTGCTGATGCCCAACGTGCTGTCGATCATCGGCGTCCTTTACGACGGCGCCGACCGCGCTCGCGCGCTGGCGGCCTACGGGATCACGATGGGCCTCGCGGCCGTGTCGGGTCAGCTGATCGGCGGCGCGCTGATGCAGATTGACGTCGCCGGTCTCGGCTGGCGCAGCTGCTTTCTGATCAACGTTCCGATCGGTGCGCTGGCGGTCGCGCTGGCGCCGCGGGCGATTCCCGAGTCGCGCGCGCCGCGGACCGGAAGGCTGGACATGCTCGGAACGCTGCTCGTGACCGGCGGGCTGGTGGCGATCGTGCTGCCGCTCGTCCAGGGGCGCGCCGACGGCTGGCCGCTGTGGACCTGGCTGTCGCTGGCGGCCGCGCCGGCGATCCTGGCGGTGTTCTGGCACCAGCAGCGCCGGCTCGCGCGGCGCGGCGGCGGACCGCTGCTGACGCCGGACCTGTTCAGCGCGCGGCACGTCCGGTCCGGGCTCGTGGCACAACTCGTGTTCTGGTGCGGGCAGGCGTCGTTCTTCCTCGTGCTCGCGCTCTACATGCAGCTCGGGCGCGGGATGAGCGCGCTCAGCTCAGGGCTCGTGTTCACGATCATGGCGGCGTCGTATCTGGCGACTTCGATGCCGGCCCCGACGCTGACTGAGCGCTACGGCCGCCGCGTCCTGACCGTCGGCGCGCTGACGCTCGCCGCCGGACACCTGGCGCTTCTGGCCGCCGTCGCGGCAGTCGGGACCGGCGGATCGGTCGCCGTGCTGGTTCCCGGTCTGATCCTGGTCGGCGCCGGAATGGGACTCGGGATCACGCCGCTGACGACGATCATCATGACCGGCATGAAGCCCGAGCACGCGGGCGGCACCGCGGGCGTGCTGGCGACCGCGCAGAACGTCGGCAACGCGCTCGGGGTGGCCGTGATCGGCGTCGTGTTCTTCGGCGCGGTGTCGCAGGGCTACGCCCAGGCGTTCGAGCTCAGCCTCGGCGTGCTGGCGGCGATCCTGATTGCGGTTGCGGTGCTGAGCCGGCTGCTGCCGGCGGGGGTACGCTCGTGAGCGTGACCGCGATCGACAACCGGATCGGCACGCTGCTGCGCGACTGGCGACAGCGCCGGCGTCTGAGCCAGCTCGACCTGGCGCTCGAGGCGGGGGTCTCGACGAGGCATCTGAGCTTCGTCGAGACCGGCCGCTCGCGGCCCAGCCCGGAGATGGTCCTGCACCTCGCCGATCGCCTCGAGGTGCCGCTTCGCGAGCGCAACGGGCTGCTGCTGGCGGCCGGCTATGCGCCCCGCTACGGCGCGCACTCGTTGGATGACCCGGAGCTCGCGCCGGTGCGCGACGCGGTCGGTCGGGTCCTGGCCGGACACGAGCCCTACCCCGCGTTCGCGGTCAACCGCGGCTGGAACATGGTGATGTCCAACGGCGCGCTCGGACCGTTGCTCGACGGGATCGCCGACGAGCTGCTGGTGCCGCCGGTCAACTGCATGCGGGTCGCGCTGCACCCCGACGGGCTCGCGCCGCGGATCGTCAACCTCGGCGACTGGCGCGGCCACCTCCTGCACCGGCTCGCGCGCGAGGTCCGGCTGACCGGCGATCCCGAGCTCGAGGAGCTCTACGACGAGCTGCTCGGCTACCCCGGCCCGGTGTCGGACGACGCGCCAGACGCGAGCGCGGTGATGGTCGAGCTCCGGCTCGATACCGGACTGCGGTTCTTCAGCACCGTGACCACGTTCGGAACCGGCATCGACGTCACGATCTCGGAGCTCAGCATCGAGGCGTTCTTCCCCGCTGACGCGCAGACGGCGAAGGCGCTCACGGCGGCCGCCACCTAGACGCTGTCGACGCGGGTGCCAGAGCGTGAAGCCGGCCGAGCAGGACACCGAGTTGGCCGAACGGCGATGCCGAGCGGGGCGCCCTTCCACCGTGCACGTATTCGGTGACGAGGACGGCCTGACCGCAGTGCTCGGAGACCGGCTGCTCGTGCGCGGACCGCTCGGCGGGAAAGTCGCTGCACGCGAGCGCACGGAGGAGCTCAGCGTCGGCGTCCGCGATCGCAGCCGGCCGCGCGCCGGGGAACACCCGCGCGAGCCAGTCGGGGCCGTCGCCGCGGCGGACGCGCCACACGCCGACATCGATCTCGTGCGTCTCCCGGACTGAGATTCCGTATGTCCGCTCGAGATGACCGGGCAGGCTTTCGCTTCCGGCACGGTAATAGAGCCGTTCCATATAGGCGCCCACGCGGCTGAGCGTCGGCAAGCCACCCGCCGCGGGCGCCGGCTCCCATCTGGGCGCGGCGACGATCAAAACCGGCCTCCTGAGCGCGCTCGGAAAGCTCGACCGCCCGCCAGCGCGCGCCGCTCAAGAGCTCCCTGAGCTCGTCACGATTGAGTCGCGCTGGCGCTAATCGCCGGCGGGACGACGCCGGGCCTGCGGCTCGAGCGCCGGGTTCGGCCAGCCACCGTCGGCCGGATTGATGGTGCGCCCCGGCGGCACGATCTGGTCGATCCGGTCCAGCACCTCGTCAGACAGCTCGACGTCAGCAGCGGGCAGTTGGGACTCGAGCTGCTCAATCGTCCGCGGGCCGATGATCGGCGCAGTCACCGCCGGGTGGCGAAGCACGAACGCGATCGCCATCTCGATCAGCGTCATCCCGGCGTCCTCGGCCAGCACTGCGAGCGCGTCGGCGGCCTCGAGCTTGCGTTGGTTGTCGGGCAGCGACAGGTCGTAGCGTTGCGGCAGCCGGTCGGCGCGCTGCGAGCCAGGCGCCTCGGCGCCGAGGCGGTAGCGACCCGTCAGCCAGCCACCGGCGAGCGGGCTCCACGAGATCACGCCCATCCCGTAGCGCTGGCAGGTCGGCAGCACGTCTGCCTCGACCGCGCGGATCAGGATCGAATACGGCGGCTGCTCGCACACGAACCGCTCACGGCCGCGGTCGCGCGCGACCCACTGCGCCTCGACGATCTGCGAGGCGGGAAACGTCGAGGAGCCGATGTAGCGGACCTTGCCGGCGTGGATCAGATCCGACAGCGCCCCGAGCGTCTCGTCGATGTCCGTGTCGGCCTCGGGGCGGTGGATCTGGTAGAGGTCGATCCAATCCGTGCGGAGTCGGCGCAGGCTGTTGTCGATCTCGTTCACGATCCAGCGGCGCGAGTTGCCGAACTCGTTCGGATCGTCGCCCATCGTGCCGTGGATCTTGGTCGCGAGCACGACGTTGTCGCGCTTGCCCCCAGCCAGCGCCTTGCCGACGATCTCCTCCGACTCCCCTCGCGAATAGACATCCGCCGTGTCGATGAAGTTGATCCCCGCGTCGAGCGCGCGGTGGATTATCCGGATGCTGTCGTCGTGGTCCTTGTTGCCCCAGTCGCCGAACATCATTGCGCCGAGGCACAGCGGGCTGACCTTCGTTCCTGTGTTTCCAAGCGTGCGGTAGTTCATCTCTCCACCGTACCGGCCCGTGTAAGTTGGGACCCATGAGCTCCCAAGACAGACATTTCGGCCTCACGGGTCTCGCGACGATGGGCGCGAACCTGGCCCGCAACGTCGCCCATCACGAGATCCCGGTCGCGGTCCACAACCGCACCGCCAGCCGCACCGACAGGTTCATGGACGAGCACGGATCCGAAGGCCCACTGAGCGGCTACGAGACGACCGAGGAGTGGGTGGCGGCCCTCGAGCGCCCGCGCGTGCTGATGAGCATGGTCCAGGCCGGCGCGGCGACCGACGCGGTGATCGACGAGATCGCCCCGCACCTGGACCGCGGCGACATCCTGATCGACGGCGGCAACGCCAACTTCCGCGACACCCAGCGCCGGCACGGAAAGCTCGCCGAGCAGGGGATCCACTTCCTCGGCGTCGGTGTCTCGGGCGGCGAGGAGGGCGCGCTCGAAGGACCGAGCATCATGCCGGGCGGCGACCGCGAGCCATACGACGAGTCGGTCAAGGCGATCTTCGAGGCGATCGCCGCCGACGTCGACGGTACGCCGTGCTGCACGTACGTCGGCCCCGATGGTGCCGGTCACTACGTGAAGATGGTCCATAACGGCATCGAATACGCCGACATGCAGCTGATCGCCGAGAGCTATGACCTGCTGCGTCACGCGGCGGGGCTCGAGGTGCCGGAGATCGCGCGGCAGTTCGAACGCTGGAACGAGTCAGAGCTCGAGTCGTACCTGATCGAGATCACCGCCCGGGTGCTGTCGAAGACCGACGCGGCGACCGGCAAGCCGCTGGTCGACGTGATCCTCGACGCCGCCGAGCAGAAGGGGACCGGCCGCTGGACGGCGCAGAACGCGCTCGAGCTCGGCGTCCCGCTGACCGGCATCACCGAGGCGGTGTTCGCGCGGACGCTGAGCGCGCTCAAGGACGAACGGGTGGCGGCCGCCGAGCGGCTCAAGGGGCCGTCGAACGGGCACGCCGACAGCTCACTCGTCGACGACCTCGAGCACGCCCTGTACGCCTCGAAGATCGTCTCCTACGCCCAAGGGTTCGCCCAGATCGCCGCCGCGGCCGACGACGAGGGCTGGAAGGTCGACCTCGGTTCGATGGCGACGATCTGGCGCGGCGGCTGCATCATCCGCGCCCGTTTCCTGGACCGGATCCGCGAGGCCTACGACGACCAGCCCGGGCTCGAGAACCTGATGCTGGCCGACTTCTTCGCGAGCGCCCTAGCCGAGGCGCAGGATCCCTGGCGGCGGGTTATCGCCAGGTCGGCCGAGCTCGGCATCCCGACGCCGGCCTTCTCTTCGTCGCTCGCCTACTACGACGGCTACCGCCGCGCGACCGGACCCGCGAGCCTGATCCAGGGGCTGCGCGACCTGTTCGGCGCCCACACCTACAAGCGCAACGACCGCGATGGCACTTTCCACATCATGTGGGGCGGCGACGGCGAGGAGGTGCAGCAGTAGCAGTTCAGGCGAGCAGGCCCAGCCGCTGCGCCCGCTGCACCGCCTGGGTCCGGTTGCGCACCCCGAGCTTTCGATAGACGGCGCTCGAGTGCTCTTTGACCGTGTGCCTTGACAAATGGAGCGCCTCGCCGATCTCCGGGTTGGTGGCGCCCGACGCCATCAGTTCGAGCACCGCGCGTTCGCGCTCGGACAGACCGAGCGCGCCCTGCCATTCGTGGCGCTCGAACACGGTCCCGCCGAGCCCGACGAGCCGCACCGCGCCGGCGATCCGCCGCGCCGGCCAGTCCTTGTAGGCAAACCCCGACGCCCCCGCCGCGCGCGCCGCGCTGGCCGAGATCTCGCCGGCGCCCGAGAACAGCAGCACGCGCGTCGACGGCTCCGCCGCGCGCAGCCGCTCGCAGATCTCGGCGCCGGACTCCTCGCCGATGAACAGGTCGACGAGCGCCACGTGCGGCCGGTAGCGCGCCGCCACTGTGAGCGCCTCGGCGCCGGTGTGTGCGCTGACGCAGCGCTCGACCCACGGCTGCTGGGTCAGCATCAGCCGGAAGCCCCAGTGGACCACGTCGTGGTCGTCGACGACGAGCACGCTGAGCCGCTCAGGGCTGCGCTGTTCGTCAACCATCCGGCTCGCCCGGCGGGACGACCAGGCGCACCTGCCAGATCCCGCTCTCGCGCTCGCCGAATTCGACCACGCCGCCGCTCTGCAGCGCCTCCAGCGCAGCCAGCCGTAGCCCCATCCCGGCCTGGCGTCGCGACGAGGTGACGCCGTCGTTGACGACCTCGAGCACGAACGCGCCGTCGGCGTCACGCACCCGGACTTCGACGCGCGTCGGCTGCGCGTGCTTGTTGGCGTTGCGGACCGCTTCGCGGAGGACCGACTGCGCCAGCGGCTCGAGGCTCGCCGGCACGTCCGCGTGGGCCTCGAGCAGGAGCCCGAGCCCGGGGTGCGCGTGTGACAGGCGCTCGACCTCTGCGGTCAGCGTCGTCTGGGTCGCCCGCGGCGCCCGTCCGAGCGGCCGCTGGAGCGCCGCGCGCAGCTCACTGAGCGCGGCCTGCGTCTCGCTGGCACACCGCTCGCGGGCCTCGGCCGGCAGCTCGCCGTCGCCGTCGAGCGCCATCGACACGCCGAACAGCCGCTGGATCACGCCCTCGTGGATCTCGCGCGCGAGATCGATCCGGTGCTCGAGCTGGCGCGCGGTCTCGTACTGGGCCGAGAAGATCCGGGCCACCGACGCGAGCGCCGCGGCCTTGCCGAGCGTCCACAGCAGGCCCCGGTCCGCATCGTCGAGCGGCGGACTCGACATCAGCCGGTCGGCGAGCACCACGCCGATCGCGCGCCCGCCGGCGGTCATCGGCGCGCACACCAGCCGCACCGGCTCCGGGAACAGCGCCGCGTACTCGTCGGGCACCTCGCCGCTCATGTCGCCCTCGACCTCGATCACCTTGTCCTCGCGCAGCGCCTGGACGGCGATCGGCGCCGATTCGACCGTCACGTGCGCGCTCGCGAACTGCGCCACGTCCATCCCGTGCGCGCCGACGGCGCGGACGCGGCGCAGCGTGCTGTCATAGCCGAAGATGATCGCGCGGCGCATCCGTGCCAGCTGGCAGACCGCGTCGCAGAGCCGGTCGTAGAACGAATCCGAGCTCTCGGTGCCCGGCTCGGCCTGCGAGAGGACCTCGACGAACAGCTCGACCGCGTCGATGCCGACGCTCGCCTGCGCGTCCATCGACGCCCCCGAGCTCACGCGCGGCTCGCGTCTAGGAGTGCAGCTGGTCCATCAGCCCGAGGCGCAGCGCCTGATCGGGCATCAGGTAGACCCGCCACCGCTGATCGCACATCGGACACCAGCATTGGACCGACGGATCGTATCCCTGCAGCGCGCCCTCCCATTCGACGTCCTCGCTACACAGGCAGACCGGGCACGCGAGCGACGCGGTGACGAGCTCGTCGGGGTCGTCGGGGCGGAAATGGGCGATGTCCGCCAGCTCGGCGAGCACGGGTGGTTCAGGCCACCTGCGCGTCGATGCGCGCGATCGGTCGTTTGCCCCAGCGGCTGCGGGTCGCGAAGTCGAGCAGCCGCTCCATGTAGTCACCGAGCGGCGAGGCGGCGATCCCCAGCGGCGCCAGGCGCGCCGCGGTCACCTGCTGGTCGAACACGGTCGGCGTCGCGAAGTACGGGAAGTACTCGCTCCCGGCCTTGAGCGCCGACGCCTCGGCGGCGCTGCAGTTGACGGTCGAGAACTCCGCCGGTGGGACGACCCGCGGCAGCGGCCGGCGGAAGTAGCGGCTCGCGAGCTGGGCGATCTCGGCGATCGTGCTCGCGTCCGGCCCGGCGGTCAGGTGGTAGGTCTCGCCAACGCCACCCTCGGCCTCGGCGAGCGCGTGGATCGCGTCGGCGACATAGTCGACCGAGACGACATCCACCGGCGCCGATGGGATCGCCGGCACGGCCGTGAACAGCCCACGCGCGAAAGCGCGCAGCGGCCAGTAGAGGACGTTGAACGCAGACGTCCAACCGCTGCTGCGGTCGCCGACCACGATGCTCGGGCGCAGGATCGTCGACGGCAGTTCGGTGTGCGAGCGGACCAGCTGCTCGGCTTCGAACTTCGACTGCTCGTATGAGTTGTTGAACGCCTGCCCGACGTCGAGGTCGCATTCGGCGAACCGGCCGCTGTGGTCCCCGGCCACGTACGCGGTCGATACCTGGGCGTAGCGGCGCAGGCCGCCGCATTCGCGCGCGGCCTCGGCGAACTCGAGCATTCGGCGCGTACCCTCGAGGTTGACCGCCCGCGCCTCGGACAACGGCATCGAGAACGAGACCGACGCTGCGCTGTGGACGATCGTCGAAACGCGGCACGCGAGGCGGTCTCGAACCTGGGGGTCGAGCCCGAGACCCGGCGCGGTCAGGTCGGCCGCGAACGCGTCCACGCGACCTCCGTAGCGCCCGGCGCGCAAGCCGTAGATGTTCGCCAGCACCGCCTGCATGCGGGCCGTCGCAGCCGCGTCGTCGGCCGCCCGCACGAATGTCACGATCTGGCGCTCCGAGCGGTCGAGGTACCGGGCCAGCAGCTCCATGCCGACGAAGCCGGTGGTTCCCGTCAACAGCACATCGCCGTTGCGAGCGCTCACCGCGCGCCGCCCAGCGATTCGAACGCCCACACCAGACGCGTCCGCGTGTCGGGCGGACTGATCAGCTCATCGACGTAGCCGGTCTTGGCCGCGACCTCGGGACGGAGCTGGTGGTAGGCGTAGTGGCGGGCGAGCCGGTCGCGCTCGGCTTCCCGGTCTTCGGCGGCTGCCAGCTCACGGCGGTGGATCACGCCGACCGCAGGCCTGGCGCCCATCACGCCGATCTCGGCGTCCGGCCACGCGAACACGTAGTCGGCGCCGATGTCCTTCGAGTTCATCGTGATGAAGGCGCCGCCGAACGCCTTGCGGATGATCAACGTCACCCGCGGCACTTCGGCTTCCGAGAACGCGTGCACGAGCGTCGCGCCGTGGCGGATCACGCCGGCCGACTCCTGCTTTGTGCCGGGCATGAAGCCGGGCGTGTCGACCAGCACCAGCAGCGGGATCCCGAACGAGTTGCACTTGTTGACGAACCGCGCCCCCTTCTCCGAGCTTGCTGCGTCGAGCACGCCGCCCAGATAACGCGGCTGGTTGGCGATCACGCCGACCGTGCGGCCGTCGATCCGCGCCATCGCGGTCACGAGATTGCGTGCCCAGCCGGACGAGATCTCCAGTAGCTCGCCATCATCGACGAGCGCGCCGATCACGTCGCGGACGTCGTAGACCTTGCGCGCCTCGGCGGGCACGATCGAGGCGGGGTCCTGGCCGCCGGCGGGGCTCGGGATCGCGCGCGGCACCGGCAGGTCGCGGTGGCTGGGCAGGTACGAGAGCAGCTCACGCGCGAGTCGCGCCGCGTCGACGTCGTCTTCGGCGACGAAGTGGCAGACGCCGTTGCGCTCGTGGACGCGCGTGCCACCGAGCTGCTCGGCGTCGACGTCCTCACCCAGCGCCTCGCGGACGACGACCGGACCGGTCAGGAACATGCTCGACTGCTGGGTCATGATCGTCCAGTCGGTCAGCGCCGGCGAATACGCGCCGCCGCCGGCCGACAGGCCGCTGACGACCGAGATCTGCGGCACGCGCCCGGACAGCTTCACGATCCGGTGGAAGATCCGGCCGTAGCCACCCAGCGCGGCGATCCCCTCCTGCATCCGCGCCCCGCCCGAGGAGACGAAGCCGACGACCGGCGCGCGGCCGCGGTCCGCGAGCTCGAGCACCCGCGCGATTGTGCCGGCGTGCGCCTCGCCCAACGAGCCGCCTGCGTAGGAGCTGTCCTGCGCGTAGCAGAACACCGGCCGGCCGTCGATCAGGCCCGAGCCGCCGACGACGCCGTCGCCGAGGCGTGCGCGGTCGCCCATCGCGAGCGACGTCACATCCGAACGGATCAGCTGCAGCGTGCCGGGATCGCACAGCAGCTCGAGCCGGTCGAGCGGCGTCGAGCGCGTCTGCTCCCGCTGGACGAGCGCGAGCGTCACGGCCGGCCCCACTCGATCACCGTTGCGCCCCAGGTGAAGCCGGCGCCGAACGCGCCCAGCAGCACCCGGTCGCCGGGCTCGAGCAGGCCCTCGCGCTCGCTGAACGCGAGCGCCAGCGGCAGCGTCGCGGCGGACGTGTTGCCGTATTCGGCGATGCAGTCGACGACCCGGCCGGCCGGCAGCCCGAGCCGCTCGCCGACCGCGGACAGGATCCGGCCGTTCGCCTGGTGGTACACGAACAGATCGATGTCGTCGAGCGTCACGTCGGCGGCCTTGGCGGCTTGGAGCGTCGCCAGCGTCAGGCGCGCGACCGCCTCACGGAACGTCTCGTGGCCGCGCATCCGGATCACGCCGTCGGAGCGCTTGACCGTGATGTGATCGGCGCCGGCGCCGTCCGCTCCAAGCACGATCGGCCCGATCCGGCCGGTCATCGGGCTCTCCTCCAGCACGACCGCGCCGGCGCCGTCGGCGAACACGGCCGCGGTCGCGCGGTCGGTGGGGTCAGTGATCCGCGACATCAGGTCGGCGCCGACCGCGAGCGCGATGCGGGCCCGGCCGGCTTCGATCTGCGCCGTGGCGACCGCGAGCGCCGAGAGAAAGCCGGTGCAGGCCGAGCCGACGTCGAACGCGCCGGCACGGGTGGCGCCGATCCGGTGCGCGACCAGCGGCGCCGCCGCGGGCATCAGCTCGTCTGACGTGGTGGTCGCGACGATCACCAGATCGACGTCTAGCGGGTCGACGCCGGCCCGCGCCAGCGCCTCGAGCGCGGCATTGGCGGCGTGGACGTCGAGGCGCTCGTCAGGGTCGGCGATCCTGCGCGAGTGGATGCCGGTGCGCCGCACGATCCAGTCGTCCTCGACCCCAAGGCGGGCGCCGACCTCGGCACTCGAGACGACGTGCGCGGGCACGCTGACGCCGACCGAGGCCGCCACGACTCCCCTGCGAGCCGGAGGTGAGAACTCTGGTTTCGGTGCAGGATGCACCTCGAGCGCGGAGATCACACCCTAAAGCTCCGCCTCCAGGCGCCGCGAACCAACGTGATCGGCCATAAGACCCGACAGACGGGGGGTCCCCAACCGCTTTCCGGTCCAACGGGTGTCGACCGCGAACCGTCGCTCGCTGGGCACCCACAGACGACGACCGGTGAGGCAAACCGTCGACTCGCCGGGCGCCCGCACACGACGTCTGGCGAGGCGAGCCGTCGACTCGCCGGGCGCCCGCACACGACGCCCGGCGAGTCTCGCGAGGACTACCTGGTCCGCGGCAGGGTCCCTGGCTGGTCCCCCGCAGACCCTCGTCCCCTCGTTCCCGAGCGCGCTGCACATGCTGCCTCGAGAAGAGGATGCTCGCCTTGACGCCTGAGGAGGAGAGGCGTCAGGCGAGCGTCGCCCTGGTTTATAGGTCCGACGCGCAGCACCCATGTGGCCCCAAGGTGGCGCTCATGTTGACCTCTTGTGAACCCTGTGATGCCCTCGTCCGCGGTGCGCTGGCAGAGCCGCTAAACGCGACAGCGCGTCCTCGCCGGTGACGGTGCTCGTTGGTTGGGCTATAGGATCGCGTTCAGCATGCACGCAAGGCCTCCGAGAGCGCGTGGGCATCGAGTTGGTGCGTGGACGCATTTCCCGTTGGCGTGTCTCGCCGCGCTTGCGCTCGTTGCTCTCGCCGGCTGCGGGAGCAGCAAGCCCGCTTACTGCTCGGACCGAGCCAACCTTGAGAAGACGGTCAAAGGCGTGACCAACATCAGCGCCAGTAGCCCGGTCTCCACCCTGCTGACAACGTTCGAGCAGATCCAAACCGAAGCTGCCGCGGCCGTGAGCTCGGCAAAGACCGACTTCCCCAGTCAAACGAGTGCGGTTAAGTCGTCGGTCGCGACGCTCACATCGGACGTGAAGGCGCTTCGGTCGAGTCCCTCTGCTGCGCAGATCGCGACGATCGCCAGCGACGCAACGAGCGTCGTGAACTCGGTTAAGAGCTTCGTCGATGCCACCAGCTCAAAATGCAGCTGACGTGAGCGGCGCGCACTAAGGGACCGGAAACGCTCCCGCCGTCGCCGTATCTCAACCGTTTGCGAACGCGGCCCCGGGGCCGGGGCTATGCGGAGCCGGCGGCGATCTCATCGATCAGCGCCGCAAGTCGGACGAGCAGATCGGGCGCCAACTCCTGCTCGGTCGCCGGCAGCCCGTCATAGAACGCACGCTGGCGGCCACGGAGCCAGGCGTCCTGGTCATTGAGCGCCTGGCGACCCTGCTCGGTCAGCGTGATCGTCACGCCTCGCCGGTCGTCGGGCGCGCGCGAGCGGCTGACGATCGCGCGGCGCTCGAGCGCGTCCAGGATCCTGGTCGCGGTCGACGGGGTCACGCCCGCCTCGCTGGCGAGCTCCTGGACGCGGGCGGTCTCGCGGCAGGCGAGCGCCTGGAGCAGCGCGTGCTGGGACAGAGTCAGCGAGTCGTCGCGACTCTGGGCCTGGGTGCCGCGCGCCCGGCGAACCGCCTGCGCGAACGCGTCGAAGGAGTTCAGGAACTCGTCCACATCGGCCACGCGCGCAGCATAGCAGTTGGCATGCTAATCTTTGGCATGCTAACGACCTTCCGAAACGGGGTGACTCCCATGTTTCACAACATCCTGGTGTGCGTAGACGGCTCGGTCCACGCCGAGCACGCCCTGGATGAGGCGATCGACCTCGCAACGACCGGCAATGGCCGGCTGACGCTGCTGACGGCGATCCCCCGGCCGCCCTACTGGGCCACGTCGCCGGCGACCGCGCCGGCGGTCGAACCGCTCGCGATCGAGCTCGAGCGCGGCGCCAAGAAGGCGCTCGACAACGCCGTCGCGCGGGTTCCGCAGTCGGTTCCGGTGACGACGATCCTGAGTCGCAAGCCGATCCGCGAGGCGCTGCTGGAGCGGCTCGAGAGCGGCGAGTACGACCTGCTCGTGATGGGCTCACGTGGGCGCGGCGCGCTTGCGGCGTCGGTGCTGGGCAGCGTCAGCCACTTCGCGCTCAACCACAACACGGTCCCGGTGCTGATCGTCCACTCCCCCGACGCCGACTCAGACGTGCGCGCGCTCGACGACGCGGCGGCGGTCGCCGAGCCGGTCGGCTGAGCGCGCGTCGAACGCCGCGGCACAGCGCTCCGAGCAGAAGTAGATGCCCGGCGCACCGTCGTGCCTGACCGCGGTCGAACGATCGACTCGCATCCCGCAAACGGGGTCAGTCGCGCCATGGCGCCGCGTGAGGCCGATCAGCGCCGCGAACACGGCCAGCGCCACCACGTTGAGGACCAGCTTGTAGTTGACCGAGACGGTGCCGAAGATGTCTGCGCGGCTCGGCCGCGGGCCGGTCGGGATCAGGCCCGCGACGTGCATGACGCCGGTGACCGCGAGCGCCGCCACCACCATCGTCACGAACATCAGCGCCGTGATCCGCAGCGCGAAGCCGGTGCCGTAGTACTTGCGGTAGATCAGCACGATTGGCAGCACGATCAGGTCGGCGAACAGGAACGAGAGGACGCCCGCAAACCCGATCCCGCCCGACCACAGCACCGCCGCCAGGGGCACGTTGCCGATCGAGCAGACGAAGCTCAGCACCGCGATCAGCGGCCCGACGAGCGCGTTCTCGAGCACCGGGATCGGCGCCGGCGCGTGGATCACGAACAGCTTCGTGAAGAACTCGTCCGGGAGCTGAGCGACAAACCCGGCGAGCACGAAGCCGAGCACGATCTCCTTCCAAACCATCCGCCAATCGGCGCGGAAGTTGTGCGCGACGTCAGACCAGGCGGCGGTTGACCGCAGCCGCCCACGCCAGCCCAGCCCGGTGCTCGAGGCTTCATGCTGGTGACCGCCGTCGACGCCGAGCGCGTGCTCACGCGCGGTGTCTTCCAGGCGCGGGCTGACGAACAGCCGCAGCGCCGCCGCCATAAGCACGATCATCACGATCCCCCCCAGGTACTCGGCGAGCGTGAACTGCCACCCGATCAGCAGCCACAGAACCAGGCCCAGCTCCCAGACCAGGTTGGTCGAAGCGAACTGGAACGCGAGCGCGCTGGTCGCCGACGCGCCTTTCTCAAACAGCGACTTGGCGATCGCCACCGCGGCATACGAACACGACGAGGAAGCGGCGCCGAGCAGCGTCGCGCTCGCGGTTGATTTCGCGCCGCGCGCGCCCATCGCGTGCTGAACGCGTTCGCGCGGGACCCACGCCTGCACGATCGCCGAGATCGCGAACCCGAGCACGAGCGCCCACCAGACCTCCCAGGCCATCAACAGAGAGTCGCGGAGCGCGTGAAGAATCACGTTGATCACTCCATCGACTATACCCGTAGGGGGTAGTGGTATGCTTCCTGGCATGAGCCCTTCTCTCACCGCGACGCGTGGCTACACCGCGACCAAGGACGACCTGTTGGCGAGACTGAGACGGATCGAGGGTCAGATCCGCGGGATCGAGGGGATGGTGATCGAGGATCGCTACTGCATCGATGTGCTGACTCAGATCTCCGCCGCCCGAGCGGCGCTTGACAAGGTCGCGCTCGGGCTGCTGGACGACCACGCGCACCACTGCGTGATCGGCGCCGCGACCGCGCAGGAGCGCGACGAGAAGACCGCCGAGCTGATGGACGCCGTCGGCCGGCTGATGCGCCGCGGCTAGGCGACGAGCCGTTCGAACAGCCCGTCGAGCGTCGCCCGAGGGTCCTCGCACAGGCCCGTATGGACCTCGGACGGTTGCACGATCGTGCTCGACGGTGCCGCCAGCCAGCCGAAGCGCTCGGACTGATCGAGGCCCGCGATCGGGCCGGCGTCCGCGGCGCCGTCGGCGACCCGGACGAGCGCCTCGAGATGCGCCCGGAGCTCCGCGACCGGGACCTTCGCCCCGAGCGTTCCGAGACGCGCCTCGTCGACCGCGACCCGCGCACCGAGGAACCGGAGCTGCCGGCAGAACAGCACGACGCCGACGTTCAGACACTCCCCGCGCTCGACACTCGGGACGACGCGCAGGATCGTGTAGCTGAACGGGCTAAGCGGCCCGGGCACGCTCGGCCTCCTCGGCGAATCCGCCGTCGGCGAGACGTCGGTGCAGGTAGTCGACGTACGTGGCCGCGCGGTCGCCGCCGGCGAGCCACTCGTCGGGGACCAGGCCGACGGCCCACTCGAGCGTTCCCTGATCCAGTCGCGGGCGAAGGCGACGGTCGGCGTCGGCGATCGACTCGGCGCGCGGGAGCAGGACGTGGTCGGCGATCTGAGGGAACCGCCGCGTCGCGTCGGTGGCCGGGTCGAGCCCGCGATGCTGGCGGTAGAGCGCCGCCCCGTGATCGATCAGCCACAGCCGCTCGTGCCACAACAGCAGGTTCGGGTTGCGGGGCGTGCGGTCGACGTTTGTCGTCAGCGCGTCGAGCCAGACGACGTCGGCCGCCAGCTCCGAATCCGGCTGCCAGGCGCCGGCCGGCGTGTAGGGCAGCGCCCCGGGCAGGAAGTCGACGCCGAGGTTCACCCCGCCGCTCGCCTCGATCAGCTCCTGGATCTCTGGATCGGGTTCGGCGGCGCCGAGCCGGGCGTCGAGCTCGACCGCGACCAGCTCCGGGACCAGCAGCCCGAGCGCCCGTCCGAGCTCCCCCACGATCACCTCCGCGACCAGTGCCCGAGGCCCTTGGCCGGCGCCACGGAACTTCGCCACGTACAGCCCGTCGTCGTCTGCCTCGACGAGCCCGGGCAGCGACCCGCCCTCGCGCAGCGGCGTCACGTAGCGGGTCGCGCGCACCTCGCGCAGGGCATTGGCGGTTGCCGGCATGCGCCGCTTTCTACCATCATCTGAATGCTTCTCTCGGTCCTGGACCAGTCTCCGGTCGCCGAGGGCTCGACCGGGGCCCAGGCGCTTCACAACACGCTCGACCTGGCGCGGCTGACCGACGCGCTCGGTTACCACCGCTACTGGGTCGCCGAGCACCACGGCGGACCGATGCTCGCCGGCCCGAGCCCCGAGGTGCTGATCGGACCGATCGCGAGCGCGACAGAGCAGATCAGGGTCGGCAGCGGCGGCGTGATGCTGCCCCACTACAGCCCCCTCAAGGTCGCCGAGTCGTTCACGATCCTGGCGGCGCTCTACCCGGGCCGGATCGATCTCGGGCTTGGCCGCGCGGCCGGGACTGATCCGCTGACGACGTTCGCGCTGCAGCGCGATCGCCGCCAGGCGGCGCCCGATGACTTCCCCCAGCAGCTGGCCGAGCTGCTGGCGTACCTCGACGACGCGCTGCCGGCTGACCATCCGTTCCGGGATCTGGCACGCACGCTTCCGGGACGCCCGGAGCTGCCGGTTCCGTGGTTGCTGGGTTCGTCTGAGCAGAGTGCGATCTGGGCCGGCGAGCTCGGGCTGCGCTACGCGTTCGCGGACTTCATCAATCCGCGCGGGGCCGAGATCGCGCAGCTCTACCGCGAGCGCTTCACGCCGGCACGAGACCTGCACGCGCCCCGGACCGCAGTCGCGGCCTGGGTGCTATGCGCGCCGACCGACGAGGAGGCCCAGGAGCTCGCGTCGAGTAGCCGGATGTCGTTCGCGCTGCTGCGGCGCGGGCAGCTGATCCCGGTCCCACCGCCGGACAAGGCGCTCGCGTTCCTGGCCCGCGAGGGCAAGTCACCGGCCGACGACGTGCGGGGCCGGCGCGCGATCGTCGGCTCGCCTGACAAGGTCCGGACGCGAGTCGACGAGCTGGCGAGCATTTACGGCGCCGACGAGGTGATCGTCGTCACGATCACCCACGACCACGGGGCCCGGCGGCGCTCGTACGAATTGCTCGCGGAAGTCATGGACCTGACCCCGCGCGAGGTGTCGACCGCCACAGCCTGATTGGCGGCCGAGCTGCTCGGGTAGCCGTAGGACATGGCGTACATGTTCCAGGCGGACGAAACCGTGCAGGGCAGCGTCCGCCGCTGCGCTAGCGAACAGGCTCAGCGAGCGATCGACGATCTTCAATCAAATATCAACATCGACGCAGTCCGGTGCTGGACGTCCGGTGGCATCCGCGGGCTGAAGGCCGAGCGGGTGTCAGCTGCCGCTCGCAAGAGGGACTCGGCCGGAGCCTCGGCTCCGGTCAGCGCGCCCGCATCGGCGCCAGATCAGACGTCCATTTAAGAGGGTGGGTTCGGCTTGACATTTGAAAGGCGATCCCTTTAAATGTCGGTAAATTGGGGCAAACCTCGGCACCAAAGGGATTTGCCGAGCGGATTTTCGGAAGGGATGCACGGTGAAGCAAAGGGCATTCGTATCCTCCATCCTGGTCTCGGTGGTTCTGATGGCGTTCTTGGCTGTGGCGGCGCCGGCGCTGGCCTACGTGAACTGGCCGGGCTACCTGTTCGACCTGGGTCACTCGTCGCTCAACGGCGCGGCGACGACTATCACGCCGGGCAATGCCGGGTCGCTCGCTCCCGCCTGGTCGAGCGCCTTCACCCCGCCCAAGCTAGGAAGCGGCGGCTTTGACGCGACGCCGGTGGTGTACGACGGGTACATCTACATCGGGGGAAACAACGGCACCTTCTATCAGCTTGACGAGGCGACGGGGGCGGTGGTGCACAGCGTGTTCCTGGGCCAAGAGGCCGCCTGCAACCAGACGTCTACGCCGTTCAGCTACGGCGTGGTCGATACCGCCACCGTGGCCCCCGATCCGAGCCGCGGCGGGGCACCGACGGTCTACGTCACCGGTGGCAACGGGACGAGCAGCGTTGGCGGGATCTACCTATGGGCGCTGGACGCCAACACACTGCAGCCGGTCGGGTCGTGGGCGACCGATCCCGTGACGGTCGACACCGAAAACGGCGCGGTGGGATGGGCATCGCCGATGCTCTCGAACGGGAACATCTCGGTCGGGATCGCCTCCGGTTGCGACTTCCCGCTGGTCCAGGGGGGTCTGAGCGTGTTCTCGCAGGCCGACGGGTCGTTGGTCGCCAGCTACAAGACGGTGGGGCCGGACGACCCGACTCTGGGCCCACTCGGAGGGACCATCTGGGCCACGCCGGCCGAGTCGGGCAACTCGACGTGGGTGGCGACCGGCAACGCGGCCGAAGCGGCCCCCGCTTCGGACAACGGGGATTCGACTTCGATCGTGCGCCTGGACAGCACGAGCGCGACCAAGCAAGACATCTGGACCGTGCCCGGCCAGAACGGCAAGGACAACGACTTCGGGGGCTCGCCCACGCTGTTCACCGGATCGCTCAACGGCACCCCGACGCAGATGATCGGCGACTGCAACAAGAACGGGAACTTCTACGCCCTGAAGAGCCAGGACCTCAGCCCCGGGCCGGTGTGGACCGACCAGGTGGCGTCCGCGAGCGGCCATCTGGGCTGTGGCGGCGCTCTGTGGGATGCCGGGGCCGATCAGCTGATCATCGGAAGCACCCCGACCCCCAACGGCAACGAGGGGTCTATCCAGGCGTTGTCTCCGGATGACGGCGGGATCCTCTGGCAGTCCTACCTGCCGTGTGCCGTGGACGGCGTTCCGACCGAGGACGGGGCCGGCGTGCTGGCCGTGGTCACCTTCAGCCCCTGCGCGAGCGGCGCCACCGAGAGCCTGTACCTGTACAACGCCCACGCAACGGTGCCGAACGGCCCCACCCCGGCCCCGCAGCTACTCGACACGATCCCCCTCGGCCGGGCGGCCTTCGGGCAGCCGACCTTCGCCGACGGCTACGTATTCGTCGCCACCGAGGCCAGCCTGATGGCCTACGCCCCCACGTTCCAGCCGCCGCCCCCGCCGCCACCCCGCCCCCGCCGCCGGTCACCTCGCCATCGCCGCCGGTGACCCCGCCACCCTCCGGTGGCCCCACGTCCGGCGGTCAGGCCACTGTGAGCAGAGCTCAGATCGAGGCTGACCTGGTCGGGCAGCTTGCGCCGGCGGGCAAAGCCGCCGAGATCCGCGCGCTGGAGCGGACGGGCCGCTACACGTTCTCCTTCAAGGCGCTCACCGCCGGGAGGGTTGTGATCGACTGGTACGTGCGTGCGAGCACTGGCACGAGCCGCAGGCTCGTAATGATCGCGAGCGGCAGCAAGCGCTTCTCGACGTCCGGGCGGCTCATGATCACGATCGAGCTCACCCGCGCGGGCAGGCAGATGCTCAAGCGAGCCAGGAAATTGAGGATCACCGTCCACGCGACCTACACCCCGACCGGAAGCACGGGCGTGTCGGCGATTCGAGCGGTGACGCTGAGGCGCTAGAACGCCGCGCAAGAGCGCTCGCTTCAAATACCCGCCGATCTCGCTCCGTTGCACGGACTGATCGAGCACCGCAACGCGCAGCTCCGGGCCGAGGCGTTCGCCCTCGGAGAGCGGCTCTATGCGGAGCGCCCCAAGCCGTTCGGCAAACGCATGCATCGGTACTGGCGAGCATGGCGCGGGTCGTTCACGGCGCACGCCCAGCAGCATCCGTCCGCGCTCGCCGAGGCGACGCGACAACCAGCTTCCAGCTTCTAAGACCGTTCGTCGCCAGGGGGTAGGATCGCCGTCTGATGTCGAAGTGGGTCTACGACTTCGCCGAAGGCTCCAAGGACATGCGGGAGCTGCTCGGGGGCAAGGGCGCGAACGTCGCCGAGATGACCAGGGTGCTCGGCCTCGACCGCGTCCCGGCCGGATTCACGATCACGACCGAGGCGTGCGTCGAGTACATGCGCGCCAACCGCACCGAGCCCGCCGGGATGGCGGACCAGGTCGCCGCGGCGCTCGGGCGGCTGGAGCAGCAGGCGGGCAAGCGCTTGGGCGAGGGCGACGACCCGCTGCTCGTGTCGGTCAGGTCGGGAGCGCGCGAGTCGATGCCGGGGATGCTCGACACGGTTCTGAACCTCGGGCTCAACGACGAGTCGGTGCTCGGGCTCGCTCGCACCACAGACAACGACCGGTTTGCCTGGGACTCCTACCGGCGCTTCGTGCAGATGTTCGGAAACGTCTCCCGCGGGATCGCGGGCGAGCGCTTCGAGGACGCGATCGCGGCGGCGAAGAGCGAGCGCGGAGTCGAGCAGGACACTGAGCTCGATGTCGACGCGCTGCGCGCGCTGACCGCCCGTTTCAAGGACATCTACCGCGAGCAAACCGATGAGGAGTTCCCGCAGGATCCACACGAGCAATTGCGACTGGCGATCAGAGCCGTGTTCGACTCGTGGCTCGGCGAGCGGGCGGTCTCCTACCGGCGGCTGAACCGGATTCCCGACGACTGGGGCACGGCGGTCAACGTGCAGCAGATGGTGTTCGGCAACAAGGGCGACACGTCTGGGTCGGGGGTCGCCTTCTCGCGCGACGAGGTGACCGGCGCGCCCGCGCCGAGCGGAGACTTCCTCCCCAACGCCCAGGGCGAGGACGTCGTCTCGGGCGTGCGGACGCCGCGTGACATCGCCGACATGGAGCAGTGGATGCCCGACGCGCACGACGAGCTGATGGAGATCCTGCGCACCCTCGAGCGCCATTACCGCGACATGCAGGACACGGAGTTCACGGTCGAGGAAGGCCGGCTGTACATGCTTCAGACGCGCAACGCCAAGCGCCCGGCCCAGGCCGCGGTCAGGTTCGCGGTCGACGCCGTCTCGGAGGGCCTGCTGACGCGCGAGCAGGCGCTGGCGACGATCGACCCCGCGTCGCTCGACGCGCTCCTGCACCCGACGTTCGACCCGCAGGCCGAGTTCGAGGTGCTGGCGACCGGGGTCAACGCGTCGCCAGGCGCCGCCAAGGGCACCGTCGTTTTCACGGCGGCGGACGCGGTGGCGGCAGCCGAGGAGGGGCGCGACGTGATCCTCGTGCGCCCGTTCACCGACGCCGAGGACGTCGCCGGCTTCCATGCCGCGAAGGGGATCCTGACGTCCGAGGGCGGCAAGGCCTCACACGCGGCGCTGGTCGCGCGCGGGATGGGCACGCCGGCGGTCGTCGGCGCCGACGCGGTCGCGATCGATCTGAAGACGAAGACGATCACGGTCGACGGGACTGAGCTGCACGAGGGCGACCGGATCGCGATCGACGGCACCAAGGGCTGGGTCACGGTCGACGACGTTCCGCTGGTCGAGGCTCAGGTCGACAAGCACTTCGAGACCGTGCTCGCGTGGGCCGATGAGGTGCGGTCGCTCGGAGTCCGCACCAACGCCGACACGCCGCAGGATGCGCGCCGCGCGCGCGAGCTCGGCGCCGAGGGGATCGGGCTATGCCGGACCGAGCACATGTTCATGGCCGAGGACCGCCAGCCGAAGATGCGGGCGATGATCATGGCCGATACGCGCGAGTCGCGCCAGGCGGCGCTTGCCGAGCTCCTGCCGCTCCAGCAGCACGACTTTGAAGGGATCTTCGATGCGATGGCCGGCCTGCCGGTGACGATCCGGCTGCTCGACCCGCCGCTGCACGAGTTCCTGCCCAGCCTGCCCGACCTCGCGGCGCAGCTCGAGCACGCGAGGATCGCCGAGTCGGACGACCTCCCGGAGCTCGAGCGGCTGATGGCGCGGGTACAGGAGATCTCCGAGGAGAACCCGATGCTCGGCACCCGCGGCTGCCGGCTGGGAATCCTGTATCCCGAGATCTACGAGATGCAGGTCGAGGCGATCCTGCGGGCCGCCAAGCGCGCGCCGCATCCGCCCCACCCCGAGATCATGATCCCGCTCGTCGACTACGAGCACGAGATCGAGCTGATGCGCGAGCTGGTCGTCGGCGTCGGCGAGCAGGAGGGCTTGAAGGTCGGCCGCGACTACACCGTCGGGACGATGATCGAGCTGCCGAGGGCGTGCTTCGTCGCCGATCGGATCGCCCGCTTCGCCGACTTCTTCTCGTTCGGCACCAACGACCTGACGCAGACCGCGCTCGGTTTCTCGCGCGACGACGTCGAGTCGAAGTTCGTGCCCGTCTACCTCGAGCGCAAGATCATCGACCGCAGCCCGTTCGAGACGATCGACAAGCCGGGCGTCGGCTGGCTGGTCCGGCTCGGCGCCTGGGTCGGCCGGGAGGCGCACCCGGGGCTGAAGCTCGGCATCTGCGGCGAGCACGGCGGTGACCCCGACTCGATCGAGTTCTTCCACGAGGCCGGGCTCGACTACGTCTCGTGCTCACCGTTCCGGGTGCCGATCGCGCGAATCGCCGCTGCGCAGGCGGCGATCGCCCATCCCCGGGGCGACTGGGACGACAGCTTCGAGGACTTCTGACCAGCGACCCGGCCCCGGTCAACTGACCGAGGCCGTGTCGGAACGAGCGTTCGCGTCAGGCTGCGAGCACGGGCTCGCCGATCGCCACGGGCTGCTCGGCCTTGCTCGCGAACAGCAGTCCGGCGATCACCGCCGCGACGGCGAAGATCCCCGCCGAGACGGCGAACGCGGTCGTGTAGCCGTGCACCGCTGCCTGCGCGATCAGCGCCGGCGTCGGGCGGGTGCCGGCGCTGGTGATGAAGCTCGTCGTCGCGCTGAGCGCGATCGTCGACAGCAGTGCCGTGCCGAGTGAGCCGCCAACCTGCTGGGCCGCATTGACCGTCGCCGAGGCGACGCCCGCGTCACGCGGTTGCACCCCAAGCGTGGCGCTGTTGAGCACGGTCGAGAAGACCAGCCCGAGCCCGACGGCCATCACCAAAAGCGCCGGCAAGATCCCGGTCAGGTAGCTCGTGGAGACCGTGAGGCCGGTCAGCATCAGCATCGCGGTCGCGCCGAGCGCGAGGCCGGCGAACACGAGCGGCCGCGGACCGAACCGGCTCCGAAGCTTGGTGGTCGCGAGCACCGCGGTGACCATGATCACGGCGGTCATCGGCAGGAACGCGAGGCCTGTCTGGACCGGCGAGTAACCGCGCGTCTGCTGCAGGTAGTAGGTCAATATGAAGTGCTATATTTACAGTGTGGGAAGGAGAGCAGCAACTACACCAACCAAGGAGAACACGATGGAAATCAAGGTGATGCCGGATAGGGCCATCGGCTACGTCCGGGTCTCGCAGCGCGACAAGGACGCGCTCTCGCCTGAAGTTCAGCGGCGGGCGATCAAGAAGTACGCCGCCGAGAACGGCTGGTCGCTGCGGGACGAGGACATCCTCGACGAAAACGAGGATGCCAACGGGAAGGTCCGCAACGTGTCCGGCTCCTGGGAGCTGAAGGATCGCCCCAAGCTCCGCTACGCGATCGAGGAGGTCGAGGCCCGTCGTGCCAAGGTGATCCTGGCCGAGCGGTTCGATCGCATGTTCCGCAAGGAGACCCTGCGTCGGATGGTGGTCGAGCGGATCCAGGACGCCAGGGGTGAGCGGAGCACACGGACGGGCAGATGACCAATCAGAATCCCGAGGGAGAGCTTGGCCACAACGTGAAAGGCGACGTGTCCGAGTACACGCTGAAGACAGCCAAGGTGCGCTCCTGGGACGCGGTCGAGATCGCGATCGAACAGGGCAGGTCGGGAAGCCCCACTCCGCCCGGCTACGCGAAGGGCAAGGACGGCGTGTTCAAGCCCGATCCCAAGACGGTCGGGATCGTCCGGGAGGCGTTCGAGCTCCGGGCCGGCGGCGCCACCGTCGCCGAGGTCCGTGCGTTCCTGGCCTCCCACGGGATCAACCGGTCTGTCTCGGGGGTCCGCAAGATGCTGACCTCGCGGCTGTACGTGGGTGAGGTCCACTTCGGCGGGCATACGCCGAACCTCGAGGCCCACCCGGCGATCATCGACCGCGAGCTGTTCGACCGGGTCGGCAGGATGGTCGTCACGGCGGGGCGCAAGTCCAAGTCAGAGCGGCTGCTCGCGCGTCTGGGCATCCTGCGCTGTGGGTCGTGCGGCGGGCGAATGAGCGTGAGCAGGACCGGGAACGGATATGCGATCTACCGGTGCGCCAACGAGGACTGCTCGCGTCAGGTGACGATCATGGCCGAGAAGGTCGAGCAGGCGGTCGTGCAGGCGGTGATCGAGGCCCGCCGCAGCCTTCAGGGACAGGCTCGCGGCGAGCAGCAGGCGCAGGAGGCCGAGGACGCCGCTGCGGAGGCCCAGGAGCGCCTACGACGGCGATCAGGCTGTTGGAGGACTTCGGTGACGAGGAGGCCACCCATGAGCGCCTGGCGGTGCTACGCGAGGACCGGGACAGCAAGCGAGAGGCCGCTGACCGGCTGGCCGCTGCCTTCCCCCCGGTCGTCACCGTCGACGCTGAGTGGGTCTTTGAGCATGGGACGCTCGAGGCTCAGCGGGACCTGATACGTAACACCGTCGAGCGGGTGTCAATCGCTCCCGGTCGAGGTTCGGACCGGATCACCATCGAGCTGCTGGGCCAGTAGTCGCTGGGCCTCGCGGTCCACGGTCCGCTGGGCGGCGGCGTCAGCCCAGGCGGGGAACCGGTGGGGCGCTTGGCGGTCTGAGCGTCGACCCACTTGCCGTTCTCTCGCCACCGGATCTGGACCTCGGTCTGTGCCATGCAATCCACCAGTCATCGTGTGTGGTCGTCGCCGGGTCCTGGCCACTCATCCCACACGTGTGGATTGCTACTGCTGACGCTACTTGGTGGCCCGGACAGACCGAAGGTGACGGTCCTCCTGGCCAGTTGTCAGGCAAGCCGCAGTTGGACAAGAGGATTTGAGTGCTCAGACTTTCTTGCGTGGCCTGAGAGGACGCGGGCGGGCGTCGTCTCGACCTAACCGCCCAGACGGCGCCCCATAAAAACCTTCTCAGCCTGAGAGGGTTTTTCTTCGCCCTAGCACCCCGGTTCCGTCCGGTCGGCTGGGACAGTTGTCCCACATGACCGAGATCACGGCCGACCTGCTCGTCGAGCACGCCAGGGGCGACAGCCTCCGGACGATCGCCCGACGCCACGGCATCGGCCATGAGACCGTCCGCCGACGGGTCCTGGAGCAGGGCTCGGCGCTGATCACCGACCTCGAGCGTGACCTGACCTTGGCCGAGCTGGTGCGAGATCGGGGTGGTGAGGCGAAGTGGCCCGCCTGCATCGTGCCACCCCAACAGCAGGCCGACCGGATGGCTGCGTTGGACATGTTCACGTGGGCCTGTAAGCGCCTGCGAGAGCGCGGCTGGGGTCTCGAGATCGTCACCCGTTCGCCGCCGGTGGGCGGCTGCATCTTCATGTTGACCACCGTCCTGGGAGGGACCAATGACCACGACCGTCAATCACCGCAACGGCAGCCGTCGAGCGCAGCTGGCCGAGGTCCGCCAACGGCTCGACAACACCAGGGCCCGTCGTAGGCAGGCGCAAGCGTGCTCGATGCCGCGAATGCGGCAGGCGACGACCTGGCAGCGAAGGTTGCCGGTGATGACCTCGAGGATGCACGTGCCGCCGTCGAGACCGATGAGGCACTCGAGCGGATGGTGCTCGGTCAGATGGCCGGCCTCAGCGGGTTGTCGCGCTCGACGTCGTTCCTTGATTCCCCGGACACGGCTGGCGCAGTTGGAGCGCTTCTCGACCTCATCGGCACCGATCGGCAGGGTCGAGCTCGGCGAGTACATGAGCGCCGAGGACGCGACCGGCCTCACCGGCAAGGCGCTTGCGGCGGCGGGCATGGTCGATCCGACCCCGGGGATGACGACCGGCCCGTTTGGCCCGATCATCGGGGCCCCGGCACCGCCGACGAGCTTCTTGGATTTGTGCCCGAGTCAGATGCTCGATGTGCCGTCGCTGCCTTACGCCCAGGAGGTCGTGACCGGCGACCGGACAGCGGGCGCGCGCCGTCCCTGCCGGGTCAAATCAAGGCACAGGCGACGATTTCGTACGTCGATCAGGAGGCCAAGCCGGAAACGATCGCTGCCTGGACCAAGGTCAACAAGCAGACGCTCGCCGACGTCGACCAGCTGCAGACGCAGATCACCAATCGCCTGATGGCCGGGGTGCGGGCGGCGGTCGAGGAGCAGGTCTTGTCAGGCGACGGCGTGAGCCCGAATCTGCTCGGGCTGATGAACACGCCGGGTGTTGGCCAGGTGCCGCTCGACATCGGCACGCGCCTCCGACTCGATCCTCGATGGGATCGCCGCTGTCCTGACGGCGGTGCGAACCCGAACTTCGTCGCGTTGTCGATCCCCGACTGGACCGACTTGCTCAAGCTCAAGTCCGGTGGGTCGGAGGAATACATCGCTTCGCCGTTCCTGGCCGTCGTGCAGACGCTGTGGGTCGCTGCCGATGGTGGCCCTGCGTTGGTCTTCCGGTCGGAACGGTCCTCACCGGCGACACGACGATCGTGCATCTGCGGTGCTGCGGCGCGAGGGCGTCCACGTGGCTCGTGTCGGACGCAGATTCCGACGATTTTTCGAGGACCAGGGCCACAGTTTTGGCAGAAACTCGGGTGGCCTCGGCGGTGTTCGTGCCGTCGGCGTTCGCCTCGTTGGTCTGGTTGGTCCGGGAACGGCGTCTGCGCCGGCCAAGGGCGGGAGCCGCAAACAGGCCGAGCGAGACGCTGAGCCCGCGCCCGGGTTTGATTTCCCCGGATCAGCATCGCGGGTGATCGCTGAGTTGGGACGGGCCCGGTACAAGACCACGGCCGGTAGCCCGTCTCACTCAGTCGGGACGGCGGTGCAGCGCGTGCTGGAAGCTCCCCAGCCCGACCCTGTCGTAGGCCAGGTGCCACAGGTCGCAGCGGCTGAGCAAGACCTCGCGCCAGGCCGTGGCACGCCGCCAGTCCGAGCCCAACACCGGGCGCTGATCGAGGCGACGAGCCACTGGACAGCCTGGTCTCCCGTCCAAGCCATGTACGTCGACGGGCCTCGAGAGCGCGCCGTCAGGGCCGTCGGCGGCGGCTCCGTGGCGAGCTGGAAAGTGAACTTGCCGGGGGTCGTCGTGGGCCGGCGCGGACAGGCCCGTTCCTCAAATGGGGAATGGAGGCGGTGGTGGCCACGGCGCGAGCCTAAATCGCCGATCGGATGCGTGCCGACCGAGGGCCGGGGTAGAGTTCGCGCGAGCACTGTTCCTTCGCCCGCTGGCTGCCGCCTGAGGCCCCCGCCTGCCTGTACGGGGCCTCAAGGGACTCTTCGGCCGGGGCCGGGTATAGGCTCGAGCCCAGCAATCCGCAGAAGGAGCGCGCAGCAGGTGCGGCCGCGACAACTGCACACAGGCACGTGGTCGGGCAACAGAAGGAGCGGATTGCTCATGCTGGATTCATCATCTCTCGCGTTCGAGCGGATGCTCGAGCGCCTTGACGTCGCCAGCCGAAACGGGAGCCAGGCCGAGGCCCGCTGCCCGGGTCACGATGACCGGCGAGCCTCGCTCCTCGATCGGCGTCCGACGGAGGGCGACCCGGGGGCCGTCCTGACGCGCCAGGCGGGCTGCAAAACCGCATGGGTGCTCGCAGCGATGGACCTTGAGGCGTCCGCGCTCTACGACCAGTGGTGGGAGCGCCGGAACGGGTCGTCGAGCTGGGACCCTATCGCCATCTACACCTACGCCAACGAGGACGGCGTCGTGCTGTTCGAGGTCGGCCGGTTCGGCGGGCAAGATTCCTGGAGCGGCCCTCGGGTCGCAGCGACTGGAAGGGCGGCATCGGGAACGGGCGCCGGGTCGGTACCGGCTGCCCTCGGGGATCGAGGCCGTGGCCGCTGGTCGATGATCTGGGTCGTGGAGGGCGAGAAGGACGTTCACGCGCTCGAGGGCTGTGGGCGAGGCCGCGACCGCATTCCGGGCGGCGCCGGCAACCGGCGCGCGACCACGACGGCGAGCCCGGCGGCAGCGACGGTGATCGTCGTCGGAGACCGCGACAAGCCGGGTCGTAAGCACGC
>CAVWOQ010000015.1:0-307174 GCA_963756655.1 uncultured Solirubrobacterales bacterium
ATGGGCAGTCGGACGAGTTGTTCGAGCCGATCGCGGAGGTCATCACCGACGAGCTGCTCGCGGGGGGCGCGCTGGCGGATCGACTTGAGACGGCGGACGGTGCCCGTGGCGTTGCGGAGCTGATCGCCGCCGCGGTGCTGGATCGTTTCGTGGTACGACCGCGGCCGGCGGAGCGTGTCCATGACCAGGTGAGTCGACGGAAGCCAGCCGACTCGAGCGTCATCTTGGAGGTCCGGGACCTGTCGGTCGTCTACGGCACGAAGACAGCCGTCGACGGCATCAGCCTGCAAATCACACGTGGTGAAATCTTTGGGCTTCTAGGCCCCAACGGAGCCGGGAAGACGAGCACACTGAGCGCGATCGAGGGTCTGATCAAGCCGCAATCCGGGGCGGTGCTCTTGGACGGCATCGACATCCGGCAGCATCCGTCGCAGGCGAAGGCCAAGCTAGGCGTGCAGCTGCAGGCGACCAGCTTCCAGTCGCAGCTCACGATCAAGCAGATCGTGAGCTTGTACGCGGGGCTCTACGGCGTCCGCTTGGCGGACGCCGAGATCACTGAAAGCCTGAAGGAGATCGGGCTTGGAGGTGAGGCGAACAAGCCGTTCAAGCAGCTGTCGGGTGGCCAGCAGCAACGCCTCTCGCTCTACGTCGCGGTCGTCCACGATCCTGCGCTGCTGCTGCTGGACGAGCCGACGGCTGGTCTCGACCCGCAGTCGCGTCGCCAGCTCTGGAGTCGGATCGAGCACATCCGACAGGAGGGCGGGAGCATTCTGCTGACCACCCATTCGATGGAGGAGGCCGAGGCGGTGTGCGATCGCGTCGCGATCATCGACCACGGCACGCTGCTGACGTGCGAGACACCGCAGAACCTGATCGCCAAGCACAAGGACGACCCTGAAGTCCGTCGGGTCGCTCACGGCGAAGTGACCCTCGAGGACGTGTTCATCGGTCTCACCGGGAGCGAGATCCGTGAATAGCCCTCAGCCCGCAACGGGACCGCCGCTCCAGCTGGTGATGAGCTCGCTGCTGCGCGCGGACTTCGTCGTGCTCCTCAAGAACCGGCGGTCGCTGGTGATCAGCATCATCCTGCCGGCGGTCATTCTCTTCTCGACGAACTCGAGCAAAGCTACACACAGCTTCGGGGGATCGCTGTTCATCATCGGGTTGGCGATCACCTACGGGCTCGTATCCAACTCGATTCTGGGCTACGCACTCACGGTGGCCCGGGACCGTGAGCAAGGTGTGTTCCAACGCCTACGTGTCACGCCCGCACCGACCTGGACGATCATGACCAGCCGGCTGGCGATGCAGGTCCTCGCGAACCTGCTGATCACGGTGATCATCCTGATCCTCGGAAGTCGAATTCACCACGTCTCACTGTCGGCCGCCACGTACGGGCTGGTTCTCGTTGTCTCGATCCTCGGCGCTGCCGTCTTCCTCAGCATCGGACAGGCGCTCGTCGGCTTGGTGAAATCCGCTGACAGCATCAACGCAGCCGGACGCGTGCTCGTGCTCAGCCTCGTCCTGCTCTCATCGTTGGGTCAGAGCGGGACGCTCGGGAGCACCTGGGAATCGATCGCGCGCTGGTCGCCCGTTGGCGTCGTCATGACGCTCTTCGCCGCAGTCCTCAACTTGTCCGCGTGGGACACCCACGACTCACTCGCTTTGCTTGCGTGCGGCGGGTACGTCGTCGTGTTCGCCGCGATTGGCATCCGGTGGTTTCAATGGGACGCTCGATGACGCGTGCGCGAGCGCGGAGGGGGTCTGCGCCCCGACGATCGCGGGGGCCTCGTGGACGAGCTCGTCGTTCTCGAGCGCGTCGACCATGAACAGCGCAAAGTCGACGCGGCGGGTGCGGTTGCTCTCGAGGATGGGGTCGCCCACGTGCCGGCTCCACGCGGGCAGGCCCTGGCTCTCGCCCTCCTCGAGGTCGCTGCCGCGCACGACGGTCCACCGCGTGTCGCTGGCAAACACGCGCCGGCACGCCTCGACCTGATCGTCGAGGTCGGCGAACCGAGCGAGCCGCGCGAGCCTCCCACCGACCTTGACGAGCGCCTTGAGCTTCCATGAGTACACGTCCTTGCCGTCGCGCGTGATGTGCCACCCACAGGAGAACACGAGGCGCGCCCCGGGCCGCGCGTGGTCGAGCACCGCTTGGGCCGTTCCCGTCGAGTACCCGTGTACGCCTCGTGGGACCAGCACGACGAGCACCCCGTCGCACCCCGTCAGCGCGCTGTTGATGACCTCGGGGTCGTTCGTAGCGCCGGGCATGACGGTGATGCGACCCTTGAACCGGTCGAGCTTGCCGACGCTTTGCCCGCGGCACACGCCGACCACCTCGTAGCCGCGATCGAGCGCCTGCTGGACCAGGTACTGCCCGAGCTTCCCAGAGGCCCCGACGATGCAGACCCTCATCGTGCACGTCCGATCTCTCCGGCGGGGTCATTCTCTCCGGTGTCGAGCCGGAACGGCGGGTACTCGGTGGTCATCAGCGCCGAGTAGGCGACGACCCGGAGCACCCAGCGGTTGAGGCCGATGAGGAGGTCGAAGATCGTTCGCGGGTAGGTGCCGCGAACCAGGAGCACCAGGGCGCCGACGAGCACGAGCAGGCCAATCAGCCCGATCCCGCCTGCCCCGCCGCCGAACAGGCCGAGTAGGCCGCCGCCGACGAACATGCCGGCGATCAGGTACTGCGGGAGTCCGGCCAGCCACCAGCCAAGCAGGGGCAGCCCGCGGCGTTGTTGCTCGGGGTAGGCGACCTGCAGTCGTGCCGGGTAGTCGGGCATGTCGGACAGCGTGAACGGCGGGTAGCGGTCAGTCCCGTTGGCGCCGTAGGCGTAGAACACAACGCGCCAGGACCAGCGCATCACCCCGACGTTGAAGTCAAACAGCGTTCGCGGGTAGCGGCCGGTGACCGCGACCGCAAGAAATGACGTGATCGAGCTGGCGATGAACGCGACCCACAGGGCGGCGAGCACAACGACGTGCGGGAGCACGAGCACCCATTTGACCAGCCACGACCAGCGGGCGGGCCGGCCCAGGTGCCCTTCGACGCGGATCGGGTAAGGCGGGATCGCTGCGGTAGTGCTGATTCCCATGACGGGGCTTCTCCAGTCAGGATTTGGGGCTTACGTTGTAAGTACGGTACACTTACATCGTAAGTCTGTCAAGCCCGACCGAGGAGACCCCGATGTCGCCGTCGACCCAGCCCGCGGCCAGGCGCCGAGACCCGCTGAGCCGAGGGCGGGTGCTCGACGCCGCCGTTGCAATCGCCGACGAGAGCGGAATCGGCTCGCTGACGATGCGCAAGCTCGGCGACGCGCTCGGGTTCGAGGCGATGTCGCTCTATAACCACGTGGCCAACAAGGACGACCTGCTCGATGGCATGATCGACGTCGTCTTCAGCGAGATCGGCCTGCCCAGCGCCGACGGTGACTGGAAAATGGCGATGCGACAGCGAGCGATCTCCGTCCGCGAGGCCCTTTCACGCCATCGCTGGGCGATCGGGCTGATGGAGTCGCGTACCTCCCCGGGAGCCGCGACACTGAGACACCACGACGCCGTGATCGGAACGCTTCGCGACGCCGGATTCTCGATCGAGCTGGCCGCGCACGCCTACTCGGCACTCGACAGCTACATCTATGGGTTCGCGCTGCAGGAGGCGAGCCTGCCGTTCGACACCGGCGCGCAGACAGCGGACGTCGCGCAGGAGATCATGGCCCAGTACTCCCCGGGCGAGTACCCCCACCTGACCGAACTGGCGACCAAGCACGTCCTCCAACCCGGCTACGAGTACGGCAACGAGTTCGCGTACGGACTCGACCTGATCCTCAACGGCCTCGACCGAGCCACCGACGCGATCTAGTCGGCGCTTTAACACCCCCTGATCGGCGACTGCGTACAAGTCGCCATGGCGGTCGTGCGAGCCGGGTCAGTCGACGAGCGTCGCGAGGTCCTGGCGTGTGCGGGTGCTGCGAGCCGCGACGATCTCGAGCAGGTTGCGCAGCAACACAGCCCGCAGATTGGCGTCAAGCTGGCGCAGGCCGGCCAGCGCGTCGGCCGGCAGCGCGTGGCACTCGACCTCGGTGTCGGCGCGCGCATCTCCGATGCGGGGGCTGCCGGTGAGTAGGGCCAGCTCGCCGATCATCATCCCAGCGGTCAATGTGGCCACGCGGCGCACGCCGCCGCCCGCCAGCCCGACGGTCTCGCTGACCACGCCCCTGGTGATCAGCAGCAGCTCGCTGACCGCTTCGCCGGCCCGCATGAGGTAGTCGCCGACCGCGAAGAATCGGTGCTCGAGCAGGCCCTCGAGCAGCGTGAGATCGTCGCCGGAGATCCCGCGCAGCGCGGGGTGGTCACTCAAACTCGCCAGGGCGGGTGCCGCGGTGTCGCCGGTCAGCCTGTTCTCGAAGAATTCGAGCGCCCGGTCCAGCTCGTCGAAGGGCTGTACGTTCATCGCGTGCGTGAGCTCGTCAGGCGCGGCCGACAGCGCGCTGATCCGATCACCGAGGCCGGCGAGGAGCGCAATCGCCGACGCGTGGACGTTACGCACCCGTCCCAGATCGAGGACGACGAGCTCGGCCGAGGCGTCGAACACGGCGCGTGTGACCTGCTCGGCCTCGGCGAACCCGAGATCGCCCTGGAGCTCGAACGCGCGTGCGCGCGCTCCCTCGCGCTCGATCTGCGCCGCCACAGCCGGGGCGCGCTGGCGTTTGGACGTCATCTCGGCCAGCGTGAACGTCCGCCGGACGGGCGACGGACCACGGTGGGCATGGTTGAAGATGTGCAGGTCCAGCGACTGGGAGAGCTCTTCACAGACGCGCACGCCACGGACCGAGTTGCCGCGATCGTCGAGCGACGGCGAGAAGACGCCGATCCCGAGCCGGCCGGGAAGCACGGCGATCACGCCCCCGGCCACGCCGCTCTTGGCCGGCAGCCCCACGTCGTAGAGCCAGTCCCCGGCCGCGTCATACATGCCCGCCGTGGCCATCACGCTGAGCACATCACGGACCGTGTCCGGCGACGCCACACGCTGACCGGTGAACGGGTTGCGTCCACCGGCGGCCAGCGTCGCGGCGATCACCGCCAGGTCGCGGCAGTCGACGAGCACCGAGCACTGGGCGATGTAGCTCTCGACGATCTCGTCGGGGTCACCGTCGAAGCGCCCGGCGCCGCGCAGCAGGTTGGCAATCGCGCGATTGCGATAGGCAGTGTGGGACTCCGACTGGCGTACGCGGTCGTCAATCGAGAGTTCACGGCCGGCGAACGCACTGTAACCCTGCAACGGCGACGGATCGGGATCGGCCCCCAGTAACGAGCGCGTGAGGATCGCGCCGGCGTTGACCAACGGGTTGAGTGGATCGAGATCGATCGCGTTGAACGCCTCACCGGTCGGTTCGACGCCGACCCGTTCACGGACCTGCTCGCCACTCGACTCGAGCGCCAGCGCGAAAGTCAGCGGCTTGGAGATCGACTGGATCGTGAACGGCAGGCGCGTGTCACCCACTTCGTAGATCGCCGCGTCGACGGTCGCGAGCGCGATGCCGAACGATGAACGATCGGCGAGCGCCAGCTCGGGGATGTAGTCGGCGACCGCGCCCGAATCGTCCTGCGCGAGGCGAGTGTGGAGATCCTCCAGATAGGACTGGACGGGACTCGTCATCTCAGGCCGGCGTCTCGACGTCTAGACGCCCGCGGCCGGACGTGGGTCCCGCTCATACATTCGCCTCGCCCTCGCTCGCTGGACATCTGATGGCAGTCTGCTCACGTGAAATTACGATCCGAGACCCGCGCGGTCATCACCCATTTCGGGGGACACGGTGGGTCTGCGGAGTCGACGCCCCAGCAGCTGCAGCCGTGCTGGCCGCGAAGGCGAAGTGCGCAAGGCCGGTACTCGTTTGTGCGGGTGGTGGGGATGTGCCAGCATCGAATGACCTTGACACCGTTTGGGAGACGACCGGTAGCGCCGAGCGAGGAGGAAAGTCGCGCGGCGGCCGTTGATCTCGAACGAATCAGGGCCGGTGGGATCCCGCTGGGGGCGGAGGAGCGTCTGAAGCGGACCGCCGCCGAGAGTTCGGCGGTGTTCAGCAGCGACCTGAGCGTCAAGGAGTATGCGGTCGCGCACGCCTCCGGTCTCGAGCCGATCGCGCAGATCATGGGCTCCTCGGTCGTCCAGCACGGGTGGCAGAACTACGGCTGGGGCGGTTATGCCGGAGGGATCAGTGAGATGCCGTCCTTCGCTAAGCCGTGGAATCTGTCACGGGAACGCTCGTTTGACCGTCTACGCCAGGAGGCGCAGTTCGCCGGCGCCGACGCCGTGATCGGCATCGAGATGACGGCCAAGGCGTTCCTCGGGGATCCGAGCCAGGTCGAATACGCCGTCTTCGGTACCGCGGTCCGCGAGACCACGCTCGCGCCCCGCCGCGGTTCCGTGCCCCGGATGTGCGCGCTCTCCGGCCAGGATGTCGACAAGCTGCGTCGTATCGGAGCCGAGACGTTGGGCGTCATTGGCCACACCTCGGTGGTGTCCGCGGCACTTAGCCCGATGGGAAATCAGTCGATGCGCTCCTGGTGGGGCAACCAGGAGATGGTCGAGGTCACCCAGGCCGTCTACGCCGCCCGCCGGCTCGCGATGGATGAGGTCCGCCGTCAGGCGAGCGATGCCGGTGCAAACGAGATGGTCATCTCAACCCTGACCCACAACATCGACCATCAAGAGTACGACCGCGGCGGGTTTACCCATCACTTCTTCATTGTCTCGATGCACGTGCTAGGCACCGCGATTGCCCTCGGCGCACACGAGCCTCACCCGGCCCCGTTGGGCGTGCCCATGATGTCGATCAACCTCGGCGCGTAGCTCGCCGCCACTCCAGGAGAACATCTGATGTCGACATACGATCCGACGAGCACCGAAGGCCTCGCCGAACACGCAAGCGAGCGCTTGCGGATGAACGCGCGCGGCCTGTTCACGTCTGACCTGTCCGTGAACGAGTACCTGTGCGTGGAGAAGGCCGGCTTTGAGCCCGTCGGCCTGGTGGTGGGCTCGAGCATCTACCACATCGGCTTTCAGCAGTCCAATTGGAAGGCAAGTCAGGAGATGGGCGTCCTCACCCAGGCGATGTACTCCGCGCGCGAGCTTGCCATGACCCGGATGGAGGAGGAGGCCGATCAGCTCGGGGCGGACGGCATCGTCGGGGTCCGACTGGACATCGGCCGCTACGAGTGGGGCGCCGACATGGCGGAGTTCATCGCCATCGGGACGGCGATCAAGCACAAGGGAGGCAAGGTGCACCGCGCTCCGAACGGGCGCCCGTTCACCAGCGACCTTTCGGGGCAGGCTTTCTGGACGCTGATGCAGACCGGCAAACGCCCGGTGGGGCTGGTGATGGGCAACTGTGTCTACCACGTCGCCCACCGCGGGATGATGCAATCGATGCGCCAGACGGGCCAGAACGTCGAGCTCGAGCAGTACACCCAGGCCCTGTATGACGCGCGGGAACTCGCGATGGAGCGCATGCAGAAAGAGGCCGAGGCGATCGGTGACGGCGTTCTCGGAATCGTCGAGGTCAAGCTCAACGAGAACAACCACGGCTGGGGCAGCCACGTGATCGAGTTCTTCGCGCTCGGAACCGCCGTGGTGCCCAACGAGCATGCCGAGCAGGGGCAGCAGCTGCCAGACATCACCCCGGTGATCGACATCAACGACTGACGGCTCGCGCAGAGCCCTGCGGCACGAAGGTCGCATTTCGGCAGAGGTCGACTGCCGCTGCAGGCCGGCTATGCCGCCGGCCGCCGGCAGCGCTCGTGGAGCTCGTTGCGACCGATCCGCTTAGCGGAGCGCCGTGGCGCCGAGCCAACGGCTGAGGGCGTGGCGGCCGACAAGCGTGATCTCACCATCGGTTGAGATCCAATCGCGGACGCGCAACTCGCGGACGATCCCGAGCGCGTTGCTGGGTCCTGGGCCGTCGCCCTTGACCCCGAGCGCGTCGGTGCCGGGCTCGACCGTCCAGCGGCCGGAATCGAGCGCGGCCAACGCTACGCCCTGCTCCTCGGTCGGTAGATCCAGCGGATGCGACGTGGCGCGGCGCAATGGGTCCTCGCTCCCGGCCGTCTGCCTGGAACCACGAACATGAGGCGTCATCTCGTTGCCGACGCTACCGGCTTGCGCCCGCAGCCAGCCGCTCGCGCTCTCAACCCATTCTCTCGCGACACCGGGATCCACGCCGAGCCCGTCGGCGAACTCGCTCAGATCGACGTTCTCCATCGCCCGTTCAACCGACCTCCCCAACTCCCGGGCCATCGCGCGCAGCGTCTCCTCGAAGCCCTCGCCGCTCGTGTCGTCTTCGAACATGCACTAATGATGGCATGCCGCCACCTCCGGCGGCTGCCTACAGGTTCGACGACGTCCGCCCGCCGTCCACCTGGTAGACGGCGCCGGTGACATACGACGCTCGTTCGGAGGCCAGGAACGCGACCACGTTGCCGAGCTCGATCGGTTCGCCGATGCGGCCGACGGGGATCTTCGCGGCGAGCGGCGCCAGCTCCGCGGAGAGCTTCTCGTCGATGTTCGAGCCGCCGTCAGCAAGCGCCGGGTTGATGCGGGCCGTCAGGAAGCTGCCCGGGAGTACGAGGTTGATCGTGATCCCGTCTTTGGCGAGGTCGGGCATCATCGCTTTCATCAGCCCTGCGATTCCCGGGCGGATGCCGTTGGAAAGGTCGAGATACTCGACCGGCTGCTTCACCGACGTCGACTGGATCGCCACGATGCGTCCCCAGCGGTTGGCGCGCATGAACGGGACGACCTCTCGAACGGAGCGGACGAAGCTCAGCATGACGAGCTCGAACGCCCGCCGCCAGTCCTCGTCCGACAGCTCGCCGAACTTGCCGGGCGGCGGCCCGCCCGCGTTAGCGACGAGTACGTCTACACCACCAAAGCAGTCGACCGTCGCTGCGACGACGCGGTGGATCCCGTCGGCAGTCGAGAGGTCAGCCTCGACCGCAAGCACATCGGCGTTGGTCTCGCTCCGAATCTCGTCGGCGGCGCGATCGAGGTCGGCCCGCGTCCTGGCGCAGATCGTGACCCTGGCTCCTTCCCGCGCGAGCGCCAGCGCCGAGGCCTTGCCGAGCCCCTTGCTCGACGCACCGACGACCGCGACCTTGCCGTCCAGCCCTAGATCCATCGACCGCTCACGCGGCAACCCTAGCTCGGCGATCGCGGGCGCGCTATTCGGCGCGCAGGACGTCGGCGACCGAGCGGCGGGCGCCGATCCGGGCCGGGATCGCGGTCACGACGGCGACCGCAACGAGCGTGCCGGGGATCACCGCCAGCAGCCACAGCAGGGGAGGCTGTGCCTCGGTCAGGTGGCCCCCGGCCAGCCGGTAGAGCAGCAGCCCGGCCGGAATCCCCAAGCAGGCCGCGACCAACGCCGGGAGCAGCTGGGCGGTCGTCAGCCCGCCGCTGATCTGGCGGGGCGTGGCACCGAGCGCGCGCGCCAGCGCCGCCGATCCCTGGGCGTCGATCGCCGTCGCCCAAGCCGTGAAGATCGCGCTGATCGCGGCGAGGATCACGAGGATCACGCTGAGGACGATCAGGACGTGGTTCGCGCTGTCACCGATCCTCGAGCTGATGAAGAAGCCAGCCGGCGTGGGCGCCTGATCCTTGACCTGGAGGTCGTGCTGGACCACCAGCACGGTCACGACCATCGTCACCGCGACCAGCAGGCCGGCGCAGGTCAGGACCGTACGGCGCGTGCGGCGGGAAACCAGCCGCAGCCCGAACAGCATCGGTACCGGCAGCCGCGCCGATAGCGCGATCAGCCACGGCCGCCGTTTAGGCGGATGGGCGGGATCGTGCAGCGCCCTGATCGTGCTGGTGCGTGCGCCTCGGATCGCCGGCGCAAGCGTCGCGAGCACGGCGACCGCGACCGCGACGGCGATCACGATCGCCGCCGTACCAAGCGTCAGCTGCGGCGCGCCCTCGCTGCCCAGCAACCCCTGACCGGGGGTCGTGAGCAGCGGCGCCAGCAGTTCACCGGTCACCAGCCCGACGACCGAGGCCGCCAGCGCCAGGACCAGGTTCTCGGCCAATAGCACGACCGCGATCAGGGCCGGCGTTCCGCCGACCGCCTTGAGCAGCCCGACGCGCCGCGTCTGCTCAGCCATCCGGCCGCCGACGACCACCGCGATGCTGGCGATCGCGAGCATCGACAACAGCCATGCCCCGATCAGCAGGACCTTCTGGTCGAGTCCGATCACCTTGTAGTCGTCGTGACGGACCACCTGCCACGGCTCGATGATCGACGGCTCGTTCGCGGTCGAGGCCGCGAAGGCATTGACCGCGGGCGTATTGCCGAACGCGGAAGCGGACGCAGGGTCGGTCAACCTGATCTCCAGCAGGTAGCCGAGCGGCCGGCTCGGGGTGGCGAGCGCGCGAGCATCGGCGCGAGTGAGCCAGATCAGCCCCGGCTCACAGGCCGGATAGAAGGGCTGCTGGGTCGAGAGCGCGATGCCGGCGACGCGGAACGAGTGGCCGCCGACGCGGATCGCGTCGCCGACATGGAGACCCAGCGCGTCCGCGAAGCCGCGCTCGATCACGGCGCCCCCGGGCCGCACCCAGTGGCCGGCGACGACCAGCGGCCGGTCGATCGCCGCGGGCGCGATGTCGCGACCCACGGCCTGCACCGGGACGCTGATTCGCGGAGCGGTCAGGCGCGCGAACGCGACCGGGTAGGGACCGCCCGTGGCGGCGACGCCCGAGGCGTGGAGCAGCGGCGCGAGTTGCTCAGGCGATGGTCGGCTCGAGCCCGGGGCGAACCCGGTCTCCGCCACCACGTCCGGGCCTCTGGTCGCGGCGCGAGTGAGCGCGAACGGGCTCGTGCTCTCGCCGTGCAGTCCGAGACCGAGCGTCAGTGCCGTGGTGGTCGTCAAGATCATCACCACCAGCAGGGCCGACTGGACCGGGCGGCGCTTGATGTCGCCGACCACGAGCCGCCAGATCAGAAGCAGGCGTCCCACTACCCCTCGAAGCCCGCCATGGCGCTGAGGCTGCGCGCGCTGCCGCCGGTGAGCCTGGTCTCGTCGACGAATTTGCCGTCGCGCATCGAGATCAGCCGGTCGGCGGTCGCCGCGATCCGCGTGTCGTGGGTTACGGTCACGAGCGTCTGCCCGTTGGTGTGCAACTCGTCAAATAACCGCAGCAGGTCGGTTGTCGCGGCGCTGTCGAGGTTGCCGGTCGGTTCGTCGGCAAGGACCACAAGCGGCTCGTTGGCGAGCGCGCGGGCGATCGCGACCCGCTGACGCTGCCCGCCCGACAGGGCGGACGGCAAGTGCGCGGCGCGGTCGCTCAGGCCGACCTGCTCGAGCAGCTCAGTCGCGCGCTCGCGTGCGTGACGCGGCGACGCGCCCGCCAGCAGCGCCGGCAGCTCGACGTTCTCGAGCGCGGTCAGCTCGTCGACGAGGTGAAACGCCTGAAAGACGAAACCGAGCGCGTGTCGGCGCAGACGCGCAAGCCGGGCTTCGGGCATCCGCTCGAGCCGGCTGTCGGCGAGCAGCAGGGTGCCCGCCGTTGGGCGCTCCAGACCACCGAGCAGGTACAGCAGCGTTGACTTGCCACAGCCGCTGGGACCGACGATCGCGAGCGATTCGCCCGCTTCGACATCGAGGCTGACATCGTCGACCGCGCGCACCAGCGCGGCTCCCTTGCCGTAGTCCTTGCGCAGCTCTCGGGCTGACAGTGCGAGCTTCATCGTCTTCCCTTCGCAGAGTTCCAGTATCTGGCGCACGCCTCGAGCCATCGCAGGTCGGCCTGCAGCCTCAGCACAACGCCCTCCAGCAGCAGCGCAGCGACCGACCCATCCGGCTCGGCGAGCGCCGCGCGCTGCGCCTGACGGAGGGCGATGAGCAACTCACGCCGCTGTCGATCGACAATCCCGACCGGGTCCGCGAGGCCGGCGGCGGCCGCCGCGACCAACTTGAGGTGAAACTCGGCGGGCGCCGGCTTGGGCCAGCTGGTGTCGCGGAGCCACTCCTGGACGCGCTCGCGTCCGGCGTCGGTCAGCGCGTAGACCTTGCGGTCGGGCCGGTCCGTCTGACCGATCCGCTCCGAGCTCACCAGCCCCGCGCGCTCGAGCCGGTTCATCGTCACATAGACCTGACCGGCGTTGAGCGCGCCGGCGAGTGGGCCGAGCGCGAGGGTCAGGCGCGCGCGCAGCTCGTAGCCGTGTGACGCCTCCTGGGCCAGCAGCGCCAGCAGAACCTCCTGGACCACGCCCAGCTGGTAGCCCTCAAGCGGCTCGACGACTGCTAGCTGCGCTGGTTCCGGCACCTGACACCACCCTTAGGCTAACGGTTAGCTACTAACGGTTACCCATTAGCCTAACCGTTAGCTAGGAGGATGTCAAGCGGCTTCAGAGCCGCAGATACATGATGTTCAGGCCGACGTAACCCTCGCGCGGGTGCTGGAACGCTGCGGGCACGGTCGTCAGAACCTCGAAGCCGAGCGAGCGCCAGAGAGCGACTGCGCGCGTGTTTGTCTCGACGACGGCGTTGAACTGGATCGCGCGGTAGCGGTCCTCGCGCGCCTGGGCGATCACGCGCTCGCCGAGCGCTCGCCCGACGCCACGGCCGGAGTAGTCGGGATCGACCATAAAACCGGCGGTCGCGACGTGGGAGCCCGGGCCGCCGTGGTTGGGACCCATCTCGGCGGTGCCGACAACTCGTCCGTCACCGTCGACCGCGACCAGCGTCCGACGCGGCGGATCTCGCATCCAGATCGTGCGCGCCTGCGGCTCGCTGATCTGCGTGTCCCACGCGTAGGTCTCGCCGGCGGCGACGATCCCGCACATGAAGCCCCAGATCTGATCCCAGTCGGTCGCTGTCGCCCCGCGCACGCTGACCCGGTCAGAGCCCATCGGGCGATTAACGCAGATCGTCACTAGGGTGGTCAGCAGATGTCTGGTCATGACGCGATCGTCGTCGGCGGCGGACACAACGGGCTTGTCGCGGCGACCCTGCTGGCCCGCGCCGGCAAGTCAGTACTGGTGCTCGAGCGACGCGATCAGATCGGCGGCGCCGCGGTGTCGGGGCGCCCGTTCGACGGGGTCGACGCGCGGCTGTCGCGCTACTCGTACCTTGTCAGCCTGTTCCCGGCGGAGCTCGCGCGCGAACTGGGTCTGGCGGTCGAGCTGCGCACGCGCTCGATCAACTCCTACACGCCGCTCGGAGACGGTGGCCTGCTGGTCAGCTCCGACGATCGCCAGACGAGCGCCTCGATGGCACGCGCGACCGGCGACCCGTCAGCGTTCGAACAGTGGCAGGGTTTCTACGCGATGCTCGCCGACGTCGCGCGCCTCGTGTCGCCGTCGCTGACCGAGCCGCTGCGCACGCCCGAACAGCTGCGGGAACTGGTCGACGACGACGCCGCGTGGACGGGGCTGTTCGAACAGCCGCTGGCACATCTGCTCGATCAGACATTCGAGTCAGACCTGCTCAAGGGCGTCGTGCTCACCGACGCGACGATCGGCACCTTCGCGCCCGCGGCCGACGCCGAGCTGCGGCAGAACCGCTGCTTCCTGTACCACGTGATCGGCGACGGGAGCGGGCTGTGGAAGGTGCCGGTGGGTGGGATGGGGGCGCTGACCGCACAGCTGGCCCGCGCGGCGCACGCCGCCGGCGCCGAGATCCGGACCGGGGCCGAGGTCGAGTCCGTCAAGACTGACGGGGAAGAGGCGGAGGTCGTGTGCGCCGACGGCACGCGCCAGCGTGGACGGAACGTGCTCGCGAACGTCGCGCCTGCGGTGCTGTCGGGGATGTTGGGTGAGCAGACCGCTGAGGCGGCGCCCGAAGGGTCACAGCTGAAGATCAACATGCTGCTCAGGCGCCTGCCGCGGCTCCGGGATCCCGACGTCACTCCAGAGCAGGCATTCGCCGGCACGTTCCATGTCAACGAGGGTTACGAGCAGCTGCAGGTCGCCTATGACCAGGCGCGCGCGGGTCAGATCCCCACGCTGGCGCCGTGCGAGCTCTACTGCCACTCGCTGACCGACCCGACAATCCTGTCGGACGATCTCCGGGCGGCCGGCGTCCAGACGCTGACGCTGTTCGGCCTCCACATGCCGGCGCGGCTGTTTAAGGCTGACCACGACGCGGCCAAGCGCGCGGCGCTGGAGGCGACGCTGAGCTCGATGAACTCGGTGCTCGCCGAGCCGATCGAGGACTGCCTGGCGCTCGACGGCGACGGCGCGCCGTGCCTCGAGGCGCTGACGCCGCTCGAGGTACAGGCACAGCTCGGGATGCCCGGCGGGCACATCTTCCACCGCGACCTGTCGTGGCCGTTCGCGGAGTCAGATGCCGAGATCGGCACCTGGGGCGTGGAGACCGCGCACGCGAACGTGTGGCTGTGCGGCGCCGGCGCGCGGCGCGGCGGCGGCGTCAGCGGCATCCCGGGTCACAACGCGGCGCGGGCAGTGCTGGCGGCCTCGCAATGAAGCTCGGTGAGCTGCAGCTGCCGATCGTCCAGGCGCCACTCGCCGGCGGTGTGTCGACGCCGCGGCTGGCGGCCGCGGTCGGCGACGCCGGCGCGCTCGGGTGCCTAGCCGCCGGCTACAAGACTCCCGACGCGGTGCGCGACGACATCCGTGAGCTGCGCTCGCTGAGTGCGCGGCCGTTTGCGCTCAACATCTTCGCGCCACCGTCGCCGGTCGGAGATCGGGCGGCCGTCGAGCGCTATGCCGAGAGCCTTCGTGCGGAGGCGGCGAGCGCCGGGGTCGAGCTAGGTGAGCTGCGTCACGATGACGACCACTACGCGGCGAAGGTCGAGCTCGCGATCGCCGAGCTCGTTGCGATCGTCTCGTTCACGTTCGGCTGCCCGACGGCGGATACGATCGCGGCGCTGAAGGGCCGGGGGGCTGAGGTGTGGGTGACGGTCACGAACCCCGACGAGGCTGCGCAGGCCCGCGACAGGGGCGCCGACGCGCTCGTCGTCCAGGGCTTCGAGGCCGGAGGGCACCGCGGCTACTTCGACGATGGGCCGGATGCGCTCGAGCTCGGCCTGCTCGCGGCGCTGCGGCTGATCGCGCGGCGGGTCGAGCTTCCGCTCGTCGCGGCCGGCGGCATCGGCGACGGCGCCGGCGTCGCCGCGGTGCTGTGTGCCGGCGCGGCCGCCGCGCAGATCGGCAGCGCGCTGATGCTGACCCCGGAGGCGGGCACGTCAGAGGCACATCGGGCGGCGCTGCGCTCCGCGCGCGCGACCGCGCTCACGCGCGCGTTCAGCGGTCGCAACGCGCGCGGGATTGTGAACCGGTTCATCGCCGAGCACGGCGCCGACGCCCCGGTCGCGTACCCCGACGTGCACCATCTGACGACGCCGGTCCGCGCGGCGGCGCGGCGGGCGGGCGACCCCGAGACGGTGAACCTGTGGGCGGGCCAGACCTACACACTCGCCGAGGCCGCGCCGGCTGCCGAGGTGATCCGCCGCCTCGGAGCCGAGGCCCGGGCGGCGCTCCGCGACGCCGCACGGAGGGTCTAGTGCCCGAGACTAGTCAGGCGGCGACGGGCGCCGAGGCGACGGCCGGTTTGCGTGATCGGATGCTGGAAAGCACGAGGGCAGTGCCCAGTCCCCCGGCGGCGCTGATCAGCCACGCCGAACGGAAGTCAGACAGCGTCGTCGCCCCGGTCCCGAGCACCGCGACCAGCAACGCGATCCCGAGCGCGGAACCGACCTGGCGACCCATCGTCAGCACCGCCGCGCCGGTCGCGAAACGGGCGGGCGCCAACGACGAGGCGCCGGCGCCGGTCAGCGTCGGGATCACGAGCCCGACCCCCGATCCACTCATCAGCATCCCGGGCAGGTACTCGGATACGTACGCGGGCGTGCTGTGGATCTGCGTGATCCACCAGATGGATGCGGCCATGAACAGAGTCGCACCCGCGACGCCGGGGATCCGGTAGCCGGCGCGGGCGCCGAGGCGAGCCGACGGGACGCTGAACGCGGCGGCCATCGCCGGGCCGGGAAACAGCATCAGCCCGGTCGTCAGGACGCTCTCGTGCCAGACCGTCGTCAGGAACAGGACGCCGTTGAGCAGCATCGCCGAGAAGCCCGCGAAGAACACCACCGAGGCGCCGACCGCGAGCCTGAAGATCCGGACACGCAGCATGTCGGGGTCGATCAGCGGTGACGGGTGCCGCTCCGAGCGCCGCCAGATCGCGACCAGCAGGAACGCCGTCAGCGCCAGCAGTCCGATCACGCGCGCCGATGTCCAACCCCAGTCCTGCCCCTTGACGATCGCCAGCACGAGTGAGCCGATCGCGGCGGTGAAGCCGGCGGCGCCGAGGACGTCCGGAGCGCGGGCGTCGCGCTCGCGCCGCTCTGTGAGAACGCGGCGCGCGGCGATCAGCGCCGCGAGCCCGACCGGCACGTTGACGAGGAACACCAGCCGCCAATCGGCCTGCACCAGCAGCCCTCCCAGGGGCGGTCCGGCTGCGGCCGCGATCCCGCCGGTCGCCGCCCAGACGCCGATCGCGGCGTGGCGCTGAGTGCGGTCGAACTCCGGCAGGATCAGGCCCAGCGAGGTCGGGAGCATCAGCGCCCCGCCGGCCGCCTGGACGAGCCGCGCTGCGATCAGCGCCGGAACCGACGGAGCGGCCGCACAGGCCGCGCTCGCGAGCACGAACACCGCCAGACCGAGCATGAACGCGCGCTTGCGGCCGAACGCATCGGCCCACCGGCCGGCCGGCACGAGCAGCGCGGCGAACACGATCGAGTAGCCGCTGACGATCCACGACAGCGAGGCGAGCGAGGAGCCGGCGTAGTCCTTGGCGATGCTCGGGAAGGCGATGTTGACGATGAACAGGTCGAGGCTCGACATGAAGACGCCGGAGCAGACGATCAGGGTCACGAGCCATTTGCGTTGCATCATGAAACGCACGCTAGCACAGCGTAGTTGCATCATGCAACCCACTCGCGCTAGACTGTTGCGAGATGGCGAGCGACGACGACAGCGGAGACCGGGCGTAGGCGATGCTCGGCAACGACTACAAAAATCAGACGTGCAGCATCGCCGCGACGCTCGAAGTCGTCGGGGAGCGGTGGTCGCTGCTGATCGTGCGCAGCGTGCTGCTCGGCGTGCGGCGGTTCGACGCCCTCCAGCAGGACCTCGGCGTCGCGCGCAACGTACTCCAGGCGCGGCTCGAGCGTTTGATCGAGCACGGGGTTCTCGAGCGCCGGCGTTACCAGGAGCATCCGCCCCGCTATGAGTACTTCCTGACCGAGAAGGGCCTGGACCTGTGGCCGACGATCGTTGCTCTGCTGCAGTGGGGGGACCGTTACGCGCCCACCCCGGACGGCCCGCCGGTCCTGCTCGAGCACCGCGGCTGCGGCGGCGCGATTGATACACACCGGATCTGCGAGCGCTGCGGCGAGCGGCTTGGCCCGCGCGACTCGATCGCCAGGCCGGGGCCTGGCGCGCGGCCCGACCATCCGCTGCGTCGGCGCGAATCCGGCGCCGCGGTCGTCGGCGCCTGAGATACCAGCCGAAACCCCGAAACCGAGGCGTACGATTGAGGTGTGACTGAGCTCGGAATCGTGCTGCTGGTGCTTGGCGCCGTCGTCGCCGCGACGGAGGCGCACTATCCGACGCATGGAGTCGCGGGCGGCGTCGGTCTGATGGCGATGGCGGTCGGGGCGGTGCTGGCGGTCAGCGGCCTCGGCGCCGGAGTGCTGCTCGGGCTGCTTGTCGGTGCCGGCCTGCTGGCCGCCGGCGGCGGTCTGCTGGCGCTCTCGGTCTCGCGCGGCGCCGCGGCCCGGCGCCTGCGTGTGATGACGGGTGCCGAGGGAATCGTCGGCCACGTCGGGGTCGTGCGCAGCTGGGCCGACAAGAGCGGGAGCGTGGCGCTCGACGGTTCGCTGTGGCGCGCCCGCCGGTCGGCGATCGAGGAGATGGAGCTCCACGCGGGCGACCAGGTCGTGGTCGAGCGACTGACAGGCCTGACGCTGTGCGTCCGGCGAGCCGAGGAATGGGAGCTGCCCTGATGGTTACGGCGATTGTGATCGTGCTGGTGGTCCTGCTGGTAATCGCGTTCGCCGCTGCCGCCAGCGCGGTAAGGGTGCTGCGCGAGTACGAGCGCGCTGTGATGTTCCGGCTCGGGCGGCTGATGCCGCTGCGCGGTCCAGGCCTGGTGCTCCTGATCCCGTCGATCGACCGGATGGTGAGGATCAGCCTGCGGACCGTGACGCTGACGGTGCCGCCGCAGGAGATCATCACGCGCGACAACGTTCCCGCACGCGTTACCGCGGTCGTCTACTACCGGGTGATCGACGCCAGCCGGGCGGTGACCGAGGTCGAGAGCTACGCGTCCGCGACGCAGCAGATCGCGCAGACGTCATTGCGGTCGGTGCTGGGTGTCGCCGATCTCGACACGCTGCTGGCCGAGCGCGAGCATCTCAACGAGTCTTTGCAGAAGGTAATCGACGAGCAGACCGAGCCGTGGGGGATCAAGGTCACGACGGTCGAGATCAAGGACGTCGAGATCCCCGAGCGGATGCAGCACGCGATCGCCCGCCAGGCCGAGGCCGAGCGCGAGCGCCGCGCGAAGATCATCAACGCCGAGGGCGAGGCGCAGGCCGCGACCCGGCTGCGCGACGCCGCCGAGACGATGGGCAGTAACCCGGTCACGCTGCAGCTGCGCTACCTGCAGACTCTGCGCGAGATCGGCACCAACAGCTCGACGATCGTGTTCCCGATGCCGATCGACCTGATGCGCCCGATGATCAACGCGCTCGCCGGATCCGACTCGAGCCCGCAGAGCGAGCCGTCCACCGGACAGCTGGATGAAGGTGCGCGGCGAGAGCTCGAACCGGGCGCCAACGGCGGGACTGCGGGCAGCGAGCCGGCGCCCGAGCTCGCCGAGCGCGACGACAAGCCGTCCGACTAAGGCGCACCACAACGGCGCTTGAAGATGTTCGCGCCGAAGTAGCGTTCGCCGGCAAGCCCCGCGTAACCGAGGTGCTTGAGCGCGAAGATGTTCTCGATGCTGCCGAGCAGCGTGTAGTGGTCGTACGGCGTCCGCACGACCGTTCCTGGGGTGAGGCACGGCGACAGCAGCACCGCGCCGACGCGGCCGCCGCCGGGGCCGGTCCCGCCCGGCAGAGGCGTACCCGGACCGGGAATCTCGCCACAACACGAGCTGGCGTCGCTGGTCGCGGCCTCGTCGACTGTGACGATCAGCAGCCCATCCTCGCGGAACGCCCGCGACGCGGTGATCTTCGGGACCCACTGCTTGAGGAACTTGTCCGCCTGCGGCAGGCCGCCGGGCTCGCCGTCGGCGCATGGCGAGTCGTGGCCGTCGTCGCACAGGTCCGGCGTGATGAACGTGTAGTTGCGCGTCGTGGAGACGCGGCTGAGGTCCTTGGGCAGGTCGTCGAGGTTGACGACGTGCGAGTCGCACAACGCCTGGCGGTCGATGATCGAGTGGAAGTAGACGAACGGGTCGTGGCGGCTGGCGTACATGTCGGTGTGGGTTGCCAGCTCGGTGTTGTCGGGACTGCCGACCTTCGGATGCCCGCAGGTCGCCGACTCGCGCGCCGGATCGGCGCCCATGTCCTGGTTGTAGTCACGCCAGGTGTACTTGGCGGCCGTCAGCTGAGAGGTGATCGTCGGGACGTCGCCCGGATAGACGCAGCCGCTGCCCTTCTGCTGGTCGTGTGGGCCGGTGGCGCTGGTCGGGAAGTTGACGTAGTTGAAGCAGTCGAGATCCGTGTCGGGGTTTGGCGCCTGGCCGCTGATCATCGCGATGTAGTTGTCGAGGCTGTGGTGACCGACGCCGTAGTAGTTGGGCAGGAACGCACCATCGGCCGTCAGCGTGTGAGCGAGGTAGGGCGCCGGCGAGTTGGGACCAAACGTCGTCGCGGCCGACTCGTTTTCGAGCACGATGATGAAAACGTGGCGGATATGGACGCGCCCTGGCGCTGACCCGGCGAGCGGCGAACGCGCGATCAGCCCTCGCGCAGGCACGCCGGTCCGGGCGCCGGTATTGGCTCGTGACGGCGACGCCGCGAGCACGACCGCCGCGCCGGCGGCGAGCACGCAGAGCGCGCCGGCGAGAGCGAAATGACGAACGGTGAGCCTCGAGAAAACGGTCCCTGCGGAATTCATGTGCGCGCACAGTAGGGGACGGGCGAGGTACAGGCGCCGATGGCGTCTAACCTCGCTGAGCGACGATGGCCCTGCGCTCCGACATCCGCAACATCGCGATCATCGCGCACGTCGACCACGGCAAGACGACGCTAGTCGACGCGCTGCTGTGGCAGTCCGGCGCGTTTCGGACGGGTCAGACGGTGGCCGAGCGGGTGCTCGATTCGATGGACCTCGAGCGCGAGAAGGGGATCACGATCCTCGCCAAGAACACGGCGATCCGCTACGGCGGCTGCAAGTTCAACATCGTCGACACGCCCGGCCACGCCGACTTCGGGGGAGAAGTTGAGAGAGGCCTGACGATGGTCGACGGCGTGCTGCTGCTGGTCGACGCCAGCGAGGGCCCGCTCCCCCAGACGCGGTTCGTGCTGCGCAAGGCGCTCGAGCGCCGACTCCCGGTGATCCTCGTGATCAACAAGGTGGACCGGCCGGACGCCCGGATCGACGCGGTGGTCGACGAGGTCTACGAGCTGTTCCTCGACCTCGACGCCGACGAGTCGCAGATCGACTTCCCGATCGTGTACACCAACGCCCGCGCCGGGCAGGCGTCGCTCGATCCAGCTCAGCCGGGCACCGACCTGCGGCCGCTGCTCGAGCTGCTGCTGGAGCGCGTCCCGGCGCCCGAATACGACCCGGGCTATCCGCTCCAGGCGCACGTCACCAACCTCGATGCGTCGCCCTACGTCGGCCGGATCGCCATCTGCCGCGTGCGCAACGGCGCGATCCGCCGCGGCGAGACCGTCGCGTGGTGCCGGACCGACGGGTCCGTCGAACTCGTCAAGGTCTCGGAGCTGTACGTGACCGAGGCGCTCGACCGCGTCGACGCGGCCGAGGCGCGAGCGGGCGAGATCATCTCGGTCGCCGGGATCCCGGAGATCACGATCGGCGAGACGCTCGCCGATGCCGACGATCCGCGGCCGCTGCCGGTGATCACGGTCGACGAGCCGTCACTGTCGGTCACGATCGGCATCAACAGCTCGCCGCTCTCCGGTCAGGACGGGACGCTGCTGACCGCCAGCCAGGTCAAGGCACGCCTGGACCGTGAGCTGGTCGGGAACGTCTCGCTGCGGATTGGCGAGACCGAGCGCCCCGAGATCTGGGAGGTGCAGGGCCGCGGTGAGCTGGCGCTGGCGGTGCTGGTCGAGCTGATGCGCCGTGAGGGCTTCGAGCTGACGGTCGGCAAGCCGCAGGTGTTGACGCGCGAGGTCGACGGGCGCGTTTGCGAGCCGGTCGAGCGGATGAGCGTCGACGCGCCGGAGGAGTACGTGGGCGTGGTCACGCAGCTGCTGGCGCTGCGTAAGGGGCGCCTCGAGCAGATGGTCAACCACGGGACCGGCTGGGTGCGGATGGAGTACCTGGTGCCGGCGCGGGGGCTGATCGGTTTCCGGACCGAGTTTTTGACCGAGACACGCGGCACCGGGATCGTGCACCACGTGTTCGACCGCTGGGAGCCGTGGCACGGCGAGCTGCGCACGCGGCCGACGGGCTCGCTGGTGTCCGATCGACGCGGGACGGTGGCGGCGTTCGCGCTGTTCAACCTGCAGGAGCGCGGCACCCTGTTCGTCGAGCCCGGCGACCAGGTCTACGAGGGCATGATCGTCGGCGAGAACTCGCGCGCCGAGGACCTCGACGTCAACGCCTGCAAGGAGAAGCACCTGACCAACATCCGCTCCTCGACCGCCGACGAGCTCGTTCGGCTGGTGCCCAAGCGCGAGCTGTCGCTCGACCAGGCACTCGAGTTCCTGCGCGCCGACGAATGCGTCGAGGTGACGCCTCACGCTGTCCGGCTGCGCAAGGTGCAGCTCGACAAGACGGCGCGGGTCAAGGAGGCGCGGGCGGTCAAGGCTGCCGCGGGCTGAGCCTGGGGTCGCTTGGAACGTTAAGCACCGTATAGGTGCAGAGCGTTCCAAGCCGGACCCGCAGCCTCGGCGAGCACGTCCCGGGTGGCGCGCGCCGCGGCACTCCACGTCAGGCCGGCGACCGTCGCCGGCGCGGCGGCCGCGAGGCGATCGCGGACGGCGGGCAGTTCGAGCAGCGCGGCGGTGAGGGCGTCGGCGTCGCCCGGCGGGACGCGGAGCACCGCCGGCGAGAGCTCGGGGCCGAACACCGGGAGGTCTGAGACCACGGCGGGGGTCCCGCGCGCGAGCGCCTCGCGCAGCGGCAGCCCATAGCCCTCGAGCAACGACGGCACCACGAGCGCGAGCGCGCCGCGGTAAAGGGCATCGAGCTCGTCGTCGGTCACCCGGCCGAGCAGCTCGACGCCTGGTGTGCCCGAGAGCTGATCGGCCAGCCGCCCCTCGCCGGCGAACACCAGCTCGGCGTCGAGCCCCGCTTCTCTCGCGCGCGCGTACGCGTCGCGTAACAGCAGCGGCGCCTTGCGCGGCTCGAGTGCGCCGACCGCCAACAGATATGGCCGCGCTCGAGCTCGTGCGGTGGCCGCGGCTCCAAAGACGCCCTCGGGCACCACCCGCACGCGTTCGGCGGCAAGCCCCCACCGATCGACGAGCTCATCGCGCACGGGCGCCGACGGCACGATCACTAGCCGCGCCCGGCGTGCAAGGTCGCGCGCCCGCGCCATCCGGTGCCAGAACCGCTCATACGAGGTGAAGTCCCCAGGGCGCTGCTCGAAGCTCGTGTCGTGGACAGTCAGCACGTACGGCATCGAAGCCGACACCGCGACCGGCGCGACGGCGGGGAGCCAGATGACGTCGACCGGCTCGCGCAAGAGCCGGTCCAGGCGCGGTCGACCCGTCAGCGCTGCAGAGCCGAACAGGAGCCGTCTGGGTAGCGGGTGGTGCCTGATGAGCAACCACCGGTCGTCGGGGTTGTCGCTCATCAGACAACCGAGCAGCTGCGACGTGTACCGCGCGACCCCCCGGCCGCCGCCGAGGTGGCGAGCGTCGACGCCCACACGCAACGCTCGCTGGACCATTGGGCGGACCGTACAGACCACGCTGGCGGATAGACTCGCTGCGCATGTGAGCCGGTCGATCCGCGCCCGGAGGACACTGAGACGCGCGTGACACACCCGGAGGCTGCTGAGAGATGGAAGTAGCCGTAGTTGTTCCGAACTGGAACGGTCGGCGCTGGCTCGAGCGGTGCCTCGAAGGGCTGTCGGCCCAGACGACGCCGGCCAGCGAGGTGATCATCGTCGACAACGGCTCGACCGACGGGTCGACGCGGATGCCGGCGCCCGACGGGCTGCCGCTGCGGATCATCGAGCTGGGGCGCAACACCGGGTTCGCGTTCGCCGCCAACCGCGGGCTCGAGGCGGCGAGCGCGCCGGCGGTCGCGCTCGTCAACACCGACGTCGTGCTGGCGCCCGACTGGATCGAGCGGACTTCGAATGCGCTGGCGCGCGACGACCGCGTCGCCGCGGTCGCGTGCAAGATGGTCCAGATGGACGACCCGCAGCGGCTGTATGACAGCGGCGATTTTCTGCGTCGCGACGGGGTCTGTGAGCAGCGCGGCCGGTTCGAGCTCGACGACGGCCGGTTCGACGAGCCGGGCGAGGTGTTTGCTCCGTGCGCCGGCGCGGCGCTCTACCGGCGCGACGCGCTCGCCGCGGTCGGGGGCTTTGACGAGCGCCTGTTCTCGTACCTCGAGGACGTCGACCTCGGGCTGCGGCTGGCGCTCGCCGGTTGGCTGTGTGCATATGAGCCCGCATGCGCACTGCATGCGGGCGGCGCCTCGGCCTGGCAGCTGGACCCGCCGGTCGAGTACTGGATCGAGCGCAACACGCTGCTGCTGGTCGCGAAGGCATTTCCGCTGCGCTGGGCGCCGCAGGTCGCCTACCGTCAGCTCGGCTGGGCGTGGCACGCGTTCCAGGGTCGGCGCCTGCGCGTCCATTTGCGTGGAGCGCTGGCGGCGCTGACAGTGCTCCCCGCCGTGCGCGCCGACCGCCGCCGGCTGCGTGCCGGCGCCGTGGTGGCGGTCGAGGTGGCAGTCCCCGAGCGCCCGATCCGCTCCAACGTGCGCAGGAGTAGGCGCCGGTGACCGCGGGGACGATGCATCGACGGCCGCCGTTTCTGCGCCCTTCCGTCAGCGCCCGCCCCAGCGAGACGTCCCCGAGCGCCACGCGCCAGGTGGTGCTATTCGTGCTCGCGGCGGCGCTGTCGGGGTTCACGATCCTGCAGGGCATCGCGCCACACGACGAGGGGCTGATACTCCAGGCCGGCGCCCGGATCGCGTCCGGCCAGTGGCCGTACCGCGACTTCTGGTCCAACTACCCGCCCGGGCAGCCGCTGGTGCTCGCACTGCTGCAGCTCGTGTTCGGGCCGTCGCTGCTGGCGTGGCGGGTCGTGGCGACGCTGACCGACGCGACGATCGCGCTGCTGGCCTACCGGCTCGCGCGCCGGCACGCGCCCGAGAGCTACGCGCTCGGCGCCTGGCTGGCGGTCGCGGGCGCGATGGCGTTCCCATCCAACCCCGGGCCCAACCCGCCGGCGCTGGCGCTCGCGTTCGGGGCGCTGCTCGCGGTTCGCAAGCGGCCCGTGCTCGCCGGGGTGCTCGCCGGGCTGGCGTGCCTGTTCCGGTTCGAGATCGGCGTCGCCGCGATCCTCGGGATGTTGCTCGAGGGGCCGCCCGGGACGCGGCTGCGGAGCCTGACGGTTGCCGTGCTGGTGGCACTCGCGTCGCTGGCGCCGTTCTTCGTCGTCGCGCCCGGGGCGATGTATCACGACACGATCGGGTTCTACTCGATCCAGAGCCTGCAGCGGCTCCCGTTCCCGCTCGACTTCGACGGCCCGCTCCGTCCCAACAAGCTGATCGAGTTCTACATCCCACTGATCCTGGTGGTCTCGTTCGCGCTCTGGGGGCTGGCGGTCGCGCTCGCGCTCCGGCGCCGGCTGGCGGTGGCGCCGCGGGCGACGTCGGCGTTGCACGGTGGGATCGCCGCGAGCGCCAGCCGCGCGCGCGGCTTTGACCCAAGCCTGCTGTCGCTGGGGCCGCTCGCGGTCGTAGGGCTCGCGTACCTGCTCGGTCGAACCGACCTGTACCACCTGGTGCCGCTATCGCCGGTGCTGGCGGTCGCGCTCGCGGGGGCCGCCGCCGTGACCGAGTGGCGGGCGCTGCGGGTCGCGCTGCTGGTCGGGCTGGCGCTGATCGCGCTGCACGGGCTCGACCGCCGCGCCGGACAACTGCTGCATCCGGGCACGCTGGCCGCCGTCCCGGGGCCGGCCGGCGACGGCGTGCAGACCGGCGCCGCCGACGCGCGGGCGCTCGGCGAGCTCGAGCGGACGGTCTCGAGGTTGACGCGACCGGGAGAGCCGATCTTCGTCGCCAATCCGCGCTTCGACCTCGTCCAGGCGGGTGACCCGCTGTTGTACATCATCCTCGGGCACCCGAACCCGACCCGCTACGACGTCATGCAGCCCGGCCTGGTGACGACGGCGCCGGTCCAGCGCCAGATCATCGCCTCGCTGCGCAGCTCGCACACGCGCGTGATCGTGCGCTGGCTGAGCCCGCTGGCGACGCTAAACGAGCACGATGGCGCCAGCCATTCGAGCGGGGTCCAGATCCTCGACCGCTACCTGGCTCGCGCGTACGCGCCGTACGCCCGCTACGGCGACTACCAGGTGCTCGTGCGCCGGTGAGCGACCGGCTCTCCTTCCCCCGGACCGAGCTACGACGCCGGACGGTGCGCGGCGCGCTCGTGACGAGCGTGTTCCTGGTCGGGATCGACGCGCTGGTCCTGATCCAGGGGCTGGTCGTGACGCGGTTGCTGGGGCCGGTCGCGATCGGCCTCTACGGGGTCGTCTCGACGACCGTGATCTCGCTGATCGCGCTCAAGCGGATCGGCGTCGACGAGGCGTTCGTGGCCCAGGACGAGCCCGACCAACCGGCCGAGTTCCAGTACGCGTTCACGCTCGACTTCGGGCTGTCGGTCGGGATGGCGGCGGTGATCCTGATCGCGGCGCCGCTGGTCGCGCTGATCTACAAGGAGCACCAGCTCCTGGCGCTGATGGCGAGCCTCGCCTACCTGCCGATCGCGTTCGCGCTGCAGGCGCCACTGTGGATCTACTTCCGGCGGATGGACTACCGGCGCCAACGCTCGCTGCAGGCGATCCAGCCGTTCGTCTGCTTCTGCGTCACGATCCCGCTGGCGGCCGCCACCAGCCTCGGCGTCTGGAGCCTGATCGTGGGCCAGATCGCCGGCTATCTGGTGGCGGTGCCGATCACGATCGCGAGCTCCCCATACCGGCTCGCGTTCCGGTATGACCGCGTGGTCGCGCGCCGCTACATGCTGTTCTCGGCGCCGGTGTTCGTGACGGTCGTCGCGGCGATGTTCATCGCCCAGGGGCAGATCCTCGCGATCAAGCTGCACGACGGCCTCGCCGCGGCGGGGTACATCACGCTCGCGGTGACGCTGACCCGCTACATCGACCGCGCCGACCAGATCATCACCGCGACGATCTATCCGGCGATCTGCGCGATCAAGGACCAGCGGCGCGCGCTCGAGGAGCTGTACGAGAAGTCAAACCGCGCGACGCTGATGTGGGTGCTGCCGTACGCGGTCGGGATCGTCCTGTTCGCGCCTGACCTCGTCCACTTCGTGCTCGGGCCGAAATGGGAGCCGGCGGTGACCCTGCTCCAGGGACTGGCGGTCGTCGGCGCGGTCACGCAGGTCGGCTTCAACTGGTTCTCGTTCTATCGCGCCCGCGGCGAGACGCGTCCGGCGGCGGTCGAGGCGATCACCGGCGCGACCGCGTTCCTGATCCTCGGCGTCGGTGGCCTGCTGCTCGACGGCTTCGACGGGTTCGTGATCGGCCGCGTCCTGGCGGCGCTGGTCGCGATGTCGGTGCGGACGGTCTACATCCGGCGGCTGCTGCCCGGGATCCGCTTCCGGACGCTGCTGGCCCCGACGCTGCCGCCGCTCGCGGCCGCGACGCTGTTGACGCTCGCGCTGCGGTTCGCGCTGTGGGGCGGCAAGCGGACGCTGCTGCAGGCGATCTGCGAGCTGGTGCTGTTCGTCGGCGTCTACACGGCGAGCGCCGCGCGTCGCGAGCGATCGCTAGTGCGCGAGCTGCTCGGGGCCCGCCGGCGGGTCGACTCCAGCCTGCGCACTGAACCGCTCTAGCGCCGGCAGACGATCCCGATCGAGACCCCGGCACCGAACCGCACGCCGCGCCTGATCAGCGTCGCCTCGAATTCCATCGGGGTCAGCAGCAGACGGTTGAGCGCGGGCGGGGTCAGGTTGACGTCGAGCCGCTGCTCGCGGCCGCCGGGCCGGACACGCGCCAGCAGCCGGACGACGGCGGCCGGCGCCAGCAGCAGCGAGTTGAAGTAGCTGTCGAGGACCGGCGCCCAGCCGCTCGCGACCAGCGACGCGCGCAGCCTCGAGAGCGTGTAGCGGCGCTGGTGGTGGTAGATCTCGTCGTGGGGGCCCCACAGCCACTTGTAGGCGGGGACCGTCACGAGCAGCCTGGCGCCCGGGGCGGCGACTCGATGCAGCTCGGTCAGGGCAGCGCGGTCGTCGTCGAGGTGCTCGATCACGTCGGTCGCCAGCACGAGATCGAACGAACCGTCTTCGAACGGCATGCTCTCGATCGGCGCCTGGGTGATGCCGCTGATCCCGCGGGCGGCGCAGAACTCGATCGCCTCGGATGAGATCTCGACGCCCTGGATGGAGCCCAGCACCGCAAACTCGAGCATGTTGCGGCCGGTCCCGCAGCCGGCGTCGAGCACCTGCAGCGAGCCGCTGACCTCGCGCCGCGGTCCGGTCACGCCGGCGCGCGCGAGCAGCGCCCAGATGACCGCCCGCCTGCCCCGGAACCACCAATGTTCGTCCTCGAGCTCAAACTGCCCGCGGTAAGCGAGATGCTCCAAGGCGCGCGATTGTAGCCGCGGCCCGGCGCCACGGAGTGAGCGGCGGCTGCCCCCGACGGCGACCGTCAGACGGCGACGGCGGCTAGTCTGCGCGAACGATGAGCGCCTCGCCAGCGGCTGACGGACTGGTGCTGTCAGTGGTAGTGCCGGTCTTCAACGAGCACGCGAGCCTGCCGGAGCTGCACCGGCGTCTGACCGAGGCTCTGAAGACGATCGACGGCGCGACCGAGATCGTGTACGTCGATGACGGCTCGAGCGACGAATCGGTCGAGTTGATCAAAGGGTGGATCGAAGCCGGCGAGCCGGCGGTCGCGCTCGTCAAGCTGTCGCGCAACTTCGGGATGGAGGTCGCGATGTCGGCCGGCCTCGATCACGCGGCCGCGGCGAACGTGGCGCTGATGCACGCCGACCTGCAGGATCCGCCGGAGTTGCTGCCGGAGATGCTGGCGGCGGTCCTCGCCGGAGCTGACGTCGCCTACGCGCGGCGGATCGGCCGCGATGAGAGCGCGATCAAGCGCGTGCTCGCGACCGCCTTCTACGGCCTCATGGAACGGATCGCGCGGGTCCCTTATCAGGGCCAGGCGGGTGACTTCCGGGTCATGTCGCGCCGCGTCGTCGATGCGATCAAGGCGATGCCAGAGCGCCGCCGATTCCTCCGCGGGATGGTTGCCTGGGTCGGGTATGAGCAGGTCCCGATCGAGTACCGCCGCGCCGGGCGTCACGCCGGGCGGGGCGCCTCCTATCCGCAGCTGTTCGCGCTCGCGCTCGAGGCCCTGACCGCGTTCTCGGACGTACCGCTGCAGGTGGCGACGCTGTTCGGGATCATCACAGCCTTGCTGAGCGTTCTGGCCGTGATCGTGATTCTCGTGCTGAGCGCGGTGTCTGTCGTCCACCCGAGCGTCTGGGTCTGGGTGCTGACCGCGGTCCTGTTCTTCTCCGGCGTGCAGCTGATCACCGTCGGAATCCTCGGCCGTTACCTCGCGCAGGTCCACGAGGAGGTCCGCTCGCGCCCGCTGTACCTGGTCGACTGGGTGGCCCGGTCGTCGAACGACCTGCCGGCGTGAGCACGGTGTCCTCGACGTCGAGCGCGCAGCCGTTCCCGGTCAGCGGCGCTCGGCGCAGGAGCGCGGCGGGCGCCTGGCGCTCGCCAACGTTGTGGCCGCTGGCGTTCTACGCGGTGCTGTCGCTGGTGCTGTTCGGGCTACCGGTGATCGGCCATCTGGGCAGCCGGATCGTCGCCTCGGACCAGATCGACTCGAGCCAGTTCATGTGGTTCCTCGCCTGGTGGCCCCACGCGATCCTGCACGGGCTGAACCCGTTCGTGACGCACGAGATCTTCTACCCGAGCGGGTTCAACCTCGAGTGGTCGACCGCGATGCCGCTCGAGGGGATCCTCCTGGCGCCGATCACACTCGCGTTCAGCCCGGTCGTCAGCTGGAACGTGATCCAGCTGCTGTCGCCGGCGCTCAGTGCGTGGACGGCGTACCTGCTGTGCCGCCATGTGACCCGTAGGACCGGCCCGTCGTTGATCGGCGGCTACCTGTTCGGCTTCTCGCCGTACATGCTTGTGCACCTGACGGGCGGGCCGTACCTGGCGATGGTCGCATTCGTACCGCTGTTCGTGCTGCTGGTACTGAAGCTGATCGAGGGCTCGATCGGCGCCAAGTGGTTCGTGGTCGCGATGGCGCTGTGCCTCGCCGGCCAGTACCTGACATCGACCGAGGTACTGGCGACCAGCAGTCTGTGCGGTGCCTTCGCACTGTCAATCGCCTACGGCCTGCTAGCCGACCTGCGGCCTGAACTGCGCCGCGCGGTCGGGCTACTGGCGCTGGCATACGTCGGCGCCGGAGTGCTCGTCAGCCCATTCCTCTACTACTTTTTCTTCGGAACGCACTACCCCCCGGGTGCGACCGGATTCGCGGCGGACCTGTCGTCGTTCGTACTGCCGCCACGGCTGGTGTTCGTGCAGTTGCACTCTGGGCCGCCCTACGTCGGATCCAACCTCGAGGGATACCTGAGCATTCCGCTCGTGCTGCTGGCAGCCGACGTCGCCTGGCGCCGGCGGAGCAGTCGTCCGACGCTTGTGGCCGTGATCGCCGCGCTGGCGGCGGCAATCGCTTCGCTCGGCGGGCGGCTGCTGGTGCGCGGACGCTTGACCTCAATTTGGCTGCCGTGGCATCTGCTGAGTCACTTGCCGGTGCTGCGCTATGCGATCCCGGTCCGATTGGCGCTGTTCGTGATCCTGCCGGTCGCGGTGCTGGCCGCGATCGGACTAGCCGACGCACGGGACGAGGCGCGGTGGCGGTGCGTCGGGCGCTGGCTGCTGGCGGCCGCGGCGATCGTGTTCATCGCGCCTTCGGTGAGCAACGCCGCGTGGGACACGCCCGTCTCAGACCCGCCGTTCTTCGCCCATGGCACCTACAAGAGATACCTGCGGAGCGACGACCATGTGCTGACCGTGCCGGCCTGGGGTCCGAACGAGCGCTGGATCGCCGACGCGGGCTTCCCGTTCGCGCTGTCGACCGGCTACGCGGGCAACCCGTTTCCGGCCAGCTACACCCGCTACCCGACCTTCGAGACGCTGCTCACCGGGCGCCTGTCGCCCGACTACGCAGCGCAGCTGAAACGGTTCGTCGCCGCCAAGCACGTGACCGCGGTGGTCGTACAGGACGGGCTGCCGGGACCGTGGCGGACGCTGTTCTCGACGCTCGGGGTGAGGCCGCTCAACACCGGCGGCGTGCTCATCTACCGCTTGGCGCCACAGCCATAGACTGTGGCGATGCAAGCGGTCCCGCGCTCGCTGTCGGCGATCGTCCCGGTCTACAACGAGGAGCAGCAGATCGTGACGATCGTGCCCGCTCTGCGCGAGGCGCTGACCGCGCGTGGTGGCGACTGGGAGATCGTGGTCGTCGACAACGCCAGCGAGGACGCGACCATCGAGCGCTTGGCGCCGTTGCTCAAGGCGCCGCGAATCCGCCTGCTGCGCAACGAGACCAACCGCGGCAAGGGCTATTCCGTCCGCCGCGGGATGCTCGATGCGACCGGCGATCTGCGGTTGCTGTGCGACGCCGACTGCAGGCCGTCGCTCAAATCGCTGCCCGACCTCGAGGCGCTCGCCGGCTCGTTCGACATCATCGCCGGCGCCCGCAACGACCCAGGCTCGGAGGTCGCCCGCCAGCAGCCGATTTATCGCCGAGCCGCGAGCCTCGGCTTCATCTTCCTCTGCCGACGGGTGATGGCGGAGCCGCTGCGCGATGTGTTCTGCGGCTTCAAGCTGTTCTCCGGCCAGGCGGCCGATGACGTGTTCTCGCGTGCCCAGGTCGACGGCTGGGCGTTCGACGTCGAAGCGCTCGCGCTGGGGCGGGCGCTCGGCTACAAGGTCACGTCGTGCCCGATCGCGTGGGTCAACAGGCCCGGCTCACGGCTGTCGATCCCACGCGTCGTGATCCCGGCGCTGCGTGAGCTGCTCGCCGCGCGGGCCTCGGTCCGCTCCGAGGCCGCGGGGCTGCGCGCCCGGTCGGACGCGGTCGCCCCGGTCGGCGGCGGACAGCGGTCCTGACCGGCATCGAGTTGCGGTCCGCCGTTCTCACCTGTGCGCGGGTCGTGCTGCTCTGCGGGCCGGTCGTTCTGGCGTTCTTCTCCGGTGGCTACTTCGACGGACCGCGCGCGTGGGCCGGGCTGATCGCGTGGCTGCTGGTCGGCGTCGCAGCAGCCGCCGCCCCGGGGCCACCGGTCCGCTCGCGGATGGCGTGGGTGGCGGTGATCGGGCTGCTGCTGTTCGCCGCCTGGACGCTGCTCTCGTATTTATGGTCGCCGGTGATCGGGACCGCGTACGACGACGGGCAGCGCGTGTTCATGTACGCCGGCGTGCTGATCGCGGCGGCCTGGCTGCTGCGTGGCCGGGTGCTGCGGGTGCTCGAGCCGGCGGTCGCCGGTTCAAGCGTGGTCGTGATCGGGTACGGGGTGTCCGAGCGGCTGCTCCCATGGCTGCTGTCGTTTCAGCGCTCGGCCGCAGCGCAGGGACGGCTTGAGCAGCCCCTGACCTACTGGAACGCGATGGGCGCCGTGGCCGCGATCGGGACCGTGCTGTGCGCCCACCTCGCCGGCGATCGCGCCCGCGACACGCGATTGCGCGTCGCTGCGGCGGCCGTTGCGCCACTACTAGGTCTGGGGCTCTACTGCACGTTCTCCCGCGGCGCGATTTTCGCCTGTGTCGCCGGCCTCGTGACCCTCGTCGTGATCGCGCCGACACGCCAGGGCATGCGCGGTATCGCGGTGGTGGCCCTTGCCGCGCTTGCCGGCGCGCTGGCGGGGGCGCCGTTCGCGGGCGTCACGTCGGTGTCCGGCAGTCATCACACGCGCGTGCTCGAGGGCACGGTGGTGTTGTTGATCGGGATCGTGTTGGTGGCCGCCGCCGCGTGGATCGAGTTCGAGGTGTGCCGGCGCGAGCGCTCGGCCAGGTTAAGCAGCGCCGGCATCGGCCTCCCCCGCCACGCGGGCCGAATCGCGATCGTGATCGTGATCGCTGCTTTCGGCGTCTTTCTTTTGGCCGGCGACAAGGAGAGCAACGGCACCCGGCTGTCGGGCGGCGCGGCACGCCTAACGACCCTGCAGAGCAACCGGTACGCATACTGGAAGGTCGCCTGGCGGGCGTTCGAAGCCGAGCCGATCCGCGGCGTCGGCGGCGGCGGTTGGGCGATCTACTGGCTGCGCTACCGGCCGTTCAACGCCGGCGCCCAGGACGCTCACTCGCTCTATATCCAGACGGCGGCGGAGCTGGGTCTGATTGGGCTGGCACTGCTGGCTGCGACCTTCACCGGCGTGGTGTTGGCTGCTCGTCGGGCGCTGGCGCGGGCGCCGGCGCTAGCGGCTGGGCCGGCCGCGGGGCTGGTTGTGTGGGCGGCGCACGTCGCGGTCGACTGGGACTGGGAGATGCCGGCCGTCACGCTGCTTGCGGTCGTGCTCGCCGGCGGCCTCTTGTCGCTGTGCGACTTCGGGCCACCGGAGCCAGCGTCCGCGCCAGCGCAGCCGTGAGCGCGATCAGCGCCGCCACGCCGACCCAGTTGGCGGCGAGGTGGTCCATCGCGTATCCGAAGTGGTTGGCGCCCTGCTCGGCGCCGGGATGGACGAGATACAGGACCGGCACGACGACCCCCAGCAGCGCGCCCGCGATCAGCACCAGCCTCCGGGCGCCGACCCCGCGCCACAGGATCACCCAGATCGCCGGAATCGCGATGACCCCGGCCTGGACCCCGAACACGAACGCGATCACGGCGCCCGCGACGACGGCCGGCAGCGCCGCGCGGACCGGGGTCCAGCGGGTGATCCCGACGTCGGGCTCGATCTCATTCGGCGGCGGCTCGGCGGCGCGCGACCACGGTCCGATCAGCAGCAGCACCAGGCAGGCCAGCCCCGCGACAGCCGAGACGATGTAGGCGATGTCCGCGAGCTTTTGGGGACCGAAGCTGAAGGTCACGCTCTCGCACCCGCGCCCGATCCGCCAGCCGTTGGCGTAGCCGTTGATCGGGACCGGGGCGCCAAGCGAGCGGCCGTTGCAGGTCGCCTGCCAGCCACGGTCATAGCTCTCACCGAGCACCAGCCACGAGGGACCGGAGACCGACACGCGCACGTGGTCATATGAGGCGGCGTTGAGCACCGTCCCGGTCTGGGCCGCGATCGCCGGCGGGTTCGGCGCCGGAGAGCTCAGCCGCAGGTCGTCAACCCCGAATGGACCCGGCGCGACGGCCAGATACTGGGTGCCGGCCGTCAAAGCGAGCGGCGCATCACAGCTCGTTGCGGGCAGCGGCGTTCCGGTCTCGAACGCGGTGCTGGTGCCGCTGACCCGCAGCGCAACCGTCCGGCCGCCGACCCTGAACGCCGCGCTCCCGCATGGAGCGGCGAACGACGTTCGGCGGGGCTCCGATACCCGCGTGAGACCGCTCACGCCGTCGATCTCGGCGATCCCGACCGCTCGCCGCTGCGCCGGCGTGGCGCCGGCAGGCGTGGCCGCCGACAGCACCTCGAGGCGGAACCGGCGGGAATGGACCGCGTTGCGGAGCGTGACGTCACCGCTCGGCGAGACCGCCAGCGGGCCGCTCGAGCCGCCGGGCCAGACGAGCTCGACCCGCGTCGGCCGGCGCACCGGGGTCGCGGCCGGCACGAGCCTCAGCGTGCGAATCGACATCTCGCGGCCGTCTGACCACTGCAGCCACGCCCCCGGCAGCCAGTCCCCTATCCACGCGGTCCCCGGATTGCCGTCAAACGCACGCGAGGCTCGCCATTGGGGCTCGCCGTCAAACCGCGACGAGGAGGTCGCGACCACCGGCCCCCGATAGCCGGCGAGCCGGTCGAGCGCCGCGTCGGAGGTCTGGCTGAACGGCTGCACCCAAGCCGAGGACGTGAAGCTGCGCGCTGCCGGCAGCTCGAACACGCGTCGCATCTGCTGCTCGGCGTCGCCGGGCTGGCGGACGTTCAATGCCGACCACGGCCCGTGTGCGAGGTCGCGCTGGTAGGGGTTGTCGCCGGTGATCCGCTCAAACAGGTAGTCGAGCGACACGCGCTCGAGGTTGGCGCCGCGCAGGTCCTGGGCTGCGTCGACCGGCACCCGCAGCGCCTGGCTGGCGTGGACCCCTGGGATCTCGAGCTCTCGGATGCCGCCGGCGCCTGCGGCGGCACCCCGCCCCGGCGGGCTGACCTTGGTCAGCGCCACCGTCAGGCCCGAGACGTCGTGGAGGTTTAGCGCGAGCCGGTTCCACCCCGGATGGATGTCGAACGCCTTACCGGCGATCGTCACCTGCTCGACGCTGCCGCCCGCGTCGTCGTAGGGCATTAATTCGATCGAATTGATGCTCAGAGGTCGCCGGAAGTCAACCCGGAGCCACCATTGGTCCGGGGTCAGTGTCGGATCGGCGAGCCAGGCGGTGGCGGTCGAGCCGTCGATTGCGGCGAACGGCCCGTGCTCGGGAAACTGCACGAGCTCGGGATCGTACGGCGCCTGCACCGAGCCGATCCCGCCGTAGGTCGCGACCGTCTCGTAGTCGGGGCCGCGGCCGAACTCGTCAAGCAGCTCGCCGTCGGCGCTGACCGATTCGCTCGGCGTCAGCACCGGGCCGGTGTTCTGCTCCAGTGAGCCGGCGACGAACGCCTGCCGGCGGTTGGAGTCGCTGATCACGACGTCGCCGCCCGCCGCGAGCTCGGTGCGCATCTCCCCCGGGTTCAGGTCGGCCGCGTAGAGGATCGCGCGCGTTGCCGGCAGCGCGCCGAACGCTGCCAGCTCTGCCAGCGCGCCCGCCGACCCGTCGACGATCATGGGATTCGCCCGCGGCTGCACGCTGACGATCCCGCGTCCGGCCGGCAGGTCGTAGGTGCGGACCTCGGGCAGCTTCACCGGCGGCCCCAGCGAGCTCGGCGCGAAGCTGCCCAGCGGGCCAAACGACCGCGTCGGGTTCATGAAGCCCCGCTGCGCGCTGAGCGCCGCCGCGGCATCGGCCGGTGCCGGCGCGTCTGAGCGCGCGAGGTCGTCGTCGGCGCCGGTGACGACGGTCCGCACCCCGATCAGGCCCATGAGCGGCGCCAGCTGCCCGGGCAGCAGCCGCTGCTGATGCACGAGCGAGTCGATAGTCCACATGAGGTCAGTCGCGCGCAGGTCCGCATACGGCACCTCGGCACGCTCCGCGACCGGCTTGCTCGTCAGCGCCGGCAGGATCGGGTCGACGGTCCCGCCCCAGTCGTAGAAAGAGAACAGGGCGCCGGGCAGCACCATCGCGCGCGAGTTGGCCGGCAGGCTGTGGTCGAGTTCGGCGGCGGCCTCGCGCCAAGCCGCCGGGACCTGCTTGTACGAGACCTGCTTGTCCTGGGCGCGACCGGTGACCAGCGGCCACGCTGCCAGACAGAGCACAACGCCGAACAGCGTCGCCCCGGCCGCCGCGAGCGCGCCGCCGCCGGCTGAGCGCAGAGCCGCCAGCGCGTGCGGGGCCGCGGCGCCGGCAAGGCACGCGAGCGCAACCGCCAAGAGCGGCGCGGCCTTATAGGACGCGCGCAGGAACTGAACGACGCTCAGATGGTTGTACGTGAACGTCAGCCCGTGGCGCAGCGGCGTCGAGGGCGGGAAGCCCGCCGCCATGATCACCACCGCGATGATCGCGAGCCCGAGGAAGAACGGCCCGTAGCGCCAGCGCCGGGTCCAGACAAAGCCGGTCAGCGCGGCGGCCGGTAGCAGCAGCGTCGCGACCACCACCGGGGCCGAGAACAGCAGCGTGCGTGAGTCGTCGAAGTACGCGATCGCCGTGCCCTGAAAGCCAATTCCGACGTACGACAGCCAGAAGCTCATCAGCCGCAGGCTCTCCGTGATGCTGGTCGTGCCCCAGATCGTCCCCGGCTGCTCGGTGAAGTGCAGGAAGTCGATCCCATAGCTCGACTGCACATAAGCGGGCACGACCCACCACAGCGAGGCGAGGACGGTCAGCGTCAGGGTCCGCCACGCGAGTGCGCCAAGCCCGGACCAGCGGGCGTCCGCGAACAGAATCTCGTAAACGGCCAGCAACACCGGACCGAGCAACATCCAGGCGGTCACCGCCCCGTTGACGCCGCCTCCCGATGCCGTCACTAGCAGTGCGAACGCGGCCGCCCAGCGCCATCGCCTCGGGTCGCGCAGCCCGCGGTGGACGACCAGCATCAGCCACGGCAGCGCCGCGTAGGCGAGCAGCGTGACCGTCGTCCTGTTGACGTAGGTGACCACGAACGGGTTCAGCACCAGGACCGCGCCGGCGACCAGCTGCGCGCTCCCGCGCCGGCCACCCAGCAGCGCGTCGAGCAGCCTCACCACACCCCAGGTCGCGAGCGCCAGTAGCGAACCGAGCCACAGCCGCTGCACGACCCAGTCGGAGATCCCGAGCGCGTGCCCGACCGCGAAGAACGGCCCCATCGGGAACAGGTAGCCGGCCTGCTGACCGGCCTGGACGTCGCCGAGTTGCCCGGTCGAGGTCCACATAGCCGCGGCCTGCGACAGGTACGCACCCGGCGACACGTGGAGGTTGATCTTCGTGTCGGCGGTCGCCCAGCCGGGCCGCTGCGCGAACGCCAGCGCGAACGACCCGGCGCCGAGCACGAGCGGGATCCACAGCTCTCGGCGGGTCCGCGACATTGGCGGCGAAGCGTAGCCGCGCCTCGCCGTCGCGTCCTGCAGCAACGAAGGTGCGTAGGGTTTGCGCATGGCGCGCACGTGGGTCACCCTTCCGACCTTCAACGAGGCCGGCAACGTGGAGCCGATCGTGCGGGCGATCGTCGCTGAGCTCGACCGCGTCTGCCCCGGCGACTACCGAGTGCTGGTCGTCGACGACGAGTCGACCGACGGCACCGGCCTGATCGCCGACCGGCTGGCGGCCGAACTCGCAACCGTGGCGGTCCTGCACCGGCGCGGCAAGCGGGGCCTGGGTCACGCGTACCTGGCCGGCTTCTCGCGCGCCGTCGACGAGGGGGCCGAGCGCGTGGTCGTGATGGACGCCGACTTCTCACATGCCCCGGGCCACCTGCCGGCGCTGCTGGCCGCGTCCGAGCACGCAGACCTCGTGCTCGGATCACGCTACGTGGCAGGCGGAACGATCGTCAACTGGCCCCGCCTGCGACGGCTGCTGAGTCGCGCCGGCTCGCTGTACGCGCGCACGATCCTCGGCGTCGGCGTCCGCGACCTGACGGGGGGCTTTCGCTGCATCCGTCGCGAGGTGCTGGAGACCGTCGGCGTCCGCACACTGCGCTCGCAGGGCTACGTGTTCAACATCGAGCTGACCTACCGCGCGCTGCGGGCCGGGTTTCGCATCGCCGAGGTCCCAATCACGTTCCGCGACCGGACCGTCGGAGAGAGCAAGATCTCGCTCGGGATCGCGGTCGAGGCGCTGTGGCTGGTCCCGGTACTGCGGTTTCCGTGGCTCGGTCGGCGGTGGCCCGCGAGCACCTCGACCCCCGCCGACCCGCGGGTGGCCGCTGCGCCAGGCGAGCCGCCGACGGGCCTGGGCGCCGTCAGTACGGCCAGTCCCCCTGACGGTGACCGAGCAGGCGCGCCAGCGGCCGTAGACGAGCGAGCAGCAACACCTTGACGAGCCCGTTACGTACGAAGTAGCGCAGCTCGAGCACCTGCACGAGCGCGTTCGACATGAGCTCCGAGGCCGACAATGAGCTCCGGCGATAAATCGCGAGCGAGCCGTGCCGGCCTTCGTAGCGCCAGCGCCTTGATCCGACCAGCAGGCGCAGCTGCGCGAGGGTCACGCCGAGCGCGTTGAACGCATCGTGGATCACCATCGCGCCGCCGACCGGCACGCGGTCGCCCCAGCGCGCGATGTCGTCGCTGGCGGGTTTGTAGCGGTGCGCCCCGTCGACGAACAGCAGCGTCACCGGGCCGTGCAGCGTGTTCAGCGCGTCATACGACATCTGGCGCACGTGACGGACGCGCGCGCTCACGCCGGCGCGCGCGAGGTTGGCGAGAAACGCGGCGTGGTCCTCGTCGCCGCGAACGGCGTCGGGGACGATCTCCTGCGGTCCGCGGTCGCCGCCGCCGTGGGGATCGATCGCCACCAGGTCGACGCCTTCGGACAGCGCCGAGGCGAGGATGATCGTCGAGCGGCCACGGAACGAGCCGATCTCGACGATCCGCCCGCCGGGTCCGACCGCCCGCGCCGCGTCATACAGCGCCCGGGCCTGCGCGTCGGTCAGCCAGCCCTGGACGCCGTCGACTAGCGCCAGCGCCCGCTCGAAGCCATTCGATCCGGTCACACGCGGCGCCGGCGACGCCCGACCGCCTGTGCCTGGCGGGCGACGACGTCGAGCGTGATCGATGCGGCCCGCTCCCACGTGAACGTCAGCGCCCGCTCCCGGGCCGCCGCGCCGAGGCGCTCGCGCAGCTCACTATCAGACATCAGCTCGGCCACCTTGCGCTGCAGCTCCGTGGGCGAGCTTGCCAGCACGCCCGTCTGCCCGTCGACGATCGACTCGCGCAGACCGCCGACCGCCAGCGCCGCGCTCGGGGTGCCGCACAGCGCCGCCTCCATCACGGTCAGCGACCAGCCCTCGGACGCCGACGCGGTGATGTGCAGCCATGCCTCCTGGTAGAGGCGGGCCTTGGTCGGCTCGTCAACGAACCCGTGCACTCGAACCCGTCCCTGAAGGCCACGGCGTGCGATCTCGTCGGCCAAGGTCTCGCCGTGATCTCCCTGGCCGGCGACATCGAGCGTCACGCCGGGAAGGTCGATCAGCATGTCGAGCAGCAACTCGATCCGCTTGTAGGCCTTCAGCCGCCCGACGTACAGGAGCCTCGGGTCCCCTGCGCGCTCTCCCGGGCCGTACGGGCCGGGACCGATGCCGCAGTAGGCAATCGTGATGTTCTTGGAGGGGATCCCGTCGATCGAGATCAGCTCGTCCCGGGCCGAGCCGGAGATCGTCAGAAATGGGGTCCGGCGGTACAGCAGCCGCAGCGGCAGCTCCTCGAAAGCCGCCGCCAGCACCCGTCCGAGCCGCGGGCCGAACTCGCCGATGAACAGGTCGCGGTGCGGGTGGTTGACGAGCGCTACCTTCGGCTTGCGCAGCCACAGCGGGGTCAGGAACACGATCCCGTTGATCACCTCGAAGACGACGTCGGCGTCGCGACCGAGACCCCGCATGACCGCCCAGGCAGCGCGAGGAAACACGGTCCCGCGGCCGCCCATCCGATGCACGACGAGGTTCGGCGTCACCTGCTCGACGCTCAGACAGCCGGGATACTCGCCGGCGACGAGCGTCACGTGGTGGCCCCACTGCGCCCAGCGGATGATGTTCGAGTAGACGTTGGCGCCGGTCCCTCCGCCCTGCGGATGCGTCCAGTCGCGGTCAGCGAGGACGAGGATCTTCAGCGCCGGGCTCGCTGGGTCGAGCGCCGGCGTGTCGGCGCCGGCGGGCGCCGCGGCACCGTTGAGCCCGGGCGTGGCCGAATGGACGTTTGCGCTGGTCTCCATGCGAGGCGGGAATCGTACTTGCGACGGTACCCTCCCGGCGTGCAGAGCGACGCCACGCGGCCCGTCAGCGCGCAACCAGGCCGCCGGTCGACGAGCGCCGTCTCGGGCGCGATCGCCTTCTGGAGCAGGCGACCGACGCTCGCGGCGGCACTGATCTACGCCGTGCTGTCGGTCCTGATGGTCGGCCAGGGGCTGCTCCCGGGACGGACGCTGTCGGGCTCGGACTCATTGCTGAGCGCGGTTCCGTGGGCGGCGACCAAGGCCGCCAGCGTCCCCGGCCTGGGGACCAATTTCGAGCTCGCCGACTCGGCCGACGTGTTCCAGCCGATGCTCCAGTACACGCGCTCGCAGCTGCCGCACGTGCCGCTCTGGAACCCGTACCTGATGGCCGGACGGCCGCTGCTCGCCGACGGCCAGTCGGCCGTCTTCTCGCTGTTCAGCCTCCCGTCGTATGTGCTGTCGTTCTGGAAGTCCCTGGCGGTCGCGGCGATCCTGAAGCTGTTCCTGGGCGCGCTCGGGGTGTACGTGCTCTCGCGCGTGCTCGGTCTGGGGTTCGGCGGCGCACTGCTGAGTGGGGTCGTGTTCGCGTTCGGGACATTCTTCGTCGTCTGGCTGGCGTGGCCGCTGTCGAGCGTGTACGCGTTCATCGGCTGGACGCTGGCGCTGACCGAGCTCGTGATCCGGCGGCCGGGCCGATTACCGGTCGCGGGACTGGCGGCGGTCGTCTGCCTGCAATACCTGGGCGGGCACCCCGAGTCGAGCTTTCAGCTGATGTTCGTGACGGTCGTCTTCTTCGTCTTCCGGGCGCTGCTGCGCTACGGGCGCTCTTGGAGTGCGCTCTGGCGACCAGCGGTCGCGTTCATCCTCGCGCTGGTCGCCGGCGCGGGGCTTGCGGCGCTCGCGCTGGTCCCGCTCGCCGAGTTCCTGTTGAACTCGGCCGACCTCGCGCGTCGCTCCAGCAGCGTCGCCGGTTACTGGCCGCGCAAGTACCTCGGGGCGCTGTTCCTGCACGACTACTGGGGGCGCCCGACCCAGATCGACCTCGAGGCGTTCATGCAGGTCCGCGGCTGGTACGCGGGCGCCGCGACGCTGATGCTGGCGTCGACGGCGCTGATCGTCCGGCGCAGCGCGCAGCGGATCGCGCTGGTCGTGTTCGCGCTGTTCTGTGTCTGCATGGTGGTCGGGATCCCGCCGGTGTTCGGGTTCGTCAGCTCGCTGCCAGGCTTCAGCGCCGCGCACAACGAGCGGCTGCTGATCTACTTCCTGCTCTGCGTGGCGCTGCTGGCGGGCTACGGTCTCGACGATCTGTCGCAGGCGGTGGCTTTGCGGCGGCGCGGCGTCGTGCTGGCGACCTGCGTGGGCCTGTTCCTGGTGCCGTTCGTGTGGCTGGTGCTGGCCGGGACGCTCAACCTCTCAGAGCTCGGCGCCGGGCTGAAGGTCGCGTGGGGGTTCGTGCACCCGCCGCTCCCGCCCCCGGGAGTCGACGTCGAGGGCTCGGTTACCGGCGCGATCGTCCGCGACAGTTCGCTCGAGATCTGGCTGCCGCTCGCCGGCGCCGCGCTGGCGCTGATCGCTGCGCGGCTCGGCTACCTGGGCTCGAGGCGGCTGCGGGCAGACGTATTCGTGGCCCTGATCGTGTTGCTCGTCGCGGCCGACCTGTTCCGCGCCAACATGGGCTTCAACCCGGCGATTGAAACCAGCACGGCGGTGCCGCCGACCACCGGCGCGATCCGCTACCTGCAGTCGCAGCGGCCCAACCGCTTCATCGGCGTCAGCACCGCGCAGCTCAGCCAGCCGCTGCCTGCCGACCTGGCGATGCACTTCGGCCTCTACGACGCGCGCGGTTACGACTTCCCGGTCGAGAAGCGCTTCGACGCGCTGTGGCGAACGTACGTCGCGCCGGGGGTCGGCGACTTCACGCAGCCAGAGGAGTTCGCCGAAGCGACCCCGACTTCGCTGCGAGCGCTCGATCTGCTGAGCGTGTCGGACCTCCTGGTTGGGCCGCTGCAGGCGCAGGTGGCGCCATTGCGCGCGCCCGGGCTGCGAGTCGTCTACCGCGGCAAAGACGGCGTCGTGTACGCCAACGACCAGGCGCTGCCGCGCGTGTTCGTGATCGACCGCCAGCACACGGTCAGCGGCGGAGACGCGGCCCTGGCAGCGGTCATGGCGCCTGGCTTCGATCGCCGTGCGGTCGCGATCACTGAGTCACCGATCGCCGGCCTGCCGCAGGCGACGTCGGGCGCGCCGGCGCAGGGGAGCGCGCGGCTGGTCTCCTATCGGGCGCAGCGGGTCCAGATCGAGGCGACCGCCGCGCAGCGCAGCCTCGTGGTCCTGACCGACAACTACTACCCCGGCTGGCAGGTGACGGTCGACGGCCACCCAGCCAAGATCGAGCGCGTTGACTACCTGCTGCGCGGGGTCGTGATCGGCCCGGGATCGCACACGATCGTGTACAGCTACCGGCCCGCGAGCTGGACCGTCGGGTGGATCATCAGCCTCCTGACCGCGCTGGCGCTGCTGGCCGCGGTCGGCAGCGCGCTGGTCGCGCGAAGGCGGCGGCGCGGGGCGGTTGCGGCGTGACCGAACCCGCGGGATACACCCCGCAGCCGCTGGGTGAACGCGCCCGGCGGCTGGCGCGCGAGCAGGGCGCTGTGACGGTCGCGCGGCGTCTCGGGCGCTGGGGGGTCGAGGCGCTATTCGGCTTGCCATGGACGGTCGCGGGCTCACGCGGCGAGTTCGAGCTAGGCGGCAGGCGCTACCCGTACCTGTTCGATCGCTACAAGCGCACCTGGCTGACCGAGCGGGCGGTCGAAGTCCCGGTGATCGGCGCGTTGGTCGATAGTCACGGCGACGGGCCCGTGCTCGAGGTCGGCCACGTGCTCGGCCACTACCGCGACGGGCACCACATCGTGGTCGACAAATACGAGCGCGCGCCCGGCGTTCTGAACCGTGACGCGCTCGAACTCGCAGACCTCGGCCGGTTCGATCTGATCGTCGCGATCTCGACGCTCGAGCACGTCGGCTGGGACGAGCAGCCGCATGATCCGAGCAAGGCGACGAGGGCCGTGCAGGCGCTGCGCGCGATGCTCGCCCCTGGCGGGCGGCTCGAACTGACGGTCCCGGCGGGCTACAACCCGTCGTTCGACGCCGCGCTGCGCGGAATGCGACTCGAGTACTCCGGCGCCCTGCGGCGGACGGGAACCGGCGCCAGTTGGCGCGAGGTCACGCCCGACGACGCATGGTCAGCTCCGTATGACTTCCTGCTCTACCGGGCTCGGGGGCTGCTGTTCGTCTCGATCCGGGGGTGACGACGGCCTGCGGCGCGCGGCGGCTCGCAACGCGCCGATCGACTGCCAGGCGGCGATCGCGAGCAGCACGATCGCGGCGACCCCCACCCAGTGGGCGCCGATCAGCTTGTTCGAGTAGTTGAAGTCATAGCCTCCCTGGTCGCCGGGCGAGACGATCAAGTACAGCAGCGGCACGGCGACCGCCAGCAGCGCAACCGCGATCTTGGTCAGCGTCGCAACCCCGTAGCCACGCCACAAGACGAGCGTCACGAGCGGGAAAGCGACCGCGCCCGCGCGCTTCGCGAAGATCGCCGCGATCAGGATCGAGACCGCCAGCGCCACCGCGGCGGCCCGCGGTAGCGACAGCGGCCGCCGGATGCGGTCGGCGACCTCCGCCGTCGAACCGACGACGAGACGGATGCGGCCACGCAACGCGCCGACCAGCAGCAGGATCAGCATCGCCGCGCAGCAGACCGCCGAGATCACGTAGCTCTCGTTGACCCCGGCCTGGGGCGCGAACGTGAACGCGACCCGCCGGCAGCTGGCGGGAGCCCGCCAGCCGTTCGCATAGCCGTCGATCGTCGTTGGGGGTCCCAGCGAGCGCCCGTTGCACGTCGCGCGCCAGCCCGCGTCAAAGCTCTCGCCCAGCACCAGCCAGGACGGGCCGCGGAGCGCGACGCGGGCGCCCGTCAATGAGCTCGTGCCGACGCTGCCCGGGTTGGTGACGACGCCGCCTCCGACCTGCGGCGGCGGCGCGACCGGCGAGCGGAGCTCGAGCAGGTCGACGCTGAACAGGCCGGGGAGCGCGCGGATCTCCTCGACACCGGCGGGCATCGTGACCGGCGGCCCGCACGAGCTCGCGCGCAGCGGCATCCCCTGGTCGAGCTCGGCGACCGTGCCGGCGGGACGCATCGCGAGCCGGTGGCCGGCGACCTCGATCGCGATGCTGCCGCAGCCAGCCCGCAGCGGGCCGCTGCGCGGGACCGTGATCGGCGCCAGCCCAGGCACCGCGAGATGGCCGACCCCGACCGCCGGCGCCTGGCGATCGGCGGCTGAGGTGCCGGGCGGGAAGCTCGCCTCAAGGATCGTCAGGCGAAACGCGCGCGCCCGGGCCGGCGACGGCAAGGTCACCACCCCCCCTGGGGCGGGCTTGAGCGGCGGCGTCGAACCACCCGGCCAGCTCAACTTCACAAGCGTCGGCCGGCGGACCCCGGCGAGCGGCGACGGCGCCAGGCGAAGCCGGCTGGCCGTCAGCGGCTTCGGGGTGCTCCACGAAACCCAGGGATCGGGCGCCTCGCCCGGCCTGTAGACGCCGACCCAGCCGGAGTCGCGCGCTCGGGTGAAGGCGCTCGAGGCGCGATACGCGGGCTGATCCTGGAATCGGCTCGAGGAGTTAAACGAGTCCGCGCTGCGTACGCCGACCAGCCGGTCCAGCGCCGAGTCAGGGGTGTCGACCGCCGGATAGACCCACGCGCGCGCCGTGTACGACCGCGTCGCCGGCGCGAACACCAGCCGGTCGATGTACTGCTCGGCATCGCCGCGATCGAGCGGGCTGTCGAGGACGGTCGTGGTCCCGTAGGGGTTGCGCTTGAATGGATCATCGCCGGTCGTGCGTTCAAACACCCAGCTCAGCGAATCGTGGCTCAGGTCCTGTGACGCGAGGGCTCGCGCGGCAACCACCGGCGGACGGAGCAGCTCGCGCGCGTGCAGCCCCGGGATCCTGATCTCGCGAAAGCCGCCCGGTCCGCCGAGGCCGACCTTCGGCTGGATCACATCGTCGATCGTCACCCGGAGCGTTGTGACGTGGTGGAAGTTCAGGTAGATGCGGGTCCACCCCGGACCGAGCTGATGGTGAACGCCGTTGACGTCGACCTCCTTGACGAAACCGTGGGAGTCGTCGAGCGGGTAGAGATCGACGTAGGGCACGTCGCGGGGCTTGTTGAACGTGATCTGGATCCAACGGTCGTTGAGCGGCAGGTAGCGGTTGGCGACCCAGGAGGTGGACAGCTGGCCGTCGAACGCAGCGATCGGTGCGTGCTCGGGGAACTGGAGCTCGCCGGCCTGTGAGGGGGCGATGATCGACCGCGCGCCATCGAGCACGGTGACGGTCTGCGCGTTGGTCCCGTCCTTGGCAAACGGATCGATCTCGGCCGCGTTGATCGGCAGCGGCTGGTCGGCGGGCTCGGTCGAGCCCAGGTTCTGAGCGGTCGACTGCGGCAGGAACTCGCGCCTGCGGTTGGAGTCGGTGATCACGATCTGAGCGCCACGCGCGGCCTGTGCGCGGAGCGCGGCTGTCGAGAGGTCAGCCGCATACAGGATCGGGTTGTGAGCCGGCAGGCCATCAAACGCCGCGAGGTTGGCGAGCCCCTCCGCGCCTCCGTCGACGATCGTCGACGGTCCGGCCGGATCGACGTGCACCAGCCCGCGACCGCCTGAGACGTCGTAGCGGCGGACCTCGGGCAGGTCAGCAGGTGGGCCGATGTCGCCGGCCGCCACCGGGTGACTGGTCACCGGCCCGTAGCTGACCGACGGCTTGGGCCCAAGCTGCTGCGACAGGACCCCCGCGGCGGCTGCAGGAGCGATCGCGCCGCTACGCGAGATGTCGTCGTCGGCGCCGGTGATCACCGCGCCGACTCCCATCAGGTTCAGCAGCGGCCTGAGCTCGCCTGGCACGAGGCGACGCTGCTGCACGAGATCGTCGACGGTGGTGAGCAGGTCGACGGCGTGGAGGTCCGAGTAGGGCGTCTCGTAGCGCACTGCGACCGGCCGGCTGGTGAGCCGCGGGAGGATCGGGTCAAGCGTCCCACCCCACGTGTAATAGGCGAAGATCTGTCCTGGGAGGACGAGCGCGCGGGTGTTGGCAGGAAGCGTGCGGTCAAGGCCGTTGCCCGCCTGCGTCCAGGCGCTCGGGATGTGCTTGTACTCGAGCTGCGTGTCAATCGCGTCGCCGCGGATCAGCGGCAGCGAGGCGAGCACCAGCAGCGCCAGCAGCGCGATGCCGGCGCCGGCGAGCGCCGGCTTGCGGATCTGAACGTCTCGGAGCCTGGCGAGATAGCTCTGCAGCTGGGCGGCCGTCAGACCCAGCAACCCCGCCAGCCCAACCGCGACCAGCGGCGCCGCCTTGTCCGTCGTCCGCGCGAAGCGCAGCACGAATACGCGCTGGTAGACCCACAACATCGCGCTGCGCAGCGGCGTCCCGGCGGGGAAGCCGGCCATCATGATCACGACGCCGACGACCACCAGCAGCAGCAAGAACGGCGCGTAGCTGGTGCGGCGCGCGCGGACGTAGCCCGCCAGCGCTAGCGCAGGCAGCAGCAGCGAGGCGCCGACCACGAACGGGTTGAACAGCATCGTGCCGCCGTCCGAGAAGAACGGTCGCGTGATCCCGAACCCGACGCCGATGTACGACGTCCAGTAGCCCATCAGGCGCAGCGACTCGGTGACACTGTTGGTCGCCCAGATCGAACTCGGCTGCTCGGTGAACTGGAGGAAGTCGATCCCGTACTTGACGTGCACCAGCAGTGGGGCGATCCACCACAGCGACGCCAGCACCCCGAGGCCGCCGGCGCGGACCAGGAAGCCGAGCGAGTCGCGCCAGCGCACGCCGCCGATCGCCGGCTCGTACAGCACCAGCAGCAGCGGCCCGACCAGCATCCAGGCGACGACCGCCGCGTTGACCCCACCCCCGGTCGAGGTGAGAATCAGCGCGAACGCCGCCGCCCACCACCACCCCGCGATGCTACGCCAGCCCCGGGACGCCCTGATGCCCTGATGGGTGATCAGCAACAGCCACGGAAGCGCCGCGTAACCGAGCAGCGTGATCGTCGTGCGCGCGGTGAACACGGTCACGTACGGGTTCAGCAGATAGAACGCGGCCGCGACGACGTGCACGGTCCCCCGCGGCCGGCCGACGAGCACGTCGAGCAGCTTCAACGTCCCCCAGACGGCGAGGAAGAACATCAGCGCCAGCCACAATCGCTGCACGACCCAGGGGCCGATCGCTAGCGAGTGCAGCAGCGCGAAGAACGGCCCCATCGGCCACAGGTAGCCGCTGTACTGGGCGCTGTGGACCTCGCCGAGGTCGGTCGTCGACGTCCATACCGATGCGACCTGGCTCAGGAACCTCACCGGGTCGACGTGCAGATCGATCTTGGTGTCGGCGGTCGCCCAGCCCGGCCGCTGCCAGAACGCCAGCGCGAGCGAGAACAGGCCAAACACCAGCGTGATCGCGCGGTCGCGCGTGCGTCTGAACGTCACGTTCTGGGTCCAGGGGTCATCCACTCGCGACAACCGGCGGCACGAGCTGAGTGACGCGCAGCTGCGCGAGCCGGTTCAGCGCGGGGTCGATCCGCGCAGACAGAACCTTGAGTAGCAACCAGTCATACGGATTCTGTGACTCTCGGCTCACGACTTGCTTCGCGATCGCAAGCGCAGCAGCGTGATTGCCAGCGTGCAGCGCGACCTCGGCACGGAGTTCTTCCAGGTTCTGGTCGGGATCCAGCAGCTCCGCGTCGTTGAGAGCTTGATCGTCGGCGTGCGCCTGCGCGTGTGTGATCGACGTCGCATGGCCGATCATCGAGTTGACCTTGTCGGCATCGTGCGAGCTTCGAATGCCGAGCGCGAACCACGCGCAGGCGGCGATGGCAACGGTTATCAACAGGGCGCGCAGTACCAGCACCGCGGCATCATCCCGCATCCGCCCCGCGAGCCCGCCAGCAGGTTCGACTCGCTAAGAGCTCGCCAGCCGCTAGCGGGGCCACGCGCGGCGTAGCAACCTCGTCGAGGCAAGCGGGTGGCGCTCGGCGCCCTGCGGTCGCGAATCGTCGGCGAACGCGGCGTCGATCTCGGCCTCGATCCCGCGGCGGAAGCTCGCGGCGTCGAACCGGGCAGCGTTGCGCACGCACTCCTCGGGATCGACCGCGGCGTCGTCGAAGCTCGCGATCGCCTCGGCGAGCTGATCCGAGCCGCCTGAGAAGAAACGCCCGGTGACGCCGTCACGGACGGTCTCGAGCGCCCCACCCCCGCGCCGCGCGATCACCGGCCGGCCGGCGGCCTGCGACTCGACCGCCGCGATCCCAAACTCCTCGACCGCGGTCACGATCAGCGTCCGGGCGCTCTGCAGGATGTCGGCGACGGCGGCATCGGTGAGCCGGCCCGCGAACTGGATCGTCGGCCCTGAGAGCCGGCGCAGACGGCGCGCGTCCGGCCCGTCACCTACCACGACCAGGCGCCGACCGAGGGCGTTGAAGGCCGCGATCGCGACGTCGATCTGCTTGTGCGGCATGAGCTCGGAGACGATGGCGTAGTGGTCGGCGACTTCGCCGGGGGTGAAGCGTTTGGTGTCCACCGGCGGGTAGACGACGGACGCCTCGCGCCCGAAGTAGGCGCGGATCCGCGCCTGGGTGGTGAACGAGTTGGCGATATAGCGATCCGTGCGCTGGGCTGCGATCCAGTCCCATTGGCGCCAGCGCCGGAAGGCGCCGCGCAGGAACGCCCGCAGCAGGACGTTGCGGCTGCGAGCGAGCGTCTGCTCGCGGTCGTTCCACGCGTAGCGGAACGGGTTGTGGCAGTAGCTGACGTGGATCGTGTGCTCGTCGCACAGGACGGCGTGGGCCCACGCCGACGAGCTCGAGACGACGAGGTCGTACTGCGACAGGTCGAACGACTCGATCGCCGCCGGATAGAGCGGCAGCAGGGCACGGAACATACGGGCCGAGGGGTGCAGCGTCTGCAGGAACGAGCTGTGGACGCGGCGTCCAGCGAACCGCCGCTCGGTCCCCTTCTCGTCGTAGACGGCCGTGTAGATGTCGGCTTCGGGCCAGATCGCGCACAACTCGAGGAACACGCGCTCGGCTCCCCGGACGTCGAGCAGGAAGTCGTGGATCAGCGCGACCCGCGGCGACGCGGCGCGGATGTTGGACTGACTCCCCACGCGAGCAGTCTAATCGCGGCCATGGCGCCCTGCGGGGACCGCGGCGGATAGCCTCGCCGACTGTGGACGCGCCCGAAACTCCCGTGCCTCCGCTAGCTCTGGTGACGGTCACGCACGAATCCGAACGCGAGCTGGCCGCGTTGCTCGATTCGGTCGCGCGCCATCTTCCGAGCGCGCAGGTGGTCGTCGTCGACTGCGCGTCGACCGACTCCAGCCTGCAGGTCGCCCGCGACCGCAAGCTTGTGACCACGATCGAGCTCGACGAGAACATCGGCTTCGGCCGTGCCTCGAACGTCGGTCTGAAGGCGGTCCTGGCGCCGGTCACGATGCTCGTCAACCCCGACGTCGAGCTGATCGACGGCTCGCCGCTGACGCTCGCGGCCGAGGCACTGCGCGCCCCGGATCGGCTGCTGGCGCCGCTGGTGCTGTCACCCGACGGCTCGCGCCAGGACACGGTCCACCCGCTTCCCGCCTCCGCGGCGGACCTCGCCCGCGCGGTCATCTCGCCGACGTTCGCCGGACCGGCGCTCGCCCCGTGGAAGTCCTCGACGCCGCGACGGGTGGGCTGGGCGGTCGGCTGTGCGCTCGCGGCGCGGACCGAGGCCCTGCGGCAGCTGGGGCCGTTCGACGAGTCGATCTTCCTCTACAGCGAGGACCTCGAGCTGTGCCTGCGCGCCGCCGAGCAGGACATCGAGACCTGGTTCTGGCCCGACGTGCGCGTGATCCACCACAGCGCTCACAGCTCGAAGCGGGCGTTCGGTGGCGAGCCGTTTGCGCTCGTCGCACGGGCCCGCCACGACGTCGTGCAGCGCCGCCTCGGCACCGCCCGAGCCCGGCTCGACGACGCCTCACAGGCGGTGACGTTCGCCTCGCGCGTGGTCGTCAAGAGCGCGCTGGGGCGGCCGGCCGCGCGCGAGCGAAAGCAGCTCGAGGCGGTCCTGCGACAACGGGAGCGATGAACCAGCGGCGACAGCTCGTTGCGTTCGGTGCCGGCGCGGCGGCCGTGATCGTGGCCGTTGTGATCGTCGCGATCGCCAACGGCGGCGGTGCCGGACCGCGGGTCGCTCTTTCGACCTCGCCCTCGACCGCGGCTGCGCCGGTGACTCCCGGGCCGCCGGGTCGACCGCCGCCGGCGGGACAGTCGTTCGGCGTCAGCGTCAACCTGCTGTTCAACGGCGGCACCTACACCCAGGCCCAGATCGCCTCGCAGCTGCAGGCTGTCAAGGCGACCGGCGCAACGGTTGCCCGCAGCGACGCGTTCTGGGAGAGCGCCGAGCCGGCCGCGCCGGTCGACGGCGTGCACCACTACGACTGGCAGTTCGACGACGAGGTCGCGGGCTCGCTGGCGACGGCCGGGCTGCGCTGGATGCCGATCCTCGACTACACGGCACCGTGGGCGCAGTCGATCGCCGGCCAGGACCACTCGCCTCCATCCTCACCGGCCGACTATGCGGCGTACGCTGCCGCGTTCGCCGCCCGCTACGGGCCCGGGGGATCGTTCTGGCGTTCAAACCCGGCATTGACCCCGGAGCCGGTCCAGACGTTTGAGATCTGGAACGAGCCCGACAACGCCCAGTTCTGGACGCCGGCCCCGGACGCCGCCCAATACGCCGAGCTATACGAGCAGGCACGCGACGCGATCCTGGCCGCCGACCCGAGCGGCCGCGTGCTCGTCGGCGGGCTGACGAGCCCCGGCACCTTCCTGCCCTCGATGCTGGCCGCCCTCCCCGATTTGCGTGGTCACATCGACGGGATCGCGATCCACCCCTACGGCGATCCGCTGGTGCTGCTGGCCAAGCTCCGCGCGGCGCGGGCGACGATCGCGGCGTTGGGGCTCGGGCCGGTGCCGCTTTACGTGACCGAGTTCGGCTGGACGACGCAGCCGCGCGACACCGTCGACTACGCGCCCGAGTCGGCGCGGCCGGGGTATCTGGTCGCGACGCTCGGGGCGCTGGGCCACCTCGACTGCGGCGTCGCGGGCGCGCTTCTCTACACGTGGGTGTCGCCGCAGAGCAACCCCGACAACGGCCAGGACTGGTACGGGATCAGCAACCCCAACGGTGCCACCACGCCCGACGTGGCCGCGTTCACCGCCGGCTTGAAGGCCGCAGCCGCGCCGCGCCCGACGATGCCGCTGTGCCGCTGAACGACCGCCTCAGCCGGCGCGCTGCGCGCAGCGCGTGGCGCTCGACGACTTGCGCTTGCAGAGCTCGAGCGCCAGCGCGCCCTTGCTGAACGCTGCGAGGGCGGGCTTGGTGAACACCCGGCCGTATGACGTCTGCCCAATCAGCCCGGCGAACGCGAAGTCCTGCGCGCCGTAGGTCTCGACGCTGATCCAGGTGTAGTAGTAGAAGCTCTGCAACCGCAGTCTCCTGCGGTTGGCGCCGAGCATCGGCAGCAACTGCGAGATATTGCGCGCCTGGCCGGCCTCGGTCGTGTCGAAGTCATAGGCATCTGGCGTCTCGCCCAGTGCCGACGGCCAGCTCAGCTCGCTCGCGATCAGCGGCGTTCTGCCGTCGCGGATGCGGTCGAGCGCGCGGCGCATCAACTTCAGATAGAGGATGACGTCGGCGGGCTTCTTCGTGAACGCATTGACCGACGCGATGTCGAACCAGTTGCGAAATCCGGGCACCTTGTTGAGCTGACCGATCGACTGCCACGCGAAGTTGGTCAGCGCTCCGAGTACAACCTTCGCCCCCGGATCGGCACGCTTGATCGCGTCGTGCGCGGCGTGCAGAAGCGCCCCGTAGCTCGAGGCGAACGGCTGGCGCCAGTAGTAGCCCAGGTTCTCCTCGTTCCAGATCTGCCACTGCCTGATCGGCATCCGTGGGACCTGGGGATGCGAGCTCCAGAAGCTGCCGTGCGGGCCGTACCGGTCAATCAGGGCCGTCAGATAGGCGGCAAACGGGCCGGGAGTGGCCGGGAAGTCGACGCCACTGTCGTTGTCAACCGCATCCCAGCTGGGTGCGTACAGGACCGTCGGCAGCAGCGTCACACCGCGCTGGGCGGCCAACTCGACGAACTGGTCAGTCTGGCTGAAGTTGGTCGGCACGCCACCGACCTCGGTGAACTGAGACTGCTGGCTGGCGGGGACGTCCGCCATCGTCTGATACGGCTGCGCCGTGGCCCAGTTGAACGCGACCCGCACGCTCCCTATGCCGGCGGCGACCATGTTGTCGAACTGGCGGGCGAGGTTGAGTCCGGAGGTCGAGGGGTCGAGCATCGGGCCGTCCGCGTCGACGCCGACGAACGTCGACGGGACCGGCAGGCTCGCCGCGTGGGCGCGGGGAGTCGCGTGTGCAGACGCGGACGCCGAGACCGCGACCGCGGATCCGGTCAGCGCGAGCGCCACTGCACCCGCGATCAGTCGGCCCCTTGTACGACTACGCACGCCTGGATCTGACTCTTATCAATAGCCCGGAGGCCATCAGGGTGAGGCCGACGCCGACGACCGTCCACAGATCGAGACCGGTGTACGGCAGGGTCTTGCCGTTGCTGGACGCGGCGGTCGCAACCGGGGTCGAGCCCGCGTCGGAACTTGACGTCACGGTGGCGGGGGTCGTGCTCGTGGCCGGTGGCGTAGTCACGGGCGCCGACGTGGTCGTCTGCTGGGGCTGCGTCTGCGTGTGAGTAGTCGAGGAGTGGGTCGTGCTCCCGAACGGATCCGTGTACTGCTGATCGCCCGCAGAGCCACCGCCCTGAGCCAGGGCGACGGTCGGTCCCGGCAGCAGCGCGAGCAGGCCGAGGCACACGAGCACGTGGCGCCATCGCATCGCGCGAGTATGACAAGCGGGGCAGCGCACGGGCGCAGGAGCGAGCGGTCCGGGGCGGCATCCGGTGGCCGTCTGGATCGACCGGAGACCGACTCGGCGCACCCCGCGCGACGGCCCCCAAATGCCGGTTTTGCAGGATTTATTGCATCACCAGGATGTCGGAGCGCGAGCCCGACGCGCCATGTTAGGGTCCGCTCCGCCTCAACGCCCCAAGCTCGCGCCGCCGCCCACAGCGGCGCGTCTGATGCGCCTCGTCACGTGGCTCAGCGGCCGCGCGCGGGTGCGTTCGTGCCCGATGACGAGAACGCACAAGAACCCCACTGCGATCCGCACGCTGACCGGTCTCGCCGTCGCGGCGGCGCTGCTGGCCACCAACCTCACCGCGGCGAGCTCGGGCGACCTCCAGTCGCAGATAACGGCCACCCAGTCGGCGGCGCAGTCGATGCGGGCACAGATCGCGGCCGACTCGGCTCAGATCGCGCGGACGTCGGGCGGCCTGGCGCACGCTCGCTCACAGCTGACGGCGGTCCAGGCGGACCTCGACCGGCGGGTCGCTCAGCTGAAGACCGTTCAGAGCTCGCTGCTCGCGGCGCGCGACCACCTCGTCGACCTCGAGAACCGGCTGCACGTTGCGACGACGGCGCTGGCCGCGAACCTGGTCGCCAACTACGAGGGCAACCAGCCGAACCTGATGACGGTGATCCTCAGCTCGCATGGGTTCGGTCAGCTGCTCGAGCAGGTCAACTTCATGTCCCGTGTGGCGCACCTGGACTCGCACGTCGTCGCCTGGACGCGCACGGCGCGGGCCGAGGTCGCGCGCGAGGCTCGCGCGCTGGCCGCACTCGAGGCGCGCGACCGCGCGCTCGCCGATCAGATCCTCGCGCGCCGCAACCAGGTCGCCGCGCTCGAGTCGGCGCTCCTGCACCAGCAGCTGACCGAGCTCGCCCGACGCTCGCGAGCGGGCGCCGCCTACGGGTCGCTGAACGACAAGCTGCAGACGCTCGAGAAGCGGGCCGCCGAGCAGGCCGCCCGGGCGGCGCAGACCGGCAACGTGAACGTCTCCGGGATCGCGGTCGACACCCACGGCATGGTCCAGCCGCCCCCCGGCGCGCCGGCGGCGGTCGACGAGGTGATCGCCGCGGGCAACGCGATCGCGACCCTCCCCTACATCTACGGCGGTGGGCACGCGTCGTTCCACGCCGACGGCTACGACTGCTCGGGCTCAGTCAGCTACGCGCTGGCGGCCGCCGGGCTGGTCAGCTCGCCGATGGTCTCGGGCCAGTTCGAGGACTGGGGCGACCCGGGGCCCGGCAAGTGGATCACGATCTACGCCAACGCGGAGCACGTCTGGATGGTGGTCGGGGGCTGGCGCTTTGACACGGTCGCGCTGGCCGAGAGCGGCACCCGCTGGGCGCAGGGCGGCGGCGAGTTCTCGGGCTTCGTGGTCCGCCACCCGCCCGGGCTGTAGGGCGGGCCCCGCCGGGCGCAGGGCGGCGGCGAGTTCTCGGGCTTCGTGGTCCGCCACCCGCCCGGGCTGTAGGGCGGGCCCCGCCGGGACGCGCGCGGCTAAGAGCCCAGGGGTGTTGTATCCCATGGTGGCTATAGCCCCCTCGAGATACAACACCCCTCCGCTGCGGGCTAGGAGCGGACCGGGACTCCGGACGTCGGCACCGAGCCCGCTGGGACGCTGCGGATGTCGCCACGCGTCTGCTGCGCGCGGCGCGGCGGCTCGTCGGTGCCCAGCCAGCGCGTTGCGAGCAGCAGCAGTGCCGGCACCGCCACGATCGCGATCATCGCGAGGAACCAGACCTGACCGGCGTCGGTGCCCTCGCCGAGCGCGTGCCCGAGACCGACCAGCCACAGCAGCGCCGTGAAGCGGTGCAACCTACGCCACCGGGCGGTGCCGATCCAGCGCCGAACGTAGTACGACAGCCCGAGCGCGATCAAGCCCCAGCCGGCGATGATCCCGAGCGAGGTCCAGAGCGACTTGTAGGAGCTGACGAACGGGATCGCGATGTCGGCGATCGACAGGTGCAGGTACTGATCGCCTAGCAGCGCCGCGCCGTGCACGACGATCGCGACGATCGCCGACAGCGACAGGACCTCGTGCATCGCGAGCAGGTCCGGACCGCGCCGGCGCAGCAGCTTGGTGCTCATCAGCAGACCCAGCGAGACCGCCAGGCTGGCGGCGACCAGCGCCACGATCCCGGCGGCGCGGCTGGTGATCCAGAACAGGTGCGGTCCGGCGCTCGTCATTGCCGAAACGATCGAGGCGACGCGCTAAAAACTCCTACGAGTCGGCTAAGAGGTATGTAGGAACGGCCGCGAGCTGACCGGCACCGTTGGCACGGTCGTGGTCGGCGGAGTCGTCGTCGAGCCGCCGTACGTAACCGTGAACGAGTTGTCGTCCCCCAGCAGCGCCGACGGCGTCGCGACCGCTCCGGCCGCGCCGGACGGGTTGCCGATGAACCGGTGCTGCCCGCCGCCGGCGAGCGTGATCCGGGTCGTGACCCACTTGCGGCTGGCGATGCCGCTCGCGTGGCCCGTCGTCGTGACCGCGCGAGCGCCGCTGAAGGTCGCGGAGCCGAAGTCGGCCAGCGGCAGCGTCCGGCAGTAGTAGCCGCCGGCGCACTCAGACGGTGCCTCGACGATCCACTCGGCCGAGGTGAGGTCGAGCGTGGAGTCGCCGACGGTCCGCGTAAACGACCTGTGGCGCGTCAGATCGACGAGCTGCAGGCGGACCTCGTCACCGGTCACGTCGACGCTCGCGCGCAGCCGATCGCCGGGCTTGACGGTCATTCTGATCGTCCGCGACGGTGCCGGCACGAGTTCGTACCAGGCGCTCGAGACCAAACGGCCGCTGGCGCTGCAATCCGTCTCAGTGCCGATCTGCTCGAGCGCGTTTGAGCGCTCGTTGTAGCCACCGAGCCCGACCCAGACCGACGAGAACGTCCGCTCCCCAGGCGTGCAGGTGGCGCTGGGCTGGGTCCAGGAGCCGGCCACCTTTCTGAACGTGACGCCCGATTTGTGGATCGCGTAGCCGGCCCAGTTCGAGCTCTGCGTGGTGTCGGCGAGCGCCGGCGGGGCGAGCAGCAGCGCCGCCGCGACGGCCAGTCCGGCCGCGTAGCGGATCATCTGGCGCCCGCCGCGCCGAGCTCGGGCCGCTCGCGCAGTTTCCCGATCACCCCTCCGACCGAGCGCTGACCCAGCCGCGGCGTCCGCAGCCGCGCCCCGTAAGTGGCTGAGTCCGTACTCATCCGGTCAGGATCGGCGGTCTACGTAAGAAGAAGCTGAGAGAGCTAGCTCTGATCCGGGGCGCGGTGGGCCTCGGTGTAGGCGGTGGCCGCCGCGACGATGCCGGCCGCCGCCACCGCGAGGCTCGCGAGCGTGAAACTCAAGATCGACATCGCTGGGTCTCCTGTCTGTAGTCCGGATCGAGGTGCGCAAGCAGGATCCGGGGTAGTTCGAAGCGAGTTGGAAGACCGAGCTAAGACCAGTGTAGGAGCGGCGGAAAGGCCTCCGAGGCCTACAGTAGAAGCAGCAAACCTGAAACCAGGAGCCCGAAACCATGTCCACCAACAGCTTTGACTCCAAAGCCCAACTGCGCGTCGGCGACCGCAGCTACGAGATCTTCCGCCTCGACGCGCTCCAGTCGCGCTACGACGTGGCGAGATTGCCCTTCTCACTCAAGATCCTGCTCGAGAACCTGCTTCGCAACGAGGACGGCGAGTCGATCCGCAAGCAGGACATCGAGGCGCTCGCGACCTGGAACGCATCCGACGAACCGAGCAAGGAGATCGCCTTCACCCCCGCGCGCGTCGTGATGCAGGACTTCACCGGCGTCCCGGCGATCGTCGACCTGGCCGCGATGCGCGACGCGATGAAGGAGATGGGCGGCGACCCGAACAGGATCAATCCGCTCGTACCGGCCGAGCTGGTGATCGACCACTCGGTCCAGGTCGACGCGTACGGCTCGCCGCAGGCGTTCCAGCGCAACGCCGAGCTCGAGTTCGAGCGCAATCAGGAGCGCTACGCGTTCCTGCGCTGGGGCCAGGGGGCGTTTGACAACTTCAAGGTCGTGCCGCCGGACACCGGGATCGTGCACCAGGTCAATCTCGAGTACCTGGCGCGGGTCGTGTTCGTCGACGACGGGCGCGGCCTCGCGTACCCCGACACGCTGGTCGGCACCGACTCGCACACGACGATGATCAACGGCCTCGGCGTGCTGGGCTGGGGCGTGGGCGGGATCGAGGCCGAGGCTGCGATGCTCGGCCAGCCGATGTCGATGCTGATCCCGCAGGTGCTGGGCTTCAAGCTGACCGGCAAGCTGCACGAGGGCGCGACGGCGACTGACCTGGTGCTGACCGTCACCGAGATGCTGCGCGAGCGCGGCGTAGTCGGCAAGTTCGTCGAGTTCCACGGTGCCGGTCTCGCCGGTCTGCCGCTGGCCGACCGGGCGACGATCGGCAACATGTCGCCGGAGTTCGGCTCGACCTGCGCGATCTTCCCGATCGACGCCGAAACGCTGCGCTACCTCGAGTTCTCCGGCCGGCCGAAGAAGCTGATCGAGCTAGTCGAGGCGTACGCCAAGGAGCAGGGGCTGTGGCACGACGAGCACTCCGATGAACCGACGTTCAGCGATCAGATCGAGCTCGACCTCAGCGACGTGGTCCCGAGTATCGCCGGACCCAAGCGACCCCAGGACCGCGTCTCGCTGACCGAGTCAAAGGCCGCCTTCCGGATGGCGCTCGACGGCATCCTGCCCGACGACGACGAGGAGGACGACGCACTCGCCGGCTCGTTCCCGGCCTCCGATCCGGTTTCGACCCACGTTCGCAACGGCGCTGGCCACGAGCCCAGCAGCGGCACTGGCGGCGCGCAGGTGGCCGAGCGCCGGCACACGAGGGTGCCGGTGACGCTCGGCGACGGAACCGAGACCGAGCTCGACCACGGGCACGTCGTGATCGCGGCGATCACCAGCTGCACCAACACCTCGAACCCGTCGGTGATGCTCGGTGCCGGGATCCTCGCCCGTAACGCAGTCCAGAAGGGCCTGAAGGTCAAGCCGTGGGTCAAGACATCGCTTGCCCCCGGGTCCAAGGTGGTGACCGAATACCTCGAGCGCGCGGGCCTCGACGAGTATCTCGACGAGCTCGGGTTCAACCTCGTCGGCTACGGCTGCACGACCTGCATCGGCAACAGCGGCCCGCTGCCGACGGAGATCTCCGACGTGGTCGGCGCCGAGGATCTGGCGGTCGTGTCGGTGCTGTCGGGCAACCGTAACTTCGAGGGCCGGATCAACCCCGACGTGAAGATGAACTACCTGGCGTCACCGCCGCTGTGCGTCGCCTACGCGATCGCCGGGACGATGGACATCGACCTCTACGACGAGCCGCTCGGTGAGGACCGCAACGGCGAGCCCGTGTATTTGAAGGACGTCTGGCCCGACTCGGCCGAGGTCGGGCACACGGTCGAGGAGGCGGTCCAGTCGGATATGTTCCGCTCGAGCTACAGCGCGGTGTTCGACGGCGACGAGCGCTGGAACACGCTCGAGGTCCCGACCGGGGACGAGTTCGCGTGGGACGAGCGCTCGACTTACGTCCGGCGGCCGCCGTTCTTCGAGAACCTGCCGCGCGAGCCGGAGCCGCTCGAGGACATCGTCGACGCCCGAGTGCTCGCGATGCTCGGCGACAGCGTCACGACCGACCACATCTCCCCCGCCGGCTCGATCAAGCGCGACGGTCCGGCCGCCAAGTACCTGAACGACAACCACGTCGAGGTCCGCGACTTCAACTCCTATGGATCACGGCGCGGCAACCACGAGGTGATGATGCGCGGAACGTTCGCCAACATCCGGCTGCGCAACCAGCTCGCACCCGGGACCGAGGGCGGCGTGACGGTCTACCTCGGCAGCGACGGCGCCGGCGAGCAGACATCGATTTACGACGCGGCGTTGAGGTATATCGACGCAGAGATCCCGCTGATCGTGCTGGCCGGCAAGGAGTACGGCTCGGGCTCGTCGCGCGACTGGGCGGCAAAGGGCACGCGGCTGCTGGGTGTGCGCGCGGTGATCGCCGAGAGCTTCGAGCGCATCCATCGCTCCAACCTGGTCGGGATGGGGGTGCTGCCGCTGCAGTTCGCCGACGGCGAGTCCGTCGAGTCGCTGGGGTTGACCGGCAAGGAGAAGTTCACGATCCGGGGGATCGCCGACGCCGACGAGGTCCCGCGCAAGCTGACGGTCAAGGCCGATTCCGGGGAGAGCGGGAGCTCTCCCTCGGAGTTCGAGGTCACGGTCAGGATCGACACGCCCAACGAGCAGCGCTACTTCCACCACGGCGGGATCCTCCAGTACGTGCTCCGCGACCTGCTGGACAAATAGGGTCACGTCGCCGGCGAGGCCCGACCGACTAGATTTCCGCCGATGCCGACCCCTGAGCTGCTCCACAACCTGCTGACCGCGCCCGGGCCGTCCGGACACGAGACCAGCCCCGCCCGCGTCTGGCGCGAGGGCTGTGAGAAGTTCGCCGCCGAGGTCCGAGCCGACAACGTCGGCTCCTCGATGGCACGCGTGCCCGGCACCGCCGGCGGCCCGACGCTGGCGATCATCGGGCACATCGACGAGATCGGCGTCCACGTCTCGCACATCGACGACGACGGCTACCTGCGGTTCGGCGAGGTGGGCGGCTGGGATCCGGTCGTGCTCGTCGGCCAGCGGGTCCGGATCGCGACCCGCGACGGCTCAGTGATCGGCGTGATCGGCCGCAAGCCGGTCCACCTCTTGAAGGGCCCGGACCGCGAGAAGGTTCCGCAGATCAAGGACCTGCACATCGACATTGGCGCCAAGGACGCAGACCAGGCGCGCGAGCTGGTCAGGATCGGCGACGTCGGCGTGATCGATGGCGAGCCGATCGAGCTTCCCAACGACCGGCTCGTCTCACGCTCGCTCGACAACCGGATCGGTTGCTTCGTCGCCGCCGAGGCCGCCCGGCTGGTTGCCGAGGCCGGCGGCGCGCCGGGCGACGTGATCGCGCTCGCGGTCGTCCAGGAGGAGACGACGTTCGCGGGCTCGCGGACGAGCGCGTTCGCGCTCGAGCCCGACCTCGCGATCGCGGTCGACGTCACGTTCGCGACCGACCAGCCGGGGATCGACCTCGGGCCGATCACCAAGCACTCGTTCGGCTCCGGCCCGGTGATCGCGCGCGGCTCGCTGCTGCACCCGCTGATCGCGGACCTGCTGTACGAGACCGCTGAACAGGCGGAGATCCCGTTCACGGTCGAATCGCTGGGTCGCGCGACGGGCACCGACGCAGACGCGGTCCATGCCTCGCGCGCCGGTGTGCCGACCGGGATCGTCTCGGTCCCGATCCGCTACATGCACTCACCGGTTGAGCTGGTTGCGCTGTCGGACATCGACGCCGCGGCGAAGCTGATCGCGGCGTTCGCCCAGCGCCTCGAGCCGGGCATGTCATTCGAGCGCTGAGCGGCGCTGCTGCTGCTGCTGTTCGACATCGACGGGACGCTGCTCGGGGGCGCCGCGGCCGCGCATCGCGACGCGCTGCACGTGGCACTGCGCGAGGTACACGGGATCGACGCCGCGAGCCTGACGCGGCCGATCTCGCCGGCCGGCCGGACCGACGGCGAGATCGCGCGCGGGTTGCTGCTGCAGGCGGGCGTCTCGGCGCTGCGGATCGATGAGCGCGCGGACGACGTGCGCGAGCAGTGCTGCCGCGCGTACGCCGAGCTCTGTCCCCAGTCGCTCGCCGACCGGGTGCTGCCCGGGGTCGTGGAGCTGCTGGGGCGGCTATCGGGGCGAGACGACGTCCGGCTGGCGCTGGTGACCGGCAACTACGAACCGATCGCCCGGCTGAAGCTGACGCGGGCGGGAATCGGTCGCCACTTCCCAAGCGGTCAGGGCGCGTTCGGCTCGGACGCCGAGGACCGCGCCGCGCTGCCGGGGATCGCCCGGCGCCGCGCCGGGTCGCTCGGGATCTCGCACCCGCGCCAGGACACGATCGTGATCGGCGACACGCCGCGCGACATCGCCTGCGCGCGCGCGGACGGCGTCCGCTGCTTCGCGGTCGCGACCGGTCCGTTCGAGATGTCCGAGCTCAGCGAGGCGGACGCGGTCGCGGCCGACGCGGGCGAGCTGCGAGCGCTGCTCGCGCCGGTGGCTAGGGCTTCGGCGTCGGGAACTGAGCCCGCATCATCAGATCCCAGACGCGATCGGGCGTGATCCGGCGCTGGCCGATCAGCAGGTGCGCGCTCGGCGTGACCTTGTAGCGCGCCCTCGGCTTGTCGGCATCGAGCGCCTCGGCGATCGTGTCCGCGACCTTCTCGGGCCCCCCACCGAGCTTCATCAGCGGCCCGTCGTAGGCCTCCGCGGTCGCCTTCGCGACGTGGCGGTTGAAATCGCCGTACGGATCCCCGTCGCTCTTGGTGACCGAGTCGGCGGCGACCTCGCCGAAGCCGCTCTTGATCAGCCCCGGTTCGATCAGGATCACGTCGACGCCGAAGCCTCGGACTTCGAACCGCAGTGCGTCGCTGAGCGCCTCGATCGCGTACTTGGTCGCGTGGTAGATGCCGCCGCCCGGGAACACGAGCTTGCCCCCCATCGAGCCGATGTTGACGATCTTGCCCGAGCGCTGGGCGCGCATTGCGGGCAGCACCAGCTGACACATCCTGACCAGCCCGAACACGTTGGTCTCGAACTGCCTTCGCACGTCGGCGAGCGGGATCGACTCGACGGCGCCCGACTGGCTGTAGCCGGCGTTGTTGATCAGCACCCCGACCGCCCCCTCGGCCTGGTTCACGTGCTCGACCGCGGTGGTCATCGACTCCTCATTCGTGACGTCGAGCGCGAGCGTCTTGGCGCCCTTCGCCGCCAGGTCGTCGATCGACTCCGGGCGGCGCGCGGTCGCGTAGACCGTGTGGCCGTCGGCGAGCAGCCGCTCGGCCGTGGCGTGGCCGATCCCCGAGGAGCAGCCGGTGATCAGGACCGCTTTCGACGCCACGTCGGCGAGTCTAACTGCGGACCAGTTTCGTGTACGTGACCCGGTGCGGGCGAGTCTAACTGCGGACCAGTTTTTTGTACGTGATCCGGTGCGGGCGGTCCGCCTCGGCCCCGAGCTGCTCGTGGCGGAAGCTCTCGTAAGCCTCAAAGTTGCCCTCGAACCAGCGCACCTGGGACTCGCCCTCGAACGCCAGCACGTGGGTCGCGATCCGATCCAGGAACCAGCGGTCGTGGGACACGACGACGGCGCAGCCCGCGAACGAAAGCAGCGCCTCCTCGAGCGCGCGCAGCGTGTCGACGTCGAGATCGTTGGTCGGCTCGTCGAGCAGCAGCAGGTTGCCGCCGCTGCGCAGGAGCTTGGCGAGATGCAGCCGATTGCGCTCGCCGCCGGACAACCTGGCGACCTTCGTCTGCTGGTCAGTGCCCTTGAAGTTGAAGCCGGCAACGTAGGCGCGGCTGTTGACGGTCCGGTCGCCGAGCGGAATCTGGTCGATGCCGCCAGAGATCTCCTCCCAGACGTTCTTTTCGGGGTCTAGCGCCTCGCGCGACTGGTCGACGTACGCGAGCTGCACGGTTTCGCCAACCCGCAGGGCGCCCTCGTCCGGCTGCTCCTGCCGGGTGATCATCCGCAGCAGCGTCGTCTTGCCGGCGCCGTTGGGACCGATCACGCCGACGATCCCGCCGCGCGGCAGCTTGAAGCTGAGATCGTCGATCAGCACGCGGTCGCCGTACGACTTGCGCACGCCTTCGGCCTCGACGACCACCTCTCCCAGTCGCGGGCCCGCCGGGATGTGGATCTGGACCTGGTCGAGCTTGACGTTGCGGTCCTCGGCGAGCAGCGCCTCGTAGGCGTTCAGGCGCGCCTTGGGTTTGTTGCGGCGCGCACTGGCGTTGAGCCGCACCCACTCGAGCTCCTGGTCGATCGTTCGCCGGCGCGCGGTGTCCTGCCTGGCCTCGCTCTCGAGCCGCGCCCGCTTCTGCTCGAGCCAGCCCGAGTAGTTGCCCTGATATGGGATCCCGCGACCGCGGTCGAGCTCGAGGATCCAGCCGGCGACGTTGTCGAGGAAGTAGCGGTCGTGGGTGATCGCGACGACCGTCCCGCGGTAGTCGCGCAGGTGCTGCTCGAGCCACGCGACCGACTCGGCGTCGAGGTGGTTGGTCGGCTCGTCGAGCAGCAGCAGGTCGGGCTGGCGCAGCAGCAGCCGGCAGAGTGCGACCCGGCGGCACTCGCCGCCGCTCAGCGTCGTGACGTCGGCGTCGGGCGGCGGGCAGCGCAGCGCGTCCATCGCGATCTCGAGCGTAGTGTCGAGATTCCAGCCGTCGACCGCGTCGATCCGCTCCTGCACGCGGCCGAACTCGTCGGCGGTCTCGTCGGAATAGTTCATCGACAGCTCGTTGAAGCGGTCGAGCAGCGCGCGGACCTCGGCGACGCCCTCCTCGACGTTCCCCTTGACGTCCTTGCTCGGGTCGAGCTCGGGCTCCTGCTCGAGCAGCCCGACGGTCGCATTCGGCGCCAGCTGTGCGACGCCGTCGAACTCGGTGTCGATCCCGGCCATGATCCGCAGGAGGGTCGACTTGCCGGCGCCGTTGTAGCCGAGCACCCCGATCTTCGCCCCCGGGAGGAACGACAGCGAGATGTCGGTCAGCACCTCACGGTCGGGCGGGTAGCGCCGCGAGAGCCTGTGGGTCGTGAAGATGTACTGGGCCGACATCGCCTCCCAGCATACGAAGGCGCGGTCGGTTAGCTCAGCTGAGGGCCGTGGTCGCGTCGCGGACCGCGGCGCCGAGGTCCGTCGTGCTGCGCGGGTAGAACAATGGGCCGCGACCGTCGGTCAGCAGCAGCCGCACCTTGGCGACGCCACGGACGCTGACCCGCCTCGGAGACTGGAGGCGGCTGGCGAGCAGCGCCAGATCACGCTCTGACTCAAGCACGCGTTCCCGGTTCAGCGGCACCCGCGGCCCAGGCATCACACGTCGGTGCGCGTCTCGGACGATCCGTCGCAGTTGCCGCCCCAGCTGTTCGCGAGCCGCTGGATCAGTGAGCATGCGCGCGCGCCGGGAGAGCGCTGGACTGGCGTCCTGGCGAACGCCGTTCGCCAGCTGCCTGTCGAGCTTTGCGGCCGCCACGGCTACAAGTAGACGATCGGAGAGCATGACTAGCTAGGCAGTTTAGAGGGTTAGGCAGTGACCTGTCAAGCTTATTTGCTGGTCATGTATGCTCGTGGAGATGCCGCTGCCAGCGTTCGTTTCACCCGAGGAGGACAAGCCGGCCCCGATGCCGCTGCTGCGCGTTCAGTCGTTGATCAACACGCTTGACATCGATAAGCGCACCGACGAGCTGGCCGAGCTCGACCCGGCGCGGATATGGCTCAGTTCGGCGGATCTGATCCGGCCAGGCGAGGCGCTCGACGAGCAGGATCTGGCGCGGGTGCGCGAGTTCCGAGAGGGGCTGCGAGCGCTCGTCGAAGGTCGGGTTGACGAGCTCGACGGCCTGCGCAGGCTGGCGTCTGGGCGCGCTGTGACCATCGGGGTCGACGCCGGCGGCCGAGTTCAGCTGTCGGCCGACGACGGACTGCTCGGCCTGCTGCTGACGGTCCGCGACGCGCAGTCCGACGGCAGCTGGTCACGGCTGAAGCTGTGCGCCAACCCGGACTGCGGCTGGGCTTTCTACGACCGGTCGCGCAACCAGCAGGGCGCCTGGTGCTCGATGGCGGCGTGCGGCAACCGGCTCAAGAACCGACGCTTCCGGGCGCGCGGCGGCTGACCTCGTCTGGGCGAACTGGTGACGCGGGCTCCGGACCTCGGTCAGAGCCCGGCGGCGGCGCGCAGCTGGTCGGCCTTGTCGGTCCGCTCCCAGGTGAAGTCCTCATCGTCGCGGCCGAAGTGGCCGTAGGCGGCGGTCTTCTGATAGATCGGACGGTGCAGCTTGAGGTACTGGCGAAACGCGCCCGGGCGCAGGTCGAAGTGCTCGCCGATCAGCTCGAGGATCCGCCCGCGGCCGATCCTCTCGGTCCCGAACGTCTCGACCATCACCGAGACAGGGTGCGCGACCCCAATCGCGTACGCGACCTGGACCTCGATCCGGTCGGCCAGCCCGGCCGCGACGAGGTTCTTTGCCACATAGCGGGCGGCGTAGGCGGCCGAGCGGTCGACCTTCGACGGGTCCTTCCCGGAGAACGCGCCGCCTCCATGGCGGGCCATCCCGCCGTACGTGTCGACGATGATCTTGCGCCCGGTCAGGCCGCAGTCGCCCATCGGCCCGCCGATCACGAACCGTCCGGTCGGGTTGACGAGGAAGCTGCGCTGCAGCTCGCGCTCGTCGTAGAGCTCTTCCGGCAGAACGGCGGTCACCACCTGCTCCCACAGGTCGTCGCGGATCCCGTTCTCGGCGCCCTCGGCGTGCTGGGTTGAGATCAGGAGCTTCTCGACCGCGACCGGCCTGCCGTCGACGTAGCGAACGCTGACCTGGGTCTTGCCGTCGGGGCGCAGGTAGGCGAGCGTCTTGTCCTTGCGTACCTCTGCCAGCCGGCGCGCGAGGCGGTGCGCGAGCGCGATCGGCAACGGCATCAGCTCCGGCGTCTCGTTGGACGCGTAGCCGAACATCATCCCCTGGTCACCCGCGCCAGCGACATCTAGCTCGTCGTCGCCGCTCCCGCCCGAGCGCGTCTCGTACGCCGCGTCGACGCCCTGCGCGATGTCGGGCGACTGCTTGTCGATCGCGTTGATCACCGCGCACGTCTTGCAGTCAAAGCCGAACGCCGCGTCCGTGTAACCGATCCGCTCGATCGTGCTGCGCGCCACATGCTGGATGTCGACGTAGGTCTGAGTCGTAATTTCGCCCGACACGACCACCAAGCCGGTGTTGACGAGCGTCTCGCACGCCACGCGCCCCATCGGGTCGTCGCGCATCACCGCGTCGAGCACGCCGTCCGAGATCTGGTCGGCGATCTTGTCGGGATGGCCCTCGGTGACGGACTCCGAGGTGAACAGAAACTCGTTCTGCGTGGAATTCATTGACGGTTGTCTTCCTTGCGGGTGATTTCAAGTAGATAGGCCACCATCACCTCGGTCTCGCCGAACGTCAGGTGATATGCGTCCGAGTGCTCCTCGACGCGCGCGATCTGGTCGTTCTTGTTCTTGAACAGATCGCTGAACTCGAAGAATGCGAAGTCGACAACCCTAGCTTGGTAGCCGTTGCGATCCAGCAATTCGGCGCTTCGGCGCTCGCCGATGATCGACAGCTGCATGATGTAGGCGGTCCCGTCCTCGGCCAGCGCCTCCGGCAGCATGTTGATCAGATGGTCGAGCAGATTGCGGCCCCAGTAGTCCAGCGGGCGGTGGGAGATCGCCTGCTCGAACGGGTCGACCGGCATCTGATACAGGCTCGCGACGATCACGTCGTAGCGCTCCTCCGGCACCCACGGGTAGAGGTCCTGGGCCGCCGCCGTCACGCGATCGGCGACCCCGTTGCGAAACGCGTTCGTGAGCGTGTTCTTGACCGCGAGCTCGTCGATATCGATCGCGTGTACATGGGCCGCGCCGTTGCGCGCCAGCTGCACCGCCAACAGACCCTGCCCGCAACCGATGTCGAGGCACCGCTGGTGGGCGCCGATCCCCTCCCGGTAGAGGTACTTCCACGCCAGGAAGCTGCCCTGCGTCGGCTCGAACACGCCGGGCTCGATCGCGATCTCCGGTACGTCGAGCGGGTACAGGCCTCGGCCGCGGCCGTCCTGCCACGGCCTCGCCGGCGTGTCCGCGAGCCGGGAGCCACGGTCGTCCTGGGATCGCACCGCGGGGCGCTCGTGGCCGGGCTTGGTGTCGCTCAGCGCCGAGCGCGCCGCGGCCAGATGCTCGGGTCGAACGCCACAGCAGCCGCCGATGATCTGCGCACCTTCGCCGCGCCATTTGAGCGCCAACTCGGCGTACTCGTGCCCGGCGACGCCGGGATCCTGGCGCCAGCCGGCGACCGACAGGTAGCCGAGGTTGGGGTAGACGCCGAGCGGCAGATCAGTGAAGTCGCGAAGCCACGAGAGCATCCCCGGCACGTGATCGGGCGGGATGCAGTTGATCGCCAGCGCCCCGACGCCCATCTCCTCAAAGCGCCTCGCGGCGCGGCCGAACGCGTCGCCCTCCGGGCCGCCCCAGTGCTCGCCGTAGACGCCGCACACGCCCTGGCGACAGCGACGGAAGCTCAGCCACACCGGCAGCCCGGTGTCGATCAGGGCCTCGACCGTCGCGTACGTCGAGCTGCGGACCAGCGATAGCGTCTCGAGCAGGATCAGGTCGGGCGGCTGCTCGTCAAACGCGCGCGACAGAAGCCTGATCGTCTCGCGGCCGTCGGGCGTGTCGACGTCACCGTTGATGCTGAACGCGACCGCCACCTCGTGCTCCCGGCCGGCGTCCGCCGCGGCGTCACGGGCGAGGCGCACGGCGCGGCGGGCGACGTCCATCCAGTGGATCGGTTCCGAGAAGCCGTCGAGCTTCGAGCCGCCGTCGCGCAGCGCGGTCGGCAGGCCCCAGGTGTTGGTGCAGATCACGTCGCAGCCGACGTCGATGTAGGAACGGTGCAGCGCCTTGACCGCCTCGGGCGAGTCGACGAGCGCCGTCAGGCCCCAGACGTGCTCGTCGACGTCGTTGTGATGACCGGCCGTCTTGATCAGTTCGGTGCCGACGGCGCCGTCGAGGATCACGCACTGATCGGTGGCGATCATCCCCGCCAACCGCGCGTAGCTCGCGTTCTCGACTGCGGGTTGCGATCGGGTGCTCATCCTCAGTCTCTCCTGTCGGCATACGAATGTGGGACCTGGTGGCGACAGCTTCCAGCCTGGCTGCCGGCTACGCCACTCTCACATCTCCTAAACGGCCTGGCCATTCGAGTAGGTTTTCAGGTGGTGGCAGCCTTCCGAGCGGGTGCCGCCCGATTTGTAGGTTAACTCATGCAAAATGAGAGGGGAAAACGACTGGGTATGGATGTAGCTTGGCCTTGCCTTGAGTGTCGATGCGTCCCCGAGTGCGCTGGACGACGTTATGCGCCGCGCTGGAGCGGTGTTCGCGCAGCGCGGCGGTCAGCCGGTCGCCGTCAGCTACGGGTCCGCCGCCGGGGAGCTGGCAGCCTGCATCACCCGCGCGGGAATCGCCGACTCGTCGCAGCTGACGAAGCTCGAGTTGAGCGGCCCCGCTGCTTCGCTCGCCGATCTCGTTCAGCGCACGATCGGCTCGATACTCGCTCCGGGTGGCGTGGTGCACGCCGGCGGGGCCTGGTGGTGTGGCGCCGACGTCCGCGGTTACGGTGGCACCGATCGCGTGATCGTGCTCTCCGAGCCATCCGTGGGTGCGCGGATCCGCGACCTCTTGAGCGCCCGCACGGCCCAGCTGCCGGCGATCGAAGTGCACGATCGCAGCTTGGAGTGGAACGCGATCACGGTCGTCGGCATCGCCGCCGCGAGCGTGCTGAGAGCGCTCGGCGTATTCGGCCCGTGCGGCGATCCACGGCACGTGGCGCCGTTCACGACGGGTCGCCTGGGCGGCGCCGACGCGATCTGGCTGCTGGAGTCAGAGCACCGCGCGCTGGTGCTCGTGTCGGCCTCCCACGCCGACGCCGCATGGCGCGAGATCGAGCTCGCCGGACGGCCCCTGCAGATCTGCTGCGTCGGTCAGGACGCGATCGCTCGCTACGCGTTGCTGGAACGGCGCGCCGCGCTCGCCTGACGGTCGCCCCGACGATCGGCGCGATCGGGTCGCCGGAGCCTAATATCTGGGCGGCCCAGTGAGCGTGCAGACGAGTCCCGAGGGCCAGCCCGCGGCGCGCGAGATCGAGCGCGCGCTGGTCGAGCTGCTGGCCCTCGAGCGGGAGGTCTCCGAGCTCGAGTACATGCGGCGCGCGGACGCGCTGGAGCGAGCCGGCGACGCGGTCCGGGCGCTCGGCGAGCTCGGGTCGACCGACGGGATCCTCGCCCGCGCCGCGACCGAGTTCGGCCTCGCGTCGCAGTTCGACCGGATCCTGATCAGCGAGGTCGCCGACGACGGCATGCTCCCGCTGGCGCTGTGGGACGGCACTCGCGACGCGGGCGTCGTGCTTGAGCGCCTCGGGCAAGCGCCGATCGTGCTCACGTACCCGTTGATCGAAGCCGACGTCGTGCGACAGCGCAACGTTGCGACGGTCGCCAAGGCCGGTGGCCGCGGCCGGGCGATGGCGCAACTGCTCGGCGCGCCGTGCTACGTCGTCGCGCCGCTGACCGCGCAGGGCGAGACGATCGGCCTGCTGCACGGTGACGCGTGCGCCAGCGGCCGCGAGCTCGATGGTCTCGATGTCGAGGTGATGGCGAAGTTCGCCCGCGGGCTGTCGGGCGTGCTGGAGCGCGCGGTGCTTCGCCACACGCTCGAGCTGCACCGCGGCGAGCTCGAGTCGGCGCTGCAGTGGATGAGCGGGCGTCTGACCCGGCTGTCGGATGCCCGCGCCCCCGAACCTGATCAGGTCCGCTCCGAGGCGAGCCGGCGGCTCGTCCAGTCGCTGACCCCACGCGAGCTCGAGGTACTGCGGCTGATGGCCCGCGGTCAGACCAACCGCGAGATCGCGACCGCGCTGGTGGTGCGCGAGGGGACGGTCAAGTACCACGTCAAGAACATCCTCCGAAAGCTCGGTGCGACCAGTCGCGCCGACGCCGTCGCGAGGTTCGTGCGCTCCTCGTGGCCGGGGGTGATCAGGTGAGCTCTTTGGTTACCGCCACGGGGCGCAGCGCCGCTGGGCGTCTACTCGGGGCCGAACTCGAGCGGCGTCTCGCACACGCGATCGGGGCGGCCGAGGATCTGCTGGGTGCTGGTCGCGGAGCGGTCCGCGCGGATCGCCTGCGCGAGCTCGCCGAACTCCTAGCGTCGACGGGGGGCAGCGAGCACCTCACGCTGATCAGCGAGCACGAGGAGGCGCTCGAGCGCCTGCGAGATCGCTTCGAGACGCGCTTCGAAGCGCTCGAACGGGCGCGCGGCGCGACGTCCGAGCTGCGTAAGGTCACCTCGCCGGGCGCGATGCTCGAACGTGCGCCGGCGGCGTTGTGTGGCGCGTCCAACTTCAGGCGGGCGATCCTGAGCCTGGTCGATCGCGGCCGGATGGTCCCCGAGGCGGCGTACTTCGAAGGCGCCACGGCGGTCGCTGACGCGGTCGTCGCCGAGCTGCGAACGGACCCGGTGCGGCTCGAGCACCCGCTGATCGAGACCGAGCTCCTGCGCCGCCGGCGGGCGACGATCGTCGTCGACGCGCGCGTTCAGCCCCGCGTTGACCGTCGCCTCGCAAAGCTGATGGGGTGGTCGTCGTACGCCGCGGCGCCGCTGGTCGTCGGGCCCCACGTGCTCGGCGTCCTGCACGCAGATCGCGGCCGCGAAACGCCGCTGGACGTACTCGACCGCGACGTGCTGTGGGAATTCTCGACCGCACTCGCGCAGGCCTACGAGAGCGCGAGCCTCGTCCGGACGCTGCGCAGCGAGCGCGAGCAGACACGGTCATTCCTGGACTGGCTGAGCGCCCGCTCAAGCGAGCTGACGGACGCGCCGATCCGGCTTGCGACCGTCCAGCGGCCGCCGCGCCCGCCGCTGGCGCCGATCGAGCTGCCGCTCGGCCGCGACGACCGCGCGGTGTTCGAGGGCCTGCTGACGCGCCGCGAGCTCGACGTACTGCGGCTGCTCGCCGACGGCAAGGCCAACAAGGCGATCGCCGAGGCGCTGGTGATCTCCGACGGGACCGTCAAGTTCCACGTCAACAGCCTGCTGCGCAAGCTGCGGGTGGCAAACCGGGCCGAGGCGGTGTCGCGCTACCTGCGGCTGCTCGGCATGCGGGCGCCGTGATTCGGCGGCGCTGACTGCATGCTGCGTGCTCTGGCTATCGTGTTCGCGCTCGCGGCGGTGTCCTGCATGGTGCTCGCGATCGCCGGGATGGTCACGCAGCGCCAGTCGGAGCGCACGGGGTGGCGGTTGCGAGCGATCGCGGTCGCGTGCTTCGTGATCGCCGTTGTCTTGAACGTGGCGCGGCACTAGAGCCCCACTCAGTTCTCCGGCTGCCAGGAGCTGACCGCCCAGCCGCCCTCGGCGAGGCGCGAGACGCCGGCGAGCGCGAGGTGCCACGCCGGGGCGAGGCCCTGATACGCGGTGCTGTTCGAGGCGGTCGTGCGCTCGCGGGTGACGACGACGTACTCGTCGCTTGAGCCGAGCAGCGGCGCGACCGCCTCGACGGTGCCCGAGTTCGCGATCCCGCTGCGCGCCAGCTCGTAATCCTGGGCCGTCTGCGCGGCGAGCAGCAGCACCGCGGACCGGGCCTGTCCGATGCTCAGCTTCGCCAGCGCCCGCATCCGCCCCGTCACGGTCGCGGCCGTCCAGTTGACGTATCCGGTCGCGAACGCCCCGATCGCGTCGGCCGCTGTCGGGAGGCCGAGGGCGGTCTGGTGCACCGGTGCGCCGCGGTCCAGATAGCTGGATGACGGAGGCGTCAGCGTCGAGCAGGCGCTGACGCCGATCGCGACCGCCAGGCACAGCAGCGCTCTCATAGGCCGACCGGGTGGCGGGCGACGAACCCGGCCGAGCTGCGGATCAGTGGGTGCCAGCCGATCCCGGTGCTGCCGTCCTGCGGGCCGGCGGCGTTGTGCGTGTCCCAGCGCAGCCCGGCGACGTACATGAACACGTGGTCGGCGCTGGCGTAGATCGTCACCCACCTCCCCGGCCCCGGAAGCCCAAACGACTCGAGCGTGCCCGACGGCGCGTCGTAGTCGGCCGGCAGCAGTCCGCCGCCGTAGAGCAGGTGCTCAACGCTGCTGGAGCAGTCGTACGCCGGGGCGATCTGGTCAAGTGGCAGCCCATGCCCGCCGCCGTACAGGTACGGCTTGCCGACGATCTGGTTGCCGGCGGCGATGATCCCCTTGACGGCCGCGGGCGCGCCGACGGGAGCGGCCGCCTGGCCGCCGGCGAGCAGCAGCGCGCGCGGGCCGGGCGTCAGTGAGAAGGTGCCGGCCGGCATGCAGCCCGACGCAGGCGGTGGCGCGACCGCCTGGCCGAGCAGGTTGCCGGCGCCGGTCGCCGGCGGACGCTCCACCTGGACCGGCCCCGACCACAAACCGTGCTCGTACGGGATCCCGAGCGCGCCGGCGAACTCCCACCACAGGTCGATCACCCGCGGCAGGCCGTCGACCGGGCCTCCACCGAGCCCGAAGTCGCGCTTGTAGCCAATCGCCGAGCGGTCGTCCCACGTGATCCGCAGCGGCGTCATGTAGGCCAGCCCGCCCATCGCGGTCGCGGTCTGAAAGGTGGTCCCGCCGAGCTCGGCATAACTGTCGGGGTGTGCGAGCAGGTTGATGCCCGACGCGCCGACCGTGCCGCTGTTCGGATCGCCGGGACCGCCGTACTCCGTCGCCCCGACGCGCTGCCCGCTTCCCGGCGGACCGAGCGTGACCGACGCGGCGCCACTGCCCGCGCCCTGACACGACTGACTCCCGCTGGACGACGGGATCAGCAGCGCGATCAATGCGACGCCGATCGCCGCGGCGAGGGTCGCGCCGAAGCCACCGAGGACCAGCGGAGCCAGGTGACCGGCGCGTTTGCTCACGTCGGCGAAGCTAGGCGAGCAACGCCCAGCGGTGGGGCGATTGGCACGCATTTGTTGCAACCGGGCAGCGCGGCGGCGGTGCCAAGACGCTTGGCGACGTCGCTAACGTAGAACGGTCATGCCGCGGATCCTGGACGTCGAATCGGCCCTCTTGCTGCTGGAGCTCGAGCCTCCGTTCGATCAGCGCGCGGTGCAGCTCGCGCGGCGGCGGATGGCCAAGCGCTGGCATCCGGACATCGCGCCGGCGGGCCGCCGCCACGAGCACCAGCGCCACCTGCAGGCGATCAACGAGGCGGCCGACGAGCTCGAGCGCCTGGCCGAGACCTCCCGCGGCGGGCGGGTGACGCGCAGCGCCGTCAAGGTCTCCGCCGCGGCGACACGCAGAGCGCGCGCGGAGGCCGGGCAACGCGCCTACGAGGCCGAGCAGCGCGAGCGCGCAAGAGCCGAGGATCGCGCCAAGCACGACCCGTTCGGGTCGCGGGTGCCTGACCACTCGGTCGTACACCGCTACGCCCGCTGCCTGTCGTACCCAGAGTGGGGCGTCGGGACCGTGAGCGGGATCTACTTCTCCGGCGAAGACGACGACATCCAGCAGTGGGCGCGGCTGCTGTTCGCGGTCGGCGTCCGCACCGTCCCGGCCGGATCACTGCAGTTCGTCGACTTCTCGAAGCCGGACCCGGCCGCCGACCGCGTGCAGCGCTTCATGACCGCCGCCCAGCACGCGCTCGCTGAGGGAGACGCGAAGCTCGCCGCGCAGCGGCTGGTCTACGCGCGCGACGCCGAGCCCGAGAACCCGGTCGTGCTCCGTCTGCTGACGGTCGCCTTCTGGCAGGCGCGCAACCTGCCGGCGGCGGCCCGGACGGTCCGCGACTGGGCGCGCGTCGACAGCGACCGCCCGACGCCCGAACGCTTCGCGTCGAGGATCTACGAGGACATGGGCGCCTACGACCTGGCCGCCGAGGCCGCCGAGCGGGCGGCCGGCCGGGCGCCGGCCGACGCGTCTGCGTGGGAGCGCCTCGGCCGCCTGCGGCTGCGGCTGATGGATCGCGACGCCGCGATCACGGCGCTCGAGCGGGCGCGGCTGATCGGCCCGTCGGTCGAGGGACTGCTCGACCTTGCGCTTGCCTACCACCTGGCCGGCGACGTCGGCGCCGAGGTCTCGGCGGCGCACGCCGCTACGGCGATCGAGCCCGACTCACTCCAGACCTGGTCGACCTACGCGCACGCGCTGGCGCGCACCGACCGGCTCGCCGAATGCGCACAGGCGTGCCGGCGGGCGCTGAAGCTCGGCAAGGACGCCGAGGTCAGCGAGCTGCTCGAGCGCGTCGAGGCGGCCACGCCGCGCGGCGTGTCACAGCGCAGCGCCGCGTAGTAGCGCCGGACGCGCTAGGAAGACGCGACTGAGCCCTCCCGCCCGCACACCGGGCAGGACTCGTGCGACGCCAGCTCCCGGCTGCCGCAAGCGGGGCAGTCGGTCGCGGTCTCGAGCACACCCAGCAGCTCACCGACCCGGCACACGAGCAGCCGCTCCTCGTCGACCTCGACCCAGGCACCCGCCGAGGCCGGGAAGACGACGTGATCGCCGGGCTTGACCGGCATCCGCACGCCGACGTGATCCCACCAGTCGAGGCCCGGGCCGACCGCCAGCACGATTCCCTGCTGCGGCGGCGGCTCGTCGGTGCCGGCGGGCACCAGCAGGCCGGAGCGCCGGATGCGGTCCGGATCGAGCTCCTTGATCACAACGCGGTCGAACAGCGGTCTCAGCTGGCTGCGCATTATGTTGATCATGATAAGTCGCGCCGCGGGCGTCACTAGCCTGTCGCGCCATGCGCCTGATAGTCGCCCGCTGCTCGATCACGTACTCGGGCCGCCTGAGCACCTTCCTCGACACCGCCACCCGCCTGCTGATGATCAAGGCCGACGGGACCTTCATGGTCTGGTCAGACCACGGCAGCCAGAGCGTCAAACCGCTCAACTGGATGACGCCGCCGACCGTGATCGAGGAGTCGCCCGGCACGATCGCGGTCCGCAAGCGGGCGGGCGCGAGCGAGGAGCGGCTCGAGATCGCGCTCGAGGAGGTGATCAGCGACGTCACGCACGAGATGAGCTCACCCGACGTGGACGTGCCGCTCACGAAGGACGGGGTCGAGGCGCACCTGCAGGAGCTGCTGGCCGAGCAGCCACAGTGGTGCGGGGAGGGCTTCAGGCTCGTGCGGCGTGAGTGGCCGACCGACATCGGGCCGGTCGACCTGATGTGCCGCGACGCGGACGACGGCTGGGTCGCGGTCGAGATCAAGCGGGTGGCCGGGATCGAGGCGGTCGAGCAACTGAGCCGCTACCTCGAGCGGATCCGCCTCGATCCGGCGTTCGGCGACTGTCGCGGCGTCCTCGCGGCGCAGGTGATCAAACCACAGGCGCGGGTGCTGGCGGCCGCGCGTGAGGTCGAGTGCGTCGAGGTCGACCTCGCGATGCTGCGCGGCGAGCGCGAGCCGGACCTGAGATTGTTCGCGGCATGAACGAATCCGCCGTCCTCACCGAACGTCGCGAGCGCACGCTCGTGATCACGATCAACCGCCCCGAGCAGCGTAACGCCGTCAACGCCGCCGTCGCCGAGGGAATCGCTGGCGCGCTCGACGAGCTCGACGCGTCCGACGAGTTAACGATCGGCGTCCTGACTGGCGCCGGCAAGGGCTTCTGCGCCGGCATGGACCTGAAGGCGTTCGTCACCGGCGAGCGGCCTTGGTACGGCGACCGCGGGTTCGCCGGGATCACGCGTCGCGCCGCCGCCAAGCCGCTGATCGCGGCGATCGAGGGGTTCGCGGTCGCCGGCGGCCTCGAGGTGGCGCTCGCATGCGATCTGATCGTCGCCGCGCGCGGGGCCAAGCTCGGGATCCCAGAGGTCAAGCGCTCGCTGGTGGCCGCCGGCGGTGGGCTGCTGCGGCTGCCCCGCGTGCTGCCGCGCAACATCGCGATGGAGCTGGCGCTGACCGGCGATCCGATCCTGGCCGAGCGCGGCCATCAGCTCGGTCTCGTCAACCGGCTCGCCGAGCCCGGCGGCGCGCTCGAGGCGGCACTCGAGCTCGCGGGCCAGATCACGCCCAATGCGCCGCTGGCGCTGATCGCCAGCAAGCGGATCATGGCCGAATCGGCCGACTGGCCCGACGCCGAGTTCTTCGACCGCCAGGAGGCGATCTCGGGCCCCGTGTTCGACTCCGAGGATGCGCGCGAGGGGGCGACGGCGTTCGCCGAGAAGCGGGCGCCGGTCTGGAAGGGCCGCTAGCCGGCTGCCTCGCCCCACGCCGTCGCGACCACGGCCCGGGGGCCGCCCCGCTCGCGGTGTTCGCACAGGTAGATCCCCTGCCAGGTGCCCAGCGCCAGGCGTCCGTTCGAGACCGGGAGCGTCAACGTCGGCCCGAGCAACGCCGCTTTGACGTGCGCCGGCATGTCGTCGTCTCCCTCCAGCGTGTGGGTCCAGTAGGGCGCGCGCTCGGGGACGGCCTCGTCGAACCACGCCTCGAAATCGCGCCGCACGTCGGGCGACGCGTTCTCGTTCAGCGCCAGCGAGGCCGACGTGTGCTGGATCGTCAGCGACAGCATCCCGACTCGCAGCTCGCGCAACTCCGGCAGCGCCTCGACGACCTCGCGGGTGACCAGGTGAAAACCACGCGGGCGCTGCGCGAACGTGATCTGGCGCTGGACCCAGATCACAGCGCGTCCGGGATCCGCGCGATTCGCATCACGACGCGCTCGCCGTCGAACGGGACCCCCTCGCGCTCGAGCAGCCGGCGCTGGCGGCGGCCCTTCGCGAGCGTCCCGTCGGCGCGCACGATCCGGTGCCAGGGCACGGTCGGGTCGTCGCAGGCGCTCAGGACCGCGCCCGCGACGCGCGGCGCCCCGGGCGAGACGTCACCGTAGGTGCGTACGAAGCCGGCCGGCGTGCAGCGCACGCGGTCAAGAATCGCCGCCGCCTGTCGGAACTCCATGGCGGCAGCATACGCATGGTCCTGATAGTGTCTCGCGACCGCCGAATTCCCCGCAAATAGCGGGTAAGCGGGGGACCCAAGGTCTTCCCGGGGCGAATCGCGATCTGATGGTCGCGTAGCGCGGACAGGTCAGCGCGAGCCCGACAGCTAACCCCGTAGGCGACAGCCGCCAGCGCACCATCAACGACATGAGTCACAGTCATCGGGCCAGCCTGTTGCGAGTCGCCGTCGGCGCCGCGCTGATTGCGGCGCTCGCACTGACGGGCGTGTCACGCCAGGCGCCGGCACGCGCCGCGACGCTCGGCCAGCTCAACTCGCAGCTCGGCGCGGTGCAATCGCGACAGCAGCACCTGAGCTCGAGCGTCAGCTCGCTGTCGGGCCTGATCTCGTCGCTGAGCAGCCAGATCCAGCTGGTCGAGAGCCGCGAGGCGGCGGTCCGCGCGCAGCTCGTGATCGACCGCGCCGACCTGGCGCGTGCGGCGGCTGCGCTGAAGCGCGAGCAGGCGATCCTGCTGAAGCTGCGCCGGCGGCTGGCGTGGTCGCGAATGCTGCTTTCGCGCCAGCTCGTGTCCAGCTACGAAGGAAGCCAGCCGGACCTGGTGTCGGTCGTCCTCAACGCGAGCGGCTTCAACAACCTGCTTGAGCAGATCGCGTTCCTGAACCGCGCCGAGCGCCAGCAGCAGGTCGTGATCACGATCACGCGGCGCGCCAAGCTCGAGGCCGACGCGGCGGCCGCCCGGCTCGCGAAGCTGAAGGCGACCGACCGCCAGATCGCCGCCGCGGCGACCCTGCACGCGAACGCGCTGCAGGGGATGAACGACCTCTTGCAGTCGCGCCAGGGAGCGCTCCAGGGGGCGCGCTACGCGCAGCAGCTGGCTCTCGACGCCGCGCAGGCTGAGGGTCACCGGCTTGAGTCGAAGATCGCCCAGATCCATGCGCAGCAGGCCGCGGCCGCGGCGGCGGCGCGGGCGGCGGCCGCGGCACAGTCCGCACCTGCGGGGCCGGTCGGCTCGCCGTCGGCTCCAGCGTCGCTGGGACCGTCAGGCGGCTGGGCGATCCCATACGCGATCGTTCTGTGCGAGTCGGGCGGCCAGAATCTGCCGCCCAACAGCGCCGGCGCATCGGGCTACTACCAGATCATCCCCTCGACCTGGACGCTGTTTGGCGGCACCGGTCCGGCCGCGTACCTCGCGAGCAAGGCCGAGCAGGACGCTGTCGCCTCGCGGATCTGGAACGGCGGCGCCGGCGCATCGAATTGGGTTTGCGCCGGAATCGTCGGAATTCACTGATTCCAAGGCTCCGAGCGCGCTCAGCCATCGGTCCAATCTTTAGCGTTCGCTGCGGCCGCCGCGGCTACGCTGCGGCGCGTGAATCGGCGGACACTCCGGATTCTGTATGTCGTCGTGGTCTTATTCGCGGCGCTGTTCATCAGGCTCACCTACATTGCCGACACGCCCTACAAGGCGATCAACGACGCCGGCACGTATAACCGGCTGGCGAGCGGTGTCGCCAAGACGGGTGACTACGACGTCGGCGACGGGGGTCATACCGGCGCCGGCGGCTCGAGCGGGCGGACGGCGTACTTCCCGCCGGGGTTCCCCTACTTCCTCGCAGTCGTCGATCTGATCGACGGCCATCGGGCGGGCGGCAAGACGGCGATCGAGCCCGCACGCGTCGCGCAGGCCGTGCTCGGGACGGTGACGGTTGGCTTGATCGGGCTCGTCGCCTGGGAGGCGTTCGGCGAGGCGATCGCGTTGGTGGCGATGGCGCTCGCGGCGGTCTATCCGGTGTTCATCGAGATGTCGGGCGTGCTGATGGCCGAGAACCTGCTGCTCGCGTTCGAGCTCGCCGCCGTCTGGGCGGCGCTGCGCGCGCAACGTGCCCGCCACCCGTACGTCTGGATCGGCGCGACCGGGATCCTGCTCGGGCTGGCGACGTTGACGCACCAGAACGCGATTGTGTTCGTGATCCCGCTCGGGTTCGCGGCCGTGTCGGCGTGCGGCCCGCGCGTCAAGCGCGCCACCGTCGCCGCGCGCGAGGTCGGTGGCACGGTCGTGACCGCGACCGGAGTCCACGGCCGGCCTGACACGAGGACCCGGCAGCGCGACCGATGGTGGACCGGACGTGGGAAGGCGGCCGGCGCGGTCGCGCTGCTGCTCGTGACGACGGTGCTGATGATCCTCCCGTGGACGATCCGCAACGCGGTCGAACTGCACCACTTCATCCCGGTGTCAGACGAGACCGGGATCACGCTCGTCGGCACCTACAACCCGACGTCGGCTGCTTACTCACCGGTCCCGTACAAGTGGCGCTTCTTCTGGAAGATCCCCGCGGACGCCCGACTGGTTCGCAACGTCGGTCAATACACGGAGCCGGCGCTGAGCGCCAAGCTCGAATCTCAGGCGCTGGACTACATCGGCAATCATCCGGTCGCGCCGCTGGCTGTCGCCTACCACAACACGCTACGGATGTTCGAGCTCGAGGGGGCGAGAGCCTGGCAGGCCTCCGCGATCGCGCTCGACATTCCAGATGCGAACGCTCGCACGGGCGTGGTCGCGTTCTGGCTGCTGTGCCTGCTGGCGCTGGCGGGGATCGCGACGCGCGCTGCCCGCGCGGCACCGCGGTGGATCTGGTGGCTCCCGGTGCTCTACGCGGTGAGCATCGTGTTTGTGAACGTCGAGACGCCCAGGTTCCGAGAGCCGATCGACCCGTTCCTGATCCTGCTGGCGGCGTGCGCGGTCGTGACCGCATTCACGCGGCTGATGACAGCGTTGCGACGGTCCCGGGCGCCGCTCTAGGACTGCGCCGTGCGCCAGTCGGGCGTCGTCGGCGCCCTGCGCAGCTGGCGACCCATCGCGAGCTGGTCGAGGTGCGCGAGCGCCTGACCCGAACCGACGGCGACGCAGGTGAGCGGCGACTCCGCTCGATAGACCGGCATCCCGGTCTCGAGCGCGACCAGCTCGTCAAAGCCGCGGATCAGGGTCCCGCCGCCGGCGAGCAGAATTCCGTCACGCGCGACATCGCTCGACAGCTCCGGCGGCGTCTGCTCGAGCGTGTCGCGGATCGCCTGCAGGATCTCGCGCAGCGGCCCCGAGATCGCGGTGCGCACCTCCTCGCTGCGCAGCTGCACGGCGGTCGGCAGACCGGTCACGAGGTGGCGGCCGCGGACCTCCATCGAGTCCTCATGATCGCCCAGCGGCACCGCCGAGCCGATCGTGATCTTGATCGTCTCAGCGGTCCGCGAACCGATCGCGAGCTGGTAGACCGAGCGCACGTAGTGCGAGATCGCGTCGTCCATCTCGTATCCGCCGACGCGCACCGAACGCGAGATCACGATCCCGCCAAGCGAGATCACGGCCATCTCGCTGGTGCCACCGCCGACATCGACGACCATCCGCCCGACCGGCTCCTCGATCGCCATCCCGGCTCCGATCGCGGCGGCGATCGGCTCCTCGATCAGGTGCACACGGCGCGCGCCGGCGGCCAGCGATGCCTCCTCGACCGCGCGCTTCTCGACCTCGGTGACGCCAGACGGCGCGCAGACGATCAGGCGCGGGTGCGCGAGCCGGCGGTCGATCACCTTGCGGATGAAGTAGCGCAGCATCTCCTCGGTGACCTCGAAGTCGGCGATCACACCGTGGCGCAGCGGCCTCGTGGCAGAGATCGTCGCCGGTGTGCGGCCGATCATCCGCTCTGCCTCGGCCCCGACCGCGTGCACCGTCCCGGTCGCAAGGTCCGAGGCTACGACCGACGGCTCGGAGACGACGATGCCGCGACCGCCCACATATACGAGCGTGTTCGCGGTGCCGAGGTCGATCGCCATGTCGTGCACCCCGAGACTGGGGGTGAGGTGGCGGCGTGAGTTGTCGCGACGGGAGCCGTCTCTACGAAACCGGATAGCTACGAAGGGTGTCAAAAGCAGGCGCCGAGCGCTAACGGCGAAAGTCTTGGTGCGCGACTAGCGCTCGCCCGGGAGCTTGCGCGGATACTGCGAGATCGGCGTGGCGCCGTCGAGCGCGGTCGAGACGATCCGGTTCTGCTCCGTCGCGTGGGCGATCGGGTACCCCTCGCCGGAGGCCGCCCGCTCGGGCCGGCCGATGTAGCCGAACTGAAGCGCCTCGGGGAGCACCTGCAGCAGGCGCGGCGACATGAACGCCCGGGCACCCATGTTGCGCGGCTCCTCCTGGACCCACACGACCTCTCGCAGGTTCGGGTACTCGGCGACGAGCTCGAGGATCTCGGACTGCGGGAACGGGTAAAGCAGCTCGACGCGGCCGATCGCGACATTGGGATTCTTGACGCGGTCGGGATGACCCATCAGGTCGTAGTAGATCTTGCCCGTGCACAGGACCAGGCGCGTCACCTCCCCGAGGTCGGCGACCGCCGGGTCGGCGAGCACCGGGCGGAAGCGCCCCTCGACGAGCTCGTCGAGGGTGCTGGTCGCCTGCGCGAGCCGCAGCAGGCTCTTGGGGGTCATGATCACCAGCGGACGTTGCTTGGCGATCCGGGCCTGGCGGCGCAGCAGGTGGAAGTACTGCGCCGGCGAGGTCGGGTTCGAGACCCGGATGTTGCCCTCGGCCGCGAGCTGCAGGAAGCGCTCCAGGCGCGCCGACGAGTGCTCCGGGCCTGAGCCCTCGTAGCCGTGGGGGAGCAGCAGCGTCAGGCGCGAGGTCTGGCCCCACTTCGCGAGCCCGGAGACGATGAACTGGTCGATGACCACCTGGGCGCCGTTGACGAAGTCGCCAAACTGCGCCTCCCAGATCACGAGCGTCTCGGGTCCCTCCTGCGAGTAGCCGTATTCGAAGCCGACGCACGCCATCTCCGACAGCGGGCTGTTGTGCAGCTCCATCGGCGCCAGCGCGCCCGGCAGGTGCTGAATTGCGCAGTGCTCCTGGCCGGTCTTGGGGTCGTGGAGCACGAGGTGGCGCTGGCTGAAGGTGCCGCGCTGGGTGTCCTGCCCGGTGAGCCTGATCGGGATCCCCTCGGTCAACAGCGACGCGAACGCGAGCGCCTCGGCGTGCGCCCAGACGATTCCCTCGCCGGTCTCGATCGCCTCGCGACGCTGCTCGAGCTGCTTGACGAGCTTCGGGTGGACGTTGAAGCCGTCGGGCACCGCCAGCAGCTCCTCGCCGAGCACATGCAGCCGGTCGAGCGAGACGGCGGTCTTGACCTCCGGCGACGGGGTACGGTCGAGCTGGTACTCGCCGGTCCCGTGCTCGACGCTTTTGGCGGTGGTGATTCGCTCCTTGAGCTCCTGGTGGGAATCGGCCAGCACCGCCCAGACGGCGTCGGTCATCTCGGTCGACTCCTGCTCGGAGACGACGCCGCCGTCGATCAGCCGGCGCGCGAAAAGCTCTCGCACCGACGGATGCTTCTTGATCGCCTGGTACATCTCGGGCTGCGTGTAGGCGGGCTCGTCGGCCTCGTTGTGACCGAAGCGCCGGTATCCGATCAGGTCGATCAGGACGTCGTGTCCGAACTCCTGGCGGAACGCGAACGCGAGCCGGACGGCGGCGATGCAGGCCGCGACGTCGTCGGCGTTGACGTGGATGATCGGGACGTCGAAGCCCTTCGCGAGGTCCGAAGCCCAGGTCGTCGAGCGCGCGTCGTCGGGGTCAGTCGTGAAGCCGACCTGGTTGTTCTGGATCAGGTGGATCGTGCCGCCGACGGTGTAGCCGTCGAGCGCCTGCAGGTTGAGCGTCTCCGCGACCACCCCCTGACCCGGGAAGGCTGCGTCGCCGTGCAGGATCACAGGGATCGCGGCGTTCGTGTCCTGGTGGGCGTGCGGTCCCTGCCGGGTCGTCTGGGCCGCACGCGTGGCGCCGGCGACGACCGGCGCGACGACCTCGAGGTGGCTCGGATTCGACTCCAGCCGGACGGTGATCGACTCACCGCCGCCGAGTTGATAGCTGCCCTGGGTGCCGTGGTGGTATTTGACGTCGCCGGTGCCGCCCTGCGGCAGCGTCGTGATCGGCTCGAGCGTCGACGAGCCCTCGAACTCGGCGAAGATCGACTCGTAGGGGCGGCCGAGGTTGTGCGCGAGGACGTTGAGCCGGCCGCGGTGCGCCATCCCGATCACGACCTCCCGGGCGCCGCGGGTCGCCGACAACTGGATGATCTCGTCGAGCATCGGCACGGTCATGTCGAGGCCCTCGACGCTGAACTGCTTCTGGCCGAGGTAGGCCTTGTGCATGAAGCGCTCGAACGCGTCGACCTCGGTCAGCCGCTTGAGCAGCGCCTTCTGCTCCTCGGCGGTCAGCGCACGGCGGAAGGTCCCCGATTCGATCGCCTCACGCAGCCACAGGCGCTGGCGATGCGAGGCGATGTGCTCGATTTCGTAGGCGATCGTGCCGCAGTAGGTCTCGCGCAGATGCGGCAGCGCGTCGGCGAGCGTCGCGCCCGGGACGTACATCCGGAGGATCCTGGCCGGGATCCGCGCCATCAGCTCGTGGGTCAGCCCGAGCGGCTCGGGGTCGAGCGCCGGATCGCCCTCGGACTCGCGACCCAGCGGGTCGAGCCGGGCGGCGAGATGGCCGTGCGTGCGGTGCGCCTTCAGCAGCGAGGTCGCGGCCTGAACGGCCTGCAGCAACTCCTCGCCGGGCTCGGTGACGACGGTCGCCGACGGCTTGGTCCGAGCGCCGCTGACGGCCACCGTGGCTGCCGGCGCCGGCGGGGGCGGCAGCGCGGGGAGCTCGACGCTGAGCTCGGCGAAGATCGTCTCGTAGAAGCGCTCGTCGCCGTGCAGGAGGGCCTCGACCCGCTGTAGGAAGCGGCCCGACTCGGCGCCCTGGATGATCCGGTGGTCGTAGGTCGAGGTCATCGTCATGACCTTCTCGGCGCCGATCATCTGGCCGATGTTCCCCAGCCCGACCGGATACGCGATCGAGCCCGTCGCGACGATCGTCCCCTGGCCGACCATCAGCCGCGGCACGCTGGCGACGGTCCCGAGCCCGCCGGGGTTGGTCAGCGTCAGGTTGCCGCCGCTCAGGTCGTCGGCGCTGAGCGTGTTCGTGCGGGCCTTCTCAACGAGCGCGTTGTAGGCGTCGAGGAAGGCGCCGAACGGCAGCCGCCCGGCGTCGCGGATCACGGGCACCATCAGCGTCCGTGATCCGTCCTTCTTTTCGACGTCGACCGCCAGTCCGAGGTTGACCGCGCCGTCGTCGTGGCGGTAGGGCTTGCCGTCGGCCTCGGAGAAGTGGTTCGCCATCACCGGCATCTCGTCGGTGGCGACGCGCGCGATCGCGTAAGCGATCAGGTGCGTGAAAGAGACCTTCTTGCCCGCGTTCTTGAGCTGCTTGCGGCGCTCGTCGAGGACCGTGACGGTGATCGTTCGAAACGAGGTCGCGGTCGGGATCGAGCGGCTCTGGTCCATGTACCGGGCGAGCGCGGCGCCACTGCCCTTGATCAGCTCGGCTCCCACAGCCGGCGCGGCCGCGCCGTTACCCGCCGCGAGCACGTCGGACTTCGTGATCCGGCCGCCCCTCGCGCTCCCGCTGACGCGGGTCAGATCGATGCCGTTGGCGGCTGCGACGCGGCGGGCGATCGGCGAAGCGGGCACGTCGGTCGGCGTCGCAGCTGCGGCCGGCTCGGGCGCGGGCCGGGCCGGCTTCGCCGCCGCGGGGCCTGCGGTCATCCGCGCGATCACCTGGCCGACGGTCACCGTCTCCCCATCTCCCGCGAGGATCTCAGTGATCGTGCCCGAAGCCGGCGCGGGCAACTCCATGTCGACCTTGTCGGTCGAGATCTCGACCACCGTGTCGCCGTCGGAGACCTCGTCGCCGACCTTGACGGACCACTCGAGGATCGTCCCCTCGGTCACGGACTCGCCGCCGGTCGGGGTGACGATGTCGATCGTCTTGCCGGCCGCGCCGTCCTCGGCCGCGAGGCCCTCGGCCTCCGTCACCGCGCCGGCGACGTGCTCCTCGGGGCTCGTCGGTGGCGACTCGCCGGACACGGGCGGATCCTGTGCCGGCGCGCTCGGCGCGCCTCCATTGCCATCGGGAGCGATCTCCGCCAGCAGCGCGCCGACCGCGACCGTATCGCCCTCGCCGGCGTGGATCTTGACGACGGTCCCGGCGACCGGCGCGGGGACCTCCGCGTCGACCTTGTCGGTCGAGATCTCCACCACCGTCTCGTCGGCGGCGACCGTGTCGCCCTCCTGCTTGTGCCACTCGAGCACCGTGCCTTCGCTCACCGAGTCGCCCATCGCCGGCATCACGACGTGCACAGTGCTCGTATCTACAGCCATATCCGTACTAGCACTCTAACGCGTGATTCTGGGACCTAGCGCACGGGTCATCGCACGCCGGAGCCGGCCGCACGGCGCCGCCGCCGCGCCTCGATCACGAACCCGCCCGAGCCGCAGAACGGCCCCAGCCCACCGAGCACCGCGACCGTGACCGCGAGCCAGAACGGGATGATCCGGGCCCGCGCGGCGGCGATGCAGATCAGCGACATCGCGATCCAGATCACGCCGTGGGCGAGCCCGAAGATGAACGTCCACGGCTCGGGCTTTCCGAGCACGAAGGCGCACAGCAGCAGCGACAGAAAGATCACCGAGTGGGTGAACGAGACCACCTCGAGGCGGCGGAAGGTGACGTAGCGAGACACTAAGAGGAAGACAGGGTCCCGGCCAGCAGGCGGAGCGGAGCGTCGGCCTCCGGCGGCCAGTGATCGACGCTCGCCGGCCACCAGGCGTAGTCGTCATGTTCGGAGTCGGGAGTCACCGCGGCGCCGTCGCCCAGCCACGCCATGCCGACGATCAACACGACGCCGCTGTCGAGCCCGACCAGCGCCTCGACCGTCAGGCGCTCGGCGGCAACAGACCATTCCTCGGCGAGCTCACGGGTCATCGTGTCGGCCGGGTTCTCGTCGACCTCGACCGACCCGCCGGCGCCCAGCGCCCAGCGGCCGGCCCACGAAGCCAGCCAGCCGGCGCGCCGCCCGGCGAGCCAGCGGCCGTCGGCAGCCCTGACCACGCACAGCGCCGACAGGCTCTGGGCCGCGTCATCGGGTAGCAGCCGCAACGCCCAGCGAGCCGGCTGCAACTCGAGCGCCAGCCCGTCGGCGTCGGCTTCGAAGCCGGCGAGCCGGGCGGCGTAGCCGTCGTGGCTCGGCGAGCCGCGACGCCTCAGCTCGTCAAGCTTCTCGTCCGCGGCCTGGGTCGCGCTCGGCGCTGGCTCGAAGGGCTCCGGCAGCCAGGATGCCTGCACCCGCGACGGATCCCAGGGGCCACGGGCCAAAACACCTGTCTGCGCCGGCACGGCTAAACCGTACCGGGGTAGGCTCGCACCGTGACTCGCCGGCTGTCGCACTGGGGTTGGGGTTATGAGGATGAGCAGCTCTCGCCGGATCAGCTTCGCGCCGGCGCCGCGTTCCTGGCTGAGCACCTCGGGTTTGGCTCGGTCGAGCCCGAGCAGGCGGTATCGCTCGAGCAGGCGTCGCTGCCGGCGCCGAGACTGAGCGCGCCCGCGGCGCTGGCCGCGATCTGCTCCGCGAGCGATTACGAGCGGGCGCTGCACAGCTACGGCCGCTCCTATCGCGACGCCGTGCGCGGCTTTCGCGGGTGCTTCGACAACCCTCCCGATCTGGTCGCGCGTCCGGACGACGAAAGACAGCTGGGCGCGGTGCTCGAGTGGGCGCTCGGCGCGGGCGCGGCCGTGATCCCGTTCGGCGGCGGCACAAGCGTCGTCGGCGGCGTCGAGCCACGAGTCGATCGGGACCGCTTCACGGGCGTGGTGACGGTCGATCTGAAGGCGATGAATCGTGTGCTCGAGATCGATCGGACCTCGCTCGCGGCGCGGATCCAGGCGGGCGCGACCGGTCCGCTGCTCGAGCGGCAGCTGCGCGAGCAAGGGCTGACGCTGCGCCACTTCCCGCAGTCGTTTTCCTTCTCGACGCTCGGCGGCTGGATCGCTACCCGCGCCGGCGGTCATTTCGCGACCCTCTACACCCACATCGACGACCTCGTCGAGTCAGTCCGGGCGCTGACGCCCGCCGGGGTCTGGGAGTCGCGGCGGCTGCCCGCCTCGGGGGCCGGTGTGTCTCCGGACCGGCTGCTGCTCGGCTCAGAGGGCACGCTCGGCGTGATCACCGAGGCCTGGGTGCGGGTCCGCGAACGACCGCGCTTTCGGTCCTCGGCCGCGGTCCGCTTCCCGGACTTCCTGACCGGCGCGAGCGCCGTTCGCGCGCTCTCCCAGTCCGGCCTCAACCCCTCCAACTGCCGGCTGATCGACCCGGCCGAGGCGGCGCTGACCGGCGCCGGTGACGGTTCCGCGGCGCTGCTGGTGCTCGGCTTCGAGTCGCCGGCCCGCGAGACCGAGTCGCTGCTGAGCGTGGCGCTCGAGTGCTGCAGCGACCACGGCGGGTGCTGGGACGAGCGCTCGGCAGACACCGATGAGGCGGTCAGCACCTGGCGTGAGGCGTTCCTGCGTGCCCCCTACCTGCGCGACACGTTCGTCGCGATGGGCGTCCTGTCGGAGACGTTCGAGACCGCGATCACGTGGGACCGGTTCGAGGCGCTGCACGAGGCGCTGATCGAGCGCGTCGCGTCCGCGGTCCGCGACACGTGCGGCGCCGGCTCCGTGACGTGCCGCTTCACGCACGTGTATCCGGACGGCCCCGCGCTCTACTTCACCGTGCTGGCGCCTGTCGATCGGGGTGCCGAGCTGGAGAGCTGGGACACGATCAAGGCGGCGGCGAGCAACGCTCTGCTCGCCGGCGGGGCGACGATCACGCACCACCACGCGGTTGGGCGCGACCACCGGCCGTGGTATGACCGCCAGCGGCCTGAGCCGTTCGCCGCGGCGCTGCGGGCCGCAAAACGGGCGGTGGATCCGAAAGGGGCGCTGAATCCGGGTGTGCTGATCGACCCGTAAGTTGACTTAGCCTTGGAACGCTGTGCACCTATGCGGTGGTTAACGTTCCACGCCACCGCGGGTTCACGCGGGGACGGAGGCTCAGGGGCCGTCAAGGTGCCGCAACAGTACCCCGGCGGCTGGCGCCTGCTCCGGTGTCAAGCGCGGCAAGAGCTCGCGCCATCCTGGCTGCTCGGCGATCGCGGCCCGCATGTGCACGAGCGCTGCGTCGATGTCGCCCGCCTGGGCGGCGCCGAGGCCGGCCCAGAAACGGAGCTCGTGCGACTCCGGCGCGAGCTCGGACGCCTTCAGGTACAGGGCCGCAGCCTCGTCGTGCCTGCCCTCGCCGACGAGCTGGTCCGCCCTCCCGGCAAGCGTGTAGGCCTCGTGCAGGCGCCGCAGGCGTCCGAGCTCGGGCAGCGGGTCCGGGTGGTCCTCGACCCGCAGCGCGATCACCGTGTCCCAGCTGTCGCCGTCGGGCGGCACGACCAGGATCGCCGCGGACTGGCGTCCGCGGATGTCACCACCCTCGGCCTCGGCCGCGTCGAGTGCCGCCAGCAGCCGCTTGGTCAGCGAGCCACCGCTGGCGGCGAACGCGGCCAGCATCGCCGGCCAGACCCGCTCGGAGGCCATGATGTTCGCCTGACAGGAGACGGCGTCGCCCTGGATGTCGCCGGCATATGCCATGCACGCCTGACCGGTATGCGCTGCGACGTCGCCGTGGGCGTCGACCATCGCGACCTGCCGCGACGCGCGCCTCGGATCCTCTGCCAGCAGCGTCTCGAGCGCCTCGGCGGCGCTGGCCCCGCCGGCCATCAGCTCCAGCCCGCGCGGGCCGTAGGAGATCTCGGCATTCGCCTGCGTGGCGACCGCGCCCACGCCTGTCCGAGCCCAGGGGACGATCGGCCCGACGCTGAACCAGTGCGACTGCACCGCGACGCCCAGCTCGCCCGTGGTCGGGTCGCGCGCGACGATCGAATACGTGCCCTGCCGGGCGCGCGTAGAGGTCAGATCGGGCGCGCGGATCGGGCGAGCATATAGCTACGCCGCGAGCGTGCGGTTGAAACGCCGCAGCGCCAGCGGCACGCAGATCGCCAGCAGGATCAGGGACCAGATCGCCATCGCGAGCTCCGGGTGGACGAGCTGCCAGGAGCCGCTCGTGTGGACGCCCTCGGTCAGGCCGCGGACGCTCGCGACGAGCGCCGAGATCGGATCCCAGTGAGCGATCGCCCTCGGAACCGCGTCCATCCCGGCGATCGGCACGAACGTCCCGGCCAGGAACGCGAGCGGGAAGATGATGATGAACCCCATCCCCTGCATCGCATCCGGCGAACGAACGAGCATCCCGAGCAGCACCCCGCACCACGTGAAGGCGAACACCGCCAGCACCATCAGCGCCAGGAGCTCGACCGCGTGCAGCGGCGTCAGCTGCGGGTTCCAGCCGAGGATCAGCCCGAACGAGACGACGATCACCATCCCGAGCACCTGCTCGCAGAACTGGCCCATGACCTGACCGCTGATGATCGACAGGCGGCTGATCGGCATCGAGCGAAAGCGATCGACGACGCCCTCGGTCATGTCGTTGGACGTCGCGACGCCGGCACCGATCACGCCGAACGCCAGCGACTGGCCGATGATCCCCGGGAACATGTAGTCCTTGTAGCTGATCCCCGGCACGTGGATCGCCGAGCCGAACACGTACAGGAACAACAGGATGAACACGATCGGCTGGATCGTCACATCGAGCAGCCGCTCGGGCACGCGCGGGATCGCGCGCAGGCTTCGCCACGGTCAGCAGCGCCGTGTCGCGCACGAACTGCAGCGGTCCGCGGTGGGCGCGGGTGGTGACTGCGACTGCGGTCATGCGGCGGCCTCCTGGTGGTCGTAGGACTCGGTCGTGTGCCCGGTGAGGGCGAGGAAAGCGTCGTCGAGCGTCGGCCGTCGCAGAGCGATCTCGTCGACGCTGATCCCCGACTCCTCGACGACCGCCGCGACGCGTCCGAGGGCGGTGAGCTCGTCGGGAGCGGCGACCGAGATCGTGCGCTGCTCAGTCAGCGGCTTGACGTCGAAGCGCTCATCCAGCAGCGACAGCAGCTGCTCGAAGGCAGCGCCGTCGGCGGCGATCACGTCGACCCGCTGCTCGCCGACCTGGGCCTTGAGCTGCGCCGGCGTGCCGGCCGCCACCTCGCGCCCACGATCGATCAGGACGACACGGTCGGCGAGCGCGTCGGCCTCCTCGAGGTACTGGGTCGTCAGCAGCAGCGTCACGCCCTCGAGCACGAGCTCGCGGATCGTGGACCAGACGACCTGCCGGCTCCGAGGGTCCAGCCCGGTCGTTGGCTCGTCGAGCACCAGCACGTGCGGGCGATCGATCAGGCCCGCCGCGAGATCCACCCGGCGCCGCTCGCCGCCGGACAGGTCCTTGACGAGGCGGTCACGGAAGTCGGTCACGTCGAAACGGGCGATCAGCTCGTCGGAGACCGCGCGCGCCGCGCGCAGGCCGCGGCCGCGAAGCCGGGCCATCAGCACTAGGTTCTCGCGCGCGGTGAGGTTCTTGTCGAGCGCCGCGAACTGTCCGGTCAGCGAGAACCTCTCGCGTACCCGGGCGGCGTCGCTGACGACATCGTGGCCGCCGACCCAGGCGCGGCCGCCGTCGGGGCGCAGCAACGTCGCGAGCATTCGCACGGTCGTCGTCTTGCCGGCGCCGTTGGGGCCCAGCAGCGAGACGACGGTGCCGACTTCGACCTCGAGGTCGAGATCGTCGACCGCGACGAAATCGCCGAAGCGCTTCGTGAGGCCCTTGGTTTGAATTGCGGGAGTGGATGCCATAGTCCGTAAATATACAGATACTGTAAGAATGCTGCAAGTGAAAATTTGGTTGCTACGCTTCCTGTCTGTAGACCGGTGCCCGAGCGGAAACTCATCTGATGGATGGCGAGACGCACGTCGAAACGGACGCGGCGGACGACGCAACCCCGGACGACGTGCTGCACAGGCTGCTCTCCGACGAGGTCGGCGAAAGCGTCGCGGAGCTGATGCGCCAAGCGCGACGGGCCCATGAGGCCTGGCACCGCGGCAGCGACCCTCACGAGGGCCTGCGCGAGCGCAAGCGGCGCCTGACACGCCAGCTGATCTCGGACGCAGCGACGGTGATGTTCGCGATCCACGGGTTCGACAACGTCCGGGTCGCCGAGGTCGCCGACCGCGTCGGCGTCTCCGAGAAGACCGTCTACAACTACTTCCCGACCAAGGAGTCGCTGGTCCTCGACACCGCCGACGAGACGATCGAGCGAGTCGCCTCGGCGTTGCGTGAGCGGCGCCCGGACGAGTCGCTCACGCAGGCGGTGGTCCGGGCGCTGAAGGAGGACATGGAGCGCTTCGACCAGGCGCCCGACGAGCTGGTCGCGTTCACGCCGTCGTTCGGCGAGATGATCGACTCCACCCCGGCGCTGCGAGCCGCGTGGCTCGAGGTGCACGACAAGCTCGCCGTCGTGGCACGCGATGAGCTCGCGGCGCTCGCCCAGGTTGACCCCGCCAGCCCAGAGCCGGCGATCGCCGGCCGAGCCTTGGCCGGGCTCGCGCAGGTTGGATTCGAATCGCGCAACCGGCACATCACCGAGGGGCTGCGGGGCGACGCCCTGCGCGACGCCGTCACGAACGACGTCGAACGCGCGGCGCGGGTGCTGGAGGCGGGTCTATGGTCCTTCAACGTGCTGGCCCGTGGAGGGCGAGCCAAGCAGCAGGCGATCGAAGCCGCGCGGGCCGCAGAGGTGGCTCGCAAGCAGGTCCTGTCGGCGCTCAGGCAGGCACGCGCCGCCTGGCTGGAGGTCAAGCAGGCACGGATCGCCGGCCGCGACCAGTAGCGGCCGGCGGACCGCGGGTTTACCCTGGACGCGACGGGCGCGCTTTCAACCACCGGGAGGTAGACGCATGCGCCAGCTAACCGTTTTGATCGCGGTCACGGGGTGCCTGGCCGCGTTTGGCCTCGCCGGCTGCGGCAGCTCCAGCTCGAGCTCGAGTCCCGCGGCCACGTCGAGCGCCGCTTCGACCACCGGTGGCACGACGCATCTCGCGACGGCGAAGTTCGTCCTCCATGCCGGGCTGGCGTTCGGGGCCTTTCATCACTTCATCTACGGCCCGATCAAGGCGGGCGACCTCAAGCACCCGTTCGAGCACAAGCTGACGCTGATCAAGGCGGGCCTCGCGGCGCTGTACGTCTATCACGAGCTCAAGCTGGCGGCGAACGACGCCAAGAGCAGCAAGCTCTTGAGTCCCCTCGTGGCACCGCTTACAGCGGCGGCGACCAAGATCTCCGGGCTGAAGGACTCGATCACGAGCGGCGGCGCCAACCCCGCGGACATAAGCAGCCTCAGCTCGGACCTGGACCAGATCAAGAGCACGGCCGCGTCCAAGGGTCAGTCGATCACAGAGTCGATTCCGGGCGCATCGCAGCTCGCCGCTGGGCTGTGAGCGCAGGGCGCGCACCCGAGCGCGCCCCTTAGCCTGCACGCTGTGTCGACGCTTGCCGTGCTCGGGCCGGGCGGGGTTGGCGGCCTCGTGGCCGCTGCGCTGGCGCGCGCCGGCACCGACGTGGTCGTCGTCGCCCGCGAGCCGACGGCGGAGCTGATCTCGGCCGACGGGATCGACGTGCGCAGCCGGGTGCTGGGTGACTTCAGCGCCCGCCCCCGCGCGGTCGCGACGCTCTCCGAGCCGGTCGACTACCTGCTGGTCGCGACCAAGGCGACGGGGCTGGAGGCGGCGCTGACCCGGATCCAAACCGCTCCGAGGTTGGCCGTGCCACTGCTCAACGGGATCGAGCACATGGATCGGCTGCGGTCCGCGTTCGACCCGGTCGTCGCCGGCGTGATCAGGGTCGAGTCCGACCGGCCGGCGCCCGGCGAGATCGTCCAGACCAGTCCCTCGATCCGGGTCGACCTGGCGACCGACGCGGCGGACGTAACGGCGCTCGCAACGCTGATCGCCGGGGCCGGGATCGAGGTGCGGACTGGCGACAGCGAGCGCCAGGTCCTGTGGTCAAAGCTCGCGCGCCTCAACGCGCTCGCGCTGACGACCAGCGCCAGCGACCGCCCGATCGGCTTCGTCCGCTCTGACCCGCGCTGGCGCTCGGCGCTCGAAGGCGCCGTCAACGAGACGAGCGCGGTTGCCAACGCCGACGGCGCAGAGCTCGACCCGGATGGCACGCTGGCGGAGCTCGATCGGGCGCACGCGGAGCTGGGTTCGTCGATGCAACGCGACATCGCGGCGGGTCGCGAGCCCGAGCTCGACGCGATCGCCGGCGCAGTGCTGCGCGCCGGGGCGCGCCACGGATTGCGCTGTCCGACGGTCGAATGGCTGGCAGGTCAGGTCGCCGGGCGGGCGGGACTGCGGCCGCCTCAGAGCGGCGGGCGAATGGGCTCTGGCGCGTCGACGTAGACCGGCTCGCCGAGCTCCTGCGAAGCGACAGCGTCCACCACTTCCTGCTCCTCGAACTCGCCCTCGGAGTCGTGCTCGCCGTCGCACAGCACGCGGAAGTTGCCGGTCACGCCAGTGTCGGCCTGGAGCACGATCCCCGGCAGCAGCTCCTCGCCCTCCTCGAGCCCGAGACGCTCGATGTCGAAGTGGCTCATGCCGATCCCCCAGCTGTTGTGGCCGGGGTTCTCACGGTCGTGGGCGGCGACGCCCTGCGCGAAACGCTCCAGCAGCTTGCCCATTGTCGCCGTGTCGACCATCAGCTCACGCCCGTTCGAGGATCTCGATCCGGTAGCCGTCGGGGTCGCGCACGAAGCACAGGCGGTTGCCGCCCTCGCGAATCGTGTACGGCGGACGCTCGGGCTCGATTCCCTGCTGCGCGAGCCGCTCGAGCGTGCCGTCGAGGTCGTGAGTGGAGATAGCGATGTGGCCGTAGCCGGTGCCGATCTCGTAGGGCTCGGCGACGCCGAAGTTGTGCGTCAGCTCGAGGCGGGGCTCAGACCCGTCGTCGGGGAGCCCCATGAACACGTTCACGGCCTCGTCGCGGATCGGCGCCCGCCGCAGCTCCTCAAAGCCGAGCGCTTCGTAGAACTTGACCGACCTGTCGATGTCGAGGATCCGGTAACAGGTGTGGATCAGGCTCATGGTTGCCACCAAGGCTACCCCGATACGCTCTTGAGCATGATCGTCGAACGCTCGATGAGTGATCAGTGGCTATCCAACACCTACGTGGTGGCGGACGAGCCCGGTGGCCACGCGGTGATGGTCGATGCCGGTGGCCCGATCGCCCCGTTGCTGGAATACCTCCGCCGCGGCCAGCTGCAGCTGACCCACGTGCTGCTGACCCACCACCACCACGATCACGTGGCCGAGCTCGACGCGGTGCTCGAGGCGTATCCCGGAACGCCGGTCCTGATCCACCCGCTCGAGCGCGACTTCGTGGCCGGCGCGAGCGGGATGATGGAGCCGAACGAGGTGATCGAGTCGGGCGCGCTGCGGATCGAGCCGCTGCACACTCCGGGTCACACCGCCGGAATGCTGTCGCTGCTGGTCGACGGGTCGGACGTGTTCACCGGCGACACGCTGTTCAAGGGCTCAGTCGGCGGCGTCCGGGCTCCGGGGCACACCACCTATTCCGACCTGAAGAGCTCGATCATGGACAAGCTGCTGAAACTGCCGGGCCACACGCGGATCCACCCCGGTCACACCGACCCGACGACGGTCGCCGACGAGCTTGAGCACAACCGCTTCGTTCGGATCTGGCGCGGCGTCGACCCCGAGGGCTCGGAGCCATGCCGCGCGATGGGCGACAAGGCGACGCTGATCCTGCTGGGCGACGATTACGACGGCGGGCACAAGGCGTGGATCCGGTGGCCCGACGGCGCGGACGACATCGTGCCGGGCTCTCAGGTGCAGACGGCCGGCTAGCAGTAGGGGATCGGTGGCGAACGAGCCCAAGGAGCCCCGGGAGCGCAAGGACAGCATTCCGACCTCCCGCGTCAGCCGGACCGCCAGGATCGGCAGCCTGGCTGCGGGTCAGGCGATCCGCCAGGCAGCGACGACGGCGGCCAACGTCGCGCGCAGCCCCGAGGGGCGCGAGGCGGCGCTCGAGCGCCGACACATCGAGGCGGCTGAGCAGATCGTCGCCGCACTCGGAACGATGAAGGGCGCCGCGATGAAGGTCGGGCAGGTGCTGTCGTTCCTCGACGTCGGGATGGTTCCCGAGGAGTACCGCGAGGAGTTCCAGCACAAGCTCGCGGCGCTGCGCGACGCGGCGCCAACGGTCACCTTCAAGGACATGCGCAAGGTGATCGAGGAGGAGCTCGGCGAGCGCCTGTCGGACGTCTTCGAACAATTCGACCAGGAGCCGATCGCCGCGGCCTCGATCGGCCAGGTGTACCGCGCGCGGCTGCTGGACGGGCGCGAGGTCGCGGTCAAGGTCCAGTACCCCGGCGTCGCGGCGGCCGTGCGCGCCGACATGCAGAACCTGGGCCTGATCCTGCGGCTCGCGAAGCGGATCGCGCCCGGGATGGACCCGAAGGCGATCGGCGAGGAGATCCGTTCGCGGATCCAGGAGGAGCTCGACTACGAGCTCGAGGCCCAGAACCAACGGACGCTGGCGCGGATCTTCCGCGGCCATCCGTTCATCGTCATCCCGGACGTGATCACCTCGCTGTCACAGGAGCGGATGATGGTCTCCGAGTACGTTCACGGGACCGGCTTTGAGGAGATCAAGACGTTTCCGCACGAGGACCGAAACCGGATCGGCGAGATGCTGTTCCGCTTCTATTTCGGTTGCCTGTACCGCCACGGGCAGTTCTCGGGCGACCCCCACCCGGGCAACTCGATGCTGCTCGAAGACGGTCGGATGGCGTTCTTCGACTTCGGGCTGTTCAAGCGCATGCCGCCGGGCGCGGTCGAGCTCGAGATCAACGTCGCGCGCGCGGTGATCGAGGGCGACACCGACACGATCATGCGGCTCGGGACGGAGACGGGCTTCTTCCCGGAGCCGGAGAAGTTCAACCCCGACCGAGTGCTGGCTCATTTTCGCGCCGCGACCTCGTGGTACACCTCCGACCGCGAGATCGAGCTGACCCCCGAGTACGCGACCCAGGTGCTGATCGACATGAGCGATCCACGGTCAGAGTACTTCGGCTACCTGCGCCACGAGTCGGCGCCGCCCGACCACATCTTCGGACGGCGGATGGAGGTCCTGACGCTGGCCGTGCTCTCGCAGCTGCACGCGCGCGGCAACTTCCACCGGATCGCACGCGAGTGGTTCTACGACGACCCACCCGCGACTGAACTCGGCCGCCAGGAGGCCGAGTTCTACGGCCGCGCTGCTGCGTGATCGCTACTTGGTGCCGTACACGCGCTCGAGCAGCGCCGTGTCGCCGGCGCTCTGGAACTTGACGACTTTGCCGTCACGAAAGGTGAGGACGTCGGCCGTGTCCGCTTGCTCGCCGCCGAGCGTCGCGCGGTTCAGACAAACCACCCGCTCTCCGTCGGAGAACCAGAACTCGGGCTCGACCTTGAACCCCTTCTCGGCGAACTTGGCCCACAGCGCTCCAACCTCCTGCTTCCCACGCGCTGTCCCGCTGATCGCACTGTTGCCCGCCGTGATCCAGACGATGTCGTCCGCGAGGTCCGCCATCGCGCCTTCGGCATCGCCCGCCGAGAACGCCGCGTACCCGCGCTTCGCAACCTCGATCAGCTCATCACCGGCCATCAAAACTCCCCTCGTTGGTTGTGCCCAGCCCTCACCACGACCCTACACCGGCGCGGCGTCGCGCGCCAGATCCGCTCACACCTCTTGAACCTGGAACAGGCTGGTGGTGCCCGGCTTGCCGCTCGGCAGGCCGGCGGTGATCCCGACGCGGTCGCCACGCTTGACCCAACCGAGCTCGACCGCGCGCTCCGCGCTGTGCGCGATCAGCTCCTCGGTGACCTCGTGGCGGCGGATCGAGTCCGCCTGCACGCCCCACATGAGGCTGCATCGGCGGACCGTCTCCTTGCCGGGCGACAGCGCGTAGATCGGGACCGACGGACGGTGCGCGGAGATCAGCCGGGCCGAGCGGCCCGACAGGGTCGGCACCACCAGCGCCGCCAGCCCGAGGTCGCGGGCCGCAGCGCAGGCGCCGTAGGCGACCGTGTACGCCGGGTCGCGCGCGTCGCGGCGGACGCGGTGCTCGTTCCACTCGTGGTACGGAAGCTCGCGCTCGGTCCGCTCGGCGATCGCGGCCATCATCGCGACCGCCTCGGCCGGGTATGAGCCGACCGCGGTCTCCTGCGAGAGCATCACCGCGTCGGTGCCGTCGAGGATCGCGTTCGCGACATCGGCCACCTCAGCGCGCGTCGGCCGCGACGAGGACACCATCGAATCGAGCATCTGCGTGGCGGTGATCGATGGCCGCGCGAGCCGACCGGCGATCCGCAGCAGCCGCTTCTGGACGATCGGGACGTCCTCGATCGGCAGCTCGATCCCGAGATCCCCGCGGGCGACCATCACGGTGTCGGCGGCGCGGATGATGTCTTCGGCCTCCTCGACCGCCTGGGGCTTCTCGATCTTCGCGATCAGCGGTAGCCGCGTGTGCCCCCGCACGGTCTCGATGTCGTCGGCGGTGCGTACAAACGAGAGCGCGACCACGTCAACGCCGATCGATTCGCCGAACCGGAGCATGTCGAGGTCCTCCTCTGGCACCGCCGCGAGCCCGCGCGTCGAGCCGGGGATGTTCAGGCCCTGGCGCGAGGCAACCGTGCCGCCGACTTCGACCAACGTTTCGATCTCGCCCGGGCGCACCCGCTGGACCCGCAACCGGATCGCCCCGTCGGCGAGGTAGACGACGTCCTCGGGGTCGACCGCCTCGTGCAGCCCTGCCCAGCTGACCGACATCCGGCGCTCGGTTCCGGTCGCGACGGAGCCGCACATCAGCACCAGCTGCTCGCCGGGCTTGAGCTCGACGATCCCGTCCTCGACGGCGCCGATCCGCAGCTTCGGTCCCGGGAGGTCCTGGAGGATCGCAACCTGGCGGCCGACGGTGGCCGCCGCGGCGCGCACCCGCTCGGCGTTCTCGGCGTGAAGCTCGCGGTTGCCGTGCGAGAAATTCAGCCGGGCGACGTCCATGCCGGCCTCGACCATCCGCACGAGCGTGTCCGGCTCGCGCGACGCAGGACCGATGGTGGCGACGATCTTCGTCCGGCGCATGGCCCTGGAAGCTACTGAATGGCGATCGGCTGCCCGTCGGCGCTGAGCACACCGCCGTCCCGCAGGTCGCAAAGCAGGTCCCAGTGCAGGGCGGACGAATTCTGACCGCCGGTCTCGGGATACGAGCGCCCGAGCGCGAGGTGCACGGTACCGGCCATCTTCTCGTCGAGCAGCATGTGACCTGACGGCCGGTCGATACCGGCGTTGGTGCCGATCCCTATCTCGCCCAGGAAGCGCGCACCCTCGTCGGTGCGCAGCGCGGCGTCGAGGTAGGCCTGGCCCTCTTGCGCCCGGGCCCTCACGACCTCGCCGTCACGAAACTCGAGCTCGACGCCGCGAACGGTCACCCCGCGCGGGCCGGTCGGGACCGTGAACCGGATCGTGCCGTTGGCAGACCGCTCGTGCGGACCCGTGAACACCTCGCCGCTCGGCATGTTGCGCCGGCCGTCGGAGTTGATCCAGGTCCGGCCGTGCACGTCGAGCGTCAGGTCCGTGCCGTCGGCCTCGATCCGGATCCGGCTGGTCTGCGAGAGCCGCTCGGTCAGCTTCGCCTGGCGAGCGCTGAGCTCGCGCCAGGCGGCGATCGGGTCGGGACGGTCGAGGAACAGCGCCCGGTTCACGAACGCCGCGAACCCGCGGACGTCGATCCCGGCCTGCTGGGCGAGCGCCGGCGTCGGCAGCACCGTGCCGCACCAGCGACGCGAGAGCCTCAGCTCCTGAAGCGGCCTGCGGGCCGCAGCGGCACGCGCGATTCGGGTCGGATCGACGAGCGACAGCTCATTGACGTTGGCGGGCGCGTCGATCCTGAGCAGCGAATCGAGGCCCTCGAGCAGCGCGCGCTCGGTGGGCTGCGGCTCACTGAAGTGACGCTCGGCGCCGAAGCGGTAGAAGTCGGCCGCCAGCGACGGGGGGGTCAATCGGACGAACGGCCAAGCCTCGCGTTCGAGGATCGCCCGGTGCAGTGCGACGGCAAGCTCCTCGGCGATCGTCGTCGAGTCGACCAGCACGCGGTCGCCGGGCGCCACCTCCAGGCACCAATCGCACAGCAGCGCTGCGAACGACTCCGGATCGGGGGTCACGGAACCTCGAGCTCCGGGAAGTTGTCGGCCGCGTGGGTACGCAGCGAGTCGAGCACGAACTCGCGCTCGGCGGCGGATGCCAGCCGGTAGCGGCCCAGCAGCTCCCGCTGGCGCTTGATCTCGAGCCCCGTGATCGTCCACGAGACCGCGAGGCGCTCGAACAGCAGCTCGACCGCGCGCTCGCGGGCGTCGTCACGGTTCAGGCCACCGGCCAGCACGTCCGCGTACTGGCGCCGGATGGCCGGAGTCAGCGCGCCGCGCAGCTCGAGCACGTTGCCGTCGTGGTCTGTGTACGCGGTCGCCGGTGCGGCGAGCTTGGTCCGCTGGCGGTTGCGGCGGCTCACTTGGCCGCGGCTTGCCGCAGCTGCGTCGCGACATCTCCGGTGACCGGATCGACGTGCCCGGCCCACGCGGACGCCGGGTTCAGGTCGGCGAGCTTGCGGATCGAAGCACGCGTCTGCTCGACGTCGAGGTCGAACGCGGGGTGCGGGATCCGCGCCGCACACTTGCGTCCGGTTTGCGGATCGAGCGTGTAGACGCAGTCGGACACCAGCGCGAGCCGATCCGAGTCACGAAACAGGCCGATCAGCCCCGGCGCGTGCCCGGGCAGATCGACGACGCGGAAGCCGGCGACCTCGTCGCCCTCGGCGACCGTTCCGGCGACATCCACCGCACCACCGTCCCACGCCGGAAACAGCTTGCGGTAGGCCGCCCGCGCATACGGCGCGAGCCTGGTCAGATCCCAGTAATCGCGAACCGGGCTGTCCGACTCGGCCGCGTCGCGCTCTGCCGGGTGACAGTAGACCGGTGCGCCGAGCGCCGGTGCGGCGCCGCGATGGTCTGCATCGGCGTGGCCGAGGACCAGGCGCCTGGCGCCGCCGAAGCGGGCGCAGGCCGCTCTCAGCGCGGGACCCATCGCCTCGACTCCGGCGTCGAAGACGGTGACCTGGGGGCCGTCCTCGATCAGGTAGATGTTCATGATCTTCGACGGGAAGCCGCCGCGCAGCACCCAGACGCCGTCGGCGATCCGCTCCGGCTCGGCGGCGTGGACCTTCGACGTCAGCTGTGTGCGGGCGTTGGCGATCCGTGTCAGCCGCGCCTCGGTCGGCGAGCCGGCCGGCGGCAGGAAGCCGAGCTGGCGGGCTACGTCGCCGCTGTCCATGTAGCCGTCGTTGTGCTCGATCAGGCCGTCGCTGATCGTCAGCACGTCGCAGCCCTCGACCTCGATCCGTCCGCCGTTTGGCACGAAGCCCTGGAACGTGCCCGGGCCGGCGAACGTGCCCCGGGCGATCCAGCGGACGGCGGCACGGTTGCGGTTCGTGGTCACGTCGACGACCTCGAACTCGAAGTCCGGGAACGCGCTCATCAGATCCCCGAAGTACGCCCGGATCCCATCCGGAGCGGTCAGCTCCTGCTGGCCGACGAGCCGCTCGACACCGCCGGGGCGCCAGCAGTTCATCGCGGCGTCGAGGTCATGCGCAGACAGAGCCGCGAAGTAACGCTTTGCGATCTCGGCGGTGGCGGCCATCGAGGCGCCGAGTCTAGTGCCGCGCCCATGGCCGGCTCAATATCGTGCCGGCCGTGACGCGCGCACGAGAGCTCGGACGCGGCGAGCGGGTCCTACCGGGACTCTGGCGGCTGCGGCTGCCGCTGCCGTGGCCCGGCGTCCCACACTGCAACGCGTGGGCGATCGCCGCGGGCTCCGGGATCGTGCTGATCGACACCGGGATGCACGAGCCCGGCTCGATGGCGCAGCTCGAGCGGGCGCTCGACCAGGTCAACCTCCGGCTCGATCACGTGCAGCTGCTGGCCTGCACCCACGCGCACTCGGACCACTGGGGCCAGGCGGCGCCGATCCGTGACCGCGCCGGCTGCGAGTTCCTGATGCATCCGCGACTCGAGGATGGAGGCGCGGACTCGTCCGAGAAGGCCACCGCGCGGAGGCTCGAGATCGCGCGCCAGAGCGGCGTCTCGGAGGCGGCGATCAGTGCCCTGGCGGAGCGCATCAAGGACATTCCATCCGGGGTCGCGCGCGTGATCGATCCAGACCGGGAGCTGGTGCCCGGGGTCGAGATCGAGACCGACCTCGGAACCTGGAGCGTGCACGAGACGCCGGGGCACGCGCCGTCACACGTATGCCTGTTCCAGGCCGAAAGGCGGCTGCTGATCTCGGGCGACCACGTCCTGGGACGAATCTCGCTCTACTTCGACTACGGCTACACGCCGGATCCCGTACAGGAGTTCCTCGATTCGCTGGACCGCGTCGATGTGCTCGGTGCGCGGCTCGCACTGTCGGGCCACGGCAAGCCGTTCGTCGACGTACACGGCCACATCGAGGGCAACCGCAAGCTGGTCGCCGAGCGGATCGAGAGGACGCTGGCCGCGTTGGACACGCAGCCGCGGACGGCGTTTGAGATCGCGCCCGAGATCTACGGCGAGCCGCTGGGTCCGCACAACGGACGCTGGCTGCTGACCCAGACGCTCAGTTACCTCGACCACCTCGAACGCCACGGGCGGGCGAGGAAGGAGCCCGACGGTGATGTCGCGCTCTGGGTGCAACCTTGACATACTCGTGTCAAGGTCGTGATAAGGTCCCGGAATGCGGATCGACGAGATCCTCGCTCGCGACGATGACCCTGTCTTCTCGTTCGAGTTCTTCCCGCCCAAGACCGACGAGGGCGAGCGCGTGCTCGGCATCGCGCTCGAGTCGCTGCGGCAGCTGGACCCCGACTTCGTCTCGGTCACGTACGGCTCCGGGGGCTCGACGCGCGATCGCACGGTCAAGCTGACGAAGTGGATCAAGCAGGAGCTCGGGATCGAGGCGGTCGCGCACCTGACGTGCGTCGGAGCCTCTCGCGATGAGCTCGACGCGATTCTCCGCGACATCGCCGACGCCGGGATCGACAACGTGCTCGCGCTCCGCGGCGACCCCCCACGCGGCGAGGCGACCTGGGTCGCACACCCGCAGGGCCTGTCGCACGCGTCGGAGCTGATCGACCTGATCGCCGCCGAGCACGCGTTCTGCGTCGGCGCCGCCTGCTTTCCAGAGACGCACGTCGACGCGCCGGACCTGCTCAGCGACCTCGAGCACCTCAAGCACAAGGTCGAGCGCGGCGCATCGTTCCTGATCACGAACCTGTTCTTCGAGAACGAGCTCTACTTCCGGTTCGTCGATGAAGCGCGGGCGGTCGGGATCGAGGTGCCGATCGTGCCCGGGATCATGCCGATCACCGACCTGCGCCAGATCAAGACGATCACCGGGATCTGCGGCGCGACGATCCCCACGGCGCTGCGCGAGGCGCTCGAGTGGCGCTCGCACGATCCCGAGGCCGTGCTGCAGCTGGGCGTCGCTCACGCGACGCTGCAGTGCGCCGAGCTGCTCGCCAGGGGTGCGCCCGGGATCCACTTCTACACGCTCAACCGGTCGCCGGCGACGAGGGCGATCCTGTCGGCACTGAGGCTCCTGCGCCCCTGGGTGCGGCGCGAGGTCGTCAACCAGGGGGTGGCTTGATCTCGAGCGCGTGGGCGACCATCGGCCGGCCGTTGAGCTCGTAGCGCACGTCGACCTCGTCGTTTCGCTTGTAGGTCCCGATCCCCCAGAACCCGAGCATCCACGCTCGCACCCCGAGCTTCTGGGAGACGAGTTCACGCGCGAACACGAGCTCTCCGCTCGAGACTCGATAGTCGGTGCCGAGCTCCTGGGGGACTCCGTTCACGTACACCTCAAACGGCGTCCGGATCCCGTCCGGCAATGGGACGCGCCACTCCTTCATCGCTTCATCGCAGATCGGCCGGCAGCAGCGACAGAATCGCGAGGTCCAGCCGGCGGTCGCGCTCGTTGACGTAGGCGCGCAGGATCCCCTCGTGCACGAACCCAGCAGTCTGAGCGGCCGCGATCATCGCGAGATTGTCAGGCTCCGTCAGCAGTTCCAGCCGCGCGAGCCCGCACGCGTCGAACAGCCAGCCGCCGGTCAGGCGCAGCGCCGCCGGGGCCAGCCGCCGGCCCCTGAATGCCGGCGCCACCCAGATCCCGGCTTCGGCGCGGAGGTCGTCCCAGTCGACCCGATGGATGTCGAGCTGCCCGCGGCAGATGTCCGAGCCCGGCTCGAGGATCGTGAACCGGACGCCGGTCCCGTCGGCCCGTTCGCGGGGCTCGCGTTCGTTGCGGCGGCCGAGCTCGGCCGCGCTCGGCGGCCGCTCGAGACCGAGGCGCAGGAACAGCGCCGGATCATCCTGGTGGGCGATCAGGATCTCCGGGATGTCGCGCTCGGCCTCGAACCGCAACTCAACCTGCTCGGAGCGCAGGGGCTGCTCGAGTTCGGGGAACGAATGCATGTCGGGCTGTGACCGTACTCTGTCGCGCCGTGGACGAGATCAGTTATCGGATCAGACGCTCAGAGCGCGCTCGCCGCGTCCGGGTGACGGTCGACGCCGCGCGCGGCGTCGAGGTGGTGCTCCCCCGGCGCGCCCCCGAGCGCGACGCGGCCGCGGCGATCCGGGAGCTCGCGCCCTGGATCGTGCGGCGACTCGGCGAGGTCGAGCGCGCGCGCCGCGTCGTGGCCGCGCGGGGCGACCACGTCCCGTATCTCGGCGAGCTGCTGCTGGTCACGCCGCAGCGCGGACGGTCGCGCGTGCACCGGCGTGGATCGGAGCTGCTGACCCCCAGCGGTGCCGACTGTGCCCCGGCGCTCGAGCGGTGGTACAAGCGGGCCGCGCGCGACGAGATCGCGCCGCGGCTCGAAGCGGCCTGCGCGCGCGCCGGGAGCTCGTATTCGAAGCTCTCGATCCGCGGCCAGCGGACACGCTGGGCGAGTTGCTCGCGCAGCGGCGCGATGAGCTTCAACTGGCGCCTGCTGCTGGCGCCCGCGCCGGTCCTCGATTACGTCGTCTGGCACGAGGTCTGCCACCTCGAGGTGATGGATCACTCACCGCGCTTCTGGGCGCTGCTTGCCGCGTATTGCCCGGATTACCGGGAGCCGAAGGCGTGGCTGCGCCGCTACGGGGCGACGCTCGTCCTGCTGGATGACGCTCATGCGAGCGCTCGGCGCAGGGCCGCGTAGGCCGATTCGGTGCCGCGCTGCGCGATCACCTCGCGGCGGACCCGTCCCCGGTAGGCCTCGACCGAGCCGTCACCGCGGACGTCGACCCCGGCCCGCACATTCGAGACCAACCGCTGCGGTCCGGAGAGCTCAAGCCGGGCGATCACCTGCTCGGCCGGCTCATAGCGCGCGATCTTGATGCTCACGGGCTTGTTGGTGGCCGTGGCCGACAGCTCGCGCGCCCGCTCCTCGAGCGCCGTCAGCGCCTGGTCAAGGTCGTCGAACGAGCGCTGCGTGACCTTCGGGCCGGAGCGGACGGTCAGCTTCCAGGGCACGCGGCGATGATCGCACGCGCATCCGTGGCGCGGACCTCGACCGGCGCCGGGAGCTCGAGCTCGACCTCGGAGATCTCGCCCCTGGTGACGAGCTGGAGGTCGCCCTCGGCGAGCTGCTCGAGCAGCCGGAAGATCGCGACGTTGTCGGACAGCATCGTCGCGCGAAAGCGCGAGATCCCGCGCTCGGTGGCGGCCGCCGCGAGGCGATCGATCAGCGCCGCGGCGAGACCCTGGCGCTGGTAGCGGTCGCCGACCACGATCGCGAACTCGGCGGCCGTCGGCTCGTCGGGCGCGCGCACGAAGCGGGCAACCGCGACGATCGCGCCGTGCTCGCCGTCGACCGTGGTCGTCGCCACGAGCGCGAAGTGGTTTGAGCCGTCGATCTCGACCAGATAGCGCGCGTCGGACGCGGTCAGCTCAGGCTTGGCAGCGAGGAAGCGCCGGTAGCGCGCCTCGGGCGACAGCCGGCCGTGAGCCGCCCGCAAGCGCTCGCCGTCGGCGGCGGCGATCGGCCGGATCTCGATTTCGGTCCCGTCGGTGAGCCGATAAACGTCCACAACCACAACGTACGACGGTTGTCGTAGTTTCTGTGTGGCGGCGCTCACATAGCTGGACCTGGGCGTATCCGCCCAGGTTCTACGAGCGCTCGCCGATCGGGACGTAATCGAGGCCGCGCTCGCCGGTGTAGATCTGGCGCGGGCGAGCGATCTTCTGCTCCGGGTCCTCGATCATCTCCAGCCACTGCGCGATCCAGCCGCTCGTGCGCCCGATCGCGAACAGCACCGGGAACATCTCGACCGGCATCCCGAGCGCCTCGTAGATCAGCCCCGAGTAGAAGTCGACGTTCGGGTACAGCTTGCGCGAGACGAAGTACTCGTCCTCGAGCGCGATCTTCTCGAGCTCGGTGGCGATGTCGAGCAGCGGGTTCTTGCCCGTCACCTCGAACACCTCGTCGGTCGCCTTCTTGATGATCTTGGCCCGCGGGTCGAAGTTCTTGTAGACCCGGTGGCCGAAGCCCATCAGCCGCTCGTTGCCGTCCTTGACGCCCTGGATGAAGTCGGGGATGTTCTCCTTGGTCTCGATCCGGCGCAGCATCCGCAGGACCGCCTCGTTGGCGCCCCCGTGGAGCGGGCCGTAGAGCGCCGCGACGCCGGCCGCGACGGCCGAGTACGGATCGACCTGCGACGAGCCGACGCTCCGGACGGCGCTGGTCGAGCAGTTCTGCTCGTGGTCGGCGTGGAGGATGAACAGCACGTCGAGCGCGTGCTCGAGCCGCGGGTCGGGCTGGTACTTGAGCTCGGCGACCTTGTAGATCATCGACAGGAAGTTGCCGGGATAGCTGAGGTCGTTGTCGGGATACACGTACGGCATGCCGCGGTTGTGGCGGTATGAGAACGCGGCCAGCGTCGGCATCTTGGCCAGCAGCCGGATGATCTGCAGGTAGCGGGGGCCCACGTCCTTGATCGCAGCGGCCTCGGGATAGAACGTCGACAGCGCGCCGACCGACGCGAGCAGCATCCCCATCGGGTGCGCGTCGTAGCGGAAGCCCTGCATGAACTCCTTGACGTTCTCGTGCACGAACGTGTGGATCGTGATCTCCTGATCCCAATCCTCGAGCTGCTTGGTGGTCGGCAGATGCCCTTGGATCAGCAGGTATGCGACCTCGAGATAGGTCGATTTCTCGGCCAGCTGCTCGATCGGATAGCCGCGGTATTCGAGGATCCCCTTCTCGCCGTCGATGAACGTGATCGCCGAGCGACACGACGCGGTCGCCATGTAGGCGGGGTCGTAGGTCATCAGGCCGAAGTCGTCGTCGTCGGTCTTGATCTTGCGCAGCGCCGTCGCGCGGATCGTCCCGTCCTCGATCGGGATCTCGTACTGCCGGCCGGTCCGGTTGTCGGTTACGGTGAGCGTGTCGCCAGACGTCGCTACACCGCCGTCCGCTGGCTGCTGGGTCTCGGTGGTCATAGCGTCTCCTGTCGCTCGCCAGGGCCACGTGAGCCCGGCGGTCGTCTGAGGGTCAGTTTGGCGGGCCAGCCAGCGCGTTCGTGCGAACCGGGTGACCGCTAAAGACTTTATTACCCGCGTCGCGCGATCAGCCGGACATGACCGATCCGGCTGCGCGATCAGCCCGAGATGATCGCCATCGCGAGCGCGAGCGCAGCGAGCACGGCGCTCAGCGCCAGGACTGCGCGTTCCCCGCGGCTGTTGTAGGGGAAGTCGGGCCGGTGGAGCCCGACGTAGGCGAGCACGACCGCGTAGAGCGCGAGCACCCCGCCGGCAATGAACCACGGGACTTTCGATGTGGCTGCGAACACGAGCGCCGGCACGCGCAGAGCCTAACTCACCTAGTGGGTCGAGGGCTCCGCCCGGTAGCGGCTGGCGGTCGCGGCCCGCTGGCCCTGGTAGTGGCTGCCGAGCTCGGGGCTCCCATACGGGCGCAGCGCCGGCCGGTCGAGCATCATGAACGACAGCTGCGCGATCTCGAGCCCCGGGTAGAGCTTGATCGGCACCCGGGTCAGGTTGTTGAGCTCGAGCGTCAGCGTCCCCTTCCAGCCCGGGTCGCAGAAGCCCGCGGTCGCGTGCACGATCAGCCCCAGGCGCCCGAGACTCGACTTGCCCTCGATCCGCGCGACGATGTCGTCCGGCAGCTCGACCCACTCGAGCGTCCGCCCGAGGCAGAACTCACCGGGGTGAATCACGAACGACTCGCCCTCGGGGACCACGACCTCCTCGGTCAGGTTCTCCGGCGGGTGGCGCAGGTCGATCGCCGACGCACGGTGGTTGTGAAAGACGCGAAACGAGTCGCCGAGCCGGAGGTCGACGCTCGCCGGCTGGACCAGGCTCTCGTCCCACGGATCGATCCTGATCCGCCCCTCCGCCACCAGACGCGAGATCGTGCCGTCGGACAGGACCGATGCGGGCGCGTCACTCATCGCACTGCAGTCTGCCAGCGATCGCGGACCGGCTCAGTGGCCGAACGTGCGTGCCTTGGCGCGCACGGTGCGCACCCGGGCCGGCGGCTGGGGCGCGGGATCGCCGTGCGGGCCGCGCCGCGGATGGCGCGGAAACGGCTTCGGCGGATGCGGACGCTGGCGCTTGATGCCACCGTCGTCATCGGACGACGTCGACTCGTCCGGGTCCTGCTTGATCGCCCACCAGACGATGTAGATCAGTGCCGCGAGGGGCAACTTGAGCGCGATCATGATCCACAGAAATCCCCAAGTCACGAGAACGCGATCCTACCCGCAATGGCGCGCATTGTCATCCGGAGAGCGGTGTGTTTATGCGTTCGCGGTCAGCGCCCGCACGCGTCCGCGATCGGCTCCCGGACATGTTCGCCGGCCGGGTCCAGCAGTGGCTCGCGCGTGACCTCGCCGGCGATCCAGCGGCCGAAGATGTCGATCTCGACGTCGGCCCCGATTGCGACCTCGGCGGGCAGGTAGGCGTAGGCGATCGAGCGCTGTACGGCGTAGCCGTAACCGCCGCTCGTCACGCGCCCGACAATCTGGCCATCGATCCGCACCGGCTCATTCCCGAGCACGACCGAGCGAGGATCCTCGAGCACCAGGCACCGCAACAGTCGCTCGGGCTCCGCCAGCGCCTGCGCGCCGATGAACGTGCGCTCGTCCCGGACGGCAAAGCCCAGCCTCGCCTCGAGCGGCGTGTCATCGGGGGTGATGTCGGCGCTCCACACTCGGTAGCCCTTCTCGAGCCGCATAGAGTCGATCGCGCGGTAGCCCCCGGCCACCAACTCGTGAGCCCTGCCCGCCTCCCACAGCGTCAGCCAAAGACCGGCGCCGTACTCGGTCGGGCAGTAGAGCTCCCATCCGAGCTCGCCGACGAACGTGACCCGGAGCGCCCGGACCGGAACGCCCCCGATCGCCAACTCGCGCATCGACATGTAATGAAAGTCGAGCGGGTCGGGCGTCAACGGCGCGAGGATTTCGCCGGCCTTGGGACCCCAGAGTGCGAAGCACGCCCACTGCGAGGTCACGTCGGTCAGGCGCACAGAGCCGTCGGGCGGAAGGTGACGACGGATCCAGCTCGCATCGTGATTGCCAAACGCAGTTCCGGTGACGATTTGGAACAGCTGCTCGTCCACACGCGTGACGGTGAAGTCGCACTCGATCCCACCGCGGCGGTTGAGCATCTGCGTGTACGTGATCGCCCCGACCTCGCGGGCGACGTCGTTGTCGCACAGCTTTTGCAGCAGCTCCGCTGCACCCGGACCGCTGACCTCAAGCTTGGCAAACGAGGACTCGTCGAAAAGTCCGGCTCGTTCGCGGGTGGCGAGCACCTCGGCACCGATCGCCGGCGACCAGTGCATCCCGGCCCAGCCCCGCGGTCGCAGCGACGCGTCGCCCGCCGCGGCGTTGCTCTGATACCAGTTGACGCGCTCCCAACCGGACTTCTCGCCGAACGCCGCGCCGTGCCGCTCGTGCCAGGCGTAGGCGCTCGAGGTCCGCAGCGGGCGTCCCGCCTGGCGCTCGTGGCCCGGATAGCGGATGTCGTAGTAGGTCTCGTAGACCTCCTTCGCGCGCGCGAGCGTGTAGCGAGGTGAGCGGTACTGGGCTCCGAAGCGGCGGATGTCCATCTCCCAGACGTCGAGCGCCGGCTCGCCGGCGATGATCCATTCCGCCATCACCCTGCCGATCCCGCCGGCGCCCGCGAGGCCATGGGCGCAGAACCCGGCGGCCACGAACAGCCCGGCGACCTCCGTCTCGCCGAGACAGAACTCGTTGTCGGGCGTGAATGCCTCCGGGCCGTTGATCAGCCGCGTGACCTTGACGTCCTCCATCGCCGGCACGCGGCGCACCGAGTTGGCGGCGATCTCCTCAAAGCGCGGCCAGTCCTCCTCGAGCAGGCGCCCGTTGAAGTCGGCGGGGATCCGATCCACCAGGTGGTCGTCCAGCGACCACGGTGCGCTCTGGCGCTCGTAGCCGCCCATCACCAGCCCCGCGCCCTCCTCGCGAAAATAGATCAAGAGATCGGGGTCGCGCAGCGTCGGCAGGTGCTCACCTGGGGTGCGCTCGCGGAACGGTTGCGTGACGAGGTACTCGTGCGCGAACGGGATCACGGGGACCCTGACGCCCGCCATCCGACCGAGCTCGGCGGCGAACATGCCGCCCGCGTTGACGACGACCTCGGCCTCGATCTCGCCCCATTGAGTCTTGACGCCGCGGACGCGGCCGTCGCTGACGACGATCGCTTCCACGCGGGTCTGCGTGAACACGCCGTGGCCGCCCTGACGCGCGCCGTCGACCAGCGCGTAGGTCAGCTGCGACGGGTCCAGGTAGCCGTCGGTCGGCAGGTAGGAGGCGCATCGCACGCCGTCAGTCGCCATCAGCGGGAACAGCTCCTGGGCCTGCGCGGGGGAGATCAGCTCGAGCGGCAGGCCAAACGTCTTGGCCCACGCGACCTGGCGCATCACCTCCTGCTCGCGTTCCTCCGTACACGCGAGCCGGATCCCGCCGCACTGCACCCAGCCGCAGTCAAGCCGCCCGTAGAGCTCAACCGAGTCCATCATCATCCGCGTCAGCGACACGCTGCCCGCGCAGCTGACCCACAAGGCCCGCTGAGTGAAACGTCGACCCACTCGTCAGTTCGTTGCGCTCGAGCAGCACGACGTCGCGCTCGCCGAGCTGCGCGAGGTGGTAGGCGATCGACGCGCCCCCAACTCCACCGCCGATGATCACGATCCGCGCCCGTGAGGGGATCTCACGCGGTCGCGCCATCGAGCCACTCCTGGAGTCGAGGGTCGCTGGCGGATCGTGCGAGGCGAGCGAAATGCTGGTCCGCGTAGTCGGCGAAATCGAACTCGAGCTCGGAGATCACGCCCTGGACGACGCCCCACGCCGCCTCGCGCGCGTCGGACATGATCCGCATCAGAGCCAGCGCCGCCCGCCGCCCGTCGCTCGGCGGTTCGCCGAAGTACGCCTCCAGCAGCCGGTCCTGAGAATGATTCTCAAGCTCATTATTGATCGCGAGGTTGCCGAGGTCGAACATGAAATGGCCCATGCCGGCGTACTCCCAGTCGACCAGCAGCGCGTGGCCGGGCGCGGAGTGCAGCGCCAGGATGTTCGCGGGCAGCAGATCGTCGTGACAGGGAACGGGGTGCTCGAGCGGGAGCGCGGCGGCGATCTTGTCTGCCAGTGACTGCGCGTCGCGGTATGCGACCGGCAGCGTGCCACCCCGTTGCACGACGATCCGCTGATAGTCATCGAGCAGCTCGGGGACCCAGAAACGCGTCGGGAGCTCAACGGGAGAGGCGTGAAACGCGCGCAGTGCGCGCGCGGCCGATTCGGGCTCGGCGCGCAGTCGGTCACCGTCGATCGGCTCTGCGTCCAGGAACTCGGTCACGAGGTAGCCCTCGCCGGCGGCGACGAGCGCCGGACCGACGCCGAGCCGCGCAGCCTCCGCACACGCGAGCCGCTCGGCCTCGCGGTCGATACCCAACAGGTTCGTGTCGCGGCCCGGCAGTCGCAGCACGCACTCAAGGTCGCCGAAGCGGACCCTGTAATTGCGGTTGGTGATTCCGCCCTCGAGCGGCACCGGCGGACCCGCGGCGACGCCGAGCTCCGGCTCCAGCTGCTTGACGATCGCCCCCAGGTCGGCCATGTGTCAAACCTACCGGGGGATCGCGGTACCGTTGCGATCATGCAGCAGGACGCTGTTTTTGAGGCTGTGTTCGAGCCCGTTCGGACGGCTACCACTTTCGAGGAGACGGTCGAGCGGCTCGGGACCGCGATCCGCGCCGGAATCCTGCCGGCCGGCAGCCGACTCCCTTCTGAGCGCACGCTCGCTGACCAGCTGGCGATCTCCCGTACGACACTGCGACAGGCGCTTACGACGCTCGTTCAGAGCGGCCTGCTTGTTTCGCTTCGCGGTCGCGGCGGCGGAACCTTTGTGACCGAGCGGCCACCGCTTGCCGAGACCGACGAGCCCCCGCTCGGAGAGGACGCTTGGGCGGTGCTCGACTTCCGGGTGGCGGTCGAGCTTGGGGCGACGCTGCTCGCTGCCGAGCGCTGCACGGGAGAACAGCTCGATCGACTCGACGCGCTCGCCGACACGATGATGGAAGTGAATGACTTCGATGTCTACCGCCGAGCGGACATCAGGTTCCATATCGGCATCGCCGAGGCTGCTGCCTCGCCACGGCTCGTACGGGCGATGACCGAGGTGCAGGGGCAGATGAGCCAGCTGATCACGAGAATCCCGCACCCGCCGGTGCTGTTGCGCCACTCCAATGATCAGCACCGCGAGCTCGTCGCACTGGTGCGTCGCCGCGACGGCACCGAGGCAGTGCGGCTGATGCGCCATCACATCGAGGGCACCGAGCATGTGCTCGCCGGGCTGATCTGAGCCGCGGACTCGAGATCGCGCGCTCACAGCGCGGCGGCGCCTTGAACGAAGGTGCGCCAGTTCGCGTGCTCGAGCGCCCGCCAGGCGTCATCGCGCCGCGGCGCAAACGTCTCCCCGGTCGCGACGTGATCCGCGATCTCGAGCGTCGAGCCCCACACACCGCCGCCGACCGCCGCGAGCGCCGCCGCGCCGGCGGCCGTCGCGTCGACGGCCCCTCGCTGCACCCGCACCCCGGTCGTGTCGGCCTGTAGCGCCAGCAGCGTCGGGTCGCGCGTCAGCCCGCCGTCGACGCGCAGCACGTCGACCTCAACCGTCTCGCGAACGACGCTAAGCACGTCGGCGACCCGCCACGCGATCGCCTCGAGCGCGGCGCGCGCGATGTGGCTGGGGGTCGTGCCGGCGGTCAGGCCGGCGATCACTCCGCGCGCCTCGGGCTTCCACCACGGCGCGCCGACTCCAGACAGCGCCGGCAGCACACGGACCCCTCCACTGTCCTTCACCTGGGCGGCCATCTTCGCCAGCGCGGCCGGATCGGCCGCGAGACCGAGCTCACCGCTCAGCCACTCGAGCAGGGCCCCGGCGGTGAACACACCCCCGTCGATCGCCCATTCCAAACGGCCGTCGATCTGCCAGGCAACCGTCGGTAGCAGACCACCGCCCGGCTCGGGACGCTCACTGCCGGCATGGGCAAGTACGAATACGCCCGTGCCGTAGGTCGCCTTGACCTGACCCGGCTTCACGCACCCGGCGCCCGCCAGTGCGGCCTGTTGATCGACGCACCGCGCACGCAACGGCAGCTCGCAGGGCCACGACGGATGGCGAAGTACCCCGAGGTCACCGGCCGTGTCAGCCACCCGGGGCAGGACAGCGCCGGGGACGCCGAAGATCTCGAGCAACCGCGGATCCCAATCGGGCGCGCCGAGCTGTGTGCGCGACGCTGTCGATGGGTCGGTCGCGAACCCGGCGCCGAGCCGGTCGCACAGAAATGAGTCGACCGTTCCCATCCGCAGACTGCCCTGTTGCAATGCACGCTGAACAGCCTCGTCGTGCTCGAGCAGCCAGGCCAGCTTGCCGGCCGAGAAGTAGGGATCGAGCGGCATCCCGCTGAGCTGTCTGACCTGCTCGCCCTGCCCTGTCTCCTGGAGCCGGTCGAGGATCTCCTGCGAGCGCTTGTCCTGCCAGGTCACGACCGAGGTCAGCGGACTGCCGGTCTGCGCGTCCCAAGCGAGGACCGATTCGCCCTGGTGATCGAGCCCGCAGGCCGCGATCTCATCGGGCGCCTCGCTCAGCACCGACGCGACTGCGTCGACGACCGCAGCCAGGATCTCCTCTGGGTCCTGCTCGACCCAGCCCGGCCGAGGATGGGCGAGCGCCTTCTCACGACGAGCCTCTGCGAGCTCGTGCAGATCCTCGTCGTAGAGCACCGCCTTGACGGCCGAGGTCCCCTCGTCGATCCCGAGCAGCAGGCTCATAACGCGCCGCTGGCCCGGTAGTCCGCCGTCCGCCGCCACCAGGGCCGGTCGAGTGATGGCGCCGGACCGGGCTCGAGTTCGCGCTCCGGGCCGAGCGCGACCCCCCGCGCAGCGACGATCTCGGTCACGTGGCGCGCAATCGCGAGCGATGCGGTCAGGCCGGTGGATCGGATCGCGGCGACGTTGATGAGCCCAGGGCACGTCCGCGACCCGGCGACCACGTAATTGACCCCGCGTCCCGCGGGGCGCAGCCCGGCGTACGCCGCGATTGGCTCGGCGCCCTCGAGCTCGGGGAAGAGCGCACGCGCCTTGGGCAGGATCTCAGCTCGCGCGTCGGGCCGGACCGACCAATCCTGCTTGTCCTCCAGATCGACGGCCGTCGGGCCGGCGATCACCTTGCCGTCGACCGCCGGAAACACGAGCACGCCCCGTGTGCGTTCACTTGGGACAGGCATCAGGATCGCGTCCAACGGCGCGCCGCCAGGAGCGTCAAAGACGAGGAACTCTCCCTTGCGAGGGTAGATCTCGAATGAGTCGTCGCCCACGAGGTGGGCGACCGTGTCGGCGTGCAGACCCGCACAGTTGACGATCACCCGGCTACGCCACGTCTCGCCGGATGCGGCTCCGATCGCGAACTCACGCCCGGTCCGCTTCAGCGCCGACACCCGGAAGCCGACGCGCACGACAGCTCCGTGACGCTTCGCCGAGCCGGCCAACGCAAGCGTGTAGAAGACGGGATCGGTGACCGCCTCGCCGGGGATCTCGAGCGTTCCGTCGCCGCGTTCGACGACCGTGACCCCGTTGCGCCGGGCGCGATCAGCGATCGCCGCAACGGCCTGACGCTGTGCCGCCCCCTCCGCTCGCAGTTGCGCGCCGCAGCGGAGAACCGGCACCGACAGCGCCGCCAGCACCGGCTCTCGTAGCGCCGCGGAGGCGAGTATCAGCTCCGTCTCGAGCTCGCCCGGCGGCGAGTCGAAACCCATGTGCAGGATGCCGGAATTGGTTCCGCTCGCGGCCAGCCCGAGGTCCGGCTCAGCCTCGAGCAGCGCCACCGATACGCCGCGCCGCGCGAGTGCCAGCGTCGTCGCACAGCCGACCACTCCGGCCCCGATCACGGCTACCTCAGAGACTGCCTCAGTGCCCGTTGACATCCCCCGAACCCAAGCGTATGGTCACGCCACCAATAGGTCTGATCAGCACACCTTTCGCAGTCTAATCGGACTACTCATTTCGGGGAGGGCGACGTGGCGGACGAACCACTATCGAGCTCAACGGCGACCGAGGCGATGGGAAAAGACGAGCGCGAGCTCGCTGATCTCGGATACAAGCAAGAGCTGTCGCGAGGCTGGAGCAGCTTTACCAACTTCGCCATCTCGTTCACGATCATCTCAGTCCTCGCAGGGCCGGTAACCAACTTCGGCTTCGCGTGGAACGCCGGCGGACCCGTGGCGATCTCGATCGGTTGGCCGATCCTTTGTGGGTTCGTGCTGCTGGTCGCCTTCTCGATGGCCGAGTTGACCTCGGCGTTCCCGACCGCCGGCGGACCGTACTGGTGGTCGGCCAAGCTCGGCAGCCCCGGCTGGAGCTGGATCACCGGCTGGTTCAACATCGTCGGCCTGGTCGGGATCGTCGCCGGCGTCGGATACGGGGCGGCGTTCTTCCTCCAGGCGGTGCTCAGCCTCTACGGGCTGAACATCATCGGCATCAACTTCGCGACCGCGAACCCCTCGACGATCCTGCACGAGACCTGGCTGCTGTTCCTGATCATCCTGATCGGATACACGGTCGTGAACATCTTCGCCGACCGTCTGCTGGCAATCTTCAACAACATCTCAGTCGGGTGGCACGTGCTCGGCGTGATCGTGATCATCGTGCTGGTCGCAGCCGTACCGAGCCACCACCAGAGCCTGAGCTTCGTCTTCGGGCAGCGGCTCAACAACACCGGCTTCCACGGCGGCGCGACCACCGGCGCCTTCTTCTGGCTCTACATCCTGCCGCTCGGTTTCATCATGACGATGTACACGCAGACCGGCTACGACGCGTCGGCCCATACGGCCGAGGAGACGCGGGGCGCCGCGATGGCGGCCGCGAAGGGCGTCTGGAAGTCGGTCTTCTACTCGGCGATCGCCGGCTGGGCGCTGCTGCTCGCGCTGTTGTTCGCCGCCACGCACGTCGCCGCGATCAACAAGCTCGGCGGCGGAGCGATCCCGGTCGTCGAGACCGGCCTGACCACCTGGGCGGCGAAAATGGTGCTGATCATCTTCACCGTCGGGCAGTTGTTCTGTGGCGCCGCCGGGCTGACGAGCGCGTCGCGGACCTGGTACGCGTTCTCGCGTGACCGTGGGATGCCGGGGTGGGCGCTGTTCCGCCGCCTGACCGCCAAGCGCGTACCGCTATACGCAGTACTCGCGGTTTCACTCGCTTCGCTGATCATCACGATCCCCGCGTACTTCGGCACCAAGGCCGGCGTCCCGTGGGCCTACTTCGCGATCACCGCGATCTGCACAGTTGGCCTTTACCTGGCGTACATCATCCCGGTGTACCTGCGGCTTCGCCACGGCGACAAGTTCGAGGCGGGCCCATGGACGCTCGGGCGCCACTACAAGTGGGTCAACATCGGGGCGATCGCGTTCGTCGTGCTCGTCGTCTACTCGCTCGACGGTCCGACGACGGTCACCGGCGCGCCGTGGAACAACGGCTTCACGTGGACCGCCTTCAACTACTCGCCGCTGGTTCTGCTGGTAGGCCTGATCGTCGGGATCTGGTGGTGGGTCGACGCGAAGAACAAGTACAAGGGGCCGGTCCGTACGATCGACGACATCCCGCTGGACCCGGGAGTCGAACCCCCCGAGACGCCGGGGTCGCCGGCGATCGCCGGCGGATCGGAGTAGCCATGGCAAGCGTCACGCGCCCGGGAGGACCCGGTGTGATCACGGGCATGCTGTCACTCGAGGAGCTGAGGACCGAAGCCGATGCGGGCACGATCGACACCGTCGTGGCCGCATTCACCGATATGCAGGGACGCCTGGAGGGCAAGCGGATCGATGTCTCCTACTTCCTCGAAGAGGTCGTCGAGCACGGCGTCGAGGGTTGCAACTACCTGCTCGCGCTCGACATGGAGATGGATCCGGTGCCCGGCTATGAGATGGCCAACTGGGAGAAGGGGTACGGCGATTTCGGGATCACCCCCGACATGGCCACGCTGCGCCGGATCCCGTGGCTCGACCGCACAGCGCTGGTCCTGTGCGACGTCGTCGAACACGACTCGTCCCCCGTTGTCGCCTCTCCGCGCCAGATTCTAATCGCGCAATACGAGCACGCCCGGGAGCTGGGCTACACGCCCCAGTTCGCCTCCGAGCTCGAGTTCTATCTCTACAAGCAGAGCTACGCGGAGGCGCACGAGCAGGACTACCGTGACCTGACCCCGACGATCCCGTACATCCTCGACTACCACATCCTCGCCACGACGATGGACGAGAACGTGCTCGGGCAGATCCGGCGCGGCATGAAGGGAGCCGGGATCCCGGTCGAGTTCTCCAAGGGCGAGGCCTGGTACGGGCAGCACGAGCTCAACTTCCGCTACGCCGACGCCGTGACGTCCGCCGATCGCCACGTGATCTACAAGAACGGTGTCAAGGAGATCGCGTTCCTGAACGGGATCTCGGCGACCTTCATGGCCAAGCCGTCGGAGAAGGACATCGGCAGTTCGTGCCACATTCACTCGAGCCTGATCGACTCGGCCGCAACCAGCGCGTTCGTCGACGGCCACGACGAGACGGACACTTTTCGCCACTACATCGGTGGTCTGCGCAACCACATCCGGGAGCTCGCGCTGCTGATCGCGCCGACGATCAACTCCTACAAGCGCTACGCGGCCGAGAGCTGGGCGCCGACCTCGATCGCGTGGGGTCGCGACAACCGCACCGTCGGCTTCAGGGTCGTCGGCCATGGGCAGTCGCGGCGGGTGGAGTGCCGGATCCCCGGCGCCGACGTCAACCCATACCTCGGCTACGCCGCGCTGCTCGCCGCGGGGCTCGATGGGATCACGAACAAGACAGATCCGGGGCCGGAGTTGAAGGGCAACGCGTACGCCGAGGCCAAGGCCGAGCCGTTCCCCTCGACGCTGCGCGAGGCCGTCGACCTGTGGGAGCAGAGCGAGTTCGCCCGCGCGACGTTCGGCGACGCGGTCTGGGCCCACTATCTCAATTACGGGCGCACCGAGCAGCGGCTGTTCGACGAGGTCGTGACCGACTACGAGCGTCGCCGCATGTTCGAGCGCGGATGATCTCCGTCATTGAGCCGGCCACCGAGCTCGTTCTGGCCGAGGTGCCGCGCGCGGGCGTGGAGGACGTCGACGCAGCGGTGGCGAGTGCCAAATCCGCGCTGCCGGCGTGGCGGGCGATCTCTCCCGCGGCGCGGGCGGAGGTCCTGCGGGCGCTGGCCCGCGCCGTCGAGCAGCATCACGAGGAGCTGGCTCTGCTCGAGGCCCGTAACGCAGGCAAGCCAATCGCCGACGCCCGCGGGGAGATGGAGATGGTCGCGCAGACGCTCGGTTACTACGCCGGCGCCCCCGAGCGGCTGCTCGGCGACACGATCCCGGTCAGCGGTGGACAGGCGTGGACGGTCCGCGAGCCGCTCGGGGTCGTCGGCCTGATCGTGCCGTGGAACTTCCCGTTGACGATCGCATCGTGGAAGCTGGGGCCGGCCCTGGCGGCCGGGAACACGGTCGTTTTGAAGCCCGCCGAGCTGACGCCGCTGACCGCCTTGCGGTTCGCGGAAATCGCGTTGGAGGCCGGCCTGCCCGAGGGTGTGCTGAACGTCGTCGCGGGACCGGGCGCGGTCTGCGGCCAGCGACTCGTCGAGCACCCGGACGTCGCCAAGATCGCGTTCACCGGCTCGACTGAGGTCGGGCGCTCGATCGCTGCCGGCGCCGCGGCGACGATCAAGCGCGTGACGCTCGAGCTCGGCGGCAAGTCACCGAACATCGTATTCGCCGACGCCGATCTACAGGCGGCCGCAGCGGCTGCTCCGTTCGCCGTGTTCGGCAACGCTGGCCAGGATTGCTGCGCGCGCTCTCGGATCCTCGTTCAAGCGTCGGCGATCGACGAGTTCATGGAGCTGCTGTCAGAGACGGTGCGGGCGATCCGCGTCGGCGACCCGCTCGACGAGGACACGCAGATGGGGCCGCTGATCTCGGCCGGGCAGCGTTCTGCGGTGTCCTCATTCCTGGAGGATGGCGCGCCGGTCGCGGTCCGCGGCAGTGCCCCGGACGGACCTGGCTACTGGTTTGCGCCGACCGTTCTGTGCCCGGTCGAGCCCGAGGCTCGCGCGGCGCGCGAGGAGATCTTCGGTCCGGTCGCGGTGGTGACCCCGTTCGCGGATGAAGAGGAGGCGGTCCGCTTGGCCAACGACACGATCTACGGGTTGTCGGGCTCGATCTGGACCCGCGACGGGGCGCGGGCGTTACGGGTCGCGCGGGCCGTGCAAGCCGGCGTGCTGTCGATCAACTCCAACACCTCGGTTCGGGTCTCGACGCCATTCGGCGGGTTCAAGCAGTCGGGCTACGGGCGCGAGCTCGGGCCGCACGCGCTAGATGCCTACACCGAGGTCAAATCGATCTTTTATGCGACAGCCGGATGACTCACGCCGCCGGCATTCAAGCGAGGATCACGAGCTAGGGCGATTAGCGTGAGGAGGCTCGCCGAGAAGGTGTGCGTGATCACCGGCGCGGCCGGTGGGATCGGTGGCGCGACGGCGACCGTGTTCGAGCGCGAGGGGGCGCGCGTGGTGGGCGTCGACGTCGTCTCGCACTCGGTCGGCGAGCTGGCACTGATCGCCGATTTGACCGACGAGTCCGCGGTGGCTGCGCTCTATGAGCGTGTGCATTCTGAGCTCGGGCGGATCGACGTGCTGTTCAATAACGCGGGCATTTCGCCGACCGACGACGCCTCCGTGGTCGACACGACGCTGGAGGCGTGGGAGCGCGTGCAAGCGACCAACCTGCGCAGCGTCTTTCTGTGCTGCAAGCACGGGGTCCCGCATCTGCTCGAGGGCGGCGGCGGCTCAGTGATCAACACCGCCTCGTTCGTCGCGGTGATGGGTTCCGCGACCTCGCAGATCTCCTACACGGCCTCCAAGGGCGGGGTTCTGGCGCTGTCACGTGAGCTCGGGGTCGAATTCGGTTCCCGTGGCGTGCGCGTCAACGCCCTCTGTCCGGGACCGGTCGACACGCCGCTGCTGCGCGAGCTCTACGCCGCCGACCCGGTCCAGGCGAGGCGGCGGATGGTTCACGTCCCGATGGGCCGCTTCGCGCGCGCGGATGAGATCGCCAACGCCGTTTTGTTCCTGGCGTCCGACGAATCGAGCTACGTAAACGCGACGGCGTTCATGGTCGACGGCGGCCTCGCCAGCGCCTATACGACGCCCGAATAGCCAAGCTTAGGCGGCGCCGTCGGCGGCAGGCGGGAGCGAGGGCTCGACGCGCAGCCAGCGCGCGGGGCGCTCCGGCAACCACCAGTTCCAGCGGCCGAACAGCGACATCACGGCAGGGACGAGCAGTGCCCGGATCACGGTCGCGTCGAGCAGGATCCCGGCCGCGAGCGCGGTCGCGAACACCTTCACGTCGGTGTCGGGCGCCGACGACATCGACACGAACGCCAGGAACAGGATCAGCGCGGCGCTCGTCACGAGGCGGCCGGTGCGGCCGATGCCGCGCACGACAGCCCCGTCGGTCGAGCCGCCAGCGTCGTACTCCTCGCGAATCCTGGAGAGAATGAATACCTCGTAATCCATCGACAGGCCGAACAGAAACGCGAACACCATCAGCGGGATCCAAGCGCTGACCGAGTGGGTCGCCGCGATCCCCCAGACCGCGCTCGAGCCATGTCCCTGCTGCCAGACGAGCGTGATCACGCCCCAGGCCGCGGCGACGCTGATCACGTTCAGGACAACGGCCTTGAGCGGCAGCAGGAGCGATCTGAACGCCCGCGCCAGCAGCAGGAAGGTGAGCACCGCGATCAGCGCGATCATCAGCGGGAAGCTGCCGTAGATCGCCGATACGAAGTCTTGATTCTCGGCGTCGATGCCTCCGACCCGGACGCCGGAACCGACTTCATGTGCGGCGGCTCTCACGCGGTTCAGCGTGTTGAGCCCGGTCGAGGTGGAGCCGTCGGCGACGCTGAATACGTCCGCGATGGCCGTCCCATCGCGCTGCCACTGGGCGCCGGTCGGCGCGACCGCACCGTGGACGCCCGCGACCGAGGCGGTCGCGTGGGCGACCCGCTGTGCCCGCGCGGCGGGCACGAGAATCTCGGTCGGGCTTAGCGCTCCGGGGCCGAGGCCGGAGCGCTCGAGCGCAAGCAGGCCGGTGTGCGCCTCGCCCTTGGTACTGAGCGTGTTGACATTCGCTTGGCCTGGCTGCAAGCCGGTCGCGGCGAGCACGAGTGCCACCAGCACGAGCGCCGCCCCACCGGCGGCAAACCAGCGGCGGCGGACGACCAGCCGAGCCCAGCGGGTCCACGCGCGGCTCGCCTGGTCGTCGTCGCGGACGTGGGGCCAGTCGAGCCGGTTGCCGGCCTTGGCGAGGACGACCGGGAGCAGCGTCGCGGCGACGACCACGCTGATCAGGGGAATCAGCATGCCCGCGTAACCGATCGAGCGCAGGAACGGGAGCGGCAGCACGACCATCGCCAGCAGCCCGATCGCGACCGTCGTGCCGCTGAACACGACCGCGCGGCCTGCGGTCTGCATCGCCCGCACGACGGCCTCGTCTCCTTCCCTTCCATGCGCCCGCTCCTCGCGCCAGCGCACGACGACCAGCAGCGAGTAGTCGATCGCGATCCCTAGCCCGATCAGCGCGACCAGGAACTCGACGATCATCGAGACGCTTGTGATCGTCGTGACGCCCCACAGCACAAGGAACGTGGTCATGATCGAGACGAGCGCCATCAGCAGCGGCACGAACGCCAGCAGCGAGGCGAACACGAACGCGAGCACGATCAGCGCCCCGAGTCCGCCCAGCACGGATTCGAGCAGCACGCCCGGGCCCCCCGAACCGCCAGTCTGGTTCTGGAGCGCATCGATCCCGGTCACATGGACCGAGCGCGCCGGCGATCGTGACGCCGGACAGGGCGGCTGTCGCCGTGGCCGCCGCGTGCGTGTTGGTGCCGAATGCCTCGTGATCCGGGAGCGGGTAGGCGAGCACGAACGTCGTGCGACCGTCGGACGGAAATGAACGCGCGATTCCGGTCGAGGAAAGGAGCACTGACGCCGGGCAGCGCGCGTTGAAACTTCGCGGCCACGTTTCGCAACCGTCCTGCGGCCGCTGGCGAGGACACCAGGACGTTCCGGTGTGGAAGCGTGACGACGGCGAGCAGCGGCGCGTTCTGCCCACCCTCGCGGTAAAGCCGCCCGATCGCGACGTTGGTCTCGAACCCCTCCCGTCCCGGAACACTGAACTGCGTGCTAAACGACTTGGTCGACTGCGAGACGGTCGCAATCCCGACCAGGGTGACGAGGATCCAAAAGGTCGAGACGATTCGCTTGTGCGCGAGTACCCAGCGCGTGATTGTGGTCATCATCACCTTGCTCCTATAGTTCGTTAGGCAAATCGTTTGTAGCACGAACTATCCGCGATGCCAATAAAATCTTTCTCATCATGAGCTCGGGCAGACCCCCAGCCGGCGCACCAGGGCTTCACGGCGCCCTCGTCCGCAACACCGGCTATCTCGTCAGCCGGCTCGGCGTGTTCGCCTCCAAGCGCTTCGCCGAACGGATCGAGACACTCGGGTTGACAACCCGCATGTGGGGGGCGCTGAACGTGATCAGCTCCGAGCAGATGATCACCCAGCAGCGGCTTGGCCAATCGATCGGGATGGATCCGAGCTCAATGGTGGCCGCGATCGACAAGCTCGAGTCACGCGGGCTGGTCGAGCGCCGACTGCACCCGAGCGATCGTCGCGCCCATGCCCTGCACATCACCGCCAAGGGCGAGGAGATCCTCGAGCGGGGGCGTCAGCTGGCCCGGGAGGCGCAAGAGGAGCTGCTCGCGCCGCTCGACACGCAGGAGCGCCAGCAGCTGCACGATCTGCTCTTGCGACTGGCGGTGGCGGCCCAGACGCTCGGCGACTGGCGCGAGATCAAGCGGTCAGACCCGGCTTCGCCTCGAGACTGACGACTCCCGAGGTCGGGCGATGGCGCGGGATCCTGCCGCGAGCGCGACCCCGACCCCCAGCAGCGCCCAGGTGGCCGGATCCTCGAGGAAGTCGGCGTACAGCATCGTGTGGAACACAAGCGTGATGAACGCGGCCGCGATCGCGCTGCGGACGGGGTCTCCGCGCGCGCGGCGGATCAGGCAGCCGATCGCGGCGATCACCAGCGCGATGTAGACCAGCTCGCCGATCAGCCCCTGCTCGGCGGCGATCGTGACCGGGATCGTGTGCGACGCAGACAGGGTCGTCGCGACCGCCTTGTGATGGGCCCGGTACTCCTTGACGAACGAGCCCGAGCCCCAGCCCCAGACCGGGCGGTCGGCGAACAGCGATACGCCGCCGCTGACCAGGCCGCCACGGCCGCTCGAGGCGCCGTTGACGCCCTGGTTGAGGCCGAACGTCCGCGGCGAGATCGCGACCGCCGCCGCGCCCAGCAGTACCACGACGACCGCGATCACGAGCGCCCGCGACGGCTTCCAGCGCAATGCGGCCAGCACCGCGAGTCCCACCAGCAGTGCGCCGAGGCTCGAGCGCGACAGCGTCAGCACCAGCCCAACCCACAGGATCGCCAGCGCGATGACCGCGATCAGCTGCTCGCGTTGCGGGCGGTCATAGAGCAGCACGACCGCCAGCAGGACCATCGACAGTGCCAGATAGCGCCCGAAGATGTCCGGGTCGAAGAACACCGAGTTGACCGTGAAGTAGGTGTGGAGGTCGTTTGCGACCACCAGCTTCGAGTTGAGGATGATCGTCTTGGTCGCGTACTCGACGAACCCGATAAACGAGAACGCCAGCGCCAGCGCGATCGTGATCTTGAGGCAGGTTCCGATCAGCTCCGGGGTCCAGTCGACCTGGCGCAGCAGCCGGTACAGAAGCGCGAACGGGACGTAGAAGAACACCATCTGCTGCAGCGCGGTTTCGAACGCGGGCGAGTAGATCGCCTGCAGCCCGTACAGCACGATGTAGGCCGCCAGCAGGCGCTCGACCCACACCGCCCAGCCACCGGAGCCATCGTCCACCGGGGATCGCTCCGGCTGCGCCCCGCGCAACACCGGCACGATCCAGGCCAACGAACCGGCGGCGACGACCAGGTACAGCGGCACCAGCAGGTTCGAGGTCACGCCGCCGGACTGGATCGGGACCCGGAACGGCAGCGCCAGCATCGCCAGCACTGCCAGGAGCCAGGGGCGCCGGGCGATCACGCGTGCGACCGCAACCAGTACGACGACCGCGATCACAGCGGCGACGAGCGCGTACAGCGGGTGGCGGTGCACGACGCGCAGCTGCGGCGAGTTCCAGATCTCGATCAGCAGCAAGACCGGCGACAGGACCAGCGCGCCGAGCATCGCCAGCGCGCGCGCTCGCCGATCGCCCGCCAGCAGTGCCAGCGCGGCAAGGATCGCCACGACGACGACGCCGAGCTTCGGCAGCGGTCCGGTCAGTGCCGCGATCAGGATCACGTCATCGGGATCATCCTCTACCCTCTCGGTCCATGCCCTCTGCGAAGCTCGCGCTGGCCATTGGGCTGGCCGCGATCTCGCTTTCAGCTTGCGGCACTTCGGCCAAGCCCGAAGCCGGAACGCTGAAAGCAGCCACAACAGACCAAAAAAAGGTCGACGACCCTCGTGCGACGCACGTCGACTGCCTGCGCTCTGAGCACATCCCGGTAATCCAGTGGGGCAAGGCCTGGCTCCAGATCGGAACCAAGCCCTTTGGCCCGACGGTCCAATTCACGCCGACGCCGGGCGCCGCCCAGGAGCTTCAGATCGACGGCCAGGTCGAGAGCGCCGAGGTGATCGGCAGCGCGCTGCTGTATCCCAACCGGGCGTCCGACGCGCTGCTGCAGAAGGTCGAGGACTGCATGGCCAAGGGAGTGACGGGGTAGCACGGCTCGCCGTCACGCTGGTCGTCGCCGCGCTCGCGCTCGTGGGTGCGGCCGGGACTGAGCGCCGTGCGGTCGACGCGGCGATCCCGGTCCCGAACTCGCCGGCGCAGCTGCTGGGCCAGCGGTTGATGGTCGGGATGACCGCGACGACGCCGCCGCAGGCGCTGCTGAGGGCGGTGCGCGCCGGGCAGGTCGGCTCCGTGATCCTGTTCGCGTCCAACATCGTCTCGCGGTCGCAGACGCTCGCCCTGACCGCAGCGCTGCAGGGCGCGGCGGTCGCCGGCGGCAACCCGAAGCTGCTGATCGCGGTCGACCAGGAGGGCGGCGAGGTCAAGCGGCTACCGCACGGCCCGCCGACGCTCTCGCCGCCGCAGATCGCCGCCACCGACGACGTCGCCGTCGCCTCGAGCCAGGGGCGCGCAACCGGCCGCTATCTGAAGAGCTGGGGCATCAACATGGACCTCGCGCCGGTCTCCGACGTGCCGACGTTCGGCGGCGCCTTCATCTGGAAGCAGGGGCGCGCGTTCTCATTCAACGCCGGGAAGGTCGCGAAGTTCGCGACCGCGTTCGCGCTCGGCCTGCAGTCCGGCGGCGTCGCGGCGACCGCCAAGCACTTCCCGGGCCTCGGTTCGGCGGCCACCGACACGGACTTCAAGCGCCAGGAGCTGGCGCTTACGGCGGCCCAGCGAGCGGCGGAACTCGAGCCCTACGAACAGACGATCCCGCGCGGGCTCGACGCGGTCCTGGTCGCGGTCGCGGGCTACCCGGCCTACGACCCGTCAGGGACGCCGGCCGCGCTGTCACGCCCGATCATCCAGAACCTGCTGCGCGGCAAGCTGAAGTTCGGGGGCGTGGCGATCACCGACTCGCTCGCGGCGCCGACCGGGTACAGCGAGCGCGCCGAGGGGTCTCGGCGGCGCCGACCTCCTGCTGTACACGAACTCCGCCCCCGGGGAGCTCGGTGCGCTCGAGGGTGCGATGCGCAGCGGCAAGATCAGCGCCGCCGACGCGGTCGCCTCGTACCGGCGGATCGTGGCGTTGAAACACAAGCTCGGTCTCGCGTGACGGCGACCGCCCGTGGCCGCGGGCTCTACAATTCGCGCGCGAACTCTGCCCCGCGCGGCCCGTCGGCACCTCGCGCTCGGCGTGCCGCGACTCACCGGGCTCTAACGCACCTCTAACCGGCGAGGAAAACGCCCCCGCCACGCTCCAAGCTCGTGTCCCGACGACCGCTCGCCAACATGCTCTCTGCCTCGACCACGGATTACCCGGCGACCGTCGGCTCCGGGGCGTCGTCCGCGGTCACGCGCGGGGACAGCCGAGCGTGGTGGCAGGTGCCGGCAAAGCACTTCTACATCGGGCTGATCGTCGTCTCGCTGATCGTCGGTGCGCTGTCGCTGCTGATTCCGTCGACGCCGAGCTACGACCCATGGGCGTGGATCGTCTGGGGTCGCGAGATCGTGCACCTCAAGCTGCACACGACCGGCGGCCCGTCTTGGAAGCCGCTGCCGATGCTGTTCACGGTTCCGTTCGCGGTGTTCGGCAACGCTGAGCCCAACCTGTGGCTGGTGATCGCGCGGGCCGGCGCGTTCGCGGCAGTGGTGATGGTGTTCAGGCTCTCGGTGCGGCTGACGCGCGAGATCGGCAGCTACTTCACCGCAGCAGCCGATAACCCGGGGCGGCTGCTGGCGCTCGCGCCGGCGCTGCTGGCGGGAGTGATCGCGGCCGTCGCGCTGACGATGTCGGGCGGCTACATCTCCGACAACGCGCTCGGCTACTCGGAGGGGCTGGCGACCGCGCTGATGCTGGTCGCGGTCGAGCGCCACCTTGACGGCCGGCCTCGGCAGGCGTTTGCGGTCGGCTTCTTTGTCGCACTCGACCGGCCCGAGATCTGGCTCTTCTGGGGCCCGTACGGGCTGTGGCTGTTCTGGAAGGACCCGGCGGCGCGCAAGCTCGTGATCGCGCTGTTCGTCCTGATCCCGATCTGTTGGTTCCTGCCCGAGTACTGGGGGTCTGGCCACTTCCTGCGCGGCGTCAACCGCGCCCAGCATCCGCGCTCGAACAGCCTTGCGTTCGCCAAGAGCCCGTTCTTCTCCGAGTTGACCGACGCCGCGTGGCCGACGATCCTGCTGCGGCTCAAGCTCGCCGCCGCGGTGCTGGCCGGCGTCGTCGGCGTCGTGCTGCTGCGCGGGTGGCGGCGCGAGGGGCGTTCGTTCTTGAGCGCCAGGCAGCCGCGCGCGATGGGCGTGACCGCGCTCGCGGGGCTCACCGGGCTGGCCTGGTTCGTCGTGATCGCGACGATGACCCAGATCGGCTTCTCGGGCAACAACCGCTACCTGGTGATCGGTTCGGCGCTGGTCGACATCTGCGGCGCCGTCGCCTGGGGCTGGGCCGCGCAGGAGGTCGGCAACGTGGTGGCAGGCCTGCTCCGGCGCGGTCGCGAGGCGTCGTCGGCCGCTCTGGCGCGCGCCGGCTCGTGGGCGGGCCTCGTGGTCGTCGCACTGGCGTTCGCCTTGCTGCCGTCGTGGGTCGGCAACAACCTGATCTCGATCCAGCGGACGCACCGTTCGCTCGTTTACCAGGCGAACCTGCGCAACGGCGTGACGCGCCTGGTCGCCGACTACGGGGGCGCCGCGAAGCTGCTCCGTTGCGGGACGGTCATGACCGAGGGCTTCCAGGTCCCGATGGTCGCCTGGACGCTGGGAGTCCACACGATCGAGATCGAGGCACCCCCCGCACCGGGCGCACCGCTGCCACCGGCGCCGAACGTGATCCTGCAGACGCGCGACACGCGCGATTCGGCGCTGCTGCCGATCGTCCACGCCTGGCCAGCGACGCACTACACGTACTTCGGTAGCAGTGGCCCGTTTAACCTGTTCACACACTGCCGCGGGTAGTCTCGGGGTCGTGATGACCATCACGGGCACGCACTGATGGCCACCGTCACAGCACCTCAGCAAAGCGTTCCGCCGGCCGACGACCGTTCCGAGCTGGAGCCACCGTTCCCGGGCTGGCTCGACCGAGTGCCGATGTGGCTGGTCGTCGGGACCGTGATCGTGATCGTGATGGCGATCTCGCTGTGGCTGCGGACGCGGTACATCTCGGGCCAGTACTGGATGGACGAGGGGCTGTCGGTCGGGATCTCGTCGCACTCGCTGCTGTCGATCCCAACCGTCCTCCGTCACGACGGGTCACCGCCGCTCTACTACCTGATGCTGCACGTGTGGATGAGCGTGTTCGGGTCCAGCGAGACCTCGACCCACGCGCTGTCGCTGATCTTCTCGCTGGCGTGCATTCCGGCCGGCGTCTGGGTCGCGTGGAGCCTGTTCGGCCGCTGGGCCGCGGCGATCGCGCTGGTGCTGTTCGCGCTCAACCCGTTCCTGACCGCATACGCGCAGGAAACGCGGATGTACTCGATGATGGCGTTCCTGGGGCTGCTCGCGACGCAGGGCTTCATCCAGGGGTTCATCTATCGCCGCCGTGGCTACCTGATCCTGTTCACGGTCTGCCAGGTGCTGATGCTGTACACGCACCTGTGGGGAGCCTTCTTCGGCGTCGGCGCCGCGCTCGCGCTGCTGGTCGTGTGGCGCGCGAGCGACGACCGCAAGCCGATCCAGCGCGACGCGCTGTACGTTTTCGGTGCCTGCGTGCTCCTGTATCTGCCGTGGGTTCCGACGCTGCTGTACCAAGCGACGCACACGGGCTCGCCGTGGGACAGCGCGCCGAACTTCGGCGCCCCGGTCCAGATCTCGCGCAACCTGATGGGCGGCGACCGGGCGACCGTCGCGCTGGTGCTCGTCGCCGGGCTCGGGCTGGCGTCGATGTTCGTGCCATCGAGGTGGCGTAGCCGCGAATCGCTGGTTCTCTGGACGCTCCTGATCCTGCCGATCGGCGCGCTGGGTTTCGGTTGGATCGTGTCGCATATCTCGCCGGCCTGGGCGTACCGCTACTTCGCGCCGATCCTCGGCTCGCTGCTGCTGCTGGCGACGCTGGGGTTCTCTCGCACCAAGGGACTCGGCCTGCTGGCGGTGATCATCGTCGTGATCTTCTGGGCCAACCCGTCCGAGCTGACGCCGCACTACAAGAGCGACATGCGCGACATCGCCGGCGAGCTCGGCCCCGACCTGCACAGGGGAGATCTGGTGATCGTCGGTCAGCCCGAGGAGGTGCCGCTCGCGTGGTACTACCTGCCCGCCGGCGTACGGTTCGCGAACCCGATGGGCACTCCACCAGATCCACAATCGATGAACTGGGTCAACGCGCTCGCCCGGCTTGCGCACGCCAACGTGGCCAATACGGTCGGACCGCTGATTGCTAGTCTCAAGCCCAATCAGCAGGTTCTCTATGTGCGTCCCCTGACCGAGGGTGCACAGAACTGGGAAGCGCCGTGGACACAGCTGGTCCGACGGCGCTCGGCGCAGATCGGAGCGCTGCTGGCGTCCGATCCGAGCCTCAGACCGGTCGCGTGGGCTCCGCACAATTACCGCGGTGCGTGCTGCGTGGCCAACAGCGCGCTTCTGTACCGAAAGCTCTAGGACCTCCAAGTGCCCCCACAGCCCCCAGAGATCACCGAAGACCACCCCGTGGTCGTGCTCGGAGCCGGCCCGGCCGGCCTCACCGCGGGTTACCAGCTCGCCAAGCAGGGCAAGCCGGTGATCGTGCTCGAGTCGACTGACCAGGTCGGCGGGATCGCCCGCACGCAGGTCCGCAACGGCTACCGGTTCGACCTCGGCGGCCACCGCTTCTTCACCAAGGTCGAAGAGGTCGACGAGCTCTGGCACGAGATCATGAAAGAGGAGTTCCTCAAGCGTCCCCGCAAGAGCCGGATCTATTGGAACGACAAGTTCCTGGAGTACCCGCTGCAGGGAATGGACGTGATCAAGAAGCTCGGCCCGGTGGAGCTCACCCGCTGCCTCATCTCCTACGCTTGGGCGGCGATCAAGCCCAAGGGCCGCGAGGACACCTTCGAGGCCTGGGTCTCCAACCGTTTCGGCAAGCGGCTTTACCAGCACTTCTTCAAGACTTACACCGAGAAGCTATGGGGCGTATCGGCCACCGAGATCCGGGCCGAGTGGGCAGCCCAGCGGATCAAGGGCCTGTCGTTCTTCTCGGCGGCCAAGGCGGCCTTCTTCGGCAACGAAGGCAACAAGATCAAGTCGCTGATCTCGGAGTTCAACTACCCGCGCTTCGGTCCCGGCCAGATGTGGGAGCAGATGACGAGCGACATCCGCGAGAGCGGCGGCGAGGTGCGGCTCAACGCGCCGGTCACGCGGCTGCGCCTGTCCGACGGGCGCGTGACCGAAGTCGTAGCCGGCGGCGAGACGCTCCATCCCTCGCACGTGATCTCGTCGCTGCCGCTGCGGACCACCGTCGGCATCACCGAGCCCGAGGCCGGGGTCGAAGTCCGCGACGCCGCCCGCGGCCTGCGCTACCGGGAGTTCTTGACCGTGCTGCTCGTGATCGACGTCGACGACCCGTTCGACGACAACTGGATCTACATCCACCAACCGGGCGTGCGCGTGCTAAGGATCCAGAACTTCAAGTCCTGGAGCCCGTGGATGGTCCCCGAGGGCGAGACCGCCTCCTCGATCGGGATGGAGTACTTCTGCTTCGAGGGCGACGAGCTGTGGAACATGGCCGACGACGACCTGGTGGCGATGGCCGGCCAGGAGATCGAGAAGCTCCATCTGGCCAAGGCCGGCAACGTGCGCTTCGGCTTCGTCGAGCGTGTCCACAAGGCGTACCCGATCTACGACGAGCTCTACGGCGAGCGCGTGGCGACAATCCGCAGCTGGCTCGAGACGATCTCCAACCTCACGCAGGTCGGTCGCAACGGACTTCACCGCTACAACAACTCCGATCACTCGATGCTGACCGCGATGCGGGCGGTCGACAACATCCTGCTCGGTACGCACCACGACATCTGGGCGGTCAACGCCGAGAGCGTGTACCACGAGGAGCACCGGGAAAACGAGGATCCTTACCGCAAGCCTCCTACCACGCCGGCGATGGAGCAGCCGCTCGCGTCGGACCGGTGAGCTGGGCGCGCTTTCTCCCGCTGGCGTTCGCGATTGCGCTCGCAGCGCCGGCGGCTGCCCTCGCCCAGGGCACGCCGACGACCAACCCGCTGTCGGGCTTCCCAGCTCCACCGACGGTCGCTACCACCAGTCAGACGCAGCCGGTCGTCGTCAACAGCTCGACGGGCGGATCGGGCGGTAGCTCGCTGAGCGGCTCGAGCGCGATCGGGATCGCGGCCGGGGCGCTGGTGATCCTCGGCGGGATCTCGTTCTTCATCTGGTACGACGCCCGCCGACGGGCGCCCGCGAAAGCGGCCAGCGCAGCCGGCGGCACCGACGGGCGTGGGCGCCCGGGCACCAAGCCGCCGCCCAAGCCGCGCAAACTCAGCCCGGCAGAGCGCCGGCGGCGCAAGCGCGGCCGCGCGCGGAGCTAAGCGCGGCGACGCAGCGCGCGCTTCGCGCGCAGGATCTGGCGCTCGATCGTCCGCTGACTGTCGCCGGTGTACACGGCCATCTCGGCGTAGCTGAGACCCAGGCCCTGGAGCCAGACCAGCCGCTGCTGGCGCTGTGGCAGCGTGCGGAGCTGGGCGAGGCGGTCGCGGAGCTCGACGATCTGCTCGGGCCCGACCTGATGCGGCTCGCGGAGCTGGTCGAGCGGAAACTCGCGCTGCGATCGCCGTAGAAGCTTCAGGGCCTCGCGGCTGGCGGTTGTCACCAGCCACGGAAGGACGGTCTCGCTCCGCACGCCCGCCCGGTGACCGACGAGGCGGCTCCACGCGATCTGACAGGCGTCGTCGATCACGGCGTCGGGCGCGCGGACGCTGAACCGCACGATCTGGCGCAGCTGCTCGGCGTTGGCGCGGTAGAGCTCGGCGATCTCGTCGGTACCCGCGACCCGCACTGCGATCTCCTGCATGCCAATCACCTCTTGAGTCCAATTGAGACTAATTATTTGCAGATAAGTCTAGTATAGACTCAATAGGCTCATTAGAGTTTTTGACACTTAGTTGTCTCAATTTGGACTTCAAGGAGGCACCGACGTGTCATTCGTCCCACCCGCGGTCACTGCACATCCGGACCTGACCGCGCTGCCGGGCAGCAACGTCCTTCAGCAGCTGGTCAACGGCGCCGAGGCGTGGGCGCTGGCGGTTGCGCTGTTGGGCGCCTTCATCGGCGCCGGGCTGTGGGCGGTCGCCGCTCACACCCACAACCACCAGTTCGCGGCGCGCGGGCGAATGGCGGCGCTGGTCTCGGGCGCGGCCGCGCTGGTCGTCGGCGCGGCACCGGGCCTGGTCAACTTCTTCCAGCACCTCGGGACAACCGCGAAATGAGTCGTCGTCTGGCGGTCGTGGCGGTTGTCGGGGTGCTGGGCGTCTGCGCGGCGCCACCACCCGCACAGGCACTGAACGTCGCCAAACCGGTTTGCACGCTCGGCGGCCTCGTCAGCGGCGTCGTCGGCAAGATCTGCACGGCAGCCAGCCACGCCGGCACGATCCTCAACGCCGGCAAGAAGCTGCTGGGCGGACACATCGGAGGAGCCGTCGAGACGCTCGCGGGCACAACCAGCAAGCTCGTCGGGCTGGCGGCGGTCGGCGCCTGGGTGGTCGACGGAGCAGGCTTTGCGCTGCACGAAACGGCCGCAGTGATCTCGTCGACGACGCGCCCGCAGCTCCAGAGCACATGGTTCTCGGCCTACTACTGGCGAATGGCGGCGATCGCCGCGCTGCTGACGCTGCCGTTTCTGTTCGCGGCGTGCCTCCAGGCTGTGATGCGGTCAGACCTGGCGATGCTGGCCCGCTCGGCATTGCTCTACCTCCCGCTGGGCGTGTTGGCGGTCAGCATCGCGGCGCCGGTCACGGTGCTGCTGCTGTCGGCGGCCGACGAGCTGTCGTCACTGATCTCGTCGGCGGCCGGTGGCGCGGACGTCGGGTTTCTCGCCAAGGCGAGCTTTCTGGCGACCGGGCTGAGCGTCGTCAGCCACGACGCGTTCTTGGGCTTCTTCGTCGCGCTGCTGACGGTCGCGGCGACGGTCACGCTGTGGGTCGAGCTGCTGATCCGCTCGGCTGCGGTGTACGTGATCGTGCTGATGCTGCCGCTGTTCTTCGCGGCGCTCGTGTGGCCCGCGCGCCGCGTCTGGGCGGTGCGCGCAGTCGAACTGCTGGTCGCGGTGATCCTGTCGAAGTTCGCGATCGTCGCAGTGCTGTCACTCGGTGGCGCGGCGCTGGGGCACACGCTGATCGCGGGTCCAGCCGCCGAGCTCCAGGGCGCGACCCTGATCCTGCTGGCTGCGTTCTCGCCCTGGGCACTGATCCGGCTGCTGCCGCTGCACGAGCTCGCGGCTGGGCTCGAAGGGATGCGTGCACGCGGGCCATCGATTCCGGCCGGGATCGCACACGCCGAGGACGCATCGGAGATCGCACAGCAGCTGATCCGGCAGCTGCCGCCCGCGGCCTATCGGGGAGCGCCCGACGAGCCGCCGGCGGTCGCGACGGTGCGAGGGCTGAAAGCCGCGGATTCGGACGTGCCGGCCGACGACAAGCCGCAGTGACGGAGCGACGGCTCACGTACACGTTCGGACCGCTCGAGCGGCGCGGGCTCCTTGGGCCGATCCGGGGCGGTCAGGCGGCCGTGCTGGGGTTCGGCGTCCTGCTGGCGATCGTCGCGCTCGACAGCTCGCCGTCGGCGACCGGGGCGTTGATCGCGTTGCTCGCATGCGGGGCAGCGGTCGCGGCGAGCTGGGCCCCGGTCGCCGGGCGCACGACTCAGGAGTGGGCACCGCTCGTCGTCTCCTTCGCCGCCCGCCGATTGCTGGGGCGTGCGCGCTTCCTATCCCCGGCGCCCACTGTCGGCGGGCTGACTCGGTCCGAAGCGCTCGTCCCGGCGCAGCTCCGCGGCGTCCAGATCATGGAGGCCTCCTACCAGCAGCGTCCGATCGGCGTCCTGTCTGAAGCGTCCGGGCGCCGGCTGACGGCCGTGATCGCGTGCCGCGTACTCGCGTTCTCGCTGCTCGACCCCGAGGCTCAGGAGCGCCGGCTCGCGCGGTGGGGAGTGGTCCTGTCGGGCGCCGGTGGCTCCGCGATCAGGCGTATTCAGTGGATTGAGCGCACATCGCCCTCGCAGGGCGATGAGCTCGCCAAATGGCTCCGGGCCGAGCGTGACCCGGCGATACCGCCACGCGGGACGCCGATGATCGAGTCCTATCTGGAGCTGATCGAGAGCTCGGCGCGGGTCACTCAGGAACACGAGATCCTGCTCGCGGTCCAGGTCGACTCCAACCGCGTACGCGACCGCGACGCGATCGCCGACTCGCTGCTCGACGAAACCGAGCGGGTCGTGAACGGACTCAGAGACGCCGAGATCACGGTCCTCGGGGCGCTCAGTGCCGGCCATCTCGCGCGAGCGCTGCGAACGGCATTTGACCCGTACGCGCGCGCCGAGCTGGCCGCGCTCGAAGCGTCCGACGCCGAACGCGACGGGCTGGCGCCCGACGGCGCCTGGCCGCTCGCGACGGACGAGTGCTGGGACCAATACCGGACCGACGGCGCCGTCCATGCAACCTATTGGATCGCGGCCTGGCCGCGGACCGAGGTCTCACCGATGTTCATGCACGCGCTGCTCGGGAGCTCGAGCGCCGTGCGCTCGGTCGCGGTCGCGTTTGAGCCGCTGGCGATCGATCGATCGACGCGCGAGGTCGAGGCGGCGATCACGCGCGACCGCGCCGACCGCGAGCTGCGGATGCGATTCGGCCAGTCGGAGACGGCCCGCCAGCGCCAGGCGCACGAGGCGACCGCCCGTCGCGAGGCCGAGCTCGCCGCGGGCCACGGTGAGGTCAGGCTGAGCGGCTTCGTGACCGTCTCCGGGCGCGACCCGGACGACCTTCGTCGCTCGTGCGCCGAGGTCCTCGACCACGCCGCCCGGGCGCATCTCGAGCTGCGGCGGCTGTACGGACAGCAGGCCGAGGCGTTCACGTTCACGCTCCCGCTCGGCAGGGGGTTGAGGTGAGCGAGCGGCGCGCGCATCGCTCCACGACCAGGCACGCGCAGGCGATCTACCCGTTCGTGAACCCCGGCGGCCTGAGCGGGCGTGGCGTGTTCATCGGCCGCGACTCGAGCGGCGGCGCATTCTGCTTCGACCCCTGGGTCCTGTACGGAGAGGGCGTGCTCGACGACCCCAACGTGATCGTGCTCGGCAAGCTCGGGCAGGGCAAGAGCGCGCTGGTCAAGACCCTGCTGTGGCGGATGCTGCTGTTCGGACGCCGCGCATTCGTGCTCGACGTCAAGCGCGAGTACGGCCCGCTGTGTGCGGCCGCCGGGGTGGAGCCGATCTCGCTCGTCCCGGGCGGCAGCGTGCGACTCAACCCGCTGGCTTCGCGGCCGGAGGAACACGCGCAGCTCGAGTTGCTGCGAGCGGTCGCGGTGACGGCGCTGAACGGGCCGCTGACCCAGCTTGAAGCCGGAGCGCTGCGCGAGGCGCTGCGGATCGTCCGCACGCGCGGCAGCGGCGAACCGACGTTGCCCGAGATCGCGACCGTTCTGTTTGCGCCGGTCGAGGAGATGGCGCTGAACCTGCAGACGACGCCCGGGCAGCTCGCCAGCGACGCCAGGCGAGCGGCGCTAGCGCTGCAGGACCTGTGCGAGGGGCCGCTGCGCGGGATGTTCGATGGACCGACGACTCCTGGACTCGATCTCGACGCCAAGTTGCTGGTGCTCGATCTGCACGCGGTTCGTGACTCGCCCGCGGTCGGGATCCTGATGGCGTGCGCGACCGCCTGGATCGGCGCGCTGCTCGCGCGGACGGCCGGACGCCCCGGGCGAGAGCGGCTGATCAACGTTGCCGACGAGTCGTGGAAGATCGTCCAACACACCGGGCTCGGGGAGTGGTTTCAGTCCAACTTCAAGCTCGCGCGCCAGTTCGGGGTGATGAACGCGGTCGTGCTGCACAAGCTCGCCGACCTTCACGCCGCCGGCGACGCGGGGTCGCGCGCGGCGCGGATCGCCGAGGGCCTGATCGCCGACGCGTCGACGCGAATCGTCTATCACCAGGACGAGAGCCAGGTGCCGCTGACGCGCTCGCTGCTGGGTCTGTCCTCGAGCGAGGCGGAGCTGATCTCGCTCCTGTCGGCGGGCCAGGCGCTGTGGCGAGTCGGCTCGCGTTCGTTCGTCGTGCAGCACCACCGGTCGCGGATCGAGTCGCAGATGACCGACACCGACACCGGCATGCAGGCGACCGCGCTTCGTCGCCGATGAGCGACAGGTACCTGGATCACGCGATGCTGCTCGTGCTCGCCGCGGCAGCCGCACTCGCGCTGGCGACATGGCTGTGGGGCGGTGTGGCCGGGCTCCTGTTCGGCGGCGGCTGGCCCCGCATGTCGGTTGGAGCCCTGGCTGCGGTCCTGATCAGGCTGCCGGCGAAGCTGGCGAACCCCGCCGCAGCGTGGCCGGCCGCGGTTCGTCGGCAACTGCCGGGAGCCGCAGGCTTCTACGTGTCGTTGGCGCCGCTGTTCGCCGCCGTGGCCGGGTGCGCGTTGCTCGTCTCGCGCACCTTGCGGCATGGCCAAGGGGCCCGTTGGGCGGCCGGCGGCGAGCTGCGCGTGCTCCGTGCTCGTACGCGCGGTGACCGGCTGACGCTCGGCCGTTACCATGGGCGGCTGCTGCACGCTGAGCAGCGGCACGCACTGGTAGCGTTCGGGCCGCCGCAGTCGGGGAAGTCCGCCGGGCTTGCTGTTCCGGCGCTGCTGGAATGGCACGGCCCGGCGATCGCCTCTTCGATCAAGACGGATCTACTCGCGTCCACGATCGAGCGGCGCCGTGCGCTCGGCTCGGTGTTCGTGTTCGATCCGTTCGCGCTCGCGGATTCTGAATCGCACACCTGGTCGCCGCTACGGGCGGCCCACACGTGGGACGGCGCGCTCGAATCGGCGTGGCGGCTCGCGGCCGCGGGCGAGCTCGACCAGCGCGGCGTCGAGGGCGGCGACTTCTGGGCGGTCGCGGCCGAGCAGCGGCTGGCGCCGTTGCTGTTCACGGCCTCCGCCAGCGGGCTCGGGATGGACGCGGTCGTCCGCTGGGTCTACGGTCAGGGGGGCCGGGAACTCGACGAGACGATCGCGCGGCTGACGGGCTCGGCGAACGACACGGACCAGCTGGAGGACGCCCACGCCGCCTACGACGCGCTGCGCGCGTTCGAATCACAGGCCGACCGCACCCGGACCTCGATCGAGGCGACCGCGCAGGGCCTGCTGCGGGCCTACCGGTTCCGACGGGTTCTGCGCTCGGCCGCCGGCTGCGAGATCGAGCCGGATTCGCTGCTGGACGGACGGGCGACTCTGTACCTGATCGGTGACGCGAAGGCATCGAAGCTGTTGCGGCCGATCTTTCTCGCGCTGCTGTCGGAGATCGTCGACCGCGCCTACGAGCGCGCGACGCTCGCCGGCGGCCAGCTCGCGCTGCCGCTGCTCCTGTGCCTCGACGAGGCGGGCAACGTCGCGCCGCTGCCCAACCTCGGCGAGATCGCCTCGACGGCGCCCAGCCACAACATCCAGCTCGTGTCGATCTTCCACGATCTCGCTCAGGCCCGCAGCCGCTACGGCCGCCAAGCCGAGACGGTCGTCAACAGCCATCGCGCCCGGATGCTGTTGCCGGGGGTGGCCGACCTCGACACGCTGCGGTACTTCTCGGGTCTCGCGGGCGACGAGGAGGCGCGCGAGCTGAGCCGGACGACCGGCTCTGGCGCCGGGGGCGGGACGCGGACGAGCTCCGTGCGGCGCCGGCCGCTGATCGCCCCCGAGGCGTTGCGACAGCTGCCCGAGGGCCACGCGCTGCTGCTCTACGGGCGGCTCGCGCCGGCCCAGATCCAGCTCCGAATGTGGTTCGCCGACCGGCGGCTGCGAAGGCTGGCGGGATCGTGAGCGAGGACCAGTGGTGCGAGGAGGACAGCGCCCGCTGGCCGCTGACGTGGCGCGGGCTTTACCCGCGCGAGCGGTGGTTGTGGTTCGAGCGTCTGTGGACCGACGTGTGCGCGCTGCGCGAGCGCTACCGCCTCGCTCTCCGCTCGGGCTGGTGGGAGGACGAGGTCCAGGTCGAGACGCTCGCGGCGCTGGCCGCGTGGACTGATCGCTACGACTCGGGCGAGTGGGACGACCCGCCGGGCAAGCTGGCGCTGCTGTGTGATCTCGAGCGGGTCGCGACGCTGCTGCGAGACGGGCTCGATCCGTTCTCGCCCGATCGTGACCGGGCTGCGTTCGTGGCGCACCTGATCGAGCTCGGCTGCCAGCCGCCACCGTCAGAATGACCGGATGCCGCAGAGCTTCCCCCTGGGCGCGACGGTAACGCTCGAGCAGCTGGACCGCGATCCACACCCCGTTCACGCCGGGCTGCGCGAGCACGAGCCGGTCTCGTGGCTGCCGTGCCTTGGCGGCTGGCTCGTCACGCGCCACGACCTGGTGCTCGCCGCGATGCGCGACCCGGCGACGTTCACCGTCGACGACCCGCGCTTCTCGACCGCGCAGGTGATCGGCCCGAGCATGCTGAGCCTCGACGGCGAGCAGCACGCGCTGCACCGCGCCCCGTTCGTCGGTCCGTTCAGGCCGGCGGCGGTTACGCAGCGGTTCACGGACGTCGCAGAACGCGAGGCCGAGCGGCTGATCGAGGGGCTGCGGCCGTCGGGGCGGGGCGAGCTGCGGCGCGGTTTCGCGGGGCCGATGTCGGCCACGATCGTCACGCACGCGCTCGGGCTCGAACGCGACGAAGTGCAGGACGTGCTGGGCTGGTATGACGCAATCGTCGCCTCGGTGACGGAGATCACCGCCGGCAGCGGTCCGACCGCGTCCGGCACGGAGGCGTTCGATGCGTTGAGCGGGCGCCTGGAGCGCGTGATCGCCGACGATCGAAGCGGGTCGCTGCTCGCCGCGGCAGCGGCGGATTCGGCGCTGAGTCGTAGGGAGATCGTGTCCAATGCGGCGGTGCTGCTGTTCGGCGGGATCGAGACGACCGAGGGAATGATCGCCAACGCAGCCTTGATGCTCCTCGAGCGGCCCGCGCAACGGGAGCACGCGCGGCGCGACCCGGCGGCGCTCGATGCCGCGATCGACGAGTCGCTGCGGCTCGAGCCGGCGGCCGCGGTGATCGACCGCTACGCGACCGCTGAAGTCTCGCTCGGGGGAGCCCAGATCGCGCGTGGGGATCTGGTGCGGCTTTCGCTGGCTGGGGCGAACCGGGACCCGGCGGTGTTCGAGGCGCCCGACGCGTTCGAGCTCGACCGCGCCAACCGCCGCCACGTGGCTTTCGCGCAGGGACCGCACGTATGCGTCGGGGTGCACCTGGCGCGGCTCGAAGCGCGCGCGGCACTCGGCGCGCTGCTCGAGCGGCTACCCGAGCTCCGACTCGACCCGGCCGGCACGGCCGAGGTGCGCGGGCTCGTGTTCCGCAAGCCGCCGCGTCTCGATGCGCTGTGGTAAAAGGGCGACATGAAACTCAGCGCACGCAACCAGCTTGCCGGAACCGTCACGCAGATCACCCGCGGTGCAGCGATCGCGAACGTGGTCGTCGACGTCGGCGGTCAGCGTCTCGTGTCGTCGATCACGGTCGAAGCCGTCGAGGATCTCGGGCTCGAGGAAGGCAGCAACGTGACCGTGATCATCAAGGCTTCGGACGTCCTGATCGGCGCCGATTAAGCGCAACCCGCAGGTTGCTCAGAGAATCGTCGCGAGCCGGCGCCCTGCAGCTCTGAGTTGCGCGACTGTCCCGGCCTCGTAGATGGTGTCGAGGTCGAGGATCCGTGCCCCGAACGTGTCGAGGCCGTTGGAGCCGACGATCGCGTGACACGGGACGCCCGCCTGCCGGGCCCGCGTTGCGACCTCCGACACCGCCTTGCCCGCCAGGCTCTGCTGATCGAGCCGCCCCTCGCCCGTGACGACCGCGCGCGCGGCGCGCATCCGCGCGTCGAACCCGATCGCGTCGAGCACGAACGACGCTCCCGGTATCAGCTCAGCGCCGAACGTCGCCCACAGACCGCCGGCCAGGCCGCCGGCGGCGCCGGTCATCGGCAGCCCGCGTGGATCGCGGTCGAGCCGGCGCGCCAGCCCGTTCAGGCGCGAGGTCAGCCGCCGGACGTCGGCGGGGCCGGCGCCCTTCTGCGGGCCGAACACCCGAGCCGCGTCCTCGAACGGGGTCCGGACGTCGCACAGCACGACCAGCTTGGTCTTGCCCAGCCCGCCGCCGCGGCGGATCGCGCGGATCGCGCCTGAGCCGCCGTCGGTCGTCGCGCTGCCACCGACGCCGACGTAGACGACCTGGGCGCCCTCCTCGACGGCGGCCAGGATCAGTTCGCCGGTGCCGTGGGTGCTGGCGGCGATCGGGTCGCGGTCGACGGGCGAGACCAGGCCGAGGCCGCTCGCCGCCGCGGTCTCGACTACCGCCTCGCGTCCGATCGCAAAACGAGCTTCGATCCCGCGCCCGAGCGGATCGGTCACAACCGCGGTGCGGATTTCGGCGTCGAGCGCGGGCGCCAGCACGTCGAGCGTCCCCTCGCCGCCGTCGGCGATCGGGCACAGGTCGACCGGGCGGCCGGCGCTCGTCAGCCCGCGGCCGATTGCGTCCGCCACCTGGCTCGCGGTGAGGGTCCCCTTGAACGAGTCCGGCGCGACGAGCACCGTGTCGGGAACGCCGGTGATCGGGCTCACGCGCTTCGGGTCGGGGTCACGCGCTCGGAATCGGGCTCACGCCGCTAGCTGAGCATCTGCTCGAGCCGGCACTCGGCCGGCTGCTTGTCAGTCCGCCAGCGCAGGATCTTCGTGCCATGGCGGATGCGGCCGTCGGACACGTGGTCGAACGTGACTTCGACGACCAGCTCCGGCCGCAGCGTGATCCACTCGAGCTCCTTCTCGCTCTTCCAGCGACTCGCATCGCCATGGCCGCGCGCGCCGGTCTCATACGGCTCGAGCTTCTTCACCAGCGCCCGCTTCTCGGCGGCGCGCAGGCCCGACGAGTGGCCGACGACGTGCACGTGTCCGGCCTCGTCGTAGAGGCCGAGGATCAGGGACCCGACCGTGTCTGGCTCCTTACCGGGGCGGTAGCCGACGACGACCGCGTCGATCGTGCGCACGCGCTTGACCTTGACCATGCCGACGCGCTGCCCCGGGCGGTATGGAGCGGTCAGGTCCTTGGCGACCACGCCCTCGCCGTGGGCGAACCATGGCTCAGTGTCGGACGGGTCTCGCGTCAGCGGCGTCAGATCAATGCCGGCGCGCGTGAGTTCCTCGAGCTTTGTCCGGCGCTCGCCGAACGGCAGGCCGATCAGCTCGTCGTCGTCGAGCGCCAGCAGGTCGAAAGCGACAAAGTGCGCCGGGGTCTCCTCGGCGAGCATCGCGATCCGCGAGGCGGCCGGGTGGATGCGCTGCTGGAGCGCCCCGAAATCCTGCTGCCCCTCGCCCCCGTCGATCACGATCTCGCCGTCGATCACGTAGCGACCGGGCGGGAACGTGACCTCGGGGAAGTAGCGCCCGAGCGGCTTTGAGCCGCGCGATTGGAGCATCAGGTCGTCGCCATCGACGAACGCGATCGCGCGGAAGCCGTCGAATTTCGGCTCGTAGCTCCACTGCTCGCCGAGCGGCAGCTCCTTCGCGGAGCGCGCGAGCTGGGGCTCGACCGGCGGTTTGAGCGGCAGTCCCACGGACAGCGATCCTACCCCGCAGACGCGGGTCGCTACGATCGGAAGGATGGCGACCGCCGCCGAGCAGGAGTACGTCGAGATGCTGTTCTGGCTCCACGAGGCCGGGCTGCCGATGACCGGCGCCAACCTCGCGCGGGCGATGCAGCTATCCGCGCCGACCGTCCATGAGATGCTCGGTCGCCTCGAGCGCGACGGGTACGTGGCGCGCAACTCCGGCCGCGCGATCGAGTTCACCGACCAAGGCCGTGAGCACGCCGAGAAGATCGTCAGCCGCCACCGGATGATTGAGCGCTTCCTGACCGACGTCGTCGGCGTCCCGTGGGACGACGTGCACGAGGAGGCCGAGAAGCTCGAGTACGCGATGACGCCGCGGTTCGAGGCCTACGTCCGGGCGTCGGTCGGTGACGCGGCAACGTGCCCGCACGGCCACCCGATCCGCGTCGGGCAGCGGATCGATGGCGTCCCGCTGGCCGACTGCGAGGTCGGGGCGACGGTCACGATCCTGCGGCTCGAGAACGAGGCCGAGGACCTGCTGCACTACCTCAAGCAGGCGGGAGTCGAGCCCGGCATGACCGGAACCGTGACCGCCAACGACGGCGAGCACGTCTACGTCGCGTCGGGAGAAGAGACCTCGGCCGTCACGGTCAGCGTCGCCGAGACCGTGTCGGTCCTCGCCGACCCGTCGCCGCCGCCGCGCATCGCGCTGCCCGAGCAGCTGGTGCTGGGCCGCGAACGCTACGGGCGCTAGACCGCACTGCCCGACCATCGGCCGCGAACGCTACGGATGCTGAATCAGACCGTCGCGGGCAGCGCCGGCGTCGCGGTCAGCCACTTCGTGAGCTGGTCATAGATCGCCGGATGGTTGAGCAGATCGAAGTGCGTCGCGCCGCCGATGTGGCGGTAATGATCGACCGGGAAAGTCATTCGCTCGCCGCGGCCGCCGTGTGACCATGCGCTCGAGCGCCGCACGAGCAGGTCGCCGACGATCCGCGACAACGGCGCGTCGGGATCGGCAGCCAACGTGGCGCAGACGAAATAGTGGTTGGCGCTGTCGAGGAACGGGATCTGGCGACCGGTGTTCTTCAGGAACGCGTCGGGGTCGAAGTCGCGCCAGTCCTCGTCGAGCAGGTAGCCGTAACGCAGGTCCTTGATCCCGGCGCTGCGGACCCGCAGCGGCGTCGCGAAGCCGCGGGTCTCGGGCAGCAGCGAGAGCGCCGAGCAGGCGACGTTCGCTGCCTGCTCGAGCGGTGCGCCACGATGCGGCGTACCGAGCGTGAACAGGTGGCGTACGTTCGCCTTCCACCCATCGCCGCGGCCGTAGTGACATGCGCTGCGGGCCACCAGGCCACCCATCGAGTGTCCGATCAGCACGAGCTCGGAAACCGGCGCGGGCCACTCCGCGACCAGCGAATCGAGCAGCTCGGCGAGCCGGCGGCCGTTGTCGGAGATGTGCAGGCCGCTGTTGTAGCGGATGTAGACCGACGTGTAGTCGAGCTCTGACTCGAGCCGGTCGCCGTACGGAGCGTGGCGGGCGGCGCCGAGTCGCCAGGCGTCGTCGGTCTCGCACAGCCCGTGAACGAAGACGGCGATCCGGGGCGCCGCACGCGGTAGCTCACGCGGCGAATCCAGGTCGCGCCCGTGCCGGCGGACCGTCATCCGCGTCGTCAGCGGCGACCGGCGGCGCTCGAGCGCGTCCCCCCAGGCGCCGTTCAGCGCTCCGGCCACGAGCCGTCCCGAGGTGCTGTCCTGCATCGACGGCGCACCTTCGGGGCGCGTCAGGCTGGCCGCCTTCGCGCCGCCCCGTACGATCGCGCCGGTCAGATTGCCGGCCCCCGAGTAGGCCGCCGCGGCCACGCGATCATGGATCGGCTTGACGAGCATCGCCGACGGACCGAGCCGCCCGAAAACGCGGCCCGCGATCCGGGTGTGCGTGTCGCGCGCCTGATCGGCGACGCTCGAGGCGGCGATCCCCGCCAGGTCGCCGAGTGCGCTCAGCTCGTCACGCCGCATGCGCGGGGGCGCCGGCCTCGGCGTACGCCTCCGCGAGACGCTGCACGCCGTCTACGATCTGCTCCGGCGTGACCCCCGAATAGGCGAGCCGCAACGAGCTCTCGCCGCCGTCGAGCACGAAGTCGGACCCTTTCACGAACTGGACTCCGCGCGCGGCGGCGGCGGCGGACAGGGCCGCGACGTCGCTGCCCGGAGGCAGATCGACCCACAGGAAGTAGCCGCCTTCGGGCGCTACGAAGGAGGCGTCGGGAAGATGCTCAGCGAGGGCGTCACAGAGCGTCTGGGCTCGCTCTCGCAGCGCCTCTCGCACGGTCTCGATCGAACGCTCGAGCGCGCCCGAGCGGCAGAACCGGTCGACGATCGCCTGCGCGACCATGTTCGGCGAGATGTAGGTGCTGGTCGCGTTCTTCGCGATCCGGGCGATCAGGGCCTCAGGCCCGACCAGATAGCCGACGCGGATCCCGGGACAGACCGTCTTCGAGAACGAGGACGCGTAGACGACCACGTCGGGCGCGGTCGAGATCATCGTCGGCAGCGGGTCGCCCTCGAAACGCAGCGCGACGTAGGGATCGTCCTCGAAGATCGAGAAGCTGTGATCGCGCGCGAGCGCCAGCAGCTGCACGCGCTTGTCAGCCGAGGTCGTGTAGCCGGCAGGGTTCTGGAAGTTGGGGATGATGTGGGCGAGCTTGGGCCGGGTGCTGGCGAGAACCTGCTCGAGCTCGGCGATGTCGATTCCGTCGGGTTCGAGCGCGACTGGGTGGATGTCGGCGCCGCGGTTGCGCAACGACAGCAGCGTGCGGTCGTACGTCGGGCGCTCGACGATCACCGAGTCGCCGGAGTCGACCAGCGCGTCGAACAGGAACGCATCCGCCTGCATCGAGCCGTTCGTGACCAGCACCTGCTCGGGTGCGACGCCGTGGCGCTCGGCGATCCAGGCCCGCAGCGGCACGTAGCCGATCGACGTCCCGTAGGCGGTCATTCCCGCGGGGTCGGAGGTGAACGCCTCTTCCGCTGCGGCGCGCAGACCGTCGATGTCGATGATGTCGAGCGACGGCGCGCCGCGGGCAAAGGAGATCGTGCTCGCCACGTTCCTAAGACTACGTGAGATGTACGTCCAGCAGCGCCCGGTCGCCGCCCTCGTAGCCGCGCTCGTAGACCGCTCGGACCCCGTCGAGGGCTGACAGCGTCTGCTCGAAGGCGCGCAGCGACGCCAGCAGCCGCTCCTGAGTAGCGGCGAGCGCGCGGAGCTCCGCGATCAGGTCGGCGGCGGGCTCGTGCGTCACGCGCGGAAGCTCGACGCGCGGCGGAAGCGCCGCTTGGACCGCCGTCAAGCGCGGAGCGTCGGGTTCCGCGCGATCGTCGGCGAGCCCGGTCTGAATCGTGCGCAGGCGCTCATCGATCTCAGCGAGCCGCGCGTCGAGGATCGAGAGTTGAGGCTGGCCCGCGGTCACGCTCGTTCGAGCGTAGCTTCTTGCTTGCGCGACGATTGGATCACGGCGCACCCGGTTCGTTTGGCAAGCGCCGCCGCGCGATCTTTGTGAAGCACGCGGGAGAGGCCGTGCGAGTGATCCGGGATCACGATCGCGTCACAGCCGAGCGCGCGGGCGCCGTCGGCGATCGCCTCGAGGTGCTTGCCGTAGAGGATCTCGTAGTCGGCGGGAATCGTGACCAGCCGCTCGGCGCGGTCTAGATCAGCCCGGGCCGCGTCTCGCAGGACGTCGTTCCAGACGCTCGACCCGTACCCGCAATGATGTCCCGGGTGTTCGAGCTCGACGACCGCCGCGACGGTCAGCCGCGCGCGATGCTCGAACGCGAGGTCGCTCGCAACCTCAAGGGCGCGATCCGCTTCCCGGCTCCCGTCGGTCAAAGCGAGTAGGTGCTCGTACGACACGACCAAAGGATACGCCGCACCAGGTTGCGAGAATCAGGCGGCGCTGCCGAGCAGCGAAACGGCGAGCTCGGCGACCTGCGTCGGCGTCCTGCCGACGCGCACGCCCTGGCTCTCGAGCGCCTCGGCCTTGGCGACGGCAGTTCCGTGCGAGCCCGACACGATCGCGCCAGCGTGGCCCATCGTCTTGCCGGGCGGCGCGGTGAAGCCGGCGATGTAAGCGACCGTCGGCTTGCTGACGCTGTCGGCGATGAACTGGGCCGCGCGCTCCTCGGCGTCGCCGCCGATCTCGCCGCACATCACGATCAGCTCCGTCTCGGGGTCGTGTTCGAACATCCCGATCACGTCGATGAAATCCGTCCCGGGGACTGGGTCGCCGCCGATCCCGACGATCGTCGAGTTGCCGAATCCGCTCTGGGCGAGAACGTTGCCGATCTGGTAGGTCAGCGTCCCCGAACGCGAGACGACGCCGACGTTGCCCTGGCTGAAGAAGGCGGCCGGGATGATCCCGACGTTGGCCTTGCCGGGCGACAGGATGCCCGGGCAGTTGGGGCCGATCAGCCGCGAGCGACCGTTCTTCTTGAGCGTGTTGTAGACGAGCAGCTCATCGTGGGCGGGAATCCCCTCGGTGATGCAGATGATCAGCTCGATCCCGGCGTCCTCGGCCTCGAGGATCGAGTCGGCGGCAAACCTTGGCGGCACGAACACCATCGCCGTGTTGGCGCCGACCTTGTCGACCGCCTCGTGGAAGGTGTTGAAGACCGGGACGCCGTCGACGTCCTGGCCGCCCTTGCCGGGGGTCACGCCGCCCACGACCTGGGTGCCGTAGTCGCGGTTACGCAGCGAATGGAACGTGCCCTCGCGGCCGGTGATCCCGGAGGTGCACAACCGCGTCTCGTTGCCGACCAGGATGCTCATGCCGAACCTGCCGCAAGCTCGACGACCCTCGCGGCGGCGCCGTCCATCGTCGACTCGGTGAACACGTTCGGCAACGCGGCCTCGGCCAGCAGCTGGCGTCCCTCGACGTCGTTGGTCCCGTCGAGCCTGACGACGAACGGGACCGTCGGCTTGATCTGCGCGAACGCCTCGATCAGGCCCTTTGCGACCTCGTCGCCGCGCGTGATGCCGCCGAAGATGTTGAACAGCACCGCCTTGACCTTGGGGTCGGACAGGATCACCTCGACGGCGCTCGTGATCGCATCGGCGCGTGAGCCGCCGCCGGCGTCGAGGAAGTTCGCGGGCGAGCCGCCGGCCTGGGCGACGACGTCGAGCGTCGACATCACGAGCCCGGCGCCGTTGCCGAGGATCCCGATGTCTCCGTCGAGCTTGACGTATGTGAGGCCGCGCTCCTTGGCCATCTGCTCCTGCGGGTCCTCCTGGGAGAGATCGCGCAGCTGCGCGTTCTCCGGGTGGCGGTAGAGCGCGTTGCCGTCGAGCGTGACCTTCGCGTCGAGCGCCTTGACGCCGCGGTCGGGAGTGACGATCAGCGGGTTGACCTCGACGAGCGTCGCCTCTTCTGAGGTGAAGACGTCATACAGCTTCGCGAGCATCTCGCCGATCGGCCGCACGACGTCGCCGTCGACGCCCGCCTCGAACGCCAGCCGCCGGCCATGGAAGTCCTGGAACCCGAGCAGCGGGTCGACGTGCAGCCGGGCGATCGCGTCCGGATCCTCGTCGGCGACCTGCTCGATGTCCATTCCGCCCTTGGTCGAGAGCATCACCAGCGGCGCCTTGGCAGAGCGGTCGAACACGACCGAGGCGTAGTACTCGGATGCGATCTCGGAGGCGCCCTCGACCCACAGCTCGCGCACGGTCAGCCCGCGGATGTCCATCCCGAGGATCGCCTCGGCGTTGGCCCGCGCCTCGTCGCGGTTCTGGCAGACCTTGATCCCGCCGAGCTTGCCGCGTCCGCCGATCTGGACCTGGGCCTTGATCACACACGGATAGCCGATCTCGTCCGCGGCACGAACGGCCTTATCGACGGTGTCGGCGGGAAGGCCGGCGGGAACCGGCACGCCGTGGCGCGCGAACAGCTGCTTGCCCTGATACTCGAGCAGATCCATGCGCGCGGCGGACTCTATTCGGTCGCGGTCCGGCACGGCGGCGTCGCACCGGCGCATGGAACGGGCGCCGCCCACACAGCACCGGGCGCGACCGCCATGGCATTATCAGCCCCCGATGACAATCCCCAAGACAGTTAGCTTCGTGACCTTCGACGTCTACGGCACCCTGATCGACTGGGACACGGGCGCCTTCGACGCTTTCCACGCCGAAGCCGAACGCGACGGCTTCACGATCGAGCGCGACGAGCTGATCCCGCTCTTCCACGAGATCCAGCGGCAGATCGAGGCGGGCTCATACGAGCTGTACGCCGAGGTGCTGCGCCGGACCGCGGTCCAGATCGCGAAGCGACTCGGCTGGCCGCTGGAGCCTTCCCGCTCGGGGTTCCTGCCGGACTCGGTGCAGCGCTGGATGCCGTTCAAAGAGACCAACCCGGTGCTGATCAAGATCGCCAAGAACCACAAGGTAGGTCTGATCTCGAATATCGACGACAAGCTCCTGGGCCAGACCCGCCGCCACATCCCGCTCGATTTCGACCTCGTGGTGACGGCCCAGCAGGTCCGGTCCTACAAGCCCGACCCGGCGCACTTCACGGAATGCGAACGGCGGATCGGCTCGAAGCGGGGGTGGGTGCACGTCGCCGCGAGCTACTACCACGACATCGAACCGTGCTTGAAGAAGAAGATCCCCGTGATCTGGGTCAATCGCTACAAGGAGCAGCTCGAGCCAGGGCAGAAGAAGCCCGACGCCGAGGTTTCGAACCTGCGCGAGGCAGCGAAGCTGATCGGCGTCACCTGAGCGGCCGGGTGGAGCGCCACCGCCCCGCACGCGAGGACTGATGCGCGTCGCCGCGCTCGTGTCCGACGTGATCGTGTTCGTCTCAGACGTGTGGCAGACGACCTGCACGGCCGTGCGCGCCGCCGACGAGGGGTTCGTGATCGACTCGCCCGTCTACCCCGAGGAGCTGCGGGCGATCCCGGACGTGCTCGAGCAGGCGGGGTTCCCGGTCTCTGGTCTGCTGGCGACGCACGGCGACTGGGACCACCTGCTGGGGCGGTTGGCGTTTGCTGGGAAGTCGCTGGGGTGTGCTGAGTCGACCGTCCGGCGGCTGGCCGCAGAACCCGGAGCGGCGCAGCGCAAGCTGCGCGACTTTGACGCCGAGCACTACGTTGAGCGCCACGCGCCGCTGGCATTCGGCGAGATCCAATCGCTGCCCGTGCCGGGAAGCCTCGAGCTCGGACCCTCGCGCGAGCTCGAGCTGCACGCGACCCCGGGGCACACCGCCGACGGCGTCGCGTACTGGCTGCCGTGGCTGCGGGTGCTCGTGTGCGGCGACTACATCTCACCGGTCGAGATCCCGATGCTCACCGAGAGCGGCTCGCCGGATGCCTATTCGCTGACGCTCGCGAGGCTGCGCGAGCTGGTCCGCCAAGCCAGCTGGGTGATCCCCGGTCACGGCTCGCCAATCGAGTCAAAGCGGGCGCTGAAGATCCTCACCGAGGATGCTTCATACTTGGAGCGGCTCGCCCGCGACCCCCACAAGGCGGCGCCACCGCGGTCGCGCCGCGGCCCGGCGCAGAAGCGGATTCACGAGGCGAACGTCGAGTTCGCTACTCGGAAGCGGCGCTGATCACGGCGATCGTGTCGCCGTTGGCGATCGAGGCGCCGACCGCGATCGGCAGCTCGGCAATCGTCCCCGACTTGTGGGCGGTGATTTCGTTCTCCATCTTCATCGCCTCGATAACGGCGATCAACGCACCCTCCACGACAGCGGCACCTGCCTCGACCGCGACCTTCAGGACCGTCCCCTGGATCGGCGAGGCGAGCGTGTCGCCGCCGCCACCGCCCCCGGCTGAGGCGCGCTCTGCGCGGCGCGGCGGCTTGCGCGCGCCGGCGGCTGGCGGCACGGAGCCATTGACGGCGGCCCCCGCCGGAGCCGGTGGACCGATCACCTTGACGTCGAAGCGCTTGCCCGAGACCTCGACCGTGTAGCTCCGTTCGACGCTCCCGCCGTCCTCGTCGGGGGCATCGCTGCTGGGCGCGGGCTCAAACGCGAGCTGCTTGAGCCACTCGCGATCCTCGATCAGATCGCGGCAGGTCTTCGCGTTGGCCCACTGCGCGGTCGCGAGAATCGCCTGATGGAACGGGATCAGCGTCTTCAGCCCGCCGATCTCGTACTCGCCCAGCGCCCGCAGCATCCGCGCGGTCGCCTGCTCGCGGTCGGCGTCCCAGACGATCAGCTTGGCGACCATCGGGTCGTACATCGGCGAGATCTCCGATCCCGGCCCGACGCCCGAGTCGACGCGGACGCCGGGCCCGCTCGGCTCGCGGTAGGCACCGATCGTGCCCGGCGCCGGCGCGAAGTTCTTGCTCGCGTCCTCGGCGTTGATCCGGCACTCGATCGCGTGCCCGCGTAGCTCGACGTCTTGTTGCGAGATCGAGAGTGGCTCGCCGGCCGCGACCCTGATCCCCTCCTTGACGATGTCGATCCCGGTCACCATCTCGGTCACACAGTGCTCCACCTGGACGCGGGTGTTCATCTCGAGGAAGAAGTACTCGCCGTCCTGGAGCAGGCCCTCGACCGTCCCCGCGCCGGTGTAGCCGACGGCGGCGGCGGCCTCGGTCGCGATCTTGCCGATCCGGGCGCGCAGCTCGTCGTCGACGGCCGGCGCCGGCGCTTCCTCGATTAGCTTCTGGTGGCGGCGCTGAAGCGAGCAGTCGCGCTCACCGAGGTGGATCACGGACCCGTGCGAGTCGGCCAGCACCTGGACCTCGACGTGACGCGGGTCGGGCAGGTAGCGCTCGAGGTAGACGGTCGCGTCGGAGAAGAACTTCTCGCCCTCGCGGGCGGCACCCTCGAACGCCTCCTCGAGCTTGTCCTCGGTCAACGCGACGCGGAACCCCTTGCCGCCGCCGCCGCCGGCCGCCTTGACCGCGACCGGGTAGCCGATCGTCTCATCGATGATCTTGCGAGCGTCGTCGATCGTCCGTACCGGCTCAGTCGTGCCGGGAACGATCGGGACGCCCGCCTTGTGCATCAGCTCCCGCGCGCGCGTTTTCGAGCCCATCGCCTCGATCGCGGACGAGGGCGGCCCGATGAACACCGTGCCGCGGTCCTCGAGCGCCTTGGCGAACGCCGCGTTCTCGGCCAGGAAGCCGTAGCCGGGGTGAACCGCCTCGGCCCCCGAGCGCTCGATCGCCTCGATCAGCTTCTCGATCTTGAGGTAGCTCTCGGCAGCCGGTCCGGGTCCGAGCAGGTACGCCTCATCGGCGCGCCTGACGTGGATCGCGTCGCGATCGAGCTCAGAGTAGACGGCGACGGTCGCGATCCCGAGCTCCTCGCAGGCGCGAATGATTCTGACTGCGATCTCGCCGCGATTGGCGATCAGGACCTTCGAGAACATGCGGCGGCACTCTACCTGCGTGTGACTGCTTCGGCCGCGACGACGCGGCTAGCGCGCGTCGACGATCATCCCCGCGCCGACCGTGTCGTTGGTCGTCTCGTCGATCAGGATGAAGCTCCCGGTCGCGCGGTTGCGGGCGTAGGCGTCGACGACGAGCGGCGAGCTGCAGCGCACGTTGACGCGGCCGATCTCGTTCAGCGCCAGCTGCTGGGCCGGCACGTGCTCGAGCGTGTTGATGTCGACCCGGTACTCGACCTGCTCGACGACCGCGCGCGCATTGCGGGTCGTGTGCTTGATCGTATAGCGACCGCGCGGCTGCATCGGCTGCTCACTCATCCAGCAGATCATCGCCTCGAGCTCGCGGGCGCTGACCGGCTGGTCCTCGGCCGCGACGATCATGTCGCCGCGCGAGATGTCGATCTGGTCGCCGAGCCGCAGCGCCACACTCATCGTCGGAAAGGCCGCGTCGACGGCACCGGAGTACGTGTCGATCCCGGCGATGCTGGCGCGCTGGCCGCCGGGCAGCACGACGACGTCGTCGCCCGGGCGCAGCACGCCGCCGGCGACCTGGCCGGCGTAACCGCGGTAGTCGTGGTGCTCCTCGCTCATCGGGCGGATCACCCACTGGACCGGGAAGCGAACGTCGTTGAGGTTGCGGTCGGGGGCGATAACGACGTGCTCGAGGTGGTAAAGCAGCGGCGCGCCGCCGTACCACTGCATCGCGTGCGAGCGCTCGACGACGTTGTCGCCGTGCAGCGCCGAGATCGGGATGAAGGTCATGTCCGGGATCTGCAGGCGCGCTGCCCAGTCGGTGACCTCCTCGAGGATCTCGTAGAAGGTGTCCTCGTCGTAGCCGACGAGGTCCATCTTGTTGACGCACACGACCACGTGCGGGATCCGCAGCAGCGACGCGATGTAGGTGTGGCGGCGCGTCTGCTCGCTGACGCCGTTGCGCGCGTCGACGAGCACGATCGACAGGTCGGCGGTCGAGGCGCCGGTCACCATGTTGCGGGTGTACTGCTCGTGGCCGGGGGTGTCGGCGATGATGAACTTGCGCCGCGGGGTCTGGAAGTAGCGGTAGGCGACGTCGATCGTGATCCCCTGCTCGCGCTCGGCGCGCAGGCCGTCGGTCAGCAGCGCGAGGTTGAGGTAGCCGTCGCCGCGGCGCTCGGAGGTCTGCTGGACGTGCTCGAGCTGGTCCTCGAGGATCGACTTGGAGTCGTGCAACAGCCGGCCGATCAGGGTCGACTTGCCGTCATCGACCGAGCCGGCGGTGGCGATCCGCAGGAGCTCACTGGTCCGGGTGCGGCTACGCGCGGCGTAGCCGTTGGTCGAGGCGGTCACGCTCATTTAGAAGTAGCCCTCGCGCTTGCGGTCTTCCATCGCAGCCTCGGTCACGCGGTCATCGGCGCGGGTCTCGCCGCGCTCGGTGATCCGGGTGGCCGCGATCTCCGTGACGACCTCGTCGAGCGTCAGCGCGACCGAGCGGACGGCGCCGGTACAGGTCATGTCGCCGACCGTGCGGTAGCGGACCGACTCCTCGTAGGGAACCTCGCCGTCCATCAGCTCGACGAACTCGTTATGGGCGTACAGCATCCCATCGCGCTCGAACACCGGGCGTGTGTGCGAGAAGTAGATCGACGGAACCTCGAGGCCCTCGGTGGCGATGTACTGCCAGACGTCGAGCTCGGTCCAGTTCGAGATCGGGAACACGCGCACGTGCTCGCCCTTGCGGATCCGCCCGTTGTAGAGCGCCCATAGCTCGGGGCGCTGGCGCTTGGGGTCCCACTGGCCGAAGTCATCGCGAAACGAGAGGATGCGCTCCTTGGCGCGGGCGCGCTCCTCGTCGCGGCGGGCGCCGCCAAATGCGGCATCGAAGCCGTGCTTCTCGATCGCGTCGAGCAGCGTGGTCGTCTGCAGGCGGTTGCGCGAGGCGCGGGGGCCGGTCTCCTCGACCACCCGCCCGGAGTCGATCGAGTCCTGCACGTTGGCGACGATCAGCCGCTCGCCGAGCTGCGACACGAGCCGGTCGCGAAACTCGATCACCTCGGGGAAGTTGTGACCGGTGTCGACGTGCATGATCGGGAACGGGAACCTCCCGGGGCGGAACGCCTTCTCGGCCAGCCGCAGCAGCACGATCGAGTCCTTGCCGCCACTGAACAGGAGCACCGGCCGCTCGAACTCGGCGGCTACCTCGCGGAAGATGTGGACCGACTCGGCCTCAAGGGTCTCGAGGTGCGAGAGCTCGTATTGGAACGGGTTCATGTCTGGCCGGGGGCTACAAGGGTTCGTAGGGAAATGAGATTTGGTGATGAGGCGGTCTGGGGACGAGCGGGGCGGAGCGGGCGGAGGGCGTGGCGCAGCAGCGCTGCGCGAGCCGGGCGATCACGCCGCATCCGCGAAGTCATCCAGGCCGCATTCATCGCCGAGATCATTTTCATACGAGCCCTAAAGATGGATGCCGCACTCGGTCTTGTCCTGACCGATCCAGCGACCCTCGCGGCCAGCACCGGGCTGCGTGCACGGGGCGCATCCGATCGACGCATACCCCTGGTCGTGCAGCGGATGGTAGGGGAGATCGTGCTCGAAGATGTAGCGCCAGAGGTCCTTCTCGGACCAGTCGGCGAGCGGGTTGAGCTTGAAGATCTGACGCCGCTCGTCGCGCTCGAACTTCGGCGCCGCGGCGCGGGTCGGGGCCTGCTCGCGGCGGACCCCGGTGATCCAGGCGTCGACGTCGGACAGACCCAGCTCGAGGGCTCGAACCTTCGCCTCGCCGCAACAGCGCTCGGCCGTCCACGGTTCGCCAGGGCTGGTGGCGTCGAGCACGTCGAGCTTGACGCCGAACCGGTCCTCGAACGCCTTCCAGGTCGTCAGCGTCTCCGGGAACAGGACGCCGGTGTCGATCGTGAACGCCCGAATTGGGTCCCGCCCACCCGTGATCTCGCTCAGCATGTGGAAGAGGACTGACTCCTCCTTCTGAAACGAGCAGGCCATCGTCAGCCGGGGCGCGAAGCGCTCGACGCCGTAGGCCAGCACCTCCTGCGCCGAGGCCTGCTCGAGATCGGGCAGCCGCTCGCTGATCGGCGCCTGCTCGCCGTTCGGGCTCGCCTGATCGGCGCCGGCGTGCCTCACACGGCTGCTCATCACACCGCGCACTCGCCCTCGCCGCGCTGGACGACGAACGGGACCTCGCGATTGAAATCGATGAAGTGGTTCATGTTTTCGAGGTTGAACTCGATCGGCAACGTCAGGTCCTTGACCTTCAGCTCGAACTCCTCCGTGCCGACGCGGTCGACAAACGCGCGGAATCGCTCGCCGCCGGCCCGCTCGGACTCATAGAAGCGTACCCACCGCTCGATCGCTTCAGGCACTCGCTTGGCCGGCAGGCGAGCCTTCAGGCGCTGCCCGTAGCGGACTTCGCCGCCCTCATATACACCGCCGACGTGCGGAATGTACGCCGGAATCGTGTGCTCGCCAACCTTGATCGAGGCGCCGTAGAAGCCGATATCGGCGATGTGATGCTGCCCGCAACCGTTCGGGCAGCCGCTCATCTTGATGTGAATCCGCCGCGTCAGGGGGTCTGAAATCTGCATTGCGACGACCCGCTCCTGAATCGCCTGATTGAGCCCCATCGAGCTCGTGATCCCGAGCTTGCACGAGTCGGTGCCCGGGCAGCTGACGACATCTGTGATCTCGTCGGCCCCGGCGTCGCCGAGCTCCAGCTCGCCCAGTGCCCCCCACACCTCGTACACGGACTCGTTGCGGACCCAGCGCAGGACGAGGTTCTGGTGCACGGTCGTGCGGGCGTAGCCGCCGCTGTAGCGGCGCATGACGTCGGCGAGGCCGCGTAGCTGCTCCGGCGTCAGGTCGCCGCGGCGGACCTTGACCTCGACCGTGCTGAAGCCGCGCTGGCGCTGGGCCGCGACGTTTGACTCCGCGAAATGGTCAAACTCGCGACTGTCGCCGTTCGGGCTCGCGTACGCACGCCCTGGGGAGGGAGCGTTGCCCTGCTCGTCGTGGTCGAACAAGATCTCGTCGAGCGAGAAATCGCGCTCGCCGACCCAGTCGCCCTCGAGCTCCTCCTCGACGAGCTCACGGAACGCGTCGATCCCGATCTTGTCGATCAGGACCTTGATCCGGGCGCGAGCGCGGTTGACGCGCAGGAAGTCCTGGCGGTCGAAGATCCGCATGCACGCCTCGGTCACCTTCAGGTAGTCGCCGTTGTCGAGCTCGACGAACTCGTACAGGGTCGGCGCGATCCGCGGCATGATCGAGGTGCCGCCGCCGACTCGGATCTCGACGCCACGGACGCCATCGCGCACGCGCGGGATGAATGCGACGTCGTGGATCTGGGTGATCGCGTTGTCGTCGTCGGTCGCGGTGAACGCGGTCTTGACCTTGCGCGGCATCGCCTGGGTCGTCGGGTGGCGCACGAAGTAGCGCACGTATGCGCCCGCGTAGGGCGTGATGTCGAACAGCTCGCCGTCCAGCACCCCGGCGCGTGGATCGCCGGTCACGTTGCGCATCGTGTTACCGCAGCCCTCGCGGCTCGACAGGCCGGCGTCGCCGAGATCGCGGATCAGCTTCGCCGCGTCGGGGAGCGGCACGTGGTGCATCTGGATGTTCTGGCGGGTCGTGATGTGGCCCTTGCGCAGCGGCACGTATTCGTCGATCACGTCCGCGAACGCCTCGAGCTGCTCAGGCGTGACGCCGCCCATCGGCAGCTTGACGCGGACCATCTGCACGTCCGGCTGGCGCTGCCCATAGACGCCCTGCTTGAGGCGGAACTTGATGAAGTCCTCCTCCACGAGCTGGCCCTTCAGATACCGGGTCGACTCCGTGTCGAAGTCGTCGAACTCGCGCTCGAGGATCGGGATCACGTGCCCTGGAACGTTCTCGATCACCTCGGGGTTCTCAAGCGTCCCCGTGCGCACGGTCGGCTTCTCAGTGTCCAGCGATGCGGGCTCCATCGGGGTCCTTCCGGTAGGGAACGGTTTCGCCCGATTAGGGCACCCTGGAATCTACCAAAACCCGATCTGGGTTCAGTTATTTGGGCTGAGATGCCCGTCCCCAGCGAGGTCGAGTTCGATCTCGCGCCCTATGCGTCAGAGATCGAACGAGGCTCGGTCACTGCAGGTAGTTGTCGAGCCGCAGGCGCTCCTCGGCGATCTCCGACTCGAGCTTGGTCAGCTTCGCGGCGCGTGCGTCGTAAGCACGGACGGCGGCGATCTGGGCACGCTCGACGCCGCGGGTGCGACTCTCGGTCGCGGCTTTGTCGAAGTTGACCAGCAGCGGGTTGACCCTGCTCAGCGCGCCGGTCGAGAGCGCCGTCGCGAGCCCGCCGGCGCTCGCCGCCATCCCCCGCAGCGAGGCGACTTCGGCGACGTAGCCGGGTTTTGAGACCGGCGGCGGCCGCAGCGCGCGCAGGCGTGCCAGAACCTGGTCGACTGACCCCTCGAAGCGCCGCAGCGCCCCGGCCTTGGCGGCGTACACGGCCGCGACCGCCGAGGCGCCGGTCGCGCCGCGCGACAACACATGCTCGAGCGCCGTCGCGGCCGGATCGAGCCCCGCGAGCGCGGCGTCGAACCGCGGCAGGTAGGCGACCAACCGTGTCAGCTCGCTCGTCATCTGCACCTCGCCGGCGGTCAGCGCGATGACCAGCGAACGTAGATGCGTGGCCGGTGCCGTCGCGGGCAAGGCGACCAGGCGCGCTTGCGCGGTCCGAATCTTGGCGAGCGCGCCCTGCAGAGTCTGCTCGGCCGAGTTCATGATCGGGCCTTCGGTCACCGGACCAGAATGCAGCTCGGACGCGAACGCGGCGCCGGCGCGCGTCACCTGCGCGAGCGGATTGGTGAGCGAGGACTCGATCCGGTTGACCTGCTTGACGTAGTCGGTGACCGCGGGCCGCTGGGTCTGCGAGTGTCCACAGCCCGCCGCGGCGGCCGCGGCGAGCAACGCCACGCCCCCGCGCCACAGCGGTCTCACTTGATCAGCTGCACGACACTGGTGCTGCCGTCGCGGTGATGGAACACGAGCTTCACGAGCCCGCGGTTGGGCGCGAGCCACATCGTGCGCACACCGCTGCCGAAGGGATGGCCGCGCTGGGTCAGGACGCTGCGCAGCTCGAGCGCTTGAAACGTCCCGGCTGGCACGTGCACGCGCGTGATGCCGACGACCCGGGTTGAGCCGGTCACGCCATAGATGTGGAAGTCGACAGGATTGCCGCTTTGCCATCTGGTTCCGACGATCGGGTACGCCGGCAGCACTGGATTGAAGCCGAACAGCATCAGGTCCAACGGCGTGAAGAAGTGACGCCCGTGGCCCAAGGACGGGAACTTCGCCAGCGACGCCGCCGAGGTCGGCGCCGAGATGTTGGTGATGCCATCGAGCCCGGACGAGAAGATGTACTCGCCGACAGCCTTGATCGGACCGGAGACGCTCTTGACGTCGATTCGCGCCGTGCGGTTGACGGCCGCGTCGACCGACATCGTCTCGATCTCGGGCTGCTTGAGATGCTTGCTGTTAGTCCACTTGTAGGTGCCCTTGAGGCCGAGCCGCAGCGGGAAGTAGTTCTTGTCGGGCCGGTTGGGCAGCGGCTTGAGGTCGGTCGACAGCAGCTCGACACTGGTCACGCCGCCACCGGTGTGGTCAAAGACGACCTGAACCGGGCCGACGCCGTAGACCCACCAGGTGGTGCGCAGCCCGCTACCCCAGGGGTCCCCTAGTGCGCCTGCTTGTGAGATCGATGTCTGCACGACAGCGGCCACGACGCCGTTGGGGAACGCCGGCACCTTGACGAGCTGCAGGCCGTGGTACCGCGATGTGCTCGAGACATCGTTCTGCGCGCCCCCCATCGAGTTCCAGCTCGTTCCCTGCAGCAGCGGCTCCTGGATGACCGGATTGCGGTTGCCCCAGATTACGGTGAACAACGTGCTCGCAAGGCTGTTGGCGCAGCTCGTGCTCGGACAAAGGATCGGCTCGTTGGAGGGCGGCCGGCAGCTGTCCCAGTTGGTGTTGACGAGGCCGCCGTTGGTGTCCTGGAAGCTCATCGCGCCGATGTCCGTCCCAGCGGAGCAAACGAGCTGGGACTCGCTTAGCGAAGGGATCTGATCCTGGCTGTCGGCCCAGGCGAGCGTGAAGCTCGAGCCCTGCTGCTGCTCGACGTCGACGTTCTCGACCGTCCCCAGGGGGTTGTAGATGCTGTCTGCCCATCGGTACTGCCAGGTGGCGCCGGCGGGGTGCGGCAGCCAGTCGTCGGCCAGCGCCGCGGGCGAGCACGCCACCATCGCAGCCAGCACCGCCACCACCCCTGTCGCAAGCTTCCCTACGTGCCCCAAGAGGGCGCCAAGGATACCGCAGGACGCTGTGAAATCGTGCCGACCAGGCGTTGCCAGGCCTCACGCGGGGCCGCGATCGCGCTGGAGGTGGTCGCCAGCACGGCGATCCGTGCCGCGGTGGCGACCACCTTTGGTAGCGGCGATCTCGCCGCTGGCCAGCGCTTGCCCCCATCTCGTGAACGGACGCCCCCACTCACGACGTGACACCGGGATGTCTCCCGGCGCCTGCAAGATGGAGGCGGTGCCACCGACAGCGGCCCCCTGGTGCTGTCGGTGATCACCGCCTATGCCCCCCGGACCAGGATTCGCGCCGCCCGCCCCGGCGAACGCGATCCCGTTGACCGGCTGCCCCCCGGACCAGGATTCGCGCCGCCCGCCCCCGCGAACGCGTTCCCGTGACCGGCTGCGCGCCGGTCGCGCCGATGCCGACGCCGCCCCCACTCCCGATGTGACACCAGGATGTCTCCCGGCGCCTGCAAGATGGAGGCGGTGCCACCGACAGCGGCCCCCTGGTGCTGTCGGTGATCACCGCCTATGCCCCCCGGACCAGGATTCGCGCCGCCCGCCCCGGCGAACGCGATCCCGTTGACCGGCTGCCCCCCGGACCAGGATTCGCGCCGCCCGCCCCGGCGAACGCGATCCCGTTGACCGGCTGCGCCCCGGTCGCGTCGATGCCGACGCCGCCCCCACTCCCAGCTCGTCCCGAGCCAATGTGTGCGTCGTCGTCGTCGATCTCGACGTTGAACGAGCCGCCGCTGACAGCGACCCCGTGGTGCCCCCACGCCTCGGTCATGACGGTCGCGAGTGTCACCCCCATCGCGCCGGCGGCCCCCACTCCGCCGGCGCCCACCGCGACCGCCAGACCGAAGGCGCGTTCGCCGGACGAAGCCTCGACCTTCACGCCCCTGAAGGTCGAGGTCGTCCGGACGCGATCGTCGCTCGAACTGAACGACGACCGTGTGCCCCCAGTTCGCACGGCCAAGGCGGTGGCGCTACCCCCGCCACCGCCGCTGACCGTGCCGCCCCCACGGATGAAAGCTTTTGCTCGTTGCCTGGCGCCAGCGAGGCCGTCAGCAGCCGAGTCGCGCGCGGCCGCCAGGCCGGTCGCGACCGAGCCGGGAGCGCCCACCGAGAGCCCGATCGCGGCGACCTCGTCAAAGCTGGTTTCAGTGACGAAGACGCCGACGACCGCGTGAGCGTCGGGGAGTCCCGACGACTGGCTCTCGGCGGGCGCTCTGCCGGACGGGGATGCGCCCTTCCAGACAAGGCTTAAATGACCGACGTGCCGGAGGTCGATGGTCATGCCGTCGCTCCGGATTGCGCCGCGATCGTATTGAGAGGATCGCCAAAGTTCTCGGCGTTGCTCGCGCCGGACGCGTCGGGGTCGAAATCGGCGTTGGCCGCCGTGGCGTCCGGGCGGGACGTGGTGGAGATCGCCTGGATCGGGACCTCGCCACCGTTTGCGCTGTTGCCAGCGTTCAGGTCGGCGGTCGGGGGACCACGACAGGTGCTCGAGTCGGTCCCGGTCTGGGACGCGGTCGCGTTGACGTCGACGATCTTGAACGCGAGGCCGCCGTTGACGCCGCCGGTGTCGCTGCCAGGGGCGCCGTGCGCGGCGGTCGTGGTGAAGTTGTGCGAGGGACTCGTCTCGAGCGCGCCGGCCGGACCGCTCGAGTTGATCAGGCCGCTGAGCGACAGGCCGCTTGAGGCGACCGAGTCCCGGGCGGTGATGCTGGCGCCGGCGTTGACGCGGCCAGCGTTGATCGCAACGGCGTCACCCACGCTCAGCGGCTCGCCCTGGGTGGCGGCAGCCCCCTGGTGGCTCCCCGCGGCGGCCGGGTCGACCGAGGTCAGCGCCAGCCGGCCGCCGGGATCGACGGTCAGGCCCGCCGGCGCGGACGCGGCGGCCGTCGCGGGGCCGAGGTTGAAGGTGATCGCGACCCCGACCGTGCTGCCGGGCTCGCCGGGGCCAATGGGGCCCGTGCCCGCGCCGGGGGTGCTCGAGTCGGTCGAGACTGTGGCGGCGTCGTTGGCCTGCGCGAGGCGGGAGCTCATCTGGCTGATGTCACTGGAGCCGGCGTTCGGCGGGATCGTCGTCGCGGTGATCGCGGAGGCGCCAGAGGCCTTGAGCGTGATCGCGCCGCCGGCGACGACGTGGTAGTAGGTGGTCGCGATCACCCCGTCGTTGGCGTCCGTGATCGCGATCGCTGGGCCGAGGCTGCTGCCGGTCGGATCGTTCTCTGCGATCGTCGTCACGGACGTGCTCTGGGTCGCCTCGGCGTCGAGCGAGCCGGTCAGCGTGAGCGTGGGAGGGCTGCCTACCGGCGACTGGCCGACGGACGCATCGGTGTCGACGTTGGCGATCGAGATTGCGAGCGCCGGGGTGAGCGCCTCGCCGACGTCCAACCCGTTAACGGCCTCGGTGTCGATCGTGTCCGACGTGTTGGACTTCAGCGTCAGGTTGTTGGCCCCGGTCAGCGCCGACCCGTCGTCGATCGCGGAGTTGGTCGTGTCGTTTAGGACGTTGATTGCGACCGATGCGCCGACGCCGACGCCGACGCCGACGAGCGCCAGGATGTGCCCGTCACCGGTCGCGGCGCTCGGGGTCAGCGGCAGCGGCGAGCCGCCGTTGGTGGCGGCGAGCTGCAGGCTCATGGCGTTGCCGACCGCCTGTACGTTCTCGGCGTAGTAATGGCCGCCGTCGACGAGCCCGCCGATCGGGCTGCCGCCGCCGGTGGAATAGTCCAGCGGCGCACCGTTCGTGATCAGGTTCCCGTTGCTGTCTTCGATCCGGTAAGGCAGGTTGATCACGTCGAGCACGGCGGGGGTGTTGGGGTCGGCGGTGACCACGCCCGCCGCGTTGGGATCGAAGACCTGGCCGTCGGAGGTCGCGCTGGCGGTCGACGTCGACGCCGACGCCGATGTGAGAGCCAGGTTGCTGTTGTCCGCGCTGACGTTGACCGAGCCCGGATTCGACGATCCGTTCCCGACCGTCGCCTGGTGCGCGACCGTCACTACGGTCAGCGCAAGCGATCCGATGGTCGTGTTGCTGGGATCGCCTTGGCCCGAAACCGCGTTGGCGCTGTAGTTGTCTGACACCTGCTGCCACTCCGATGGGTCCTGGTCCGGTGCCTGGTTCGTGTTCTGAGTGTTGGCGGCCGTCGCTTCGTACGTCGAGCGGTCGTTCGGATCGGTGACGATCTGGCCCTGGCTGTAAGACGTTCCACTCGTCCAGGTCAGCGGGGCCCCGATCGAGACCGTCGGGGACTCGAGGTTCGTGTTCCCGGCGACGAACGCGCTGGTAGTCGAGCTGGCGATGTTGATCGCGACCCCAACGCCGACGGCGCCCGATCCCGGCGCGCTCGACACCGTGCTGGCGTTGGCGGAGGTCGGGACCGAGTTCACCGACGAGGCGGAGATCGTGATCGATTCCGGGGCCTGGATGGTGTTCGTCCCGGACACAAATGCTTCGGTGTTGTTGCTGAAGCTCGTGATCGCGAGTGCGGCGGCGACCGGAACCGCCTGGATCGAGGTCGAGGTCGAGGTGCTCGGCGCCGTATCCTGGCCGCCGACGTTGGCGGTGGCGCCGGTGAGGCTGGCCGGCGAACCGGTCGAGTCCGCGGTCGCGCCGCCCGGGCTCGCGACCGCGGTCGTCGCCGCCGTGGCGTTGGTGACCGCGCTGATCGTGACCGCCGACCCGCTGGTCGGGCCGGCCGCGTCGGAGGAGTCGACGTACGCCTGGGTCGTCGTGCTGACGACCGCGACCGCGACTCCCGCGCCGGCGGTCGCCCCGGACGCGTCGCCGCTGGTAGTCACGTTGGTCGCGTTGACGGCGCTAATCGCGAGCGCGCCCGTCGCCTGGACATAGCTGTTGCCGGTGACCGCCGCGATCGCGGTCGTGTTGATCGTCGCCTGCGCGATGGCCGCGTCGGTGCTCGTCGACGCCTCGCCGGAGGTGCCCTGAGCGGAGGCGTCCGCGCTCTCGTTGACCGTCGCGGAGATCGAGAGCCCACCGTCGGTCGCGTCAACGAACGAGGTTCCTTCGATCAGGACTTCGGCGGTCGGCGAGGAGTCGAGGCTCGTGGTCCCGACTGAGCCGGCTGTACTCGGGTTCGCGGTCGCCGTCGCCTGGAGCGTGATCGAGGCGGCGGTGAGCGTCACGTTGTCGAGCGTGATCGTCGCGGTCGGGCTTGCGCCGGCCCCGGTCGCGCTGTCGCCCTCGGTGCTGCTCGCGGTGACGGTAACCGCCGCGCCCGCGAGCTGGAAGTTTCCGGTCCCTGAGCTGCTGGTGAATATGACCTGAGTCGCCTCGATCGTCAGCACGCCACCCGTGATCGAGCTGATCGGAATGGTCTGGCTGAAGCTGCCGTCGCTGGCGTACAGGTTCGTCCCGTCTGTGGTGAGCGTCAGCGTCCCGCCGGTTGTGTCGTCGATATCGGGATCTCCCGGCGAGTAGGTGACGGTTATCCCGCCGCTCGGGGGTCCGCGCCCGCTGCCCGGCGTCGAGGCCGCGCTGGTCGGCTCAAGCGCCGCGCTGGTCAGCGTCGTCGCACCGTCCGTGGGCGGCGGGGTGATCGAGTCGTCGCTAGCGGCGGGAGTGGCGTCCGCGCTGCCCTGGGGGGTCCCGACGCCCCCGGGGAGGTCGCCCGGGGTTGCGGCGTTGGTCGGCGAGTCAGAGCTCGACACGACGGTCGGATCGGTGGTGGTGAGCGTTGCCGTCTCCGGGGCCGACGTCAAGGCCGTCGCCGCGGTCGATACGCCGCTGACCGCGAGCGTGCCGGCGCCGCTGTCGGAGGTCGTGACCGGCACGGTCGTCGTATCGACCGACGTGACCGTCTTGGTGACCGGCACCTCGACGGTCGACGTGGTGGTCGTCGTCTCAACCGTCGTCGTCGGGACGCTCGCCTCAGAGGTGGGCTCGACGGCGGCGGACGAGCTGACCGGCGTGCTGAGCTGCTGCGACGAAACCGGGGTCTCGGTGGGGCTCGCGGTGAGCGAGTTCGGGGTCGTCGACGCCGGAGCGTTCGGCGCGGCCGGTGTTGGCGTGGGGGTCGGGGGCGTCGACGAAGCAGCCGTGCTGCTCGGCGGCGTCGGCGAGACGGCCGGGGTCGTCGCCGCGGGAGCCGCGGTCGTCGAAGTGGGGTCCGGCGCGGCCGCCGTGGTCGCCGGGGCGGGGTCGTAGGCGGCCGCGGTCGTCGTCGCGGCGGGGTCGGAGGCGACCGCGGTGCTGTCGGGCGCGGGGCTGGTGGCCGCGGCACTGTCTTGCGCCGCGGGGGCGGCGCTCGCGGCTGTGGCGTCGGTGCTCATACCGCTGACGTCCTCGGCCCGCCGTGTCTGACTCAGCGGGGCGGCCGAGCCCTGCGGCGCAGAGGCGCCGGCCTGCGGCGACGGCGACGACGGGCTGGTGGTCGCGGCCGTGTCGGTCGGCGTCGGGACCGTGGGGCTGGCGGTCGGCATCGTCGCCTGTGCGCCGGTGGTCGTCGTCACCACCGGTGCCGTGTTAATCGACCCCCGGGAGGCGCGCGTCGACCCGCGGGAGGCGCGCGCCGCGTCGCGTCGATTGTGCTTGGGGGCCGCCGGCCGCATCGAGTACGAGCTCGAGATCACTTTCACCCTGGCCGGGGCCCGGGTGACGGTGCGGTGGGTCACGACCCGGCGCATGCTCGTGGTGGTCGTGATCGTCCGCCATAAGGTGCGGGTCGTGCGCGCAGTGGCGGCGGGGTGTCGGAGATTGCTCGCAAGGGGCGGCGCGGCGCGATATGCGCGGAATTTCGGCACCGCCAGCTTGGGGAACGTGGCCGCCGGGACGGACAGGGCCGGGATCGGGACGATGGCCGCCGGAGCTTCGATCTCGGCCTTGATCGCCGAGCCGATAACCCCTGCATAGGGGAGCAAAAGCGCGAGCGTGCCGATCAGCGCGAACCAGTAGCGCTGGCGGCGGGTGCCGAGCCCACCGAGGCCGAATGGACGGGTGCCGGCAAAGCTCGAAGCCGCGCCGGCGTAGGCAGGCCTGGCAGTCACGGCCCGCGTGCTCGCCCCACTTTTGCGAACTCCAGACGACGTGGGAGTTACCGCGTACCTTTCCTGGCTCATCGCTCGCGCTCTACCAGCGCGTCATGCCCCATCAAACAAGGTCCCGTTGGCTGCTCGACCTAGCCAGGAGGTCCTATCAAGCCGAGGGGGGCCTGTCAACCGACCGCATCGACCATCCACGTTTTGCTACCAGATCGGAGGTCCTACCCCCCAGGGCCGCGGAGCCTCGAATTGGCGCGAGATTCCTTCGTGCAGTGCAACCAGCTGCCAGGGGCTTGGCTGCGGCAGCGGCTCGGTCCGGGGCGGCGCCGTGTCGCGCATGAACCGCTCAAGCGCTGTCACGACCGCGGCGGCCTCCTCGGCGGACGCGTCGGGCGCGACGATCTGCAGTTTCGGACGGCGGTTCACAGCCGCGTCGAGGGTATCGTGCCCGCCCTGTGCCTGAGCTTGCGGTGCTCGATCACGATTCAGTCCTCCGCGCGGTCTCGCCGCTGGCGGCGATCGCGCACGTACGGGAGGCGTTCCTCGCATTCCACTCGGGCGAGTGGGTGATGCCCGCCAAGGTTTACCTGCAGAGCCCGCCGTTCGGCGACTTCCGGGCGATGCCCGCGCGCGGGAGCGGGCTGGCGCTGCTGAAGTGGATCACCTCGTTTCCGGGCAACCCGCAGCGGGGACTGCCGACCGTGACAGGCGTCATCTGCCTCTCGGATGCGACCACCGGCGAGCCGTTGATGATGCTCGACGCGCGTTCGGTGACCGCGCTTCGAACCGGCGCCGTCGCGGCCGTAGCGACCTCCGCCTTGGCGCGCGACGATTCGGGTTCGGTGGGAATCGTCGGTTGTGGGCTGCACGGCGCTTGGTCGGCGCGCTGCCTGGCGGCCGCCGGCTACGGCCCAGGCGTCTGCTTTGACCCGGTCACAAGCGCGGCTGTCGCGCTGGCAGCGGAGCTCGGCTGGCGAGTCGGCTCGCGCGCCGAGGCGGTCCGCTGCGAGGTCGTCTGCTGCGTGACTCCGGGCGCCGAGGTCGTCGTTGATGTCGGGGACCTGAGGCCGGGGATGCATCTGAACATGCTCGGTGCCGACGGGCCCGGGAAGGCGGAGGCGACCGTGGGAGTGGTCGCGTCGTGTGCGCTGTTCTGCGATGAGTGGGAGCAGGCCTCACATGGCGGCGAGCTGACCGGCGCGGTGCAAGCCGGGCTCGTTGTGCGGGATCGTGTGACCGAGCTGGGCGCGGTGCTGGCGGGGGTCGCGCGCGGCCGCCCCGGGCCCGAGGCCGTGACGCTGTTCGACTCGACGGGTCTGGCGATCCAGGACCTGGCGGTCGCGCGGGCCGCTTACGACGCTTGGCGCAAGGGTTCCGTGGCCGCGCAGACGATTGCGCTCTGAACCTGCGCATTTGAGCGTCCTGTGGGGACGTTTAAACGCGCCGGTCGGACAACGGGAGCGTCATGGACGCGGCCCATGGAGCGTCGGCGCCGCTCCAAACGCCAGTCGCCCCAAAGTCAGAGAGGTATGTTGCCGTGCTTGCGCTTGGGTCCGGGCTGGCGCTTGGTCTCGAGCGTGCGCAGCGCGGTGATCAGCTTCGGGCGCGTCTCGTGCGGAACGATCACGTCGTCGATATATCCCCGTTCGGCGGCCACGTAGGGGTTGGCGAAGTGCGCCTTGTAGTCCTCGATCAGCTTCTGGCGGCGTGTGTCGGGCGTCGGCGAGGCGGCCAGGTCACGGCGGTAGATGATGTTGACCGCGCCCTCGGGTCCCATCACCGCGACCTCGGCCGTCGGCCAGGCGAAGTTCATGTCGGCCGCCAAATGCTTTGAGCCCATCACGTCGTAGGCGCCGCCGTACGCCTTGCGCGTGATCACCGTGATCTTCGGCACCGTCGCCTCGGCGTAGGCATACAGCAGCTTGGCGCCGCGGCGGATGATCCCACGCCACTCCTGGTTGGTGCCCGGCAGGAAGCCCGGCACGTCGCAGAAGGTGATGATCGGGATGTTGAACGCGTCGCAGGTCCGGATGAAGCGCGCCGCCTTCTCGGAGCTGTCGATGTCGAGCACGCCGGCGAGCTGCGACGGCTGGTTGCCAACGACGCCGACCGAGTACCCGTCGAGGCGCGAAAAGCCGCACACGATGTTGCGGGCGTAGTGCGCGTGGACCTCGAAGAACTCGCCGTCGTCGACCACGTAGCGGATCACGTCACGCATGTCGTAGGGCTTGTTCGGGCTGTCGGGCACGACGTCGTCGAGCTCCGGCGCCATCCGGGTCGGGTCGTCGGTCGGCTGCACGCGGGGCGACGTCTCCAGGTTGTTCTGAGGCAGGAACGAGAGCAGGTAGCGCGCGTCCTCGAGGCACGCGTCCTCGTCGTCGGAGGCGAAGTGCGCGACCCCCGACTTCGTGTTGTGGCTCATCGCTCCGCCGAGCTCCTCGAACTCGACCTCCTCGCCGGTCACGGTCTTGATCACCTCGGGGCCGGTGATGAACATGTGCGATGTCTCCTTGACCATGAAGATGAAGTCGGTGATCGCCGGCGAATAGACCGCGCCGCCGGCGCAGGGGCCCATGATCAGGCTGATCTGCGGGATCACGCCGCTGGATTGGACGTTTCTGAGGAACACGTCGCCGTAGGCGCCGAGCGAGACCACCCCCTCCTGAATCCGCGCCCCGCCGGAGTCGTTGATCCCGATCACCGGACAGCCGATCTTGGCCGCCAGGTCCATGATCTTGCACATCTTCTCGGCCATCACTTCCCCGAGCGAGCCACCGAAGACCGTGAAATCCTGGCTGAACACGCACACGCGGCGGCCGTCGATCGTGCCGTGGCCGGTCACCACCGCGTCGCCGTAGGGACGGTTCTTCTGCATCTCGAACTCGTGCGTGCGGTGGCGCACAAACGTGTCTAGCTCCTGGAAAGAGCCCTGGTCGAGCAGCTTCTCGATTCGCTCGCGGGCGGTGTACTTGCCCTTCTCGTGCTGCTTTTGCACCGCGGCCTTGGTGCCGTGGTGGATCGCCTCGTCGCGCAGCTCGAGCAGCTGGACGAGCTTCTCCTCGTGTGTCTCGGGGGGCTTCTCGCGCATCCTGTGGAGCGCGCGAGTTTAGGGGTTTCAGCTGCGCGAGAACGGCCGGTGGTGCGCCATCCCGAGGCTTTCGAGCGCGTCGGTGAGCGCTCGGATCGTTGCGTCGGGGCCCGCCTCGGTGGGCTCGGAGGCCTGCTCGGGGTGACTGGTCTCGGGCGCCAGCTCGGGCTCTGGCACGCCCGCCTGGGGCTCGGGCTCGACGACCGGCTCGGGCTCGGCGACCCGCTCTGGCTCCACGCTGACGACCGGCTCTTGGTCCACTACGCCAGCCGGCTCCTCAGCGGTCGCCAGAGGATCGACCTCCGGCTCGTCGGCGGTCGCCAGAGGCTCGACCTCCGGCTCGTCAGCGGTCGCCAGAGGCTCGACCTGGGGCCATGAGAGCTTGCGCTTGCCGCCGAAGAGGCGTGCGAAGAAGCTCGGTTTTAGCTCAGGCTCGGGTTCAGGCCGACGTCGTTCGGGGCTGATCTCCGGCGGCAGCTGGGGCTCGGCCGCGGGCTCCGGCTCCGCGACGGCCTCGGGCTCGGGCTGAGTGACAGGCTCGGGCTCCGCGATGGCCTCGGGCTCGGCCTCGATCACCGGGTCGATCTCCTCGGCCGTCAGGATCACCCGCGTTCCCCATCCCGAGGGCTCGAGCTTCACCGTGCCGCTGACTTGATCGCCCTCCCAGGCTACGGCGGTTTCGGGCTCGAGCCGCGTGATCCGGATCTCTCCGAAGCTGTCGAGATGGCGGCTCAGCGACGTCGCGTCGCTGCACTCGGTCCACAACTCGGGTGGGGATTTGAGCAGCGTGCGGCTTGCCTCGTGGATTGTCATGGGTCCGGGGTTCGTCTGCGGCGGCGCGACTCCTGCCGGGGTTTGAGAGCTTGCATCGGCGATCATTTGAGAAGCCGTGCAACGACGGAAGGAGAGCAACTTTTGAGCACCGATAGAGCCGGCCTGGGCTGCATGGGAATGTCGGGCGTCTACGGTCCCGCGGCCGAAGACGACAGCATCGCGACGATCCAGGCCGCGGTCGAAGCTGACATCACGCTGATCGACACCGGCGACTTCTACGGGATGGGCCACAACGAGATGCTGATCGGCCGCGCGCTGGCCGACACCCCGCGCGACGCCTATCGCCTGAGCGTCAAGTTCGGAGCCCAGCGAGGGCCCGACGGTGCCTGGCTGGGCTACGACGCCAGCCCCGCGGCGGTCAAGACCGCGGCCGCCTACTCGCTGCAGCGGCTACGGACTGACCACATCGACATCTACCGGCCCGCGCGCCTTGACCGGAAGGTGCCGATCGAGGAGACGGTCGGCGCGATCGGCGAGCTCGTGAAGGCGGGCTACGTGCGCGAGGTCGGGCTGTCTGAGGTCGGCGCCGAGACGATCCGCCGCGCCGCCGCGACGCACCCGATCGCCGACCTGCAGATCGAGTACTCGCTGATCTCACGCGAGATCGAGCGCGAGATCCTTCCCACCTGCCGCGAGCTGGGGATTGCCGTCACCGCCTACGGCATCCTGTCGCGCGGCCTCCTGTCCGACAGCTTCGACCCGACCCGGGAGCGGGCGCCGGGCGACATGCGCGGACGGTTCCCGCGCTTCAACGCCGACAACGCGGCCCACAATCTCGAGCTCGTGCGACGCCTTCGGGCGTTTGCAGCCGAGCGCGGCGTCGCCGTCGCGCAGGTCGCAATCGCGTGGGTCGCCTCGCGCGGCGACGATGTCATCCCGCTTATCGGCGCTCGACGCGTCGACCAGCTCGAGCAGGCGCTTGGGGGTCTGGAGCTCAAGCTCGACCCCGCGGAGCTGTCCGAGCTCGAGCACGCGGCCGGTGAGGCAGCCGGATCGCGCTACGGCGCGCCGCAGATGGCCGATCTCGACAGCGAGCGCTGAGCTCGGGCGGCTTGGAACCTAATACACCCCATGGGTGCTTAACGTTCCAAGACCCTCGCTCAGCGCGCATCGGGCGGCGCGGGCTCCCAAGGAGCTGACTTGCGACGACCTCGACCAGGGGCCCGACGAGGGCTCGACGACGTCGACGACCCGCGACTCGGTGCCGAGCAGGGCGACCGTCGCGCGCGCGGCTTCGTCGACCCGGATCCGTGGCGGCGGGGGCTGATGGTCGCCGCCGTAAGTTCCCGGTCCATAAAACGTGCCGTAGCGGATCACGACGCCACCCGCGTCCAGCACCAGGCTCTCGTGCTCGCGGACTGCCTCACCGCCCGACGGCGGCGTCCAGGCGATGCTCTGCGCCAGGAACTGACTAGCGCCGGCGGCGCGCGCGGCCGCCACCAGGTTGCGCGTGCCCTCGGTTCGGATGCGGTTGTTGCGCGGCGCGTATTCGGGGATCTGGTCGAGCTGCTCGGGGAGGTCGGTGAGCTGGTGGATCACCGCCTGCGGCGCGAACTCGAGCACGGCGCGGTCGAGTGCGGGCGCGTCGAAGACGTCGCACAGGACCGGATCGGCGCCCATCGACCGCAACCCGTCCGGCTTCTCAGGCGTCCGCGTCATCCCAGCCACCTCGTGGCCGTCCGCGACCAGCAGCGGCACCAGCCGTAAGCCGATCACCCCGCTCGCTCCGGCGACGAAGATCCGCACGGCTCAGGCGTGGGTGGCCATCATGAAGATCGTCACGACCACGATCAGGTCGAGCACAGCGCCGCCGATTGTCACCTGGCGCAGCAGCGCGTCGTACTCCGAACTCCAGGGCGAGCCGCCGCCCGGCGCCGCGGCGAGGTCGCGCGCGGCGACCTTCGCGAGCTTGCCCTCGCGAGGGATCATGTACGAGCCGACGCCGGCGCCGATCACGATCACCGCGCCAATCCCCCATTGGACGAAGAAGTCCCCCCACCGGTGCTCCTCGGTCGCCAGCACAATCCCCGCGACCAGCACGACCGTCAGCCCCGGGTTGACGATCAGCCGGTCGATCCGCTGCACGACTGAGAACAGCCAGGGCATCACGCTCGGGTCGGCGCGCCGGGCGGCGGTGAAAATCAGCGGGTAGGCGAACGTGGCGCCGAACGCCACCACGACCGCGAGGATATGGACGCCCAGCACGACGTCTGTGAATGACGCCGCGGTGCCCAGCAAATCTAAAACGACGGGCGGTAGTCGCCGAACACGTCACGCATCGCGGCACAGACCTCGCCCATCGAGCAGCGGTCCTTGAGCGCCGCACGGAGCACCGGCAACAGGTTGTCAGTGCCGCGGGCGCACTCGCGGACCTCCTCGAGCCGGCGCTCGACGAGCTCGGTGTCACGGTCGGACTTAAAGGCGGTCAGCCGCTGCACCTGGAGGCGCTCGGACTCGGGGTCGACACGCAGGATGTCGGGGACCTCGGCGCTGTCCTCGACGAACTTGTTGACGCCGACGACGACGTCCTGCTCGATCCGGTAGCGCTCGTGGTAGCCGAACGCCGACTCTTCGATCTCGTTGGTCATGAAGTCGATCGCCTGCACCGAGCCGCCGAGCTCGTCGATTTTGGCGATCAGCTCGCGGGCGCGCGTCTCGATCTCGTCGGTCAGCGCCTCGACGAAGTACGAACCGGCGAACGGGTCAACGGTATCGGCGGCGCCCGATTCGTAGCCGATGATCTGCTGCGTCCGCAGGGCGATCTTCGCCGCGCGCTCGGTCGGCAGCGCGAGCGCCTCGTCGAAGCCATTGGTGTGCAGCGACTGAGTGCCGCCGCAGACCGCGGCGAACCCCTGCAGCGCGACGCGGACGATGTTGTTCTCAGGCTGCTGAGCGGTCAGCGTAACGCCGCCGGTCTGGGTGTGAAATCGCAGCCGCCACGAGCGCTCGTCCTGGGCGCCGAAGCGCTCGCGCATGATCTCTGCCCACATCCGACGTGCGGCGCGGAACTTGGCGACCTCCTGGAAGACGTTGTTGTGGCCGTTGAAGAAGAACGCCAGCCGCGGCGCGAACCGGTCGATCTCGAGCCCCGCGTCGAGCGCCGCCTGCACATAGGCGATCCCGTTGGCGAGCGTGAACGCGACCTCCTGGACGGCCGAGCAACCCTTCTCGCGGAAGTGGTAGCCGCTGATCGAGACCGTGTTCCACTTCGGCACGCGCTGATCGCAGTACGCGAACAGATCGGTCGTCAGCCGGATCGCCCCCTCGGGCGGATAGATGTAGTTGCCACGCGCGATGTACTCCTTGAGGATGTCGTTCTGGGTCGTGCCGCGCAGCTGATCCGGCGGCACACCCTGCTCCTCGCCGACCAGCTCATACAGCAGCAGCAGGACACTCGCGGGCGCATTGATCGTCATCGAGGTCGACACCTGATCGAGCGGGATCTGATCGAACGCGGTCCGCATGTCGTCGATCGTGTCAATCGCGACCCCGGTCCGCCCGACCTCACCCAGGCAGCGCGGGTCGTCGGAGTCCAGGCCGAGCTGGGTCGGCAGGTCAAACGCCATCGACAACCCGGTCGACCCCTTCGACAGCAGGTAGCGGTAGCGCTCGTTTGACTCCTTGGCGCTCGCGTAGCCGGCGTACTGGCGCATCGTCCACAGCTGCTTGCGATACATGTCGCGGTGAATCCCGCGCGTGTATGGGTACTCGCCGGGCTCTCCCAGTTGCGCGTCGAGGTCCGGCGGGACGTCGTGCTCGTCGTAGACCGGCTTGATTTCGATCCCCGAGTCGGTGAAGCGACGGGGATCATCGGGACCGACGATCGGGGCGATCGTGCGGTGCTCGTCGGCGGTGGCCATCGCGTCGGAGATTACCGGGGGTTTGCGCCTACCCCTACAGCACCTTCCAGAGGAATTCCTTGGTGCGATGGTGCTGCGGGTTGCCGAGCACATCGGCCGGCTTTCCGGCCTCGACGACCACGCCTTCATCCATAAACACGACCGTGTCGGCGACCTCGCGCGCGAAGCCGATCTCGTGCGTGACGACGATCATCGTCATCCCGTGGTGAGCTAGCTGGCGCATCGCGTCGAGTACATCTCCCACGAGTTCGGGGTCCAGGGCCGAGGTCGGCTCGTCAAACAGCATTAGCTTGGGCTGCATGGCGAGCGCGCGCGCGATCGCGACGCGCTGCTGCTGGCCGCCCGACAGCGCGAGCGGATAGACGTTGAGCTTGTCCTCGAGACCGACCTGCGCAAGTAGCTCCCGAGCCCGCGCCCGCGCCTGCTCGCGCTTGAGCTTGCCGACTCTGACCGGCGCGAGCGTCACGTTGTCGAGCGCGGTCATGTGCGGGAACAGGTTGAAGCTCTGGAACACCATCCCGATCTCGGCCCGCTTGCCCGCCACCTCCCGCTCGTGCAACTCGTGCAGCTTGCCGCCCGCCTCGCGATAGCCGACCAGCTCGCCGTCGACATACAGCCGCCCGGCGTTGATCTTCTCGAGGTGGTTGATGCAACGCAAGAACGTCGACTTTCCGGAGCCCGAGGGCCCGAGCATGCACATCACCTCGCCGCGAGTGACCTCGAGATCGATCCCCTTGAGCACCTCCAGCCGGCCGAACCGCTTGTGCACCCCCTCGGCCTTGACCATCGGGCCGTTCGCCCCAGCGCTCATTGCCCGCCACCACCGCGGCCCAGGCTCAGCCACCGTTCCGCCATCGTCGTCCGCTGGGCGCGCGAGAACCCGCGGCCGTAGCGCCGCTCGATGAAGTACTGCCCGACGTACAGGACGCTCGTCAAAACCAGGTACCAGATGCTGGCGACGATCAGCAACGGGATCACAAGGAAGTTGACGTCGTAGATCTCCTGGACCGAGTACAGGAGCTCGGCGTAGGCGATCACGCTGATCAACGACGTGTTCTTGAGCATCGAGATCGTCTCGTTCCCAGTCGGTGGGATGATCACCCGCATCGCCTGGGGCAGCACGATCAGCCGCAGCGTCTGAATGCGGCTCATGCCCAGCGACTGGGCGGCGTCGGTCTGCCCCTCCGGGACCGAGATCATCCCCGCGCGGACGATCTCTGCCATGTACGCCCCTTCGTTGAGTCCCAGCGCGACGAGCGCGGCCACGAATGCCGTGATCACCGAGTTGGCGTTTCCGTGGATGATCGCGGGCCCGAACGGAATCCCGAGCGAGATCGTCGGAAACAGCGCCGCGACGTTGTACCAGAACAGGATCTGGACCAACAGCGGCGTCCCGCGGAAGAACCAGATGTAGAGCCAGCTGCCGCCCGACACGATCGGGTTGGGCGACAGCCGCATCACGGCGAGCAAGACGCCGAGCACGATCCCGACCGCCATCGATGCAACCGTTAGCTCGATCGTGACCAGCACCCCGTGCAGGATGTGGGCGTTGAACAGGTACTGGCCGACGACATGCCACTCGAAGTGCGAGTTCGTGACGATCGACCGCGCGATCGACGCCGCGATCAGCAGCACGATCGCCGCTGCGACCCACCGGCCCGGACGGCGAACCGGAACGGCCTTGATCTCGTCGGGCCGTTCCGGTGCGTCTGTCGAAAGCTCGGAGGTATTCACCTCAGAGCGACAGTCTGCCGACTCCTAGCTTGTCGCGCCGTTGATCTTGACTTCCGAGGCGGGGATCGCGCCGCTCTGGATTCCCCACTTCGTCATGATCTTGTTGTAGGTCCCGTTGCTCATCAGCTGCTTGACGCCGGCGAGCACGGCTTTGTCGAGCGTGCTGTTCTTTGGGATGGCAAGCCCGTATGGGGCCGTCCCGTAGGTGTCGCCGACGAGCTTGAAGTTCCCGTGTGACTGCTTGACCTGATAGGCCGCGACCGGTGAGTCGGCCATCGAGACCTGCGCGCGACCGCTGGAAAGCGCCAGGTTGGCTGCGGTCTGGGTCGGGAACACGAGCACGTTGACCCCGGCTTGCCGGTGGCCTTGCACTTCACGCTCTGGCGCCTTGGCGTCGGTCTCCTCGGTGGTGCCGCTCTCGACCGACACCGTCTTGCCACACAAGCTCGCAAGGTTCGTGACCGCCGCGCCGCCGGAGGTCTTGGTAAAGAACGACGTACCGGCCTGGAAATAGTCAACGAAGTTGACGACCTTCTCACGCGCCTTGGTGTCGGTGAACGACGACGCGCCCATGTCGTACTTGCCCGCGGCCAGGCCCGGGATGATCGTGTCGAATGTGGCGTTGACGATGTTTGCCTTGAGGCCCATCAACTGCGCGAGCGCATTGCTGAGATCGGCGTCCATCCCGACCACCGTGTGGCCGTCGGACCCGATGAACTCATTCGGCGCGTAGCTGGCGTCCGCGGCAACGGTGATCGAGCCCTTGGATTTCAGCGAGCTCGGCACCAACGCGACGATCGCGGGGTCAGAGCCCGCCGCGGCCGAGCTGCTGGCAGACGTGCTGGACGAACTGGCCGCCGCTGAACTGGACGACGAACTGCTGCTGCTGCTCCCACATCCCACGATCGCCACCGCACTTAGCAGCGAGACCGCGAGGGAGAGCCACCTCCTCGTGCGCATTGCGCCCCTCTCATCGATTAGAGCAAGGAAAAGCCTGCCCAGGATATGCAACCTGGGCGCGAGCAGCGTTGATCTCTAATCCCACCCCAACACGGCCGGAACAGGACGACGGTGCCCGGGCCGGCCAAAGTCGTGCGTCAGACCGCGTTTGCCCGATCCGAGGTGGGCCGCGAGATAGCCTTCATTCTCAATGCAGGTACGTGTTCGTCTGTTCGCAGGGCTGCGCGAGCGCGCCGGTACAAACGAGCTGGCGCTCGAGTTGCCCGACGGCGCCCGCGTGCGCGATGCGCTGGCGTCGATGCGGGAGCTGACGGCGGACGTGCCCGTCGTGATGGCCGTCAACCATGAGTACGCCGCCGAGGACGAGACGCTGAGCGCGGGCGACGAGCTCGCGTTGATCCCGCCGGTCTCCGGCGGGTCCGTGAGCGTCACGCGCGTGCGCGTAACGAGTGAGCCGCTGTCGCTTGACCCGCTGCTCGAGCATGTACGTGATCCCCGTGCGGGAGCGGTCGTGACCTTCCTGGGTGTCACGCGCGAGGTGACACAGCTCGACTACGAGGCCTACGTGGAGATGGCGCAGCGCAAGATCGAGGAGATCGTGGTCGCCGCCGTCGACCGTCATGGCCTGTGCGCCGCGGCCGCCGAGCATCGAGTCGGCGTGGTGCCGCTGTCGGAGCCGTCGGTGGCGATCGCGGTCTCGGCGCCGCACCGCGAGGCCGCGTTCGCGGCGGGGCGCGAGATCATCGACCAGATCAAGGCACAGGCGCCGATCTGGAAGCGAGAGGAGGGCGCGTGGGTCGACGGAGTGACGCCGAGCTGAGGGCGCTGCCCGCGGTCCACGAGCTTGCCGCCCAGCTCGCGGCGCCGCACGCGCTCGCCGTCGCGGCCGCGCGGCGAGCGATCGACGAGCAGCGGTCGCTGATGATCGCGCACGCCGAAGGCGAGACCGGTGTCCTGGACCTGGCGCGCCGCCACCTCGCCGAGCTGACATCGCCGTCGCTGCGCGAGGTGATCAACGCCACCGGTGTGATCGTGCACACGAACCTGGGGCGGGCGCCGTTGCCAACCGCCGCGCTCGACGCGGTCGCACGGGTCGCGCGCGGCTACAGCAACCTCGAGCTCGACCTGGAGTCCGGCCTCCGGGGCTCCCGGCACACGCACGTCGAGGGGCTGCTGCGGGAACTGACGGGCGCGCAGGCGACGATGGTCGCCAATAACTGCGCAGGAGCGGTGCTGCTGGCGGTGGCCGCGCTGGCCGGCCCGGGGCGAGCGATCGTGGTCTCACGCGGACAGCTGGTCGAGATCGGCGGCGGCTTCAGGATCCCCGAAGTGATCGCGCAGTCGGGCTCGACGATGATCGAGGTCGGGACGACCAACCGCACGAAGGTGGCCGACTACGAGCGCGCGATCGCCGGCGCCGAGCTCCCTGTCGGGGCAATCCTGCGCGTGCACCAATCGAACTTCAGGACGGTTGGGTTTGTCGAACAGGCCACGATCGACGAGCTGTGCTCGCTCGGGGCGCCGGTGATCGACGACCTCGGCTCGGGGGTGCTGTCGAGTACCGGATCGATCGAGGCGCTGAGCGACGAGCCGGACCTGCGGCGCTCGCTTGCCGCCGGCGCGGCGCTCGTGTGTTGCTCGGGCGACAAGCTGCTCGGCGGGCCCCAGGCCGGTCTGCTGCTCGGAACCGAAGCCGCGATCGCGGCCGCGCGGTCGCACCCGCTTGCCCGCGCGCTCCGGATCGACAAGCTGTCGCTGGCGGCGCTCGAGGCCACGCTGGCGCTTTACCGCGACCCCGAAACCGCAAGATCCGAGCTGCCGGTCCTGGCGATGCTCGACGCGGCCCCCGACCTGCTCTCAGCGCGCGCGCGGCGGCTGAAGGACGGCATCGGCGAGCGCGCGGAGCTGATCTGGACCGCCGCCCGCGCGGGTGGCGGCGCGCTGCCGCTGGCCGAGCTCGAGGGGCCGGCGGTGGCGCTCGACGCAGTCGACGGCCCGGACCAGGTCGCAGCGCGGTTGCGCGCCTGGGAACCGGCCGTGATCGCGCGGATCCACGACGGACGGGTGGTGCTCGATCCGCGAACGCTGTCCGACGCGGAGCTCGAGACGGTGATCGAAGCGGCACGCAGTGCGCTGCGCGGCGGATGAGCGACGCACCGCTGACGCTAGGGACCGCTGGCCACATCGACCACGGGAAGACGGCCCTGATTCGGGCGCTGACCGGAATCGACACCGATCGTCTGCCGCAGGAGCGCGCGCGGGGGATCTCGATCGAGCTCGGCTACGCGAGCCTCGAGCTCCCCGGCGGCGCCCGCGTGTCGGTCATCGATGTACCCGGCCACGAGCGCTACGTCCGAACGATGGTCGCCGGCTCGACCGGCATCGACATGTTCCTGATGACGATCGCTGCCGACGACGGGGTCATGCCGCAGACCCGCGAGCACGCCGCGGTGTTGCGCGGGTTGCAGGTCTGCAACGGCGTCGTGGCGGTCACCAAGGCCGATCTCGCAGACCCCGAGCTCGCGATGCTCGAAGCCGGCGAGCTATTCCCCGATACCGAGGTCGTGGCCGTCAGCGCCCGTACAGGAGCGGGCCTCGACGAGCTCCGGGAGGCGCTGGGCCGAGTCGCGGCTCAGACCGACAGCCGCGCCGCGCAAGACCGCGAGACGCGACTGCATATCGACCGCGTGTTCACGATCAAGGGCGCCGGGACGGTCGTCACCGGCACGCTGTGGTCGGGCTCGATCGACCGCGGCGACATGCTGGAGTTGCTGCCCGGGCGGCGGCGAGCGCGGGCACGCGAGGTCCACGTCCATGGCGTGACCGTCGAGCGCGCGGCGGCCGGACAGCGGGTCGCGGTCAATCTCGGCGGACTGTCGATCGGCGACGCGGCGCGTGGCGATGTAGTCGTGGGGCTCGACAGTGACCTGCGCGAGGCCTACCTGCTCGACGCCGAGCTCGAGTTCGGACACACGGAGCCGACTACCGGTGACCGTGTCCAGGTCCACCATGGAACCCGCGAGGCGCCGGGGCGGCTGACGTGGCTGGGTGGGCGCTTCTGGCAGGTCCGGCTCGAGCAGCCACTGATCGCGGACGCCGGCGACCGGATCGTGGTCCGCCGGATCGCGCCGCCCGACACGCTCGGCGGGGGACGGGTGCTCGATCCGCATCCGCGCAAGCACGGACCCAGCAGGAACCTCGTCAGCCGATTGACGCGGTTGGCCGCAGGCGAAGACGAGTCGGTCGCGGTCCAGCCGATGGCTCCGGTCACGGCCGCACAGGGGCCCGTCGTGCTCGCCGCTTCTGCGCGGGCGCTCGAGGCCCGGCTGCTGGCCGCGGGCTTTCAGCCGCCGCTCGACGCCGAACTCGACGCCAACGACCTCGCCGCGCTGCGCGAGGCGGGGCGGGCGGTGCGCGTAAACCGCTCGTTGCACTACCACCCGGAGACGATCGACGCCGTCAAGCGGATCGTGATCGAGACCGCATCGGAGCACGGCGGGGCGATCACGATCGGCCAGCTGCGTGACCGACTCGGGACCTCGCGGAAGTTCGCCCAGGCGCTGCTCGAGCACCTCGACTCCGAGCGAGTCACGATCCGTCGCGCCGACGAGCACGTCGTCCGGCGAGCTCGCGAGGGAGGCTGACGATCGACAACGGGCGCAGCCAGACCAAGATCGACACTGGGCTCGAGTACCGACCGGGCGATCCCGTTCAGGTTCGCGTCGTCCACCGTGAGCACCGGATCGACGTGACCGACGACGGGGGCGCGGTCGACCGTGCGGGCCGGTCCAGCAGCCGGCATGCGGCGGCGGAGCGCGTGCTGCGCGAGTTCGACGTCAACATCACCGCCGCCGGCGTGGTGTCGCTGCCGGTGGTGCCCGCCGGGCCATCCGAGCAGGAGGTCGTGCAGCGGATCGGAGAAGCATCGCTGGCGCTTTATCAAGAGCTGCTCGAGCTCAGCGCGTGAGCGGCGGGTCCGCGGCGGCCGCTCCCCGGTAGATTGCGGTCCATGTCAACCTGCCTCGTGACCGGCGGTGCCGGCTTCCTCGGCTCGCACCTGTGCGATGAGCTGCTCGGGCGCGGCCATCGCGTGATCTGCGTCGACAACCTCGAAACCGGATCGCTTGCCAACATCGCCCACATTCGCACCGATCAGTTCGTCCATCTCAACGTCGACATCATCGAGCCCTACTACGTCGACGAGCCGATCGACTTCGTCTATCACCTCGCGTCGCCCGCTTCGCCAATCGACTACCTGCGGCTGCCGCTGCACACGCTCAAGGTGGGCTCATACGGCACCCATCACACGCTCGGGGTGGCCAAGGAGCACCGGGCGCGCTTTTTGACCGCGTCGACCAGCGAGGTCTATGGCGATCCTCGTGAGCACCCCCAGAAGGAAACCTACTGGGGTCACGTGAACCCGATCGGCCCGCGCGGCGTCTACGACGAGGCCAAGCGCTACGCCGAGGCGCTGACGATGGCCTACCACCGCCAGCAGGGAGTCGACACGGCGATCGTGCGGATCTTCAACACGTACGGCCCGCGGATGCGCCCGCACGACGGCCGTGCAATCCCCACCTTCTTGCGTCAGGCGCTCGAGGACCGGCCGATCACGGTGTTCGGCGACGGCTCGCAGACGCGCTCGTTCTGCTACGTCGACGACCTGATCCGGGGCATCATCGCGCTGTCGGAATCGGGCTACCACGACCCGGTCAACATCGGCAACCCGAACGAGTTCACGCTGCTCGAGCTCGCCCGGGAGGTGATCGGCGCGACCGGCTCGAACTCGGAGATCGTGTTCGAGGCGCTGCCGACCGACGACCCGCAGGTCCGCCAGCCGGACATCACGCTCGCCCGCGAGGTGCTGGGATGGGAACCGGAGATCCGGCTCGCCGAAGGACTGCGCCGGACGATCGACCGGTCCGGGGTCGAGGCGCTCATCGGTGCGATGCACTGACGCGCCCAGTTTCACCGTAACTTCACGAGCCAGATACCGTTACGAAGTGGGACGGGGCATGTGACCGGCCCCCTGGTGGGTAATTGATCGAGCAAGACGAGGCAACCCAAGAGCGGACCAACGGCGCGCGTCACGACCCGACTGCGGTGGTGTTTCCCGAGCGCGACGTGAGGCGCAAGCGGCCGCCGGTGGTCAGCTTCCTGCTGCGCGCCGAGACGCTGCGCAAGATCCTGCGCGTCGCGACGCTGCTGGCGCTCGATTTCATCGGCGTCACGGGCGCGCTGATGACCGCAACGATCATCAAGCTCGCGCTGCGAAGCACCGTGAACCTGCACGCGGCGTGGGCATACGTGCGCCCGACGCTCGCGTTCGCCTACCTGCTCACGGTGCTGCTGTTCGCGCGCGTCGACCTGTATGCCGACCGCCCGCGACGGCCCGGGCTGGCCAAGATCTCGAGTGCGCTGTTCCAGGTCACGGTGATCGCGCTCGTCTACGCGCTCGCGACCGGCAACCACTTCTCGAGCTACTACATCTTCTACGGCTCGCTGTTCTTCGGGATCGTCTACGTGACCTGGCTGCGAGCGCTGTACACGCGGATCACCGGCCACCTGCTCGATCGCGCCGGCTATCGCCGCCGCGCGCTCCTGATCGGCTCCGGCCACCACATCGAAGCAGTCGCGCACGCGCTCAGCGGCGGCCCCCGGACGCGGGTCGAGCTCGTCGGCTTCCTGTCGCTCACGCCGCGCCCCGAGAACGGCCTGCGATCGCTGGGGGCGCTGGATCAGCTCGACGAAGTGCTGGCGACCGAGCGTGTCCAGCAGGTGATCATCGCCGACCCCGACTTCCCGCAGGAGCAGGCGCTCGAGGTCGTCGACAGCTGTCACCGGCGCGGGGTCGACGTCGTCGTCGCGCCGTCGACGATGGAGATCCTGATCGATCGCGCCGAGTTCGTGGCCGGCGAGTCCGTGCCGCTGTTCACGCTCCGACCGCCGGTGTTCGAGGGCGTCGACTACGCGATCAAGCGCACGTTCGACCTGGTGGTGGCGATCCTGCTGATGGTGGTGCTTTCGCCGGTGCTGCTGGCGATCGCCGCGGCGATCAGGCTGAGCTCACGCGGGCCCGTCATCTACCGCTCGGTCCGGCCCGGAATCGGCGGCGTGCCGTTCCTATGTCTGAAGTTTCGGACGATGCGCGAGCATGCCGACGAGCGCCAGGACGAGCTCGAGCCGTTCAATGAGCTCTCTGGAGCGCTGTTCAAGATCCGCGACGATCCTCGCCTGACACCCACCGGGCGCGTGCTGCGGCGCTTCTCGCTCGACGAACTGCCCCAGCTCGTCAACGTCGTCCGCGGCGAGATGTCGCTCGTCGGGCCGCGGCCATTGCCGATGCGCGACTTCGATCGCCTCGAGGAGTGGCACAAGAAGCGCTACCTGGTGCTCCCCGGGATCACCGGGCTTTGGCAGGTCTCAGGGCGCGCCGAGCTCGATTTCGATGATCTCGTGCGGCTCGACTTCCTGTACCTCGAACACTGGTCGATCTTCCTCGACCTGTCGATCCTGCTGAAGACGATCCCGGCCGTGCTCAGCAGGCGCGGCGCGTTCTAGGCCGCCGCACGCCCGGGCTCGCTGCGCCTGTAGGCTCTCGCCCGCATGCCGCCGACTGACCGGTTCGTGATCAGCTTCGCCGCCGAGCCTCCCCAGGAGGCGCTCCCGTACGGCCGCTGGGCCGACACGCTGCGAGAGCACTTCCTCGCGGCGTGCCAGCAGATCGACTCCGAGGGCGAGGACGTCGGTGAGCCGGGCGACATCTCGTGGTTCCCGGATCGCAGCTACGCCGGCCGGACCTTCGTCCCGGCGGTCGCGCGCACGACGACTGGGCTCGAGCTGTTCGGGTTTGTGTCGTTCAGCGAGCGCTCAGGCGGACCCAGCGACTTCGAGGCCAGAGCCGACTTCACCGCCGAGCTCGCCGAGGAGAACCCCGACTGGAAGCTCGACCTCAATGACGACGTCGTCGCGACTTGGCGCGGGGAACAGGGCAAGAGCGCCGAGATGACGCTCGTCTGGGGGGTGCCGCTGATCCCCGGCGGCGCGATCGTGACCGCCGAGCTCGCCAACCTGGCGGTCGATCAGTGTGAGCTGATCGACGAGCGCTTCACGCTGCTGGCGCCCGACAACTACCGCTCTGACTTCCTCGAGGTCAAGCTCTGGAACAAGCGGGGCGACGAGCTCGCCGCCGAATCGCTCTACGTCGACGACGACGATGACGAGGACACCGACGGCGACGACGCCGAGGCGTGATTGCCGCCTGGGGTGAGAGCGAGTGGCAGCCTGACCGCGATCTCCTCATCGGTCAGCGGGAAGTGGCAGGCGCAGGTGCCGACCGCGCCCTTGGTCTCGAGCGGCGGCTCGTCCTGGGAGCACAGCGGCTGCGCTTTCGGGCACCGGGTATGGAACCGGCAAGCCGACGGCGGGTTGGCGGGGCTCGGTACGTCACCGGTCAGCAGCTGGCGCTCGCGACGCGCACCGGTCGGATCCGGCACCGGGACCGCCGACAGCAGCGCGCCGGTGTACGGATGGCGCGGTCGGCTGTAGAGCTCGTCGCCGGGCGCCAGCTCGACGATCTTGCCGAGATACATGACCGCCACGCGGTCGCACATGTGGCGCACCACCGATAGGTCGTGGGCGATGAACACGAGCGTCAGCCCCATTTCACGCTGCAGCCCGAGCAGCAGGTTGAGCACCTGCGCCTGGATCGACACGTCGAGCGCCGAGACCGGCTCGTCGGCGATCAGCACCTTCGGCTCCAGTGCGATCGCTCGGGCGACGCCGATCCGCTGGCGCTGACCGCCGGAGAACTCGTGCGGGTAGCGGTTGTAGTGCTCGGGGTTGAGGCCGACCCGATCCATCAGGTCCTGGACGCGGCGTTTTCGCTCGCCGCCGCCCTTGTAGAGCCCGTGGATCACGAACGGGTCGGAGATGATCGAACCCACCGTCTTGCGTGGATTCAGCGACGAGTACGGGTCCTGAAAGACCATCTGCATGTCTCGATGCAGTGCTTTGAGGCCGTCGCGCTTGCGGGTCCCGATGTCCTCGCCGTCGAACGTGACCGTGCCCGAAGTCGGGTCCATCAGCCGGCACAGCAGGCGTGCCGTCGTGCTCTTGCCGCAACCCGTCTCACCGACGATCCCGAGCGTCTCGCCCTGCTCGACGTCGAAGCTCACGCCGTCGACCGCCTTCACGGCGCCGACCTGGCGCTGCAGCAGCACGCCGCGCTTGATCGGGAAGTGCTTGGTCAGATCCTTGACCTCGATCAGTGCCGTCATCCGTCGCTCTCCTGAGTGACCGTCTCGGGTTTGGTCTGCGATTCGCCGGGCGGTTGCGCCGGCGGCTCTGAGCTGGCGGCGATCCGCTTCAGCGCGTCGGGGTCACGGCCTTCGCGCAACCCTTCCCAGATACGCTTGCGAACCGAGTGCTCGAGCAGGCAAGCGACCGCGTGGCCACCGTTGCCGTCGACCGACTCGAGCCGTGGGTCGATCCGCTTGTGCGAATCCTGCACGTACGGGCAACGGGGATGGAAATGGCACCCGCTCGGGCGGTTGATCAGGCTCGGCGGGCGGCCGGAGATCGGGACCAGCTCCTCCCCGCGCGGGCTGTCCAGGCGCGGGATCGACTTCAGCAGTCCCCACGTGTAGGGATGCTCGGGCGCGTTGAAGATCTCGGCGGCGGTGCCGCGCTCGACGATCCGCCCGGCGTACATGACCGCGATGTGGTCGGCGATCTCGGCGACCACGCCGAGGTCGTGGGTGATGATCACGATCGCGGTCCCGAGCCGATCCTGGAGCTCCTCGAGCAGGTGCAGGATCTGCGCCTGGACGGTCACGTCGAGCGCCGTCGTCGGCTCGTCCGCGATCAACAGCTGGGGCTCGTTGGAGAGCGCCATCGCGATCATCGCTCGCTGGCGCATGCCGCCCGAGAACTCGTGCGGATACTGATCGACGCGGCGCTTGGGGTCCGGGATCCCGGTCAGCTCCAGCAGCTCGGCCGCCCGCTCCCGGGCCGCCTTCTTGGAGATGCTGCGGTGCGCCTGCATCGCCTCGACGAGTTGCGCGCCGACCTTGTAGAACGGATGCAGCGCCGACAGCGGGTCCTGGAAGATCATCGCGACGTCGTTGCCGCGGATCGTCCGCAGCTTCTCGTCGGGCAGCGCGACGAGGTCCTGGCCGTCGAACATGATCTTGCCGTCGATCTGCGAGTTGTTGGCCCGGGTGAGCCCAAGCGCGGTCAGCGACGAGACGGTCTTGCCCGACCCCGACTCGCCGACGATTCCGAGCGTCTTGCCTTCTTCGACGGTGTAGGAGATCCCGTCGACCGCATGAACGATGCCGTCGTCGGTGTGGAACGTGACCCGCAGGTCCTCGACGCTGAGCAGCGGATCACTCAAGACCGCTCGCTCCTGGTCACGAGTAGCGAACTCGCGGGTCGAGGTAGGCGTACGAGATGTCGACGATTATGTTGGCGAACACGATGAAGAACGCCGCCAGCAGCACCGTCCCCTGCACGATCGGAAAGTCCGAATGAATGATCGCAGTGTAGTTCAGCCGTCCGATCCCGGGGATGTCGAACACGGTCTCCGTGATCACCGCACCACCGAGCAGCGTGCCGACGTCGAGCCCGAAGATCGTGACCACCGGGGTGATCGCCGAACGCACGCCGTGACGCCAGACCACGCGCCGCTCGGGTAGGCCCTTGGCGCGCGCCGTGCGGATGTAGTCCTCGCCCATCGTCTCGATCAGGCTCCCCCGCAGCAGTCGCGAATAGATCGCCGCCGAGGTCCCCGCGAGGACGATCCAGGGCATGATCAGCGATGTGAACCAGTCGACCGGGCTGGTCGTCAGCCCGACGTAGGAACCGGCGCCGGGGAAGATCGGGAACTTGCCGATGTCGTCGGCGAACAGGAACAGCATCACGAGGCCGAACCAGAAGACCGGCATCGAGACGAACACGAGTGCGACCCCCATCGCGCCGCGGTCGATCAGCGTGCCGCGCTTGAGCGCCGCGAGGATCCCGATCGGGATCCCGGCAAGCATCCACAGGATGGCGGCGCCGACGGTCAGCGACAGGGTGGCCGGCAGCCGGTTGAGGATCAGCTGCAGGACCGGCGCGGCAGTGTAGTAGCTGTAGCCGAAGTTGAAGTGAAGGATGATCCCCTTCATGTAGTCGTAGAACTGGGTGTAGACCGGCTTGTCGAGCCCCAGTTCCTTGGTGATGTGGGCGATGATCACCGGGCTGGCGTCGCGGCCTGCACGCAGCTGCGCGGGGTTCGCCCCTGGCAGCACGTTGAACAGCAGGAACGTGAGCGCGCTGACCAGCATGAGCAGCACGATTCCCCACAACACACGACGGACGATGTAGGCAGCCATTAGTTCCGAATCAATCGATTAAAAGTGCGGGCCCCGCCGCTCGACGCGGCGGGGCCCATCACTGCTTATGGGTTCTTCAGGGAGGTGTAGGCGAAGTCCCAGCTCCCCTCGTTCCAGAGGTCGTTGACGCCCGCCACATCCTTTGACTCGATGTTGGGCTGGTTGTCGAAGTCCTCCGGCACCGCGTCGGCCTGGGTGACGATCAGCTTGTCGACGTTCGCCCAAGCCTGCGCGCGAGCGGTCGGATTGACGATCAGCGACGCCGACTTCATCGCGGCGTTGAGCTGCGGGTCGTTGACCTGACCCGAGTTGGAGTTGTTGGTCGGGACGATGTTCGGACCGTAGAACGGCACCCACAGCACCGTCAACGGATCGGCAAAGTCACGGATCCAACCGCCCGTCGGGCAGACATCGATCTCCTGCTTGGGAACGCCGCAGTACTTGGAGTACATGACTGACTGGTCCACCAGGCTGACGTGGGTCTTGAAGCCCAACTGCGTCAGGTCGGTGTTGGTCAGCTGCGTAACGGCGGGGTCATTGCCGTTGCTCGTGCCGACCACCTGGACCGTGGCGCTGCCGGTGTACTTACCGGTCTTGTAGCCGGCCGCCTTCATGTACTTCTCGGCCACGGACAGGCTCCCGTTGAGGTTCTCGTTCCACGGAACCTGTGGACCGGCGTAACCGCCGGCCTGCTGGAAGCCGTTGACGCCCGGGTACAGGAAGTGCGTGCCCGGATAGGCGACCAACGAACCGCCGATCACCTTGATGATCCCGGCGCGGTCGAGGTTCGCGTAGAACGCCCGGCGCAGGTTCTCGTTCATGAACGGGCCATGTGCCTGGTTGAGGGTCACGTAGTGCATGCCCGAGCCAGGGGTGAACGTGATCTGCGACGGATACGACTCGTACGCCAGCTTGACGTTCGATTGGGTCGGCGTGTCGAGCTGGACCGAGTTGGAGCCCTTCAGCACCTGCTCGCCGATCACGGTCGCGTCGCCGCCGATGTTGATGTTGATGCCGTTGAGGTACGCCGGCGCCGGGTCGCTGCTCGCCTTCCAGTTCGGGTTCCGGACCAGGGTCAGCGACTTGCCGGTCTGGTAGCCGATGTTCTCGAACGCGCCCGTCTTCGGGTCGCTCTTGATCATGTACGGACCCGTAGCGACGATGTACTTAGTCCCGTAGGTCGTCGGCGCCTGCTTGTCCATCGGCCCGGCGAAGCTCTCCGGCACCGGGGCTGAGACGGGCATGCTGAGCGCCTGGATCAGGAATGTGGCGCCCGGCGTCGTCATGTGGAACACGATCGTGAACTTGTTCGGGGTCTGGATGCCCGGGATCGGGCCGCCCTTGTAGCTCGACGACGTTGTTCCGACGAGCGGCGACGGCGACGCGCCTCCCAGGTAGCCGGCGAAGTACGGGTTGGCGACATTGGGGTTCGATGCTCGCTCAAGCGCGTAGGCGACGTCGGCGGAGGTCACCTCGCGGTTGACCGGCGGGCTGAAATAGACACCCTGACGGATGTGGACCGTGACGGTCTTACCGCCGTCAGTGATGCCGCCGTTGGCGACCGTCGGGACCACTGTCGCCAGGTTCGGGCTGATCACGTTCTCCGTGTTCGGCAGGTACTGGAACAGCGTCCGCTGGGTCGCGTAGACGATCGAGTAGTCGAGCGCGAAGTACGCCTCACCCGGATCGAAGTGGATGAAGTCCTCACTCGAATAGACGGTCAGCGTGCCGCCCTTCTTCTTGGTCGGGCCGGTCAGGACCTGGCCAACGGGATTCTCGCCGGCCTTGAGCGGGATCTGCGGCAGGCTGCTGCTTGAGCTCGAAGCTCCCCCAGATGAACTCGAGTTGCTGCTGCCGCATGCCGCGACGCCGATGGCCAGCAAACCAGTGGCCGCAAATACGGCCAGGCTGCGTGGACTACCCCTCATAGGTTTGCCTCCTGTGATGTGTGTTGCTGAGAAACGTGGAGCCGCGAAGGGTCATCGCGATTCCCCACGCGGGTTGAACGCGTCGAGCAGGCCGTCGCCGACCAGATTGAACGCGAGCACTGTGAGTAGCAGCGCTACTCCTGGAAAGACCATGTACCACCAAGCGGTGACGAAGATCGGCGAAGCGTCGGAGATCATCTGCCCCCAGCTCGCCTGCGGCGGCCTGATCCCGACGCCGAGGAACGAGAGCCCGGCCTCGAACAGGATGTTGGTCGGGATCAGCAGCGTCGAGTAGACGATCAGCGGCGCGACCAGGTTGGGCAGGATCTCCTTGAACAGGATCCGGTTGTCGGACGCGCCCAGCGACCGCGAGGCCTCGATGAACTCCTTCTCTCGCAGCGACAGCACCTGCCCCCGGATGATGCGGGCGATGTAGGTGAAGTTCGCCAGCACGATGATGAAGATCACCGTGCTGAGGCCCGGCTGGATGATCCCGCTCAGGCAGCCACGCACGCCACACGCGGCGCCGATCCCGAGCCCGAGGACGAGCACCGGGAAGGCGAGGAAGACGTCGATCGTGCGCGAGATCAGGGTGTCGGCCCAACCGCGGTAGAAGCCCGCGACCAGACCCATCACGGTTCCGAGCACGGCGGCGATCGCGGTGCCGAAGATGCCGACCTCGAGCGAAACGCGGGCGCCGTAGATGACGCGCGAGAGGACGTCGCGGCCGAGCTCGTCGACGCCGAACGGATGCGCCGAGCTTGGGCCGGTCGGGCTGCCGAAAGCGTCCAGCGCATTGGTGTTGTTCACGTACGGGCCCTGGAGTCCAAGGATCTTCACCACGAGCGGCGCGGCGATCGCGATGACGATCAAGAAGATGACGAAGGCGGCCGACACCATCGCGACCTTGTCCTGGCGGAAGCGGCGCCAGAACAGTTGCGTAGGCGACCGCGCCGCGACTTCGCCGGGGACCAGCTCGACGCTATCGATGCTCGCCTCGGACTCGACGCGGAACTCGGTGGCGCCAACACTCATCCGCTCGGCGCACCCCTGCGTCGCACCTCAGCTTCTCCCATCCGCAGATCGAACCACATGGCGACCGCCATGTCACTCAACATTAATGCTTCCTCAACGAAGTTGTCGCCGGATACCCTGACGAGGCCCGGCCCTCGTAGCTCAATGGATAGAGCACGCGCCTCCTAAGCGCGGGATGCAGGTTCGATTCCTGCCGGGGGCAAGTTATCCGATTCGGGGGCCGAAAGGGGCCACCAGGCGCCCGTGCTACGGTCCGGCCGTCCTCGTGTCCGAGAGCACGCTGCAAGACGCGCCGAGCGTTCCCTCGCCGCCTGAGTCCGCCAGTCTTGGTTCCGCGCCAGAACCATGGACGCTGCGGATGTTCATGCGCCGCCACCCGTGGTGGAGCACCGGCATCGGGATCACGTTGCTGTCGGCCGTGATCGTGTTCGTGGCCCGGACACGGCCGGGATTTGACCCTTACGGCTGGCTCGTCTGGGGCCGCCAGACGCTGAGCCTGAGCCTCGACACCAACGCCGCGCCGTCGTGGAAGCCGCTCCCGTACCTGTTCACGGTCCCGTACGCGCTCGCCGGCCACTATCAGCTGCGGCTGTGGATGATCACCTCCGTCGCCGTCGCGCTGGCCGGGACGTCGTGTTCGCGGGGCGAATCACGTATCGGTTGGTCGATCCGCCGCCCGAGCGGCGCTGGGCGGGGATCGTCGCCGGCGTGTTCGCCGGCCTCGCGGTGCTGGGGATCCAGAACTATTCGCATTACATCCTCAGCTCGCAGTCGGACCCGATGATCGTCTCGCTGTGCCTGGGCGCGATCGACTGCCACCTCTACAAGCGCCCGCGGGCGGCATTCCTCCTACTGCTGCTGGCGTCGCTGGGACGGCCCGAGGCGTGGCCGTTCCTGGCCATGTACTCGCTCTGGATGTGGCTGCGGCTGCCGGGCACCCGCTGGCTGGTGGGCGGTGGCTGGGTTGCGCTGGCGCTGCTGTGGTTCGGGATCCCGGCGATCACCTCGCGGACCCCGTTTGTGTCGGCCAGCAACGCGCTCGACTCCGGCCGCAGGCTGACCAGCGATCAGGTCGGCGGCACGATCCAGCGCTTCCTGGGCCTCAACGAGCTGCCGGTCGAGCTTGCCGCGCTGGCCGGGCTTGCGTTCGCGCTCGTGCGGCGCGACCGTGTCCTGCTGGCCCTGACCGGCGCGATCGTGCTGTGGGTCGTGATCGAGATCGCGTTCGCGCTGCACGGCTGGCCCGGGCTGGCGCGCTACATGTTCGAGGCCGGCGGGGTGTTGGTGGTGCTCGCCGGGGTGGGGGTCGGTCGGCTCTTGATCGATCGGCCGCGGTGGCGGGCGATCCCCTCGTGGGCGGGCGCGGCGCTGGTCGCGGTGCTGGTCGTGAGCCTGATACCGGCGGCGATCTCGCACGCCGGCGTCGAGCACAAGGACCTGCTGGAGCAGCACAAGCGGACCGCGGAGATCAACGACCTGACGACCGCGATCGACCAGCTCGGCGGAAGCGCGCGGCTACGCGCGTGTGGCGAGCCGCTGACCCGGCTCGAGTATCAGACGATGCTCGCCTACACGCTGCGCATCAACGTCAACCAGGTCGGGTTCAAATACGGCCAGGCGATCGCGCACGGCAACCCGATCGTGCTGTTCACGCCGTTCGAGACCGGGGTCGGGTGGCTGATCGGAGCCGACCATCAGGTGACGCCGTCGTGCAGGGCGTTGCCGCAGGTGCCCTGAGCGCCGCGCCGCCGGGCGCGGCGGGGGTTTCCGAGCCGAGCCACGCATGGCGACCGGTCTGACGCGGTCAGCGGTCCGGGCGATCCGGATAGACCTCGTCGATCGTCGTCAGCGCGACGAACGGCGCCCCGGCCGCCTCCTCGATCGCGGCGGCCCCGCCCGTCAGCCGGTCGCAGATCGCCAGCACTCCGCAGACCTCGTGGCCCTCCGCGCGGATCGCCTCGAGCGCCCGGATCGTCGAGCCCCCGGTCGTGACCACGTCCTCGACCAGCATGCAGCGGTCGCCGGAGTCGAGCAGCGGGCCCTCGATCCGTCGCGCCAGCCCGTGCTGCTTGACCTCCTTGCGGACGAAGAACGCCTTCACGTCCGCACCGCCGGCGAGCGCCGCGCAGGCGATTGGGTCAGCGCCCATCGTCATCCCGCCGACCGCGGTCGCCGACCAGTCCCGGGCCTGCCCGGCGACGAGCTCAGCGAGCGCCGCGAAGCCGGCCGGCCGCAGGATCGCGCGCTTGGCGTCGACCAGGTACTGGGCGACGGCGCCGCTGGTCAGCACGACCTCGCCGATCACCAGCGCGTGTGTGCGCAGTTCAGTCAGCAGGCGCTCGCGGGCGCCGCTCACAGGTAGACGTCGACCACGTCGCCGTAGGTGAGCCAGTCAAAGACGGAGATCGCGTCGATGATCGGCAACCGCATGCATCCGTGGCTGGCGGGATAGTCGGGCGCCGGGTCGTAGCCGTGGATCGCGTAGCCGCTGGTGAAGAAGTCCGAGTAGTACATGCCGTCGGGGAGATAGCCCGGAACGCGCAGGTAGACACGGAAGTGGCCGAGGATCGTCGGCGTCGATGGCTTGCCCGAGCTGATCGGGTAGATCCGGTAGACCTTCGACCCGTAGATCAGCGCCAGCAGCTGCTTGCCGAGGTTGCCCTCGACGTGCGTCCCGTCGTTCGGGAAGCGAACCTTGAAGGAGCCGACCCCGTCGAGCAGCGCGCCGATCGTGCGCCGGTCGAGCGTCTGGGCCACGCCCCAGCCGAGGAGCCGGTGGTAGGCGTCGATCGCAAGCCCGGTGAAGGTGTCGTAGACGCCGGTCTGCGGCATGTAGAAGTGCAGCGTCGCCAGCCGCTGCTGGATCAGGTCCACGAACCGGCCGCGGGAGCCGAACCCGGCCTGCTCGCTCAGCGCCGCGACCGCGCGCTCGCCGAAGAAGCTGAGCATCTGCGGCGTCTTGAGGTGGGTCACCTCGACCCGCACGATCCCCGCCTGCGGGCTGTGCAACGTCTCCGTGAAGGTCCCGACCTGCTGGTCGCGCGAAGGCTTGACGCGCAGCTGGTCAGTCTTGAATCGGCGGTGGCCGAGGAACGACTTGACGGTCACCGACTGGCCGGCGACGTACGGGCGCACGACCCCGGTGATTGAAAGCGCGCGATGGGGAACCGTGACGGCGTCGCCGTGGACAAAGAACGCCCCCACGACGTACAGCTTCAGCGAGCCGCTGACCGGGGCGGGCGCCGTGGTAGTCGGCGCCGGCGTGGTGCCCGTCGGGGTGGTCGTGGTGGGTGTCCCGGTGGTCGGAGTGCCGGCGGCACTCGCCCCCGTGGCGGCCGCGGCGGCTACGACGACGGTCGCGGCCAGAGCCGCAGTGCAGAGAGCGAGATGGCGACGCATCAGAGAAAGTAAATCAGTCAACCATCGCGGCGCGCGATACGAATCGTGCGCTTGCGCGGCGTGCGATCCCGCACCGGGGCGCTGCGATCGGCCAGCGGGAAGGTGATTGCTCCCACCACCAACCAGGTGGCGAGGATCAGCCCGATGATCTCCGGCGCGTTCCAGCCAAGCTGGTTGACGCCGAGCGCGAGCGCGTTGTTGGCGCTGTGAAGGGCGATGCACGGATACAGCGAGCCGGTCTTCCAGCGCACGATGCAGAGCACGAAGCCCAGGAACGCGAGCGGCACCAGGTACTGAGATGCCGCCGAGCCGGTGTGCGCAAGGCCGAACAGCAGGCCGGTCACGATCGCGGCCAGCCAGGTCCCGACATCGCGCCCGCCGATCCTGATGTTCCAGGTCCGAAGCGTCCCGAACAGGAAGCCGCGGAAGAAGAACTCCTCGCAGATCGGCGCGACCACGCAGACGAAGATCGAGGCCGCGATCAGCGCGGCCGTGCTGTGCGTGGCACCCAGCTCGCTCGGCAGCTTGTCCTTGCCCTGCAGCGCCAGCAGCGACGAGTAGATCGTCGTCACGCCGTAGTAGCAGAGCGCCGCGAGCACGAACGCCTTCGCCGCGAGCCGGAACGTGACGCGCCGAAAGCCGAAGTCTGCGGGCCGCGCGCGGCCGCGGATCGCCGTCAGGTAGATCGCCGCCGCGACAAACCCGAGGTCGAACACGATGTCGGCGGCGATGGTCGCGGCCGGCGTCGGGTGGCTGAGGCTCGAGCCGCCGAACGAGGCGACGATGTCGACCCCGATCGATCCGATCACCCCAAGGCCAAAACCCACCAGCAAGCCGGCGGGTGCCATCCAGACCCGGAACGGCGGCGGGTTCTCAGAGACCTCGGGGTCGGGCGGATCCAGCTCGGGCGCCGGTGCCGGCGAGGGTGGGATGCTCGACATGACCTGCAGAGAGGTTAGGGGTCGGGGCCGCGTCAGAACCGCAGCTCGCGAAGGCTCCCGACCGCTCTGACGCCCGTCGGCGCGGCGGCGCCGCTGCGGTTCAGCCACACGGCAGCGATCCCGGCGGCCCGCGCTCCGGCGATGTCGTGCTCGAGGCTGTCGCCGACGTGCAGCGCCTCGCCGGCGGCAACGTGCGCGAGCGCCAGCGCCGCCTCGAAGATCGCGGGGTCGGGTTTGGCGGCGCCCACAGCCGCCGAACTGACGACTCCGTCGATCACGTCCGCCAGCCCCACCCGCTCCAATACCTGGGCGAGCGACGAGTCCCAGTTGCTGACCACGACCACCCGCAGCCCGTGCTGCCGGGCGGCCTCCAGCGCCTCGCGTGCGTCGTCGAACAACGCGAACTCGAGCGATGCGATCAGCGCGTCGGTCAGCGCCTGCTCACCGACGTTCGAGAGGTCGGGCAGCGCGCTGCGCATCTCGGCGGCGCATCGACGGCGCAGCTCGGCGACCGTGCGGTCGTCGCGCCCCTCGTTCATGTGCGACCGGTAGTAACGGATCTCAGCGGCAATCGCGCGCTCGGCCTGCGCGCCAGTGACCTCGAGCCCGAACCGCTGGTCGAGCTCCCGCGCGAGTCTCGGCGCCGGCGGCTGGAGCGCGATAAGCGTCCCCATCGCGTCAATCATCAGACAGCGTCGCTGCATGGCTCGATGCGATCTTGGCAGGGGTTCGAAGCGTCGGGACGAAAGTGCTAGCCAGCTAAACTGGCTCGTCCAGCCGGCGCCGCTCACGTTCCGTCAAGTCGCGACGCGCGCCCCGATCCCCTCACACCATGAGCCGACGCGAACGACACCAGCGCCGCCGGCGCAACCATGGATCCCCGTTGCTGCGGGTGATCGCGCTGACCGGCGTGCTGCTGGTCTGCGCGCTGGCCCTGGGTGGGCTCGCGATCGCCGGATGGGTCGTCAACGTTGCCGATTCGGCGCCCAACCTGAGCACGTTGCCGGCGCAGATTCCCGGCTCGCCGTCGCAGGTGTTCGCCGCCGACGGTCAGTCGCTCGGCTACATCTATGCACCCACCCTGCGCACCCCGGTCGCGGGCAGCGAGATCCCCCAGCCGCTCAAGAACGCGACGATCGCGATCGAGGACCGGCGCTTCTGGCACCACGGCGCGCTCGACTACCAGGGCATCCTGCGCGCGGCGATCAAGGACGTGTTCAGCGGCGGCGGGCTCCAGGGCGCGTCGACGCTGACCATGCAGCTCGTCAACAACGTCTACATGCCGGCCCGTCTGAAGTCCGACCACGACCTCAAGTACAAGATCATCCAGGCCAAGCTGGCCGAGCAGCTCGAGGGCAAGCACTCGAAGGAGTGGGTACTCAACAGCTACCTGAACGACGTCCCGTACGGGACCGTCGGCGGCCAGACCGCGTACGGCGTCGGCGCCGCGTCACAGATCTTCTTCGACAAGCCAGTCTCGAAGCTGACGCTCGCCCAGGCGGCGCTGCTCGCCGGGCTGCCACAGGCACCGTCCCAGTACAACCCGTTCATCGACCGGGCGGCCGCGCGCCAGCGTCGCGCCGAGGTGCTGCAGTCGATGGTGACCGCCGGATACATCACCCAGGCGAAGGCCAACACCGCCAATCGCAAGCCGCTCGAGGTCAAGTCCGGCGGCGACATCTACTCGGTCCGTGAGCAGCCGTACGTGTTCGACTACGTCCAGCAGCAGGTCGCCAAGGACCTCTGCCCCCGCACCCCCAACAACTGTCCGGCGCTCGAGCAGGGCGGGCTGAAGATCTACACCACGATCGACCTGCGCAAGCAGGCGCTTGCACAGCAGGCGATCCTCGACACTGAGGCGCTGCGCGTCGGACAGAACCCCGCCGGTACCGCCGCGGCGGCGCTTGCGTCGATCAACCCGGCAAACGGCAACATCGAGGCGCTCGCGACCTCGTCCAACTACAGCCAGACGAAGTTCTTCTACCCGACGCAGGCTCACCGTCAGCCTGGATCCTCGTTCAAGGTGTTCGCGCTGATGACGCTGATCCACGACTACCACGGTGACCCGAATTCGACCTACTACACGTCGAAGTTCCTGCCGGCCGGGTGGCTGTCCGAGGACCCGACCTGGTCCGTCCACACCGCCGAGGAGACCTACCAGGGCACGATCAACATCACCAAGGCGACGATCGTGTCCGACAACACGGTCTTCGCGCAGCTGGCGGCCGACCTCGGGTGGTCAAAGCTCGACGCGATGGCGCACGCGATGGGGATCACCTCGCCGCTCGACGGCAATCCCGCCGAGGTGATCGGCGGGCTGCGGGTCGGCGTCACGCCGCTCGAGATGGCCGACGCCTACGGGACGCTCGCCAACGGCGGCTCGCACGTGCCGACCACGATCATCAGCAAGGTCGTGTTCCCCGACGGGAGCTACCGCAACTTCGGAGACCCGGAGCACACGCAGGTGTTCACCGACGGCGAGGCCTACGAGGCGACGAGCGTCCTCAAGCAGGTGATCACCAGCGGCACCGGCACTGCGGCCAACTACGGCTGCCCGGCGGCCGGCAAGACTGGCACCGCCAACGCTCTGGAGAACGCCTGGTTCGTCGGCTACACCCCGCGGATGTCGACCGCCGTCTGGGTCGGCTACCCGCAGGGCAATCTCCCGATGGCGGACGGCTTCGGCGGCACGCTCGCGGCGCCGATCTGGCACGACTACATGCAGGCGGCGAGCGGCGGCTACTGCGGCAACTTCCCGCCACCCGCGACGCCGTTTGCGGGGACCGCGTTCTTCGGCCACTTCTCCGCGACCGGTCAAGCCAGCACGATCCCAGGCCAGACCGGTACCACCTCCACCGGCACCACCCCGGGCGCGACCGGCGGTGCGGCCCCGACCTCGACCAGCCCGTACAACAACCCGACGCTGTTCGCGCAGCCGCCCCAGGCGCCGCCGGACAACGGAAACGGAAACGGGAACGGAAACGGGAACGGGAACGGGAACGGCAACTCGCCGGTCTCGCCCAACGGCGGCACCGGCGTGAAGAAACACTGACCAGCGGCTGGTAGCGTTGTCAGCCGGTCAGCGCGCTGACGCGCGGCCGCAAACAGGTCAAACAGATATGCCCAAGGAAGAAAAGGTCGAGCTCGAAGGCGAGGTCGTCGAGGCGCTGCCGAACGCGATGTTCCGCGTCAAGCTCGACAACATGGATCGCGTCGTGCTCGGTCACGTCGCCGGCAAGATGCGCCGTTTCCGGATCAGGATCCTGCCGGGCGACCGTGTGCGGGTCGAGCTCTCGCCCTACGACCTGGACCGAGCGCGAATCGTCTACCGGCACCGCTGACGGCAGCGGCGCGCCCGTTTAGATGCGCGAGCTCGAGCTGATCGAGTCCTTGCGCGAGGCCTTGGCCCCGGCTGGTCCACGGATCGTGCGGTGGCTCGGCGATGACGCCGCCGTGGTCCGGGGGCGCGGTTACGCGGTCACGTCGGTCGACACGATGGTCGACGGCGTTCACTTCCGCACCGGGCAGCTGAGCTTTGAGGAGATCGGCCGGCGAGCGACGGGTGCCGCGCTGTCGGACCTCGCCGCGATGGCTTGCGCGCCCGGTGAAGCCTTTTTGGCGATCGGTCTGCCAGAGCGGACCGAGCTTTCGGATGCGCTGGCGCTGGTCCGCGGCGCCGGGGGCGTGGCGTCGGAGTTCGGGGTCACGATCGCCGGCGGCGACGTGACCGCGGCTGGTTCGCTGATCGTGTCGGTGACGGTCGTCGGATGGTCGGATGACCCCGGCGCGCTGGTCGGTCGCGACGGCGCTCGGGCCGGGGACCTGGTCGGGGTCACCGGGACGCTCGGCGCCGGTGGTGCGGGGCTGGCATTGATCGAAGGCCGGGCGAGCGTCGCATCGAGCGTCGCGGCGCACTTGCGCTCGCGCTACACCGCTCCGCGCCCCCGCGTCCACGAGGGCGCGATCCTCGCTCGACTCGGCGCGACCGCGATGATCGACGTCTCAGACGGAATCGCGACCGACGCGCGCCACCTGGCGCTCGCGAGCGGGGTGCGGATCGAGCTCGAGCTGGCGAGCCTGCCGCTGGCCGCGGGCGTCGCCGAGGTCGCGACCCAGCTAGGTGAGGACCCGGCGAGGTTCGCCGCGACCGTCGGCGACGACTACGAGCTGTGCGTCTGCGTTCCCGCTGCCGGCCTCGCCGGCCCCAGTGCCGGGCGCCCGGCGATCACCTGGATCGGGCGGGCGCTCGATGGGCCGGCTGGCCTGACGTTCGCCGGTGTGGACGGCGAGCTCTCGGGCTACGAGCACTCCCCCTGAGCACCCTTGTGCCCAGACGCGACGACCTTGTGCTCCTCCACCAGCCGACGAACGATCGCTTCTGCGACCGCCTGCGTGTCGACCTGATATTCGCCGCGACCGACTTGCTCTTGAATCTGGCTAAGTCGCATGACGCGCGTCCCTTCAGTTATCGGCGGGGGCTGCCGGACCAACTCTGGACCTGTGTTTCGGCATCGTTGCCATACACCTCTAAGCGCTGCCACAAGACTGGACGTTCGTCTAAACATTTGGGTGCGCCATTGCCAGCGATCAAGCGGGACCGAGAGGTTTTACGGCTTTCAGACGCGCAAATACGATGATCCGCTGCGCCGCGCTGTAGAGAGGGTTGCAGGCCGACAGGACGAGACGCTCGTAGCCGACATTCCGGGTCACCCCGATGTCGGTGGGCGCCACGATCCGGTGGTACTGGACGGTGTACGTGAACCGCCCGTAGGGCATCGTGACGACGATCGGATCGCCGGCGACGAGCTCGTTGATCCGCTTGAAGGGCGCGAGATACGTGGTGCGGTGGCCGGCGATTGCGACTGTCTCGCCGATCCCGGGTAGCGCCGTCGCGGGGTAATGCCCCGGTCCTTTCTCGAGGCTCGACTCGTCGGTCCCTTGAACCACCGTGTAGCTGGCGCCGAGCTTGGCGATCGTGATCGTGCCGACGGCATCGCCGGTGCGCAGCTGGCGCTGCTCACGCCGGGCCAGGTATGCGATCCGCTCACGGCGCGATCGCAAACCCGCCAGTGCCTCCCGGTCGATCACCGACAGCGGCGCGGTGCTGTAGCTGAGGTAGCGCGTGTCGACCTGGCCGCGCATCACGAGACCGATCGCGGCCGTCACGGGCTCCTGCCAGACGAGCGTCACGCCGGCGTCGATCAGCAGCAGCAACCCCGACAGGATCAGGACCGATGAGAGATCACGCAGCAGCCGGCGCCGTCTGGATGGGCGCCGGCCGGAGGTGGTCAGGACGCTGTAGCGCACTTAGCGTCGAAGCGCCGACTTGGTGCCCCCGAGCGAGCCCGGCCCCGCGTAGGTCGCCGGCCCCCTGACCGTGACCGGCACCTGCTCGGGCCGCGGCAGCCGGGCGATCGCGACGACGACCCCACTGGCGGTCACCGCGCAGCCGAGGAACACGCTCCATGCGAGCGCCGCCAGCGGGCTGACGACGTGGCCGGCGACCAGCAGCGTCGCGCCCCACAGGACCTGGATCGGACCGAAGCCGAGCGTCACCGAGTAGTAGACGATCAGCAGCCCGACCGGAACCAGGCCGAGCGCCAGCAGGGCGAACCTCACCGGAGTCGGCACCCGCACGTCCGGGAGCAACGCGACCAGCCACAGGTGGAGTGCCGGCACGAGCAGCGCCGCGGCGAACGGATTGGAGAGCCAGATCGCGATCGTGACCAGGCACGTCATCAGCAGCACCGCGATCATCGCCCCGGCGACCGTGCCTTCGGGATCGCGCTTGCGCGCCGGGCCGGCCGCGAAGTGGATCGCCGCCGGAACGAGCACCAGTAGTGACCCGATCACGATCAGTGCGCCGACGATCAGCACCGCCATGCCGGCTGAGTGCAGCGGCACGTCTCCCGCCCCGAGCGGCGCCGATGGCGCCACCGGAAGCATCCCGATCAACCGCGCGCCGAGCACCAGCAGCACCACGACCGCGAACGGGAGCGCCGCCGCGAGCACGACCACGAGCCAGCGCCATACGTGGTAGCCGCGGCGCCTGGCGCGGGCGATGCCGTCGATCGTGGTCAGCAGCACCGGAACGACCAGCGCGAGCACCAACACCGAGATTGCCCAGCCGGGGACGACGTCGTTGTCGAACAGGACGTAGGCCGACGGAGCCGCAACGTTGGCGCCGCCCTGCAGAGCGGAGATCGTCGATAGGACCGAGCGCCCGACCGACGAGAGCTCGCTCGGTCCGGAGATCGCCGCGTCGGGCGCCGGACCGCGCTCGCCCGACAGCGACAGCTCGACGGCGGGAATGCCGTGGGCGCCGAACGGCCCCTGTGCGGAGATCGTGAACGGAAACGCCAGATGGGCGAACTGTCCGAACACGCTCGTGCCTGCAGAGCCGATCGCCGCCTGCTGGTTGAGCTGCGCGGCGACCGTGTTGCTGAGCGCCGGCGGAGCCACCACCGGGCTGGTCGACCAGGGCACGATCACCGGCTGGGAGACGTGTGAGCTCGCCAGATCGCCGAGCACGATCACCGCGTCGATCGGGCCGCCAAGCGTCCGCGCGAGCGCCAGCGCCCCGGCCGCCCCCTGAGTGCCGCTGGTCGATGCGAGCACGACCGTCCGGGTCAGCGTCTCCCCTTCGAGATCGCGGGCGAGTTCGATCAGCGTCGCCGTGCCCGACAGGCTCGCCGTGGCCGGCGACCCGCGCGCGTCGCGTGAGGCGACGATCACGATGCTCCCGCTCTGGACGCCAGGTCTCGAGCCGACGACGTTCTCGAGCGTCCGCGTGCCGTCGGCGGTCCGCGCGGTGAAGGTCGAGATCGTCGGGGCGAAGTAGTACTTCTTCAGGCTTGCCCAGACCTGTGAAGCGATGTCGTCATCGCTGGATGAACCCGGCCTGCGGTAGGGGTAGTCGCGGGCCATCTGCTTCATGGTCGTGTAGACGTTGCCGCCGTTGAAGGCCTGTGGCGCGAGCGAAGCCGGCAGCGGTCCCGGCTGGTTCTCGAACGAGAACGCGAGCACCACCACCGCAAGCGCGACCACCACCAATCCGGTCCGGTAGATGCGCGGATCGAGCATCGATCGATTTATAGCGGCCCTCAAGGCGAGGCCCACTACTCTTCGGCTGCAGAAGCAATGGCCGGCCGGGCCAGGCTCACTACCCTTGGACAGCAGATAGCGGTGCCCGACCGATCAGCGCGCATCCTGCTCGTGGACGATGAGCAGTCGATTCAGACGCTCCTCTCCTACCCACTCCGCAAGGAGGGCTACGAGGTCGTGCAGGCGACCGATGGGCGGCAGGCGCTGGACCGGTTCGAGGAGCAGGCGTTCGACCTCGTCGTGCTGGATCTGATGCTGCCCCAGATCGATGGGCTCGAGATCTGCCGCCGGCTGCGGAGCCGGAGCTCGGTGCCGATCATCATGCTGACCGCCAAGTCCGAGGAGATCGACAAGGTCGTCGGGCTCGAGCTGGGCGCCGACGACTACATCACCAAGCCGTTCTCGCTGCGCGAGTTCTCCAGCCGGATCAAGGCCGCACTGCGACGCGCCGAGATGAGCCGACCCGCGGAGACCGCCCCCGACGAGGCGCCGCTCGAGATCCGCGAGCTGCGGATCGATTTTCCCAAGCGGTCGGTAAGGGTCCGCGGTCGCGAAGCGCAGCTGACTTACGTCGAGTTCGAGATCCTGTCAGCGCTCGCGCGGGCGCCGGGGCGCGTGTTCACGCGCGACATGCTGCTCGCCCGGATGTGGGGAGATTCGGCGTACCGCGACCCGCGCACGATCGACGTCCACATCCGCCATCTGCGCGAGAAGGTCGAACGCGACCCGAAGGACCCCGAGTACCTGTTCACGGTCCGTGGCGTCGGCTACCGGTTTCGCGACACCGAGCCCTAGAGGCGGACCGATGTCCTGGCCGATCACGATCTCGCTGCGCTACCGGCTGCTGCTGGTGGTGTTCGGGATCACGGCGCTGGCGATCGCGGTGCTCTACATGTACGTGGCGCCGGGCCTGGAAAGCCGGCTGCTCAACGACAAGCTCAGCCAGCTGTCCGCGGCCGCCCGCAGCCACTCGGGCGCGATCAGCGCCACCGTCGGGACAGCCGACTCGGCGACCGTCGTGACCGCGCGCGTCCAGCGCGCGGCGCTGACGTCCGGCGACCGGGTGACGCTGCTGGCAGTCAACGAGTCGCAGGGCGGCGTGCAGCTGTTCCGGCAGGCCGACTCGAGCAATCCGGCCGCGACCGGACGGCTGGCGTTCGCGGTCGCCTACCGATCGATCGCATCGGACCGGATCGTGACGGGCACAGAGTCGACCAGCTCCGGGACCGTCGCCGAGGCCGCCTACCCGATCTCGTTCGTGGGTGGGGTCACGGCCGTCGTCGTCTACTCCGCCCCGGTCGCCGACATCGCCCACAACGTCGCCACGGTCCGCCACGAGATCCTCGTCGCCGGCGCGATCGCGCTCCTGCTGGCGCTGATCGGCGGTTACCTGTTCTCACGCGCGCTCGCGGAGCGTGTCAAGCGCCTCGAGCTGGCGGCCAAGCGCGTCGCCGCGGGCGAGTTCGGGCATCCGATTCCAGTCGATTCCGCCGATGAGCTGGGGCAGCTGGCGATCGCCTTCAACGAGATGCAGCAGCAGCTCGAGCAGCTGGATCTGGCGCGCAAGAAGTTCATCGCGACCGCCTCGCACGAGCTGCGAACGCCCGTCTTCTCGCTCAGCGGCTTCATCGAGCTGCTCGAGGACGAGGAACTCGATCCCGAGACCCGCCGCCGTTTCCTTGACCAGGTACGCAGTCAGGTGCAGCGGCTCGGCAAGCTGTCGCTGAACCTGCTGGACCTGTCGACGCTCGAGGCCGGCTCACTCGAGCTGCGGCCCGAGCAGGTCGACATAGGCGAGCTGACCCGATCGGTGTCGGGCGAGTTCGAGCCGACGCTCGCCCAGCACGACTCGCGGCTCGAGGTGCGGCTGCCCGCGCGGCGGATCGAAGCGCAGTGCGATCCGGTCAGGGTCGCGCAGATCGTGCGGATCCTGATCGACAACGCGCTGACCCACACCCCGCCGGGAACCCGGATCGTGGTCACGGCGGCCCGCGAGAACGGGCGCGTGCGGCTGGCCGTCCGCGACGACGGGACCGGCATCGACCCGCAGCTCCAGCAACGGATCTTCGAGCCGTTCTATACCGCCGACGACGTCCAGGGCTCCGGCCTGGGACTGGCGATCGCGAGTGAGCTGGCCGGACGGATGTCGGGCGCGCTGTCGGTCGACTCGGCTTCGGGCTCGACCGAGTTCACGCTTGAGATCCCGGCCTAGCCGCCGTTCAACCTGAGCCAGAAGTCGCTGCGCGTCGGGAACGCCGGGATTGCCTGCGCGAGCCGCTCGAGCGGGACCTTGCCGACGATCGCGATCGCCGCGGCGTGCAGGGACTCGGCGATCGCCGGCCCGGTGAAGGTCGCCCCGATGACCACCCGTCGTTCGTCGTCGACCACCCATCACGATCACGTCGTGCTCACTCATCTGGCGTCAACCGTGGTCGACGCCTTCGTCGTCACTTCACTTCGCGAAGGCGGCCCGACTCGACCTCGTACACGAACCCGCGGACCGCGTCCTTGCGCGGGATGAACGGCGACGCTTTGATCCTCGCGATCGACTGGCGCACGTCGGCGTCGAGATCGGAGAACGCCTCGGCTGCCCATTCTGGCTTGATGCCCGTTTCGTGCTCGATCGACGCTTTGAAGTCGTCGTCTGAGAAAGTGAGCATGCCGCAGTCCGTGTGGTGGATGAGGATGATCTCCTCGGTGCCCAGGAGCCGCTGCGAGATCGCGAGTGAGCGGATCTCATCGTCGGTCACGACGCCGCCGGCGTTGCGGATCACGTGTGCATCGCCCTCGTTTAGACCGAGCGCTCCATAGACGTTCAGCCGCGCGTCCATGCAGGCGACGACCGCGACCTTCTTTGCCGGCGGAAGCGGCAGGTCGGCCTTGTCGAACGCCGCCGCGTAGCGCTCGTTGTTGGCGAGGAGGTCATCTGTCTGGCTCACGGTTGCTCCTTGTGTGGCGGTTGTGCTCTGGAACTGCGCCGAGCCCGCGAAGTCTAGCGAGTTGATCGAAGTTCTCGGCTTTGGCTCGGGCAGCTACGTTGTCGAGCGTGAGTGTTACCCGTACCGATCGCGATCGGCACACGTTCGTGCTCGATCTCGGGCTGCGCCTGCGTGAGGTCGTGCTCCCCGAGCTCGGCTCGCATGCCGGTCGCGCCGAGACTGGTGAGGGTGCCGGTGGGGACATCACGTTCGCGGTCGACGAGATCGCCGAGCAGGCGCTGGTCGAGTTCATCGCCGAGCGCGCGCCGCGGCTCGCGTACTACTCAGAGGATCGGGGACTGGTCGCCGCGGGCGATGCGACCGAGGTCCTGGTCGTCGATCCGATCGACGGCACACGGCCGGCGATGGCCGGGCTCGAGTCGGCGTGTGTGGCGGTGGCGCTGGCGCCGCTGGGCGACGGAGAGCCGACGATGGCCGACGTCGCGGTCGGCTGCGTCGTCGAAATCAAGAGCGGGGACTGGTTTCTGGCCGTGCGCGGCGCTGGGGTGGTCGGCTCGACGATGCGGGTGTCGCTGAGCGCCAACGAGGACCCGCGACGGATGTTCTGGGGGTACGGGTTTCGTGGTCGCCCAGTGCGCCCGACGGTCGAGGTGCTGGCCGAGCTGATCGACGGCTCGTCGGTCCGGGGCGGCACCTTCGAGCTCGGGTCGCAGGCGTTCGCGATGACGCGGATCGTGACCGGACAGCTCGACGCGGTGGTCGAGGTCGGCTCGCGGCTGATCGACGAACTGCCGGGGATGCGCGCCGAGTTCGAGCGCATCGGCGACGGCGAGGTGCTCAACAACTCGCCGTATGACCTCGCCGCTCCGTGGCTGTGCCTGCTTGAGGCGGGGGGCGTCGTGTCGGACGGGTGGGGGCGTCCGCTCGACGGCCACAGGCTGCTCGGTTCCGGGCACGATTACCAGATGTCGTCGATCTCGGCCGCCAATCCGGCGCTGCATGCAGCGCTCGTGGGGGCGATTGACGACGGCATCTCACGGCTCCGCGCGCTACGCGGCTGACCGGACGGTTATCGTCTCCGCGCGCGTACCGGGTGCCGGGCGGTTATCGTCCCTCACGCCCGCGCGCACTAGGCAATGCTCCAGCCCGTCTCCGTCGCCCACAAGCACCTCTCCGATTACGCGAGCATCGTCGGACGTCCGCTGATCGACGAGATCCGCGAGCGGGCAGAGCGGCTCGCCGGCAAGCGGATCCTGCATGTGTCGGCGACCGCCTTCGGAGGCGGCGTCAGCGAGATCCTCTACACGCTCGTGCCGCTGATGATCGACGCGGGGCTGGAGTGCGAGTGGCAGGTGATCTACGGCCGCGAGGAGTTCTTCAACGCGACCAAGCTGATGCACAACGCCCTTCAGGGCAGCCCCCGCGGGCTCGACGACGACCACTGGGACACATGGCTGCGGTTCAACGAGATCAACGCCCGCGAGCTGAGCGACGGCTGGGATGTCTGCATCGTCCACGACCCCCAGCCCGCTGCGCTGGCGTCGCTGGTCGGCGACAACGCTCGCAACTGGGTCTGGCGCTGTCACATCGACCTCTCGACTCCGAACGAGGCGACGCTCGGCCGGCTTCTCCCGTACCTGGAGCCCTACGGCGCCGCGGTCTTCCACATGCCGCAGTACGTCCCCGCCGGGATCGACGGCCGTGCCCACATCGTGCCGCCGGCGATCGACCCGCTAGCGCCCAAGAACATGGCCTTCTCGCCCGACGATGCGGTCTACATCTGCCAGCAGTTCGGGATCGACGTCGATCGCCCGCTGCTCTGTCAGGTGTCGCGCTTTGACCCCTGGAAGGACCCGCTCGGCGTGATCGACGCCTACCGGCTCGTCAAGGAGCAGATGCCCGAGATCCAGCTGGCGCTGGTCGGCTCGATGGCCACCGACGATCCCGAGGGGTGGGATTACTTCAACGCGACCGTCGCGCACGCCGACGGCGACCCCGACATCCACATCCTCAACAACCTCAACAACGTCGGCGCGATCGAGGTCAACGCGTTTCAGTCCCACTGCGACGTCGTGATCCAGAAGTCGACACGCGAGGGGTTCGGGCTGACGGTCACCGAGGCGATTTGGAAGGCGAGGCCGTTCATCGGCGGCGCCGTGGGTGGGATCCCGCTGCAGGTGTCGGATGGCGAGACCGGCTTCCTCGTCTCGACAGTCGAGCAGTGCGCCGACCGCGCGCTTCAGTTCCTGTCCGACCCCGGGCTCGGCCGCACACTCGGCCGGGCGGGCAAGGAGACGGCGCGCCAGCGCTTCCTGACGCCCAGACTGTTGCGCGACTGGCTGGCATTGTTTGAGGAGTTGGAAGCATGATCAGTGATAGACCTCAGCAGCGTGCTGAGGCCCGACGAGCCGACCCCGTGTCCGCCCCGCGAGGACCAACTCTCTGATGTCGACTGACACCCCCCTGGTGCTGGTGTCGAACCGCGGGCCGGTCACATTCCAGCCTGGCGGCGAGATCAAGCGAGGGACGGGTGGACTGGTGACGGCGCTGATCGGGCTCGCGTCACACCGGCCGGTGACGTGGGTCGCTTCTGCGATGACCGACGAGGACGTCGCCGCGGCCGAACGCCACGGCGGGCGGCCGTTCCCGGTTACGACGCCCGAGGGGAACGAGTACCGCGTCAAGCTGGTCGCCTCCGAGGCCAACGCCTACGACGCCTTCTACAACATCATCGCCAACCCGATGCTGTGGTTCATCCAGCATTACCTGTGGGACCTCTCGAATGCTCCGGACATCCGCCGCAACGAGACCGAGGCGTTCGAGTTCGGCTACAACGCGGTCAACGAGGACCTCGCGCGGGCGGTGCTGGAGGAGATCAGCGAGATCGAGAAGCCGGTCGTGATGGTCCACGACTATCACCTCTACACGCTGCCGGGGCTGATCCGCCACCAGCGACCGGACGCGTTCCTGCACCACTTCGTCCACATCCCGTGGAGCCAATCGGACTCGTGGCGCGTGCTGCCGTCGGTGATCCGGCGCGAGATCTACCAGGGCATCCTCTCCAACGACATCATCGGCTTCCACACTCGCTCCTACCGTCACAACTTCCTGCAGTGCTGCGAGGACCTGATGGGGCTCGAGGTCGATTTCGAAGCCGGCGTGGTGCACGTCGACGGCCGCGAGGTGTGGGTGCGCGCGTATCCACTACCGATCGACTCGGGCGCCGTCCAGGCGGTGGCCAGCCGGCCCCGAGTGCACGAGTTCGAAGGCGAGCTGCTGCGCCGGCGGCGCGACCATCTGATCCTGCGCGTCGACCGTGCGGACCTGTCGAAGAACGTGCTGCGCGGCTTCAGCGCCTTCGACGTGTTCCTCGAACAGCATCCGGAGTTCCGCGAGAAGGTCACGTTCATCGCGCAGCTGATGCCGTCACGGACCGACGTGCCCGAGTACTCCGAGTACCTGGAACGGATCGAGGCGGTGGTCGCCGTCGTCAACCACCGCCACGGTTCGCCCGACTGGATGCCGATCCAGCTCAAGCTCCGCGACGACCTCGACGAGGCGGTCGCCGCCTACAAGCACTACGACGTGCTGATGGTCAACGCAATGTTCGACGGCATGAACCTGGTCGCCAAGGAAGGCCCGATGGTGAACGAGCGCGCGGGCGTCTCACTGCTGTCGGAGAACACCGGCGCGCACGAGGAGCTGGGTCAGTTCGCGCTGTCCGTCAACCCGTTCGACATCCAGGCGCTCGCCGATTCGATCCACGCCGCACTGACGATGCCGATCGAGGAGCGCCGGCGCCGGCACGAGGGTCTGAAGTCGATCGTCACCGCGCGCAATCCGGGTGACTGGATCGACGATCAGCTGGCCGACATCCGGGCCAAAGAGCGCAGCTACGCGAGTTAGGGTGAGGCGCGCGAGGCGGTGCGGAGGTACGCCGGTGCGCTGGTGCGCTGGTGCGCGGGTGCGCTGGTGCGCGGTTTCGCCGGTGCGGCGGTTTCGCCGGTGCGGCGTTGCGCCGGTGCGCGGGTGCGCCGGTGCGCCGGTGCGCGGAGCTTGGTTCGATCCCTGACGCATATCGTCAGAGATCGAACTCGAGTGGCCTCAGGTGAGGGTGCGGCCCGCGCTTAGGGTCTCGATGTACTGAGCGATCCGTCGTTTGCGCGCGGCGGGCGTCTTGACGTGATGCAGGCGGAACAGAAACGCGTAGCGGGCGCTGCCCGTGAGGGTGGCGAAGAACTCCCGGGCGGCCGGGTTCTCGTCGAGCGCCTGCTGGAAGTCAGGCGGCACCGTCGCGCGACTCTGCGGCTCGTATGCCGCGTCCCAGCGTCCGTCGTCCTGTGCAGCACCTACCTGCGCGAGGCCCGCTTCTCGCATCCGGCCCGCTTCGATGAGCGCGGTCGCCTTGTCGCGGTTGAGCTGTGACCAGATGCTGCGCGGGCCGCGGGGGGTGAAGCGCTGGAGGAAGAAGATCTCGTCGTACGCCTGCCGCCGGGCGTCGATCCAGCCGAAGCAGATCGCCGCGTCGAGCACCTCCGGATAGCCGACCGTGCGTTGCACCGCGCCCTTCTTCGCGATCTTCAGCCAGACGCCGACCGACTCGGCGTGGTGGTCCTCAAGCCAGGCCTCCCAATCGGCGAGCGTCGCGCACTGGATGACCTCGCGATCGTCGGGCTCAGCTGGAGGCTTGGCGGCGATCCCGGCATCTTGGCACCCGCTATAGTCGGCCGCCGCCCGCCGGGCGGCCCTTCAAGCCATGCCGAAACAAGCGTCCCTATACGACCTGATGGTGGTTCTGTCGACGACCGCCGAGGATGATCGCCGCGCGAAGATCCTCAGCGACGTCGAAGCCGAGATCACCAGCGGCGGCGGGGTCGTCGAGCGCAACGACGACTGGCGTACGCGCACGCTCGCGTATGAGATCCGTCATCAGCGCGAAGGCGAGTACCACCTGCTGCAGTTCACCGGCCCAGCCGCGCTGCTGGAGTCGCTCTCGCACAACCTGCGGATCGACGATGCGGTGCTCCGCTTCCGGATCATCAAGGTCCTGCCGGGCACCCCGCCCCCGCCGGAGACTGCACCGCCGGTCGTGGCCGCGCCAGCCGCGCCTGCGCCTGTCGAGTCCTGAGCCTTCGGCGCGGCTGCGCGTCCCGAGCAGTCGCAGCGCCGTCCGATCAGCGGCGCGCGAGTGCGACGAAATCGTCACGAGCAGTGCCGGCGCGCTACGAAAGTGCAACGTTTCCGCCCATTTTCCGTTGACGGCCGGGGTGTCCGTCTGGGCTCGACATAGACTCGATGACGAGCTTTCAACGTTCCTGAAAGGAGCCTCGGCAATGGCAGGCACCAACATCAACCGGGTGATCATCACCGGAAACCTGACTAAGGATCCGGACCTGAGTTCGCTGCCTTCGAGCGGCACTTCGGTCTGCACGCTGCGGATCGCGTGCAATGGCCGGCGCAAGAACGCGGAGACGAATGCTTGGGAGGATCAGCCCAACTACTTCGACGTCACCGTATGGGGCGCGCAGGGCGAGAACTGCGCCAAGTACCTGAGCAAGGGCCGCCCAGTTGCGATCGATGGCCGGCTGCGCTGGCGCGAGTGGACCAGCAATGAAGGGCAGAAGCGCCAGGCGGTCGATATCATCGCTGAATCCGTGCAGTTCCTCGGCGGGCGTGATGACGCTGGAAACGGGAACGGGTTCTCGAGCAGCGCGCGCGCGACGGAGAGCGACGTCCCGATCGATACTGGCGATTTCGAGCGCACTCCGGTGGGCACAGCGGCGGACGACGACATTCCGTTCTAGCGGCTCGAGGCCGCGCAACCGAAAACAACCAGCTAGGCTGATTGGCAGTGGCAAAGCAACGCAGACGACCGGTACGCCGGCGCGATAGGAAGGGCGGGCCGGCTTCGACCCGTCGGAAGTCGTGCCCGTACTGCCGAGACAAGATCGAGCAGGTCGACTACAAGGACGTGTCGATGCTGCGCCGGTTCATCTCCGAGCGCGGCAAGATCCGCTCGCGGCGGATCACCGGCGCTTGCCGGCGTCACCAGAGCCAGGTCGCGCGCGCGGTCAAGCGGGCGCGCGAACTCGCGCTGCTGCCGTACGTCGCTGAGGGCAGCGAGCACCGTGGCGGCCGCGGCGATCGAGATCGCGACCGCGATCGCGACCGCGACCGCTGAGCCGGGACGAGTCGCGATGCCTCAGGCGATCTTGCTGCAAGACGTCGAGTCGCTCGGCGAGCGTGGAACGGTCGTCGACGTTTCCGCCGGATACCTGCGCAACTACCTGCTGCCGCGCAAGCTCGCCGAGTCGGCGACCGCGTCGTCGATCAAGGCGGCGCGCAAGCGCCAGGAGGACGCCGAGCGGGCGGTACGCGAGGCCGAGGAGCGGTCTCGCGAGAGCGCGGCCGTGCTGGGCCGGACGGTGCTGACGATCCCGCAGCAGGCGGGCGACGATGGTCGGCTGTTCGGGTCAGTGACGACGCAGGACATCGCGGACGCGATCCGTGATGCGCGCGGGATCCGCGTCGACCGACGCAAGATCCACCTCGAGGAGCCGATCAAGAACGTCGGCACCTACATGGTCGTGATCGAGATTGCCGACGGAGTGACTGCGGCGATCAAGACCATGGTCGTCGCTGCCTAAACGTTTTCGCTGTTGATCTGGGGCGGGCCGGCCCGTGACGCGGCTTGCCGGTCTGGTCGCGGCGCGTTTTGGCGATCGCCTGGTTTAGAACCAGCGCCCGAAACGCGAGCCCGGCGCCCATCAAGGCGGCTGTGCGCGTCGACCCGCTCGGGGTGGCGAGATGGTCGATGTCCGTGGGGATGAGGTCTTGCTGCCCGGGCCTGCTCGGTGGCGTTGGCGCCCGGCCAGGCGTAGCGCGCCCCGAGACCAAGCAGGCCGGCAGCAGCGGCCCATCCCAGCGGCCGTAGTAGCCCCAAAAAAACAACCGCATCAAGCGGGATCGAAGGTGTCACAGACGCCGCCCCCAAACCTAGACTCGACTCATCCCGATGAGCACCGTCCAGAACATCGCCGTCCCCCCTCACAACCTCGAGGCTGAGAAGTCGGTTCTCGGCGCGGTGCTGCTGGACGAGCGTCACCTGCACTCGCTGCTGGTCGAAGAGCAGCTACGTCCTGAGCACTTCTACCGTGAGCAGTACGGCGCCGTGTTCGCGGCGATGCTGGCGCTGTACGAGGGCGACCGCAAGATCGACCACCTGACGGTGTCCGAGACGCTGCGCCAGAACGGCAAGCTCGAGGAGGTCGGCGGGATCGAGACGATCGACGAGCTCGCCGGCTGGGTTCCGGCCGCCGGACACGCGCGCGAGTACGGACGCATCGTCCGCGACAACGCGCAGATGCGCGCGCTGCTGACGACGTCATACGAGATCCAGGCGAGCGTGCTCGCACGCGAAGCACCGGCTCGCGAGCTCGTCGAGCGCGCCGAGCGGTCCGTGCTGGAGGTCGCGCACGACGACCGCCAGAAGAAGATCCGCTCGATCCACGACATCCTCCAGGAGGAGACGGACAAGCTCCACCGGCTGTCGGTATCCAAGACGCCGCTGACCGGCACGCCTTCGGGGTTCAGGGACCTCGACGAGAAGACGGGTGGGTTTCAGCCCGGCAACCTGATCGTGATCGCCGCGCGGCCGTCGATGGGTAAGTCGGCGCTGGTCGCGAACATCGCTGAGAACGCGGTGCTCGCCGGCCACGCGGTCGCGTTGTTCTCGCTCGAGATGTCCGAGTCGGAGCTCGCGCAACGATTCGTCGCCTCGCAGGCCAAGATCAAGGGCGAGGACCTGCGCCGCGGCAAGGTCCCAGAACGGGAATGGCCGAAGATTCTCGCCGCCTGCCAGCGCCTGTCGGAGGCGCCGATGTACGTCGATGACTCGAGCGACACGGGAGTGCTCGAGGTCAGGGCGAAGGCGCGCCGACTGCACGGACGGCTCGACGGCGGCCTCGGGCTGATCATCATCGACTACCTGCAGCTGATGCGCCACGAGGGCCGGGTCGAGAGCCGCGTCGAACAGGTGGGCCAGATCAGCCGTGGACTCAAGGGCCTGGCACGCGAGCTCAATGTGCCCGTGATCGCGCTCTCGCAGCTGAGCCGTGCGGTTGAGCAGCGAGGCGGCGAGAAGAAGCCGATCCTTTCCGACTTACGTGAATCAGGTCAAATTGAGCAGGACTCAGACCTCGTGATGTTCATCTATCGCGAGGAGTACTACGAGAAGGAGACCGAGCGCCCCGGCGAGGCCGACATCATCATCGCCAAGCACCGCAACGGGCCCGTAGGAGACGTCGTGCTGACCTTCCGCAAGGAGTTCCCGAAGTTCATGAACTACGCCGGTGAGCGGTTTGAGCAATGAGTGAGGCCTGCCCGTTTGACCTCTGCGACGGGTCGGGGTTTCGCTACGACGAGGCGACCAACACAGCGTATGACTGCCGGTGTCGCCCCCAGCGTGTCGCGCGCGCGAAGGCGCGCAGCCTTTCGGCGGTCATCCCCCGGCGCTACCGCGACGTCTCGTTCGACCGGCCGCCCGTCAGCGACCTCGAGCCCGCGATCGTCGCCGCCACGCGGCGCTACGCCGGTTCGATCGAGGACCAGCTCGACGCCGGTCGCGGGCTGTGGTTCATGGGCCCGCCCGGCACCGGCAAGACGACGCTCGCGATGCTCGTCTCCCACGCGGCCCTGAAGACCGGCCGCTCGGTCGCGATCTACTCGCTGCCACGGCTGCTGAACGAGATTCGTGACACGCACCGGGCCGAGCGGTCACACGTCGACTTGCTCGATCGGCTGATACGGGTCGACCTGCTGCACATCGACGACGTCGGTGCCGAGCGCACGACCGATTGGGTGCTCGAAGAGCTGTACTCGATCGTCAACGGCCGCTACGAGGACCAGCGATCGATCGTGATCACGACCAACATCCTCGACCGCCGGGCACTGTGCGAGCAGATCACGGAGCGCACCGTTTCGCGGCTGACCGAGATGTGCGACGAGCTACCGTTGCTCGGCGACGACCACCGGATGGACTTGCGAACCGCTTGAGCTGACGCGCGGGCTCTGACGGACCTAAGAGCGCAGCCGCGGTTCAGGCCGCAGGCTCGGCCTCGGGCTGCCGTTGCCAGAGGCCCAGCCATCGGCCGAGCGTCGCGAACAGGAGAAGACACACGAGCGCATCCGCGACCCCGCGCGCCGCGCCGTCGTACCCATCCGATGCGGCCACGCCGGTGACCGTCAGCACGATCACGATGACCGCAGCGACGACGAGCGCCAACCGCCACGGATGTCCGCGCAGCGGCCGCGGCGCCCACCGGCCGAGGTCGTAGAAGATGTCATCAGCGGAGCCTGGCCCCACCGGGTGGACGCGCAGCGCCGCAATGACCGCGGGCAGCGCCGCCACGAGGCCGACGATCGCGGCGATCGCGAACACCACCGTCATCGTCACCCACCAGCTCGCGACGTGGCCGCGCAGCGCGAGGGCCAGTCCGCCGAGCGCGGCCATCGTCACGATCCCGGCGACCTCGCCGACCGCGGCGCGACGTGTGAGCACTTCGGCCTCGGCGCCGGCGATCACGCCGTCGTGCCGATGCCGGATCGCGCGCAGGCCCGCCAGCACGCCGGTGGCGAGCGCGACCTGGGCTGCGACAACCGCGATCGCCCCGGCGAGCGTCGCCAGCCACGACACGTGGCTCGAGCGCGACGCGTAGACCAGCGGCCCCTCGGGCGGGATCACGAACGCGAGCACGAACAGGACGCCCGCGAGCGCCAGCGCGCCGAAGCTGATAAAGCCGGCGCGCCGTGCGCGCGACGTACCGACCTCGTCCGCGAACTGGCGCGCGATCGCGTGCGGGTCGCCGAGCTTCGCGTCGGGGTCGCACGCGATGTGGTCGTTGAACTCGGCCACGATCCGGCTCCGAAGACGGCCGGAGATCCCAACCGCACCGAGTTCGCGAGCCAGATCGTCCGGGTAACTCATGGCAGCCAACTGTATACCTAGGGTTCCTAGGCGTCAAGACTGCCGCGGCAGGCGGCGACGCCCGTACGTCCAGGACGGGGGTCGCCCGCTCCCTTCGTACACTCCACCGGGTCATGCCAGGAATCGTGGTCGTCGGCGCCCAGTGGGGTGACGAGGGCAAAGGGAAGGTGACGGACATGCTCGCGGAGCGGGCAGACGCCGTCGTGCGCTTTCAGGGCGGCAACAACGCCGGGCACACGATCGTCCGTAACGGCCAGACGTGGAAGCTTCACCTGATGCCGTCGGGGATTCTGCACCCGGGCAAGCTGTGCGTGATCGGCAACGGGGTCGTGATCGATCCGAAGGTCCTGACCGACGAGCTCGATGAGCTACGGCGGCGCGGCGTCGACACCCGCGCGCTGCGGATCTCGGCCAACGCGCATCTGATCATGCCCTATCACCTGATGCTCGATCACGCCGGCGAAGCGAAGCTCGGCAAGCTCGAGATCGGGACCACCCGCCGTGGCATCGGGCCGTGCTACGCCGACAAGGCGGCGCGGCTGGGGATCCGGATGCAGGACCTGCTCGACGAGAAGATCCTGAAGAAGAAGATCGTCGCGGCGCTCGAACCGAAGCGCCTGTCGCTACGCCCGTTCGCCAAGGACCCGGCGCTCGACCTGCAGGCGATGACGGACCAGTACCTGACCTACGGTCACGTGCTCGAGCCCTACATCGCGGACACCTCGCGGCTCGTGCTGCAACGACTGGATGACGACGAGATGGTGGTGTTCGAGGGCGCCCAGGGCGCGCTGCTCGACATCGACCACGGGACGTATCCGTTCGTCACCTCGTCGAACCCGGTCGCCGGCGCGGCTTGCATCGGCGCTGGCGTCGGCCCCAAGGACATCGATGAGGTCTGGGGCGTGGCGAAGGCCTACGTGACGCGCGTCGGTGCCGGCCCGTTCCCGACCGAGCTCGAAGGACCGCTCGCCGATGAGATCCGCGAGCGCGGCGGCGAGTACGGCACGACGACGGGGCGAGCGCGGCGGGTCGGCTGGCTCGATCTGGTGGCACTCCGTTACGCCGCGCGGCTCAACTCGCTGACGGCGCTCGCGATCACCAAGCTCGACGTGCTGTCGGGGCTGGACCCGATCCGCGTCTGCACCCGCTACCGCAGCGACGAGGGCGCCGAGCTCGACCACTTCCCGTATCACCAGACGGTGCTGCACCACGCGGTCGGCGAGTACGAGGAGCTGCCGGGCTTCGAGGGCAACCTGAGCGAGTGCACGAGCGAGTCTGAGCTCCCGGCCGCGGCGTGCGACTACCTGCGCTTCGTCGCCGAGTTCGTCGGCGTGCCGATCGCGCTGATCGGGGTCGGGCCCGGGCGCGAGCAGGTGATCTGGACCGCGAGCTCGGCCGGCATGGCGGGCGCCGCCCCGGCGTGAAAGGCGCGCGCCTACTAGCTCCAGCGCTCGAGCAGATCCTCGTCGCCGACCCGCCGCACGACTCGGGCCGGGACGCCCATCACGACCTCGCGCGCGCCGACGTCGCGGGTGACGACTGCGCCCGCGGCGACGAACGCCTCCTCCCCGATTACGACCCCCGGCGTCAACACGACGCCGCCGCCGACCCGGCACCCCCGTCGAAAAGTCGGCCCGGGGAGCGGCGCGCCGCGCTGATGACGGCCCATCGTGTCGTCGTTGGTGGTGGTCACGCCGGGCCCGAGGAAGACGTCGTCCTCGACCACCGAGCCGGCCGTCACGTACACACCGGTCTGGATCAGGACGCGATCGCCGACGACCGCGTCGAAGTCGACGGTCGACCCGCGGCCGACAACTGACCGCGTCCCGATCACCGCTCGCTCGCGCACCTGCGACTGGTCGCCGATGATCGCCCCGGGACCGATCGCCGCCGACGCATAGACGACGGCGCCAGCGCAGATCGTCACCCCGTCGGCGATCCGCAGCGCTTCGCTGAGCGCGCCCGCCGCGCTGGAGCCGCGGCGAAGACGAGGACGCTTGCCGAGCACGGCACCGTCTTCGATCACGCAGTCGGCACCGATCTGCGCCCCGGCGTGGACGACCGCCGCCGCGCCGATGCTCGACCCACGGCCGACGCTGACGCCGCCGTAGATCACCGCTCCCGGCGCGACCGTCACGTCATCAGCGAGCGCGGCGCCGGGGGATACGTGCGCCGCGGCGCGGTCAGCCGGCACCGACGCGGCTCCAGCGGCGCGAGTCCTGGAGCGAGTTCTCGAGCGCCTCGAGCACTCGGACGACGCGCAGCCCGCTGGCGCCGTCGGACCGCGGCCGGGCGCCGGTCCGGATGCACTCCACGAAGTGCTCGCATTCGACCCGCAGCGGCTCAGCGTTGGGGATCCGCGGCGAGTAGATGTCGCCGCTGCGCGTGATGTATTCGCCGTACCCGCGCGCGTCCTCGTCGAAGCCCTTGTCGTAGATGGTCAACTTGCGCTCGAGGTCCATGTCGTCGAAGGTCGCCATCCGTCGCGAGCCGACGACCGTGAAGCGCCGCTCCTTGTGCGGATCGAGCCACGACAGATGCAGATGCGCCGACAACCCGGATGGGAAGCGCATGAAGCAGAAGACCACGTCCTCGACGCCATCGCGGACGTAGGCCTCCCCGTTGGCGGACACGTCGCTTGGCTCCTCGCCCGCCAGGTACAGCACGACTGAGACGTCGTGCGCCCCGAGGCTCCAGAGCGCGTTCTCGTCGGCGCGCAGCTTGCCGAGGTTGAGCCGGTTGCCGTAGATGTAGTAGATCTCGCCGAGCTCGCCGGACTCGGTCAGCTCCTTGAGCTTCCCGACGCCAGGGTGGTACTCGAGCAGGTGTCCGACCATCAGCACCCGGCCGGCCGCTTGGGACGCGGCCACGGCCAGCTCGGCGTCGGCGACCGACTGCGCAAGCGGCTTCTCGACGAAACAGTGCTTGCCGGCCTCGAGCACGGTGACCGCGAGCTGGGCGTGGGTCGGAACCGGGGTCGCCAACGCGATCGCGTCGAGCGTTGGATCCCCGAGCAGTTCGTCGAGCTCGGCGGTGACGTTCGCGCTGGGGAACATCTGCGCGACCCGACGGCGAGCCCCCTCCGACGCGTCGCAGCAGTAGGCCAGCTCGCAGCCCTCGATCGCCGCGAAGTTGCGGGCCAGGTTCGGTCCCCAATACCCGAGCCCGACGACTCCGACACGCATGGGTGGCTCACTCATGAAGACCCGGCAGCAGTGTAAGCGCGGCGACGACGCGTTCGCCCGCGCGACCGTCGCCGTACAGCTCGGGGTGAGTCGGCGGCGGTTCGCGATCGAGCGCCGTGAGTGCCGCCTCGCGATCGAGGTCGACGAGCACGTTCCAGCCCTGCTCGACGGTCTCCGTCCATTCGGTGCTCGGTCGCATCGTGATGCACATCACGCGGGCGAGATAGGCCTCCTTCTGCAGCCCGCCCGAGTCGGTCAGGACCGCGCGGGCGTTGCACAGCAGCGCTGTGAGCTCGAAGTAACCGAGCGGTTCGAGCAGACGCACCTCGGCTGCGAGCCTCAGTTCCTCGAGCATTCCGGCAGCGTCCAGACGCGCATGCGTTCGGGGATGCAGCGGCAGCAGCACCGGGAACGGCATCGCGCGCAGCAGCGCAACCAGCCGCGCCAGCCGCTCGGGCTGATCGACGTTCCCAGCCCGATGCGCGGTCGCGAGCACGTACTCGCCCGGCTCGACGCCGTGGGCGCGCACGAGGTCGGTCCGCTCTCGTGCCCGCGGCTGAGCCTCGACCGCGACGTCGACCATCACGTCGCCGACGAACTCAGCCAGCCCGGTGACCGACTCGTGGCGCAGGTTCGCCATCGCGACCTCGCTCGAGCACAGCAGCAGCGAGCTCGCGTGGTCGACGAGCACGCGATTGAGCTCCTCGGGCATCGAGCGGTCGAACGACCGCATCCCCGCCTCCACGTGTGCGACCGGGATCATCGCCTGGGCCGCCGCGAGCGCGCCGGCGAGCGTCGAGTTGGTGTCGCCGTAGACCAGTACCAGATCTGGCGCCTCGCGTTCGAGGACCGGTTCCAGCGCGGTGAGCATCCGCGCCGTCTGCGAGCTGCTGGTTCCATGAGCGACGCCCAGCTGTTCGTCGGGCGCCGGCAATCCCAGCTCGGCGAAGAAGATCGCCGACAGCTCATCGTCGTAGTGCTGACCGGTGTGGACGAGGAACTCGTCGTGAACCTTGCGCAATGTCGGGGAAACCGCCGCCGCCTTGATGAACTGCGGTCGGTTGCCGATTACCGTCAGGACCTTCACCCGTCGAGCTCTGACCGGATGCGCGCCTCGATTGCCGCAGCGGCGCGCTGAGTGGCCGGCCCCGGCACCGCGAACGCACGGTCATCGATCGCGATCACCGGCTGGACCTCGCGCGCGGTCGAGCCGAGGAACACCTCGTCAGCGTCGAGCAGTTGCTCGAGCGGACAGGGCCGCTCGATCACGCCCGCGACCTCGATCAGCATCGCGCGCGTGATCGAGGCGAGGATGTGGTCGTCGAGTGGCGGCGTCAGGATCTGCTCGCCCTCGACCCAGTAGATGGAGCTCGTCGGCGCTTCCAGTACGCGACCGTGCGGCGTGACGAGCACCGCCTCGTCATAGCCCTGCTCACGCGCGAGGCGACTGGCGAGCATGTTGGCCGCGTAGGACAGAGACTTGACGCCATCGAGAATTCGCGTCGGCGAGTAGGTGATGGTCTTCACGCGCGCGTGCTCCACCATCGCGGGCGCCGGCTCAGTCATCATCAGCCTGCGGCCGCCGCGCGTGATCATGATCCGCAGCAGGTCGTGGTCCGGCCCTCCGCCGGCATGAGCCAGCAACCTATGGGCGTCGGCCCGCACCGCCTCGAGATCGACTTCGAGCCGCAGATTGTGCGCTGAGCGGCCCAACCGCGCCAGGTGCTCCTCGAGCGCAAACGGCGTCCCGTCGTAGACGCGGATCACCTCGAACGCGCCATCGCCACGGATCAGCCCTTCGTCGGTGATCGGGATCGTCGCCTCTGCAACGGGCATGATCTCCCCGTCGACCGAGGCCAGGGAGCTGATGCCCTCGGCGCTCACGCGGCGGAGACTACTTCGCCGACCCGCGTCCAGATATCCGCCAGGCGGACGATCGTCGCCGCGGCCGCCGCCATGTCATTGGCCGAGGCCCATTCGCGGACCGAGTGGAATTCGTGGCCGCCGGTGAACAGGTTCGGCGTCGGGAGCCCCATCTCGCTCAGACGCGAACCGTCGGTGCCGCCGCGAATCGGGGTCCGGATCGGCTCGATTCCCTCGGCTCTGATCGCCTCCTCTGCGGCGTCGACGATCTGCGGCACCGCCTCTATGTAGGAGCGCATGTTGCGGTACTGGCGCTGGACGTCGATCTCGACCTGCGCGCGGGGGTGCTCCGCGAGCACCGCTCGCGCCGTGCGCTCGAACAGCTCGAGGTGCTCGGCCAACTGATCCTCGTCGAAGTCGCGCGCGATCGCGCGCAGCTGGGCGTAGCTCGCGCTCCCGGTCAGCGAGTAGGGATGGATAAACCCCTCGCGGCCGGACGTGGTCTCCGGAGTCAGGCCGTCGGACGGCAACGCGGTCAGGATCTGGGCCGCGATCCGCAGCGCATTGACCAGCTTGCCGGTCGCCTGCCCGGGATGGACGTCGACCCCACTGACGGTGGCTGTGACCTCGAACGCCGCGAACGTCTCGTCCTGCAGCTCGCCGAGCTCCGAGCCATCGAGCGTATAGGCATACGCGGCTCCGAACTGATCGATGTCGAACAGAGTCGCCCCCTCGCCGATCTCCTCGTCCGGCGTGAACGCGACCCGCAGCGTCGGCCTGGGCAGCTCTGGATGCGCGGCCAGATACGTGACGGCGGTGACGATCTCGGCGACGCCGGCCTTGTCGTCGGCACCGAGCAGCGTGTCGCCGCTCGAGGTCACGAGGTCGTGGCCCAGCTTGTCGAGCAGCTCCGGCATCGTCGCCGGGTCGAGCTTGGTCTGAGACCGCGGCAGCTCGATCACGCCGCCCTCGTAGTCGCGATGGACGATCGGCCGCACACCCGCGCCGGGCGCGTCGGGCGTCGTGTCCATATGGGCGATCAGGCCGATCACGTGCTCGGCGCCCTCGCTCCCGGGCAGCGTCGCGGTCACGTACCCGTTGTCGTCGAGCGCCGCGTCCGACAGTCCCGCCGATCGCAGCTCCTCGACCAGCAACCGGCCCAGCTCGAGCTGACCGGGTGTGCTGGGGGACCGCTTGCGATCGCGCACGGACTGCGTGTCGATCTGCACGTAGCGCAGGAACCTGTCCAGCACGTCGGGCGCCAGGGCCCGTGCAAGATCTGAGGTGTAGGTGGATTCCGTCATCTGCCTCTGAGTATTCCAAGCTCTACCCCGCTGCGTGCGGCGGCCAACCAGGGGCATGGGCGTGGTGCCAATCGGGTAGGGAGCCCGGATGCAGAGCAAACGCAAGCCGAGGCTGCGCCGCTCGGACTGCTCACGCCCGGGTCTGACACGCGCAACCCGGGGGCGGGGCTTCTCTTACACGGACGCCAACGGCCAGCCAGTCAAGGACCGGGACGAGATCTTACGGATCAAGGAGCTTGCGATTCCCCCGGCCTGGGACGACGTGTGGATCTGTCCCGATCCATTCGGCCACCTGCAGGCGACCGGAGTTGACGCCGCGGGCCGTAAGCAGTACCTCTACCACGCTCGCTGGCGCGACCTGCGAGACCGTCAGAAGTTCGAGCACATGGTCGCGTTCGCCAAGGCGCTGCCGCATCTGAGACGCGCAAACCTCGCCGACCTCGACGGCGATCAGCTCGACGCGACGCGTGTTCTGGCGTGCGCGGTCAGGCTGCTGGATGTCGGCCTGTTCCGGCTCGGAAGCGAGCAATACGCCGACGACGACGGTGGCCTCGGGCTGGCGACCGTCACCAAGCAGCACGTCACGATCGAGGACGACCAGGTCGTGTTCGACTATCCCGCCAAAGGGGGTGTGCGGCGGGTGCAGGCCGTGCAGGACCCGCCGGCGCGAGAGATCGTGACCGCGCTCAAGCGCCGCCGCTCCGGCGGCGACCAGCTACTCGCATACAAGGACGGGCGCCGCTGGCAGCCCGTGCGCTCGGATCAGATCAGTGACTACCTGAAGTCCAAGATCGGCGACCGTTACAGCGCCAAGGAGTTCCGAACCTGGAACGCGACCGTGCTGGCGGCCGTTTCGCTGGCGGTCGACGGTCGCGATGCCGGCAGCCGGCGCGCCCGCAAGCGGGCGATCGACGGCGCCGTGCGCGGGGTCGCCGAGGTGCTCGGCAACACCCCCGCCGTCGCGCGGCGGTCCTACATCGATCCACGTGTGTTCGACCGCTACCTGTCGGGCTGGACGATCGGCGGCGCGCTGGACCGCATCGGGGCCCTCGACGGACCCGACGACCGCCAGCGGTCGGCCCTCGAGAAGGCGGTGCTCGACCTTCTGCGCGATGATCGCGAATCGGTTGCCGTCCAGCGCGTCAAGGCGACAAAACAGGCCTAATCACGAGCTTTTGACGGTTGGCTGGAGAAATTCGCGCGGCGCTGTGATAGAACGAGCCTGTCTGCAAGCCCGACGGGAACGTCTGCAACCCGGGAGGTCGGCGATGGCGGTGACCCCAAGCACCGAGCCATTTGCAAGGACGGTCAGCTCGACAGAGCTGTTTAAACGCTGGCGTCACGGACGCGACGAGCGCGCACGCGAGATCCTGATCGAGCGCTACCTGCCGCTCGCTCGTAAGCTCTCGCGGCGTTATTCGTCGTCCAACGAGCCCTACGACGACCTCGTCCAGGTCGCGAGCCTCGGGCTCGTGAAAGCCGTCGAGCGGTTCGACCCCGAGCGGGGGTTCGCGTTCACCTCGTTCGCCGTGCCGACGATCGTCGGCGAGTTGAAGCGCTACTTCCGCGACACCGCGTGGGCTCTGCATGTCGACCGCAGCGCCCAGGAGCGGGCCCGGAAGATCGTCGAGGCCAGGCGCGAGATCGCGATGACCCGCGGGCGGGCGCCAACTATCGGCGAGCTGGCTGAATACCTCGAGTGCAGCGGCGAGGAGGTCCTCGATGGGCTCCAGATCGGCGAGGCGTTCGACACCGTCTCGCTCGACGCGCCGCGGCCCGGCGACAGCGACGGCACCGCCAGCCGCCTGGAGGCGATCGGCGACGATGACGACCGCATGGACCTGATCGACGACCAGGTGACGATCTTCGCCGCGGCACAACGGCTTCCGCGGCGGGAGCGAGAGATCCTGTTTCTGCGCTTCGGCGAGGACCTGACACAGACCGAGATCGCCGACCGCGTCGGCGTATCGCAGATGCAGGTCTCGCGACTGCTGCGCCGCTCATTGCAGCGGCTGCGCGACACCTGCGACTAGCTTCAGCGCCTCGTCGGTTCGAAGCGGTCAATTGCTGGGTGACGGCCGGTCGTCTTCAACTACTATTTCCAGGTTGATCGGCGGCCAAACCCTCCACCATCGGTCGGACACGAGTTGCACTTCACGTCAACCTACAAGCCGCGTCGCTTATCAGTAGGCTCGGGCCAGCGTGCACAGTGATTTCCGCGTAGCGGTGCGAACCGAGGGCCGGGCGACGATCGTCGCAGTCAGCGGAGAGCTCGACCTAGCGTCGAGCCCGGAGCTTCAGGAGCAACTCGATCAGGTCTGGGAATCAGACCCTGAGCAACTCGTGATCGACCTGCGTCAACTCGAATTCATGGATTCGACCGGGCTCAGCATCATCGTCGGCGCGCACCAGCGGCTGGCCGAGAAGGGGCGGTCGTTGAGCCTCGTCAAGGGGTCCGCCCAAGTTCAGCGCCTGCTTGACCTGACGGGCGTCGCCGAACGCCTGCGGCTCGTCGATACCCCGGAAGAGGTCGTCACGGGAGGCTGAGCTGGCCGACGCTGACGCACTCAGCGAGCACCTCCTGAGTGGCGGACCTGAGTTGGCCGAGCTGCTGGAAACGCTCGGCGAAGCGATCACGATCCGCGACCCGAACGACACGCTCGTCTACGCCAATCAAGCAGCCCTGAGGCACCTCGGCTTCGACACGCTGGAGGAGCTCAAGGCACGCTCGCTTGACTCCATCATGGCCGACTACATCGTCACCGACGAGCATGGCGAGCCGCTGGCGATGAGCGACGTCCCGTCGGTCCGCCTGCTGCGCGGGCAGACAGCCGAACCGCTGCTGATGCGCACCGTCGACCGTCGCAGCGGCGAGGTCCGGTGGGACCTACTCAAAACCGCAGGGCTGACAGATCGCGACGGCGAGCTGAGCGCGGCGGTGACCGTGATCGAGGATTTGACCGCTGTGAAGACCGCAGAGGTGCACATGCGGATCCTGTCCGAGGCCGGCCGTGTGCTGACCTCGATGCTCGAGCTCGACCAGACGCTGCAAAGCGTTGCCGAGCTCGCCGTCCCCGAGTTTGCCGACTGGTGCGCGGTCGATCTGATCGACGAGGAGCTTGCCCGCGATCACGTCGCGATCGCCCATGCCGATGCCGGTCGCCGGGAGCTGGTCTCGCAGGTGGGCGAGTTTCGAGCGCCGGAGCTGAGCCCCGACTCGACCCTCGGGCGGGTATTCCTGACCGGCAAATCGGAGTTGATCGAGTTGGTCGGCGACGCGCTGCTGCGGCGACGCGCTCAGGACGCGACGGATCTGGAGATCCTGCGGGCGCTCGAGATCCGATCGGCGATCGTCGTACCGCTCCGCGTCCGGGCGCGCATCATCGGCGTGATTACCTTTTGTACGGCCGAGTCCCACCGGCGGCTGACCCAGGACGACCTCGCGCTGGCCGAGCAGCTGGCCGATCGGGTGGCGATCGCGGTTGAGAGCTCGCGGCTTCAGACGACCATCAGCCGAGTCGCCGAGACGCTGCAGCAGAGCCTGATTCCGAACGATCCGCCCTCGGTGCCCGGCTGGGAGCTTGCGGCACTGTATCGGCCGGCTGGCGCCGCTGAGCGGATCGAGGTGGGCGGCGACTTCTACGAGGTGTTCGACGCCGGGCCCGCGAGCATCGCGCTGATCGGCGACGTGACGGGACACGGCGTCACCGCGGCGACCGTGACCGCGCTGATGCGCTACGGCGCCCGCTTCGCGAGCCGTCTGGAGCCGCAGCCGGCCGCGATCCTGCACCGGCTCGACGAGGAGTTGCGACGGCTGTCAAGTCAGACGCTGTGCACCGCCCTGTGCGCACGGCTCGGCCGTGGCGAGCTCGTGCTGAGCTCCGCGGGGCACCCCCCCGCGCTGCGGGTCGACGCCGGCGGCAGCGTGACCGAAGCTCCGGCGCCGGGACCCCTGCTGGGCGCATTCGAGGACGCGAAGTGGAGCGAGGAGACGGTTCCCGTGGGACCCGGAGAGCTCGTGTTGCTCTACACAGACGGGGTCACTGAGACCGCCGGCAGCGACGAGCGGTTCGGACTGCGAAGGCTGCGTGCGCTGCTCGCGAGCCACGCGGGAGCGAGCCCGGAGGCGCTGCTCGACGCGCTCGCGGCGGCGCTCGACGAGTTCCGGATCTCGGACCACGGAGACGACGTCGCCGCGCTGGCCTTGCGTCCGTCGAGCTAACGGCGGTGATCGATCACGACGACGTGGATCCGCTCGCCGTCGCCGTCGGGCTCGATCGAGACCTCATCGCTGAGCACCACCAGTGGCGACGGCGAGGGACCCTCGCGCGAGGAGCGCAGCAGCTCGCTGGCGCCGGTCCGGAACGGACCGACGTCGAGCTCCAGTCGTCGCTCACCGGCCGACAGGCGCGCGTCGATCCGCAACCCCGCGGCGGCCCTGATCGCATGGGCGGCAATCGTGTCGGTGACGAGATAGACGTCCGAGAAACGGTCGAGCGAGAAGTGCGCGGTTGCCGCCAGCGTCCGTGCGAGCCGCCCGAGCACTCCCGCCAGCAGCGCCACCGGCGAGATCGAGACCACTATCTCGTCCTCGCGCCGGCGCTCCCAGCCGACGTCGGGGCTGGCGGCGGGCGGGCGGCGTAGCAGGGCCTTGCCCGCGCGCTCCGTCGCGAAGCGCATCTGCACAAGCGTGCCTCCCTCCGTCCGTGGAAGCAAAGCCAGCTCGCTCGCCAGCGCCCGCATGACCGACAGCCCGACGCCGTCCGTGTGATCGACGACATCCGGCGCCACGCCGATCCCTGCGTCCTCGACCTCGACAAGAAGCTCGTGATCGTCCACGTACAACCGGACCCCCATCGGGCCTGGCTGGTCTCCGTAGGCGTGCAGGACGACGTTGTTGCACGCCTCGCTGATCGCCGTCTTGAGGTCGTCGAGCAACTCCGGGTCGACTGCGAGCTGCTCCGCCACCCCACCGAGCATCCCTCGGACGATCGTCAGGGTCTGCGGTCTGCTCTCTAGGTCCAGACGGACGATGGGCGATTCAGTGGTCACATCAGCTTTCCCCGGTGCCCGCCGTGTGGACCGACCAGACAGTTAGTTGATCGCTGGAGTCGACTTAGGCCGTCAGCGCACGGAGGCGGCGGCTAGCCCCCGGCGTCCGCCAACTCACTCAGCCGCGCGATCGCCCGTCGCAGGATGCGCGACACCTGCATCTGTGAGACGCCTATCTGCTCGGCGATCTGAGTTTGGGTCAGGTCGGCGGCGAACCGCAGCGCGAGCACCTGGCGCTCGCGCGGCGACAGCTGAGCCGCGGCGCCAACGACGGTGATCCGGTCGACAGCGAGCCGGAGATCCTGATCCTCGGCGCCCAGCGTGTCGACGACGGCGGAGCTGCCTCCTTCGCCATCGTCGAACGGCGCGTCGAGTGACGACGCGTGATGTGCGCGGGCGGTCTCCAAGGCCTCGAGCACGTCCTCGATGCTCAACTCGAGATACTCGGCGAGCTCGGGCACCGTCGGCGGGTGACCCGACCTCGCGCTGAGCCTGTTGTGCGCGTCTTCGACCTTTACCGCGCGCTCCTGCGCGCCGCGCGGAACGTGGACCGACCAGCCGAGATCACGGAAGTAGCGCTTCAGTTCACCGAGGATCGTCGGCACGGCAAACGACGAGAACGCATTGCCGCGCTTGCAGTCGAAGCGATCCACGGCCTTGACCAAACCCAGACTCGCGACCTGGAGCAGGTCCTCAAACGGCTCGTGTGCGGCGGTGTAGCGGCGTGCAAGCTTGCGCGCGAGCGGGAGATAGCGCTCGACCAGCTCGTCGCGCGCGGCGCGGTCGTGGTGGCGCTGCCAGCGCTCGAACAGCAACTCTGTTTCGCGCTGTGTCAGGGGACCAGATCCCCGAGGACGGATAGGGCTTGAGGAAGTGAGGGTCGCAGTGGCCATTGTCCCGTAGTACCCGTTTATGAAGTTATCAATCCCTTTCTGAACTCCATCTTGAACCTTCTCACGATCCTCTGAAGAAACTCTAAGCAAATTCCCAGCTTTGCCGCTCAGTATCTCGCGCGCGTGGATTCGCAGGCTGAGCCGCTCCGAGTGCTGGTCGTCGACGACGAACCGAGCATCGTCGACGTGATCTCGATGGCGCTGCGCCATCAGGGCTACGAGGTCGCGGTTGCCGACACGGGATCGCGCGCGCTCACCGAGGCCCGGGAATGGCGGCCGCACGCGATGGTGCTGGACGTGATGCTGCCCGATATGGAGGGCTTCGAGGTCGCGCGGCGTCTGTCCGCGGAAAGAAGCGAGGTTCCGATCCTGTTCCTCAGCGCACGCGACAACACGGCCGACAAGGTGCGGGGCCTGACGACCGGCGGTGACGACTACGTCACCAAACCGTTCAGCCTCGAGGAGCTGATCGCCCGCCTGCGGAACATTCTGCGCCGCAGCGGCGCCCTGCGCCAGCCGTCGAGCAGGCTCACATTCGCCGACCTCGAACTCGACGAGGAGTCGCGCGAGGTTTCGCGCGCGGGCCGTCCGATCGAGCTGACGGCGACCGAGTATCGCCTCTTGCGCTACCTGCTGCTCAACCCGCGCCGGGTCCTGACCCGGGCACAGCTGCTCGATCACGTCTGGAGCTATGACTTCGGCGGCGACGCCCGAGTGCTCGAGACCTATGTGAGCTACCTGCGCAAGAAGATCGACGCACAGGGCCCACCGCTGCTGCACACCGTCCGCGGGGTCGGGTACGCCCTGCGGCTGCCGAGGGAATAGATGTCGCTGCGGACGAGGCTGCTGGCGGGGATGGTTGCGCTGGTCGCCGCCGGGCTCGCAGTGGCGGCATTCGTGACCTACGAGGAGCAGCGATCGTTCCTGCTCACGCGCGTCGATCAGCAGGTCCTTTCGGCGCTCCCGGTCATCTCCGCGCAGCTACGCGTCGCCGAGACGCCGGCCGCGCGGCGCTTCCGGCGCCAGCGTTTCTTCGGCGGCCGCTTTGGGGGCCCGCGGGCACTCGCGATCCTCCCACCGGGAACGTTCGGGGAGCTGCGCACCGCGAACGGGACGATCCTCCGCAGGCGGACGTTCAGCTACACCGCGGCGCCGGGCGCAAGCCCAGTTCTGCCCGCGGCGCTTCCCGTCAGCGCTCCGGGAGCCTCGCCGCACGTGTTCGGCGTCCGGTCCAAGGGTCCGGGCGGTGAGGACTACCGTGCGGTCGCGTTCAGGGTCGACACCGACACGGTCGTCGTCGCGGTCCCGCTGCGAGAGGCGCAGGACACCCTGCACCGGCTCGTGGTCGTCGAAGTGCTGGTCGCGGGCGGTGTGATCCTGGCGCTGATCGTGCTCGGTTGGTTCGTGATCGGGGTCGGACTGCGGCCGCTCGCCCGGATCGGACGGGTCGCGAGCGAGATCGCCGGCGGCGACCTGTCCCGACGCGTGAGTCCGGCTGAAACCCGGACCGAGGTCGGTCGCCTCGGCCTGTCCCTGAACGAGATGCTGTCGCAGATCGAGCGTGCTTTCAGAGACCGGAGCGAGAGCGAGGAGCGCCTGCGCCACTTCCTCGCCGACGCGTCGCACGAACTGCGCACGCCGCTGTCGTCGATCCGCGGCTACGCGGAGCTGTTCCGGCTTGGCGCCGCCGACGATCCGGCGACGCTCAAGCGCGCGATGACTCGGATCGAGGCGGAGGCGGCGCGGATGGGCGTGCTGGTCGAAGACCTGCTGCTGCTGGCGCAGCTGGACCAGATGTCTCAGACGCGCCGCGTCCGGGTCGACCTTCACGAGCTCGCCGAGCACGCCGCCGGCGACGCCCGCGTCGTCGCGCCCGAGCGCGAGATCACGCTCGACTCCGATCAACCGGTCGAGGTGATGGGCGATCCGGACCGTCTCCGTCAGCTGCTCGCCAACCTGCTGCGCAACGCGGTGATCCACACGCCGCCCGCCAGCCCGATCGAGCTCTCGATTCGCGCGGAGCGCGGCGGCGCGGTGCTCGAGGTCCGTGACCACGGCCCCGGGCTGCCGCAAGAGGCCGGCGACCGGGTGTTCGAGCGCTTCTGGCGGACCGAGGGGGGACGCACGCGCGGCCCCGGCGGCGCGGGGCTCGGGCTCGCGATCGTGCGCGCGATCGTCGTCGCCCACGGTGGACAGGTGCGCGCTTGGAATGCGGACGGGGGCGGCGCCGTGTTCCAAGTCGAGCTGCCACTCGCGGGGCTCGCGGGCACTGAGGAGGTCAACGCAGACGCGGCGATCTCAGCAGATCCTCAGCTTTCTCATGGCGGACTCTTATCCCGATCGCGCACATTCAGCAACCGATGATTCGCCCCCGCAGCACGATCGACGCTGTCGGCAGATGAAGTCGACGCCGCGCGGATCCTGGCATCTGGTGGCGCTGACACTCGTCGCGCTGGCGGTCGTCGTCGCCGCGGTGCTCGAGGTCGGGCCGCCGTCCAGCTCAGCGCGGGTCTCGCGCCAGCTGGTGACGGCGCAGAACGGCGTAATCCAGTCGAGCGTCTCGGGGTCGGGCAACATCGAGCCGGGCACGCAGGCATTCGCCAACTTCAAGACAAGCGGCACGCTGTCCAACGTCTACGTGAGCGTCGGGCAGCACGTGCAGCAGGGCCAGCTCCTTGCGACGCTCGACCCGACGTCCGCACAGCTGTCGGTCGATCAGGCGCAGCTCAGCCTCGACGCGGCGCAGGACGAGCTGACCGCGGCCGAGGACGGCGGCTCGGGGTCCTCGAGCTCCGGCAACGCGAGCAGCGCCAGCACGACCGTCGACCCCTCAGCGACCGAGTTCGTCTCCGACGTCGTGCGCCGCGCAGTCACGCCGACGAACACGCCGGTCACCAACACCACGAACACTGCCCCGACGCACCCCAAGTCGACCGATTCGCGGCCATCGTCGGACTCGCACAAATCGGCCTCCGCGGGCGACTCGCATGCTTCACCGAGCTCGGGCTCGTCGTCGAGTTCCAAGGCGACCACGACGACGACACCGTCACCGGCGGCGATCGCGTCCGCCCAGGCCCAGGTCGACAGCGCCGAGCTGAACCTGCGCGCCGCCCAGACGACGCTCGCCGAGACCCGGCTGTACGCGCCCGCGACCGGAACGATCGTTTCGCTCGAGAGCACCAGCCCCGGCGACCAGATCTCCGCCGGCACGAACTCGAGCTCGAGCGGCACGGGCTCGTCCGGTTCTGGATCTTCAGGCTCGGGCTCCTCCGCAACTGGCGGCTCGTCGTCCAGCGCGGCCGGCAGCCTCGGCGCCTCGAGCTCGACGTCGTCGTCGAGCGGCTCAGGCTTCGCGGAGATCGTCAACACCGACGCGATGACGATGACCGTCGCGTTGAGCGAGTCCGACATCACAAAGGTCAAGGTCGGTCAGCAGGCGACGGTCACGCTCGATGCGCTGACCGGCGTGGAGCTCGCGGCGCACGTGAGCTCGATCTCGGTACTCGGCACTGACAGCGACGGGGTCGTCAGCTACGACGTGACGCTGACGCTCGATCAAAGCGATTCGCAGGTGAGGCCCGGGATGAGCGCCTCGGCCGCGATCGTCACCCAGCAGGCGCAGGGGGTCAACCTCCCCAACAGCGCCGTCTCCGGCGGCGGTTCGCTCAGCACGGTCGAGCTGCTCAAGAGCGGCAAGACCGTCTCGACGCCGGTGGTCGTGGGGCTGAAGGGAGACACTCGGACGCAGATTGTGAGCGGGCTGCGCGCCGGCCAGCAGGTGGTCGTGACGACCACGCTGCCGTCGCTGAGCTCATCGGCCGGGTCCTCATCGAGCGGGTCGCTCGGGAGCCTGGGCTCGCGGTTCGGCGGCGGTGGCGGAGGCTTCGGCGGTGGAGGCGGGCTCGGAGCCCGACTGTTCGGCGGCGGCTGATCATGCAGCCCCCGATCATCGACCTCGACGACGTGTACAAGACGTACACGCTCGGCGAGATCGCGGTTCGCGCGCTGCGCGGCATCACGCTCCAGGTCCTGCAGGGCGAGTACGTCGCGATCATGGGCGCATCGGGCAGTGGCAAGAGCACGCTGATGCACATCCTCGGGTGTCTCGATGCGCCGACGTCGGGCGTCTACCGGCTCAATGGCCTCGACGTCAGCACCGCCGACGAGGACGACCTCTCCGACCTGCGCAACCGCGAGATCGGGTTCGTCTTCCAGAGCTTCAACCTGATCCCCCGCACGCGCGCGCTGGCGAACGTCGAGCTGCCGCTCGCCTACGCCGGGCTGGGTCGCGCGGATCGCCGGCGGCGAGCGCTGAATGCGCTTGGCCAGGTCGGGTTGGTCGATCGCATTGAGCATCTCCCCTCCGAACTGTCGGGCGGCGAGCAGCAGCGGGTCGCGATCGCGCGAGCGCTGGTCACCAACCCGGCGATGATCCTCGCCGACGAGCCGACCGGCAATCTCGACACAGGTTCGACGCGCGAGGTGCTGGCGATCCTCGAGCGGCTCACCGATCAGGGCCGGACGATCGTCCTGATCACGCATGAAGCCGAAGTGGCCGCGCACGCCGACCGGATCATCCGTCTCAGCGACGGTGAGGTCGTCTCCGATCAGTTCAAGACGTTGGTCGAGCCGGCATCATGAACGAGACGATTCGGGTTGCGCTCGCGGGCCTGGCGGCGAACAAGCTGCGCTCGGGCCTGACGATCCTCGGGCTGATGATCGGCGTCGGCTCCGTGATCGTGCTGGTCGCCGTCGGCACGGGCTCCTCGACCGCCGTGCAGAATCAGATCGACGCGCTCGGATCAAACGTGCTGCTGGTCGAGTCGACGCCCTCCCTCGGCGGTCTCCGCGGCGGCCCGGTCGTTTCCAACTCGCTGACGCTCGCGGACGCGAGCGCGTTGCAGAATCGGTTCACGGCGCCGGACGTGAAGGCCGTCGCACCGGTCGTCAACGCGAGCGGCGTGACGATGACCTACGGCAGCACGACGTACTCGCCGTCGACGTTCGTCGGGACCACGCCGCCGTACGAGGGCGCCCACGACTACTCGATCGCGGACGGTTCGTGGTTCACCAGCGCCCAGGAGCGGGCGCATGCCCGAGTGCTCGTCCTCGGACCTACCGTGGTCGACGAGCTGTTCGGTGGCCAGAGCCCGATCGGCGACACCGTCCAGGTTAACGGCACCAACTTCGAGGTGATCGGCGTGACGAACTCGAAGGGCTCAAATGGAACCACGGACGAGGACGACGTCGCGTTCTCACCGCTGACGGCGGTCCAGGACACGCTGACCGGCTACGGCTCGATCAACTCGATCACGGTGCAGGCCAAATCTCGTGATCAGCTGAATGCCGCCCAGACCGAGGTCACGGACATCCTCAACCAGCTCGACCCGCCCAGCGCCGGCTCGACGATCCCCAACTTCAACGTCATCAATCAGGGCTCGATCCTTCAGGCCTCCAGCAGCACCAGCGGCGTGTTCACGACGCTGCTCGGCGAGGTCGCGGCGATCTCCCTGCTGGTCGGGGGGATCGGCGTCATGAACATCATGCTCGTCTCGGTCACCGAGCGCACCCGTGAGATCGGAATCCGCAAGGCGGTTGGCGCACGGCGCAGCGACATCCTGACCCAGTTCCTCGTCGAGGCTGTGCTCGTGTCGCTGTTTGGCGGCATCGCAGGGGTGATCGCCGGGATCGTCGGCAGCCAGTTCACGATCGCCGGGGTCCACCCCGTGATCGCGCCCTACTCGATCTTCCTCGCCTTCGGCGCAGCGCTGCTGGTGGGTCTGTTCTTCGGGACCTACCCGGCCAGCCGAGCCGCAGCACTACGACCGATTGAGGCATTGCGATTCGAATGAACCGCCGCACCCGACCACCAGTCAGGAGCCGTGCAAAGACCATGGACGCGACCACTTACGACAGCCGCGACGAGGGCTGGGAGCCGTACGCCGGCCCGCAGGACGAACAGCCGCTGCCGCGGCGCCCGCGGCGCCAGTTCTTCAACAAGCGCAGCGCCGCGCTGCTCGCAGTCGTCACGTGCGCCGTTGGTTTCTATGCGGGCGTGCGCGTCGAGAAGGGCGAGGTCAGCAACTCGAGCACGATCACGCTTCCGACCGCAGCCGCGACCGGACGCACCGGTACAGGCGCTGCGCGATTCGGCGGCGCCGGCGCGCGCGGCGGCGGGTCGGGCCTGGCGGCGCTGTTCGGCGGCGGCGCGGCGGCCAGCGGCGGCACGTCGCTCGGAACGATCAGCGGCGTCAAGGGCAACACGCTCTACGTCACCGGTGCGACCGGCAACGTGACCAAGGTCAAGCTGTCCTCGGCGACCAAGATCACCAAGAGCCTCGGGGTCAAGCGCTCGTCGCTGCACCCAGGCGACACGGTCGTGATCCGGGGACTCAAGAACTCGAAGGGGTCGCTCGTCGCAGCTTCGGTCAGCGATTCAGGAGCCAGCGCGGGCGGCTTTGGCGCCGCCGGCGGTGGCGGTAGTTCAAGCGGCGGCTCGACCGGCAGCGCAAGCTCGGCGGTCGGCTCGCTGTTCTCATCCGGCGGCTAGCCGGGTGGGCGGTGCACACAGAAAGGAAACAGAGAAAGCAATGAACACCAACCACAAGCTCGCGGCGCTGATCGCCTGCGTTGCCGCTGCCTGCCTGCTGGCGGCGTGCGGCAGCGCCAGCTCGAGCTCGTCCAGCTCGGCGAGCGCCGCAGCGAGCGCGGGGACCGGCGCCGCCGCGGGCCGTTCAAAGCTCGTCGCCTGCCTCAAGCAGCACGGCGTGACGCTGCCGTCTCGCCCCGGCGGATTCAGGCGGCCCAACCCGCGTAGCAGCGGCAGCGGTACTGCGCCCGCGGGCGGCCCCCGCGGGGGCGGCTTTTTCGGCGGCGGCTTCGGCGGCGGCGGCTTCGGTGCCCGTTTCCGTAACAACCCGAAGCTCCAGGCTGCGTTCAAGGCCTGCGGCGCGAACTTCCCCGCCGGCCGAGGCCGGTTCAACTTCGCCAACCGGCGGGTGGCGGTCGACAACTTCGTCAAGTGCGTGCGCCAGCATGGCTACGACCTGCCAACGCCCAACCTCTCCGGTAGCGGCCCGGTGTTCCCGCGGACCATCGAGTCCAGCAAGAAGTTTGAGGCCGCGGCTCGGTCGTGCGCGAGCCTGCTGGCACCGCGCGGTGGTCCACCGCCAGGTGGTCAGACAACGACGGCTTCGTCGACCGCCTGATCTGCGGCATCCGGGGCACGCGCTCGCGACCGCGGGCGCGTGCCGTTAGCCTCCGGAGCTGTGACGCGGGTGGCGGTCGTGGGCCACGTCGAGTGGGCGCAGTTCGTTCGGGTGCCGCGGTTCCCGGAACGCGGCGCGATCACGCCCGCGCGCGACTCGTTCGAGCGCGCCGCCGGCGGCGGCGCCGTGGCGGCGGTCGTGCTCGCGGAGCTGGGAGCAGAGGTCGATTTCTTCTGCGCACTCGGACGGGACCCCGTCGGCGAGGCCGCGGCGACCGAGCTGTCCCGGCGCGGCGTCCGGGTGCACGCCGCCTGGCGCGAGCAGCCGACCCGACGAGTAATCGCGTTGCTCGCCGCGGGCGGCGAGCGAGCGATCGTCACGATCGGCGACCGGCTCGAACCCGTCGGGGCTGATCGGCTCGAGTGGGATCGGCTCGATCGGGCCGACGGTGTCTACTTCACCGCCGGAGACGGCGTCGCGGCGTCGCGCGCTCGGCGCGCGCGCGTGTTAACGAGTACGCCCCGCGCGCGTGAGGCACTCGAGCACGACGGCATGACGATCGATGCGCTCGTGTTCAGCGCGTCCGATGCCGACGAACGCAGCTGGGCCGAGCGCCTGGAGGCGCACACCCGTCTGATGGTCGAAACCGACGGTGCTGCCGGCGGTCGCTGGTGGGGCGAGTCGGAGGGGCGCTGGCCGACGGTCGCGCCGCCCGGTCCGCCGCAGGACGATTACGGCTGCGGGGATTCGTTTGCGGCCGGCTTCACGTTCGGTCTTGCGAGCGGCGAGCCGGTGCTCGAGGCGGCACGGATCGGCGCCGAGTGTGGCGCCCGCATGTTGACGGTCGCCGGCGCTCCTTAGCCTTCGGGCGTGCGGGGGGTGTAGCGATGGTGGAGCATCAGCGAGTTGCCGTCGGGATCGGCGAAGAACGCCATATGGCAGACCCCGGTGTCAAAGGTCTCACCCATGAACGTCACGCCGCGCTGCTCGAGCTCGGCGCGAGCGGCCTCGATGTCCTCCACGTGGAGTGCGATCGGATTGTGGCTGACGTGGTGCTCCATCCCCATCCGTTGCGGGTTGATGATGCTGAGCGTGAGGTTGCCGGTCTCGAACTCGGCGAAGTTGCGGTCGGGCCGGTAGGCCGACCGCCGCAGCCCGAGCGTCGTCCCGTAGAACTCGACCGCGCGCTCGATGTCCGCCGTCGGGAGGCTGACGAAGTCCGTTCCGGTCACCAGATCCTGTGTCGCTGTCATCGCTCCTCGCTCTCGTCGGTTGTCCGCTCGCGGGTCGCCGCGCCCGTCATCGGAGACTACGGCCCTGCGCCGCCCGGGCTCCGTGGCGTTGGTTTTGACGTCCGCCGACCTTGGGAACATACGTTCGTGCGCCGCCCCGGCCCAACGATCCTGCACGCGGACCTCGACTCGTTCTACGCGTCGGTCGAGCAGCGCGACGATCCGGCGCTCCGTGGCCGTCCGGTGATCGTCGGCGGCGGCGTCGTGCTGGCGGCGAGCTACGAGGCGAAGGCGTGCGGCGTGCGGACCGCGATGGGCGGTCGGCTCGCGCGGCAGCTATGCCCACAGGCAGCGGTCGTGCCGCCGCGGATGACGGCCTACGCTGAGGCAAGCAAGGCGGTGTTCGCGATCTTCGAGCGCACCTCGCCGCTCGTCGAAGCCCTGTCGATCGACGAAGCGTTCCTCGACGTGCGCGGGCTCGAGCACATCTCCGGCAGCCCGACCGAGATCGCTGCGCGACTGCGCGCCGAGGTCCGCGACGAGGTCGGTCTCCCGATCACCGTCGGGCTGGCTTGCACGAAGTTCCTGGCGAAGGTTGCGAGCGGTGTCGCCAAGCCCGATGGGCTGCTGGTGATCCCGGCCGGGTCGGAGCTCGCGTTTCTGCACCCGCTCCCGGTCGAGCGTCTCTGGGGGGTCGGACGGGTGACGTCTGCACGCCTGCACGAACGGGGGATCACTACCGTCCGGCAGGTCGCTGCGCTGGGCGAGCTGGCACTGGTCGAGATGCTGGGTCGCGCCGCCGGACGGCAGATCCACGCGCTCGCCAACAATCGCGATCCGCGGCCGGTGCGGGCTCGGAGGCGGCGAAGATCGATCGGAGCGCAGCGAGCACTCGGACGGCGGGCGCGGGCGCCGGCGGAGGTCCAGGCGGCGCTGATGACGTTGATCGACCGGGTCGCGCGGAGGTTGAGGGCAGCGCGGCGGGCATGCAGGACGGTGGTCCTGCGGCTTCGCTTCAACGACTTCTCGCGGGCGACGCGTTCGCACACGATGGCGCAGGCGACGACGAGGACAGCGACGCTGCTTAGGGTCGCCCGCGGGCTACTGACGTCGGCCCAGCCGATGATCTTCCTCCGCGGGCTGACGCTGATCGGCGTCGCATTGACGAACCTCTGCGATCAGGAGGCGATCCAGCTCGCGCTCCCGTTCGACCGGGTCGCCGAGCTCGACCGGACGATCGACGCGCTGCGGGAGCGGTTCGGCTCGAGCGTGATCCTGCGCGGCGCGCTCGTCGGCCAGGACGCGGGTCCGTGGGTGCCGCTGTTACCGGATTAGCGCGCCGCGGGCGCGGCCCGCCTGCCCTTGTGAGCTTGCAGTCGTTCGACGACGAACGAGCTCGGCCTCGGGGGACAGTGCTCGCGCGGGGGTCAGGGCCCGGCAGCGCGATCCCGCCCGGGCACTACGGCGACGCCTGCAGCGCCATCCCGCCCGCGCTCAACGGCGATGCCTGCAGGGCGATCCCGTCCGCGCCTAGGGTGCAGCCGGTCCCGGGGCAAACAGCATCAGTACCACCGCGGCCGTGCGCTGATCCCCGGTACCCGCAACGGCCAGACGAGCGCGACTGTCGGCCTCGAGCTTGCCGATCCGTTCCGCCACGTCATCCAGCTCCCGCGCGAGCTCGAGCCATCCCTGCTCGTCCACTACGACCCCGAGCCGTGAGACGCGGGCATCCGAGACGTCGAACCCGCCGGCGGCCGCCGCCGTGCCGACGTCGGAACCGATCTGCGTCAACGCGGCGTCGAGGCTCGCCCGCTTGACGACCGCCGGCGTCGCACCCCATGCCTCATCGCTGATCCGCGGTCGCACGGCCGCGGTGTAGTAGTGCTCGACGGCGCCGCGCCGGGGCACGCGCTTGACCAGCTTTAGAAACCCGAGCGCCGTCAGACGGCGGACGTGGTAGCTCAGGACGCCTAGCGGGACATCCAGCTCGGCCGCCAGCTCGCTGGGACTTGCGGTGCGATCCGCCAGCGCGGCAAGGATCCGGGTCCGCAGTGGATGGGCGAGCGCCTTGGCCACCGTCGGGTCGGTGATGTCTTGATACGGCTTCATCCTTGTCCTTGGACTCGCTGCGCAGCAAACGCCCGCCCGGTGCAGGCGATGCCGCGCGACAGCGTGGCGAACTTTGAACCGTGCCTCGGTCTTTGGCTGCGAATGATCGCATTTGTGGCAGCGGATGTGTGACCGGCTTGACTCGCGCCAGATCCGGCGCGCTTCGAGCTCCATCCGAGGCGCAGCACGTCGCGACCGCGCGCCTTCGCGGCTGGTCCTGGCAGCAGATCGCACTGGACCGCGACGCGCTCACCGCCGTAGTCGGGACCTCGCTCGACTCTGCACCGCCGCCCAGCGACGCGCCCGACGCTCCGGCGCCACGGCCGATGCTCAGAGAGGTCGTGCGACAGCGGATGCCGCTGACGCCGGTCGCCAAGACGGCGATGCGGGTCTCAAGCCGGGACCTACGGCGTGGTCGGGTCGTCGAAGCCCGCGCACTCCTGCTGGCGCTCCTTGCCCTCGATCCGCCCGACCCAGTGGCGGCGCTGCTCGACGCGCTCGGCGTCGACCGTACCGGCGCCCGCGAGCGGCTCGGCGCCGTCGCGCCGGCCTGAGGGCCGACTACGCGTCTCGGCGTTGGACCAGCCTGGGAGCCGGCTACGCGTCGCCGCCCCGCGGCTCCGGCAGCGCGCCGAGCGAGATCCGGTTGCCGTCCGGATCGGTGATGGTCGTCCGACGGACGTTGCCGGCGAGCTTGTCCAGCTGCCCGAGCTCGATGTCGCGACCCGGGAGCGCCGCCAGTAGCTCGTCGAAGTCATCGACGAACAGCGTCACGAGCGCGCTCCCGGCCCGCTCTCGGTCACCGACGACGTAGATCAGCCCGGAGCCAGTCAGCTGCCAGACGGCCTCGTCGGCGGTCGGGAAGCGATCGGGCGCTCGCCCGAGCAGCCGCTGGTACCAGTCGAGCGCGAGCCGGAAATCAGCCACCGGGATGCCGGCGAACACGTATGTAACTGCCATCGCGCGCCAAGGGTCGCAGGTCTCGACACGTAACTATGCGCGGGCCGGCTGTCCGATCGCGTTGGCTCGGTCGGCCGGCTCGCCGGCGCGGATGAACTCAACGAGCACGGTCAGCCCACCGCCCGGCCGCGGTTGAGCCGCTACCGATGCCCCGTGCGCGGTGGCGATCGCCCGCACAATCGAGAGCCCGAGACCGTGGTGGCCGTTGGCGTCGGCGCGCCGCGGACTGAGCCTCTGGAACGGCTCCAAGAGCCGTCCCGTGTCGGCCGCCGGGATCGGCGCCCCCGTGTTGCTGACGGAAAGCTGCACCTGCCCCGCGCCGGCGGTCGTACGGATCTCTATCGTGCCGCGATCGACGTTGTACTCGACCGCGTTGTCGACCAGATTTGCGACCAGCCGCGCGAGCAGCGCCGGGTCACCCACCGTCGGCGCCGCCTCGAGGTCGGCCACTACCCGGAGCTCGCGGCAGGCGATCGCGGGTCCGAATTCGTGCAGCGTGTCGCTTGCCAGCACCGACAGGTCGAGCGGCTCCCGGCGCTCGAGCCCACGCTCGCTCGTGGCAAGCGTCAGCAGCGACTCGAGCAGATGTGCGTGCTCAGTCTGGGAGGTCAGGAGCTCTTCGCACGTGGCGCGGAGTGACGCCTGGGTAGCGTTGGGGTCGCTGAGCGCCACCTGCAGCAGCGTCCGCTCAACGGTCAATGGAGTTCGCAACTCGTGCGAAGCGTTGGCGACGAACCGGCGCTGGGCGTCGAACGACGCCTCGAGCCGGCCGAACAGGTCATCGAGCGTGTCGCCGAGCTGCTTGAACTCGTCGTCCGGTCCGGCCAGCGCCAGCCGCTGGTCGAGGCTTCCGGCCGAGATCGTGCGGGCGGTGGCGGTTATCGAACGCAACGGCGCGAGCAGCCGTCCCGCCGCGAACCAGCCGAGCACCGCGGCGCCGAGTGTCGTCACGGCGAGCACGAGCCACGAGATCTCGAGCAGGTGTCTGAGATCGGCGTCGTGCTGGTTGGTTGCGACCTGCCTGATCTGGTTCACGCCGCGCGGCGACGCCGCGACCACGAGCGTCTGATTCGGCAGCACCGTGGAGCCGGCCGGTGCGACCTGCCCGGCTGGGTGGGATGTCGTCCGCACCCGGATCGTCGCGCTGCCGCGCGCCAGCAGGTAGGTGATCGCGATCACGGCCGTCCCCAGCACCAGGAACAGGCCGGCGTAGAGCAGCGTCAGGCGGAGCCGGGCCGTGCGCCGCGGCAGTCCGAACCTGCCCGCAGAAACGATCGATCTCGACAACGGCTCAGATCCGGTAGCCGCCTTCGCGGACTGTCTCGATCACCGGCGGCGGGCCGAGCTTGGCCCGCAGTCGCCCGATGGTCGTCTTGACGGTCGTCGTGAACGGGTTCGCCGCCTCGTCCCAGACCCGCTCGAGCAGCTCCTCGGCCGAGATCACCCGTCCGTCGGCCGCGAGCAGGTGCTCGAGCACCGCGAACTCCTTCGGGCTTAGCGCCAGCCGCCGATCGCCTCGAAATGCGGTCCGTCCGGCCGAGTCGACGACCAGGTCGCCCCGCGTGAGCGTCGGCGGAAGCGGCGAGCTTGACCGCCGCGCGAGGGCCCGAACCCTCGCCACGAGCTCATCGAAGTCAAACGGCTTGACGAGGTAGTCGTCAGCGCCGAGACCGAGGCCCTCGACGCGGTCGGAGATCGTGCTCGACGCCGTGAGCATCAGCACCTTCGCCTCGCTCCGATCTGAGCGTAGCGTCCGGCAGACCTGGTCTCCGTGCACCTCGGGCAGGTCGCGGTCGAGCACGACCACGTCATAGCGGTTGACGGCGACTCGCGCGAGCGCCGTGGAACCATCGAACGCGAGATCGACGGCGATTCCCTCCCGGCGCAATCCCTCTGCCAGGGCCGTCGCCAGCCGCCTGTGATCTTCCGCCACCAATACCCGCATCGTGTGCGCGCCGGAACGCTTGTAGCGCCGCGCGCTCGCGCAAGGCTCGGCCGGCGCCTGATAAGGATGCCGGATCGAGCGTAACAGTCAGGTCACAGGGCGTTATTCACGCCACCGGCGGCGGCGAGCCCTCCGCGCTCGCCAGCAGCGACGGGTCCCACTCGCAGACGAGACAACCGTGGTGGAGCGCCGACCGCGCGAAGCTGAGCGCCGCCGAGTACGGATCCGCGCTCTCGCAGACGTCGTCCCAATCGAGCACGAATTCTCCGAGCGCGGGATCCCAGCGTGCGGCGGCTGGCGACAGCGACCCGTTCGAGAACCCTTCAGCGCTCGGATAGACGAAGGCGTAGAACGCGGCCTTGGGGTAGCGTGGATCGCCGGGCCACCAGCCAACCGCGACCTCCTGCACATCCATCGCGTTGCGCATGATGAAGTCATCCGACGGCGGCTGCGCGGGACTGCCGGAGAACAGGCTCACGGCGAGGTCGAATGAGCCCCACCATGCGTTGACCGGAGTCGACCGGCCACGGTATGGGGCGCGGTACGCCGCGAGCACGAGCGCGACTCGCGACACCGCGGCAAAGTAGACCGCCACGCGCTCGGGCTCGTAGGTCTCGTGCTCGTGGTCCTCGTCCAACGCCACCGTCCACGCCACCTCCTGCGGACGCAGGTCGAGCGCGACCGCGCCGCCGAAGCGAGTGACGGCATCGACCACGGCGCCGGTCACGTCGGCGACCGGCCGGTTCGGCGCTAGCGGGACACGCTCAGTCTCCCCGTCGCTGTGCTCGACGACCGCTTCGTGGGTTCGCAGGTCAAGCGCCGCTACGAGTGCGCCTGAGCCGTCCGGCGCCGGCAGCGGCGCCGTCTCCCACCCTCGAGCGGTCAGGCGCAGCGCGGCGTGCTGGAGCTGTGGCTCCGGCGGCGCGAGCGCGACCGCCAGCTTGCCGAGCAACTGCGTGTGCGCGTGGAGCGTGTCGCAGGTCTGACTCCAGTCGGAGTAGTTGATCCGCGGCCATGCAACGGGCATGGGCGCACGCTATCACCGGCCAGTCGCCCCCCCGCGGACGCGCTCAGGAAACCTGCTTGCGCCGTTCTCCCGGCGGGCGGCGGTCGTAGCCGTCGGCGACCGCGTACAGGCGAGCGGGCGCCGGCTCGCCCGGAGCCTGACGCTTGTTTGGCATCACGTCGGGCGGGATCATCCAGCGCGGGATCAGCTCGCCGTGCTCGAGCGCGGCCGCCTTCAGCTTGCGTGCCGGTACGGCCGGCACCTCGAGCGCGTTCGCCGCGGCGATGATCCGCCGTCGCTTGTCGCCCCACGAGAAAGGCAGCGCGAGCGCGACGACCATCGCGTACTGGGCCCGCATCCCGTGGGCGTGGAGCTCGATCGTGCCCCACAGGGCGACGGCCCCGGCGACCAGGTCATGGGTGGCCGCCGAAGCCCCGCGCGGCGGCGGTGAGTACCACGCGTGGATCCCGCATGTGCATCCCTTGGCGGGAGCCGGACCGTGATCCGGCGCCCTGTCGCAGTGCGCCGTCTGGACGCCGCGGAGCCAGCGATCGTTGGCGCGCAGTGCCGAGAGCTCTGACCCGCGCAGACGCCACTGCCGGAAGCCGATGACGGCGGTGATCAGGTCGGGCGCCGCGGCGTCGGTCGACATGCGTCGGTCAGCGCGTAGGTTCGCGTGGGCGCTCCGGCTCGCGCCTGGCGGGCTCGCGCTTGGGTTCAGGCTCCGTGTGCCGCGCCGGGGCCGGCATGGGTAGCACGATCGGCTCGACGGTGATCGTTCGCGACGGCCCGTCCAGCGACGAGACCAGCCGGTCAGCCGATCGCGCAGAGGACTCGAATCGACGGCGGGGCTTCATCGCGGTGCCGCGTTTCATCGTAGCGCTGCGGTTGGGGCGGCCGGACACGTGCGGCCGGACCCAGACGCCGGCCGAGGTGACGGTGGCGATAGCGTTCGCGCTCGTGCCGATCGCTGATCCGTCGCTCACGCGCCGATTCAACGTCAGGGTTCCGCTGCGCGACGGGGTCACGCTCGCCGCGGACCTTGTGCTGCCGGGCGAGCTTCCGGCGCCGGCGGTCGTGATGCGGACGCCGTACGGGCGGGGCGGTGACCGGGCGACGGCACGCGCGGACGCGTTCGCAAAAGCTGGTTATGCCGCGGTGTGGGTCGACGTCCGCGGGCGGGGTGATTCCGAGGGCGAGTTCGAGCCATACCGCAACGACGGTCCGGACGGCGTCGACGTGATCGCCTGGGTCGCCGCGCAGGAGTGGTGCGACGGCGCGGTCGCAACGTTTGGCGGCAGCTACCCCGGCCGGATCCAATGGCTGACGGCGCTGCAGCACCCGCCCGCACTGGCGGCGATGATCGCGCTGGTCACGCCGTCGGATCCGTTCGTCGAGAACCCGACCGGGGTGCCGGGGCCGATGCACATCCACTGGTTCCGGATGACCGACGGTCGCGGATTGCAGTACACCGAAGCCGTCGACTGGATGAAGGTCTACGCGCACCGTCCGCTGTCCGCGCTCGACGAGGCCGCCGGTTTTCACTCGCCGCTGTGGCGCGAGGAGTGCCGCCATCAGACGCTCGACTCCTGGTGGGAGCCGGTGCGCTACCAGCACCGGATCGGCGAGGTCGATGTCCCGGTCCTGCACATCTCGGGCTGGTACGACGACGAGGAGATCGGGACGCCGGCGAACTTCGCGGCGATGACGGCCGCCGGCCGGTCCGGTCAGCGACTGCTGATGGGGCCATGGGGCCATCAGGTCAACGCGGGACGCCAGCTCGGCGAGCTCGACTTCGGCCACGATTCGGTCGTCGACCTCGAGGGCGTCATGACGGGCTACCTGGACGAGGTCGTTCGCGGCCGCCCACCCGCGCAACCGACGGCGCCGGTGCGGATCTTCCTGATGGGGGCAAACCGGTGGCTCGACCTTCCGTCATGGCCGCCTCCGGACACGACCGAGCAAGACTGGTACCTGGACAGCGACGGCCGCGCCAACTCCAGCTTCGGAGACGGTCGCCTGACCGCCGCTGCGCCCGCCGGCTCGCCGGCCGACAAATGGGTCCATGATCCGGACCGCCCGGTTCCGTTCATCACCCCGGCGTCGTCGGCGCAGATCGGCGGTCCCGATGATTACGCCGGCGTCGAAACGCGTGGGGACGTGCTGGTCTACACGAGCGAGCCGCTGACCGTACCGCTCGACGTCGTCGGACCGGTCCGCGCCGTCCTTCACGTCAGCACCTCGGCGGCGGACACCGACATCACCGCGAAGCTGATCGACTTACACCCGAACGGCTTCGCGCAGCGGCTCTGCGACGGCCTCGTCCGGCTTCGCTACCGCGACGGCCACGAGCGCCCCGCGCCGGTCGAGCCCGGCGCGGTCTACGAGGTCGAGATCGCACTGTGGGACACCGCGCAGCGGCTGAAGCCAAGGCACCGGATCCGCCTCGAGGTCGCGTCCTCGGCGCACCCCAAGTTCGCGGTCAACCTGGGTACGGGCGCCGACGAGACCGAGGCGACCGATGGCGTCGCCGCGCACAACGCGCTGCACCACGACGCGCTCCACCCGTCGCGGCTCGTGCTACCGGTGCTCCCGCAGGCCGCGACCTCACGCGCGCCCGACGGCTAAACGCGCGCCCTCGGCCAGCGCCTCGAGCTTCGCGTAGGCGACCTCGCGCGACAGGTACTTCATGCCGCAATCGGGCGCGGCCACGAGGCGGCTCGGCTCCGCGTAGGGAAACGCACGCGCGATCCGGTCGCTGACCGTCGCGGGGGTCTCGACCTCATCGGTCGAGAGATCGAGCACCCCGAGGATGATCGTCTTGCCGGCGAGCGAGCCCAGCACCTCGAGGTCGAGTCCTGACTGCGCGGTCTCGATCGACACCTGGTCGCAGTCGCTGTTCGCGAGCTCGCCGAGAAACGAGTAGCCGCTCGGGCGCTGGTGGATGATCGCGGCGTAGCCGAAGCAGATGTGCACCGCGATCGTCCCCTCGATGCCGCGGATGGCTTCGTTGAGGACCTCGACCCCGTAGGCGCGCGCGGCGTCCGGGCGAGCCTGCATGTACGGCTCGTCGATCTGGACGATGTCCGCGCCGGCGGCGAACAGGTCGGCGATCTCGTCGTGCACCGCACGCGCGTACCCCATACCGGCGGCATCCGGGGCGCCGTAGAAGTCGTCCTGGGCCTGCTGGGACATCGTGAACGGCCCCGGCACCGTGATCTTCGTCGGCTTGCTCGTATGCGCGCGCAGAAACTCGAGATCGCGCACCTGCACTGGGTGGCGGCGATTGATCGGGCCGACGATCCGAGGGACGGGGTTCGGGTGCCCGCTGCGATCCAGAGCGGTTCCGGGGTTCTCGACGTCGACGCCGTCGAGCGCGGTCGCGAACCGATTCGAGTAGCTCTCGCGCCGGATCTCACCGTCGGTGATGATGTCCAGGCCGGCGCGCTCCTGGTCGCTGATCGCCAGGGCGGTCGCATCGTCCTGGGCTTCCTCGAGATAGCGGGGGTCGATACGCCAGAGCTCAGTTGCGCGGATCCGCGGCGGGAAGCGGCCGCGGAGCCGCTCGCGGTCGATCAACCACTCCGGCTGGGCGTAGGAGCCAACCAGGCTCGTCGGAATGCGTCGCTCTGAGGTCACGATCTCGACGGCTCGAAGTTAATCAACCGGTCGGCCTCCCTCATAGAGCGGGCGTCCGCCGCACGTTGGAGATGTACGGTAGTGGCGAAGCTCGATATGTAGCGTCAGATCGCCACGTGTGAGCTGACGACGACGGTGCTGGCGACCGGCAGCCCGAAGGCGTGGATCGGGCTGGTGGCGTTGCGGGCCATGCCGATGAACAACAGCTTGCGCCAGCGACGCATGCCAGGTTCGCGGGTTGGGGTGATCGTCATCCGCGACACGAAGTAGGAGGCGTGCTCGAGGTCGAGGTTGCGCTCGAGCAGCCCACGCTTGCGCGCGAGCGCCAGCGCCGCCGGCACGTTCGTTGCGTCGTGATAGCCGGTCCGCAACCTGACGTGGACAATCTTGAACAGGCCGCTGCCGAGCGTCTCGACCACGAACCGGTCGGCGGGCTCGACGTGCGGAACGCTGACCGAATCGATCGAGACGATCAGCACCTTCTCGTGGAGCACCCGGTGATGCTCGACGTCGGCACGCAGCGCCAGTGGAGTCGTCTGCTTGCCGGGGCTGAGATAGATCGCGACCCGCGGTACCCGGTGAATCGGTGGGTTCGCCATCCGCAGCTGGTAGAGGAACTCGTCCAGCGGCCCCTCCTGCTCGTTGCGGTTGCGGGTGATGACCTCGCGGCCCTTGCGCCAGGTGACCATCACGATCGCGGCCAACAGCCCGACGCACAGGGGCAGCCAGGCACCGTGCCCGACCTTGGTCAGGTTCGAGGTGAAGAACGAGACCTCGACGGTCAAAAACAGAGCCCCGATGATCGTCAGCTTCCAGGTCTGAAAGTGCCACAGCGCCCGCGCCACGGCGAGGAACAGGATCGTGTCGACGACGAACGTGCCGGTCACCGCGACGCCGTAGATGTCGGCGAGCGCCGACGATCGCTGGAAGACCAGGACCAGAGTTGCGACCCCCGCGGCCAGGCTCCAGCTGATCACCGGAACGTAGATCTGTCCCTCGGTCTGCGAGGTGTGCGTGATCTTCAGCCGCGGCAGGAACCCGAGCTGCACGGCCTGCCTGGCGAGCGAGAACGACCCGGTGATCGCCGCTTGGGAGGCGATCACGGTGGCGCCGGTCGCGAGGAACACCATCGCGATCCGCCCGCCGCGCGGCACGAGCAGGTAGAACGGGTTCGCGATCGCGGCGGGGTGCGTCATGATCAGCGCCCCCTGGCCGAGGTACGAGAGCACGACGGCCGGAAATACGATCGCGAACCAGGTCATGCGGATCGGGCCGGCGCCGAAGTGCCCGCGATCGGCGTAGAGCGCCTCGGCGCCGGTCACCGCCAGCACGACGCCGCCGAGCGTCAGAAACGCGGCGACGCCGTGATCGACCATGAACCGCGCCCCCCAGGTCGGCGACAAGCCTTGGATCACGCCGGGGTGCGCCACCACCTCGCGCGCGCCAAGGATTCCGATCACGGCGAACCACACGAGCAGCAGCGGACCGAACAGCCAGCCGACCGCACCGGTGCCGCGGCGCTGGATCGCGAACAGGCCGACGAGAATGCCCAGCGATATCGGAACGACGAGATGAGCGAGGCCTGGGCTGGCCACCTTGAGACCCTCGACCGCTGATGTGACCGAGATCGCGGGCGTGATCATCCCGTCGCCGAAGAACAGGCCGGCGCCGAAGATGCCGAGTGTGACGAGCAACGCGGTGCGACCCACCCGGCGCCGCTGGATCAGCGCAGCGAGCGCCATCACGCCGCCGTCGCCGCGGTTGTGGGCCCGCATCAGGATCCCGGCGTACTTGATCGAGACGATGATCATCAGCGCCCAGAAGATCAACGAGACGATCCCGTAGACCCCCGCCGGCGTCGGGTGGGCGGCGTTGGCGTGGGCGGTGAAGATCACCTGCTCGGCGTACAACGGGCTCGTGCCAAGGTCTCCGAACACCACCCCGAGCGCGCCGAGAGCGAGCACGATCCTCCCGGCGTGCGCGACCACATCGCGTTCGCTGTCGACGTCGGTCGCCACCGCAGCGCCGTTGAGCTTCGGCGCCGGCGACACCGGCCAATAGGAGAGCTTGTGGGCGGCCTCGTTGAAGGTCCGGCGGACGCCCGATGACGTCGGTGCCGATCCGTTGCCGTTGCCGTTGCCGTTACGCAGCTCCTGTTTGTGTGCGGCCTCGTGCAGGCTGCGGTGACCCTGCGACCCGCTCATCGCCAAGTTCCGGCCCAGAAACATTCGGAATGCACCGGCAACCGGAGAAAAGTCGAACCGTCAGCGAGGGGGTATCGGTACTAGTACCCATCTTTTGGCCGCGTTTGGCGGAACTCAGGGCTCCACCAGCCCGCGGCGAATCGCGTACCGCGTCAGCTCGGCGCCGTTGCGCATCCCGAGCTTCTCGAGGATGTTGGCGCGATGGTGGTCGACGGTCTTACGGCTGATGACGAGCGCGGTGGCGATCTCCTCGCTGGTGTGACCTTCGGCGATCAGCTTGATGACCTGGAGCTCGCGGGGAGTCAGAGGGTCACGGGGCGACGCCTCCCCCTGTTGCGCGCGATCGAGATAGTCGCGGATCAGCGCGGTCACCGCTCCCGGGTAGAGAAACGGCTCCCCGCGCATGCTCGCCCGGCAGGCGTCGATGAGATCGCGGTTGGCCGCGGTCTTGAGCACGTAGCCCGAAGCCCCGGCCTTCAGCGCCTCGAAGAAATACTGCTCGCTGTCGTGGACTGACAGGATCAGGATCCGCATCCCCGGGCGACGGCGGTGCAGTTCGGCCGTGACCTGCAACCCGGTGAGCCTCGGCATCGACACGTCGAGGATCGCGAGATCGACCTCGCTGGCGAGCGCCTTCTCGATCGCTTCGGTCCCGTCCGTGGCCTCCGCGACGACCTCGATGTCGGGCTCGCTGTCGAGCACGGCGCGCAGACCGCTGCGCACGACCGCGTGATCGTCGGCCAGTAGCACCCGAGTCTTGAGCGGCGTCGTCATCCTGGATCGCTCGAGACGGGCAGCGTGAGTACGACTTCGGTCCCGTGCGGGATCCGGGAGCGCACTTCGAGCACCGCGTCGATCAGCATCGCCCGCTCGCGCATCCCGGCGAGGCCGCCCGCTCTGGTGGCCCCGCCGATGCCCCGCCCGTCGTCGCTGATCGTCAGCACGACGCGGTCACCGGCGGCCCGCAGCGACACGCCGACCTCTGACGCCTGCGAATGCCGCAGCGAGTTGGTCAGCGCTTCCTGAGCGACCCGGTAGATGACGAGCTCGACCTCATCCGACAGCGGCGGGAGGTGCCCATCGAGGTCGCGGCGAGTGTGCAGACCGCTCTGGCGGCCGACGCGCGAGCAGAGCGCGATCAGCGCGTTGATCAGCCCGAGATCGTCGAGCGCCTCGGGGCGTAGCTCGCGGCCGATCCGATGGACGTCGTCGAGGCTCCGCAGGACGGTCTCGGCGATCTCGGTCAACGCCTCGCCCTGCTGCGACTGCGTGCTCGCGGCACGCTCGGCGCGCAGGGCGACGGCGGTCAGCGTCTGACCAACCTCGTCGTGCAGCTCGCGGGCGATCCGCGCCCGCTCGCCCTCCTGCGCGGCAAGCGCCCGCCTGCCGCTCTCGCGCCGCTCGTCCTCGAGCCGATCGAGCATCGCGTTGAGCGCCTCGGCCAGCGCCACTACCTCGCGTCCCGCGCCGGGGGACGGCTCGGCCCGGCGGCCTGGCTGACCCGGATCGACCGCCCCCATCACCGCCGCCAGGCGCCGCAGCGGACCGAACGCCCTGCGAAGCAGCACCAGGTCGACGGCCAGCATCAGGATCAGGCCGACGGACAGGATCACGAGCTCGCTCGGCGTCGCCACCCGGTGCACGGTGACCGGAGCCCAGGCCAGCAGCGCAAACGCGGCCACGAACACGATCACGTTGGCGGCGAACACGCGCCACAGCAGCGACGCGTTCTCCCAGCGGCGCGGACCGTGGGCCTGATCACGGTCGTCGCGCCCCGGCGCGGCCCGCTCGGCGGTCGTCGCTACAGCGGACAGATCAGCTTGAGTCGACGAGGACATGACCCCTGAGCGAACAACTGTAACCGCAGCCGCTCGACCGACGACAGCGCCGCCCGGCTCAGCCGGCCGAATCGTCCCCGTCGGGCTCAGATGAGCTCGATCGGCGCACTGGCGCATCCGACTCGGTGTCGCCGCGCGGCGATTGCATCAGCAGTCTCGCGCGCCCCTTGTCGGCTACAAACAGGCGCCAGCGTTTCAGCGGGCGCGGCAGGTGCTCGCCGTGACTTGGCTGTTTGATCGCCGCCGCAGCGACGTCGTCGTGAGCCATCCGGTTATCTCCTCGCACTTAGGTCCCGGTGGGGCCGCGGCGGAGCAAAGCCGAAATGCCTGAGCCCGGCTATCGGTATTGGTACCTATCTCTCGGACAGAGCCCCAATTGCTGCTGCACGATCACCGGTAGCGAGCGCACCGGGCAGGAATAGTCGCGGGCGTCGAGGACCGCCCGGAACTCGCGGCCGACTTCGCGGTAGATGACCGGGCGCCCGGGGCTGGATTGGCGGCAGTCCCCGCTCCGGTCCGGCTGAGCACGAAAGTACGCCCGGTCGCCGGCCGCGAACGTCAGTGTCTGGCAGCGCAGCGACCCACGAAACCAGGCCGCCACGGGATCGGGCCCGACCAACACGTCCGGCCCGATGTTCGCCGACGCGGTGACCGGGCTGTGCTTGTTCGACGGCGTCCGCTGCAGCACCCCGCCGTAGAGGACAGCCACCGCCGCGAGCGCAAGCGCGACGATCGTCACGCCGGAGATTCGATACCGGCGAGAGACGTCCGGATCCGAGACGACGGTCAGCTCCACGTCTCGAGGCGGAGGTCCACGATGCGGAGGCGGTCGACGACGCGCCATCGACACCAGTATCGCCGACGAGTATTAACCGGACCAGTTGCGCACCGAGGCGTTAGCCGCCTTCTGGACCACGGATGGGATCGGCGCGAAGTCGAGGTTCTGGCCCAGCCGCTGCCCGAAGCCGATCGCAAACGTGAGCCATTTCTTGAGCGCCGCCCGGTGGCTCGGGTTGGTCTTGCGCGACACGACGACGAAGCCGAAGGTCGAGATCGGATACGCGGCGCGCGCGCTCCGTGGCGGATCGACGAGCTGAATCGCATTGTCGGCCGGAACCTTCGTGACGCTGGCAGCTGCGCGCTTGATGTTGGTCAGGTTCGGATACTCGTAGTTGCCGGCGGCGTTCTGGAGTGCGGCGGCCGGGAGTCCGTGGCGGATCAGGTAGGCGGTGCCGACGAACGCGATCGCGCCTCGCGTCGACCCGAGTACTGCGGTCACCCCGGCGCTGCCGTCCGCTGCCGTCCCGGTCGGAAAGCTGACCGTCTCCCCGTAGCCGACCCTCGATCGCCAGCCGCTGCTGACGCGATCGAGGTACTCCGTGAAGTTGTACGTGTCACCCGAGGCGTTGGTGTAGACGGGCGTGATCCTCAGCGTCGGCAGGCTGACGCCTGGGTTCAGCGTCTTGATTCGCGGGTCGTTCCAGTTCGTTATCTGGCCGAGATAGATCTGCGCGAGGACGCGACCGGTCAGCCGCAGCCTGTTGCCGATGCTAGGCACGTCGTAGCCGATCCCGATCGCGGTCAGCGTCCATGGAATCTGCACGCACTCAGGGCACACGCGCGTCTGCGCCGCGCTGAGGGGCGAATCCGTGGCGGCGAAATCCACCGCGCCGGAGGAGATGTAGTCGACCGCGCTCTGCGAGCCGACCTGGTCGTAGCTGACGCTGTCGCCGTCGAACGTCTGAAACTGCGTCGCCCACTCGGATATCAGCGGAGCGACGACCGTCGAGCCGGCCCCCGACAGCGTCACGATGGCCGGTGCTGCGGTGGCCGTGCCGGCGCTCACGACGATCGCCACACCGCTCAGGCAGATCAGGTTCTTGACGCGCAACCGGGCTCCTCGCCAGCAGCCGAGCGAGCCTCTGTCCGCCCGGCGCGCGGATCCTTTCAACGGCCGATGAACCCGATGGTTGCTGAGTTGTTACGCACAGTCAGTCCGCCAGCAGTTGCGAGACGAACCGCTCGCGCGCCTCGAGGAAGCCCTTGGTCAGCCGCACCGGCTGTGCGTCGTCGTAGCCGACCTGCTCGAGGCCATCCGCGCTGCAGGCGTAGATCGTCGAATCGGGGTAGGCGAGGATGATCGGCGAGTGCGTCGCGATGATGAACTGCGACCCTTCGCAGACCAGCTCGTGCACGCGCCTCAGACACGTGAGGCAGTTCTGAGTTGACAGCGCCGCCTCTGGCTCGTCGAGTAGGTAGAAGCCGTCGCGCCCGAAGCGGTGGATCATCACCGCGAGAAACGACTCGCCGTGTGATTGCTCGTGCAGCGACCTGCCGCCGTATGCCCGCAACGGATCCCCGTCGAGCGGGGACTCGGCGAGCTGCTCGAGGTAGCTCGCAGCCTGGAACAGGCTTTCGGCCCGCAGGAAGAAGTCCGTCTTTGGCCGGCGCACGCCGCGCGTCAGGCGGATCGCGGCGTGCAGCCCGGAATGAGAATCGCGGGTCGAGAAGGAGAAGTTCGACGAGCCGCCCTCGGGGTTCATCCCGGCGGCGACCGCGATCGCCTCGAGCAACGTCGACTTGCCGCTGCCGTTCTCTCCGATCAGGTAGGTAACGCTGGGATGTAGCTCGAGCCCGACTGCGAGCGCCGCGATCACCGGCAGCTCCCACGGGTAACCCGATCGGGTCTCGACGACAGGCGGCAAGTGGACGGACTTGACGAACGGATCTGCCACGAACCGAGCCTACAGGCGGGCTCGCCGCGCGCCCGTCGTTGATTACAGCGAACGCTGGTACTTGGCGAATGCACGCGTGGCCAGGTACGCGGCCACCATCAGCAGCACTGCCAGGAATCCGATCCGGCTCGCGACCAGCGACCAGTCGATCTTCTGCATCGCCGCCGAGCGGGCGGCCTCGGCTGCCCAGTTGACGGGGTTGTAGCTCGCGACGCTCTGGATCCAGCTCGGCAACAGGCTGCGCTGCATCAGCGCGACCGACAGGAACGTCAGCGGCAGCTGGACGAACGTCACCGCTCCGATCACGGTCTCGCGCTGGCGGGCGAGGATCCCGATCGCGTTTGACAGCGCCGCGACGACGGCCGCGAGCAGCGCCGCGATCACCAGCAGCAGTGCGACTCCGGCGACGCCGCCCTCGAAGTTGGCGCCGAGCGCGAGCGCGATCAGCACGATCAGGATCGTTTGGATCACGACCATGAACGCGCCGTAGGCGATCGTGCCGGCGTTGAGCGCGCCACGCCAGACCGGCGACGTGAGCATCCGGTCCATCACGCCGCTGTTGATGTCCTCGACAAACCCCATCCCCGTCCAGCCCGCCGAGAAGACCGCGAGCATCACGACCACTCCGGGGGTGAGGAAGTTGATGTAGGTGCCGTGGAAACCGGGGATCCTGGTCACCGACTTGAACAGCGCGCCGAACAGCAGCAGCCAGATGATCGGCTGAAACAGCGTCATGCCCAGGTAAGCCGGCTGGCGTTTGAGCACGCGAAGGCCGCGTAGGTACACCTGCCAGCTCTGTCGCGCAGCGGTCATGCCGCCACCTCCTCGAGTTCCAGGTTCGAACGATGAAATTCCCGGCCGGCGTGGTGCAGGTAGACGTCGTCGAGCGTCGGCCGTGCGACGGTCACCGACGTCACCCGCACGCCTTGGGTCTCGAGCGCCGCCAGCACCGCGGGGATCGCGGCGCTGCCGTCGAGCGCATGGGCCCGCAGGGTCGGGCCGTCGAGCGTGATCTGATCGACTCCCTCGACCCGTCCGAGCGCCGCGTGAGCCGCGGCATCCTCAGGATCCTCGAGCGCCACCAGGATCGTGTCGCCGCTGAGCTCGCCCTTGAGCTGCTCAGGCGGACCCTGGGTCACGACGCGACCGCGATCGATGATCGCCAGCTGGGAGGCGAGTTTGTCGGCCTCCTCCATGTAGTGGGTCGTGATCAGGATGGTCATCCCCTCGTCGGCGGCGAGACGCCTGATCTCGTGCCACATGTCGACGCGCGCCTCGGGATCGAGGCCCGTCGTCGGCTCATCGAGGAACAGCACCCGCGGGCGGTGCAGCAGCCCCATCGCGATGTCGAGGCGGCGCTGCATACCGCCCGAGTACGTCTTCGCCTGGCGGTCCGCCGCATCGACGAGGTTGAAGCGCTCGAGCGATCGCGACACGCGCTCTCGCAGATCGCGACCCCTGATGCCATAGAACTCGCCCTGCAGCACGAGGTTCTCGCGTCCGGTCGCCTCCGGGTCGGCGCCGTGCTTCTGTCCCACGACCCCGATCGTTCGACGTGCCGCGCCGGGATCGCGCAGAACGTCGATCCCCGCGACGCGGGCGCTGCCGCTGTCGGGCTGGGTGAGCGTGCACAGCACCCTCACGGTTGTCGACTTGCCGGCTCCATTGGGCCCCAGCAGCCCGAAGATCGTGCCCGAATCCACGGTCAGGTTGACGCCGTCAAGGGCCCTCACAGCGGGCGGGTACGTCTTGGTGAGCTCTGATGCCTCGATCGCCGCTCCCATCTGGTCCCTCCTTCCGAAATTACGACCGTATAATGTCTTGAACGTGCAATCGTTCTAGCATCAAGAGATTCGAATGTCAAGACAAAAACGCGACACCTACGAACAGCTGATCGACGAGGTCCGCCGCTCCCAGAACGCGACCGCCCGCTTTGACCAGGCCGTCGCCGACGCGGTCGGGCTCAACCGCACCGACCTGCGCTGCGTTGACGTGCTGCACCGGGAGGGCCCGCAGACCGCCGGGCGCCTGGCCGAGCAGACCGGGCTGTCGAGCGGCGCGATGACGACCGCGCTCGACCGGCTGGAACGCGCCGGCTACGCGCGCCGGGTCCGCGACTCGTCCGATCGGCGGCGGGTGCTGGTCGAGCTCACGCCACAGGTGGCAAAGATGGCCGCCTTCTACGGTGAGCACGCCGCGTACGCGGAGCGCCTCTACCAGCGTCACACGGTTGAGCAGCTCGAGCTGCTGCTGCGGTTCGTGCGCGAGAACCGTGAGTTCAACGAGCTACAGGCGGCACGGCTCGAGCAGCAGACCAGAGAACGCGGAAGCCTCTGAGCCGCGCGCGATCAGAGGGGCAGCTCCGGATCGTCCTCGGGTGAGCCGGACGTGCCGGTCGGCTGGCCGGCGTGGGCGAGCTCCCACAGCGCGCGCCGGTCTGAGAACGGCAGCATCTGCCAGCGGCCGGGCGGATCCCGCCACACGTAGACGTTCACATCGACGATGCTGCGTACGTCTTTGAGGATCTCCGCGGCCTCGCGGGTGTTCGCATCATCCGACAGCACCTCACGCGTCATCAGGTCGACGATCCTGAACCTGTTCGGCGCTTTCGGCTCGGCGGCCGGCTCGACGACGGGCCGCGGCTCCGGCGGGACGTAGAGCCGCTGCCCGTCTCGCGAGCGCTTCGTCGCGCGCTCGAGCGGCACCACGTTCGCGCCGGTGCCCTTCGTTTGCGTATCGAGGATCCAGACCTTGCCCATACCTCGAGGATAGATCCACCCGACCGGCGTTCGCGCGGCTCGCCGAAGGATCCACGGGCTGCTTGGTGCCGGGCGCGCAGCCACACGACGTGGTCGAGCGAGCGCTCGAACAGCTCGGGCACAGTCCGCTGGATGACTCAGCTCGGAACGAGCACTGAGTTCGATACGGCCGGGGGCCCGGTGCCGGCGATGTTGGTCGCCGTCACCGTGAAGGTGTAGGTCTTTCCGCCACTCAGGCCGGTGACAACGAACGGGCTCGAGGTGGCTGAAAGCGTACGACTGATGCCGCCGTTGGAGGAGGTCGCACTGATCGTGTAGCCGGTGATCGCCGCGCCGCCATCAGACGCGGGTGGCGAGAAGCTGACGCTCGCCTCGCCTGGGAAGTTGTCATTGACGGTCGCCGCTACCCCGGTCGGAGCGCCGGGGACCGTCACCGGCGTGACCGCGCCCGACGGCGCCGACGGCAGGCTCGTCCCGATCGCATTGGTCGCGGTCACGGTGAACGTGTACGCGGTCCCGTTGCTGAGGCCGGTCACGGTCAGCGGGGAGCCGGCGCCGCTGACGGTCTGGCCACCCGGCTGCGCCGTGACCGTGTAGCTCGAGATCGGCGAACCGTTCGCGGGCGGCGTCAGGAAACCGACCGTGGCCTCGCCGTTGCCGGCGAGCGCGACGGCTCCCGTCGGGGGGTTGGGCGGGCCGGCCGGGACGACCACGTTGGACGGCTTGGACTTCGGGCCGGTCCCGATCCCGTTGCTCGCGGTGACCGTAAACGTGTACGTCTTCCCGTCGGTCAGGCCGTGCATCGTCGCGGGGCTCGAGGCGACGATCACGTCGCCGCCTGACGACGCGGTCACCGTGTAGGAGTTGATCGGCGAGCCGGGCGAGCTCGGCGCGGTGAACGCGATCACTGCAACCCCGTTGCCGGCCAAGGCGCTGACATTTGTCGGCGCGCCGGGAGGAGGCTCGGGCGTGACCGGGTTGGACGACTTCGAGCTGGGCCCGGTCCCAAGCAGGTTCGTGGCGGTGACGGTGAACGTGTACTTGGTGCCGTTCTTGAGCCCCTTGACCCTGATTGGACTGCCGCCACCGCTTGCATGCTCGTGGCCTGGCGAAGCCGTCACTTCGAAGCCGGTCAGCGGCGGCCAATGCTCCGGCGGGGCGAACGCGACCTTCGCCGAGTGATCGCCGGCGGCCGCGTTGACGCCGGTCGGGGCGCCCGGGGTGCCGCGCACGCAGATCGCGCCCTTCGAGCAATTCGGCGTGTAGGTCACCGTCACCTTGCCATTCCCGCGCTGCACCCCGGAGCGGAACTCGGATCCGGATGGCCCGAAGCTGCTGCCGCCGGCACCGCCGCCGCCACCCCACGCGCCGCACGAGCCAGACGGGGGCGGCCCGACCCCGTAATACGAGCTGTACTCGGTGACCGCGTTGCCGCCGAGGCCCCCACCGCCGCCGAAATAGCCGCCACCGCCTCCACCGCCACCGCCGGGCAGCCCGGGAGTGCTGGCGTAGGTGCCGTTGCCGCAGTAGAGCGGTCCGATGCCGCCGCCGCGACCTCCATCGCCGCGGCTCCCGGTCGCGCCGTTGTCATACCCCTGGCCGCACGAGGCGCCCGCGCCGCCATTCTTCTGGCTGCCGCCGTTGGCGTCCACGTTCTCGTAGCCGATCGGCTCACCGATGATCTTGCCGTAGACGTTCTCGAAGAAGACCGTGTTGCACGCGTCCGAGCCGCCCGACGCCCCTGTCTGGTCGCCGCCGGCACCGCCCGAGCCGCAGACGGCGACCGCGCAGAACGTGTTGGAGCCTCCGCCGCCGCCACCACCACCGGCCACCAGCAGCCGGTCGCTGAGCTTGTAGGGCGACTTGCGCACGTCGGATGCCCCTCCGCCTCCGCCACCGTACTGAGCGGGGCCGTTGCCGCCGACACCGCCGCCGTTGTAGCCGCCATACCGGTAGAAGATCGACCCCGACGGCATGCCGCCAACCTGGATGATGAAGATCTGGCCGGGCTTGACCGACAGCGTGTCGCTGGCCTCGCCCCCGCGGCCACCCGCTTCCCCGGCGTCACCGCCCTGCGCTCCGTAGGCGTGGAACGTGACCTCGAAAACGTGCTTGGGCACGATCCAGACCTGCGGTACACCGATGCTGCCGAAGATCCCGTCGTACGGGAATGTGGTCGTCGTCGTCGTGGCGCTCGCCGAAAGCGTCGCGATCGGGCCGGTCGTCAGCGCCATCGAGCACGCGAACGGCAGCAGCGAGACACCAAGCGCGACACCAGCCAATCGCACTGCCCGGCGCACAAGCCCTGCGTCCCCGCCCATTCCCAGCGCGGAACCTAACACGGCCTCGGCGAGCAATCAAACGGCGCCGCGCCATTAGCGCACGGGCGCGCTACGAGGTGCCGTTGTCCCTTAACCCCGGTCCAGGTCCAGCCGGTCGCGCACGTAGTCCTGAAAGTGACCGATCAGTGTCTCCGCGCCCCCCAGCACCCAGCCGCGTTCGATGATGCCCGCCGCGCTGCCGCGCTGCGCCGCCTCGACGAGCGCCGTGTCCTCAGCTCCGACCCGGTTATCGAGTACGAACAGGTCGTCGATCCAGCCCTCGTCGGCGGTCTCCGCGAACCAGTAGTCGAGGTAGCCCGCGCACGTCACCGGGCCGGTGGGCCAGAGCGGGCCGACCGAGAGGTTCTGGTGGCCGGGAACGACGTTGAACTTCATCGTCGGCAGCCAGAGATGGAACTGTGCCCAGTCCAGCTCACCGTGCGCGTCGATCGGCCCGCGACCATCGAGCGAGCGCTGGTCAACGGGCGCGAGCTGACTGGCCCGCAGCCCGCTGGTGTACAGCTCGAGCCGGCGCTCGTCGATCAGCTCGACGTAGGTCCGGTGGTTGACCGGGCAGTGGTAGCACTCGAGGTAGTTCTCGATCGCGATCTTCCAATTGGCGCGGATCTCGTAGCGGACCCGCCGGTTGAACCGCAGCGAGTCGACGTCGAGCCCGTGCTCGGCGACGACCTCCGGAAGGTCGCCAAGCGCCGCATCCAGCGGCTCGGCGTGCGGATCCGGGTTGGCGAACACGAACGGCCCCCAGGTGCCGACCGCCACCGGTACCAGCCCCATGCGGTCGGCGTCGAAGCGGGGATCGTCGCCGGCGCGCGGCGCGGCCCGCAGGCAGCCGTCGAGACCGTACGTCCAGGCGTGGTACGGGCACTGGATCGTGCCCCGCTTCTCGGCGCCGGTCGCGACGATCGCGCCGCGATGCCGGCAGACGTTGACGAACCCTCGCAGCGTTCCGTCGCCGTCGATCGTGATCACGACCGGCACCGGGCCGGTGTCCGACGCGAAGTAGCTGCCCGGGCCCTGGAGCTCGCCGAGATGCCCCGCGTACTGCCACGAGCAACGGAAGATCCGCTCCATCTCCGCGGCCAGGATCGCCGGATCGGAGTACCACGACCACGGCACCGTGGGGCGGCCGGAGACCTCGGTCTGTGGATCGCCGACGGTCATCACGCTCCGTCGCGGGGGAATTGATGCGTGTACGCACGGGCGTGGACGCGGACGCCGTCGTGGAAGGCGTCAATCGTCGTCGTGACCGTAAAGCGTTCCGCATCGCAGGTCATCGTGCTGGTCGCCCGCGTACGGGTCTCGCCCCACCCCGGCCGCGCGAGTGACACGTCGACGTCGCAGATCACAGTCGCCGACAGCGGGTCACCTTCGACAATCCGGTAGCTCGTGACGTTCTGCTCTCCCATCTCGGTGTCCGTGTCGAGAATACGCGTGCGCCAACCGTGCCAGTCGAACTCGACCTCGATCTCGCCGCTCGCGAGGTCCCGGCGGACACGCCGCCCCCCTTCGCGCAGCATCGTCTTCTCACTCGCCAGCGGCGTGCCGCTCTCGGGCGCGTCGAACGGTCCAAGCTGCGCGTCGAGGTCGCTGGCGCGCCGGCGCGGGAGCGCTAGAACGCTTCGCGAGCCGCTGACGACGGTCAACGTCGCCGGCTCGGGTGACGGCCATGCCATTGGCCAGTACGTGCTTGAGACCGCGAGCCTGATGCGATGCCCGGCCGGGATCGCGTAGGCCGTCGACTGGAGCGGGACCCGTACGAGCACGCGCTCGTTGCACGGCATCGGGACGCTGCGGTCGTGGCCGTCGCGGCGGCTCAGATTAAGCAGTCCGCGCGCGATCAGCGTCGAGCTTCCGTCCGCCGCCACGTCGCAGACCCGGACCGCGACTAGCGCCAACGGACGGTCGACGCTCAGCTCGAGTGTCGCCTCCCCGCTACCTAGCAGCTCGACGCGCTCGGCCAGGGGCTCGCTGTCCCAGCACAGCGACGCTCCGTCATCGGGACGCTGGTCGAGCGCGAAGTCGGCGGGACTACCGTCACCGCACCAGACGCCGCCGTCGACCCCGGTGCCCTGGAGGCCGCGCAGGCTCCGGGTCGTGTCCGCCTGCCCGCCGCTGTCCTCCGGTAGCAGCGACCTTGCGCCGAGCACGTGTCTCCACGCGTCGACAGCCGGCGACGGCCAGCGCTCGTCGGCGACCCATCTCCCCGGCCGCTGCGAATACGAGCCTGCCGGAGCGACCGGCTCCTGCATGTAGCTGATCAGGCGCGGCTCGTCGAAGAAGCCGTTGTCGACCCCGTCGAGGCTGGCGGCGAAGAACCGCACGCACTCCTGGAGAAAGCCGATCGCCGGACCCGGCGCGCCGTTCTCGGGACTGGTATGGCCCCACGGGCCGATCAACCCCCGGACCGGGCCACGAACGTGCTCAACGACCCGGAACACCATGTCCCTGTAGCCGTCGCTCCAGCCGCCGACCGCGAACACCGGGCAGTGGATCGCGCTGTAATCCTCGCACGGAGAGCCCTGCTGCCAATAGGCGTCGCGCCGTTGATGACTCAGCCAGGGCTCGATGAACGGCTTCGCGCCGTCGAGCCGCTCCAGCCAGGCCTGCCGCCATCCGTCGCCGACCACGAGCGGGTCCGGCGGCTGGTTGAGGTACGCGAGCATCGACGTCGCCCACTGGGACATGTCCATCGCTGACACGCAACCGCCGATGTAGTGGACGTCGTCGGCATAACGATCGTCGCTGGCGTGGATCGAGATCACGCCGCGCAACTCGGCAGGGTGGCGTGCGGCCATCTGCAGCGCCGCGAACCCGCCCCATGAGACGCCGATCATGCCGACCGCCCCGGTGCACCACGGCCGCTCTGCGAGCCACGCGATCACGCGCTCGACGTCGCGCTGCTCCTGCACGGTGTACTCGTCCTCGAGGATGCCCGTGGAGTCGCCGCTGCCGCGCAGGTCAACGCGGGCAAACGCGAACCCGTGGGCGGCGAAATAGCTCCCCCAGGCGGCGTCCCCGATCGCCGTGCCGTCGCTCTTGCGGTACGGGACCGAGTCGAGGATCACGGATACCGGGTGATCTTCGGCGTCCTCGGGAAGCCACAGGCGGATCGCGAGGCGCACCCCGTCGGGCAGCTCGATCCAGTCGTTGGCGATCACGCGCACCGCTCCGGTCGCAGCGGCCGTCCGGGAGGCGGGGATTGACGCGGGCTCATCGCGACCGTATCGTAATCGCTGCCAATATGCGAAAGCAAGTTTCGGTGAGCGAGAACTCGGTCGGGACGCTCGCTCGCGGGCTCGACGTGCTGGAGCTGTTCGCCGCGGCCCAACCGGAGCTATCGCAGAAGGAGATCTCCGACCTCCTGGGCCTGCCGATGCCGACCGTGCACCGGCTCGTCGCGCTGCTGACAGAGCGTGGGTGGCTGCACCGCGACCCGGTCACGCGGCGGCTGCGCCTCGGGCTCGAGGTGGCGAGTCTCGGCCCCGCGCTGGAGGCTGGCATGCGGCTGCCCGAGGTCGCCCGCCCCTATCTCCTACGGCTTGCGACCGACCTCCAGGAGACGGTCAACGTGGCGATTCTCGGGGGCGCGGACGTCGTCTACCTGCTGAGCGTGCCCGGCGATCGGCTGCTGGCCGCGAGGGTCTCAGTCGGGATGCGGCTGCCGGCGCACTGCACGGCGCTCGGCAAGTGCCTGCTGGCGCAGCTGCCGCCTGACCTCGCGCGGGCGACGCTTGGCGAGGAGCCCTACGAACGGCGTACGGAAAGGACGTTCGCGACGTGGAGCGCGCTCGCCGCCGACCTCGACGCGATCCGCGAGGCGGGCGTCGCGATCTCCGAGGAGGAGTACGAGGTGGGACTCGTGTCGATCGCCGTGCCGGTGCGCTGGATCGACGGCCCTGGCTCAGCGGCGATCAACGTCTCGCTGCCCGCCGGACGGGCGACCAGCGCGTTCCGCGAGCGGCTGGCGCGAGGGCTACGGGCGGCGGCGCGCGAGATCGACCGGGCGAGGGGCGCCCCGGGAGCCGGCCGTTGACGGTCGAGAGCGGCGTCGAGGAGCTGACGGGCGCCGCCGATCAGTTCGCGCGCTCGCTCTCGGATCTGGTCGCCGGCGAGCCCCAGCTGCGCTACCAGGGGATGCCATCGGACGGCGACTCGAGACCCGTGTATGGAGCATTGGGGGCGGCCGGCTGGATCGGGATCCATTGGCCGCATGAGCTCGGCGGGCGCGGCCTGCGCCCAGTGCACACGCTCGCCTGCGAGGAGCGGTTCGGTTACCGGTGGCTGCCGCTCTCGGGCTATCTGCTGTCGGTCAAGACGATCGGCAACGCGTTGCTGCGGTTCGCCGGACCGGAGCTCCAGCGGCGCCTGATCCCGGAGGTCGCCGGCGGCCGGCTGCTGTTCTGTCAGGGGTTCTCCGAGCCCGACGCCGGTTCGGATCTGGCTTCCCTGCGGACGCACGCCCGGCGGGACGGCGACCGCTTGATCGTCAGCGGCCGCAAGATCTGGACCTCGAGCGCCGAATACGCCGACTGGGTCTATCTCGCCGTGCGCACCGATCCAGACCGCGATCGCCACCGCGGGCTGTCGGTGCTCGTCGCCGACATCAGCACGCCTGGGATCACCGTGCACAGCCATCCCACGCTCGGCGGTGGCACGATCGGCGAGCTCGAGCTGACCGAGGTCGAGGTCCCGGTCGAACACCTGGTCGGCGAACTGCACGGCGGTTGGCAGGTCCTGATGGGCACGCTCGACTACGAGCGCGTGACGAGCGAGAAGGTCGGAACGGTCTACTGGCTGCTGGACGCCCTGGCGCAGCTGCCGGGGGACCGGCCGACGCGACAGCACCTGAGCCGGCTTCGGGGCGCGGCGCATGCGGCTCGGCTGCACGGCCGCCGCGCGACGGAGCTGCTCGAGGCCGGCAGGCCCGCGAGCGCCCAATGCTCGATGGCGAAGCTGTCGGTCGCGCAGCTGATGCAGCGCGTGGCCGCGTTCGCGGTCGAAGTGCTCGGACCCCAGGGCTTGCTCGAGGAGGGCACTGGGACGCTGAGCGGTCGCGTCGCGGCCTTTCAGCGGGCATCGGTGGCGACCACGATCTCCGGGGGCGCGGCCGAGATCCAGCGGGCCGTGATCGCCCGCCGCGAGCTCGGTTTCCCACCGCGATGACCCCAGCGCAGCTTCCGCTCGCCGGTCTCCGCGCGCTTGAGTACGCCCAGTACGTCGCTGGCCCGTTCGCCGGGATGCTGCTGGCCGACCTGGGAGCGGACGTGATCAAGGTCGAGCCGCCCGAGGGCGATGCCTGGCGTCACTATGAGCCGTTCGCAGCCGGCGAGAGCCGCTACTTCTATGCGCTTAACCGCAACAAGCGATCGGTCGTGCTCGATCTCAAGGACGCCGACGGCCTGCGCGCCAGCCGCGCGCTGATCCGGACCGCCGACGTCGTGCTGCACAACTTTCCGCCTGCACGCGCGCGGCGGTTCGAGCTGGACCGCGAGACCGTGCGCGAGGTCAACCCGGCGGCTGTCTGGTGCTGCGTCTCGGCGCTCGGCAGCGACGGGCCGGAAGCCGAGCTGACCGCCTTCGACCTCGTGGCCCAGGCGCTGTCGGGCCTGCTGATCGCCAACGCGAACGGCGCCGACCCCGTCCCCCAGCGAGCCGGCGGGATCGCGGTGGCGGACTTCACGGCTGGGCTGCTGGCGGCGATCGCGGCGCTCGCGGGCCTGGTCGCTCGCGGGTCAGAGCGGGCCAGCGGCTTCGAGGTCTCGCTGCTCGGTGCGGCGCTCGCGGTTCAGGCACAGACGTTCGTCTCGGTAGAGACGCTCGATCGTGACGGGCGCAGGCAGGGCCCACCGTTGGCGACCGCCGATGACGTCCATCGCCAATCTGACGCCAAACAGGCGCGGGACGAGCTCGAGCCCTACTACCGTTGCTATGCCGCCGCTGATGGGTTCTTGGTGCTCGCCTGCCTGAACGAGCGCCAGCGCGTTGCTGCCGCGTCCGTGCTCGGGCTCCAGGACCGCTGGGCGGCGAACCCGCAGGCCCCTCCCGCCAGCGCCGATGAACGCACGCGCCGGCTTGAGCTGGTGGCCGAATTCGAGCGCCGGATCGCAAGCGAGCCAGCGCGGTCGCTGGTGACGCGGTTTCGCGCGGCGGCGGTTCCCGTCTCGGAGGTCCGTCTTCTCGATCAGCTGTTCGAGCACGACCAGCTCCGCGCCAATGGGCTCGTTCACACCGTCGCGCACGAAGCGGTTGGCCCCGTGAAGCTGCTCGGTTCGCTGTTCAAAATCGACGGCGTCGTGACGCCTCCCCGGCACCCGATCCCGGCCCTCGGCGAGCACACCGAGGAGGTGTTGGCCGATCTTGAGTGACGATCTGGCCGAGGCGCGGGCATTCGCGGACAGCGTTGCCGGACTGCTGGATCGCCATGCGCGCGCGGCGGATCCGTGGTCACCAGGCGACGCGGCGGCTCCTCGACAGCCGGAGTTGACAACGCTGCTGGACGAGCTGGGTTGGAGCTCGTTGGCTACGGATTCAGAACTCGTCGCCTGTGCCGGCCTCGGCGCGGCCGAGTTGGGGCGGCGGCTGGCACCGCTGCAGCACGTCGACCGGCTGCTGGGCGGCAGCCCGGTCGCCGGCGATCTGGTCCGGACGCTCGGCCCTGAGCGCGTGGCGCTCGGACGCGAGCGCGGCGTGCTCGTCAAGCGCGCTGTCGTGCGTGCCGAGGCGATCGCATCGGCCGATGGGCTGGATGTGCATCGTGTGCTCGAGCTGGGAGAGGCGTCCTCGGTGACCGGCGCGGAGACCGCGGCGGGCGCCTGGACAGCCGCCGGCGTCGGGTACCTCGCCGGGCTCGGGCGGGCGGCGGTAGACCTGACGGTCGCCTATGTCAGCCAGCGACGCGCGTTCGGGTCAACGCTCGCCGCGCTGGCGCCGGTGCAGCAGCTGCTCGCCGATGCGGCGACCGCGGTGCGCGGCGTCGAGCTGCTGGCCGCCGATCGGCCTGACGCCGACGCGCTGGCCCATGCCGGGCCGGCGATCGCCGCGGCGTGCGCGGCCTGCCAGCAGGTGACCGGAGCGATCGGCTTCACGCTCGAGTATCCGCTGCACCGCTACACCCAGCGCGCGCGGGCACTGGCGACCTGGAACGAGGCGTTGCTCGACGCCCTGACGGGCTGATCAACCCTCGGCGATCGCGCGCTGGAGGCGCTCGTCGCGACCTATCAGCTCCAACGCGTACACCCCCCGGTCGGGCGCGAAACCCGAACCGACGAGCATCCGCGCCGCGGACGAGAGGCCATCTGACCCGAGCGCGGCCTTCGTGAACGAGGTCGCCATCGAGAAGAACAGCACCGTGCCGCGGTCCGCGGTCAGCAGGATCGCGGCGGCCTCGCAGTCGGACGAGTTGACCACCACGACCGTCAGGTCGGCGCGTGACAGGCCGGCCTGCTCGAGGCGCGCGAGCGACGTCACGGGGTCGCGAAGGTCGACGCAGACCGCTACGTCGCACAGCCCGAGGTCCCTCGCGCGCTGGCAGACGCGCTCGCTGGAGTCCATCAGCACCAGACTCGACCCGGGCGCGAGCGAGTCGCGCGCCGCGGCGAGTGCGACGAGCCCCGCGTGGCCGCCGCCCAGCACCAGCACGGTCCGCGTGTCGGCGTCGATCAACTCGCGCGTCTGCGAGGCCGCGTTGCAGACGTCGATCGCGGCCAGCGCGGCGTCGAGCGAGATGTCGTCGGGGTACGCGGTCCACGGCACGGCCGACGCCAGATACGCGGTGCCGGTGACCGGCACGTGTGGGCTGCCCGGGTCGAGCTGCCCGACCGCCTCCAAGCGCAGCGGGGTGTTGGTGAGCGAGGTCAGCGAGATCACCCGCGAGCCAATCGGCGGCGGGTCTGGGTATGCCTCGCCGACCGCATGGACCGAGCCGGCAAGGACCCCGCCGGAACCCGTCACGGGGTTATGCATCTTGCCTCGGTCGGCGACGATCGCCAGGATCGCGGCGCCGATCCCCACCGGATCGCGGGCGTTTGACTCCGCGAGCTGGCGAAAGCTGGTCGAGTCGAGGCACAGCACGTCGACGTCGAGCTCGAGCTCGTAGGGCCGCAGCGGCGGCATTGCGTCCAACCGCACCGCGGATTGGGGGAGCGCGCCGGGCGGCTCAAGCACCCGCGTCGCGCCGATCGCTTCGATCAGCGAGCTCATTCGGGCGTCGTGAGCCCGAGCAGCGTCCGCGTCTGCTCCTGGGTCGCGACCTCACGACCAACCGCGTGGGCCAACTCGATCGCCGCGCCGACCAGCGCAGCATTGGACTCGGCCAGGACGCCGCGGCTGATGTAGACCGCGTCCTCGAGCCCCGTCCTGATGCACGGCGCGCCATACAGCAGCGCGAGCGCCAGCATTCTCGGGTGGTGACGTCCGACGCAGGTGACCGTCCAGAAGGTCTCCGGCGGCAGTGGCCGGAGCATCGCGACCAGCGCTTCCGGCGAGGCGTCGATCCCGCCCGGCACTCCGAACACGAGGTTGATCCGCATCGGCGACGGGATCACGCCGTCCTCGAGCCAGCGGACCGCGGTCGCCACGTGACCGACGTCGAATGCCTCGACCTCGAGCCCGATACCGGCCTTGGTGGCGCGCCCGATGATCCCGCGGGCAGCCGGCGGCGGCGTGATGAAAGTCTCGTCGCCGAAGTTCATCGATCCGGATTCGACGCCCGACAGGTCGGGCTGGGCCTCGAGCCCGGTCGTGCGCTCCTCGATCGTCATGTCGTTGGCGCCCCCCGTCGAGACCATCGTGATCAGCTCGCTGCCCTCGCGGATGCGCGAGATCACGTCGTTGAACAGCTCCGGGCGCCCGCTCGGGGTCCCGTCGTCCTCGCGCACGTGCAGATGCACGACGGTCGCGCCCGCCGCTGCCGCCTCGATGCTCGACTGGGCGATCTCGGAGGTCGTGTAGGGGATGTTCGGGTTGTTCTTGCGGAACACGTCGGCCCCCGTCGGGGCGACCGTGACGACGACCGGCTCGGTGTTCCACGCATGGCTACGGGGCATCGGCGCACCCTACGGAACGTGCGTCGGCGCCGTCAAGCGGGCCGGCCGGACCGCAGGCCGGCGAGGGCGCCGACGACCAGCCGGCCGATCGCGGCCAGGTCGTATCCGCCCTCCTGAACCGCGACCACCGGACCGAGGGCGCCGACCCGGGCACCCGCCCGCTGGTAGCCGTCGGCGCTGACCTGGAGCGGGCTCTCAGGGTCCGAGGCGGCGGCGTCGACGCCGAGTGAGACGACGACCGCGTCGGCGCCGTGAGCGCGGACGTCGCTGCACAGCGCGTCGACCGCGGCCAGCCAATCGGCGTCTCCGGTCCCCGGCGGCAGTGGCAGGTTGCGGTTTGCGCCGAGCCCCGCACCGGTCCCGCGTTCGTCGGCGTACCCGAGATAGTGCGGGAACCAGCCGGCGCCCGGATCAACGTGCACGCTCCCCACGTAGACGTCGTCGCGACCGTAGAAGATCGCCTGGGTGCCGTTGCCGTGATGGGCATCGAGATCGATCACCGCGACCCGGGCGGCACCCGCCTCGCGCAGCGCCTGCGCCGCGATCGCCGCGTTGTTGAGGTAGCACGACCCGCCGTGTGCGGCCTGCGTTGCGTGGTGTCCCGGGGGCCGGGACAGCGCGTAGGCGACCGGTGCTCCGGCGGCGACGAGGTCGGCGGCGGTCAGCGCCGCGTCGGCGGCTGCCCTCGCCGCCCGCCAGGTCCCGGGCCCGATTAGGGTCATCGTGTCGTAACAGAACCTCCCGACCCGGCCATGGGTGGCGCTCGGCGATCGGACCGGCAGTCCCGACAGCAGCCCGGCGGTAGGAAACAGGTACGGCACCACGCGGCGGCGCCCGTGCTCGGACGGGTAGCCCGCCGCCTCCCAGTCCGCCCAGACGGTCGACAGGTGGTCGACGAGCGCGGCGTCATGGACTGCGAGGATCTGCCGTTCGTCGTGGGGCGTCGCCGTGGTCACTTCGGCCCCGGCGGCTGTTAGCGCATCCAGCAGGACGACCGCGCGCTGCGGTACCTCGGTGCCCGGCTCCCAGACCCCTAGCCAGACCTCGCCGTCGGGATCGTGCAGCAGGCAGTCCTCGTGCCATACGACTGGGGTGCTGGAAAGTGTGATCGGCACGCCTGGAGCCATTGCGTAATGATCACCAGATGACGCGCGCGGCTGACATCGGGATCACGATCGGCATCTTGCCCAGCGGTCCGACAGCCTCGATCGTCGACGTGCCGGGCGTCGGTGTCGGGCACGCGACCGTGTGGCGGGATGAGCCTCCGCCACCGGCCGGGCGCGGGGTGGCGAGGACGGGGGTGACGGTCGTCGACCTCGGCGGGAACATATTTCGCAACCCGGTCCCGGCCGGGGGCGCGGTGCTCAACGGCGCTGGCGAGTGCACGGGCTTTCTGGCGGCCGGCGAATGGGGTCTGGCCGAGACCCCGGTCTTCCTGACCTCGACGATGCAGCTGGGCCGTGTGTACGACGCGGCGTGCGAGCTGCTGATGGCCGAGGACGCGGGGATTGGCCGTGACGACGTGATCATCCCGATCGTGGCCGAATGCGACGACAGCTTCCTCAACGACGCGCGGCGCATGCAGGTGACCACGGCGGACGTCGGTGCCGCGCTCGCCGCCGCGCGCGCCTCGGCCGGCGGCCCGACGCCAGCGGAAGGGGCGGTCGGCGCAGGGACCGGGATGAGCTGCCTGGGCTTCAAGGGCGGCATCGGGACCGCCTCGCGGCTGACCCCGTCGGGGGACACGGTCGGAGTGCTCCTGCTGTCGAACTTCGGCGAGCGCCGGAGGCTGACGGTCGACGGGGTTCCGGTCGGCCGGCTGCTGGAGACTGGCGAGGAGACCGGCGCCGAGCAGGACGGCTCGTGCATCGTGGCCGTCGTAACCGACGCTCCGCTTGACTCGACGGCGTGCGCGCGTTTGGCGCGGCGCGCCGGCCTGGGCCTCGCCAGGACCGGCTCGACCGGCAACCACGGAAGCGGCGAGATCTTCATCGCGATCGCGACCGGGCTGCGCGGCCCGCGGACCGATGGACGCGGCCCGCGGCCGACGGCCTCGGGCGATCGGCCGTACGCGGTGACCGGTCGGGCGCTGGACCCGTTCTTTGCGGCGGTCGTGGAGGCTACCGAGGAGGCCGTCCTGAACAGCATGCTGGCCGCGCCCACGGTAACCGGCCGCGACGGAAACACGTCCTACGGGCTGCCCGCCGAGCGGGTTGGTGAGCTGCTGCGAGCGGCCGGCCGGTGACGGGTATGACCGCTGAAGGGTCGACACCCCCGGTGGCGGCGCGTGTGCCGTTCGTCCGTGAGCTGCACGGTGAGCGGGTCAGCGATGACTACGCGTGGATGCGCGACCCGGAGGAGCCGGCGCTGCGCGAATACCTGCTCGCCGAGCGCGCCTACTACGACGCCCGCACCGTGGCGCTCGACGGGCTCACGGCGACGCTCGCCGCCGAGGCCGCGGGCCGGACGCCAACCGCAGACGAGTACTCGGTCGCCTGGCCGAAGGGCGGGTTCACCTATCGCACGCGCCTGCCGGCCGGCGGCGACGATCTTCAGCTGCTGCGCTCGCGCTCTGAGGACGGCGCCGAACAGGTGCTGCTGGACGAGAACACGGTCGCTGCACGGACCGGATTCGCCGACATTGGGGTCCGCGAGCCCAGCCCCGGCGGCGCCCTGCTCGCGTGGTCGGCCGACGTCAGCGGCGCGGAGATATACGAGCTCCGGATCAGAGACCTGCAGACCGGAGAGGACCTTCCCGACCTGATCGCCCGAAGCGTGCCGGGCCTGGCCTGGTCCGCCGATTCGCGATACCTGTTCTACCTGGTGCCTGACGAGCTGCACCGCCCGTTTCAGGTCTGGCGGCACCGCGTGGGAGGCGCGGACGAGCTCGTGTTCGAGGAGCCCGATCAGCGTTTTGAGCTCACGCTGCGGGCGACGCGGAGCGGCGACCTGGCGGTGATCACGGTCGAGTCGCGCGACTCCACTGAGGTGTGGCTGCTAGGTCTCGAGCGTCCGCTCGACGATCCGGTGCTCGTCGAGCCGCGACTGCGCGGGGTCGAATACCGGCTCGATCACGCGCGACCGGACGCGCTGTTCCTGGTCACGGACTCCGACGCAGAGGAGTTCGCGCTCGCGCGGGCACCGCTCGCGGCTCCAGGCCGCGACAACTGGGAGCCCGTCGATTGTCCGGCGACCGCGCCGGCCAGGGACGACACTCGCCTGCTCCGTTGCGACGTGCTCGCCGAAAATCTGGTTCTCACGATCAGGCGCCACGGGGAGCGGCTGCTGGTGATCTGCGATCACGCCGGTCGCAACGTCCGCGAGATCGTCGCGAGCGCAGAGGCGGGCACGATCAGGCTCGAGCACGCCGAGGACTACGACCGCGGCTCCGTGATCATCGCCGAGGAAACGCTGATCGAGCCCCCCGCCTACTACGAGCTCGAGCTCGCCTCCGGGGCCAGGCGGCTGCTCAAACGGATGGAGGTTCCCGGCCACGATCCGGCCCGGTACCGCACCGAACGTCTAACGGCCCTGGCGTCCGACGGGACCCAGATCCCAGTCACGCTCGCCCGCCTCGAGTCCACGCCGCTGGACGGCAGCGCACCGTGTCTGCTGTACGGCTATGGCGCCTACGAGGCGTCCATCGAGCCGGAGTTCGACCGCAGCCTCCCGTCGCTGCTGGACCGTGGCGTGGTCTACGCGATTGCGCACGTACGCGGCGGCGGCGAGTGCGGCCGGTGGTGGTGGCAGCAGGGCCGACTGCACACCAAGCCGAACACGTTCAGCGACTTCGTCGCGGTCGCCGACTGGCTCGCCGGCAGCGATGGACCGGCCCGGGTCGACGGCGACCGGATCGTGTCGCGGGGCGCATCGGCGGGCGGGCTGCTCCAAGGCGCGGTCTACTCGATCCGCCCCGATCGCTGGCGCGCGGTGGTCGCCGAAGTGCCGTTCGTCGATGTGGTGACCACGATGCTGGACGCCTCGATCCCGCTCACCGCCAACGAATGGGACGAGTGGGGCGACCCGCGAGACGCAGCCGACTACGAGCTGCTGCGGTCCTACTCGCCGTACGACAACCCGCCGCCGGGCCTGCGGCCGGCACTGCTCGTGACCGGGACCGTCCACGATCCAAGGGTGGCGATCCACGAGCCGGCCAAGTGGGTCGCGAGGCTGAGGGCGACCGATACCTCGGATTCGCCATTGCTGTTCCGGGCACAGGTCGGCGTCGGCGCCCACGGCGGGCCGTCGGGCCGGACCGCCCGCTTTCGCTACGAGGCGGAGATCCAGGCGTTCATCCTCGCCGCGATGGGGATCACCGCGTAGCGTCGGCGTTAGGGCCGGCTGCGACGGCGGCCGAGTCGGGCTCCCGCAGCGGGAAGTGGCACGCCGCCTGTTGCGTCGGCCCGAACCGGCGCAGGAGCGGCTCCTCGACCGCGCACAGGTCCTGCGCGCGCGGGCAGCGGGTTCTGAATCGACACCCCGACGGCGGCGAGATCGGGCTCGGGAGCTCGCCCCGGATGCCCGCGTCACTCTTCGCGCGCTCGGCGGCCGGGTCAGGCGTCGGGATCGTCTTGATCAGCGCCTCGGTGTAGGGGTGTGCCGGGCGGCGGTAAATGTCATCGCCGGTCCCGAGCTCGACGATCTTGCCGAGGTACATGACCGCGATCCGGTCGGCGAGGTACTTGACGACCGCCAGATCATGCGAGATCACCACCGACGCCCGCTGGTGCTGGACCTGTAGGCGCTTCATCAGGTTCAGGACCTGGGAGCGAATCGAGACGTCGAGCGCGCTGACGGGCTCGTCGGCGACGATCACCTTCGGGTCGAGCATCAGCACCCTGGCCAGCGCGATCCGCTGGCGCTGGCCGCCGGAGAACTCATGCGGATATCGCTCGAGCGCGTTCTGAGGAAGCCCCACCTCGTCGAGCAGTTGGCGGATCTTCTGGTCCTGCTCCTTGCGGCTGCCGACGCTCTGGATCACGAGCGGCTCGCGGAGGATCGCCTGCACCCGCATCCGTGGGTCCAGCGATGCGTAGGGATCCTGGAACATCATCTGCATGTCGCGGCGCGCGCGCCGCAAGCCCCTGCCGCGCATCCGGAAGAGCTCACGCCCCGCCAACGTGATCCTCCCGGAGTCTGGCTTCTCGACGCCGACGATCAGCTTGCCCAGCGTCGTCTTCCCGCAGCCTGACTCGCCGACCAGGCCGAGCGCCTCGCCGGCGTCGACGTGCAGCGAAACGCCGGACACGGCCTTCACCGAGTTGACCTTCCGCTGCAGGATCGCGCCCGCCGTCACCGGGTACTCGCGCACGACGTCCGCGATCTCGAGCAGATGGCCATTGCTGCTCGCGGCCGGGGCCACCGCGGCCTCGTCTGTGACGAACACCTTCGGTCGCTCGATCGGCCCATCGACCGGGTGCCAGCAAGCGAACAGATGCCCTGGGTCACCTGTCAGCGGCGGCTCTTGCTCACGGCACTGATCGGTCGCCAGTGGGCAGCGTGGCGCAAACCGGCAACCCCTCGGCGGGTTGGTGAGGTCGGGCGGCAGGCCGCGGATGCTGACCAGCGCCTCGCGGTTGTCCTGATCGAGCCTCGGGATCGAACCGAGCAGCGCCTGGGTGTAGGGATGGCGCATCCGGGCGAAGATGTCTCCGGTCGCGGCGGTCTCGACGATCCGCCCGGCGTACATGACGCTGATCCGGTTGGTCCTCCCGGCGACCACGCCCATGTCGTGCGTCACCAGCAGCGTCGCCATCCCGAGGCGATCCTCGAGGTCGTCGAGCAGCGCCAGAATCTGGGCTTGAATCGTGACGTCGAGCGCGGTCGTCGGCTCGTCGGCGAGCAGCACCTTCGGCTCGCAGGCCAGCGCGACCGCGATCATCACGCGCTGTCGCAAGCCGCCCGAGAGCTGGTGGGGATACTGGTCCAACCGCTCCTTGGGCCGCGGCAGCCCGACCAGCTCGAGCACCTCAAGCGCGCGGTCTTGAGCGTCTTTGCGCGACGCACCGCGGTGCAGGCGCACTGGCTCTGCCACCTGCACGCCGATCTTCTTGGTCGGATTCAGCGAGGACTGTGAGTCCTGGAAGATCATCGCGACCTCGTTGCCGCGGAGCTTCTGAAGCGCCTTGTCCGGGAGGCCGACGAGCTCGCGCCCGCCGAGCTTCACCGAGCCTTCGACGATCTGGCCGCCGCTTGGGAGCAGGCCGAGGATCGAAAGTCCGAGCATCGACTTGCCGCAGCCGGACTCGCCCACCAGCCCGAGCGTCTCGCCGGGGCCGATCGCGAGGTCGACGTTTCCGACCGCCTGGACGGTCGAGCGCGTCAGCTCGATGTGCGTGCTGAGGTTGCTCACCTCGAGCGCGCTGGCCGATGACGTCACTAACGCCGCCTCAGCCGCACGTCAAGCGCGTCGCGCAAGCCGTCGCCGACGAGGTTGCAGGCCATCACGACCGCCACGAGACAGAACCCGACCGGATACACGAGCCACCACTGGCCGTTGGAGATGTAGGTGTCGGCGTTGCCGAGCATGTCCCCCCACGATGCAGCCGGGTACTGCAGTCCGAAGCCGAGAAAGCCGAGATACGCGAGCGCCAGGATCGAGTCGGCGACCAGGAACGTGACGTTGACGATCACGACCGAGAGTGAATTCGGGATCAGGTGCTTGTAGACCAGACGCGAGCGGCCGCTGCCCATCACCCGCGCCGCCCACACGAAGTCTCGCTCGCGCAGCGTCAGCACCTCGCCGCGCATCAGCCGCGCCGGTACCAGCCATGAGAAGAAGCCGAGCAGCAGGCTCTCCTCGAGCACGGTCGCGCTGAACTTCGTTGCCAGCACGAGCACGATGAACAGGAACGGGATCGAGTACACGATGTCGACGAACCGCATCATGACGCCGTCGACCAGGCGGCCCGAGAGCCCCGAGACGGCGCCGTACAGGGTCCCGATCACGATCGAGATCAGTGCCGCGAAGAAGCCGATCTCAAGCGCCGTCTGGCCACCGAGCATGATCCGGCCCAGCTCGTCGAACCCGTGCTCGTCGGTCCCGAGGGGATACGCCTGGCCATTGATAGGGCTGACCTGCCCAGGCGACAGATTGGCGTTCAGCGGCTGGGTGAGCGATTGATTGGTGTGGTAGAAGAGCGGCCCGACGAAGCAGAACAGGACGAAGAACACGAGGATCGCGACGCCGAGCACCGCGACCTTGTTATCGGAGAATTCGCGCAGTGCCAGCCGCCAGCCGCTGGCGATCGCCTGCACCTCGCCGCCCTCGGCCTCCTCCAAGAACCGGGCGGCATCGTCGCCGAACGGCGCCGCGACGTCGATGGCACCCAGCGGCTTGACGCGGTTCTCGACGTCGTCGCTCAAATCCGAACCCTCGGGTCGGCGACCGTCGTCGCGATATCGGCCATCAGGTTGCCCAGCACCGTGAGGATGCCGCCGAGGACGGTGTACGCGAGCAGGATCGGGTAGTCGCCGTTCTGGAGCGCGTCGAAGAACAGAAGTCCGAGCCCCTGGATGTTGAACAGCACCTCGACCAGCAGGTTGCCGGCGAGCAGATCCGGGATCGAGAGGCCGACCAGTGTGATCATCGGCAGGCACGCGTTGCGCAGCAGGTGGCGGTAGAGGACTGCCCGGTTAGAGAGCCCTTTGGCGCGCGCGAGGCGGATGTAGTCCTGGGCGAGGTTGTCGAGCGCCGAGGAGCGCATGTAGCGGCTGAACGACGCGATGTTGACCGCCGTCAGCGTGACGATCGGCAGGACGTAGTCGCGCGGGTGGGTGACAGCCGATGAGACCGAAGTGATCGACGAGGGCACGAGTGGCGGAAAGATGGTCAGATGCAGAGCGAAGATGTCGATCAGGATGATTCCGAGGAAGAACGGGGGCATCGCGTAGAGAACGAACGTCAGCGTCGTCATCGCGTAGTCGCCGATGCTGTTGCGCCTCACGGCCTGGGCGATCCCGAGCGGGATCGCGATCAACAGCGACAGGACCAGCGCCGAGCCAGATAGATAGATGCTGCGTCCGGCGTACTCCTTGAACAGCTGCGCGACGCTCTGGCCCTGCTTGTAGGAGTAGCCGAAGTTGAGCCGGACGAGGTTGCCCAGGTAGCTCAGGAACTGCGAGATCAGCGGGCGGTCATAGCCGTGCTGCTTGTTCCAGGCGGCAATCTGGGCCGGCTTCGCGCCGCGGCCGAGCACCTCGTGGACAGGGCTGCCGCTGATCAGGTGCAGCAGCTCAAAGGTGATCGCCGCGATCCCGATCGTGATCACGATCGCGACGAGGCACCGGCGAATGATGTATCCGAGCATCGCTGGGCCGTGCTCCCATCCTCTGCGTGGGAGCCTACTTCTTGTTGACCCACCAGTACTGCGGTAAGAACCCGTACTGCGTCAGGTTCTCAAACGATTCTGGCGTACCGCCGACGCGGTTCGACACAGCCCAGATGTAGTCGGCATTGGGCAGGAACAGTGCCGGTAGCTGCTCCCCCTCGTATGAAGCTTCCTGAGTGACTGCGTTCGGATTTGACCCGAACACGGAGTTGTGGATCAGCTGGTCCATCTTCGGGTCGGTGTACGCGCCGCTGTTGAACGAGCCGCCGGTGTTGAAGATCGAGTTCTGGGTCGGGTAAGGGCTATCCGTGTAGCCGTCGAAGTTCTCGACCGCCCAGTCGTTCGTGTACTTCGCAACTGATGGATCGGCGTCGTTGTAGTTGCTGGCGATGTAGTTGAACGTCTTCTGCGAGAGCTGGATGCTGATACCGGCGGCCTGCTTGGCCTCCGACGTGACAGCCTCGTCGGTCAGCGAGATGTAAGGCCCGGCGGCGGCCGTCTCCGTGGTCCATGGGAAGGAGATCGGCGTGCCCTTGGGAATTCCGGCGCCGCATTGGTTGGGACCGGTGCCTGGATCTGCGCAGGTCGTCTGCCCGTTCGGGACGACGTGCCAGCCGTGCGATTTGAGGATCGAGACCGCCTTCTGGGGGTTGTACGGGTAAGTCGGGTTGACCGCGTTGGACGGCACGTATGAGGTCTTCGGGGTAGCCGGGATTGGGCCGTACGCAAGCCCGGCGGCACCGTGGTAGATGCCCTGGATGATCGCCGGCTCGTCGACCAGCATCGCCATCACCTGGCGGAAGTACAACTGGGCGATGATCTTGTTGAAGTGGTTGACGGTGTTCTTGAAGTTCCAGATATCGCCGGCCCAGCCGAAGTCGGGTAGGCCGTACACGCTGTAGCCCTGTGATTTGAGGCTCGAAACGTCCGTCAGCTGGGAGAAGTCGACCGACCCGATGTCGAGGCTGTTCGTCCGCATCGCATTCAGCATCGGCGTGATCCCGGTGTACGTGACGCCCTGGATCTCGCTGGCGTACGGCTTGGGCGTTCCGCCGTAGCTCGGGTTGGCCTTGAGCGTGTACGAAGCCGTGACCGGGCTGAAACTCGATAGCACGTACGGGCCATCGGCGACCTTCCACAGCGGGTTCGTGCCGAAGTCGCCCACCTGGCCGCCGGCCTTACCCAGATAGTTGTAGATCTTCTTCGCGTTCGCCGGGACGTTCCAGTCCAGGTGCGGGCCGTTGGCGGAGGCGACGTTCCAGGCAGTGCTCGGCAGCGGGGTGACGTTGAGCGCCAGCTGGTTGTTGAGAAAGAAGCCTGGGTTGAAGGCATGCGTGAGGTGCAGCACGACGGTGTACTGCCCGCTCGCGCTGGCACTCTCGATGCTCTGGGGGAAATATCCCGGCGTGAACGAGCCCCAATTGGCGGCGCTCTCGTCGACCGCTGTCCTGATCATCGCGAAGTCAAACAGCAGGTCCTGCGCGTCGACGGGCTTGCCGTCATTCCATTTGTAGCCCTGCTTGAGCGTGATCGTGACGGTCTTGTCGCCGTCTGAAAACACCGGCTTGTTCGCGAGGCTGACCGAGAAATTGACCCCCGGTGAACTGCCGTAGGCGAAGTTGTTGTAGAGCGGCAGGTACATGACCTGCTGCCAGGCGTAGTTGTAGGTGCTTGCGTTGCCTGACGGAGTGATCGGGAAGATGTAGTTCGGCGTGTTGCCGTTCAGCGCCCCGAACGTGATCGTGCCGCCGTGTGTGGGCGTTCCGGCCGGGGGCAGCTTCCCGTACAGCCCGGGTTCCTTGAGGGTGCCGGAAACGGAACTGTTGTTGGTGCTGGAGCCGCCGCAGGCGCCGATCAAAAGCGCCGCGACCACGACCAGAAGGGCAATCGCCCCGCCGCTACGAACCATGCTTAAACCTCTTCCCCGGGAAACAAGGTCCGCCAATGTAGAAGGGCGAGAGCAACGGTGTCAAGCGGCCACCGTCCGGCCTGCAGCTGACCGGGCGCGGCACGGAGGCCAGCAGTTGCGTCCGTGTTAGCAGCGGGACGCTACAAACGAGTGCCCCGGTGTCCATGCAGGCGGCCAACGCGTGCGACTTTCACTAGCGGCGGCCGTTGTCGCGCAGCCAGGCGAGCGCCCGGATCGTGACGTTGCCGCGCCAGTCGTTTGTCTGCGCGGGCGACCAGGCCAGCCAGTCGAAGGTCCAGCCGCCGTCCTGCCGTTGTTCTGACTCGACGGCATCGAGGTGTGCGTCGATCTGAGCTTGTGCGACCAGGCCGCGGGATCGGGTATCCGGGCGCGGCGACAGATCGAGCGGACGCAGCGCCTCCCCTTCGACAAAGCCGGTGACCGCGCCCGCGGAGGGATCGACGCGGTCAGCGAGCTTGGCGATCGCCTGACGCGCGCGGTCGTCGTCCGGCGCGGCGTCGAGGAACGCGCAGGCGTACTTCAGCCAGTAGCCGCGGGGCTGCTGGTTGGTCGCGATCGCCTCCCAGCACCAGTCGGTCGCGCGGGCCAGCCACTCATCGTCGGCCGCACCGCCGGCGTGGAGGGCCGCGGCGAGCCCGAACGTGAGCACCGAGCCCGGCCCGAGAGCGAACCATGGTGCGTGCGGATAGTCCTCGAACCCAGGCAGCACGGAAGGGACGCCACCGTCCGGCGCCGAGATCGATGCGATCCAGCCGCGCGCCCCGCGGGCCAGCTCGTCGTCGGCTGCGCCCGCTTCATTGAGGATCTCGAGCGCGTACAGAGTCGGCGCCGGCTGACTGCCCGGACAGCGCAGGTCGGGCTCCAGCCCGTGCCCGAAGCCGCCGTCGGGGTTGCGGTAGCCGCACAGCGCCTCGACGACGGGCTCGGCCGACCCGTCGCCGAACAGCATCGCGTAACGGTGGCGATCTATCAGCCGGGCGGTTGACCAGATGAACTGTTCGGCGGCGGCGCGATCGATCGGCATCGCCCACACACGCTACCCGCCGGCCGCTGTGCAGCACCATCCATCGATCCGCGGAAAGCCGCGCAGCTCGTGGCCGGCGGCAAGCGGCCCGCTGTCCGTCGAGCGCAACGCCTCGCGGCGCAAGGATCGCGCGCCGGCCGCCGAGAATGAACGGGAGATGAAACGACGTCCACCTGTCGCCCCGATCCGCCTCCGACATCCAGCTCCGACCGGCTCGGGCTCCTGACCGAGAAAGCTATAGTCCGCGCCCGGATCGGCAGGAACCGCATCACGCGGCCCGTTGCGCTTGCTGTTTTTGTGCTGACGCCGCTGCTCGCGCTGATCGGCATGGCCGGCTCGGCTTCGGGCTACCAGGTTCAGTACTGCTCACAGATTCCGATCGTCGGCGGGATTCCGCCGTGGGGCTTCCACACCGGTGCGCCGATCACGGGGGCGAGCGGCAGCTACGCCCGTGGCCACGGTGAGATCAACCTGGCCGCCAACACCGTCTCCGGGATCCTCTGCCAGGTCAACCGTGTCCGCAACCAGCCCGACCGCCTGATCACGATGACCGTCGACCACCGCCTGGTCTACCACTCACATCACGCGCTGCTGTGGGGCGTACCCGGCAACATCATGAAGATCGTTGTCCGCGTGCGAAAGCAGCACCGACCCACAGTGCCAGGTCGGCACAGTCGGCCGCGTGACCCTCTTCGCGAGCTACAACGGTGTGCGCAGCGACAGCGTCCAGTTCACCTTCCCGGCCGCCTGCGCGGACCACGACCAGCTGTACCACGGGCCGCAGGTCAATAACCAGGTCCCGCCGCTTTAGGCCCGGCGCGGTCCCGGTTCTATTCCTGCTCGATGCGGACATGATTGCCCGCGGGGTCTCGCACGGCGATGTCGCGGACTCCCCACGATCGGGTGATGGGCTCCTGCAGAACCTCGGCCTCCGGTGCGGCCGCGATTCTGTCGAACGTCGCGTCGAGATCGTCAGAGCGCAACTGGACCATCTGTAGCTCGCCTTTGGCGAGCAGGGCCGCGAGCACGTCGCCGTCCTCCTGGGAGCGACCCGCGTGCGGCTGCGACAACACGATCTCGATCTCGGGTTGGCTGTCGGTGACGAGGGTGATCCAACGGTAGCCGTCGCGGGCGACCTCGGTGCGTACCCTCGCGCCGAGGGTGTCGCGGTAGAAGCTGAGCGCGGCGTCGGGGTCGCCGACGAGCACGTGCACGCCGCTGAGCGAAATCGTCATCGCACCGACGCTAGTCGGGTGCGGCGGCGGATGCTTCTCCGAAACTGCTCTATCTCACCCGGCCCCGGCCTCCGCCCCTGCGCGGCCGGGTCAGCACCATCGTCTGGCAGCCGGGCACGACGCGCAGCTCCTCGTGGTTGCGGGCGCGGTACCCGGACGGCGTCTCCCCGACGAGCTCGGTGAACCGTGCGGAGAAGGAGCCCAAGCTCGTGCAGCCGACCGCGAAGCAGACATCCGTCACGGTCAGGTCGCCGCGGCGCAGCAGCGCCTTTGCCCGTTCGATGCGCCGGGTCATCAGGTAGGAGTACGGCGTCTCGGAGTACGCCTCGCGGAAGCGGCGGCTGAAGTGCGCCGGCGACATCAGCGCCGTGCGCGCGAGCGCCGGGACGTCGAGCGGCTGCGCGTACTCGCGATCCATCCGGTCGCGCGCTCGGCGCAACAGACGCAGCTCGTCAATGTCGGCGCTCACCCCGCATATTCTCCACTGTCACGCACAGGCTGCTCCTCACGGCTGGCCTGACCGACAGTCAGTTTTCTTGTGTGTCATCTAGCCGCGCACGGCAATGGGTCGCTTGCGCCCCCGCATGTCCGGCGTTTCGGTCCACGCATAGGGCCGCCCTGCGGGCCTTGAGGGCCGCCCGCAACGGAGCAGTTTTGGAGAAGCGCCGGTCACCCAGTCGCACGTAGCATGACCGCCATCGACATGTGTGACCCACGACCTCAGGAGTGAAGATGACCACCTCTACAACCCAGGGAATCAAGACCGTGCTGCATCCCGTATCCGACCTGGAGAAGGCCAAGCCGGTGTACGCCGCGCTGCTCGGCGTCGAGCCGTCGGCCGACGCGCCCTACTACGTCGGCTTCGAGGCCGAGGGCCAGCACATCGGGCTGGTGCCGGGCGGTGGGCCGCAGGGCATGACCTCGCCGGTGGCCTACTGGCACGTCGCGGATATCGAGACCAAGCTGGTCGACGTCACCGCCGCGGGGGCCACCATCAACGACCCCGTTCGCGACGTCGGCGGCGGCCGCCTGGTGGCCACCGTCACTGACCCCGATGGCAACGTCCTGGGGCTGCTTCAGGACCGATGAACGCCGGCAGAAACGCGATCTGGATCCGTCTGCGTCCCGGCGTGCCACGGTCGCAACCAACGGTGCTCTGGGCCGTCCGGCTGATGTACGTCTGTGCAGCGCTTAAGCTGCTAGGCGTCCCGATCCTTCCAGCGACTCCCGGGAGCAGCGCGTACCCGCTGGCTATCGGCATGAGCTGGGGCGTGTTCGCCTTGTTGGCCTGGGCGAGTGGCCGCGGGCACAACTGGGCCAGGGTTCTGTTCGCCGTCTGGGTCGGGTTCCACACCGTGGCCTTGTTGTACGACGTTGCGCATGTGTCGGCGTCCTCCGCCCCCGTGTGGACGGGCATCGCCAGCGTGGTCTTTTGGCTCGTCGAATTCGCGGCTGTGGCGCTTATCCTGAGTAAGCACTCCCGCCCGTATTACCGGCACAAGCCCGCCCACTCGTAGCTTGCGCGACCTCATGCCACGCCGCAACCCGTGGACCGAGTCCGCGGCGCTGAACGCCCACCTCAGATCGTTCTTCAAGGGACACGCGATCCGACACCGAGACTTGCCAAGCGGACCGTCCCGAACACGGGTACCAAACCTCGACGTCTTCGAGATCGGGGGCCGGGCCACAACTGAACCTGTGGACCTACGTGAGCAGCGGCTGCTGGGAAGCCACGGCCCACGACGAACACGGACTCGAATTCGGTCTCACCACGACCGCGCCCAGCAGCCGCCACGTCGAGATCCTGACAATGGTCGCCTACTACCACGCCGGCCCCCAGCAGCAACGCCTCGACCACGGCCACACGCTTCCGATCGGCGAGCCATGGACCCAGCAGTCGCTCTGCACCTACCTCCTGGTCGCGACCCCCTACGCCTACGGGCCCGACTTCGAGGTCTGCTCCTGGCCCGGCGGGCACGCCCGAATCCTCGCGCTTCAACCCATCACCACGGCCGAGCGCGACTTCAAAGCCGAACATGGAGTCGAAGCGCTCGAACAACGCCTCGAAGCCGCCCGTGCCGCCTTCGCCGATCCCAACCGCCCCTCGGTCGTCTAAGACCGAGCCGACCCGCTCTGAGGATCGCAGCCGTCGTTGACTTACCGCCAGGAGCTCCCGGCAGTTAAATCAGGCCGCGGGTTCTAAGACGAACACCGGGATCTCCCGGTCGGTCTTCGTCTGGTACTCGGCGTAGTCCGGCCAGACCGCAATGGCACGCTTCCACCACGTGGCGTACTCCTCGCCGGAGACTACGCGCGCGGTGTAGTCCCCCTTGGCGCCTTCGTCCTGAAGTTCCACCAGCGGATGCTCCACCAAATTGCGATACCACGCTGGATGCTCGGGCGCCCCACCCTTAGATGCAACGGCCGCGTAGACACCATCGTGTTCGACCCGCATGACGGGGTTCTTGCGCAGCTTGCCGGAACTCGCGCCCAACGACGTGATCACGACCACCGGGACCCCCCTCAAGGTCGTCGCCTCGGTTCCACCGGAGCGCTCGTATTCCGCAACCTGGTCTCGGACCCACTTCGAAGAGCTCGGCTCGTATTCGCCCTGCAGCGGCATCGCTTCTCCTTTAGCTGGTTCACCACAGAGGTTAGAAAGCCAGCCCCGCCGCGTCGATTGAGGGTCGCCCGGCGCTGAACGATGGGAAGTGAGAAGCGACCTTCCGGAGCCGCGGTTTCAGCTCGATACTTCGGCGTGGCGCCGATGAGTTTTCGACGCGGGCCAGGTCAACATTGCCATGACGACAACAAACGTGCTCGCAACCGCCGAGGCCGACATCGCGTATGACGTCCACGGCCCGCTGCCCCCCGCCGACGGACGGCCGCCGCTGTTCATGATCGGCCAGCCCATGACTGCCGGCGGCTTCAACACGTTGGCGTCGCATTTCCCCGACCGCACCGTGGTCACCTATGACCCGCGCGGGCTTGGCCGCAGCTCCCGCAGAGACGGCCGGGTCGACCATTCGCCCGAGGTCCAGGCGAACGATGTCCACGGCGTCATCGAAGCACTCGGCGCCGGTCCGGTCGAGTTGTTCGCGAGCAGCGGGGGTGCGGTCACCGCGCTCGCGCTCGTAGCGGCTCATCCCGACGATGTGACGACCCTCGTGGCGCACGAGCCGCCTCTCATCCCGGTCCTGCCCGACGCCGAGCCGGCCGCGCGCGCCCGCGGCGCCGTCCGCGACGCATACGAGGCGGGAGGGAGGAACGCGGGCATGGCGGCTTTCATCGCAATGACGTCGTGGTCAGGCGAGTTCACCGACAAGTACTTCGCTCAGCCCGCCGCGGATCCCGCAGCGTTCGGGATGCCGACCGACGACGACGGCTCACGCGACGACCCGCTGCTATCCGACCGCTCGTGGGCGGTCAGCGGCTACCGCCCCGACATCGACGCGCTGGCCGCGGCGTCAACTCGCATTGTGATCGCCGTCGGCGAGGAGTCCGGGGACACCTTTACCGGACGCACGTCGGCGGCGACCGCCCAGCTGCTGGGTCAGCAGGCGACGGTGTTCCCGAGCCACCACGGCGGCTTCCTCGGCGCCGAGTCCGGATACCCCGGCCAACCCGAACCCTTCGCGCAGAAACTCCGCGACGTCCTCGACGACGACAGCTGACCGTAGGTCGCCCCGGCCATCGGCGTCGGCGCCTTGCGACCATTCCGAACAGCTATCTGAGGTGGGCTACGTCGTCCCGACTCGAGTTTGCCGTCCACGCCATTCCTGCTCTCGCAGGACGAATTTCTGGACCTTGCCGGTGGAGGTTTTCGGGAGCGGCCCGAATTGGATTGTGTCGGGGCACTTGTAGTGAGCGAGTCGTTGGCGGCAGAACGCGATGATCTCGCCGGCGCTCGCGCTGGCCTCGCGGTTGAGCGTGACGAAAGCCTTTGGTCGCTCCCCCCAGTGCTCGTGGGGGATCCCTATGACCGCGCACTCGAGCACGGCGGGATGCGCGACGATCGTCTGCTCGACTTCGATGCTCGAGATGTTCTCGCCGCCGGAGATGATGATGTCCTTGCCCCGGTCGCGCAGCTCGATGTTGCCGTCTGGATGCCATACGGCTAGATCGCCGGAGTGGAACCAGCCGCCACGGAACGCGTTCTGCGTGGCCGCCTCGTCGGCAAAGTAGCCGCTCATCACGTTGTTGCCGCGCATGATCACCTCGCCCATCGTCTCGGCGTCCTGCGGGATGTCGTGCATGTCCTCATCGACGACCCGGACCAGGTCGGCTGAGGGGTAGCCCTGGCCCTGGCGCGCGAGCAGCTTTGCCCGCTGCTCGACCGGGAGCTGCGGCCAGTCCTCCTGAGTGGGGCAAACCGTGATCGGGCCGTAGGTCTCAGTCAGGCCGTAGACGTGGAGGATGCGGAAATTCAACTCGGCCATGCGCGTCAGGAGCGTCGGCGATGGCGGCGCGGCGGCGACCATCGCGGTCACAGGCCGCTCCAGGCGGTGCGCTCGAGGATGGTTGATGATCATCAGCTGAACCGTTGGCGCGCCGTTGTAGTGCGTCACGCCCTCCCCGTCGATCAGCTCCCAGACCAGATCAGGGTCCACCGCCCGCATCGCCACGTGTCGGGCACCTGCCGCCGTTACCGCCCATGGGAAGCACCAGCCGTTGCAGTGAAACATCGGCAGAGTCCAGAGGTACACCGAGTCCGGGTTCATCTCGGCCACGATCACCTCGCTCAGCGCATTCAGATACGCGCCGCGGTATGTGTACTGCACTCCCTTCGGCTGGCCAGTGGTCCCGGAGGTGTAGTTGATCGAGATCGTCTCCTCCTCGTCCTCGAGCCAGCTCTCGGGCTCCGCAAAGGACGCGCCGGTCAGGAATTGCTCGTAGGGATCTTCTGCATCGCCGGCGCCGGCGGAGCGGATCACGGTGACACCGGCCAGCTCCAGCGGCGCGATGAGCGGCTCGAGCTCGGCGTCTATCAGCACGAATCGGGCGCCGCTGTGTTCGAGGATGTACCCGACTTCGGGGCTCGCCAGCCGATTGTTGATCGCGACGAGGATCCCGCCCGCCGCGGGAACGCCGAAATGGGCCTCGAGCATCGTCGCCGAGTTGAACAACAGCGTGGCCACTCCGTCGCCCTTGCTCAGGCCCGCCAACCTCAGCGCATTTGCCAGTCGCCACGAGCGCTCCGCCAGCTGCTGGTAGGAGTAGCGGCGGCCCCGATCTACCACCGCGACCTTCTCCGGATACACGTAGGCAGCCCTCCGTAGGAAGTCAACCGGGTTCAGCTCCGTGCGAAACACCTTGCCCGCAGCGCCGTCGGCGACGGACGGACTCTGGGTCGCAATGCGCGCGTCGGTCATGCCCCACCTCCTCGCAACTTGAACGGTCTGCCGCTACCCGGGCGGATCAGCGCAGCTGCTGATTATCGTGGCCGCATCTGTGCCATGCAAGGGGCTCTGACCGGCGTGGAACAGCTGCGGCTCTCGACCGGCTTGGAAGCCGGATCCTAGGTCCAGCTCCAGACCGACATGAGGGCTCGCCCGCGCGATCGTGCCGCTTCTTGCTCAACTCACGGCAGTACTATCGCGGCTCCGATCTGCGTCTGGAATAGGGCGCGGCATGTCCCGGCTGGGAGGAGCACCGCAGTGACCGAGTCTCTACCGGCGCCGGTCGCCCGAGCCATCGACGCGGTAAACGCCGGCGATACCGACGCGTTCCTTTCCCAGTTCGCGAGTGACGGCTGGATCGACGACAACGGCCGGCGCTTCGTCGGACGCGACGAGATGCGCGCCTGGAGCGACCGTGAGCTGATCGGCGCCAACAGCCGCTTCGCTGTCACGGGGAGCGAGTTGACCGATCGCGGCGTGGCCGTCGATATCGAGGTCGCCTCAGACGGCTTCAGTGGCTACAGCCGTTTCGCCTTCGAAGTCGAGGGCGCGGCGCTGTGGTCGATGACGATCACGGCGTAACCGGGAGGCGACATGTCACGTGTCGCGAGAGCCTCGCTGCGACGCCACGGAGGTATGGAGCAACACGCGAGCGACCCAGTTTGGCGCAGCAAGCCGAGCTGGTACCTGGTCGCGACCGACGACCGGATGATCCCGCCACTCGCGCAGCGGGCGATGGCCGAGCGGGCCGGCGCGACGACCACCGAAGCGCCTGGCAGCCACGCCATCTACGTCTCCCAGCCCTTCGCCGTCGCCAGCCTGATCACAGGCGGCACGATCCCTGCGCCCCACGAGTTCCGTGGCGTGAACTGATCCCGGGTTGCCGGCAGGACATTCAACGTCCTGCCGGCCGCGGCCACCCGCGAGCGACCGTGGTCGCGAAGGCCGAGCCCGTAGGGCGGGGCCTGAGCGGCGATGGTCGCAATAGCTAGGCGCGCAGGTCCAGGCGCCAGTCGTTGCAGGTCATGAAGTGCCCCTTTGGGAACTCGAACTCGCACGCCTCGAGCAGCTCAAAGCCGAGCTTGCGGCAGATCGCGTTCGATGGCGCGTTGGCGACGTTGGGGAACGCGTGCATTAAGCGGTGCCTGTCGTCGCGCTTGGCGAGCTCGATCGCCCGCGCGGTCGCCGCCACCGCGATGCCGCGGCCCTGGAACTCCGGCACGACCATCCAGCCGACCTCGTAGACCTGCGCATCGCGCCACTCCTTCGTCCAGAAGCCGACCGAGCCCACGTCGACGCCGCTCGCCACGTCGACGATCTTGAACATGCGATCGCCGCCCTCGAGGCGCTCGTAGCGGCCCTGACGCTCGCGCAGCTTGTCCGGGCTCTCGGGGCCGCCGAGGTGCTCAGTCATGCGCGGGTCGCCCATCAGCCGCTCGAGCAGCGGCAGGTCGCCGCTGCCCCACGGCTCGAGGGTCACCGTCGCGCTCATGGCGCCCAGCGTAGTAACCGTCTCGGTCCGGGTGCGGCTGGGATCGACGAACTCCCCGAGCAGCAGTCGAGGCAGCGGACGCCGTTGCGGCGACGGCGCAGGGCACACTAGTAGCCGGCGTCGCTGGGCGGCGTGTTACCCGGATGGGGCCGCGCTCGTGTCGAGGGCCTGGCTCTTTACACGAGCATGGCGCATGAGGCGAGTTCGGTGGTGCGGGCAAGAGCGTCGAGGTAGCCGTCCCGGATCGGCCCGGTGTGACGCAATCCCCAAAGCAGCTTCGCGTGATCCCACGCTACGTCGCGGGCGGTGGCGAGCGACCACATCGCGATTGCCGCGTCGGTCTTCGTCGGGGTCACGTCCTCGATGTCGGCGATCAGGCCGGAGTCGAACCAGCCGGCGACTTGGGTCTCAACGGTCGCGAGCAGGCCATCGACTCGTTGGTAGTCACGATGAATCGCGCTGGCGTCCTCTGGCACGAGTCCGTACTCCTCGCACGTCGTGACGACGGCGATCGGGAGGTCGTGGTTGATGTGCGCGGTCATGCCCGCGAGCGCGAACTGGATCGGCTCCCGCGTCTCGGAGCGAGTCTCAACGAGCGGCCGCCAGGCCGCCGGGCAGCCCGCACCGGAGTCGACTGTCGCCTCGGCATCGAAGTACAGGCCGGCGAAAACGACATCGAGCCGGTCGAGGAACGGCTTGTTCTCGAAATCGCTCCCTGCGCTCGCCGCGTCGACCGCGAGGGTGACCTGGAGATAGAGGCGGTTGAAGATCGCGACGCCGTCCTTGCGCGGGAGCGCCGCGTCGATCTTATGCATCCGCGCGATGACGTCCGAAATGGTCGAGACGCCAGCGGCAGTGCTCACGCACAGGATCCTAGCCGTCGTTAATCACACGGACGCAGCCGTGCCGCTTGGTCCGCGCCGTGGTGTGTGCACTCTCGGCCAGCCGCCCAGCTGTCAGCGGTCGGGGACGCCGCGCCGACTGCCGGACTGGGTGTCACCCGACGGCGGCTGGTTGTCGTCCTCGAGCTTGGAGCGGGACCGGGCGCGCAGCGCGGCGACGCCGGCTACGATCGCGTCGGGAGAGGCTGGTGGGTTTGCCCAGAGCGACCAGTACGGGATGGTTCTGCTGTCCGGGCCAAAGGCGGCACGGTCAAGTTTGATCCTGACGGGCAGCGGGACCGCGTCCCCGATGACAACGGCCTCTCCGACATCGAGGGTCGGAAGTACGGCGGCCACTCCGGCAAACGCTCCCGGGACGAGTCGCACAATCGCCTCGTGGTCCTGGTCGTTGCTCAGTCTCAGGATCACGAAGTTGTTGCACTGGCTCAGCACGGTCTGGTTGAGCTCGCTGGGACGCTGGCTGACGACGGCGAGGCAGACCCCGTACTTCCGCCCCTCTTTTGCGATTGTCTCGAACCGGCGCATCGCCGCCGCGTAAATCGGCGAATCGGCGTCTCCCTCCTTTAGGTAGACGTGCGCCTCGTCGCAGACCAAGCAGACCGGCGTTCGCAGGGCCGGCTCGGTCCAGAACTGGATGTCGTAGATCAGCCGTGCGAGCAGTCCGGCGATCAGCGGCACGAGCGATGTCGGCACCTCTGAGATGTCGATCGCTTTGATGCCAGTGGTTTCAGTGCCGGCCTGCAGCAGCTTCATCGCCGTGTGCGGCAGCCAGTCGGTGCTGTTGGCGCTCTCTGGCGGCTGGAACACGAACGCGAACCGCGGATCGGCTCGGCGTGCCTCCAAGCGCGTGATCAAGCCGCGCAGCTTGCCGGTGTACGGACCGGGAACGAGCTTACCGGTTGGCTGAAGCACGATCTGCTCGACCTCGTCACGCTCCGCCCACTCGAGTAACTTCTCGAGCCGGTACGGGACTGGTGAGTCGACGGTCGCGGTCTCCATCTCTTTGTAGTTGGCGGCCATCGCCAGGGAGGAACGCTTCAGAGCCTCGATTCGATGGATCAGCCACAGACGCTGATCGGCGGAGTGCGGGTCGTCCTCGTTTAGGACGACCAGTGCCAGTTCGTCGATCTCAAAGAGCCAATACGGCAGATGGAGCTGGTCGTCAGCGTCTTGCGGTTGGTCCGCTGCGCCTGCGATCCGCAGCCGTGTGGCCATTCCGGCATCGGCGAGCGGCCCATACTCTCCGTGCAGGTCGAGCACGACCAGGTTGGCGCTCTGCAAACGCGCGGCTCGCTCCATCAGGAGCGCGACCGCCCAACTCTTGCCCGCCCCGCTGTTCCCGAGAATCGCCAGGTGTCGCTGGAAGAGACGGTTCCCGTCAGCCACGGCCTTCACACCATTCTCATCTCCGTAGCGGCCGAGGATCAAGCGCTCGTGCGGTGATACATCGTCGGCGACGCTGGCCATGAACTGGCTCAGACGCTCGCCTTCGACGAGAAAGCACCCGGCTCGGATGCGCGGTTGATGGGCTGCCCCCAGGCGGAAGGTTCCGCCGCCAGCGGCCGAGGGATAGAACGCGCCGACCGGCATGATGTGGGCGACCACTCGATCGAGGTTCTCCGAGCAGGTCAGACGATCAATGATTCCCAGGAGGAATCCACCGCCCGCGTGAAGCGCAACTAGGGCCGAGACGCTGGCCCGGTCTGCGGCCCCGTCGTCCGCCAGGGTGACGAGGAGTCGCCCGGCATCGACGCTCGTGACCTGCCCCAGCACGGGTCCCCCGTCCAGCGGCAGCGAGGCGGATGCCTCTCGCAGATACGAGCGGTCGCCGCGTACGTGCAAGTCATCGTGGAAGCGTTCCGTCGGCTCCTCGGCCAGGCAGAACTCCGTCACCGTGTTCGACACGGGGACATCGGGACTCGCGAGGGCTTCGTAGTCGGACACGCTCGGGTTCATCGGCGACCAAAGCGCAGCTCATTAGGAAATCGGGGGAAGATCGGCACAAACCAGCCTCGCTGCCCCAACCACCCGTGTGGGCGTCGCGCTCCTTCCCCCGCTTCGGCGCTGATCTGGCTATCCGACGCGACGCCCTCAGACTGCTGGACGTCTCGCCGCCGGTCACGCGGGCCATTGACTCGGCCTGGCCGCTGCTCGGGGTGCGACAAGCGACTCGTCGGGCTACGTGTCACAGCCGTGGCCGCCGTCGTGTCTTGGATGTAGATGATCCCCTCTAGCAAAGGAGTCAGGTGAAATGAGCGTCCTGATGGTGGAATCCAAGATCAAGCCCGAAGGCGTCGCCGATGTTCAGGCGGGAGTGGAGAAGGTGATCGGTGCCCTCGATGCAGCGCGCCCCGACGGGATCCGCTACGCGTCGCTGCTGCAGCCTGACGGTGAGACGTTCGTCGCGCTTCTGCAGATCGACGACGGTGTGGAAAATCCGCTCGTAGGTCTCCCGGAGTACCGAGAGCTACTTGAAATCGTCGAGGGCGTGCGTGCTGAGCCGCCCATCGTTGAACACTGGACGGTCGGCGGCGCGTACCGGTTGTTCTGAGAGCTACAGCTGAGTCGCCGGTGCGCCGATCCGAAGCGCACGGACACACGATCACGGGACCCGGCATCCCGAGGATCGGCACCAACAAACGGGGCCGAACCAGAGTTCGCGCTGCGGGCGTGCGGCCAGATTCGTAAGGCCGAGCGCACCGACGCCATAGGAGTCGTCCGAGGTGGCGCAGCTGGGATGTTGCGCTGTTCTTCGCCGGGGCCGACCAATCCGCGGCCGAGAGCGAGGTCGCTCGCTCCGACCATCCTGGCCGCGCGTTTTGCGGCCGCTTTGAGAGGCTTTGCTAGTGCGTGTCCTGATCCCTCTGCCGGACCACGATTTCGATGTGACCGAGGTCTCCGTACCGTCGCGGCTTCTGGCGGACGCCGGTCATGACATCGTGTTCGCCACTGAGCACGGCGGCTCTGCCCCCGAGGCGGACAAGCGACTGCTCGACGGGGTCATCTTCGGCCGGCTCGGGGCCTACGAGGAGCCGAAGGCGTTCTACCGGCAACTTGTCGAGACGACGGCGTTTCAACAACCGCTCGCATGGGCGGACCTGCGAGCCGGCGACTATGACGGTCTCTTGCTCCCGGGCGGCCACGCGCCTGGCATGCGCCAGTACCTCTCCTCGACGGTGCTCGAAGGCAAGGTGGCCGAGTTCTGGGCGCTGGATCGGCCGGTCGGCGCGATTTGCCATGGCGTTCTCGTGTTGGCCCGCACCCGCGACCCGCGCAGCGAACGGAGCGTGATCGCCGATCGGAGGACCACCTGCCTGCCGAAATACATGGAACGGGGCGCGTACTACCTCACGGCGTGGAGGCTGGGCCGCTACTACCGGACCTACCCGGCGTACGTCCAGGACGAGGTCACAGCTGCCCTCAACAACCCGAGCCAGTTCGTCCGTGGCCCACGCACCCAGCGTCGGGGCACCTCCACGGACGACAGCGCCGCCTTTGTCGTCCAGGACGGCAGCTACCTGTCCGCGCGCTGGCCCGGCGACGCCTACCTGTTCGCCGAACGGTTCCGGCGCCTGCTCGAGGCGACTTCCGGTCCGCAGGCTGATTGAAACCCTTGTGTCTAACCGATCGAAGCCGAGCACTCCATCACGGTTTCGCCTGCCCTGGCAATTCGAAGCATGACGGTCGTGAGACGGAGCTTCGACCCAGTGAGTTTCCTCACGCTGATCGCGGCGGTGGGACGCGTCGCTGCCTAAACGGTACTCGTCAGGCTGCGAGGTGTCCGGCGGCTTGATTCACGCGAGGCGGCTGTGCCGCTCTCTAGAAGGTGCTCGTGGTCTCGCGCGTCGACTCGACGATGCAGCCGCCGTGGGCGCCGGTCGTGATCGCCGCCGCTCCTTCCCAGAAGCCAGGCAGGTATTGGTTGGAGATGAACTGGTCGCGGGCGCGCGCTGCCAGCGTGATGTTCACGTGAGCTGACGGGACGATCAGACGCCAGCGCAAGGGATATCTCCCGGTCGCCCCCAGTGGCCGGATGAAGGGCCGGAGTGGCACGATGGTGAACTGCCGCGGATGTCTTACTGCATCGCGGGCGGAGACGAATGTGCCATCCCGGACGCCCGTCGGTCGCCCGGCCGGATTGATGAACTGGTACAGCATCAGATCGCGCCCGTCCTCGAACTGACAGGCAAACCAGTTCCAGTGCCACGACGCCGAATTGGTGGCGAAGTTCCCCCACTGATGGTCAAACCAGCCCCGGCCACGGATCGGGCTCGATCGGGCGTGGAGCACGAGCGTCCCGCGTGCGGCGAGACGAGGATCGGAATAGTAGGCCGAAGTGGCGCCATGCCCCTCCCGGACGATGCCACGCGGACCGTTGAGGACGTAAGGCTGGACCGGGGTTAAGCTGAGCTGCAGCCGCCCTTGGCCGGGCACCAGCGCATCGACTGACCAGCGCCCCAGCACCCCGCGCGGACGCCAGCGCAGATCGAAGCCACCGACCTCCATGCGCGTCTGACCGCCTCTCAGCGCGTTCGCGGCGACGTACTCCTTGGAGAGCACGATCCGATCAGCGCGCAGGTCGACGACGTTGACCCTAGCCACGAGAAAACCCTCGCCCGACCACACCGTGGCAAACCAAAAGAAGTCACGTCGGCGGTGATCGGCAAGGGTTCCCGCCGTATACCACCACTCGACCTGGAACCCGGGATGGGCACCATGATCTCGCGGCAAAACGACCGGCCCCAGCGCCGGCAATGACGCAGCCAAGGTCGCGCCAGCTCCCCCCAGTGCGGCTAGTACCGCCAGCGACGCCAGCCAAGCATCCCGCATCCTCACACGCACGACTCGATGCTAATGGAGCAAAGCCGTAGCAAGAGCACCGCCACAAACCGCCGACGCCACGCCACGAGGAAGCGGTCCGCCGGGCCCGCACCGACCGCCGGCTCCTGCTCAGTCCACGAGGAAGCTGAAACCGCGCTGGGTCATAGGGAAGCCAGCTAGTCCCGCGCGCCGCCCCAAGGTGACGGTCAACGACGGCCCGGAGAACGAACGCGGCGCTCCGATGCTGAGCAGCGCAGACACAGTACCCCGTCAGGCATCGCGCGCAGGCGACCGGGGGAGATTGTCGCGCCGCAGGCATCGCAAACCCCGTAGGTCCCTTCGTCCAGCTTCGCCAGCGCTCGCTCCGTGCGTTTCAGCACGCGCTCGAGCGTCTCGCCAACCTGGACCTCGGTCAAACGGCTGACCGCCTCAGACGTGCCGTCGCCAATGCGCTTCCCGAAGCTCACCGTGCTGCCGCGCTCCGGACGCGCGGCCAGCACCCCCAACCGTTGGCGGTCACGATCCCGACGTGCCTCCAGTTCAGCGCGCACCGCGTCAAGGTTGAGATCACCGGACCCCACAACACTTACGGTACCCCCCAACTGCTCGCAACCCGCACCTTGCGGCGGCCCTGGCTGAGGCCTCGGCTTGGCTCGGGGAGCGAGACACCGCGTAACGAGCGCCGCGCGGGGGCCAGTGCGCCCACGGCGAACTGAGTCCCCGGCGGGCGCGAGCGTTGGGCTACGTGCGGCGAAACGCCCTGACCGAAAGCGGCACGAACACGAGCAGCAGGCCACCAAGCCAGGCGAGCGTCCCGAGCGTCGGTGCCAGCGCGTGGGCATGTCCGATCATGAGCGCCCTGGAGGCGTTGACGGTCAGGCTGACCGGGTTGACGTCGGCAAACCAGTGCACGATCCCCGGCATCGAGCTTGTAGGCACGAACGCCGAAGACGCGAACACAAGCGGGAAGACCCAAATGAACCCGACCGATTGAGCCGTCTCGGGATCGCGCACCGAGAGGCCGACGAACGCGCTGATCCAGGAGAACACGTATGCGAACGCCAGCACCAGCGCGAATGCGAGCGCCACCTGATAGAAGGGCTGACTGGGCCTGAAGCCGACCGCGACTCCGATCAGCAGCATCACGATCAGGCTGATCACGTTCACCGCCAGGTCGGCGACGGTGCGTCCGATCAGCACCGCCGAGCGGGCGATCGGAAGCGAGCGAAAGCGGTCGACGACGCCGGCCTTGAGGTCTTCGGTCAGCCCCAAGCCCGTAGTCAGCGCACCGAAGATCGCGGTCATCACGATGATTCCAGGCATCAGGTAGTCGACGTAGCTCACTCGCCCCGTCTTGATCGCGCCGCCGAACACGTAGCGGAAGAGGAGCACGAAGATCACCGGCTGAACGAACAGGTAGACGACATACATAGGTCTACGCATGACCTTGCGCAGCTGGCGGGTTGCCATCGCCTGGCTGTCGGCCAAGGTCTCGGCCAGCGTCACACGGCTGCGGTCGGGAGCTGTGTCGGCAATGGCGCTCATCAGGCGGCCTCCTCCTGTACTGGTGATTGGTCTGCCGGCTCGCGTTCGGCCGCGTGTCCGGTGAGAGTCAGGAACACGTCGTCGAGCGTCGGCTGGTGAAGCTCGACCGCCGCGATCCGGAGCCGGCGGGTATCCAGCCTGCGGACCGCCTCTGCTGAGGCGGTCGGATCTTCGACGGCCAGGCGAATCTCGCCGTCGGCGGCGTCGACACGCGGCTGCTCGCCCGCCGCAAGGCTCGCGAGCACCGTCGACGCGTCGCCTGCATCGGCGGGATCGGTGAGGCGGACGCTGAGGATCGTCGCGCCGACCGTCGCTTTCAGCTGGGCCGCGGTCCCTTGAGCGGCGATCCGCCCCTTGTCCACGACCGCTATCTGCTGCGCCAGGCGGTCCGCCTCCTCGAGGTACTGGGTCGTGAGCAGGACCGTGGTGCCGTCGCGGCGCAGCTCGTCGACGACCCGCCACAGCTCCTGGCGCGAGCGAGGATCGAGTCCGGTCGTAGGCTCGTCGAGCAATACGACCGGCGGGCGTCCGATCAGCCCTGCGGCGAGGTCGAGCCGGCGGCGCATGCCACCGGAGTAGGTCCCCGCGCGTCGGTCGGCCGCCTCCGCGAGCCCGAAGCGCTCGAGCACGTCAGTCGCCCGGCGGCGCGACTCGGCGCCGGACAGTCGATACAACCGGCCGATCATCTCGACGTTCTCGCGTCCGGTGAGCTCCTCGTCGACGGCCGCGAACTGGCCCGCCAGCCCGATCCGGCGGCGGACCGCGAGCGGCTCGCGGACGACGTCGTGGCCGAGCACGGCAGCCTGGCCAGCCGTAGGCGCGAGCAGCGTCGCCAGCGTCCGCACGAGCGTGGTCTTGCCCGCGCCGTTCGGTCCGAGCAGGCCGAAAACGGTCCCTGCGGACACCCTAAGGTCGAGCCCGTCCAGCGCAACGACGTCTCCGAACCGCTTGCGGAGCCCCTGGACCTCGATCGCCGGTCCTGCGCTCATGATCGCCTCCCCTCCGCGATCACGTCTTCGCTTGTCGACGGCTGGCGTCGGCGGATCGTGATGTCGCCGAACCCGGTCCGGGCGCGCACTTCGACACGCTCCTCGCCTGGCTCGGGTCCGTCGCTGGCATCCAGATCGCTGGACACGTGACCGAACGACGTGTGCAGGTCGAGCCACGCGGCGGTGCCGTCGGCGATCCCGACCTCGATCCGGCCAGACCCGGTCGAAGCGACGACCGAGCCGCGGTCGACGGTTCCGACGCGGATGTCGCCGTTGGCGGTCGTCGCCGTGAGCGAGTCGTGGCAGCGCTCGATCTCGACGTCTCCGTTTGCGGACTTGACCCGCAGCTCGCCACGGATCTCGCCGATGTGAACGTCGCCATTCGAGTTCTTGATCACGGCCGCGCCGTCGATTGCGCCGGCGCGCACCTCGCCCATGGCGGTGGTGAGCTCGGCGTTCCCGGTCGCCCGCTCGACCAGGATGTCGCCAGCGGTGACCAGCTTGACCGCCGCTGCGCGGTCGAGCCGGATCTCGCCGGCGCTGCTCCTCAGCTCACAGCTGCCCAGCGTCCCGGTGCAGCGAAAGGCGCCGACCGCCGCATGCCCGGTCAGCTCCGAGCCCGCCGGCAACCCGATCTGCACATCGATCGAGCCACCATCGCTGGACGGGCTCCATTCCCGCAGCCGCCGTGGTGTTTTGACGAGCAGCCGGCCGTCGGCGTATTCCACCCGCGTCTGCTCGGCGGCATTTACATCGTCGCGTTTGGACCCATCGCTGGGCCGTACCTCGACGACGGTGTCTTCGCGATCGCCGGCGGCGACGCGGACCTCGGCGACTCGCAGCTCGAGCACGACCGAGATTGGTTGAGGTGTTTGGTATTCAGGCATCACACAGGTCCTTTGACGAGTAGTTCCGGTCCGCTGTTTCGTTGGTTGAAGGTCGGCGAGCATCGGTCAGCGTCCCCACCCGGTGTAGCGCTGGCCGCCCCTGGCGCCAGGCTGCTCACGACGGAGGCCTGGCCGCTCGCGGTCCACCGCCGCCGCCGCGGCCCGCACGAGCCACGCGTTGGTCGACAGTCCGTCGCGCTCTGCTGCCTGCTCCACCTGGCTCTTGAGCTGATCGGGGAGTCGCAAGTTGATCCGCGCGATTCCGCCCTCTCCGGGGGTCGCGGATGCAGCGTCGGGACCCAACCACGATCCGGGGGCGTTCGGCGCGTCGCCACGATCGCCGGCGTCCGCAGCGTCGAGCGCGGGCGCGACCACGAACTCAGGCTCGCTGCCGCGCAGCCGCAACTCGACCGAGCCGGGGGCCAGTTCTCTCGTGATCTCGGCCGCAGCCGCCGCCAGCACATCCAGCAGCATCAGCCGGACGGCGGAGTCCAACGGCGCAATGAGCCGCTCCGCGAGCAACCGGGCGTCGTCGCCGCCGGCCGCCGCAGCCACCGCAAGTTGATCGCGGAGATTGTCGACATACGTGTTCAATTCCATGGCGTCATGATGGCACCAGATTGGCATCATGTCAAGTGCCAGTGTGGCGTCGGCTGAGCGAGGCGACGCCGTGCTGGTCGAGTTGGGCTGGCGGCTGGAGGCGCCGATTATTGACCGCGTGGCTCAGATACCGACGTCGGCCGAGGGAGCGTTACCCCAGGCGGAAACTCGCGCCGCGACGCCGACGTCGGCCGGGATCTGGCGGGCCAGTCCCCACCAGGCCAACGCGCTGGCGACCATCGGGTAGACGACCGGCTTTGGGCGCGTTGTGGTCCTGCATGACACCGTTGGCGCGGGTGTTGCCGACGATGCTCGACCTCGCGCGACGGCAGAATCCTCCCCTCCCAGGCCAGCCCACGGGCGATCGCGGGGCCGAGCGATCTCGGCGCGTCGCCAGCCAGCCCCGCGTGCCACACGCCACGGCTTGCCATCCACCTGGCCGCCCGGTTCAACCGCGGCAAGTGGTCATAGCTTGCTCCGGTTTTGTGATCACGGGTTAGCCGGTGCTCGCGGCCGCTAGGCCGGATGGCCAAGCCCGTAAGTGAGGTAGGCGAGTCCCTCACCGATGGTCCGGGCGTCGAGGAGCCGCATGGGTTTCGGGTCGCTGATCTCGTCGAACAGGCGCTCGCCAGCGCCGAGCACGACCGGGAACACGACCAGCCGAAGCTCGTCGACCAGGTCGTGCTCAATGAGCGTGCGCCCGAGCTGATAGCTGGCAGGGACGACGATTTCTCCGTCCAGCTCCCGCTTCAGCTTCGAGACCTCGGTCACCACGTCACCATTGAGGACTGTCGAGTTGTTCCACTCTGGATCTTCGAGGGTCGACGACACGACGTACTTGGGCATGCTGTTGAGCTTGTCCGCAAGCTCGCCACTCCGGGGTCGCCACCGCACCCCGAAATACTCGTAGCTTCTCCGACCCAGCAGCCATGCCTCGGCGCCTAGCGCCTCGTCGAGCGCGACCTTGTTCCACTCTTCGAGGTCCTTGCCCCCAAACTGGACGAACCAGCCGCCCAGCCTGAAGCCCTCCTCACCATCCGGGTCCTGGACCACGCCGTCGAGCGAGACGTTCTGCGGGCCACTCATCACGATCTTTCCCATCTCGGTTCTCCCTTCATCGAACTATTAGGTTGCTGCGTTTGTTCAGGCGTCCGCCGCGACGGAAATTGCGCGGCGAGTTTCGAGCCGCCGCGACGTCATTACTGGTGATGCGCGTGACAGGAAGAGCTAGTGCGAGGATGCGAACGTGACCGAGCAGACCCTCGCCCGTGCGCGCGGCGGCGACGAGAACGCGTTCCGCGATCTGACTGACCCCTACCGGCGTGAGCTGCAGCTGCACATCTACCGGATCGTCGGGTCGGCGCAGGACGCCGAGGACCTGGTCCAGGAGACCCTGCTCTCCGCGTGGCGGGGGCTTGAGCGGTTCGAGGGGCGCGCGTCGGTCCGCGCCTGGCTGTACCGGATCGCCACCAACCGTTCTCTCGATGCCCTGCGCGCGAGCCGGCGCCTCCCGCAAGGCGAGCCGATGCCCCAGTTTCCTGAGCCGACACGCTGGAACGAGCCGGTCTGGCTCCAGCCCTACCCCGACGTTCTGCTCGAGGGACTCCCCGACGAGGCTCCCGGACCGGAGGCGCGCTACGAGACCAAAGAGGCGATCGCGCTGGCGTTCATCGTCGGCCTTCAGCATCTCCCGCCACAGCAGCGCGCGGTGCTCGTGCTGCGCGACGTGCTCGGCTATCGCGCCGGGGAGGTCGCCGCGATGCTCGACACCACCGAGGCGTCGGTCAACAGTCTGTTGCGCCGCGCGCGTGCGGCGTTCGAGTCCCGCTTGCCGGCGAGCGGACGCGAGCGAGCGCCGCTCCCCAACTCCAAGCGCGAGCGCGACATCGTCGGCCGCTTCGCCGACACGGTCGAGAACGGCGACATCGACGCAATGGTCGCCCTCCTCACCGACGACGCGTGGCTCACGATGCCGCCCCTCCCGCATGCGTACCGCGGCCCCGACGCAATCGGCGCGTTCCTGCGTGGCGCTGACGAGCGCCGGGGCGCGTTGATGCGGTTGGTGCCGACGCGCGCCAACACACAGCCCGCGTTCGGCTGTTACCTCCCAGTGCCCGAGACCGCCGTCGCGCGTGCGTTCTCGCTATTTGTGCTGACCCTTGAGGGCGACCAGATCTCCGCCATCACGTGGTTCGCCGATAGCAGTGTCTTTCCGCAGTTTGGCCTGCCGCGGATGCTGCGGTAGAAAGGCGGGCGGCGCGCCCGAGGATGAGCCTCGGATCGCTGTCGATCATGATGAATCCAGAAACGCGAAAACCCCGAATGACCGGGGCTTCTCAATGGGCCGTGGAGGACTCGAACCTCAAACCTTGGGATTAATAGTCCCGCCAGTCGTGTTGCAATTTACAGCGGCGAACGGAATTAGGCTGCAAACCAGGCCTTTCTAGATTGCCACAAGATGCAGCGAATCCGCCCCTCTGGTGGCGAGTCTCTTCACGCGGAGTTCGCGCACCCGACAGCCCGCAGCCCTGCATCGCCGACCATGCCCCGATCGTGTTCGCACCCACCGTGTATGCCGCTCCCCCTCCAACCTGAGCCCATGCCGTGGACGCGCTCGACGCCGCAGCTTGGTGGCCATCAGGCCTTGCCTCCAGCCATGCGCGCCTTGTTGATCTCGGCTGCGAGCGCGCGGGCGAACGGCGTCGGATTCACACCTTGAGCATGCTCATCCGAAAATGCGAATTCGAGCGTCCCGAGCCGGCCTATCTCAAACTTCCAGCTACGAGTGGTGCTGCGGGTCAGGTTGGCGCCATACCTCGACTCGACCTCAACTTCGTACATCGCATCCTTCGTGATCGGAGCGGTCTGGAGCGTGCACGTTCGGGAGGCCTGCCCCTCACGAATCTCCTGCTCGGGATCGAGCCTGCCGTCCAACAGGTGCAGGATGTTGGACGCGAGGATGAATACCGTGACCTCTGCATCGTCTCCCGTGCCTCGTGCAGACCAAAACGCGTTCGGCATCGTTGGCCCGAGGATCGCCGCCAGCTCTGCCAGCGTCTGTCTGACCGTATCGGTGCGATTGCCCAACTGCTCCTCGAGTTCCTCCAACCAATGTGGCCGGCCGCTTGATTCGCTTGGTTCGTGCTTCTTCGCCATAAAGATCCATCCCCTCTGTGCTCAACTCCCGCGGCCGCGGGATCGGCCGGGGCGTCGGATTCTCGTCTAGGGGCCGGTCACTAGTTCAAGGCCAGCGCCATGAAGCACCTCGGCGCTCTACTGCAGGAGCGGTCTCGGCCGGTGCCGCCACCCGCCGATGGCGCCCCCGACAGCGCCTACACGGGCCTCCTCGAGGTTTGCCGGAACGTATGTGGAGAGCGGTCTCGGCCTCGCTACTGGATGAGCGGCGACGCAGCAAGAGCGACGGTTCGGTGCCCGTTCCGCGGGCGAGACGCGCCCGCGAGCGTCAAGGCCGGGGTTGTGGCTGCGGGCTGGCATGCTGTCGATGTGACGGAGGGCCTGCCGATCCATGTCGACGATGTTCGGTCGCACCGCTGGGAGTACGGTGAGATCGGCGCCGCGCGTCGTCGTCTTGGCATCGCGTGCGCCGCGAAGCGGCTCGGCATCGCGCTGATCGAAATCGACCCGGGCAAGCGTTCCACGCCGCTGCACTCCCATGCCGATGAGGACGAGGTGTTTCTCGTTTTGGCGGGCCGGGGCCTGAGCGTTCAGACCTCCGGCCCGGACGCCGTACGCACGTACACGATCGGCGTCGACGATCTACTTTGGCACCCGGCGAATGGGGATGCTCACACGCTGATCGCCGGCGATCAGGGGCTCACAGTGCTCGTGGCTGCCGAGGGATCGCGAACGAACATCACCTACCTGCCACGGACCAAGCAGTTCTGGCTTGGCCCGGCGTGGTCGCCGGCCGATAGCGCGCACCCCTTCGACGCCGATGCTGCGCTCGGCCCGCTGGAGCTGCCCGAGCCGACTCGTCAGCGACCGCCGACGATTCGCAACCTCGCCGAGCTCCCGCTCCAGGAAGGACGTGACGGCCGTCTCGCCTACGCCACTCGCGATGCGCGCCAGATCGGCTCGGACAAGCTCGTTCTCGCACAGGACGAGATGCCACCCGACACCCACAACACCGAACTGCACTTCCACTCAGCGCGCGAAGAGGCGTGGTTCGTCCGAAGCGGCCACGGAACCGCGCGGCTCGGCGAGGAGGCACACCCGCTGCGAGAGGGATCGTTCTGGCTGCGCACGGAGAACACGGGGGTCGGGCACCGCATTGAGGTCGGCTCAGACGGGATGCAACTCGTGACCATCGGCGACCTGATTCCCGGCGACGTCTGCGTGTATCCCGAGAAGCGAACGATCAAGCCGGCCCGCGGCGTCGAACTGCCCTACTGACGCTTCGTCACGCGCCGCAACACCCAGATCACGCGGCCCTACCGATCGCTCCGCTCCTGCAGGAAACCTCGCTCCTGACCGGCTGCCGCAATCGACGAGATCCCCCAGCCCGGGTCGAGCGGAGGCGAGCGCGGTCCGCACGCCGCGCCGGAGGACCGCGTCGTCGCCAATCCGATCGCGCGAGATGACATGCGTGTCAGGCAAGCGCAATCGTCCGGCGATCATCGACAGCCCCCCGGATGACCCGGAGTCGCTGCGAGCGGTAGGCGGCCGCGGCGCAGGGTGAGAACACCGGTCCTCTCACGCACCGCGCGGGGCGCTGTCCTCGAGAAAGACCGGCACCAAGTCGCGGATCGAGAGGACGCCAACGGCGTCATCACCGTCAACCACGGGTAGGTGGCGGTAGCCGCCGTGGATCATCAGGACGGCCGCGTGCTCGATCGTGTCGTCGGGCGCGATCGTCTCGGGGTTCGCGGTCATGCATTCGCCGACGACCGCGTCGTCGCGCAGGCCACGCGCAAAGGCGCGCATCAGGTCGCGCTCGGTCATGATCCCGGCGAGCCGTCCAGCCTCCATTACGAGGACCGCTCCGACGTTGCGCTCCGCCATCCGCTGGGCCGCCGCGACGACCGGCAGCTCCCTCTCGACGGTCAGTAGGTCGCGGGACATGTGACGGTGAACGGGGGGCATAAGCCCGGAGTCTATGCGGGCGCGCAGAGCCGGCGCCGCGAACATGTGGCGCCCGCTCTCAGATTCATGGTGTCGTCGCGCGCTGCATCACGTCAGCGAGCCATAAGGCGAACCCGCGGATCAAATCGGCGGGTTCAAATTCGAGGCACGCCGCGAAATCATTCAGCGCAAGTTGCGGGCCGGGCGACAAAGCAGGACGATCGATGAACAGGGACGATCGACCTGCTCGTCGCCAATCTTGAGGCTCGGAACGCCGACCCAGAGTCAGGACAAACAAGCGGACGGAGCCCAATCCCGGCATCCTTCGTCGCCAACTCAATCGTCCGCAGCCGAGACCGCCACGTGAGCAAAGCAATCGTGCGGTCGATCGCGCGGCGGCTCGACAGCCAAGTCGGGCCGCGGTAGTCCGCGGATCCTAGACGGAGGCCCCCGCCGCGATTCCTACCTGCGCCAGGATCGCCCTTGCGGAGCGGCGGATGTCCTCCTCGGTCGTGCGCCAGTTGCAGACCGAGATCCGCATCGCAGGCTCCCCCTCCCATTGCGTGCCGCTCATCCAGCACGTCCCCTCGCGCTGGACGGCATCGATGACCTCGTCGGTGACGTTCGCGCCGTCGCACGCGAAGCGGACCAGCACCTGGTTGAGTACTACGTTGTTGATGACCGTGGCCCGGGGATCGCGCGCCAGCTCCTCGGCCATGAGTCGCGCGCAGCGACAGCAGCGCTCGACCAGTGCGGCAACCCCGCCGCGCCCCAGCTCGCGCAGCGCGGCGTATACGGCGAAGCCGCGCGCTCGACGCGAGAACTCGGGCACCCATTCCGCTTCGTAGCGCTCATCATGCTGCGGCTGCGGTATGTACTCCGCGCCGACGAACGAGTTCATCGCGGCGGCGTGAGCGGTCCGGTCGCGGACGATCGCGACGCCACAGTCGTAGGGCACGTTGAGCCACTTGTGCGCGTCGGTGGCCCAGGAGTCGGCTTCTGCAACGCCCTCGACGAGCCCTCGCAACGTCGGGCTCGCCGCCGCCCACAGCCCAAACGCGCCGTCCACGTGACACCACGCATTGTGCTCGCGCGCGAGCCGCGCGATCGCAGGCACGGCGTCGATCGCGCCAGTGTTGACCTCGCCTACTTGGGCAACGATGATCACCGGCCCCTCGCCGCAAGACAACAGGCGCGCGAGCTCGGACGCGCGCATGCGACCCTGGTCGTCGGCCGGCACGAGCTCCACCCGACGGCTGCCCAGCCCGAGCATCCGCAACGCGGCGAAGACCGTCGTGTGCGCCTTGGCGCCAACGAACACACGAATCGGCGGAGCACCGAACAGGCCATCGGCCTCGACATCCCAGCCCGCATCGGCGAGCGCGCGATGACGTGCCGCGGCCAGACATGTGAAGTGGGCCATCTGACAACCGGTCGTCAGGCCCACCCCAGCGTCATCCGGCAATCCGAGGATGTCCAGAAGCCATTCGCAGGCGACCTCCTCCGCCACCGCGGCCGAGGGGCCACCCGGGTAGCCGGCTGCGTTCTGGTCCCAGACCGACGTCAGCCAGTCAGCCGCGATCGCGGCGTCGAGAGCGCCGCCGATGACGAACCCGAAGTACCGGGGACTCTGCGTCCCGACGAGGCCGGGATCCGCCGCCGCCACCAACTCCTCGATCACCTGCAGCGCTGGTCGCGACCCGTCCTCGAGATCAACCTGCAGCGCGGAGTGCAGCTCGTCCAGCGACGCACCCGCGCGGACGGGGCGCTCGGGTAGCGAGGTCAGATACTCGGTCGCGATCTCAGCGGTCCGGCGGAGCAGTTCGGGATCCATCCCGCGACACTACTCCGTCTGGCGATCCACCCGTCGCCGGAGCGAAACTCCGCCTCGAGCCGTCGTGTTGATCGAGGCGATCGCGAGCCAGACGCCGACTATCGCTGGACGCAGGGCTGTCTCGGTCCGCGGACAGGGGCGGCCACCGCGCCAAGATCGGAGCCATCGCCACGCGTTGGCTCGGGCTGCGACGATCGCCGCGTTGTGGCTCGGCACAACAAGCCGGGCCTCGGACGGCCCGGGTCGTGGTAGACGCGATGCAGCTGACGGAGTCGCCAGCGTGGACAGGTATCGCGGCCGGCTGGCCGCGACATCCTTTCGGGCCTGCCTGATCCCCTCGGGTCAAACCGCACGACGTGCGTGAGCCACTCGCGAGTCTCGTGCGGTGCATCCGGCGAGCCATCCTCCAGTGCGCCGGCGGCAAGCATCCATCAGCGTCGAACGCTACGTCTGCGGCGCAACGACTGGCGGCGTCAGGACCGACGGCATCGCCGGCGGTGCCGCGACGGCGCGACGGCGGTTGGCGATGCTGTCGGTGGCCGCCCAAGCGGCGAAGATGAGGGAGCCGATGATGCCAGTGAGTGTCACCAGCACACCGGCGGCGGCGGCGGCGGCGACACCGTGCGCGCCCAGGATGAGGACGGTGGCCGCCGGCCCGGTACTCGGGCCGATCGGCAGCTGGCCGACGGTGAACATGACGATCAGCAGCGCCATCGAGTCGAAGATCGAGACGTGCACGCCGATCGCGTGGAGCATCAGCCAGTTGCGCAGCACCTGGGCGCACACCGCCAGCAGGGCGAATGTGATCAGGCGGGCACGGCTCTGCATGCGCAGGACAGCGAGCCCGGCCCCAAGCCCGGTCCGGTGCCGGTCCGAGACGCGTCTCAGCAACGCGACGAGACCGACCATCAGCATGATGATGATCGCCGGCACCCACAGCGGGACGCCGAGCGGCGCGACCAGCGTGAACGAGAACAGCGCCACGAGCGCCAACTCCACCGTGATGATCGGCACCTCGGCGGCCACCAGAGCCGGCGCCCGCGGCGTCGTCAGCGGCGCGGCCCTGCGCACCGACGCGATCCGTACCGCCATCCCAACCGAGCCGTTGACGATACTCGCGACGCAGCCGAACGCGGCCGAGCGAAACAGCACCCGGCGGCTGACCGTGCCCCCGGCGGCCCGCACGCAGATCGCCCACGCCTCGGTGCGGGTCAGCAGCGCGACGATCTGGAGCAGAACCGAGAGCCCCACGAGTGTGAGTGGGGCCGTCCGCAGGGCCGCGCTGAACTGCGAACCACGCCCGGCGAGCACGTAGACCAACAGGGCGGCGACGGCGACGGCTCCGCCGACGCTGACCGCGATCCGGCGGCGCATCGAGGAGACGCGAAAGTCACGCTCGACGCCGTCATCACAAGCGGGGACCGGCGGGTGCAGCTCAAGGGTCACTCGGGGTGGCCTAACGCGGTAGCGGTTCTCAAGATGATGCGGCGACTGAGCGCATTACGCGTCATGCCCCTGCTCCCAATTAACGACCATAGCAGCGGCTGACTAAAGCGCGCCCGTGCGGAATCAATGCGCCTAACACGATCGAAAGGTCCAGTGGGGCGGGGCGGGAGCGTTCTCCCGCCGCATTCGTCGCGCTGATCGCGACGGTCTAGCCGCCGGCGTCAACGTCGTCAGTTCACGCGCCCGGCGACGGCAACCGCGATGCGTCCGTCCGGAGCGACGCAATGGAGCGCTGGGTTTGGCGACGATCTCTGTCTGGGCTTGTCTCAATGATCCGGAGCGGGAGGTGTTGGACGTCGGGCTCTGCTCCGAACCGTCGCAGGCGCTGGCGTTGCATTGCTGGATCATGGGCCGCAGGCTGCGGCGGAGTCGCACGCAAGGACATTGCGGCGCGTCTGGGTTTCCGTTCTTCCCGGGCAGTGACGAGTCTTCGCCTAGATCCGGACTAGACGTTGCACGAATGAGCCGCAGCTGCCCGGCAGGCTCAGGTCTGATTGCGCGATCAGGAATGTCGAGCGGTGGGTCGCTGAAGACGCTCGCAGCCTGTGACCTCTCCGAAGAGGGACGTGCTTCGTCGCCTGCGCCGCTGATGAGCGTGCGCGGTGAGATCACGCTCGAGCTCGAGCTCGCAGAGGCCACGCTCGCCGACCCCAACGCAAACTCCGCCGTTCTGCGGGAGAAGGGCAGAGGCATCGTCGCCGGCTGTATTTGAACCCGCCCGACGCTGCGGTGGTGCTGTGTGTGGATGAGAAGTCCCAGATCCAGGCGCTTGACCGCTCAGCCCCGATCCTGCCGCTGATGCCCGGGGTGCCCGAGCGGCGAACCCATGATTACGTGCGCAACGGCACCACGAATCTCTATGCCGCGCTCGACGTCGCCTCCGGGCAGGTGATCTCGGACATGAGCCCACGCCATCGCGCCGAGGAGTTCCGTCGGTTCTTGAACCTGATCGACAGTTCGGTGCCGGCGCACCTCGAGGTACACGTGGTGCTCGATAACTCCTCGACGCACAAGACCCCCTCGATCCAGCGCTGGCTTGTCCGCCACCCACGGTTCACGGTGCACTTCACGCCGACCTACAGCTCGTGGCTGAACCTCGTCGAGCGGTGGTTCGCCGAGCTGACCACGAAGTGGATCAAACGCTCAGCCCACCGCTCCGTCCGCGACCTCGTCGCCTCGCTGCGCACCTGGATCACCAACTGGAACGAAGATCCCAAACCCTATGTCTGGCACAAGACCGCCGACGAGATCCTCGACAGCCTCGCCACCTACTGCCAGCGGATTTCTGACTCAGGTCACTAGCCGCCGACGCCAATGTCGTGCAGTTCACGCGCCCGGCGACGGCAACCGCGATTGCGTCCCGCCCGGAGCGCGCAATGCAGCGCTGGCGTTCGGCGACGATCTACGGGTGCCGCTGCTTTCGGGGAAGCATCTGTTGCCAACCGACCTATCATCAGCGCCACCCGAGCGCCGGCGCGACCTGGGTGAGGATGTTCTCGATGATGTGAGCGTTGTATTCGACGCCGAGCTGGTTGGGCACGGTCAGCAGCAGCGTGTCCGCAGCCCGGATCGCCTCGTCGGCGCGGAGCTCCTCGACGAGCACGTCGGGTTCGGCTGCGTACGAGCGGCCGAAGATCGCGCGCGTGTTCTCGTCGATCATGCCGATCTGGTCTTGAGAGTCACGACCGCCTCCGAAGTAAGCGCGGTCGGCGTCGGTCGTGAGCGCGAAGATGCTGCGGCTGACCGATACCCGCGGCTGACGGTCATGCCCGGCCTCGTTCCACGCCTCGCGGTAGGCCTCGATCTGCTTGCGCTGCTGGACGTGCAGGGGTTCGCCGGTCTCGTCGTCCTTCAGCGTCGAGCTTTGCAAATTGAGCCCGAGCCGGGCCGCCCAGACACTGGTTGCGTTTGATCCCGACCCCCACCAGATCCGCTCTCGCAAACCAGCCGAGTGAGGTTCGATCCGCAACAAGCCCGGCGGATTGGCGAACATCGGCCGAGGGTTCGGCTCCGCGAACCCCTCGCCTTCCAGAACCTCCAGCGCAACCTCTGTGTGCTTGCGCGCCATGTCGGCATCGCTGTCGCCGTCGGCGGGCGCGTAGCCGAAGTATCGCCAACCCTCGATCACCTGCTCGGGCGAGCCCCGGCTGATCCCGAGCTGAAGCCGGCCCCCGGCGATCAGATCAGCTGACCCGGCGTCCTCGGCGAAGTACAGCGGGTTCTCGTAGCGCATATCGATCACGGCGGTACCGATCTCGATGCGGGACGTCCTCGCGCCGACCGCCGCCAGCAGCGGGAACGGCGAGGCGAGCTGACGCGCGAAATGGTGAACCCGGAAGTACGCGCCGTCGGCGCCGAGTTGCTCCGCCGCGACCGCGAGCTCGATCGACTGCTGCAGCGCATCCGCGCCTGAGCGCGTCCGCGATTGCGGGCCAAGGCTCCAGTGGCCGAAGGACAGGAATCCGATTTTCTTCACGCGTCGTCGAATCAGTCGCCCAACACGAAAGCCAGCAGGGCGCGACCATGCCAGGCTATCGACGCGGCGAAGCCCGCCATCTAGGCCCAACGGAGCGCGCGCCCATCCGATACGAACGACCACTCCGGAAGGACGGACCGTCATCGGCACGAGTCCGGTGTCGCCGAAGGAGTCGTATGCCGCGCGCGGGAAGGGATATGAAAGTGATCGCCGCGCGGCGTCTGCGGATCGCCGAGCTTGGGCGGAGCCGCAGGGCCGAGGCCCTCGTTGACGCCGGCTCACCAACCGTTGCGGTGCACAACCTCGTCGAACGGCCGGCGCTTCAATCGCGTGCCGGCCCGCAACGGCCGGTCTGCTGGATAGCCGAGATCGATCACGAACGCTACGAGCTTATTCTCGGGGACGTTGAGAACCGACCTCGCTAGGTCCTGATCGCCGACGGCTGAATGACCGGTGCCGATACCCCGGTCGGCAGCGGTGATCATCATCTGCATCGTCGCTTGGCCGATGTCGAAGCGGTTGCGCTCGCGGGCGCGGGGCTCGTTCTCGTCGGGGATCACCACCGCGATCGCGGCAGCCGCGTTTGCGATATGCCCGCCGCCTCGCCACACCCCGGCGAGCTCACGCAGCATCTCGCGGTCGGTCACGACGACGAACCCCCACGGCTGGTTGTTCTGTGAAGAGGGCGCGATCCGGCCAGCCTCGAGCACTCGGTCGAGGTCCGCGTCGGGGATCGCTCGGCGGGCGAACTCGCGGACGTTGCGCCGAGCGGTGATGGCGTCCCAGGTTTCCATCCAAGCCTCCTCACTGGTGACGGGCGAATGCGTGTGGTCGGTGCAGCTCTCCAGCCTACGGATCTGCTCATCCTCGAAGCTCAGCTCGACCACAGCGAATCTCGTCCTCGAGCTGCGAGGACCCGAATGCTGTCGCCATAGGAGCTGTTCGGTCTGACCGCGCCCAGACCGCGACGGCGGTTATCCCCGATATGCGTGGTTCCCGCATCTTCGACGGGGCGGCCCTAGCGGACGTTGGTCGCGCGACCGTGTCTCTCCGGACTCGTCGCCTGTCTTTACTTAAGTATTTACTTGTGCTATGCTTGCAACCGTAAGCAAACAAAGAAGGAGGAGGAGATGGAAGCCATCTCAGAACCCACACCCACGAAGTACAAGCAGGTCACAGTCGACGTTCCCGAGGAGCGCCTGGCGGAGTTCCACGCGTTCTTCGCCCGGTTCCTGGCCGGTCGCGGCCGGCGGGGAAGGCGCGGCGAGCATCGCCGCCACGGCCATGGACACGGCCACGGGTGCGCTCACCGGCACGAGCGGACCGAGCGACGCGAGGCCGACGAGGGACCGGCCGAGACCTCTGGACGGACTCCCGAGATCACCGAGGTCTAGTAGGTGGCCGACAAGCAGATCACAGTTGCCGTACCGGAGGAGCGCGTGCCGGAGTTCTATGCCTGGTTCGCGGACTTCCTGACGGCCGAACCTGGGACTGCAACGTCGAGCGAGCGGGGGCGTCACGGCCATCGCGGCCATCGCCACCGCTCCGACGCGAGCGCCTGGTCAGCAGACGACGCCGACCAGGCCGCTTGGCTCTATCACAAGCTCGCACCCCCGGCACGCGAACTGTTCGACCTGCTTCTGGACGCGCCCGGTGAGCGGTTCGGCGGCGAGATGATCGCTACACGGCTGGGCCTCGAGAAGGGGGCCCACGGCGTCGCGGGGATCCTCGCCTGGCCGGGCCGCTACTCGCGCCACCTCGACCGCGTCCTCCCGATCGACACCGAAGGCCGAGCGGACGGGGGCACCAACTACTACATCGACCCCGACACGGCAGCGATCTTCGCGGCCGCCCGGGAACAGCCAGACGCGCTGAGACGGAGGCGACGAACCCGAGGCGCACGCTGACGGGGCCTCCGCCGCTCAGCGATCCGCGCAAATCCCGCACAGGGGGTTCGCTCGATAAGCGGCCTCCAAGAAGCGAACGACAGTGCGCCTTACTTGCGTCGCACGATCCGCATCCCGCTTCCAATCTGTGCACCCGGTCGTCGCGGAACCCACGACTCTCGCGGGCGATCGCTTTCCTCCTCGCGCTCGGCCGTCGCCTCACGGCTGCTTCGGCGACAGGGAGCGCCTTGGGGACCGTCCGGAGGTTTGTCGAGGCTGACCCGCACTCGATGGGCATCCCGTCGGCTCGTCCCGAGCTCGATTTCGGTGTCGATCCCTCGGATGGTGCGGGTCACGAGCACCCCGAGCGAGCTACCGGCTGCTGACCGACGGCGGTCTATCGTGGCTCGGCGTGTTCAACGCGCCGCCAGAAGGAGCCCGCGCACGCGCTGCTCGATCTCGAGCCGGACCGCGTCGCCGTCGATGCCCGTCGGCAGCTCCACGACAACGTCGTTACCGGCTAGTTGTATCTCCAGCGTGAACACCACCGGCCGCGCCGCCTCGGGAAGCTCAATCACCTGGTCGCCCTGGAACAGCGTGATCACGCGGGGGTCGATGTAGCTGGCGCGGGCGACTGCCGGTGTGTTGCCAAGCGCGGAGCTCACCTCGCGCACTGCCCGGCTGACGGCCCTCGGGCCACGTTTGCCGGTTTCGTGCTCGCGGGCCAGAGCGACAGCGGCGAGCACAGTCGCCGACCAGGTGCGGAACTCCTTGGCCGAGTACGGGCCCTCCCCCCAGGTGCGCAGCGCGTTGTTAACGTCGGGGGCGTGGATCCGTTGCCAGCGGCGCTCCGATCGATACACCAGGAGCTCATCCGGCCCACCGCGGCGGCGCTTGAGCTCGGCGAGCGCCGCGACCGACTGCGGATCGCGCACCGTCATCCGGCGACGCTTGCCTGACTTCGCGACGAAGTCGAAATGAACCTCAGGCCCTCGCACCGTCACGTTCTCGCGCCGGAGCGTGGTGAGGCCAACGTGGCCGTTGTCGCGAGCGTACCGGTCCCAGCCGACCCTGAACAAGCCGATGTCGAGCAATCGGATCGCCAGAGCGAGCGTCCGATCGCGCTCGCCATGGCGCGCACCGAGTAGGCCTTTCGTGGTGGCTCGGATTCGCGGCAGCTTGCCCGCGAACTCGAGCATGTCGTCGTATTTCTCGTGGTCTCGCCGCACGCGCCACAGCGGGTGATACAGATACTGTCGGCGCCCCTTGGAATCGAGGCCGGTGGCCTGCAGGTGCGCGTTCGGGAAGCCGGCTATCCAAACGTGCGTCCAAGCCGGCGGGATCCGCAGCGCACGAATCCGCTCCAACGTCTCGGTGTCCGCTACAGGCCCCCCAAGCGGGTCAAGAATTACCCACTCCCCGTGGCCGCGCTCGCGGCGCAGACCACGCTCGCCCCCGTGGACGTACACAAGCTGATCCAGCTCTGCCGGCGTGGATTGATCAGATACAGATGCACTCGTCACTAGCCACTTCTTTGTACACGTCACGACCAGCCGACCAGGCTCGATCCTCGACGCGGTAGTCGTCACCGACGTCTTCCACCAGATCGAGGTCGCCGACGGCCGCGTCTGGATGCTCCCATCCGGCGTCGGGTACTTCTGCGGAGATCTGCCGGAAGAGGAACAGCGGGTCGTGTGGGCGACGGCGACGCCGCCCGCCGCGACCCTGTTCACTGAGAAGCCCGCAGGGGCCGCGTGGAAGACCAAGCCGAGCGCTTTCGTGGTGGCCACTGCGCGATGCTCTCCCATCCCGACTGTGTCGACGCGATCCGCAACTCGTGACCTCCGTCCAGGGAACCCTGGCGGCGGCGTAACGGGGCTGTGGTGCTGGCGACGAGCAGGTGGCTCGGCACGCACGGGTCGGGACCCGCTTTCATGCTGACTCGTACATCCTTAAGCGCCTTCAGACCAACCGGAAGCCGCTGCCGAAGCGACGGTACGCCGACGGGTGAGCGGTGAGTTGTGTAGGAGGGAATGTTCATGAAGACGTCTGGAATCACGGCGGCGCTGCCGGCTCAGGATCTGGCCCGAGCCAAAGACTTCTACATCGAGAAGGTGGGACTCCAGGCACTCGAGTCCAGCTTTCTCGAGGCAAGCGATGGCCAGATGGGGCTCGCTGTTGGAGATGGCACGAACCGGCTCTTCGCCTATCCCGCTCAGGCCAGGTCGTCGGGGGAGTTCACGCAGGCCGTCATCGAGGTGACCGACGTGCGAGCTGCCGTCGAGGAGATGAGGGTTCGCGGCGTGGAGTTCGAGGAGTACGACACCCCAGAGACGCGGACCGAGGGCGGGATTGCTCGGATGCCG
>CAVWOQ010000016.1:0-208977 GCA_963756655.1 uncultured Solirubrobacterales bacterium
AGCTTGGCCGACTGGGCGGCCCCGCGCTTCCGGACGGCCATGCGCTACGGGAGAAGCGGCCCGCCGGCCGCCAGGACCAGTACCGAGCTGCGGGCGCTGCTGAGCTCATTGCGGACGTCACCGCCGACCACGACATGGCTGGCCCGTGCGCCCGGCTGCGAGCCGACGACGATCAGGTCCACCGGCTCGACGCGTGACTCACGAAGCGTGGCCCCGAGTTTCGCGGCCAGCGCGCCAGCCGTCTCGCGGGCGACATCGTTCGTCGGGCCGGCGAGAGGTACGGCGATCGATCTGATGGCGCCATTGAGCTGGGTCCGCAGGCCGGCGGCGGCGATGGCAATCGCCACCGAGCCGCCGTTGAGCAGGTGCTGAGCGGACGTGCCGGGCTCGACGTGACCGGGAGCGGTCCGGTAGTCCGAGCCAAACACGACCACCGATGCTCGCTCGCGCTCGGCCAGCCGCCCCAAGCCGGCTCCGGTCGAGGCACCGATCACGACATGGCGAGTGATCTTCGGGTCGCCCAACATAGCGGCGCCTCGCTCGAGGCGCTGTTCCGCGTCGTGCTGGGCCAGATCCTCTCGGCGCGGGTCAAATTCACGGGAATGGCGCACATACGCGAGCGCCAACGTGAAACCGGCGCGCGCCAGCATCTTGCCCAGCGCAAGCGCGTCGTCATCATTCGGAGTCCCGTCATAAGAGATGATCATGTTGGCGCCCATAGTCAGAGAATCCTTCGCGACGTAGTATCGCCCACGCAGCGGCCGCAGGGATCGTGCTCGCACCGCTGGTCACGAACCACACCGGGTCCGTCCTCCTTGCGCGCGCGGTAGGCAGATCCACGCCGTCAGACGCCCGCGATCAGCGAGCCCTCGCGAGTGCCTCCTACGGGTGTTAAGCGGGGCCCAGTCGCGTCTCAATACCCAAACCTCCAGCGACACGGCTCCGTCCCGGCCGACAGGATGTTCGCGTTCACCGTTGGGTTGCTCAGGGCTGCGCTCGTTGGGGCAACAGGTGACGAACGACGACGTCGTGCTCGGCAGCAAGACGCTCGGCGACGATTGATCGATGGCATGCCTCCGGGTCGGCCTCGACGCAGAAGATCGCGCCAGCACCGTCTAGCGGCAGCTCAGCCACAATCCGCGCAAGGTCGACGTGGTCGAGGATCTCGCGCGTGTACCGGTCGCGGTACACCGGCGCGAGTTCGACTCGTGAGCGCTTTCCCACGCCTTGGCGTGAGTCCTCTGCGTACTGGAGGTGACGAAGCTCGGTGGTCGGTGCGAGTTCCCGGTGGTGGCGGTAGGCGACGCGTTCACTGCCGAGTGCGTGCTGCAACCGCACTGCGTTCGCCCACGCGTACTCGCGGCCCCTTACGCCGCGGCGCTGGCGCACGTCGAGCAGCACGCGGACGTCACCGGCGCGCAGCGCCTCCAGGAACGCGTGGCGGTCCCACTCGTAGACCCCGATCGTAACCACGCGCTTCACCGACAGCAGACTGGCATGATCGCGTCGCCGGATGCTCCGCGAGCCTCGTTTGGCGCGACGCGCCAGGTAGCTCACCGGCGACGCATCGGCTCTCGGATGGCGCCACCTGCATGGTCAACTATGCTCGCCTATGTTCCAGGCAGCTGCTGCCTAGGTTCCAGCCAGCGTCAAGACGTCCATGACCTACTCGATTGTTGCCTTCGACCCTGCGAGCGGCGGGCTGGGAGTGGCGGTGCAGTCGCACTACCTCGCGGTTGGCGCCGCGGTGCCGTGGGCAGCGCCGGGCGTGGGCGCGGTCGCTACGCAGGCGACGGTCAACATCTCATACGGGCCGCGGGCGCTTGAGCTGCTGCGAGCCGGGTGCGACGCGCAGGCCGCGCTCAGCCGACTAATCGCCGCCGACGAGGGCCGGGCTAGCCGGCAGCTGGCGATCGTCGACGCGGCCGGGAATGCCGCCGTCCACACGGGCGGCTCGTGCATCCGGGAGGCGGGGCATGTGGCGCGCAACGGAGTCTCCTGCCAGGGAAACATCTTGGCCACCGACAGAGTGTGGCCTGCGATGCTGGAGGCCTTCGAGTCGGCCTCGGGCTCGCTGCACCACCGCCTCCTCGCCACGTTGGACGCAGCGGAGGCGGAGGGAGGCGATCTACGCGGCAGGCAGTCGGCTGCGATCCTGGTCGTGCCGGCCACCGGGGAGCTCTGGGAGACCACGGTGTCGGTACGGGTGGATGACCATCCCGAGCCGCTTCTGGAGTTGCGCAGGCTGGTAACGCTCCGTGATGCCTACAAGGTGGCGACGGAAGCTGATCGGCTGCTCGATGCGGGCGACCGCGCCGAGGCGGCCCTGTTGTTCGGGCGGGCATGTGAGCTCGCGCCGCATAGCCATGAGCTGCTGTTCTGGGTGGGAGTCAGTTTCGCCCAGATGGGGGATCTCGACGCCGGCGTCCAACGTGTGCGCCGAGCGATCGACATGCAACCCAACTGGATGAAGATGCTGGACAGGCTGCCGGCTGAGCTCGCGCCCGTCGGCGCAGCGCTGATCGCGCGACTGAACTCAGAGTGAGGAGGCTAGAGGCACAGTCGTTAGGCTCGGTGTCCGCCGTGCGCCGCCGCGACCCTTCGTCGCAATCCCGGTGTCCGCATTCGATTCTCAGAATCCCCCGCCATATGCACACCCGAGCGATGGTGGCCAGTCCACCCCACCTGCAGCCCAGGGGCATATGAGCCGGGCATCGAGCGGGCACGGGGAGCCGAGATCTCCACGGTCCGGTCGCGCACGGAGACCGTGCCGGGGATCCATGCCCGCCCGGCACATCGCGCGCGGGAACGGAAGCCGGGGCGGCACCGGTACTTCCCATACCACACCGGCCCTCGTGTCCGCTCAAGCCCGCCGCCGGACTTGAACCGGCAACCCCTTCATTACAAGAGGGGAGCGGCGGTTTCCGGGGTTTGCCGCTGTTAAGGATGCTGCTGCAAATCGACCATTTCGTGTTCAACCGGGGGCGCGGGGTTTGCTGCTCTTCCCCCGTGTTCGTTTGCCCCACGATTGCCCCCGAGGGACGGCACACGGCGGCTGCGGTTCTTGAGTTTGTGGGTGTAGACCTTCGCTGTGATCGCGGGGTCAGCATGCCCGAGCCGCACCTGAACCTCGGGGATGCTCCAGCCTTCGTCGATCAGCCAGCTGCCATGCCAGTGCCGGAAATCATGGAAGCCGACGTCCGCCACGCCGGCGCGCTTCGCGGCCTTGTCGAGCACCCGGCGCAGGTTGCGGTCGTTCAGGCACTCGCCGGTGCGGGTCGTGAACATCGCGCCGGTCGCGTCCGCTCCGGCCGCCCACAGATTGCCGGCCAATTCGGGGTCGAGGTCGATCGTCCGTGTGCCCGCCTCGGTCTTCGCGTTCGGCTTGAGCACGCCTCCGTAGTACTGGCGGCAGATGCGCAGCGTGGTCTGGTCGCCGTCGCTCGCGAGGTCGTCCCACTGAAGGCCGAGGGTCTCGCTGATGCGGCAGCCAGTGCCGGCGAGCGTCTCGAACAGCAGGGCGCCAATGATCGGGGACGGCCGCGATGATCGCGAGCACCTCGGTCTCGGTCAGCGGCTCGCGGCGCTTCTCGGTCTGCGTGTCCTGGCGCGCCCGAGCGACCTTCGCGTTCACGGCCAGGCGTAGGGCCGGGTTCGAGGAAAGGTCGCCGTCGTCGACAGCGTCGGAGAACATGGCACGCAGCGGCGCTATGTACGACTTGATCGACGCGGCGGCCAGGTTACGACGCTCGAGCTTCCGGACGAGTGCGCGAACGTCCTTGCGGGTGATGTCACGCACTGGCATGTTCTCGAAGTGCGGGATCAGGTAGAGCTCGCCCCAAGGCCGCTCGGCGCCTAGCCGACTAGGATCGGCCGACCCGACAGCCCGGCTCGACCGGGTCAACTCTCGAGTTTGAACGTGGCGGTCCGCGGCGTGCTGGTGTGGCCGTTCGCGGTGGCAGTGATGGTCAACTGGTAGGTCCCCGGGCCGAGCGTGTGGCCTGCGATTCGGCCGTTGAATGTGAAGCTGTTCGTGCCGGTGGTAGCACTCCGGGTGATCGCGCCGTGAACGCCGACCAGGCGCGTGCACTTTCCACGCTTTTTGTTCTTGTTCGAGGGCGCTACGCACCGCCTGTTGACCTTTCGGCCGGGGGCGTGGAGCTTGACCGTGAGGGTGACGCCGGCGGCCTCGTTGACCTTGAACGTGATCCGCAGCTTGAACGGGAGCCGGCAGCTCTTGTGCCGCTTGTTCTTGGTCGTGGCTTTGACACACCGTCCGTTTAGCTTGCGGCCGGCGACCGAGAACGTGCGAGGAAAGACCTTTAGCCCGGAGAGGATCGGACTGGGCGGTTTGGTGGACTGCGGCGCGGTGGACAGCTGGAAGGCGCCGAGGTCGCACAGGCCGGAGGCTCGGGCGACGCCGCGCTCATCCACGGATGGGCAATTGGTCCCAACCTTGAGCGCCGGGCTTCCCGGCTGGAGTGCCAGCGTCGCCATCCCGGGCCCGCCGTTGAACTGGAGCGTACCGAGCGATGGGTTCGCCGTTAGCGGCGTGCCCGAGATCGTGCCGCCGCCGAGCGTTCCGAGGGTGTCGGCAATGTTCGGACCAGGGAACGCCGTGCTGGCGGAACCGAGGTTGGCGCCTCCGTCCGAGACCGTGGCCGGCATGTCGGAGACGGCGTCGGCAGCTGCGCCGTTTGCGTACACGATGCTGTCCGCGGTGGTGACCGACGCCTGGCGGGCGGTCGCCTTGTCGTACACGAGGTTGTAGATTCCGCCGCCGCCCTGCGGCGCGCTGTTGGCAGACAGAGTGCTGCTTGAGATCGAGATCGAGCCGCTGAGGTTGAAGATCGCGCCGCCGAGCCCCCACCCTGGATTCGCGCCGGTCCCGCCCGCGGCGCCGTTGCCCGACAGGGTGCTGTTAGTGATCGCGAGGGTGCCCTGCTGGTTAAAGATCGCGCCGCCCATCCCGGCGCCGCCGCCGCCGATGGCCATCGCGCCAATTCCGCTCGTGCCGCCGCCAAACCCTCCAGGTCCGGCCGACCCGGGTACCGGTGAGTCGGAGCCGGATCCACCGCCGCCGCCGAACCCACCACCGCCGCCCCCGCAGTCGGCGTAATCGAACAAGCCACCACCACCGCCTCCAAAGCCACCGCCGCCGGCCCATGCTCCGTTTGCTCCGCCGCCGCCGCCGCCGACGCCGCCGCCACCCCCGCCGGGGGTGAGGTTAACGCCGCCGGTCCCACCGGCGCCGAAGTTGCCGCCGGCACCGCCTGCAAAGCCGCCGGTACAGCTCGTGCTGCCGCCACCCGAGCCGTCACCCGCAGCGGAGTTGCCTTGTGAGAGCACCGCTTCGCCGCCGGTTCCCGTCGCCGGGCCACCGCCGCTTCCGGTCCCCTCTGTCGTGGGCGCGGTGGCCCCGTTCTCGCCGGTCGCAAAGCCCGCGCCGCCACCGCCGCCGTACATCCCGGCCGAGCCGCCGGTCGGGCCGCCAAAGCTCCCCGGCCCGAAGCCGCCGGCGCTCCCCCCGATCGCATCTGTGCCGATCCCGCCCCCGCCTGTAGCACCGCTGCCGTCGCCGCTGTCGCCTCCCTGCGCCTGGTTGCCCGAAAGCGTCACCGCATCCAGCGTGATACTGCCCTGCGAGAAGAGCGCGCCGCCCAGTCCAGCTCCGCCGCCTCCGTATTCCGAGCTTCCGCCCTGGGCCAAGCCGCCCGCGAGCGTGAGGTTCTCGAGCGTCAGGTTGCCCGCACCCGGGGTCGTGTAGCCGAAGGTCGCGGCCGCCAACGGATTGGCGCCCACGAATAGCAGTCGGAACGGCGGGGCAGAGACCGCGCGCGCGATCGTGGCGCCGTTGCCGTCAATCGTGATCGTGCTCGCGATCGCCGGCAGGCCGTCAGGCCCGTACCACGACCCACGGTCAACCTGGCCCGCCTCGGGCTGGTCGGGCTCGGTCAGGGTGTACGTCGCGCCAGCCTGAAGCACGATCGTGTTCGAACCCGCTGGCGTGCCGGCCGGACAGCCGCCCCGGGCCGCCGCCCGGTTCGCAGCAATAATCGCCTCCGTCAGCGAGCACGCGAGCGCATCACCGGTCGGGTCATCCGCGGTCGTGGTAACCGTGATCGTCGCCGCGCGAGCCGATGCCACCATCCATATGCACGCAACTGCGAGTCCCGTCAGCACGGCACCCGATAAGCGCCTCAAGTGCTGCATCGCCTCAACCATACCCGCGAGCGCGCAAGCTGGTCAATTGCTGGAACGTCGGACACCGCGCTGGAACGCGAACCGCGCGGCCTGACCGAATAGGCGCGGCTGTAGGCGCTCGTCGAGTGCGTAGCGGCAAGCCACGGGGCCTTAAAAAGAAAACCCGGCCCACGAGGGGCCGGGTGGTACATCCCACATGGTAGCGGGTTCGAGGACGTCTCGGCAAGTCCTTCATGACGCCTTAGGGGCCGTTACCAGCCCGCCGGTCGACTGTAGCCGCCGGCCGGATTGGGCAACTGGTGGGAGATAGGTCCGCCTTCCGGAGCTGGTGCCACCAGTGTCCACCGACGCCATCAGTCGGGTTGCCCCTGAGGTCTCCCGCCAAGAAATTGGGAGACGGATTGACGAGGCCCACCGGGACGCGCTTACGTGCCTCGACGATGGGAAGGCGTAGGTCGCTGTCATTCGAGATAACGACCGCGCCCTGCACGTTCTGCTGCAGGACGTCGAGTAACAGGTGGGCAGCCACGTTTACGTCTGAACCCTTCTCTTCCCTGCGCGCGTGGCTCACCATGAAGACGACGTCACGGACGTTGGCGTCGGCGGCGTCTTTGATCAGAACAGGCGGCGTGGATCGCGTCAAGACCGGCCGCCCCTTCGAGTCGGCCGTTGCCAAGGGAGCCTGCTTGACCCGCGATACATAAGACCCGTACTCGATCTCGTCCACCGAGTTCGTCGCTCGAAGCGCCTTGAGGTAAACGTCCTGGTCGGCCGCGCCTGACGGGTTGTCGGCACCGCTGATACGAGCCGTGCAATAGACGATGCACGCAACGGATGCACCTGTCCAACGCTGCGCCAACGACTCTGACAGCCCTCGCAAATCGAGCCATCGCCAGCCGGCGCGTCCGCGTCCGCACGATGTGCGCGCCCCGTAATAGAGGTTGAAGCCGTCGACATAAACGCCCACCCGCATCGCGACGGTGAGGGTAGCGACATCTCGCAGGCGCGCGAGCCCGCGCGCCGGGTGCAGCCGTCGTCGCGACAGCTGCTTGCGATGTGTTGCCCCATCGATTGCCCCACAGCCCAAAATCAAGCCGTCACGCCCCAATTGAGCATAAGAAAAGCCCCGTCTGAGCGGGTCTTTCCTAGCAAGCCCGCCTTCGGACTCGAACCGAAAACCTCTTCATTACAAGTGAAGGGCGCTCCAGCCGTGTCCGGGAACGACCAGCCCTCAGGACAACGGTCCTCGAGCAGCACCCCAACGGCTACGAATTTACGCCGAATATGCGCTCGACAAGGTCGCGCAAGAAATCTTCCCGTCGCGCACAAATCCTATGTTCGGCGTTCGTTCTGGACGCGGTCAGTTGTGGGGTGAACTGTGTCTGAACGGGCGAACGTGTCGTTGGGCGCTACCAAGCGGCGTGAGCGGGTTCGTGAGTTGCGCGGGGAGGGGTTGAGCATCCGGACTATCGCCGAGCGTCTCCGGGTGAGCAAGGCGACGGTTCATGCGGATTTGCATCGTCCTGAGCCTGAGTCTCGCCCAGCGCGTGGCTATAGCTGGCCGCCGTTTGAGAAGGGCAACACCTTGCAGTTGAGGCATGGGACGCGGTCCGAGCGAATGTTGGCACCGGTTCGCGAGCGTCATGGCCGTGACTTGGCCGAGCGCTATTCGTGGGTGGACCCGAATCGGCGGGCGTTGCAGGCGCAACGGCTGGCACAGATTGAGTTGGCGTCCCGCTGGCTTGATGAGAAGGGGATCGTGCGCAACGACGAGGGCGAGATTTTCAGCGTGGCTGCGCAGCTTTCCAGGTGGTTGCAGCAGGCTGAGCAGTGGTTCACGGTCGCTGAGTCTGAGCGTAGGGAGCGTGGCAAGCATGACGCGCTGGCCGAGTTTTTGAGCGAGGACGAGGAGGTGGTGTCCGGTGGCTGAGTTGCGTCGTGGGCTGGTTGCAGCGTGCGATGACGCCCGGCTGTTCGGCTTCGAGTTGTGGCCGCGTCAGCGTGAGTTGCTCGAGGCGGTGGAGGCGGGTCCGAGGATTCACGCCTGGGCGGTTGGTCGTCGGAGTGGTAAGAGCACGCTCGCGTCGATCATTTGCTTGTGGGGCTGTCTTTTGCGCCCCGAGCTTGATCGGATGGTGAGGCCGGGAGAGACGCGCTACAGCGTGGCAATCGCGACCAATTTGGCCCAGAGCCGCTTGATCGTTCAGGCCGCGAGGAGCGTCGTGGAGGGCTCTCCGGTGCTCGCCGGCTTGGTTGAGGGCCAGACTGAGGACGAACTCAGGTTCAAGCTTCCGAGCGGTTCGAAGACGTGCCTGCGAGCCTTCCCGTGCAGCAGCAGGGGCGGCAGGGGTTGGCCGATCTCGACGCTGGTGATGGACGAGGCTGCGCACTTCTTGTCCGAGAGCGACGGTGACCGCACCGCTGACCGTGTTTGGGGCGCGATGGTTCCGTCGACCGCTCAGTTCGGCGACCTTGCGCGGGTCATTGTCAGTTCGACGCCCTATGGCGAGCAGGGGCTGTTTCACGAGCTGTACAGCTGGGCGGCGGCCGGTGAGATCGAGGACGCGGTCGCGCAGCACGCGACGACCGCCGAGGTCAATCCGTTGATCGGTGAGACGTTTCTGGCGCTCGAGGCGAGTCGCGATCCCGACTCCTTCGCGAGCGAGTATCTCGCCGAGTTTGTCGGCTCTGGTGACTTGTTCGTGGACTTCAACAGGGTGGCTTTGCTCGGTGCGCCTGTCGCGCAGCCTGAGGACGCTCAAAGCTGGGTGGCCGGCTTGGACCCGGCTTTCAGCAAGGACCCGTTTGGCTTGGCGCTGGTGGGTCGCTCGGTGGACGGCCGGCTGGTGGTCGGCCCGGTGCTGGCGCTCCGCCCGGAGGGCGAATTCTCGGGCCCGGTGGATGAGATCGCCAGGGTCGCTCGGGAGTACGGCGCGAGGTGTGTGACGGACCAGTTCAGCCAGGCGGCGGTCGTGGAGCGGCTCCGCCACGAGCACGGCCTGCAGGTGCGCGTCGACAACATGATCGCTCAGAGCAAGACGGCAATCTTTCAGAGCCTACGTCTGGCGCTGTATGACGGCTCGCTTATCCTGCCGGACGCTCCCGTGCTGGTCGGCGAGTTGCGCCGGCTGCGGACGAAGTACAGCTCGGGGAGCGCGGCTGTAGTGAACCCTCGCGTCGGCGGCTCGCATGGTGACATGGCGCAAGCGTTGGCGCTGGCGGTGTCGGAGTTGGCGTCGATGGTCGACACGACCTACTTCGCGACCGCCCGCGACGGCTTTTCCCCTGAATACGCGCCGTCGAGGTGGGCGGCCGGGTTTGGCGACAGTGGCACACGGCCGAGGTGGTGACGGTGTCTGACCATGATGAGATCTGGCGTGGCGTTCTGGGCGTTGATCCTGCCCGCCGGGGTTTTGATGGCGGGCGCGCGGAGTTCGGTGATCCGTACACGGAGTGTCTTGTGGTGGATCGCCCGGACCGGCTTGCGGTCGTGTTTCTGAACGCGATCGCTGACCTGGCTGGCTTCGGCGCCGCGTGGCAGTGGGATTTTGCGAGCGCGAAGTGCCGCGAGGAGTTCGAGCGGCTGGTGGACGAGCTCTCCGAGGGCGCTGGGGCGCTTCGCGGGGTTCTCGATGACATCCGCGAGCAACACGACTAGCACGACTGATCGAAAGGACAATCATGTCGGTGACGGAAGAGGAACGGTTCGCGCGGGAGCATGAGGAGCTTCGCGCCGAGGGTGTGCCTGAGATCCTGATTGACGCCTACAAGGTCCCTGGGGAGATCCGTAAGGCGTGGGAGGCACACAAGGAGCGGGAGGCGCAGGACCCGCGCGCCCGTAAGCAGGCCAAGGAGACGGCGCGCGTCGAGGCGGATCAGGCGGGGCGGCTGGAATCCCTTTCGCGCGCAGCAGTATGAGCGTGAGCGTGCGCTCGAGCCGATCGAGATGGAGGCGATCGAGCAGGCGGCCAAGGATGCTGAGCGGCGTCTGCCGGCTCTCAAGGAGAAATGTGATGCGCTCAGTCCCGAGGCGGCTGTCGACTCGGCCGCGCGCGAGGCTTGGCGTGCGGCCGCACTGCAGGTACGCGAGTGCGAGGAGGCGATCAGCCTGGTGCCGACGGCGCGTGCGGAGCTCCAGCGGCGGCAGAAGGCGCGAGCGAAGGTGGAGAAGGAGCGGCAGCCCCACGTCGCCGAGGCTGAGCGTTTGATGGCCGAGAGTCTCAAGCTTGCCGCCAAGGTAGACAAGGAGTTGGCGGCCGCGTTCAAATCATTGCGCGACCTCGACGGGTTGAACACGGAGCTCGAGGCCGAGCTGCGCCGCGCCGGCCGGTATGGGATGGCCGCGCGGATGAAAAGCTGGCAGATCGAGAGCGGGGTCGCGTACGCGGCGATGACGGCGGGTTTGCCGCACGGCGCGCTCCGGCTTGAAACTTTCAGTGGCGCGGGCGCAATGTCACTGGCGCGGGCTCGCCCGCTGGCGGAGCTTTTGCCGAAGCCGATTGAGCCGGCTGCGTCGTGATTGTCCACACCAACCAAAAGGAACAGACAATGAGCAAAAAAAAGGAACAAGGATCTCCGTAAGGCCGCTGACCCGCTGGGACCGCTCGCTGACGCGCTGACCGATGTTCAGCGTTCACTTGCCGGGTCGCCGCCGGCTGAGCGGCACAGCGCGATGCAAGCCAACCGCCGGGCGCAGATGTCATATCTCAGGGCCGTGTCGCCGCAGGCGGCCGCGTCGATCGACACCGGCCCCCAGGAGACAGACGATCTCGTCGGCAAGGCACAGAAGCTGCGCAAAGCCGATCCGAACATCTCGCAGTACGAGTCGCTCAGGCGAGCTGCGAGAGGGGGTAGGGCGGCGTAACGACTGTCCGAGCAGGGTTCCTTCGCGCTCCTCCAGGCGTGCCTGCTCAGACCCGGCCGGCACTCTCTCCCGCTTCACTTCTGCTTCGGCGGGCGGGAGTGTCGGCCAAACCTTCTTTCCACACGTCGCGATTCCCGTTTGTGGTGGCCGGGGTTCGCGATCGGCCTTCGGGTCGTGGCCCAGGCGACCTTCGGTCTACTCCCGTGGCGCGGAAGGCTCTGCCTGGGCCGAATCTTCAAGCTTGCGCTCCCCGGCCGGGTTCTCTCGTCTTGGCCGCGTTGAGCGCAAACCGCGAGGGTCTTGCCTCTCGCGACATGCCGGGCGGCGAGCACTGAGGCAACTCGCCGTCCGGTTACTTTCTGCGTTTCGATCGCTGCGATCGTTCGGCCAAGGACCGCGGCACTGTCGCTTTCGCGTCGGTTGGTGCTTGCGGAATCGCGTGGCGGTAGCTAATTGGGTGCGCAATCGCCCGCGGATCCGCCGAGCCCTCGCCGCGCGCTAAGCCGAAAGTGGCTGGACCGATCGCGGCCTGACCGATGGAGTTTCCGGTGCAACGTTCCTGGGAGACCCAGTGGTCCGTGCGAGACTCCGCGCCGGGTGCCGGGCAGGGTTCATCTGGGCGTCCGCGCCCGACGGCGGGCGGCGGCTGCAGCGGTTCTTGGATCACCTGGTTAGGATGACTGCGATTCAGACTGACGCGCTGCGGCGATGATCTGGTTGCTGACGATAGGAGACCCAGTTGCCTGAGGGGTTGTCACCTGCCGAGGTCGGCAAAGAGATTGCCGAGCACCGCGAGAATGTTGCCCGTGAGGATGAGGAGCACGACCGCCGCCAGGACCGCTGGATCTCGATCGTCGAGGCCATCATGCTGTCGTTCGTCGCGGTCCTGGCGGCCTACTCCGGCTTTGCCGCGGCCAAGTGGGGAACGGAATCGTCGGTGTCACTCGCGAGGGCGTCGGCGCTGCGGACGAAGGCCAGCCGGGCCGACCTTGAGGCTCTGGTTACACAGACCCAGGACTCGGTGGCCTTCGACACATGGTTTACCGCGTTCATCGCCGACAACACCAAGGGCGAGCAGTTGGCTGTCAAACGGCTTCGGCCGGGATATAAGCCCGCCTTCTTTGCCTGGCTTTTGACCGATCCGGCACACAATCCTAACTCCCCCGCCGACCCCGCCGACATGCCGCAGTACGTGATCCCACAGCAGCAGGCGTCAGTGGCGTATGACCGAGCCGCCGACGCGGCGTTCGCTAAGGGCGAGAAGGCCGGCGGCACCTCCGATGACTACGTGCGCGACACGGTGTTCCTCGCTACCGTCCTGTTCTTGGTCGGGATCAGCGGTCACTTCCGGATCTACCAGGCCCGCTACGCACTGGTGACGATCGGGATCGCGCTGCTCGCTTTCTCGATTGTTCAGCTTGGAGGGCTACCTCCACCGCCATGAGATCCTCCAAAGAGGGTTGACCGGCAGCCGGCGGGAATGGCGCGAGCCATTGCGGACCGTCGAGCTTGACCCCTGGCAGCGCACCCCCGAGTAGCGCTAGGTTAGACATGCCGACTGTCACACACATCGGTCGACATCTGCCTGGTGATTGACATCTTCCTGCTGTTACTGATCGGCAGATCGCCCTATTCCCGTTTGTCCAGATCAACGTGCGACACCATCGCCCGTGCTAGCCAGCGGACCCACGGAGACATAGCACCTCGGTCCCGAAACCAGCAGTGTTCCGACGCCCGCCGAGACCGCTGCCTCGGGCTACAAGCGACAGCGACTGACGCTCGCCGTGATCGTGCTCAAACCGGTCGCGGTTGAGACTGCTGGTTCTCGATCGCTGCGATCGTCCGGCCAACGACGCCGACACTGTCGCTGTCGCGTCGGTTGGTGCTTGCTGGATCGCGTGGAGGTAGCTAATTCCGTGTGCAATCGCCTGCGGATCGCGGGCCCTCCTCGTCGCGCATTGCGGGTCTCCCGACGTATCACGGCCGAAGCCTCTTGGCGACCTGGCAGCGACGGATGGGAGCTCGCTGGCGAGCGTGCCGGAGCTGCGACGCTGGGGGGGCTACTGATGTCCGTGGCTGGGTTCTCGCGCCTCCAGCGCGTACCACGCTTCAAGCTCGTCGTTGCGCACACGGCATCGTCGCGGCGCGCCGGAGGGAATCCCGGTTCTCAGCTCAAACAGGCGACGTTGGGCGTAATCCAACTCGACCCAGGCGTCTCGGAGCCAACCGATGATTCGGCTCGGACCAGACCTAACTGGTGTTGGCATGAAGCCTCCCTTGGGTGAGGATGAGCAGCACGCTCGCAGCACTGACCGCAAGCGGCGCGGCCCACGCCCCGCCCTCGAGCCGCGCGATGACGCTGCCCGTCAAGACGGCCGCAACGTTCACCCACTGCCGGACCGTAGACTCGACCGCATCGGTCGCGCGCAACACTGGATGATCCGAGCCAAGGACCGCACGCTGGCCAACGCCGCCAACGCCGTAGGCACGCGACGAGTCAGGCGACCGTCGCCTCATACTCGCGAGTCGGTCGCATACCGAGCTTCGATCCGACGAGCAGCTTGGTCAAGGCAGAGCACGAAAGACCGACCAGCCTTCCCGGCTCGCCGACTCGATCGTGTGTCCGAGCAACCAAGTTGTCGCGCGACAGATGGCCGCACTTCTGCACCTGGATTGCCTGACGAAACCGACCCGTCATCGCGCCAGCTAAGACCGAGCGGCCACCAGACTTCCGGGCTCACGATGAGCAGTCGCGCGCCCGTCGTCAGCGCCAGCCTTAGCTAAATCAGAGTTGCCGGTCAGACCCGCAGCGGAGATGCGTCCGATGTCATCTGGCGCCGGGCGCAGAATCAGGATCTCGGCGGGGACACGCTCCAGCAACCACTCCAAGTCCTCGCCGCTCAGACCCGTGCGCCGGCTGCCGTTCGCTGACACGATGACCCTGTCGAACCGCTCCTGCTCAAGCAGCCCGCGAAGCGCATCGCGATACGTGCGCCCCCTGGCGACTCGGGAATCGACTGCTATTCCCTGTGCCGCCGCCCGCTGCTCGATCGCCTCGATCAGCGGCATCGCGTATCTGCACTGGGCCAACAGCGGGGAGTCGAGCGGCAGGAGTCGGGGGACCCGAGCAAGAAACGCCGGAACGATCGTCGCGCCCTCCGCCATGGCCAACCGGACCGCCGCGTCCAACGCGGCGCGAGAGATCTCCGGGCCCGTGAACGGCAGCAGGATCCGAGGCGCGCCCGGCGGCCGCTCGCGCGTAGGACTCCGCCCTCGCAGCGCCAGCCGATACCCGGCTGCAGCTCCGCCCGCGACCGCCGCGATCACCACCACAATCACCGCGGCGATGCTCACGGCCGAACCTCCACCTCATCGAGGTCGGAAGCGAAAACCCGACCGAGCCACCGCCCTCCGGCGCTCCGGTCAAGACACGAGACTCGCGCACGCTTGCGACGGCATGCGCGGCGGACAACGAGGTGGGTGTGCGATCGAGACAAAGTGCCTCCAAGCGGTCGACTACCAGCCGCCGACCAGTCTTCCCGGCACACCTAATACAACGGTACATCCGACAGTGCCCGCCGCCAAGAATCTTCACAAAATCTGTATACGGCTCAGCGCTCACATTCGTCACCGGGCGAAACCATCGCCCGTGCTAGCCAGCGGACCCGCAGAGAGCTAGCACCTCGGTCGCGAAACCAGCAGTGTTCCGACGCGCGCTGAGACCGCTGCCTCGGGCTACAAGCAACAGCGAATCGCCTCGGCCTGTGCGACTCAGCTCGAGATTGCTGCTAATCGATCAGCAGTGACGCCGTGGCTGTCCTGTCGCATACCCCATGTGTGGTATTGAGAACGCAGCAAGACATCCCTAATCTCCACGCCGCACCGGAAGGCGGCCGGGATGGTCCATCGGGGTTTGCGTCGCCAGCCCATTAGGGGGTTCACAGCTTGAGGAAGTACGTCATCGCGGCAATGAGTACGGCGGCGGTGTGTGCCGCCTGCGGAAGCGCATCGCAGAGCAGCACATCCGGAAGCGCATCGAAGAGCAGCACGCCGAAGCTGCCCCTGAGCGCCTACTTGGTCCGGGGGCATGAGGAGACGGGGATGCAGCCGACAGGCAGGGCTACTGCCTACGTGACCGCCGGGCAGTGGACCTCCAAGGGCGTTCCCAACGCCGCCGTGGAGGACAAGCGTCTGGCCCAGGAGGGCTTCCGCAACGTGATCAGCGTCCAGACGGGTCAGGGCGTCTCATGGGCGATGGAGCTGGGTTCGGCCTCCGCCGCGGCGCGAGAGAAGGCGGCGGAGCTAAAGGCGTTCGCCCACGGGCCGGGCGCACCAGCGACGACGACGCGCTTCACCGTCCCCGGTATCCCCAGCGCCGAGGGTTGGGTCTTCCCGTATGCCGACGCCAACGTCCTGTTCACCGAGGGCAGGTGTCTGATGCTCGTCGGAGACGACCTAACCACTCGCGACAACAAGCTCCCGGTAGTCGCCGCCGCGCACGCCATCTGGGCGCGAACGGCGGGCAAGCCCGGAGCCTGCGCGACCTGAGCGGGTCATCACAGCGCTATGCGACGCCCGGTCATCGGCACGCTGTATGACCACCAAGAGTTCGGCTTCGCCGGAACCAGAAGCGAGGCCTAATCGCAAAAGGCGTGTGCGGGTTCGCCAGTCAGACCTGGACGCGTTCATCGCCGCCGGCTCTACCGAGCGCCGGGACGCCGAGTTGCGACCGGCTGAGGCGGTTGACGAGGGCAGCGTGACGGCGTGGGCGACGTTCGGGGCGGCGATGGCTGAGACGACAGCGACGCTCGAGTCAGCCGACCGGGTGGAGCTTGTCGGTGTCCTGGAGCGGCTGACGCAGGCGACTCAGGCGCTCGTGGATTCGCTCGCGGCGAATGCCGCGCCGCGTCGGGTTGCCGCTCGCGAGCCCGCACGCGAGGTGGAGTCACCCGGTTCGGGCGCGGTTCGTGATGCTCTGCGCGAGCACGACGCCGGCTAGCTTCGACCCTGACCGCTCCCGCACCACAGCGCCGAGGCGCCTCAAGCGCGCGACACCTCGTGGTGGAGGCGCGGATGCTGTTTGAGATAGGGCGCAGGCGTCGAGCACGAGCGCCGCCAGGCGCTGCGGGGTCGAGGGGTTTGAGATCCTTCGGCTCGACGCCGAATTCGGCAACGCTCGACCAGCGAGTGGGGTCGTAATCCGTGCGCTCGGTAACTTGCAAGAATCGCCCCGGCTTAAACCAGCGCTTGTGCGGAGATCTACTGGGACGCTACTCTGACCGCCTCTTGCTGGGGCTATGGTTCTTGAGACGCATCGGCCCGTGGGGTAGGAAGACGATTTTAGTCGCGGGGGGCCGTGTGGTCATCGCAAGCACGTTCACGCTGCTTGCGATGTTCGTGGGTGGCGTCGGTGTGGCGGAAGCGGCGAACCTGACGGTTCAGCTTTCACCAGCGTCGATCGTTGCCGATGGGGTCTCGCAGGCCACCGTAACGGGCGCCGTGCCGGACGGGCTCCCTGGAGAGATGGTTTTCTTGTCAGCGCCCGCGGACTCAGGCATTAAGTTCAGCCCTTCCCCGGCTATCACGGCGACCAACGGAACCTACGCTTCTACCCTCACAGGCTCAAACATTCCGGAGCACGTAGCGGTCGTCGCCGTCGATGGAACCACGGTTTCCGCCGCCACGCTGACGCAGCTGGCGCCGAGCACCACGTCGCTAACAGTGGGGAGCAACGCTCCGCTGACGAGCACGAACACCCTGGTGACGAATCAGGGCGTGACATTAATCGGCACCGTCACGTCAGTCGCGGGGATTGTGGTGCCGCCATCAGGCACCATCGAGTTCCAGGACGGCGGCGCTCCGATCAATGGGTGCGCAGCGGTTCCGATTCCGTCGCAATCGACCCCGTCGGTCACGGTCACGTGCGCCACCTCGTTTGAGGCCCCGTCGTCGCCGGCGCGCCTCACCGCCGTGTTCAATCCTACCCCTGGGTCGCTCTTGCTGGGGTCGGCCAGCCAGCCCGCAGCGTTCTCGATCGACAAGGACTCCACCTCGACCACGGTGACGACTCCCGATTTGACTCCGAACGTCGACGGGCCGGTGACGTACAAGGCGCTCGTCGCACCAACCGACGCGGGGCCGCTGACGCCGACCGGCGATGTCACGTTCGCGGACGGCGGGCGGGTGATCAGGTCATGCACCAGCCAGCCGGTCAGCAGCTCCTCAACAGCCACCTGCACGGTTCGATACCCGACGACAGGCCGTCACACGATCACTGCGTCCTACGGCGGGGACGCCAGCTTCAACGCCTCTAGCTCCACCTCAACCGCGATCGGGGTGCAGCCGCTGGGGACGATTGCCGCCACGCTGGATTGGCAGTTCTACTACACGCCTTCATACACCCTGGTGCAGCAGCTGATCGTGAACGGACTCTCTCCGGGCGTAACCGTCGTCCTAAAGTGCCACGGCGGGGGCTGTCCATTCGCCCAACGGAAGATCGCCGTCAGTCCGACGAGGCGGTGCGGGAAGAAAAGCCACCATCGCTGCGGTACCCCCGGCACGATCAATCTCACGTCTCGGTTCGGCGATCGCCGTCTGCTGGTCGGCTCGGGGATCACCGTCGAGATCCTGAAACCCGGGTGGGTCGCCAAGGGCTACATATTTGCGGTCCGATCGAGCCGCAAGCCGGGCTCGCGGATTGAGTGCGCGGCACCCGGGCGCACTGCCTTCGGCGTGGGTTGCTGAAGCGACACGTTCGACGGCCCGCACGGCCCTCGCCAGATGGAGTCGCCCGGTTGGGGCAGGGCTCGTGATGCTCTGCGCGAGCACGACTCCCGGCTTAGGATGAACGTCGTGAGTCCCGCCGGCGGAGGAGCGATCCGGTACATCCCCAAGGCCCACAAGCCGCTCGCGTGGACGATCCTCGCCACCGCGGGACTAATCAGCATCGTGCTCTTGATGAGCGGCGGGAGCGCGGCGCACGCCTCCATACGAGCGCCAGTCGCGGCGCTCTCGCCAGCCTGGAACGACTTCCAGGCCGACTGCGTGGCTGGACCCTCACCCGGACAGGGGAGCACTCCCGAGGCTTGTGTGTGCTGGGAGACCAACCTGCGGGCCGCGGCGATCATGCCGAGCTATGCGGTGGACGCGCTCGACGCCGCGCAGGTAGGAGGAGGGCAAGCCTTCACGGTGGGCGAGAACCTTGGAGGGAGCGCGCTAGGGGCGGCGATGGCCGGTTGTGGGCTCTACGCCGACCAGTCATCATGAGCCGGGAACGTGGCTGATAGAGAGCCTCCAGCGCGCCGCTTTGAGTACCAGACCGACGAACTCGCGATGACCGAGTTAGATCGTCGGGTGCTCGCAGTTCTGCCGATGAATATGGAGCGCGGCCAATGGCCGACGTTGGCCGAAGTGAGCGAGCAGGCAGACCTCACCGAGGACGCCACGAGAATCTGCCTTCTCAGGCTGCGGGAAAGGTATCTCGTCGAGGGTGAAGACAACGGGGGTGGGTTTGCTCGCACCGTCCGCGGCGAGCGCGCCAACGAGCTTGGAGTCGACCGCCCGTCGGATTACACACGGTTCGGGCCGACCGACGAACCTGGACAGCTCTGCTTCGTCTGCAGGCTGTCAAGAGCGCCAGCACCAACTCCCGAGCCGGACGGGGCGGCGGGGCAGGGCTGGCTGCATCACGAGGACGAGCAGGGCTTTGCGTGGCTCTTTCTCTGTCCGGATTGCCAGACGCAGGAGAACGTCGCCCGCTGGCAAGAAGCGCGTTAGGCGACCTGACGTTTCATTCGGCAGCCCTGCCGTAATCCGCCTAAAAGGGGGATCTTTTGGCGAGGTGTCCGGACGGGTTGCCCAATGGGTTGCCCACAAGCCCAAAACAGGCACTTAGAACGTGCCAGCGTCATAAGAAAACCCCGTCTGAGCGGGTCTTTCCTAGCAAGCCCGCCTTCGGACTCGAACCGAAAACCTCTTCATTACAAGTGAAGTGCTCTACCAATTGAGCTAGGCGGGCGCGATTGACGAGTTTCGCACGCCGGTCGGCCACTGGCGGCTGGAACGGCCACATCAGCTGCCAGACCCACACTCCCGCGAAATGGCCGGGCTGTCCCGAAAACGGGTCACCGTCGTGGTTTGCGACCTGGTCGAGTCCAGTGAGCTGCTCGAGACGCTTGACCGGGAGGCGCTGCGCGCGGTCACAGACCGCTACTACGCCGTTGCGCGAGCCGCAATCGAGCGCCCATCAGGAAACAGGTGTCAAGAAGCTATGTCGCTGAGGTGGCGTCGCGGGCTAATCGGAGCGGGCCGAAAGAGACCGCTCCCACCAGGCGATCGTCTCGCCCATCGTCTGGCGCAGAGGGATCTCGGGCTCCCAGCCTGTCGCGGCCGTGAACCTGGAATGGTCGCCGCGGAGGTCCATCACCTCGCTGGCGCGCACGCGCGCGGGGTCGACCTCGTGCTCGACGGGGATCGGGGCCATCAGCTCAGCCAGCAGCGCCACCTGCTCGGCAGCCGAGACCGATATTCCTGAGCTCACGTTGTAGACGCGATCCGGCAGCGACGGCGCGGTCGCCAGCAGCCGATACGCGCGGACGACGTCACGGACGTCCGTGAAATCGCGCCTCGTCGCAGGGTTACCGGTGACGATCTTCAACCGCTCGACGCCGGCGCGCCGGCCCTCGGCGGCCTGCAGGGCGAGCGAGGAAAGCAGGAAGATCGGCAGCTGTCCAGGACCCGAATGGCTGAACGGGCGCGCGACCACGACGTCGAGGCCACGTGACTCGGAGTAGACCGCGGCCAGCAGCTCGCCGGCCGCCTTCGAGACCGCATATGGATTCGCCGGCGCGATCGGCGCGGACTCGCCGATCGGAAGCTGCGAAGGAACGCCGTATACCTCGCAGGTGCTCACCCAGACGACGCGGGCGTCGGCCGCCGCATCCCGCACCGCCTCGAGCACGTTGACGGCGCCGGCGACGTTCTCGCTCAGTGTCCGAGCGGGGTCCTGCCAAGACTTCGCGACTGAACTCAGCGCGGCCAGGTGGTAGACGACATCCGGGCGCGCCGAAGCGACAGATCCGCGCACCGCATCGAGATCAACCAGGTCGACCGCGATGTTCTCGCTCGCGCCGTCGATCGCATCCCCGTCGCGCGACACCGCCCAGACCTGATCGCCGGCCCCGGCGCATTCCCGGACCAACCACTCCCCGGCGAACCCCGCCGCGCCCGTGATCAGAGCCCGCAGCTCAAACCACCTCGCAACGCGGATCTAAGGCGTCGGCTCGACGGATACGGCGTATTCGAACGAACCGTGGCCGTTGCTGGAATAGTCGGTCTCGGACTCGGGCGGGACCGGCTCCGGCTCGGCGTTGACACGCCGCTCGAGCTCGCCCAACACGAGCCCGAACAGCAGGTGGCGCCAGGTCGCCTGCGCGAACGCGTTGCGGTTGCCCAGCAGCTTCGGCAGGTCGTCGCGCGCCGGGTGCACGCGGTCCGAGAGGCTGGTCAGCGGCCACGAGATCAAGTGCTCGACGAGCGCCGCGACCGGGCCACGCAGCGGCGCCGGAAGCGGGATCGCCGGCGCGACGTTCGCGTACACCGCGCCGAACAGGGCTCCGTTGCCGGCGTGCATCGCGAACCCGACCGGGTACCAGCCACCGCCGCGGGTGACGGCCTTACCCAGCAGCTCGACGTCGTCAAAGCCTCCACGGACCACGAGCTTGTCGAGCGGCTGCGCCAGCGCCCAGACACTGGCGGCGACGGCGCCGCATGCGGCTCCTCTCAGCGTCCGGGTGGAGTCGATGCCTGGGCTCAAGGAGCCCAACTGTAACGGTCGGGCTCCGGCTGGGTACGCCCATGTGCGATGGATTACGATCGACTGCACCGGCGTGCGCGGGAGCGGGGCGCCAATCCGATCGTGTACGCGATCGTGCGGGCGATCTTCCAGCCGTTCTTCCACATCTACTTCCGCTACGTGCGCATCGGGCGCGAGCACATCCCCAAGCACGGACCGGTGATCGTCGCGGCCAACCACCGCAGCTTCCTGGATCCGTTCGTGATCGCGACGATGGCGCGCCGGCCGATGTACTACGTCGCAAAGAAGGAGCTGTTCAGGAACTCGATCGTCGCCTGGTTCCTGGTCCAGCTGGGCGCTTTCCCGGTCGATCGCGGCGCCGGCGACGGAGACATGATCACGACCGCCAGGATGATCCTCGAGCGCGGCGACATCCTGCTGATGTTCCCCGAGGGGACTCGGATCCGGCCCGGTTCACTGGGTGAGCCAAGGCGCGGCGTCGGCCGGCTGGCGCTCGAGACCGGAGCGCCGGTGGTGCCGATCGCCGTGATCGGTACCGAGGCGGTTCGTCGCGGGTGGCGAATCCGTCCCCACAAGGTCCGCATCCGGGCCGGGCGCCCGCTGCAGTTCCCGATCGTCGATCAACCGTCGAAGGCGCTTGCCGGGACGGTCACGGACAGGATCTGGCCGTGCGTGATGCTCCAGTGGGAGTGGCTCGGTGGCCTGCCGCCGGTACGGCGGGTCGGGATCATCGGCGCCGGGACGTGGGGCACGAGCCTCGCGATATGTCTCTCGCGCGCGGGACTAGAGGTGGAGCTCGGGTGCCGCACCCACGAGCAGGCGCTCGCGATCAACGGCTCACGCGAGAACGCACGCTACCTGCCGGGGGTGAGGCTGCCTGGTTCGATCCGGGTGCTGCGCGCCGCCGAGCTGAACCTCGAGGGCCACGACATCGTCTGCCTGGCGGTGCCGGCCAAGGCGCTGCCCGCCGTGCTCGCCGCCCACGGCCCCGCCATCTCGCGACGGATCGGCGTCGTGGTCGTCTCCAAGGGGCTGGTGCCGCCGCTCGGCACGCTGCCCGCGGCGTTCGCGTCCGAGCGCTGCAATGCCCGCGCCCTCGCCGTGCTGGGTGGTCCAGCGGAGGCCGCGGAGATGCTCGAGCACAGCGCCTCGGTGGTGCTCGCCTCGATCGACGAGGCGCTCGTCCGGCAGCTCGCCGACGCGCTCCGAGCCGCCAAGCTCGATGTGACCACGACCAACGATGTAACCGGCGTCGAGCTGGCCGGGTGCGCGAAGAACGCGGCCGTGCTGGCGGCCGCGGCCGCGGCGGCGGCCGGGCCCAACATCGCGGGCGCCGCGGCCGGGAAAGTGTTCGCCGAGGTCGACGCGCTCGCGCGCGCCCGCGGCGGGCGGCCCGAAACATTTGCGGGCCTCGCCGGGACGGGCGATCTGGTCGCGAGCGTGGTCGCCAGCGCGTCGCCCGCTCGACTCGCCGGCGAGCTGTTGGCGCAGGGCGTTGCGCCGCAGGAGATCGACGCGGTCATCGGACACGCGGCCGAGGCGGTCGATTCGGTGCCGTTGCTCGCCGAGGCTGCACGGGCGGTGCAGCTCGAGACGCCGGCGCTCGACAGCCTTGCGGCGCTTGTGCAGGGCCGGATCGCGGCCGATCGTTGGGCCGCGGCCGTCACGGACCCGGCGCACCCCGAACGTCCACGACCTATTCGTGCCGCGTGAGCAGGGGTAGATTGCGCATGTGGTGGTTGAACAGATCCCAACAGACAAGGCGGAGCTCGACGCCCGCTTCGCCGAGCTCTACCGGCGGCACCTGCGTGACGTCTACTCGTACAGCTACTACCGGGTCGGCAATCACCACGACGCCGAAGACCTCACTGAGCAGACCTTCCTGCAGGCATACCGCCATTTCGAGCGGGCGCTGCGCGAGTCCAACGGCCGGCCGCTGCGGCCGTGGCTCATCCGCATCGCGCACAACCTGGCCGCCAACTTCTACCGCGACCGGTCCCGCAGGCCCGAATCGGCGATCGAGGACGCGGGCTTCATCTCCGCGCCGCACACGACCGAGTCGCTGGTCGAGGGACGCGAGGAGCTCAGGCAGATCCTCGACGGCGTCGCCCAGCTGCCCGATGACCGGCGCGAGGCATTGATCATGCGTTTCGCGCTCGGCATGAGCAATCGTGAGATCGCCCGCGCGCTCGGCCGAACCGACGGCGCGACCAAGGTCCTGCTGCACCGCGCGATCCGGCAGCTCGAGTCGATCGTCAGCGCCAACGGAAGCGAGGCCAAATCTTGAGCGTGACCGAGTTCGAGGCGCTGTTGCGCGAGGCGCTGAGCCCCGTCGACCCGCCCGACGACTTGCTCGCGCGGCTGGAGCTAAGGCTCGTCAACCTGACCGAGCTGGCCCAGGACGAGCTCGAGGCCTGGGAGCTGCGGTCGATGCGCGACCCGCGCAACTGGGCGCGACCCGCGGCGGCGATCGTGGTCGGGGCCGGTGCCGGCTCGGCGCTCGTCGCACTGCGAGTCCGCTCGCGACACCGGGCGCGCAAGCAGCAGTCCTCGAGCCTGCTGGACCTCGCGGAGCGGACGCTCAAGGACGTCGCGCACGAGGCGCGGCGAATCCTTCCCGAGCACGGCGGCGGCTAGCGCGGATATCGACAGCGTCGGCACCCGCCAGGGGGCGCCCACCGCCGCTGATACCGTCAGCCACTGATGGCCGTCTGCTACCGCCACCCCTCGCGTGAGACAGGAGTCTCGTGCTCGTCGTGCGGACGGCCGATCTGCCCCGATTGCATGACCCCGACCTCGGTCGGGATGCGCTGCCCCGAATGCGCGGGCGAGCGCACCAAGGTCCGCAAGCTGCGCTCGCCGCGCGCCAGCTCCGGCGTGACCGTGACTCAGATCCTGATCGGGATCAACGTGTTGGTGTTTCTGGTCGAGACCGCCGCGGGCGCGCCACTCGTTGGGGGCGGGGGCGGCACGATCTGGAACCACGGCGTGCTGTACGGGCCGGCGGTTGCCGCCCAAGGCCCGTATCACACCCACGAGCTCTGGCGGCTGGTGTCGGCTGGCTTCCTGCACGACGGGATCCTGCACATCCTCTTCAACATGTGGTTCCTGTTCATCATCGGGCCGATGCTCGAACCGGTGATCGGGCGACTGAACTTCACCGTCGTGTACTTCGTCTCGCTGCTCGCCGGGTCGTTCGGCGCGCTGCTGTTTCAGCCGCTGTCGCCGACGGTCGGGGCGTCGACCGCGTGCTTCGGGCTGCTCGGGGCGCTGATCGTCGTCGCCCACTACCGCGGCATCTCGATCTGGCAGAGCGGGCTCGGACTGACGCTGGTGATCAACGTCGTCTTCACGCTCAGCGTCAGCGGGATCTCGATCGGCGGTCATCTCGGCGGCCTCGTGGGTGGGGCGATCTGTGGCTGGCTGATCGTGCAGCTCGGCGAGCGGCGCAGGATGGAGTGGGCGGCGCTGTCCGGCTGCGCGCTGGTCGCGGTGATCAGCGTCGTGGGCGCGCTGGCGGTAGCCGGTAGCCACGGCCTGGCGCCCAACGGGATCGGCTTCTAGGCCCGCCTAGAGCTCGACGGTCAACGCCCGCGCGCTCGATTCGGGCACGAGATCGGGGTGCAGGATGCTGGCCAGCAGCTCGAGCCCGTCGACGATCCGCGGCCCCGGCCGCGAGAAGTAGGCCGACGCATCGACCGCGACGACTTCGCCCGCGCCCACTGCCGCGAGCTCGTCGCGTTGCATCTCGGCCTCGCGGTGGGCGATCTCCGCGTCGTACCCGCACGGCATCACGATCACGATGTCGGGCCGCACGGCGGCGATCTCTTCCCACGTCCGCTCCTCGGAGTTCTCGCCCGGGAACCCGAGCACGTCCTCGCCACCGGCGAGCTCGATCAGCTGCGGCGTCCAGTGCCCGGCGGCGAACGGCGGGTCGAGCCACTCCAGCGCTACCACGCGCGGCCGCCGCGCGTCCTTGACAGCGACCCGGACGCGGTCGATCCGGGCCGCCGCGTCGCGGACCAGCTCGACCGCCGCGTCCTTGCGGTCGGTTGCCTGGGCGAGCGTGCGAGCGTCGCCCAGCACCTCGCCGACCGTATGCGGGTCGAGCGAGATCACCCGTGGCCGGCTGGGGATGTCCGCGGCGATCGCGCGCACATCGTCGAACGAGACCGCGCACACCGAACACAGCGCCTGGGTGACGATCAGGTCCGGCACGAGGTCGTGCAGCGCGTCTGCGTCGAGCTCGTAGATCGACTCGCCGGCCAGCGTCCGCTCCTTGACGGCGGCGTCGATCTGGGCCGCGCTGAGGCCACTGGGGAGCACGTCGCGCGTGACTCGCGGCAGCTCGCGCGCCGCCGGCGGGAAATCGCACTCGTGCGTGACCGCCACCAGCTCCGGTCCGAGGCCGAGCTCGAACAGCATCTCAGTGGCGGATGGCACAAGGCTGACGATTCGCATTAGAAGTGTTTGCGAGACCTGAGACTGTGGCAGGCTTCTAGGCGAGATACCTGGATTGGAGAGGACATGGCAGAGCTGCTGAGCGACAACGAGGTCGGGTCAAGGCTACGCCCGCTCGCCTGGGAGCGCGAAGGTGACGAGATCGTCCGCGAGTGGCGCTTTGAGAACTTTGCCGAGGCGATCGCGTTCGTCAACAAGGTCGCCGAGTTGGCCGAGGAGGCCAACCATCACCCGGACATCGTCGTCCACGGTTGGAACAAGGTGAAGCTGTCGCTGACCAACCACTCGGCCGGCGGGCTGACCGAGATGGACTTCCTGATGGCCGCCCGTATCGACCAACTCGACTGACTGAGGGTCAGTTCACGGCTTGTTCACGCCGCGCCTACGGGCCGGTCACGACGCCTGCACGACCCGCCCGCGGCCTGCACGATCCGCGGGGTGCTACTGCTACCGTTCGACGCGTCGCTGCATGAACGACGACGACCCATCCCGAAGTAAGAACGTGCGGATCCGGGGCGCTTCCACCAGGACGGTGGCGTGGCCCGCGCGGCCCCGCCTGTGAAGGCCCTGCTGATCATCCTGACCGGCGTGCTGGTCCTGGTGAACGCGTTCTTCGTGATCGCCGAGTACTCGCTCGTCCGATCGCGCCGCGCACGGTTGCAGGCGATGGCCGACGAGGGCCAGCGTGGGGCGCGGCTGGCGCTGTCGGAGCTCGACAACATCGGCGACTACATCGCGGCCTGCCAGGTCGGGATCACGATGGCGTCGATCGGTATCGGCGCGCTCGGCGAGCCCGCGCTCGCGCACGTGCTCGAGCCGCTGCTGGGGGGCGCTCTGGGGCACGCGGCCGCGGTCGCCGTGTCGGTGGTGATCGCCTACCTGCTGATCACGGTGACGCAGAGCGTCATCGGCGAGATCGCGCCGAAGCTGTACACAATCCAGCACGCCGAGGATCTCGCACGGCGGATCGCGCGGCCGCTGCGCTTCTTCCGGGTCCTGTTCCACCCGCTGATCTTGGTCCTCAACTCGGCCTCGGAATCGCTGCTGCGGGCGATCGGCACCGATCCCGACGCAGAGCCCGACGGCGGCACGCCGGATGAGCTCAAGCGGATCATCGCCGAGTCGCGCTCGGGCGGCAGCCTCGACGTCGGCGAGGCGAACATGCTGACCGGCGTCTTTCACCTCCACGAGCAGGAGGCGCGCCAGGTGATGACGCCGATTCCGGCGGTCGTGACGGTCGATCTGTCGCAGAACGTCCAGGACGCGCTGCGCCTGTGCGTCTCGACCGGTCACTCGCGCCTGGTCGTCACCGAGGACGAAAACCAGGACCGGGTCAAGGGCATCGTGCACGTCAACCAGCTGGTCAAGCTGATGATGTCGGATGGGTATGAGGCGCACTTCGGGCGGCTCGTGCGGGCGGCGCCGCTGGTGCCCGAGACAAAGCCGCTCGACGACCTGCTCGCGGACCTCCAGCGCGAGCGGACCGAGCTCGCGATCGTGATCGACGAGTACGGCCGTACGGCCGGGATCGTGACGATCGAGGACATCATCGAGGAGGTGGTCGGCGAGATCGACGACGAGACGGACCCGGCGGGCGGCGCCGTCCGTCGGCTCGCCAACGGCGACTGGTTCGTCCGCGGCCACGTCGCGGTCACCGATCTCGAGGACTACGGCCTGCACCTGCCGGTCGACACCGATGCCTACAACTCGGTCGGCGGGTTCGTGTTCGCCGAGCTCGGTCGGCTCCCGAAGCGCGGCGACCAGGTCGCGGCCGACGGCTACTCGATCCGCGTTGAGTCGGTGCGCGAGAACCGGATCGAGGCGGTCAGGATCCGGCGCCGCAAGACCCCGGCTGAGACCGCTCCGACGCAGACCGGCGCCGACTAAGCCGGTGCGCGGCTGCGCACGCGCTCAGCAGGCCCTCGCATCATTCGTTACATTTACGCCAGCGCGACAACCGGCTGGCTCGCGATCGCTGCATCACAGACCATCCGGTGGTTGAGAGGAGAGACCCGAAGCCGGCCCCGACGGGCCGGCTTCGTCGTCTCACGGCTGTAAGCAGCCAAAAAGAAACCGGCCCGCTGGGGACGGGCCGGTCTCGTGCTTCTGGGGAGGAGGTGCTGCTATGAGGTACGTCGCGTGTGGAATCTTGGGCTCCGCAGATGAACGAGCCCTAAAAAGTTAGTCGCAGGTGAAGAAGCGCCCTGCAGCTCATTCGTAGGTGTAGAACCCGCGCCGCGACTTTCGCCCCAGCGCCCCGTCGGCGACCAGCTCCTGCAGCCGGGCCGGGACCGCCATCCCGATCGTCTCGCCGATCGCCTGCGCGACGTCGAGGCCGACGAAATCCAGCAGCGCCAGCGGCCCCATCGGGAGGCCGGCGCCGAGCATCATGCAGCGGTCGACGTCGGCGGGGTCGATGCCGGTTTCGGACACGAACTCGACCGCGTCGAACAGGTAGGGGAACAGCAGCCGGTTGACGACGAAGCCGGGCGTGTCCGGGACCTCGACCGGCGTCTTGCCCAGCGCTTCGCACAGCGCCCGGGCACGGCTGCGGACCTCGTCCGAGGCCTGGGGCGGGAATGCGAGCTCCACCAGTTCCATCCGCGGCACCGGGTTGAAGACGTGCAGGCCGACGAACCTGTCCAGGCGCCCGCTCGCCTGGGCCAGCGCGGCGATCGAGAGCGACGAGGTGGTCGTCGCGAGGATCGCACCTGGATCAGACGCCGCGCCCAGCTCGGCCAGCAGCTCGGACTTGTGGTCGGGGTCCTCGACGACCGCCTCGACGATGAACGTCGCCCCGTGCAGCGCGGCCTGGTCGGTCGCGATCGTCACGTGCTTTGCCGCGCCGGGGTCGCCCAGCTTCTCGCACTGTTTGAGGACCGATTTGGCGGCCCGCTCCGCGGAGCTGTCGGACCGCGCCCAGAGCACGACCTCACCGTGCCGCGCGGCGGTTGCTGCGAGGCCGCACGCGATCGTGCCGGCACCCGCGATTGCGAGTCTCTCTTGCAAGTCGTCTCCTGAGTTCGTGGGCGCGGCACAGCGTCCTGGTGCGGCGGCCTGTCCGGCTGCTTACAGTACGTGAGAGTTCAGTGGCGTGACGCGCGGTTCGTCCTTGATTTGGCGTATCGGCCGGTGATAGCGTCGCGCCGCGTCGCCAAGTCTGCTTCGCATAAAGCCCCAAAACACGCGGCGCCAAATGGAGGTGGAGATGGTTACGGGAGGTGACCGGTCCAGATCTAGACGCGGGGTTCGCCTGCTGCTCGCAGCGCTGTTCGCAGTCGCCAGCGTGCTGGTCGTGCTCCCCGGAGCGGCGTCGGCAAAGAGCGCCGCCGAGCTGGACTGCAACGGCCAGAGTCCGCTCGGAACCGCGGTCCACGCGCCCCTGGCGTGTACGGACATTCGCGGCTTCAACAACGAGTGGAACCAGAACACGTGGGATGGCCGTTTCTACGACAACAACGAGTACATCGGCCACGACGAGCCCGACATGACGTTCCTGTCGCACCAGCACGGCTCGGGCAACAATGTCACCTGGACGGACACCATTCCGCGCGACCCGTCGGCTGCACCGACCGATCGGAATCCGGGCCACGACGTTGCGCATTGGTTCGAGCTTTCGCCGGCGCCGTGGTTCTCGATGGCGCTGTGTGACCCGAACTCGTACCCGCAAGCCCCGTGCACGCCGGAAAGCGACTCAAACGCGCCGAGCAGCACCAGTAATGGTGGCGGCTCGACGTTCATGGAGTTCCAGCTGTATCCGCCGGGCTTGCCTCCGTTTGTCGACTCGAGCGGCTGTGACGACACCCACTGGTGTGCCGCGCTGACGATCGACAGCCTCGAGTGCACCGAGGGCTTCGCCCAGTGCAATGGCAACTGCGAGGAGCCGGTCAACTTTGGCTTCATCCAGAGAGACGGGGTGCCGACGGGGCCGGCAGCGCCAAACGAGATCGACGTGGCCAGCGAGACCCCGAACTCCCAGACGCTGCTGATGAATCCGGGCGACACGATCAGGTTTCACATGTGGGACGCCCCGATACCGGGAGGTGGTGGTAGAGCCTTCGAGGTCTACGTCGACGACCTGACGACCGGTCAGACCGGCTGGATGCAGGCGTCGGCGAAAAACGGCTTTGCCAACACGTCGATGAGCAATTGCTCGACGACGCCGTTCAACTTCGAGCCCGAGTACAACACGGCCGCGAAGGCCAACATCGTCCCGTGGGCGGCGCTGGCGACGAACATCAGCACCGAGTACGAGACCGGTCACTGGGAACCATGCTCGTCCCTGAGCGACTCGCTGACCCCCAACCCGTTCGATCCCGCGGACACTGGTGCGACCTACAACGAGTGCAACGGCCCTTACGAGACCGCGGGCGGCGCAGAGGGTGCCGAGACCGGTGACGGCCTCTGCTATTACGCGGGGGACACCCACCCGGGATTTGACGGGCCGGGAACCTCCACGGATCCGGATGTGACGACTGGCTGCCAGGACAACTACCTCCAGAACGGTGACCTTGACTTTGACGGGACGCCGTACTACGCCGAGTGGCCGGTCGGTCCGAATCCCACCCACAAGCTCCCGGGCAGCTTCGTCGAACAGCTGCCGACGAGCGTTGGCGCTCCATACCAGCAGTTCTTCATCCAAACCGACCTCGCGCTCAGTGAGTCGACGTGCCCTGGCACGCCGACATCGACAAGCGGGTGTACCGTCCCGCCGGCTGGGCCGGGGCATTTCTACCCCTACTGGTCGCGGGTGACGTCGCCGCATGGATGCACGCTCGAGTTCGGAAACGTGAGCTCGGGCTTCGGCGTCAACGACTATGGGCAGGATGCGCAGTACGGCACCGATCAGGTCGCGACGCTCGGGTATTCCGAGTTCGAGGGCCCGGTGATCCGCAACCAATGCTCTGGACAGCGCGGTAGGTACTGACCAACAGACCGGCCGGGTAACCCTCAAGGGGGGGCGGCGCAAGCCGCCCCCCCTTTCTGTTAGCCGTCCTGGTCCGTGGGCCGGATCAGGATCTCGTTGATCGCCACCTGTGCCGGCCTGGTGACCACGTATGTGATCGCGTCTGCGATGTCGGTCGCCTGCAGGATGTCGACGCCCTCGAAGCGCTGCTCGATCTGGTCGCGGATCTGGGGGCGGTTGTGGCTCTGCAGCTCGGTGGCGACCGCGCCCGGCTCGATCAGCGACACCCGCACGTGGCGGCCGGTGACCTCCTGTCTCAGCGCCTCGCTGAACGCCCCGACGCCGTGCTTGGTGAGGTTGTAGACGCCGCTGCCGCTGCGCGCGATGCGCCCGGCGACCGAGCTGACGTTGACCATGTCGGCGACCCGTCGCGGGCCGTCCGCGGCTGCGCGGAGCAGGTGCGGCAGCGCCGCGTGGGCGCAGTAGAGCAGGCCGCGGACGTTGATCGCGACCATCTGCTCCCACTCCTCGAGCGGCGCGTCGACGACCGGTCCCAGCAGCATCATGCCGGCGTTGTTGACCAGCGTGTCGAGCCGTCCGAGCTCTGACACGGTGCGCTCGATCAGCGCCCGGGCCTCGTCGGCCGAAGTGATGTCGGCCTCGATCGCCACCGCCTTCCCGCCTGCGTGGGAGATTCGCTCAGCCAACTCCTCGAGGCGGTCGCGCCGTCGGGCCGCGAGTGCGACGGCGGCGCCGCGCTGCGCGAGCGACAGCGCCGTCGCCTCGCCGATGCCACTCGAAGCGCCGGTGACCAGCGCGACGGTTCCATTCAGTTCTGAGTTCGAGTTCATGACGACGATTATCTCCGCTGCTGCTCTGCTAAAACCGCACTCTGCATGGCCGACGCCGTCCTCGCCGCCCGCCTCCACGATCACAGCGAGCCGCTGGTAGTTGAGCCCGTGGAGCTGCCGGACCCGTCTGGAGACGAGGTGCGCGTCGAGCTCCGGTTCGGCGGCGTCAACCCGATCGACGCCCGCATCGCCGCGGGATTCGTGAATCCCGGCGGTCCGCTGCCGCGGACGCTCGGCTTCGAGGCGGCCGGGATCGCCGACGGTCGCGAGGTGCTCGTCGCCGGCGCGGGGCTCGGCGCGGCGCGCGACGGTGTGTGGGCGCAGGCCGCGGTCGTGCCACAGCAGGCGCTGACGCCGCTGCCCGACGGCGTCGAATTCCGCGACGCGGCGGCGATGGGCGTCGCCGGGATGACCGCGATCGAGGTCGTGCGCCAACTTGCCGGCGTGACCGCCGATGACCGGGTGCTGGTGCTGGGCGCCTCGGGCGGCGTTGGCAGCATGATCGTGTCGCTCGCCCACGCCGCCGGCGCGACGGTCTGGGGACAGACCGGATCCGAGCACAAGGCGGCGGCGATAATCGAGCAGGGCGCCGAGCGGGCGATCGTCGCCGGACCGGATGAGCTCGGCAATCAGATCGCCGAGCTCGAGCCGACGGTCGTGTTCGACCCGCTCGGGGGTGGCTTCGTCGCGCCCGTTGTGGCCGCCACGGCAACGCGCGGACGGATCGTGTCGTTCGGAGTCTCGGCCAGCGCCGAGGTCAGCTTCGACATGGGGCAGCTATATCGCAAGATGATCAGCCTGCTCGGCTTCGGCGGCATGCTGCTGCGGCCGGAGGAGCTCCGCCCCGCGCTCGAGGAGGCACTCCAGGCGCTGGCGGACGGCTCGCTCCGGGTGCGGATCGACAGTGTGCTGGCGCTCGAGGACGTCAACGAGGCGTTCGAGCGCCTGAAGCTGCGCACAGTCGAGGGCAAGCTGCTGCTCGACCTCGGCTAGCGCTCAGGTCAGACCGCGGCCCAGCGAAAACCGATCGTCTCGGGCGCCGGCGACAACGGGCTGGACGGCAGCCCCGGTCGCGGGTGTGGTTCGTTGAAGCCGACCGGAGCGAGGTCGTTCGGCGTGCCGGGGTGAAACAGCGACGCGAGGTACTGAGCCTGGCCGCGACCCGGACCGAGCTCGAACTGGCCGCCCCCGTAGGCACCGATACCGCGGTCGACGCAGTAGTCGTAGGTGCCGCACAGCTTGCGCAGGCCGCCGATCCGCGACGGCTTGATGTTGACCATCCGGGGCGCGAACGGGAGCGCCTCGATGTCGTCGATCGAGTGAATCGGGGCGTCCCACGTGATCCGGCCGTGGACCTGCTCGAGCGCGGCGGCGGTCTCCGGCGTGACCACGTCGGGATCCTCGAGCCAGGCGGTCGGAAAGGCTTCGACCACTCGCCGGTAGAGCAGCGGATCGGGTGCCTGGTCGACGATCGTGCCGTGATACAGCGCCTTGAAGTCGATCGAGTCGACCGCCCCGGTCGCGACCAGCCCTTCGATCAGCTCCGGCGTCCACGAGCTCGTCGCGTCGAGCTTGAAGCGCAGCGTCGGGTAATCCTTCAGCCGGCGCTCGAGCGGCTCGAGCGTCGCCGGCTCGCCGAGTCGCAGCGAGACCACGAACGTCAGCGGCTGGGGCGGGAGCCGCAGCGCCTCGTGCAGCGGGATGCCCGCCTGGCGCAGTGCGAGGTCGAGCGCGGCGCTGTGGAACGTCCAGCGGCGATACAGGCGCGAGACGTCGCGCTGGGGCTCAACGGGGAACAGGTCGAGGCCGTCGATCAGCTCGCAGAACTCCGCGAGCATGTAGCTGCCGTTGAGGTCGAGCACCGGCCCCGCCTGCTGGAACGCGACGTGGTCCTCGGCGTCGTAGACGACGTCCTCGCCGACGCCCTCGGCTCCGTCGCCGCGGAGATGGACGACGGTGGAAAGGCGTTCGAAGTCGCTCGAGACCTTGGCCCGCAGGCCCTCGAGCTCGTACCCCTCGACTCGCAGCGGCAGCTCGGCCAGTAGGTCAAAGGTGCTCATTGGCGCGCCTCAGCTCCTTCCAGCCGGGTCACAAGCTCCTCCAGTCTTAGCTCGTCGAGCCCCTTGCTGACCGCGGCCAGCTCGGCGGCACAGTACTCCACGAGCTCGCGGCCCTCGGCGACGAGGTCGAGCGTCTCGCGCAGCCCGGCGCCGCCCGAGTCCAGGCGACGGATGATCTCCTCGATCCGGGCGACGGCCGACTCGTAAGTGCGCGTCTCGCTCATCGCTCCTGCACTCGTGCGGGCACCCGGCCGTCGTGGAATCCCAATTCGAGCTGCTCCGCATCGCGCGCCGCCGCGGCCGACGCGAGCGGATTGCCGTCCGCGTCGGTCACCAGGGCGTAACCGCGCGCCATCGTCCGTTGCGGGTCGTGAGCGGCAAGCGCCAGCGTGAGGCGCTCGAGCTCGCGGCCCCGTCGCGCCCGCTCGGCCCCCTGCCCGCGCTCGGCCGCGCGGCGCAGAACGGTCGTGTGAACGGCGTGTCGCTCGTCTCCGCGCGCCACTGCCCGCCGAGCGCTCGCGCGCAGCTCGCGCAGCAGCTGATGCAGCGCGCGGCGGTTGCGAGCCACGTGCTGGCCGGGGGCGCGCGCCAACTGGGCGAGCGACCGCGCTCTGCTCAGCACCGCGCGCCGGCCGTGGTCGCGCAGCCGTCGAGAGTTCGCAGTCAGCTCGGTGCGCGCGGCCCGACAATCGATCGCGACCGCCGCCTCGGCGGCGTGGGTCGGCGTCGAGCAGCTGACCGCCGCGACGTCGTCGATCAGTGTCGTGTCAGTGTGGTGCCCGACCGACGAGATCACCGGGACCCGCAACAGCGCGACCGTCCGGCACAGCCCCTCGTCGCAGAACGCGAACAGGTCGGCGAGCGAGCCGCCGCCGCGCGCGACGATCACCACCTCGACCTCCTCGATCGCCGCGAGCTCGCGCAGCGCGGCCGCGATCCGGGGCGCGGCGTGGCGATCCTGGACGGGCGCGAACGCCCATACCAGGCGCCCGCCCCAACCGCGGCGTCGCAGCCCCGCGAGCACGTCGTCGCGGGCCTTGCCCTGCTCGCCCGTGACGACCCCGATCGTCCGCGGCAGGCGTGGCAGTAAGAGCCGCTTCTGGTGCTCGAACAGCCCCTCCTCATGCAGCCGGCGCCGCAACCGCTGCAGCTGCACGAGCAGGTCGCCCTCGCCCTCGAGTCGCATCTCCGTGACCGCGAAGCTGAACGACGGCGACGAGGTCGCGGTGCCCGGATAGTAGTCACAACCGCCGCCGATCACGACCCGCAGGCCGTCGCCCAGGTGCACCCCGAGCTGGTCGAAGTCGGGTCGCCACATCGAACATGGCAGTGCCCCGCGCGAGTCGCGCAGCTCGAAGTAGACGCGCGCCCGGGCCGCGCGAAAGCCCCACACCTCGCCGACCAGTTGCACGCGCGCGAAGTTCTGCAGCCGCAGCTTCAGCTGGGCGGCGTAGGAGCCGACCGGATACGGCCCCGGCAACTGACTGTCGGGAATCGTTTCGGCTGCGGCGGCCTGCTGCATCTAACAGCCGAGGCTACACCGCTGTCAGGTCAGCGCCGGGGCGCGCTCCGCGTTCGGGCGAGCGCCTGGCGCAGATCCTCGACCAGGTCGCTGGGATCCTCGACCCCGCAGCTGAGCCGCACCAGATCCGGGGAGACGGCGGCGTCCGAGCCCTCGACCGACTGGTGGGTCATTGCCTGCGGGACCTCGATCAGCGACTCGACGCCGCCCAGCGACTCGGCGAGCGTGAACAGGCGCGTCCGGGCTGCGAGCTCGGTCGCGCGCGGGTGGCGGAAGCTGACCATGCCGCTGAATCCAGGCCAGCGGACATCCTGCGCCTCGGGCGTCGAACGCAGCAGGTCGACGACCGCCTCGGCGCTCCGTGCGTGCGCCTCCATCCGCAGGTGCAGCGTGCGCAGGCCGCGGTGGACGAGAAAGCAGTCGAGCGGCCCCGGCACCGCACCGACCGCGTTCTGGACGAACCGCAGCCCCTCGTAGAGCTCAGCTCGGCGCGTGATCACGGCACCGCCGACGACGTCCGAATGGCCGCCGAGGTACTTCGTCGTCGAGTGCACGACCACGTCGGCGCCGCGCTCGAGCGGCCGCTGGTTGGCCGGCGTCGCGAACGTGTTGTCGACCGCGACCAGTGCCCCGCGACGTCTGGCAACGACCCCCTCGATGTCGACCACGTTCAGCAGCGGATTGGTCGGGCTCTCGACCCAGATCAGCTTTGTGTCGCCCGTGACCGCGCGCTCGAGCGCCGCGAGGTCGGTCTGGTCGACGAGGTCGTAGCGAAGCCCCCAGCGCGTCATCACCTTGTCGACGAGCCTGAACGTGCCGCCGTACAGGTCGCCCGGCAGCACGATGTGCGATCCGGCCTCGCAGACGACGTTGATCAGCGCGTGCTCGGCAGCCAGACCGGACGCGAACGCGACCCCCTGACCGCCCTCGAGCTCGCCGAGCGCCCGCTCCAGCGCCGCGCGTGTGGGATTGGCCGAGCGGGCGTAGTCGTAGTCCTCTACAAACTCCCCGGGGCGCCGCTGGGCGTAGGTCGACGTCTGGTGGATCGCCGGGATCACGGAGCCGAACGACGGGTCCGGGGTCAGCCCGGCGTGGACCGCGCGAGTCGCGAACGCGTCGCGCGACGGTTCGGAGTCGCTCACGTCGCGAGCGCTTCCAGCAGGTCGGTGCGGGTCACGAGCCCGGTGGCGCGGCCGTGGTCGGTCACCAGCAGCGCCTGCTGATCGCCGACCAGCAGCTCGACCGCCTCACGCACCGGATCCTGGCTCGACACGGCGGCGAACGGAGGCTCCATCACGTCGACGATCTGCGCGTCCAGCAGCGCGGGGTCCTCGGCCGCGTGACGCAGCAGGCCGCGCTCGCCGATCGCACCGACGATCGTCGACGGGTCATTGGCGCTCACCACGGGGAGCTGCGAGACGCGGTGCTCGTGCAGCAGCGCGACCGCCTGGCGGACCGGGAAATGGGGCTCGACCGTCACCAGCGGCGGGATCTCGCCGGCCTCCTGTTTGCGGCGCAGCACGTCGCCGACGGTCAGGTCGGCGCCACGCTCGAGGAAGCCGTACTGCCGCATCCAGCCGTCGGAGTAGATCTTCGACAGATAGGAGCGGCCGCCATCGGGGATCACGACCACAATCACCGCATCGCCGTCATCGACCTCGGCGGCGATCTCGAGCGCGGCGTGCACCGCCAGCCCACCTGACCCGCCCGCCAGGATCGCCTCCATCTGCGCCAGCCGGCGCGTGGTCAGGAACGCGTCGCGGTCAGAGACGACCACCCAGCGGTCCACCACCGAGGGATCGAAGGTCTGCGGCCAGAAGTCCTCGCCGACCCCCTCGACCAGGTACGGCCGCACGTTCTCCGCGCCGCCCGAGTAGATGGAGCCCTCCGGGTCGGCCCCGACCACGACCAGCCCGGGCTTGCGCTCGCGCAGGAAGCGCGCCGTGCCGGTGATCGTGCCGCCGGTGCCGACCCCGACTACGAGGTGCGTGATCGAGTCACCTAGCTGTTCCCACAGCTCTGGACCGGTGGACTCATAATGCGTGCGTGGGTTGGCCGGGTTGACGTACTGGTTGGGCTGAAACGCGCCGGGGATCTCCTCGGTCAGCCGGTCGGCGACCCGGTAGTAGGACTGCGGCGACTCGGGCGGCACGTCGGTCGGCGCGACGACGACCTCGGCGCCGTACGCGCGCAGCAGATCAATCTTCTCGCGCGACATCTTGTCGGGCATCACGGCGATCACGCGATAGCCTTTGAGCCGCGCCACGATCGCCAGCCCGGTGCCAGTGTTGCCCGAGGTCGGCTCGACGATCGTGCCGCCGGCCCGCAGCTTGCCGTCGCGCTCGGCGGCCTCGATCAGCGAGACCGCGATCCGGTCCTTGATCGACCCGCCGGGATTGAACGACTCGAGCTTCGCCACCACCTGGGGGCGGACACCGGCGGCGATTCGCGAAAGCCTGACGACCGGCGTGGCGCCGATCGTGTCGAGGATCGAGTCCTTGAGCTCCGGAGCGGCATCCTTGGACATCACGGGGCAGTCTCGCACGTGGCGCCTGTGCCGGCCGGCTCGCGCAGCGTGAACGAGACCTGGATTCCGATCGGCTCGAAGCCCAGCTTTGCGTACAGCAGCTGCGGCCAGTCGTCGGCGTCCGCCGGCACCGTGATCAGCTCCGCACCCCACTCGCCCGCGGCCGCCACCGCGGCCGAGACGGCGGCCCGTGCCAGCCCCCGCTCGCGGTAGTCGGGAAGCGTCGCCACCTGCTCGACCATCGCCACCCGCGCGCCGGCGACGTCGGGGTCCATGAACAGGGTCGTCATCGACTGCAGGCCGCCGTCGTCGCCGGCGCCGAATCGCAGCGCCTGGGTCGCGCCACGCATCGCGGTCTGCGCTTGCACCAGCTGGCGCAGGAGCTCAGGCGAAGCGTCAGTCCCGTAGTCGTAATGCTCGAAATTGGCCAGCATCAAGCCGTCGAGCTCGGCTTCGGAGATCACGCGCGCGCGGGGGTCGACGAGCGCCGCGCGCGGGTCTGTGCGCAGGACCATGAACACGGTCCGCTGGCGCTGCCAGCCGGTGGCCACCAGCTTCGATGTCAGTCGCGCCGCGCCGGGCTGGTCATCAATTCGTACGAAGCGATGGGCGAGATGGCCAAGCCATCGGTCGGCAAGCGACGTGAACGCCGCGGCGTCGAGCTCGGCCGGAAGCGGTGCGGCAAGGACCAGCATGTTGAGCATGTGGACCCTCGGGAGCTGATCGTGCAGCACGACCCAGCCCTCCGGGATCTCGATCGTCCGCTGGCCGGCGCGCAGTGCCACTCGGCGGTCGAGCTCGAGCGCGCGTTGCAGCTCGTCCATCGAGCGCTATGCGCGGGTCAATCCGGCGGCTCGCCCGGCAACGGCTTCTGGGCGGCGTGCTCGGCGTCGAGCACGAGGACCGACGGGTCTGCGCTCTCCAGCCAACTGCGACTGAAGAAGCCCTTGAAGAACGGCCACGACGCGAACATCAGCACGACACCCACGATCAGGCCGCCGATGCCGACGAGGATCGGCGTCTGGATCCCGGCCAGCGCGTGCGAGTAGTTGTTGCCCGCCGTGTTGTAGTAGCTGAAGGCCTTGATCCCGACGTAGATCATCATCACGCCGCCGACGAACGGGATCAGCCCGGCGAGGAAGAAGTTGCGCGCGCTCTTGGTCAGGTCCTTGCGGAAGTAGAACGGGCACGCGAGCCCGGTGAAGCCGTAGTAGAAGCAGACCGAGAACCCAAGCGCCGAGATCGTGTCGCCGAGCACGTCCTGGTTGGGGTTGAACGCCAGCAGCGCGACCGTCCAGACGATCGACAGCCCGCCCATCATCAGGGTCGAGAAGCTGGGCGTCTGAAAGCGAGGATGGACGGTGCCGAATTTCTTCGGGATCGCCCCCCAGCGCGCCATCGACAGCGTCGTGCGCGCGGTCGGAAGGATCGTCGTCTGCGTCGAGGCGGACGCGGAGGTGAGCACGCAGATGATCAGCAGCTTGTCGAGCGGCGACCCGAACACCTGGCTACCGAGCGCGTTGAGGACGTCGGCCGAGTTGCCGGACAGGAAGGCCGTCCCGTGGTACGCCTGCGCTGCGGCTCCGACCAACACGTAGATCAGCAGCAGGATCACGGTTGAGACGACCGCGGCCTTGCCGGGCGCCCGGTGGCGGTCGCGCGACTCCTCGTTGACGGCGACGCCCGAGTCCCATCCCCAGTAGATGAAGATCCCCAGCAGCACCCCGGCGATTAGCGAGTTCCAGCCGAGGTCGAACGGGTTGAACCACGACGCCGAGACGTGCAGCGAGTGGACGGGGTTATTCGCGTAGACCTTGATCAGCGCCACGACCACGAACAGGGCCAGCGTGAAGATCTCGAGGCTTAGCAGGAACGTCTGGATCCGTGCCGACAGCTCGATGCCGCGATAGCAGATCCAGGTCATCACCGCGATCCAGATCACGCAGCCGACGATCAGCCAGAAGGTCGACGGGTGCGCGTGCGAATCGAACAGCAGGAACGTGTAGTTGCTGGCGATTTCGGCCAGCGACGCCATCACGATCACGTCGGCGAGGAAGATCGCCCAGCCGTTGATCCAGCCGATCTGCGGGCCGAAGGTTCGCGTCACCCACGCGAACGTGGTCCCGGCGTCCGGGTCGGCGAGGTTGAAGAACCGGTAGCCGACTGACACGAACAGGATCGGGATGAACGAGACGATCAGGACCGCGGGCGCGTGTGTCCCCATGCCGCCGACCGCGACGATGAAGCCGAGCGTTGCCGCAAGGCTGTAAGCCGGGGCGGTCGACGCGATCGCGATGACCAAATTGGACGCATAGCCGAGCGCGTCGGCCTTAAGGCCCTTGTTGCCCGGTGCGAACTCGGCGTCGCCCGTCAGCGCCCCAGTCGGCACGGTCGTGGCTGAACTCTCCAAGGTCGGGACAACTTACGGGGGGCGGCGGACGGGCGCAAGGCGAATCTGCACGACAACCGGTAGTCGGCCTTGTACGGTCAGTACAACCGGCTGGCCGTTATGGTGCACCGGCTATGCCCACGGACGGGGAACCACTCGAGGTCGCGGTCCTGGGGGCCGCCGGCACGATCGCGCCGGCGATCATCCATGACCTCGCGCAGTCCGACGAGGTCTCAGGGCTGTTGCTGCTTGATGTCGACGGCGAGCGGGCAGCTGCGGCGGCATCTCAGTACGGCGGCGGCAAGGCCCGCGCCGAGGAGGTCGATGCGCGCGCGGTGGACGACCTCGCGGCGAGGCTGCGACACAGCGACGTGCTCGTCAACGCGGCCTCGTACCGCATCAACCTGGAGGCGATGCAGGCGTGCTTGACCGCCTCCTGCCACTACCTCGACCTTGGCGGGCTGTACTGGACGACGCGGCGCCAGCTGGGGTTGAGCCACGAGTTTGAGCAGGCGGGCCTGCTGGCGTTGCTCGGGATCGGCTCGAGCCCCGGCAAGACCAATGTGATGGCGCGCCACGGGGTCGAGCTGCTCGCGGCGGGCGCGCAGATCGACTCGATCGAGGTCTGCGCGGCCGGTCGCGACCCGGTGGTCGCGACCGACGGCCGGCTGCGGCCCCCGTACGCGCTGCGGACGTTGATCGACGAGCTGACGTTCGCGCCGGTGCTGATCCGCGACGGGCGCCCGGTAGAGGTCACGCCGATGACCGATGGCGGTCCGGTCGACTACGGCGATCCGATCGGCGAGGGTCAGACGATCTTTACGCTGCACTCCGAGCTGGCCTCGTTTCGCGAGAGCTTCGGCTGCCGGGCGGCGAGCTTCCGGCTGTCGCTGGCGCCGGCCCTGCTGACCCGGCTCCAGGAGCTGGCCGGCGCCTCGGCGCAGAAGCTCGCGGCGGCCGCCGCCGAGTCCGCGCCCGCATCGGCACAAACCGTGTCGGTCCACCTTGTGACGGTCCGTGCCGCCGGCGGTGAGACGGTCCGGGTCCGGGCGCGTACTGACCCGCACTTCGGGCTGGGTGGCTCAGTCGTCTCGACCGCCGCGCCGATGGCCGCGGCGGTGCGGTTGCTGGCGCGCGGCTCGATCGCCGCGCGCGGCGTGATGGCGCCCGAGCGCTGCATCGTGCCGGGCGAGATGTTCGCCGAGCTCGAGGCGCGCGGCTGCTCGTTCAGCGTCAGCCGCGAATAACGGGCGACCGCGCTTCTGGCTCAGCGCCGCCCGCGCTTGAGCAGCTCGTAGTCGGCGTCGACCATCATCCGGATCAGCTGCTCGAAGCTGACATCCGGAGTCCAGCCGAGCCGCTCGCGGGCTTTGGTCGCGTCGCCGATCAGGTGCTCGACCTCGGCCGGTCGCAGGTAGGTCTCGTCGATCACCACGTGATCGTCGACCGGGACGCCGGCCTGGTCGAACGCCACCTCGACGCACTTGTGCACCGAGTGCGCGACGCCGGTCGCGACCACATAGTCGGACGGCTCGTCCTGCTGGAGCATCATCCACATCGCGCGCACGTAGTCGCCCGCGAAGCCCCAGTCGCGTTCGGCTTCGAGGTTGCCGAGCGCCAGCTTGTCGCGCAGCCCGAGCTTGATCGCCGCCGCGTGCCAGGTGATCTTGCGGGTCACGAACTCCAGCCCGCGGCGTGGCGAGTTGTGTACGACGATCCGGCCAACGCCGGCGCAGAACTTGCCGCTTTCGGTCTCGAGGTCGAACACCCACTCGTCGTCCTCGACGTCGGCCTCGACGATCCGCCGAACCTCCGCTGGGTCGCGCCGTAGGTGCTGCCCCTTCATCCCGACTCTCGTGGCCGATGCGAGGTTGACTTGGTAGTACGTGCGGCCCGCCCGGCGCTCGAGATACACCGAAGCTGGCTCTTCTTCGAGGTGGAACAGCCAGCAGAGGCCCTGGGCGAGCACGGCGCTGTTTGTCTTGAACGCGCGGCCGTTGCCACGCTTGAGCCCGTCACCGGCGTAGAAGCCGTCCAGGAAAACACGTTGCGCGATCGGATCGCTGTTGAGGACGATCGGTGGTACATGCTTGTGACTGGTCGACGTGTACAGCTGCTCCCGGAGCCACATCCCGACCCCGCCCGCACCGTTCAGGCTCACCTTGCCGACGGTCGCCTCATCGGAGAAGCCCGATCGTCCGACCCAGTCGTGACTTCCTTTGAGGAAGCACCGCGACCATAGTTGCGCGACCTTCGTGCGCAGGATCGGATCATTGTTTGTGAAGCAGATCTTGCTCCCATGTCGGTCGACCCAACCGTCGGCGCAGAGGAGGCCGAGCAGCTCTGCCAACTCCTCCGTCATGACGGTCCAATTTGGCGCCTCGGGGAATGCGTCAGCCAGCGCGAGACGATCGTGCTCGGCGACGCTATCCGCGCGGAGGGTGGCGTCGTCGGCATCGAGCATTTGATGGTGCGCAGTGACGGTTACGCTGCCGCCACGAGCTTCGATTGTGAGCAGACGATGGTCCGGGTCGGAGCGTCTGCGACGGGTGGCGGTAATCGCGGCAACGGAGGTGAAGCTAATGCCATCCCAGACTTCCAGGAGTCCTGGGGGCTCGAAGCTCTGGACACTTGGGCCCTTACGGCGCAACGGCACGAGGTCCTCGGGCGTCTTCACAGCGACGACGCCGTTCTCGCGGACGATTAAGGGAGTTCTAGAAAAACAGCACTCATGATTAAAAAGTATCCCGCTGGTCGCGTGCAACCCATAGGACTCGCGGTAGTTGACCGTGATGAAGTGCCCGTACGCCTTCGCGACCCCGTATGGCGAGCGGGGATAGAACGGCGTCAACTCGTTCTGCGGCACCTCGCGAACCTTGCCGAACATCTCCGACGACGAGGCCTGGTAGAAGCGCGCCTCGGGGCACACCTCGCGCATCGCTTCGAGCAGCCTGGTGACGGCCGTGCCGGAGAACTCGGCGGTCAACGTCGGTTGCGCCCATGAGGCGGCGACGTAGGACATCGCGGCCAGGTTGTAGATCTCATCCGGTTGCGAAGCGCGGAGCGCGTCGACCAGCGAGCGACTGTCGAGCAGGTCGCCCTGGTGGAGGTGGAGGCGATCGCGAAGATGCTCGATCCGCTCGGCCTTCTCGGTCGAGGATCGGCGCACCATCCCGTGCACGTCATAGCCCTTCTCGAGCAGCAACTCAGCGAGGTAGGACCCATCCTGGCCGGTGATTCCGGTGATCAGCGCTCTACGTGCCATGCGGTTTCAGATCCCTTTCGAACCCGAACATATGTTCCCATGTCAGGCGGACGCATCCTCGGCGCCGACCGGAGCTTGATCGCGCAGCCACTCAACCGTCTGCGCCAACCCCTCACGCAGGTCGACCTTCGCCTCCCAGCCCAGCAGCCGGCGCGCCTTCTCGACTGACGGCCAGCGGCGCTGCACGTCGACGTCGAAGCTCGCCACGTGCTTGAGCTCGAACTCGGCTGGGTCCTCGCCGCACGCCTCCCAGATCATCGACGCCAGCTCGGCCACCGTCAGCTCGAGCGAGGCCGAGATGTTGAAGTCCTCGTTCTCGCCGGCCGGCGAGGCCATCGCGGTCACGACACCGTCGGCGATGTCGTCGACGTGCGTCAGCGTCCGCGTCTGCTCGCCTGAGCCGAAGATCTCGAGCGGCCGCTGTCCAGACAGCGTCTTGGCGATCAGGTCCGGGACCGCGTGCGCGATCCCCGGCTCGTCGGGATCCGGCAGCTCACCAGGCCCGTAGGCGTTGAACGGGCGGCAGATCGTGTAGCGCAGTCCATGCTGGTCATGCGCCGCGCGCGTGTACACCTCGCCGGCGAGCTTCGAGAACCCGTATGCCGAGCGGGGCGGCGGGCAGCTGTCGACGTGGCCCTCTGTGGTCGGAAACTCGGTCGCGCGCTCGAACACCATCGACGAGGAAACGTAGACAAACCGCCGCACGTCGCGCTCGACCGAGGCGTGGACGATCGCGCCCGTGAGCGCGTTGTTCACCTCTGTCAGCGTGAACGGGAGCTTGTGGAAGTTCGCGATCCCACCGACGATCGCCGCCAGGTGGATCACGTCTGAGCAGCCGTCGAGCGCCTCGCGGGCGACCTCGAGGTCGCGCAGGTCGCCTGTCTGCAGCTGGCAGCTCTGACGCATCCACTCGGGCGCCTGGCGATGGTCACAGACGCGGACTTCCCAGTCCTGATCACGCAACAGCCGCCTGACGACCGCGGTGCCGATCGTCCCGGCGCCGCCCGTCACGAGCACCCGGCGCATCAATGCGTCGTGTCGGTCGAGGCGTCGAGAGGGGTCGCGTGGTCCAGCAACGCCCCGGTCTCGGCCGCATAGACGAACAGCTGGCCGGTCCCGAGGCTGTTCCAGGGGTCGACCAGCAGGCAATCGTCGGATGCCAGTGCGCGGATCTCCTTCAGCGTCTCGGGCCGCTCAAAGGCCGAGTGGTTGGTCGCCACGATCACGACGTCGGCATCGCGGACGGCGTCGTGCAGCGGCTGCGTCGGCGTGGCCGCGTGCGGGTCGCAGACCGCGACGTCGGCGAGCTCACGTTCGAGCAGCCGGATCAGCTTCGGCGACAGGGAGTCGCGCTCGTCATCGGTGTCGCGCTTGAAGGTCAGGCCGAGGACCGCGACCTTCCGCGACCCGAGGCTGCCGGTCCGCCGCTTGACCCCCTCGACCAGGAACAGCGGCACGCCCTCGTGGACCCGGGAGACGGCCAGCAGCATCCCGGGCGCGTGTGAGCGTTCCTCCGAGAACGCGAAGTCCTTGCGCAGGCAGCTGCCGGCGGTCAGCCCAGGCATCGCGATCCCGCCGCGCGGGTAATCGCGGTTGATCAGCTCGATCACCTCGAACACGTTCGCGCCGTAGCTCTCGCAGTCCATCATCAGCAGATTGGGGAGCGCGAACGTCGCGTAGCGCAGGATGTTGGTCCAGATCTTCGCCAGCTCGGCCTGCACCGGCGTCGTGCGCACGATCGGTGCGCCGAACACGCTGAACAGGCTCGCGGCGCGTTCAGTCGACCGCTCGCAGACGCCGCCGATGATGCACGGCAGCGTCGAGATCTCCTCCAGAAAGCGCCCGGCGGCGATCCGCTCGGGTGCGTGCGCGACGAACACGTCCTCGCCGACTCGCAGGCCGCGCCGCTTCTCTAGGTAGCCGGCGACGTACTCCGTCGTCCCCGGGGCGATCGTCGAGCGCAGGATCAACGAATGGCCGGGGCGCAGCAGCGGCAGCAGGTCGTCGACGGCCGCGCGGACCTGGCGGAGATCACTCTCGACGTGCGAGAACGACGGCGTCCCGATCGTGATCACGATGTCGTCGGCCTGGGCGGCGTCGGCCGCGCGGTCGGTCAGCTCCAGCCGCCCGCTGCGCTGGACGCGATCAAGCAGCGCCTGCGTTCCGGCCTCGTTGAACGGCATCTGACCGGCCCTGATCGAGGCCAGCACGGCCGGGTCGTGATCCACCCCCAGCACTCGCAGACCGTGTTCGGCAAAGCACAGGGCGAGTGGCAGGCCCACCCGGCCAAGGCCGATCACCGATATGTAGCGCTCGTCACTCATGGCGTAGATGTAAACGTATTACCCGCCCCGACGTTGCCGTGATTCATGCACGGGCCTGCGCCTGCCTGGCCGAGGCGCGGCTTCAGTGCTGTTCCTGGCGCTCGCTGCCAAGGCTCGGCAGCGGCGTCAACCCCTCCTCTGCGGCATGCCCGCGCACCTCTCCGACGAACGCGATCTTGTCCAAACGCGCGATCTCGCGCTCGCCCTCCTTGCGGGCCGGATGGTCCTCGGGCAGGTTCCGGATCAGGGCCCGGATCCGCTCACGCAACTGCAGCGCGAAGTGCGGGGTCGAGGCGCCCATCAGCTGGCGCACGTCCTCGACCGTGACGGTGTGCTCAGGCTTCAGGCGCTCGGGGTTTTCGGCTTCGCTCATCGCGTGGTGGTCTGCGGGATGGCTTGCAGGAGATTGTCCATCTCGGCCTGGACCGGCAATGAGATCGCGCTCTGGTCGCCGATCACCCAGCCGTGGTTGTAGACGGCCGCCGTCGGGCCCTCCTGCGTGTACCCCGGCGTCGCGTAGTCGAGGAAGAAGGTCAGCACCGCAGGCGGGAGACTAGACGGATTGTCGACCAGCAGCTGGGGCCCGAAGTCGCCGCTGCCCGACAGCGGTGCGGCGGCCGCGGCGTCGAGCGGCCGGCTGGCGTTGAGCAGCACGTAGCCGTGGCCGGGGCTCCGGATCGCCCAGCCGAAGCTGCCCGGAATGTGTGCACACGGCTGTAGATACACGCACGCGGGATCGCGGTACTCGGCGAACGCGACCGAGTTGGCGGCGGGATCGCTGGCGCCGACGCGCTTGACCGGGCCGTACTTGCGCAGCTGGGCGAGCACCGACGGCCCGATCACGCTCGGTGGCCCCAGCACATAGATGTGTGGACGCTGATGGGCCAGCAGCGCCTGGCGGGTCGCGGCCGGAACGCCGGAGTTGTTGACGAACAGGACCGGATCGCCGCTCTCGGCCGCCCAGCCCGCCGCGGGCATTGCATACGCTGGGTCGGTCGCGGAGGCGATCACGACGTCGAGGCTCGACGCTCCGCTGGCGGCGCTGAAGAAGCGGTCGATGCCGGCCGCGAGCGTGTATGGGTCAGAACCGCTGATCGACGCCGTCCGCAGGCCGTGCGGGCTCGGGACGGACCCGATCCGGATCAGCTGTGCGCCGCGGACCGCGCCTGACCCGGTCGGCGCGAGCTCAGTCAACGTCCCCGAGGTCACGGACGGCATCGAGGTCGGTCCCGACAGCAGCAGCGGCGCCTTGATCGGCGGCGCCATCAGGACGGCCGCGGCGATCGCGGCCTGCCAGTCGTTCGTCGGCGCCAGCGCGACAGCGCTCGGATGCGTTCCGGGCACGGCCGACGGGTACACGGCGAGCGCGACGCCGGCCGCGTCAGCGACCGGATCAGACCCCGCGACCCGGGTCGTGTTCTTCGTCGCGAGTGTCGGGGGCCCGAGCTGCCCCACCGCTTTCGAAGCGGCAGCGGGGACGGTCACGGTGACCGTCGAGGACCCGCCGCTGTGGAACAGTGTCGTCCCCCCACAACCGCCCAGCACCAGGGCGGCGCCGAGCACGAGTCCGAGCAGGCGCCGTCGCATCGGCGCGGACGTTAGCGGGCCGCCCCGGCCCGAGCGCCGTTGGCGCGATCGCGATCGGATCGCGCCGAGATCGGCAAACACAGGGCCGGATTAGTAGATATATTGCCGCGACGCCTAATCCACGGGCCCACAGAACCGTGGAGCGGGGGACCCAAGTTCAGATCCCCAGGGGCTAATCCCGCGGTGCACCCGCGGGAGGCGCAGGCTCTTTTAGCGCCAGCCCGACAGCTAACCCCGCCGGCCGACGAAAGAGACCAAATTTGCGCTACCTCAGCTATCTCGCCCCTGTGCTGGCGATCTTCGCCTCAGTGGGCGCGGCACAGGCCGCCACGGCGCCGTCCGGCGGTGGCACGACCTCGACGACTCCAACGACCACGACGACGGGCACGTCGACCACCGGCGGCACCGGGCTGGGCGCCCCGCCGAGCGGGGTAAGCACGCCGGTTCGCCCGATCGTGCAGGGCGACGTCGCGAAGGTCGTCCACGGCGTCGCGTACGCGCCGTCGTACGCGCCAATCCAGGTCCAGCGCCTGATCTGGGCAGGCGATGCGATTCGCAAGAAGCCGTATCTGTACGGCGGTGGCCACGGCGTCTGGGACGACGTCGGCTATGACTGCTCGGGCTCAGTTTCGTACGTGCTGCATGCCGCGGGCCTGCTCAAGACCTCGATGGACTCGAGCCAGTTCGAGACCTGGGGCGTGGCCGGCCTAGGCACCTGGATCACCGTCTACACGAATCCCGGACACGCGTTCATCGAGGTCGCGGGGATCCGCTTCGACACCTCCGCCGAGGGCGACCCGCATCCGCCTCCCGGCACCGGCCCGCGTTGGCGTCCGCTGATGACCTCGACGCAGGGCTTCGAGGCACGCCACCCGCTCGACTTCTAACGGCGGCGACTCACGGGCGGTGGGCGAGGATCTGCTCGCGCTCGGCCAGCCGGTTGGCGCGCCGCAGCCCGGCCTCTCGCTGACGGCGCTGCTCGTCCGGACTGCTCGCGATAGCGGTCGGTACCGGAGCCGGGCGGCCTTCGGAGTCGAGCGCGACCATCGTCAGGTACGCCGTGTTGGTGTGGCGCCGCTCGCCGGTGAGCGGATTCTCGGCCTCGACTCTGACGCCGATCTCCATCGAGGTCCGCCACGCCGCATTCACAGTCGCCTTGAAGGTGACCAGCTCGCCGACGTAGATCGGCACCCGGAACACCATCCGGTCCATGCCGACCGTCACCACCCGCTGGCGCGAGTACTTAACCGCCGCCAGCCCGGCGACCTCGTCGGCTAGCTTCATGATCGTGCCGCCGTGGATGTTGCCCGCGTTGTTGGCGGCGGTGATGCCCATCAGGTGGGCGATCACGGAGCACGACTCGGATACCGGCCTCGGTTCCAACGTGGTTTGATCCTAGACCGGAGACCGGGGTCGGGGACAGCGTTCGTGTTGCGCTCGCTACGCTTCATGTGGCCAGTCCAGCCGACCGCAGAAGGAGGATGCGATGCCGGGCCTCTCCGGGCGCATGTCCACCGTCGTCAAAGCAAAGATTTCAAAGCTGCTAGATCGCGCCGAGGATCCGTCCGAGACCCTCGAATACAGCTACCAGAAGCAGATCGAGCTGCTCCAGAACGTCAAGAAGGGAATCGCCGACGTCGTCACGTCGAAGAAGCGGCTTCAGCTGCAGGAGGAGAAGCTTCAGCAGCAGGTCGTCAAGCTCGACACGCAGGCGCGTCAGGCGCTCGCGGCCGGCAATGAGGAGCTCGCCAGGACCGCGCTCGAGCGCAAGAACGTCGCGCAGACCGAGCTGCAGTCACTCGACTCGCAGATCGCGCAGCTCGAGCAACAGCAGCAGCAGATGACCGAATCGGAGCAGAAGCTGCGCGCGAAGATCGAGCAGTTCCGCTCCAAGAAGGAGGTCATCAAGGCGCAGTACTCGGCCGCCGAGGCCCAGGTTCGGATCTCCGAGGCGGCGACCGGGGTCGGCGAGGAGATGGCGGACGTCGGACTGGCGATGCAGCGGGCACTGGACAAGACCGAGAACATGCGGGCCCGCGCCGACGCGGTCCAGGAGCTCGAGGCCGCAGGCACGTTCGAGGACCTGACGACCCTGACTCCCGGCGAGGACGACATCGACCGGCAGCTCAAGGAGCTGTCGAGCACCAGCGAGGTCGATTCGGAGCTGGCGAAGATGAAGGCCGAGATCGGCGTCGGCGGTGGAGCGCCAATGGGTGAGCTTGGAGCAGGCGAGGGCAGCGGGTCTACCGCCGCGGGCAGCGACTCGCCGGCAGAGGGCGTCGGTACAGCGGGGGAGGGTGGAGGCGCGAGCCAGGAGCAGGCGCAGTGATCGTCCGGATCTCGAACGAGGGCCAGTACGAGATCGGCGACTCCGACGCGGCCGAGCTGAACGAGCTCGACAACGCTGCCGTCGGTGCCTGCGAGACCTCTGACGAGCAGCATTTTCATGTGGCCTTCGAGAAGCTGCTGGACTTCGTCCGCGCCAACGGCCGGCTGGTCGGCGAGGACGAGCTGGTCGGGTCGGAGATGATCCTTCCGCCCCCTGATGTTTCGCTCGAAGAGGCGCGGGCGGAGTTTCAGGGCGAAGGGCTGATCCCGGGCTGATCGCCTACGAGGCGGGCTACGGCGTCGCCGACGCCGGCACCCGAGGGACCTGCACCCACTTAGAGACGCAGGGAATCTTTCGACGATCGCAGCGGTCGGCGAACCTGCGAGCGATCTCGGTGGCCTCCGATAGCAGATCGTCCTGTAGGCGGATTGGCTCCAGGCCAAGCTCGAGCAGCTGACGGTTCTCGACGAACAGGTCGTTCTCAGCTGCCTCGTTGCGCGGGTTCTCGACAAACTCCATCTCCGCGCCGGTGAGGCTGCTGACAAGCTTGGCCAAGTCGATCACTCGATGACACTCGGTCATCTGATTGAAGACCCGAACGCGGTCTCCCGCCTCCGGTGGATTCTCGATCGCAAGCTGGATACAGCGGACCGTATCCTGAATGTTGATGAACGCGCGGGTCTGGCCGCCCGTGCCGTGGATCGTCAGCGGATATCCGATCGCGGCCTGCATCAGGAAGCGATTGAGGACCGTGCCGTAGTCGCCGTCGTAGTCGAAGCGATTGATGAGCCGGTCGTCCAACCTGGTCTCCGCCGTCTGAGTCCCCCACACGATTCCCTGGTGCAGGTCAGTTACGAGGATCCCGTCGTTCTTGTTGTAGTACGCGAACAGCAGCTGATCCTGGGTCTTGGTCATGTGGTAGACGCTCCCCGGGTTGACCGGGTACAGGATCTCCTGCTCGATCTCTTCGCCGTCGTCGGTGTCAATCCGGACCCGGAGGTAGCCCTCAGGGATCTTCACGCCAGCTGTCCCATAGCCATACACTCCCATGGTTCCAAGGTGCACGACATGGGCGTCGAGCTTAGCCTCGACGAGCGCGGCGAGCAGGTTGTGAGTCGCGTTGACGTTGTTGTTGACCGTGTATCGCTTATGCCACGAGCTCTTCATCGAATATGGGGCCGCCCGCTGCTCGGCAAAGTGCACGATCGCGTCAGGTTGCCACTCGATCAGGAGGTCGAGCAGCTCGCGGTAGTCCTGAGCAACATCAAGGCGGTGGAAAGCGATCTCTCGACCCGTCAGCTCACGCCAGGTCGCCAGCCGCGTGCCAAGCGGGGTGATCGGCGTCAGCGACTCCGCCTCGAGCTCGACATCAGCGTTTCGTCGCGCGAGGTTGTCGACGATCGCGACGTCGTGACCGCAAGCTGAAAGGTGAAGCGAGGTGGGCCAACCGCAAAAGCCATCGCCGCCAAGAATCAAGGTTCGCACGGGATCTCCAATTGAGCAGAATTCGTATCGACCATAACTCGCTGACGCAAATCTCGCCGCGACCGGTCAGTCGAGCCGGCTGATGAGCGTAGCAAGCAGCATGGCCAGCCTCAGGCCTGCAGCTTCGATGTCAGCGTTGCATGTGGTCCGTCGTCTTAGCGTCAACGAGTCCGCCGCGGAGTAGCCCGCCTGGGGTCGACAAGCTCGGGTGGTTTCAACCGGCGATGCGCCAGAAAACGGTCAGATAGCTGACGACCTTGCCCGATGGACCACTTCGTGTCGGCGCCGGTGCTTATGATCGTCGCCGCACCGGGGAACGCCAGCGAGACTTGCGCTCGCTCGGGCGTGCCGGCGCTGGACGTTTAGCTAGGCGGGCTGGCGCAAGTCGCGTGTGAACGGGTCCGCCGCCCGACGGTCGCATTGGACGCTTGGCATGGCCAGGCAGATAACCAACAGGAGGACGTATGTCTCGTTTCAAGCACGCGCCAGCGATCGCGCTCGCGATTGTCGCGCTGGTGGCAGCGCTCGGCGGAGGCGCCTATGCCGCAACAACGATCCCCGACGGGTCGGTGACGCATCCCAAGCTGGCGCACAACAGCGTCTGGCACGACGATCTCGGCAAGGGGGCGGTGCGGGCCAACAACCTCAGTAGGCCCGTGCTGGCGGAGCTGGATTCTCATCGCGGAAACGGCGCGCAGGGCGCGACCGGCCCACAGGGACCCAAGGGCGACCCAGGCGCGACCGGTGCGCAGGGTCCCGCCGGCCCCCAGGGGCCCAACGGCGTCGACAGCCCGCTCGTCTATACGTTCTCCGGTGCCTCGGGCCCGGACTCGGGAGACTGCGGCAACAGCTGGGCGACTGACACCTACGACGCGACGTTCATCGTCGAGCCACAGGTGGACGGGTCGTTCACGATCACGAAGATCGTCAAGGGCACGTTCGTGACGATCGCCGGTACGTCTGAGCCAAACCCGTCACCCTGCCCTGGCGTCTCGCAGACCGGCGGCGTCACGGGCACGTTCTACGGCACCGAGTCGTGGACCGTCCCGTCGCCTGGTGGTGCCCGGTCGGCCGACTTCGACCCGTACGCGTCGTGCGGTGCCGCGTGCTCGCCGACGACATCCAACACGTCGTCTAACGACGCGCAGGACCAAGCGTTCGAGACCGCGTTCTTCCCGGGCGCGACCTACAACGGCGTCACCAACTACGACTTCGTGTACCACACAGCTTCGAACGGCAACTGGGTGGACTCGAACACGCCAGACAACAACCAGGGGAACATCAGCGGCTGACCTCGGCGACCGCGCGGCCGGGAGTTCGTCTCGGCCGCACTCGTGTCCGGTCACGTTGACGCCAGCGAGCTGATCACCGCATGGCTGTCGCGGGCGGCTCGCTCCCAGGTGAACTCGGCCGCGCGACGCAGCCCGGCCCCCGTGAGCTGCTCTCGGACCGACTCGTCGGTCGCCGCGCCGAGGATTGCGTTTGCGATTGCTTCGGGGTCATCGGGGTCGACGAGCAGCGCGGCGTCGCCACACGTCTCCGGCAGCGCGGCGCGATCGGCGGCGACGACCGGCGTCCCACAGGCCATCGCCTCGAGGCACGTGAGCCCCAGCCCCTCGTAGCGAGACGGCAGCACGAACGCCCGCGCCCCGGCGTACAGCCCGGGAAGGTGCGCGTCGGGGACGTAGCCCAGCGCGCGAATCCCGACAGGAACTCCCGCGTCGGCGAAGTACGAACGCGATTCGCCGGCCCACACAAGATCGATCCCGAGCTCGCCGAGTCGGCGCACCGCCTCCGCGAGCGCGGCGAGGTTCTTACGCCGATCGTTGGTCGAAACCGTTAGCACGTAGGGTCGATCAAGGCCAAATGCCATGGCGGTAGGCGCGTGGTCGGCGGCCGGCGAAAAACGCTCGTCGACGCCGCCGCGGACCACGACGACGCGATCAGCTTGCAACCCCACCAGGTCGCGCAGTTCCCGCCGGGAGAACTCAGAGACCGTCAGCACAAGCAACGCCCGTCGGATCGCAGCGATCCCGACCGAGCGGTGCCAGAACGTGTATGCGCGTGAATAGGCGTCGGGCTCGCGCACCACGGCGACGTCGTGGACCATGACGACATTCCGCGGCCAAGCCACGGGCGCAAGGTTTGCAGGCGAGAAGATCAGCTTTGCGTGCGTGCGCAGCGCCCTCAGCGGGAGCGCCGCCTGTTCCCATGCCTGCCCAAGGGCGCGGCCGGTCGCGCTCGAGGGCGGTTGAGCGATCTCGTAGAGGTCGGGTGCGAGCGCCTTCAGACGCGGTATCAGTTCCGCGGTCCACCGCTCGACGCCGGTGATCGTCGGTCGCGTCGCGGCGCGGCGGTTGAGCAGGATCGGTCGGCCGTCGGCCGGCCCATTGGAGCTCAGAGCGGGATCCCCCAGAGCGGGAACCACCGTTGCAGCTCGGGCTCGACCGGCAGCTCGGATCCGATCTGGGCCCTCAGCACCAGTTCGCGCTCATTGTCGCGCTGCCGTGTACCGGGGGCCGGGACGAACGGGTAGAACGAGCCCCGCTTGTAGTTGTAGATCCAGTAGATCGGTCGCTTGTCGCCATCCTCGAACGCGAACACGGCGCACAGCACGCGGTCGCCGTAGCCGCCGGCCTCGAGCGCCGTCGAGACGGCGTTGATCCCGACGACGAGGTCGTCGAACTGGCCGCCGCGGAGCACCAGCCAGCTGAAGCCGTAGCTGTCGGCCGAGGTTTCGACGGTCGTGCCGCTGTCGCCGGCCGTCGCCTTGACGACCTCCTCCATGTCGCGCACGATCGAGCGAAAGTCGGTCGACGAGAGCGCCTGGAAGACGATCGCCGCGGCGCCGCGGCTGGTGATCTCGAGCGGCGTCTCGAGCGTCACGTAGGCGGTGCTGATCGCGAACAGCCGGTCGGGCGCGGGTTTGGCGAGCTTGCGCTTGCCCGTGATCACGTCCAGGAGCCCCATCGGCCTCCTACGCCGTCCCCTGCAGCTGCGCCTCGTACCGCGCCAGCGCTGCGAGCCGGGCGTCGAGCGGCGGATGGGTCGAGAACAGGTTCGTGATCGTCTGCTTCGCCTTCGGCGGGAAGATGTAGAACGCGGCCAGCTCGCCCGATGCAGCGCGCAGGTCCCGCTGCGGGATCTGGTCCATTGTCCCGGCGATCTTCTGCAGCGCGACACTGAGCTCGCTGGGGCGGCCGGTGATGATCGCCGAGCCGCGGTCGGCGGCGAACTCGCGGTAGCGCGAGAGCGTCTGGATCAGCACGAACGAGACAAGGTAGACGACCGCCGAGACAAGGATCACGACCATGAAGCCGGGCCCGTTGTCGTCGCGGTCGTCGAACCCGAGCCCGAACCAGAACCCCATCTGGACGATGAACGACGCGACCGACGCGAAGAAGCTCGCGACCGTCATCAGCAGGACGTCGCGGTTCTGGATGTGGGTCAGCTCGTGCGCCAGCACCCCCTCGAGTTCGCTCGTCGACAGCAGGCTCAGCAGCCCAGAGGTGACGCAGACGGTTGCGGTGCCCGGGGAGCGGCCGACCGCGAACGCGTTCGGCATCGGCGTCTGCGCGACGGCAACCCGCGGCTTCGGGAGGTTGGCCTGAAGGCACAGCCGCTCGATCGCGCCGTGTAGCTCGGGGTATTCCGCCGGGGTGGCCTCCTTCGCGCCCATCGACAGGAGTGCGATCTTGTCTGAGGTGAAGTACTGGACACCGAACAGGACGCCCGCGATCACGGCGACAGTGATGGCGCCCGCTCCGGCGGCGATCAGAACCGCGATCAGGATCACATAGACGAGCCCCAGCAGGAACATCGTCAGCAGCATCCGGGCCTGGAGACCGCTGTCGCGACCGAACGTTTTGGGCGCAGCCATGGCCTCTGGGATGTTGCCAAACCGGCTAACGCGCTTCATAACGTCAGCTAGGAACTGGCAAACCAGCTAACGCGCTTCACAACCTCCGGCTAGGAACTAGGACTTTTTCCCAGCGATCGGCCTACAACGTTTGGCTAGGCAGGCCCCAGAGCTTTGAATTGCGGTCCGCCGAGGCCGTAAACTACGGAAAGTCTGCTGTCTATAGGGGAAGGTCTTGCGAGCTACTCGCGCCTATATCGCTGGTTTCGGCACGGCCGGGTCAATTCTGGCGTGCGCCGCCGTGCTGTTCGTGATCGCCAGTGCGGTGGTTGCGCTCAACGGCTGGCCGAAGTTCGCTGAGCTGACCTCTCCTGCGTCGGTCCGGATCACCCAGGCAGCGCCTGGGCATAATGGGAACCACTCGGGGACTTCAAAAGGCGGTGCAGCAGGCGCCGGGCGGGCTCATGCAGTCCTAGTCGCGGCCGCCGGGACCGGGGCGGGCGGTCGTGCGACGCTCGGCGCAGGCGGCTCGGGGACCGGACGCCGCGGCGCTGGCGCCGGTTCAGGGTCGGGCTCGCGCTCAGGACACGGGTCCGGCTCGGGTTCTCGCGGCGGAATCAGCAGCGGTCGTGGTCGAGCGGTTCCCGGCGGCGGTCACGGCTCGGGCAGCGGCAACGGCTCAGGCTCGGGATCAGGATCAGGATCAGGCTCCGGGTCAGGCTCAGGATCAGGCTCTGGATCGGGCGGCGGCATTGGCACTGGGACCGGCGGCACGGGCAGCACTGGCACGGGCAGCACTGGCACGGGCAGCACTGGCACGGGGAACACTGGCACGGGCAACACCGGCGCCGGCGGCACCGGCACGGGCACTGGCACCGGCAACGGCCAGGGGAACGGGAGCGGGAACGGTGGTGGCTCTGGCAACGGCAACGGCAACGGCAACGGCAACGGTCAGTCCGGCAGTGGCAACGGTGGCGGCAGCGGGCATGGGGACGGCAACGGTGGCGGAAACGGAAACGGAAACGTAGTCCAGGTAGCCGGCCCGATCGTGGTCATCGGCGGCAGTGCCAAGTCGGCCGTCGCCCAGGGCAGTTCCGGTCAGGGTCACGGCAGCGGTGACGGCGGCCCTAGCGGCAGCTCCGGTCAGGGTCACGGCAGCGGTAGCGGCGGCCCTAGCGGCAGCTCCGGTCAGGGTCACGGCAGCGGTGACGGCGGCCCTAGCGGCAGCTCCGGTCAGGGTCACGGCAGCGGTGACGGCGGCCCTAGCGGCAGCTCCGGTCAGGGTCACGGCAGCGGTAGCGGCAGCTCCGGTCAGGGTCACGGCAGCGGTAGCGGCAGCTCCGGTCAGGGTCACGGCAGCGGTAGCGGCAGCTCCGGTCAGGGTCACGGCAGCGGTGACGGCAGTTCCGGTCAGGGTCACGGGAGCGGTAACGGCGGCGGTAACGGCAACTGCGGCAGTGGCGCCAACGGCCACGGCAGCGGTAGCGGTAGCGGCGGTCCTGGCGGCAGTTCCGGTCAGGGTGACGGCAGCGGTAGCGGCGGCCCTAGCGGCAGTTCCGGTCAGGGTCACGGCAGCGGTAGCGGTAGCCCTAGCGGCAGTTCCGGTCAGGGTGACGGTAGCGGTGACGGCGGCCCTAGCGGCAGTGGCGCCAACGGCCACGGCAATGGCAACGACCACGGCAACGGCGGTGATGGTGGTAGCGGCGGCGGCTCCGGCGGTGGCGGCGGTGCCGGTGGCGGCTCCGGTGGTGGCGGTGGCTACGGCGGTGGCGGCCATAGCGAAGGTCACGGCGGCCGCGGGCGCTGAGCAACGCTCAGGCCCGGCCCCGGTCATCATCCCACCGATGTAGCTGATTCCGGTGGACTGAGCGCGGCGCGCGGCTAAAGTCCTCGCGCAGGCGGTCGATACTCCAGTCAGGTGCGCGCCACTAGGGCATACACAGCCGGCTTTGGCACCGCAGGTTCGCTGCTCGCCTGCGCTGCCGTGCTGTTCGTAATCGCGAGTGCGGTGGTCGCGTTTCATGGGTGGCCGAAGATTGCCGGCCAGCAATCTCCCTCGGCGGTTGCGCTGAATGCTTCGCCTGGCGCTCGCGCCCGGGGCCATCATCATCTGGTGACGGCGCTACCGACGGTCGTGCACGTCCGCTTAGCGTCGGCTCGCCTGCGGGCCGCCGCGGCTCACGGCCGGGTGGCACGGCATGCGGCTTCGGGGCTGGCGCCCCGCGCGATCGGGTCAGCCCAGCAGCCCCGCAGCTCCTCGAGACCACGGAGTGCGGGCGCCGGTGTTCGCAGCGGAGTCCCGACCCCGAGCGGCTCGGGCACGAGCAACGGCTCGACGGCCGGCGGCTCGGGCACGAGCAACGGCTCGACGGCCGGCGGCTCGGGCACGAGCAACGGCTCGACGGCCGGCGGCTCGGGCACCAGCAATGTCTCGACCGCTGCAGGCTCGGGCGGTAGCCGATCACCAATCACAGTCACGACGCCGACTCATCCCCCGATCACGGTGACCGTGCCCACGGGTCCCGCATCCATCGCGGTCAACGACGTCACACAGACCGTCACCAACATCACGCACTCCCTAGCTCAGACGCTCTCGTCAGTCAGTCAGTCGAGCTCGTCGGTCAGCTCAAACGCCGGCTCGACGGCCGGTGCGGGCACGAGCCAGACCGCGACGACGATCACCAACGCGACCGGTGCACTGGCGTCGCAGATCGGCGCCGCGGTCGGCAAGCTGCTCGGCGGCTGAGCCGGCCGCAACAGCCATCAGCGCTTAGCGAGCGCCTGCGCGGTGAACTGCAGGCTCACGGCCTGCAGCTCCTCGTCGTGCTGGATCGAGCGGTGGTGTCCGCCGGGCACCTCGATCAGCCGACTCGACGGCGCCTGCAGGACGACCGCCAGCTCGCGCGAATGCTCGACCGGCACCTGCTCATCGCCGCGCGCGTGCAGCAGCAGGATCGGGATCGTCAGCGATTCGACGACCGGCTGCAGATCGCCGGCCGCCAGCAGCTCCAGCAGCGCCGGGAGATCGCCGTCGAAGCGCAATGAACCGCGTTCGAGGCCGCGACGCAGGTCGGCAGGGCTGGCAGGGCAGATCGCGACCACGGCGCCAGCCTGGGCGTCGGCGGCCGCGCGCAGCGCGAGGTAGCCGCCGAGGCTCGACCCCCGCAGCGCGACCGGTGGGCCGCCGAGCTCGCGTCGCAGCAGCGCGACCATCGTCACCACGTCCTGCACCGCCCGGCCGTCGAGCGGTCCGTCGCTGTCGCCGTGTCCGCGCTGATCGAACGCCAGCGCCGCCAGGCCCTGCGCGATCGCCGCTCGCGCGAAGTCGTAGTGGTTCTCCTTCGTCGAGCCGGCTCCGTGCACGACCACGATCCCGCCGCTCGGTTCGCCCTGCGCCGGGAGCCAGAGCGCATAGCTGAGACCGTCCTCGAGCCCCGTCCGTGCCGGGCGCACCGGCACGACGGTTCTGGAGCCGCCTGCCCTCACGCGCCACACCATATCTTTCTGTGTCCCATGGGCGCCAGCATCGCCACCTCACTGTCGCATGTGCTGCCGCTCGGCACGCGCGTGAACGAGCATGGCCGGCTCGAGTTCGGAGGCTGCGACGCGATCGAGCTGGCACACGAGTTCGGGACCCCGGCCTACATCGTCGTCGAAGACGACCTTCGGGCACGCGCGCGTTCGTTCGTAGACGCCCTCGCGGCCCGGCACGATGACTTCGACGTCCTGTTCGCGTCGAAGGCGTTCCCGTGCACAGCCGTCTACCGCACGCTCGCCGAGGAGGGGCTGGCGTGCGACGTCGCGTCGGGCGGCGAGCTGGCGCTCGCGCTCGCGGCGGGCTTCGACCCGCGCCGGACGTACCTGCACGGCAATGCGAAGTCGGTCACCGAGCTGCGCGAGGCGCTCCAGGCGCGCGTCGGGCACGTGGTGATCGATTCGCTCGACGAGCTCGACCGGCTGGCCGTGGTGGCCGCTGAGCTGCGCCACCACCAGGAGGTGCTGATCCGCGTCACGCCGGACGTTACCGGCGACACCCACAGCAAGATCTCGACCGGTCAGGCGGACTCGAAGTTCGGCTTTTCGATCGAGCAGGCAGAGGACGCGATCGCGCGGCTCGCCGGGAGCCCGTGGCTCAAGCTCGTGGGACTGCACTTCCACATCGGCTCACAGCTGTATGACCTGGGGCCGTTCCGGGCGGCCGTCCGCGCGATCGCGCCGCTCGGCGAGTTCGACGTCTACAACCTCGGCGGCGGGCTCGGCGCGGCCTATACCGCCGACCAGCATCCGCCGAGCGCCAGGAAGTACGTCGACGCGATCGTCGACGCGCTTCACGACGAGATCGGCCCCGACAAGCGGCTGCTGCTCGAGCCCGGACGAGCGCTGGTCGCCAACTCGACGGTCACGCTGTATACGGTCCAGACCGTCAAACGCAACGTTTCGACGTGGGTCGCCGTCGACGGCGGCATGTCCGACAACCTGAGGCCGATGCTCTACGACTCCAGATACGAGGCACTGATCGCCGATCGCCCGTTCGCCGCCGGCGGCGAGCTATGCCAGCTCGCGGGCAAGCACTGCGAGTCGGGCGACGTGATCGTCCGCGACGTCGAACTGCTGGCGCCGCAGGCGGGGGACGTGATCGTGACGCCCGCCACCGGCGCGTATGGGTACTCGCTGGCCAACAACTACAACGGCGTGCCCCGGCCGCCGGTGATCTTCTGCCGCGACGGATCGGCGACGGTCGCCGTCCGGCGGGAGACGTACGCGGACCTGATGAGCCGGGACGCGGCGTCGTGAGCTTCCGGATCGGGCTCCTCGGGCACGGGACGGTCGGTGGGGCGTTCGCGACGCTGCTGCCCCAGCACGCCGACCGGATCGAGCGGATCACCGGGCTGCGGCCGGAGCTGTCGGGCGTGCTGACGCGGAGCAGCGGCTCGTTCGACGAGATCCTCGAGCAGTCTGACCTGATCGTCGAGCTGATCGGCGGCCTCGAGCCGGCCCGCGACTATCTGCTGCGGGCGATGCGCGCCGGGCGCCACGTGGTGACCGCCAACAAGCAGCTGCTCTCCCATCACGGCGAGGAGCTGTGGGACCAAGCGCGCGAGAACGGCGTCCAGCTGCGCTTCGAGGGTGCGGTCGCGGGCGTCGTCCCTGTGATCCGGGTGCTCCAGGAGTCGCTCGCCGGGGCGACGATCGACCGCGTGCACGGGATCGTCAACGGGACGACGAACTTCATCCTGACCGAGATGGCGCGCACCGGGGCGACGTTCGAGCAGGCGCTCGCCGAGGCGCAGCGCCTCGGGTACGCCGAGGCCGACCCGTCCGAGGACGTCGACGGTCGCGACGCGGCCGCGAAGATGGCGATCATCGCCCGGCTCGCGTTCGAGACCCCGGTCCACATCGACCAGGTCCGCTATGAGGGGATCGAGCACATCCAGCCCGACGACCTCGAGTACGCGCGCGACCTCGGCCTCGGGCTGAAGCTGATCGGGACCGCCGAGCGCGTCGGGGAGCATGCCCTGTCGGTCCGCGTCTATCCGGCGTTCCTGTACCCGGGGCATCCGCTCGCATCGGTCAACGGACCGTTCAATGCGGTGACCGTCGAGTCGGAGGCGATCACCGAGATCACGATGTCAGGACCCGGGGCGGGCGGCCCGCAGACCGCGTCGGCGGTCCTCGGCGACGTGATCAGCGCGATGATCCCGCCCGCGTCGACGCCCCCAGCGACTGAGCGCCTAGAGCTCGTGCAAGACGTCGTCAGCGCCTTCTACCTGCACCTCGAGGTCGCCGATGAGCCGGGCGTGCTGGCCCAGGTCGCGCAGCTGCTGGCGCTCCAGGACGTGTCGGTCAAGTCGGTCGTGCAGAAGGGCATGCGTGACCAGGCACGCCTGGTGATGGTCGTCCATCCGGTGCTCGAATCGCGGTTCGCCGCGGCCATGGACCTGATCGCCGGGCTCGAGATCATGCGCGCGCCGCCCCGGGCGATCCGGGTCATCGAGGAGGAGTTCGGCTAGTGGCGTCCACTAGGATCCGCGGCCGCATGAGAGCAATGCAGATCGTCGATCTGAGCGGGCCGGCGACCGCGCTCCAGCCCGCGGACCTCCCTGAGCCCGAGGCGACGCACCCGATGACCCCGGGCAGCGGCGTTCTGGTCGACGTGCACGCGGCCGGGGTCTCGTTTCCCGAGCTGCTCGAGACCCGCGGCGAATACCAGTACAAGCCGCCGCTGCCGTTCGTCCCCGGCAGCGAGGTCGGCGGCGTAGTGCGCGAGGCATCGGCGGACGCGAGCGTCGAGCCCGGCGACCGGGTCGCCGCGTTCTGCGGCCAGGGCGGATTCGCCGAGGTCGTCGTCGCCCCGACCTACTTCACCTTCAAGCTCCCCGACCAGCTCGACTTCGCCCAGGGCGCGGCGCTGGTCCTCAACTACCACACGGCTTACTTCGGCCTCAAGGTCCGCGGGCGCCTCGAAACGGGCGAGACCGTGCTGGTCCACGGCGCCGCGGGCGGCGTCGGGACCGCGGTGCTACAGGTGGCAAAGGGTCTCGGCGCGACCACGGTCGCGGTCGTCTCCAGCGACGACAAGGCAGCGGTCGCGACCGCCGCCGGCGCCGACCACGTGCTCCGCGCGGGCGACCCCTGGAAGGATCAGGCCAAGGAGCTCTCGGACGGCGGCGTCGACGTGGTGATCGACCCGGTCGGCGGCGATCGCTTCACCGACAGCCTGCGCTCACTGCGCGAGGGCGGCCGGGTGGTGGTCGTCGGGTTCACCGCCGGCTCGATCCCGGAGGTCCGCGTCAACCGCCTGCTGCTCAACAACACCGAGGTGATCGGCGCCGGCTGGGGCGCCGGCGTGCTGACCCACCCCGAGCGCACGAAGGAGATCGGCAGAGCGCTCGACGAGCTGATCGAAGCGGGCCACGTGGCACCGGTCATCGGCGCCCGCTTCCCGCTCGAGCGCGCCGGCGAGGCGCTGCAGCTGATCGACGAGCGCGGCGCGACCGGCAAGGTCGTGCTGGACGTCAGCTGAGGCCGGCGCTGTCTGACATTCTCCGGCCAGCTATGTCTGGCCTGATCGAGCGCTACCGGGAGCGACTGCCGTTCGCCGCCGACGACCCGATCGTCTCCTTGGGCGAGGGGTCGACGCCGCTCGTGCTGGCGCCGCGGCTGTCCGAGCGCGTCGGGGCCGAGGTCTGGTGCAAGCTCGAGGGGCTCAACCCGACCGGCTCGTTCAAGGACCGCGGAATGACATGCGCGGTCTCGGCGGCGGTGCGCGAGGGGGCGCAGACGGTCGTCTGCGCGTCGACCGGCAACACCGCCGCGTCGGCCGCCGCCTACGCGGCGCGGGCGGGCCTGCGCTGCGCGGTGATCGTCCCCGAGGGCAAGATCGCGACCGGCAAGCTCGCCCAGGCGCTGATGCACGGCGCGCGCGTGATCGCGCTGCGCGCCAACTTCGACGTCGCGCTGAAGCTCGTTCGCGCGCTGTCGGCCGAGCACCCAATCGCGCTCGTCAACTCGGTCAACGAGTTCCGGATCGAGGGGCAGAAGACGGCCGCCTTCGAGATCGCCGAGGCGCTCGACGACGAGCTCGACGCGGTCTGCATCCCGGTCGGCAACGCCGGCAACGTGACCGCCTACTGGCGCGGCTTCGACGAGCTCGGCCTGCGGCCGCGGATGCTGGGGTTCCAGGCAGCCGGCGCCGCGCCGCTGGTGCTGGGCAGGCCGGTCGAGCAGCCCGAGACGATCGCGTCGGCGATCCGGATCGGCAACCCGGCCCGCTGGGAGGACGCGATGAACGCGATGACCTCCTCGGGCGGCGCCGTGCAGGCCGTCACCGACCAGCAGATCCTCGACGCGTACGAACTGCTCGCCAGCACCGAGGGGATCTTCTGTGAGCCGGCGTCAGCCGCGAGCGTCGCCGGCCTGCTGGCGCACGGGGCCGGCGACGCGCGGCGGGTCGCGTGCGTGCTCACCGGCCACGGGCTCAAGGATCCGCAGACGGCGCTCGGGCAGGCGGGCGCGGTCGTGCCGTGCGAGGCCGAGCTGCCCGCGCTCGAGCGGGCGGTGCTCGGATGACGCTCGCGCGCCGGCGCCTGGTCCGCGTCCCGGCCTCGACGGCGAACCTCGGACCGGGCTTCGACGTGCTGGCGGCGGCGCTCGCGCTGCACCTCGAGCTCGAGGTGGTGGAGACCGGGACGTTCGCGATCGAGACCGAGCTCGACGTCAGACGAGACCGCGACAACCTCGTCGTCAGGGCGTTCGAGCTCCTGCACCCGGCCGACGGCTTCGAGTTCAGGATCAGATCGCGGATTCCGCTCAGCGGCGGCCTGGGGTCGAGCGCCGCGGCGACCGTCGCCGGCCTCTTGGCCGCCGACCACCTGTTCGAGCTCGACGCCGACGTCCGCGCCCGGGCCACCGAGCTCGAGGGCCATCCCGACAACGTGGCCGCTGCGCTCGACGGTGGGTTCGTGATCTGCGACGGCCCGAGCGCGCATCGGTTCGAAGCGCCGATGGGGCTCGAGGCGGTGCTGGTCGTGTCGCATGAGCCGGTCCAGACCAAACGGGCGCGCGACGCGCTGCCCGAGTCCGTCCCGCTGAAGGACGCGGTGTTCAACGTCGCCGCCGCCTCGATGCTGGTACTCGGCCTGAGCAGCGGCAACTGGGACCTGATCGCAGCCGGCCTGCGCGACCGCCTGCACCAGCCCTACCGCGCAGACCTGTATCCGCGGTCAGCCGAGATGCTGCAACGGGCGCCCGAGCTGGGCGCGCTCGGCGCCACGATCTCGGGCGCCGGACCAACGGTCGTGTGCTGGTGTCACTACGAGCAGACGGCGGGGCTGGTGAGGGCCTTGCAGCGCGAGACCGAGGGCTGGGCAGACGTGCTGCGGGCGCCGTTCGAGCCCCAGGGCGCCGACGTCAGCGAGCTCTAAGAGCCCGCGATCCGCTCACGGATCATCGCCGCCTGCTGCTGCTGGAGCTCGCGCCCAAGCCGGTGGAACTCGACCAGCAGCGCAAGCTGCTCGTCGCTGTAGCCGTCCAGCAGCCGGCGCGCGGCCTCCGCCATCGGGCCGAACATCTCCCACCCCAACGCGCGGGCGCGCTCAGTCGGCTCGACGAGCACGCGCCGTCGATCTGCCGGGTCCTGCACCCGTGTGGCGTAGCCGGCGCGCTCGAGCCGGTCGATCGCAGCGGTCACCGCGCCGGTCGTCAGTCGGCACTCGCGGGCGAGGTCACCGGCGCTCATCTGGCCGTGCTGATCGAGCAGGTCGAGGAACTTGGCGTCGGTCCGGTTGATCCCCATCAGCTCCGCGGCGGCCTCGTCGACGAGGTCGGTGGCGCGCTGGTTGGCGCGGACTGCGTCGCCCAGCTCGCGCAGCAGCCGCTCACGGGTAGGGGAGATCTGGGTGGTCATCCTCTTGACAATTGATTATCTCAGTAAATAAGATAACCAACCGTAGAGCAAATTATAACCGCGAGGCGAGGCTGGAAATGGAAGCGGCAATCGAGGCGGAAGGCCTCGTCAAGACGTATCCCAAGGACGTCAAGGCGCTGCGCGGGGTGTCGTTCGCGGTCGCGCCGGGGACGGTGTTCGGGCTGCTCGGGCCCAACGGGGCGGGCAAGTCGACGGTCGTCAAGATCCTGACCACGCTGTCGGAGCCCGACGAGGGCCGGGCGACGGTCGCCGGGATCGACGTCGTCGCGCAGCCGGAGCTCGTGCGGCGCTCGGCGGGCGTCGTGGCGCAGGCCTCGGGGGTCGACATCCAGGCGACCGGGCGCGAGAACCTGCGTCTCCAGGGCCAGATCTACGGCATGCGCGGGCGCCCGCTGGAGCAGCGGGTTTCGGAGCTGCTGGAGCGGTTCGGGCTCGCCGACGCGGCCGACCGGATCGCGCGCGGCTACTCGGGCGGGATGCAGCGGCGGCTCGACATCGCGATGGCGCTGGTCCATGACCCGGCGGTGCTGTTTCTCGACGAGCCGACGACCGGGCTCGATCCCGAGGTGCGGGCCGCGATGTGGGACGAGATCTCGACGCTCGCGCGTGAGCACGGCAAGACGGTTCTGCTGACCACCCACTACCTCGAGGAGGCAGACCAGCTCGCGTCGCAGCTCGCGATCGTCGATCGTGGCGCGGTCGTCGCCCGCGGCACCCCGGAGGAGCTCAAGCGTGAGCTGCGCGGCGACGCGGTCGAGGTCGAGCTGGCGGGCGAGTACGACGGCGTCGCGAGCGCGGCGGTGCAGGACATGTCCGGGATCCGGGACGTGGCGCTGGACGGACGCCAGCTGCGGGCCCGCGCCGACGACGGCGGCCGCGCCGTGCCGGCGCTGCTGCAGGCGCTCGAGGCGCGCGGGGTCGAGGTCGCCTCGGTGCGCGTCTCGCGGCCGTCGCTCGACGACGTCTACCTCAGATACACCGGCCGCACGTTTGCGGCGGCCGAGGCCCAGGCGGAGGTTCAATCATGACGCTGACGAGACAGACCCTCTATATGACCGCGCGCCACCTGCGCGAGCTCTGGCGCCAGCCGTGGTTCGTCGGCGTGACGCTCGTACAGCCGGTCATCTGGCTGCTGCTGTTCGGCGCGTTGTTCAAGCGCATCATCGAGATCCCGGGCTTCACCGGTCACTCCTACATCGCGTTCCTGGCGCCCGGCGTGGTCGTGATGACCGCGATGTTCAACTCGGCCTGGAGCGGCATGGCACTGATCGAGGACCTCAACCGCGGCGTCACGGCGCGCTTTTTGGTCTCGCCGGTGCGGCGCGAAGCGTTGATCGCCGGGCGGCTGCTGAAGGAGGCGGTGGTGGTCGTGATCCAGTCTCTGATCATCGTCGTGATCGCCCTGCTGGCCGGCGCCACGTTCCCTGGCGGCGTGGCCGGGGTCGCGGTCCTGTTCGCGGTCGCGGCGCTGCTGGGCGCGACCTTTGGCGGCCTGTCGAACGGCTTCGCCCTGATCATGCGCCAGGAGGAGGCGCTGATCGGGGCCGTGCAGTTCATCGTGCTGCCGCTGACGTTCCTGTCGACGACGTTCCTCGAGTCACAGCTGATGCCGAGCTGGATCCGGGACGTATCGGACTTCAACCCGACCAACTGGGCGGTGATCGCGGGGCGCGGCGCGACCGGAGTGAACCCCGACTGGGGGCTGGTCGCATCACGCGCGGGCTTCCTAGCCCTGCTGCTGCTGTGCAGCCTGGCGTTCGCGACGCGGGCGTTCCGGTCCTACCAGCGGAGCGTCTGATCAGGCGTTGGCGCCGGCCGCCTCGCGCGAGCTGCGGAGCATCGGCTCCAACCGCCGGCGAGCTGCTTCGAGCCCGAGCCGCTTGAGCAGCTCGTCGGCCACCGCGAGGTAGTCGGCGCCGAGGTCGGGGCGGTAGTCGAGGATCGACATCGCCCGCTCGGCCGACTCCGCGTAGGCGATCGAGGCCTTGATCGTGGTGTCGAACAGCTTGTCGCCGAAGTGCTCGCGCAGCGAATCGAACGCTTCGCGCGAATGCCTGGTGCGCATGTCGGCGATGTTGAGCACCACCCCCAGCCACTCCAGGTCCGGGTTGAGGCTGTCGCGTGCGAGGTCGATCACCTCGAGCGCCTGCTCGACGCCCTGCAGCGCGAAGTACTGCGCCTCGGCCGACAGCAGCGCGTAGTCGGACGCGACCAGCGCGTTGACGGTCAGCAGCCCGAGCGCCGGTGGGCAGTCGATCAGGACCATGTCGTAGTCGCCGGCGACGTCGCGAAGCGCCCGCTTGAGCGTCAGCTCGCGGCCCATCTTGCCGCCGAGCGCCAGCTCGGCCTCGGCGAGTCCGAGGTTTGCCGGGATGATTCCGTCGTGGACCGCCCCGGCCGCCTTCGCGCGCCCGGCGAGCACGTCGCCGATCGTCGGCGACGCGTCCGGGTCGACATCGAGGTAGTCCGACAGGTTGCCCTGGGGGTCGAGGTCGACCGCCAGCACCGAAAGGCCGGCGCGGCGAAACACGTCAGTCAGGGTCCTGACCGCGGTGGTCTTGCCGGTGCCGCCCTTCTGCGACAGGACACTGATTGTGACGGGCATCGGCGCCTGACTATAAGCGAGCGCCCGCCGCTACGGCCGCTCGCCGGGACGCGGCTCGAATCAGCCGCCGAGCGGCTTTGAGCCGAACTCGAACGACTCGCCGAAGCGCATCCCGGAGACGACCGGGAGGTCGATGAAATGCAGGTGGTGGCGGCCGATCACGATCTCGTCGCCGTCGGCCAGCGTGCTCCACTCGACCCGCTCGCCGTTGACGAACACGCCGTTCAGGCTGCGGTCGTCAAGCACTCGAAGTCCATCCGGCTGGCGGACGACGAGCGCATGCCGGCGCGACACGGTCGGGTCGTCGAAGCGGATATCGGCCGCCAGGCTGCGGCCGATCCGGGTCCACTCGCGCTCCAGCGCGTAGGCGACGACGTCCTCCCCGGAGCGGCAGGCGACGTACTGGCCGGGCTCTTCGAGCCCCGAGCGCAGCTCGGCGAGCCAGCCGCGGTCCTCGACGTCGGGGGCAAGCTCGATCACCGCTTGCTGTGAGGTCGTGAACAGCGATGCCCGGACGAATTCGGTACCTCCGCAGTTCGGGCACGACGGAAGCTCATCGGCTGCGTCGAGCGACACCGGGAAATCGCATTCAGTGCAACGGAACGTTCCGGTCCCAGCGACGTTGCCCGACATCCAAGCTTTCATCGGCCGTCTCCTCGCTAGGGGTCTGATGGCATCCACTTCTGGCTCTCAGGCGTGCCATTCAGACCGGGGGCTTAACACGATTCTAGTGACCTCGTCAAAGCAAAGGTAAACAGCTGTCGACGAATGTCCAAGGGCGTTTCCGGCGTGAAACCCCTGAATAGGGAGCTTTGCGCAGGCCCAGAATCGCAGCAGGAACAGGCGCGAGTGAGACGAAGCTAGCCATCGGTGATGGCCACCCTGCGCGACACCCTCGACCTCGAGCTCGCGCTGCTGCGAAAGGGCCTCGACGAGCGGCTCGCGGGCTGCGAGCGCTGCACCTGCTGCAACCGGACGCCGCTGGTCGGCGAGCGGGTCTACGTCTTTCAGTCGGGCACGATCGCGTGCGAGCTCTGTCGCGTCCGCCACCGCGACAGCCCGATCGGGACGCGCACCGTCCACGGGCCGGAATTCGGCCATTCGATGCGCATCACCGACCAGCGCACCGCCGCCTGAGCGGACACATAAACTCACGGCCGTGGAGCCGTTCACCGTCACGACTACGATCGCCAAGCCGCGCGAGCAGGTGTTCGAGTACCTGGCCGACATCGCCAATCACCCCGAGTTCTCGGACCATTACCTCGTCGACTGGCACCTGACCAGGGTCGACACCTACGGCACCGGGGCCGGAGCCCGGTTCCGGATCAAGGCGCCGATGAACCGCTTCGCCTGGGCCGACATGACGTTCGCCGAGCTGCAGCCGCCGTTCCGGATCGTCGAGCGGGGTAGGGGCGGCAAGTACAACCGAATCCGGATGGTCGGGACCTACACGCTGTCGCCCGGCCCTGGCGGCAGCACCAAGGTCGAGTACACGCTCGAGACCATCCCCGGGCAGCTGTCGGACAGGCTGCTCGACGCGTTCGGCGGACGCTCCTGGAGCCGGCGCCAGGCCAACAAGGCGATGCGGCGCCTGCGCTCGATCCTGGAGGACGGCAAGGGGCGCGGGGCCCGTGCCACGGTCGAAACGGGCTGACGCCGGCGCCGCGCCGCGCATGCGACGGGTCGAGGACGCGGACATTAGACTTCCCCAGCCGTGAGAGCCCGCCGCCTGTGGACCGTCGTCTGCGCCGCTACGCTTGCGCTCGGGATCAGCGCCTGCGGCCACAAGCAGGCACACCCGCACGTCGCCGACGCCAACAACAACGGCGACTACGTCGACGCAGGGCCGATCACGTATCAGCTGCAGATCTCGCGCGAGCTGAACCCCTACAGCGACGAGGACGCCCAATACCTGGCGGGGCTGCCGCCGGGCACCGTCAACCCGGGCGCGACGCAGTTCTGGTACGGCGTATTCCTGTGGGCGATCAACCAGACCCATCACGTCGCGACGACCACCGACAAGTTCGAGATCGTCGACACGCAGGGCAACCACTACTACCCGATCAAGCTCGACACGGGGATGAACCAGTACGCGTGGAGATCGACGCTGCTGGCGCCGCTCGGGACGCAGCCTGCGCCTGACACGGCGGCTTACTACGGCCCGACCCAGGGGCAGGTGCTGGTGTTCAAGCTCAACGACACCGCTTACTCGAACCGGCCGCTGACGCTGTTCATCCTCAGTCCCGCCGGTCGCAAGCTGGCGGCGATCTCGCTCGACCTTTGACCGACGAGGACAGGTGGCGCCGCACCGAGCCAACCGGCCGCGGGCCGTCGACGCCGAGCACGCAGCGGTTCGACCCTGTGGCGACCGCGCTCGGCGTGTTCTTCGCGGTCGCGATCCCGGTCGTGGTCGTCGGCTACACGCGCCCGGACGGCGCCAGCGCGACGATCATCGCGATCGGGATCATCGCCGGGCTGTTGGCCGGTGTGCTCGCCGGTATCTGGGTCAAGCGGCGCGACGGGCGGGTGTGGCGAGATCCGCGGCTCTAGCCGCGGGGCTGACGCTGGCGCTGCTGGTGGTCGCCGCACCGGCGGCCCAAGCGGCCTGGAGCGCGCCGTTCACGCTCGTCGCGCCCGGGTCGCTCGACTACCTGCCGACGCAGCTGGCGTACGCGCCGTCGGGCGCGGCGGCCGCCGCGTTCGCGACCGAGGACGTCGACACGCCGGGCAGCTCGAGGCCGTACCTGGTCGTCCGCGCCGCCGACGGGGCGATCAGCCCGACCTGGGCGATCCCCGCGGCCAGCCAGATCCTGGCGCTCGCCTACGACGGGTCCGGCCTCGAGCTACTGACCGGCTCGACGCCCAATGGGCTCGACTGCTGCAGCAGCTCCCAGGCGGTCAGGTTCACGGGCGGCGGCACGCTGCAGCGGCCCCAGACGCTGGTCGGCGGTCTGACGGGCGCGACGCTCGGACAGCTGGTCGTGCTCGGCGACGCGCGGATGCTCGCGGCGGTCGCGACCGAGCAGGGCGTCTGGACGCTTCAGTCCTCTGCTGGCGGGCAGTTCACCGGCAAGCGCCGTTTGACCCGGTCAGGTCAGTCGCCGCAGTCGCTGTCGGCGACCTCGCTCGGTGGCGAGGGTTCCCTGGTCGCGTGGACGGCCGCCAGCGGGCCCCCGGGGTCGGCCAACCCGCGCAGCATCTCGTATGCGCAGGGCTCGAAGGCCGGCGCTCCGCGCGCGGCCCACGTGCTGCTGACCGTGCCGGCGGGCCATCGGATCGACGAGCTCGACGTCGCGCGGCGGGCGTCGAGTGCGACCGCCGCCTGGGTCGAGAGCTGGTACGACGCCCACGGCAACTACCACTCCCAGATCCGCGCCGCGGATTTCGGGTCCCACCCGTCGGCACGCTCGCTGTCGGCGGTCAACGGCCAGGCGAGTGGGATCAGCTTTGCGGCCAACGCGGCCGGCGCGCAGGCCGTCGCGTGGGAGACGTGCAACGGCTCCGGGGCGTGCAGCGTCCGGGTCACGACCCGTGGCTCCAAGCGCGGCTTCGGCTTACCGGTCGCGCTCGGTGCGATCGACGCGACCGCGACGCCGTCGGTCGCGGTCGGCGCCGGTGGGCAGGTGGTCGTCGGCTGGGTCCGCAACGGCCAGCCGGTGGCCGCGGTCGGGTCGACGACCGGCGGTCGCTTCAGCGCCGCCCGGGTGCTGTCGACAACCGCCTACGCGCTCGACCTGACGGTCGCGTTCGGGCCGCGGCGCGACGCGCTCGCCGCCTGGACGCAGGGGACCCTCACCCCTAGCGTCGTCGCGGCCGGCTACCAGGCGCCCTAGTGCTGGAGCGCCGAGACCAGGATCTGGCGCACCGGCGGGGCGGCCGCCGCGCCGCCGAAGCCCTGGTTGGGGAACAGCGCGCCGACCACGTAGCGCGGGTGACCGACGGGCGCGTAGGCGACGAACCACGCGTCGGTGTTCTTGGGCGAGCTGGCGTTGGGGTTGTTGGTGGTCGTGGCCGTGTCGGTCAGCTCGGCGGTGCCGGTCTTGCCCGCGACCTCGACGCCGGGGATCTGGGCCGAGGTTCCGGTCCCGTAGTCGATGACCGCGACCATCATCTGCTGGACCTCGTGCGCGACGCGGGCGCTCGTGACGCGCACGAACCGGGGGCGCTGGTGCGCCAGTAGCGTCGGGATCGGCCGCCGGCCTCCCATCGCGATCGTCGCCGCGACGTCGGCCATCTCGAGCGGCGTCGTCTGCACGACTCCCTGGCCGATCGCCGACGAGCCGACCGCCAGCGCGTCGCCGATCTTGCTAGGTGACGGGATGAAGCTTTCGGCCGCGCCCGGGATCGACGACGGCTGGTCGAAGCCGAAGCGCTTCGCGGTCGCGACCAGCCGGTCCGCGCCGACGCTCACACCGAGCGGCGCGAACACCGAGTTGCACGACACCGCGAACGCATTCAGCAGCGTGCCGCCGCACGCTTCGCCGTTTGAGTTCTGGAGCGTGTAGCCGTCGATCGTCGCCGACGTCTGGATCGGGAACTGCGTCGACAGCTTCGCGACTCCGCCCTGGAGCGCCGCCGTCGCGGTGATGATCTTCATCGTCGAGCCCGGAGGTTGGGGGGCCGAGAACGCGATTCCGGCGAGCGCCAGCAGCGCGCCGGTGCGGGGGTTCATGACCGCGATGCCCGAGTACTGACCGCCCATCGCGGCGACGGTCTCGGCCTCGAGTGGCGGTGAGATCGTGGTCGTCACCGTTCCGGCAGCGCGCGGGGCGGCATTCGCGAGCACGCGGTGGCCGGCCATCAGGCGGCCCCCCGGCCGGCCCGCGAGCCGGGACTGGAAAATCCGCTCGAGCCCGTCGAGGCCGACCTCGGCGTTCGGCGGATAGCCGGCGGCCGCGTACCGAATCGCGTCGATCGTGGGGATCGGTCCGAGCGTGCCGACGATCTGATCGGCCACACCGGGGATCGGCGAACTGCGGTTAGGGCCTTCCGCGAGCGGCGTGCGATCGCCGGCGAGCAGCGTCGCCCTCGGTGGGAGCCTCATCACCCGGTGCAGCCGCTCGCCCGGGCGCAGGCCGGGGAACAGGACTTGAGAGCTGAGATGGATCCGGGCACTAGAGCCGCTGCCGGAGAACGGTACGACGAGCGTCTCCGGCAACACACCCCAGATCCGGGTCCGCGCGCGCATCTGCACTGCGATCGTGTTGTCGCTGCCGCTCGTGACCCGTGAGTGCGCGAGGGAGATCACCGTCGCGGTCGCGGCGGCGGTCCGCAGCTCGCCCGCGAACTTGGCCTCCGAGGTTCGCCGGCGGGAGGCCGAATCGAGCAGCTTGTACATCGCCGTGTAGTCGTGGTGTTCCCAGGCGGTCACGTACTGGGTGACGATCTGGCGCTCCTGGCGCCCCGGCTCGGTGGCGATGATCGCCCCAACCACGAACGCGATCGCTGCAACCACCGCGATCGGTGCCCCCCGCGTCAGCAGCCGCCTGCGCCGTACTCGTCTGCGCCGGACGGGCCGGGGCTGCCGCGCAACAATGACGCCCCTTTGTGCCACCTCGTGTGTAACGGTAGAAGATGCGCGGCGTTGCGGGCGCCCGATTAGGATTTCGGGATGACGGCCATCGACTGGTTGATCGTCGCGTTCACCGCGCTGCTGGCCGTGTACGGCTACATCCAGGGGTTCATCGTCGGCGCGCTGTCGTTGATCGGCTTCCTCGTTGGAGCGTTCATCGGCACCCGGCTCGCGCCGCTGGTGCTCAGCCAGGGAGCGCGTTCGCCGTACGCGCCGCTGCTGGGGCTGCTCGGGGCGCTGCTGGCTGGCGGCGTGTTGGCGAGTGGCTTCGAGGGCGTCGGCGCGCGGGCCCGCGCGATGCTGCGGCTGCCCGGCCTGCGAACGATCGATGGGCTGCTAGGCGCCCTGCTGACCGCTTGCATCGGACTCGGCGTCGCGTGGATCGTCGGCGCGGTGGCGCTCCAGTCCACCGGCTCGCAGCCGCTGCGGACCGACATCCAGCGCTCGGCGATCCTGACCGAGCTCGACCAGTTGCTGCCGCCGTCGGGCGCGATCCTCAACGCGCTGGCCCGGTTCGATCCGCTGCCGTCGGTCCGCGGCCCGGTCGCCGACGTCCCGGCGCCGACGCGCCGGATCCTGGCGGGCGTCGCGGTTCGCGGCGCTTACGGCAGCGTCGTGCGGGTGTTCGGGACCGCCTGCGGGCTCGGCGTCGAGGGCAGCGGCTGGGTCGCCCGGCCCGGGATCGTGGTCACCAACGCGCACGTGGTCGCCGGCGAGTCCGACACCGCGATCCAGGTCGGCGGTGTCGGTCCCGGGCGCCCGGCGCACGTGATCGGCTTCGACACCCACGACGACGTCGCCGTGCTCCGCGTCCCAGGGCTGTTGCTGCCGGCGCTGACGTTCGCCAGCGGCTCGCACAGCGGCGCGGCCGCCGCGATCCTCGGCTACCCGCTCGACGGCCAGTTCAACGTCCAGCCCGCGCGGCTCGGACGGACGAGCACGGTCGCGACCGAGAACGCGTACGGCGTCGGCCACGTGCTGCGCAGCGTCGCGGCGCTACGCGGGCTGGTGCGGCCCGGTAACTCGGGTGGGCCGCTGGTGAGCGCTCAGGGGCAGGTGCTGGCGACCGTGTTCGCGGCTTTGACCGCGACCTCGAAGCCCGGTGGGTTCGCGGTGCCCAACGCGGTCGTGCAGGCGCAGCTCGCGAAGGCCGTCGCGCAGGACAGGACCGTCGGCACGGGCCACTGCGGCTGACGGCCGCGGCCAAGTTGGAAGCGAACGCCCCGGGCGGGCGACGGTCTGCGTCGCCGCCCGCCTTAGGCGTTGAATGCCCCCGGACGTTCCTCGGCCATCTGTTGCACCACGTCAACTCCTAATGCCCCAAGGAGCTGCGGGTGATGATGTGCGAGGTGCCGTTGTGCCGCGTCGAAGAGCTCCTGCTCGGAATCGCCAGTGAGCTGCGCCCCACACTCGCAGTAGGCGATCCGGCTTGGCTCATCGTTGATCGGGGTCAATGTGTCCTCGAGCATTTGCGACCATAGGCGCGCGAAGTAACCTCTGTTCGACCACTTCGCAGGTCGTCCCATGTGGCCCCGGTGACCACGGGCGCACACGGTGTCGAAACCGCGTTGGCGATACGTTTCCGAAACGTTGCAGAACCCGCCAAGAGCTACCGAGCGAACTCGAATCCAGCTCTGCGGGCGCCTGTCCATCGAGCTAGATGGGGTCGAGCTGGCGGGGGCCCTGCGAGGCAAGCAGGTCCCGCTGTTGCTGGCCTACCTGGTGATGTCGCGCGACCGTCCGGTCGGACGTGAGGAGCTGATCGGGGCGCTGTGGCCAGACCACGCGCCGCGCTCGCAGGACGCGGCCCTGAGGACGCTGCTGTCGCGGCTGCGCTCGGTGCTGGGTCCGTCTGTCCTGGTCGGGCGCGACGAGCTGGTGCTCGAGTTGCCTGAGCCGGCCTGGGTCGACATCGAGGCCGCTTCGCTGCAGGTCGAGCGCGCCGATCAGGCGCTGCAGGCCGGCGATCCCCGCGGCGCCTGGGCGCTCGCCCAGGTGCCGCTCAACATCGCCAGCCGCGGGCTGCTGCCGCGGGCACAGGCGGTGTGGCTCGATAGCCGCCGGCGCGAGCTGGCCGATGTCCGGCTGCGTGCGCTTGAGGTGATAGGTCGCGCGGGGCTGGCGATGGGGGGCACGCAGCTGGGGTCGGTCCAGCGCGCGGCCCGGGCGCTGATCACCGCCGAGCCGTACCGGGAGTCGGGCTACGTGCTACTGATGCAGTCGCTCGAGATGCAGGGAAACGTCGCCGAGGCGCTGCGCGTGTTCGATCAGCTGCGGACGCTGCTGCGCGATGAGCTCGGGACGGCGCCGTCGCCGGACGCGATCGCGGCCTACGAGGTGCTGCTGCGACCGCAGGCATGGCCGGCGGTCGAGGACGATGCCGACGGCGGCCCGCAAAACGGGGATTCGTCTTCGGCGGCGGAGGCCCAGCCAGCGGAGGGGGCGGGGTCGGCGCAGCCGATCCCGCTGCCGGCCGAGCTGCGTGCGCTCGCGGCGCCGGCGATGATCGGCCGGGTCGCGGAGCTGGAGGAGCTCGAGCGCTGGCTGTCTCAGGGCGGGATCATCGATCCGCGCAGCGAGCGCGTGCTGCTGATCGCAGGCGACCCCGGGATCGGCAAGTCGCGGCTGCTGGCCGAGACCGCGAGCCGCGCGCATAGGGCCGGGACGCTGGTGCTGGCCGGGCGCGCCCCCGAGGAGACGCTGGTGCCGTTCCAGCCATTCCTGGAGGCGCTCGGCCACTACATCGCGACCGCGCCGCTGCGCGACCTCCGCGTCCATACGCGTGTGCACGGCGCTGAGCTGGCGCGCCTGCTGCCCGAGCTGCGGCGCCGGCTGCCTGAGCTGCCGCCGACCGAGGTCGGAGATTCCGAGACTGAGCGCTACCGGCTGTTCGAGGCTGTCGTCGGGCTGATGGGCGATCTGTCGGCGTCGATGCCAGTGCTGATCGTGATCGACGACACGCACTGGGCAGACCGTCCGACGCTGATGCTGCTGCGCCACCTGGCGCGGGCGCCGGGACTCGGGCGGCTGTCGATCATCGGCGCCTACCGGGCGGTTGAGCGCTGGAGCGAGGGCTACTCGGCGGCGCTCGCGAACCTCCGCCACGAGCGCCTGATGAAGCAGGTCGAGCTCGCCGGGCTGCCGGAGCGCGACACGGCGAGGCTCGTCGGCCTGCGCGTCGGGCGGCCGCCGACGGCGGAGTTCGCGCAGGCGCTGTACGCGGAGACCGAGGGCAACCCGTTCTTCATCGAGGAGATGCTGCGTCACCTCAAGGACTCCGGCGTCGAGATCCGCAGCGCCGGAGCGTTCGACCTGCAGCGCTTCGGACTGCCCGACGACGTCCGCGAGCTGATCTCGCGCCGCCTGGCGCGGCTGAGCGAGGACGCGATCGAAACGATGCGGGTCGCGGCGGTGATCGGCCGCGACTTCGACGGCGTGCTGCTGGAGACCGTCCTGGCGCTTGACGAGGACCGCTTCCTGGCGGCGCTCGACGAGGCGCTGGCGACCGGGCTGGCGGGCGAATCGGCGACCGCTCCCGACAGCTACAGCTTCGCGCACGCGCTGATCCGCGAAACGCTCTACGAGGGCATGTCGACCGCGCGCCGGGCGCGGCTGCACCGGCGGGTCGGGGTCGCGCTCGAACAGCAGGGCGCCGATCACAACACCAACGCGCTCGCGCACCATTTCACGCGGGCGGCGAGCGCCGAGGATGCCGAGCGCGCGATCCGCTACGCGCTCGCGGCCGGCGAGCAGGCCACGACGATGCTCGCCCACGAGCAGGCCGCCGAGCACTATGCCCGCGCGCTCGACGTGCTCGAGCAGTTCGAGCCCGGTGCGCTGTCGCGGCGCTGCGAGCTGCTGCTGGCGCTGGGTGAGGCGCAGAGCCGAGGCGGCGAGCGCGATCGCGCCTGGCCGGCGTTCCGGGAGGCCGCATCGCTGGCGGCGCAGCTCGGCGACGGCGAGGCGCTCGCCCGGTCCGCGATCGGCGCCTCGCGCCGCTACGTCCAGCCGCCCGGGATCGTCGACGAGGAGCTGATCTCGATGATCGATCAGGCGCTCGCGATGACTTCGACGGAGCCGAGCGTGATGCGAATCCGGCTGCTTTCCCGACTCTGCGGCGCGCTCTACTACTCGTCTGAGCGTCACCGCATGCTGACGCTGAGCGCCGAGGCGACTGAGCTCGCCGCGGAGCTCGACGATCCACGTGCAACGGCGTTCGCCGCGGCCGCGCGCCGGCGCGCCTATTGGGATCCGTTCCACCTCGATCAGCGGCTGGCGGACTCGACCCAGCTGCTGCAGTCGGCGCTCGCGGCCTCAGACGTCGAACTCAGCCTCCAGGGCCACGCATGGTTGGTCGTCGACCTGCTCGAGAACGGCGACCCTGCCGGCGTCGATGCCCAGATCGATGCGTTCATCGCCGGCGCTCGGGAGCTGCGCCAACCGCTGTACCTCTGGCAGGTCGCGATCTGGCGCGCGATGCGGGCGCTGCTCGCCGGTCACCTGAGCACGGCCGACAGGCTCGCCGCCGAGGCGCTGGCCGTGGGCATCCGTCCCGAGCGCGACACGGCCCCCCAGTACTACGCGATCCAGGTGCTGGCGACCAGGCGTGAGCAGGCGCGGATGGCGGAGCTGGAGTCTTCGGTGCGCGACCTGGTCAAGAGCAATCCCGGTCGTCCCGCCTGGCGCGCCGGGCTCGCGATCCTGCTGCTCGACACAGGGCGCGTCGAGGAGGCGAGCGCCGAGTTCGAGCAGCTGGCGGTGCGCGACTTCTCGGATGTCCCCAAGGACGGCGACTGGCTGATCGGGATGACGCTGCTGGCCGACGTCGCGGCCGGGCTCGGCGACGCGCCGCGGGCACGGTTGCTGTACGAGCTGCTGCTGCCCTACCGCGAGCGCAATGTCGTGATCGGGATGGCGACGGTGTGCCTCGGGTCGGTGGCTCGCTACGTGGGCAGGCTGGCACTGACGAGCGGCGAGCGCACCGCGGCGCTCGAGCATCTGCTGGTCGCGATCGACGCCAACACGGCGCTCGCCGCCCCGGTCCAGCTCGCGCACACGCAAGTCGATCTCGCGCAGGCGCTGGGAGCGGGGCCCGAGGCGATGGCGATGGTCGAGGCCGCGCGGCGCGCCGCCGACGATCTGCATCTGCCGGCCGTGACCCGCCGGCTCGAGCAGCTGTAGGCGCCTGCAACGAGGTTCAACGGCGGCCGTTGCGGAGGGCGCTACCCTGCGACCCCATGTCCAAGACGCTTGTGATCGCGGAAAAGCCGTCCGTCGGACGCGACTTCATCGGCGTGCTCCCCGGGGCGTTCACCAAGGGCGAGGGATACCTCGAGGGACCCGAGCACGTCGTCACGTGGGCCGTCGGCCACCTCGTGCAGCTCGCCGATCCCGACGAGTACGACGACCGCTTCAAGAAGTGGCGGATGGCCGACCTGCCGATCGTTCCTGAGCACTTCAAGCTCGTCGTCCGCGACGAGCGTTCGAAGAAGCAGATGAACGTCGTCAAGCGCCTGATCGGGCGCGACGACGTCGAGTCGGTGATCAACGCCTGCGACGCCGGCCGCGAGGGCGAGCTGATCTTCGCCTACCTGTATGAGAAGTCGGGCTCGCGCAAGCCCGTCCAGCGGCTGTGGTTGAACTCGATGACCAAGCGCGCGATCCAGGAGGCGTTCTCCGAGCTGCGGCCCGGCGAGGAGCTGGCGACGCTCGAGGATGCCGCCCGCTCGCGGTCGGAAGCGGACTGGATCGTCGGCATGAACTCGACTCGCGCCGCGACCATACGCCTGCGCTCGTCGTTCGACGGGGCGGTGTCACTGGGGCGCGTGCAGACGCCGACGCTCGCGATCCTGGCCCGCCGCGAGGAGGAGATCCGCGCCTTCAAGCCGGAGCCCTACTGGATCGTCGACGCTCACTTCGACACCGTGCAGGACTCGCCACGACAGTACGAGGGCCGCTTCCACGCGGGAGCAGCCGGACGACTCAGCGGCGGCCGGTCAGCGAGCCCGGAAGGCGAGCAGGCCAGCCGCGGAGCACGGCTGAAGAGCGCCGACGAGGCGCGCGCCGTGGTCGCCGCCTGCGAGGGCCAGCGCGGCACGATCACGAAGCTCGAGAAGTCCGAGCGCAAGGAGCGCCCGCCGCTGCTCTACGACCTGACGTCGCTGCAGAGCGACGCCAACTTCCGCTTCGGCTTCACCGCGCGTCGCACGCTCGCGGCCGCCCAGCGCCTGTACGAGGAGCACAAGGCGCTCACGTACCCGCGGACCAACTCTCGCTATCTGACCCAGGACATGATCGCCGAGATCAAGCCGATCGCCGGGCTGGTCGGCGAGCGCAGCGAGTACGCACAGGCCTCGCGCTATGTCGTCGAGCTCGAAAAGCTTCCGCTCAGCCGCGTGATCGACGACGCCAAGGTCACTGACCACCACGCGATCATCCCGACCCGCGCCGAGTCGCATCCGGTCGAGAAGATGAACGACGACGACAAGCGGATCTACGACCTCGTCACCAGGCGCTTTCTCGCCGCCTTTCACCCGGAGGCGGTGTTCGAGAACACGCGCGTCGAGACGACCGTCGCCGAGCGGGTGTTCCGCACCCGGGGCAAGGTGATGCTGGTTCCGGGGTGGCGCGGGGTTTATGGAGAGAGGGTGGGCGGGTCCGATTCCGAGCGCTCCGACGACGACGAGGGGCGTGAGCAGCAGCTTCCGAAGCTGACGCTCGAGGAGGCGGTGAGCGTCCTCGAGATCGCTTCCGAGCAGAAGGAGACCAAGCCGCCGCGCCGCTACACGGAGGGATCGCTGCTGCGGGCGATGGAGACCGCCGGCAAGCTCGTCGACGAGGAGGAGTTGCGAGAGGCGATGAAGGACTCGGGGATCGGCACGCCCGCGACCAGGGCGGCGATCATCGAGCGGCTGCTGCAGGTCGGCTACATCGAGCGCGATGCGCGGGCGCTGGTGGTGACCGAGAAGGGCCTCAACGTGATCCGGCTGCTGGGTGAGCACCCGCTGACCTCGCCGGGTCTGACCGGCGACTGGGAGCACCGGCTGGCGAAGATCGAGACCGGCTCGGATTCGCGCCGGGCGTTCATGGGCGACATCGTCAAATTCACCGAGGACACGGTCTCCGAGCTCGACGCGAAGCTCAAGGACGTGCGCATCCCGCGCGCCAACCTCGGACCGTGCCCGGTCTGCGGGCGAGACATCGTCGAGAATCGCAAGGGCTACTCGTGCTGGTCGCGCGACGATCCCGGCTGCGGATTCGTGATCTGGAAGTCAAAGACGGGCAAGCAGCTACCGATCGCGGTCGCGCGCGAGCTGATCAAGACCGGTCGCACGCAGAGGGCCGTGACCGGCTTCAAGGGCCGCTCGGGCAAGAGCTTCCGCGCTCGCCTCGCTCTGATGCAGAACGACGACGGCAAGTGGCGGGTCGAGTTCGACGAGCCGTGGGCGCGCGAGGGGGCCAAGCCGCCCGAGGCCGAGGCCGACGACGCCGGCAACGGCGGCTCGCTCCAGGCGGCCGACGCTGAGCAGCCCGCCGCCGCCTGACAGATCGGTCACGCCGCGGCCGGACGGCGAGCCGTCGTCGCCTCCAGGCACCATAGGCCGATGCCATTCAAGCTCGTCCTCGGACCGGCGAACTCCGCCAAGGCCGGGGAGGTTCTCGGCGCCTACGCGGCGGTCGCGCCGCGCGGCGCCCTGCTCGTCGTGCCGACCGTCGTCGACGCCCGCCATTACCAGCGCGAGCTCGCGGCCGACGGTGTCGTGTTCGGCTCCGTGCTGACGTTCTCGGGTCTCGCCCGCGAGATCGCGCTGCGAACCGGGTACGCGAGCCTCAGGGTGTCCGACTTCCAGCGAGACCGGGTGCTCGCCACGGTGCTGGGCGCGGTGCGGTTCGAGTCGATCGGCGCCGCGGCCGTCGCGCCCGGCTTCCGGTCGGCGGCCGGTGAGCTGATCGCTGAGCTCGAGCGTGAGCTCGTCACGCCGCAGCGGTTCGTCGCGGCGCTGCGCGCGTGGTCGGCGCAGGACCCCCGGAACGCCGCCTACGCGCGTGACCTGGGGCTGATCTACCAGCAATACGGGCGCGAGCTCGAACGGCTCGGCAGGGTCGACCGCGAGCTGTACGCATGGCGGGCGACCGACGCGCTCCGCGCGCAGCCTGGCAGCTGGGGTCGCGACGAGGTCTTCTTCTACGGATTCGACGAGCTGACGGCACTCGAACGCGATGCGGTCGAGACCCTGTCGCGGATCGTCGGCGTCGACGTGACCGTCTCGCTCACCTACGAGCCCGGGCGGGTCGCGATGCTCGCACGCGCGGGCGCCGTGGCCGAGCTCACACAGCTCGCCGATCAGGTACTCGAGCTGCCGGCGCTCGACCAGCACTACGCGGACGAGTCGCGGCCGGCTCTGCACCACCTCGAGCGGCACCTGTTCGAGTCCGACGCCGAGCGGATCGATCCCGGCCCGGCGGTCGCGCTGCTGGAGGCGGGCGGCGCGCGTGCCGAGGTCGAGCTGGTCGCCGGGCAGGTGCTGTCGCTGCTGCGAGCCGGCGTCCGCGGTGGCGAGATCGCGGTCGTCTACCGCTCGGCCCGCCAGGTGGCGCCGCTGGTTCGGCGCGTGTTCGCCCAGTACGGGATCGCGCTCAGCGCGACCCGTGAGCTGCCGCTGTCGCACACGCCGCTCGGACGCGCGCTGCGCGGCGCTGCGCGCTGCGCGCTGCTCGACGAGCGTCGGGCGCGGGCCGGCGACCTGCTGGACTATCTGCGAGCTCCGGGGCTGCTGGAGCACCTGGAGGTCGCCGACCGGCTCGAGGCGCGGCTGCTGCGCGACGGACTGGACAGCGCGTCGGCGGCGCGGCGGATGCTGGGTTGGAGGCTGGCCGAGCTCGACGAGCTGTCGGAGGCCCCTGACCCCGGGGCGCAGCTATGCGCGCTCGCGCGACGCGTGTTCGCCATTCCTCACCGCCGCGCGGCCGCGACGCTGACCGCCGCCGAGGGGCTCGACGCGCGCGCTCTCGCGACGCTGATCCGAGCGATCGAGGAGATCGCCGAGCTCGGGCAGCCGCCGTCGCGCGACGAGCTGGTCGCGCTGCTCGACGAGCTGACCGTCGACGGACGCGTCGACGGCGGCGATGACGAGGTGCTGCTCGCCGAGCCGCTCGAGATCCGGGCGCGGCGCTTCCGGGCCGTGTTTGTGTGCGGGCTGCAGGAGGGCGAGTTCCCGCGGCCGGCGCGCCTTGATCCGTTTCTGTCAGACGAGCGCCGGCGCGAGCTGGCGGCCTGTTCGGGCCTGCGGCTGAGACCGCTGGACGACGCGCTTGACCGCGAGCGCTATCTGTTCTACACGACGATCTCGCGCGCCACCGAGCTCGTTGCGCTCAGCTATCGCAGCTGCGACGAGGAGGGCAATCTGGAGCTGCGGTCGCCGTTCGTGGCCGACGTCGCCGAGCTGTTTGGAAGCAGCTGGAGCGAGCGCCGTGCGCGTCGTCTGCTGGCCGACGTCGTCTGGGACCCCGACGAGGCGCCGACGGCTGCCGAGCTGGCACGTTCGATGGCTGCCGCCCGGGCTCCCGCTGCGGGCGAGCGGCCAACCGTCGCGCGGACGCTGGGCGAGGTCTCGCTGGCCCGCCTGCGCCACACGGAGATCCTGTCGGCGGGCGCGCTCGAGTCCTACGCCGACTGTCCGGTCAAGTGGCTGGTCGAGCGGGAGCTCCGTCCTGGCACGCTGGAGCCCGAGTCCGAAGCGATCGCCCGTGGAAACGTGATGCACGGGGCGCTCGAGCGGGTGCTGTCGGAGCTCGGCGAGCCGCTGACGCCCGCCTCGCTGCAGGCCGCACGCGAGATCCTCGAGCGGGTGCTCGCCGCTGACGGCGGTACGCGGCTCGGCGTCGGCCGCCCCGAGGTCGTCCGCGAGGCCGCGCTGTGGGCGATCGAGGCCGATCTGCGCCGCTATCTGGCGCAGGAGTCGCGCGCCGGCGCCGATCTGCGGGTCGCCGCGCTGGAGCAGAAGTTCGGCTTCGACGAGGAGGGCTCGCTGCCGGCGCTCGAGCTCGGCGAGGGCGCCGACCGCGTGCTGGTCCGGGGTGCGATCGACCGGATTGACGTCGACGGTCACGGCCGCGCGATCGTCCGTGACTACAAGAGCGGCGCGTACCGTCCGGCGTGGCCCGCGGCGCGGTGGGGCGCCGATCGCCAGCTGCAGGTCGCGCTGTATCTGCTCGTCGTGCAGGACCTGACTCCGTTTCAGCCGGCCGCCGGCTTTTACCAGCCGCTGCGCGGCGACGACCTGCGCGCGCGCGGCATGTACCTCGACGGGACTGACTTCGGCGCGGTCAGCGGCGACGCTCGCGGGCCGGACGAGTTCGCCGACCAGCTGGTGCAGGCGAGCGACCGCGCGGTCGCGCTCGCGACCACTCTGCGCAGCGGCGCGCTGACGCCGTGCCCGCAGACATGCACGCGCGAAGGCTGCGCGTATCCCGGGATCTGCCGCAGCCAATGACGCAGGGCTGGACTGACGAACAGCGGCACGCGATTGAGCGGCGCGATGGCGACCTGCTGCTCGATGCGGGCGCCGGCAGCGGCAAGACCTCGGTGCTCGTCGAGCGATTCGTGCGCGCGGTGATCGAGGACGGGGTCGAAGTGACCGCGATCCTCGCGATCACGTTCACCGACAAGGCCGCGGCCGAGCTGCGCGACCGGATCCGCGCGCGCCTGCGCGAGCTCGGAGCCGACGAGCAGGCGCGCGCGACCGAGGGGGCGTTCATCTCGACGATCCACGGCTTCTGCGCCCGGGTGCTGCGCGCCGGAGCGCTGACCGCGGGGCTCGATCCCGGGTTCGTCGTCCTCGACCGCGACCAGTCTGAGCCACTCGCTGCGGCGGCGTTCGACGACGCGCTCGCGGAGCTGGCGCGCACCGACGCCGGCGCCGTCGAGCTGGTCGCCAACTACGGTGCGGGCCCGCTGCGAGCGGCCGTACTGGCGGTCTACGCGCAGCTGCGCAGCAGGGGCCAGCGGTCGCCGCGGCTGCCGCCGTGCCCGCCGCCGCCCGGGCCCGAGAGCGCGGCCGCGCTGGGAGCCGCGGTCGAGGCGCTGGCCGCGGAGCTCGGCATGATCGCCGATCCCGGCGCCAAAGTGTCCGAGGCGCTGCGCAAGCTGGACCGCTGCCGGGAGCTGCTGCAGGACGGCACTGAGCCGTGGCCGGCCGAACTCGATGCCGTCAGGCTGCCGGGCAACGGCGCCGCACTAAGCACTCACGCGTGCTCGGCGTACGCGGCGGCGCTCGGGCGTTACCGGGCCGATTGCGCGGCGCGCGCCGCGGCGCCGGTGCGCGATCAGCTCGACGCGCTGCTGGCCGCATTCGGCGAGCGATATGCCGACCGCAAGCGCGAGCTCTCGGGCGTCGACTTCGAGGACCTCGAGCTGATGACCCGCGAGCTGCTTTTGACACGCGACGAGCTGCGCGAGCGCTACGCGCAGCGCTTTGAGCGGATCATGGTCGACGAGCTGCAGGACACCAACCGTGTCCAGCTCGAGCTGATCGAGACGATCGCCGACGAGAACCTGTTCACGGTCGGCGATGCGCAACAGTCGATCTACCGCTTCCGCCACGCCGACGTCGAGCTGTTCGAGCAGCGAGGCGAGCGGTTGGCTGCCGTCGGCCGGCGGGCGCGGCTGCAGACCAACTTCCGCTCGCGCCCGGAGATCCTCACGGCGCTCAACGCGGGTTTCGCAAACGCGCTCGGCGACCAGTTCCGGCCACTGGTTGCCGGCCGGCCGCCCGTGGGCCCGGGCGCGAGCGTCGAGCTGCTGCTGGTCGACAAGGGTGCCGACTGGGAGCTCGAGGGGCTGGCGGCCCCCTGGCGGCTGGCCGAGGCGCAAGCGCTCGCCGGCCGGATCGCGCAGCTGGTCGCGGCCGGCACGGCTCCCGGCGAGATCGTCGTGCTGATCCGCGCCACGACCGACATGCGCGCCTACGAGCGGGCGCTCGAACGCCGCGGGCTGCCGACCTACGTGATCGGCGGCCGCGGCTACTGGCTGCACCCCCAGGTGCTGGACATGACGAGCTATCTGCGCGCGCTCGCCAACCCGCACGACGAGGAGGCGCTGTACGCCGTGCTCGCGTCACCGCTGGGCGGCGCCACGATCGACGCGCTGGTGGTGCTGGGCGGCGCCGCCCGCGAGCGTGGGCACGATCCCTGGTGGGTGTTGACCAGCGCCCGCGACGAACTGGCGGTGCTGCCCGGCCCGGACCGCGAGGCGCTCGACCGTTTCGCCGGCTGGTTCGAGCGCGAGCGCACGGCGGTCGCGCGCAGCGGGATCGAGGAGCTGCTCGACCGGGCGCTGTCTGAGACCGGCTATGACCTCGAGATTCTGGCGCTGCCCGGCGGCCGGCGCCGGCTGGCGAACGTGCGCAAGCTGATGCGGCTCGCGCGCGATTATGAGCGCGAGCACGGGCCCGACCTGCGCGGCTTTTTGACGGCGATCGCCGACCGCGCCGCGGGTCGGGCGACGGAGTCGCGCGAGAGCGAGGCGCCGGTCGAAGGGGAGGGGTTGGATGCGATCCGGCTGATGACGATCCACCGCGCGAAGGGGCTCGAGTTTGACACCGTGTGCGTCGCGGACCTCGGCCGGTCGATGCGCCCGCCGCACGTGATCCTGCGCGTCGACGGCGATCTACGTCTCGGCCTGCGGCTGGCGCGCGCGGGAGCCGGTGGCCGCGTGTCGGCGCTCGACTACGACACGATCGGGGCCGCCGAGCGACGCGCCGAGGAGGCCGAGGAAAGGCGCTTGTTCTACGTCGCGATGACGCGCGCGCGGGAACGTCTGATCCTCAGCGGCGCGACCAAGTTCGACGGATGGTCCGACGGAAAGGGCACCGGTGGCGGGCCCATCGCCTGGATCGCGCCGGCGTTCGTGCCCGAGCTGGCACAGCGGCTCGCCGACGGTGGAGGGGTGGTCGAGCTCGGCGGCGCGGCAGTCCAGCTGTCGATCGCGACGCCTGACCAAGGGCCGGCGCAACAGCCGGCCGGTCCGGCGTCCACGGCGCCGCCGCCCCTGCCTCCTGAGCCGCCTAGCCTCGAGCCGCCCGTCCCCGTGCCGCCGGTCACGACGCTCAGCTACTCATCGCTTGGGGAGTACGCCCGCTGCGGCTATCGCTTCTACGCCGAGCGGGTGCTGCGCCTGCCCGCGCTCGAGCGCACGGCGGTCGCCGCCGGCGATCGACGAGCCCGCAGCGCCGTCGATCGCGGTGTGCTGATCCACGCACTGCTCGAGCGCCTCAACTTCCGGCGGCCGGTCGCGCCCAATCAGGCCGCGGTCGCCGCGGCGGCAGTGCGCGCGGGTCTGGCGCCGCCGTCGCGCGAGGAGGCGGATGAGCTCGCCGCGCTGGTTGGTGGCTTCGCCGCCACCGCCCTGTGCGCGCGGCTGGCCGCCGCGAGCGAAGCGCGCCGCGAGCAGCGGTTCGCGTTCGCGATCCCCGACGGGTTGCTGGTCACGGGCGCAGTCGACGTGCTCGCGCGCGAGACGGGCGGCCGGGCGCTGATCATCGACTACAAGAGCGACCGTCTCGACGGCGCAGATCCAGCGGTGGTCGTGCAGCGCGCCTACGAGACGCAGCGGCTGATCTATGCGCTGGCGGCGCTGCGCGCCGGGGCGGAGCTGGTCGATATTGCGTACTGCTTTCTCGAGCTCCCCGAGCAGCCGGTGCTGACGCGGTTTGAGCGCTCGGAGCTCGAGGCGCTCGAAGCCCGGCTTGCCGACCTGGCCGGCGGCGTCCTGCGACGGGAGTTCGAGGTCAGCCCGGAGCCGCACCGCGGGTTGTGCGACGGTTGCCCGGCCGAGGGTGGCCTGTGCTCGTGGCCGTTTCTGGCCACCCGTCGCGAGTCGCCCGAGCAGCTGTTCTGAGCGTCTCAGGCTTTGAACTCGACGTCGATGTGCTCAGCCTCGGAGCGCTCCTCGACCTTCGCCAGCGCGCGCAGCGTGCGCTGGTCGGCAGGGGACTGTGGCGGGCCGAACAGGCTCCGGGGCCACAGCCGGCGGGTCAGCACGACGTTGACCTCGGCCGCGTAGAGCGTCATCTGGGCGCCCAGGTGCAGCCAGATCAGCAACGCGATCACGAACGCGAACTCGCCGTAGGTCCCGTGTGAGCGCTTGAGCACGTGGCCGATGTAGTAGCCGCCCAGGGCCTGCAGGATCGTCCAAATGATCCCTGCCAGGATCACCCCAGCTCGCAGCTCGCGGGTCGTGACGGCACGGCTGGTCAGCAGACGGAACGAGGCGAAGAACAGGCCGAAGTTCAACAGCAGCGCGAACACGATCCCCACCACCTTGACGACCGGCCCGTGGCCGAGGCCGCCGGTGACCAGGCCCGAGGCGAGCGTAGCGACGATGAACAGCGTGCCGAGCGAGACCAGCAGCAGCAGACCGCGCAGCTTCGACTGCCAGAAGTTGGGGCGGTCCTTGAACGGGACGGCCCAGACCCGATCGAACGCGTTGCGGGCCGCGGCGGTGACGCCCAGCCCCGCCCACAGAGACGTGGCAAGGCCGATCACGAGCGCGATCGCGCTCCCGTGCAGGGCCTGGACGTCGAGCTTCTCGCCCACGATCGGGAACTGACCCAGGACCGACGTGCGGATCGACTCCTGGGCGCTCGGATCGCCCTGGAGCACGAACCCGAGCACGGTCAGAAACACGAGCAGCAGCGGGAACAGCGAGAAGAAAGCGTAGTAGGCGACGAGCGCCGCGAGGCTGCCCGCCTGATCGTCGCCGAACTTCTTCACCACCGCGATCGGGACCGCCGACCACTTGTGGCGCTGCTGGAAGCGGTCGAACCTGCGTACCGGGCCGATCGCGTCCATTCAGCAAACCTACCCGCCATGCAGCGCCTGCACGCCCGCTTGTCTGAATTACTCCCCGCGCTCGATCGCCAGCAGCGCCCGCTTGCGTTCGAGGCCGCCCGTGTAGCCGCCGAGGCCGCCGTCCGAGTGCAGCACGCGGTGGCACGGGATCACGATCGGGATCGGGTTCGAACCCAGCGCGTTGCCGGCGGCGCGCGAGCCGCGGGGGCTGCCGGCGTCGGTAGCGACCGCCTTGTAGGTCGACACGCCGCCGTACGGGATCGCCGCAGTCGCTCGCAGGACGCGTCGCGCGAAGCTCGTCATCAGCTGCCAGTCGAGCGCCAGCTCGAACTGCCGCCGGCGCCCGCCGAAGTACTCGTCGAGCTCGCGACGAGGCTCGTCGAGCTTCGCCGGCGCCGCGAGCACGCGCGGCGAGATGCGGTTCGCGATCTCCTGCAGCACGGCGTCCTCGTGCTCGTCGTCGACGTAGGCGAGGCGCACCAGGCCGGCCGGCGTTGCCGCCAGCAGCAGCGTCCCGACCGGCGAGTCGAGCTTGCCGTAGGCGACATCCAGCAGGCCGGCCGCGGCCGCGGCGCCGCCTAGAAGCGGCGGCGGTCCGGGCTCGACGGCCAGCGCGGCACGCTGGAGCTCGCGCTCGAGCGTTTCGTTGTCGGGCATCACGCGTGTTCCTTTCTCAGTCTCTTCAGGGCCTCGTGCACGTTGCGCCGTGCCGCGTCCTCGCTCGTCCGCATCACGGCCGCGATCTCCGCGTAGGCGGCGTCGGAAACGAACCGCAGGGCGAGGGCGGTGCGCTGCTTGTCGGGTAGCCGCGCCACGTGCGACCAGATGTCGCCCGGCAGCGTTGGTTCTGCGCTGCCGGCGTCGCTTTCGAGCGCCTCCGGGGCGCCGACCGGCACTCCCGCTCGCGCCCGCGACCTGACCTGGTCGATCGCCTTGCGGTGCGCGATCGTGAACACCCAGCTGCGGAGGTTCGACGCATCCCGCAGTCGCGGGTAGGCGCGCAGCGCCGCCAGCCACGTCTCCTGGTAACAGTCGTCCGCATCGACGCGGCCGACGGTCGCGATCAGGAACCGGTGCACGTCAGCGCCGTGGGCGTCGAGCAGCGCTTGGAACGGTGGAAGCTTCACCTGTGATGAAACGCGTTTGCGGGCCATGTTCGTGAGATCTTGGCGCGGCAAGAGTGCGATCAGCGCTTGCCGGTCGGGCGAGTGCGGTATACAAAGCTGGTAATGGCACGCGCAATCTGGAGTGGCGCGATCAGCTTCGGGCTCGTCAACGTGCCCGTCAAGCTCTACAGCGCCACCTCCCCCAAGACCGTCCGCTTTCACCAGATCTCGAGCAAGACCGGGGCGCGCATTCGCCAAAAGCGGGTCGACCCGTCGACCGACGAAGAGGTCCAGTTCGAGGACATCGTCAAGGGCTACGAGCTGAGCCCCGACCGCTATGTCCTGATCGAGCCCGAGGAGCTCGATGCCCTCGACCCGAAGGCGACCAAGACGATCGATATCGAGGAGTTCGTCGACCTGTCCGAGATCGACCCGATCTACTACGACCACTCCTACTACCTGGCTCCGACGACCGGTGGCGCCAAGGCCTACCGGTTGCTGCTCGACGCGATGCGCGAGGCAAACAAGGTCGCGATCGGCAGGATCGTGATCCGCTCCAAGCAGCAGCTGTGCGCGCTGCGTCCGACCGGCGACGTGATGACGCTCGCGACGATGCTGTTCGGCGACGAGGTGTTGGCGCCCGACCGGCTCGACGAGCTCGACGCGCTCGGCGAGGCCGAGGCGAGCAAGCGTGAGCTGGCGATGGCCCAGCAGCTGATCGATTCGCTGTCTGGCGAGTTCGACCCGAGCAAGTTCCGCGACGACTACCGCGACCGCGTTCTGGACCTGATCGAGCGCAAGGCGGCGGGCGAGGAGATCGCGGTCCAGCCCGAGGCCGAGGACACCGCGCCGGCGCCGGATCTGATGGCGGCGCTCGAGGCGAGCCTGGCGGAGGTTCAGGGCGGCGACGACGCCAAGGAATCGAATGGTGGCGCCACCAAGCCGGCTCGCCAAGACGCGCAAGCCGGCCAAGTCGGGGTCGAAGAACGGCGCCGAATCGAAGTCGCGCGCGAAGTCCAAGCGCTAACTGCGCCGCGGGCACCCGCTGGTAGCCTTTGCCACAGCCTCACCGTGCCCATCCCTCCCTCATTCAGTAGGGCACCACAGACCCCATGTACAAGTCCGCTCCCCCCGGGGCCACCGGCCTCTACAACCCCGCGTACGAGCACGACGGGTGCGGGATCGCGCTGGTCGCCAAGCTCTGGGGTGAGGCGACGCACGCGGTCGTCGAGAAGGCGCTGGATGCGCTCGAGAACCTCGAGCACCGCGGCGCCGAGGGCGCCGATCCCAACACCGGCGACGGCGCCGGGATCCTGCTTCAGATCCCCGACGCGTTCATCCGCGGCGCCGTAGCCGGGATCGATCTGCCGCCTCCAGGACGCTACGGCGTCGGCGTCTGTTACCTGCCGACCGATCCCGAGCGACGGCTGTTCCTCGAGCAACTGATCGAGGAGACGATCACCGCCGAGGGCCAGCGCGCACTGTGGTGGCGCGACGTGCCGGTCGACGACCGGTTCGTCGGCGAGACCGCGAGGCTGTCGGCGCCGGTGATGCGCCAGGTGCTCGTCGGAGCGTCGGATGAGATTGAGGACCAGGGCGCGTTCGAGCGCAAGCTGTACGTGATCCGGCGCGTGATCGAGCGCGCCGCGGGCCCCGAGCTCGCGATCCCGAGCTTCTCGAGCCGCACGATGGTCTACAAGGGGATGCTGACCGCGCCGCAGCTGCCGCGCTACTTCCCGGACCTGCGTGACCCGCGCGTCGCGTCGCGGCTCGCGCTCGTGCACTCGCGCTTCTCGACCAACACGTTCCCGAGCTGGGAGCTCGCCCACCCCTATCGGATGATCGCCCACAACGGCGAGGTCAACACGCTGCGCGGCAACGTCAACTGGATGCGCGCCCGCGAGTCGCAGCTCGCCTCGGAGCTGTTCGGCGACGACCTCGAGAAGGTGATACCGGTGGTGCGCGACGGGGGCTCAGACTCGGCGATCTTCGACAACGTGCTCGAGATGCTGGTGCTCAGCGGGCGCTCGATCCCGCACGCGGTGATGATGATGGTCCCCGAGGCCTACCGGACCCGCGCCGACCTCGACCCCGACGTCAAGGGCTTCTACGACTTTCACTCGTGCCTGATGGAGCCGTGGGACGGCCCGGCCGCGATCGTGTTCACCGACGGGCGCCTGGCGGGCGCGGTGCTCGACCGCAACGGCCTGCGTCCCGGCCGCTGGATCCAGGACACCGAGGGCTACGTGGTGCTCGCGTCCGAGACCGGCGTGATGACGGTCGCTCCCGAGCACGTGCAGCGCAAGGGCCGCCTGGCTCCGGGCAAGCTGTTCCTGCTCGACCTCGAGGAGGGCCAGATCGTCGAGGACGAGGAGGTCAAACGACGGGTCGCCCGGCGCAAGCCCTACGGCGAGTGGTACGAGCGCAGCGTCGTCCACATCAACGACCTGCCCGCGCGCGATCCCCGCGCGCCGCGTGTCGAGCCGCTGCGCTCAAAGCAGCTCGCGTTCGGCTACTCGCAGGAAGACCTGAGGATGATCATCGCGCCGATGGCGACCAAGGGCGAGGAGCCGGTCGCGAGCATGGGCAACGACGCGGCGCTGGCCGTCCTCTCGGACCGCCAGCCACCGCTGTTCTCGTATTTCAAGCAGCTGTTCGCGCAGGTCACCAACCCGCCGGTCGACCCGATCCGCGAGAGCGTCGTGATGAGCCTGCAGACGGGCGTCGGCGCTGAGGTCAACCTGCTCGCCGAGGCGCCTGAACAGGCCCACCAGCTGGTCATGGACCAGCCGATCCTGCGCAACCACGAGCTCGAGAAGCTGCGCCAGGTATCGCACGAGATCTTCGACGCCGCGACGCTCGACATCACGTGGCCGATCGAGGACGGGCCCGAGGGGATGACGCGCCGGCTGACGGCGCTCTGCGAAGAGGCCAGCCGCCAGGTCGACCACGGCGCCAACAACCTGATCTTGTCCGACCGCAACGTCGGGGCCGAGCGGGTCGCGATGCCGTCGCTGCTGGCGGTCGCTGCCGTCCACCACCACCTCGTGCGCGCCGGGACGCGGCTGCGCACCGGCCTCGTGATCGAGTCCGGCGAGCCCCGCGACATCCACCACATGGCGACCCTGATCGGCTACGGCGCGGCGGCGATCAACCCGTATCTGATGTTCGAGTCGCTCGACGAGCTCGCCGACCGCTCGCTGCTGCCCGCCGACTTGGAGCGTGAGGAGGCCGAGCAGCTGATCGTCAAGGCGATCGGCAAGGGGCTCTTGAAGACGATCTCGAAGATGGGGATCTCGACGATCCAGTCCTACTGCGGCGCGCAGATCTTCGAAGCGGTGGGGCTCGACCACGATCTGATCGACAGGCACTTCACCGGGACCGCGTCGCGGATCGGCGGCGTCGGCGCGACCGTGCTCGCGACCGAGGCGCTCGAGCGCCACTTCCGGGCGTACCCGCGGACGGGCCGCGATCTGCTGCCGGTCGGGGGAGTGCTGCAGTGGCGCCGTGACGGCGAGCTGCACATCTGGAACCCGGACACGATCGCGTCGCTCCAGCACGCTGTGCGCGCGAGCGCCGATCCCGAAATCGCCGCGCTGCGCGACCCGCAGCAGACCTACGACGAGTTCGCCCGCCAGGCCAACGAGGAGTCGACCCACCGGGCGGCGCTGCGCGGGCTGATGAAGTTCCGCTTCGCCGAGCAGCCGATCGCGCTCGACGAGGTCGAGACCGCGACGGAGATCGTCAAGCGCTTCAGCACCGGCGCGATGAGCCTCGGGTCGCTGTCGCGCGAAGCCCACGAGACGCTCGCGATCGCGATGAACCGGCTCGGCGCGAAGTCCAACACCGGCGAGGGGGGCGAGGACTCGGCCCGCTACACGGCCGATCAGAACGGCGACCTGCGCCGCTCGGCGATCAAGCAGGTGGCGTCCGGCCGCTTCGGGGTGACGGTCGAATACCTCGTCAACGCCGACCAGCTGCAGATCAAGATGGCTCAGGGCGCCAAGCCCGGCGAGGGCGGGCAGCTGCCGGGCGACAAGGTCGACGAGTACATCGCCAAGATCCGCAACTCGACGCCGGGCGTCGGCCTGATCTCGCCGCCCCCGCACCACGACATCTATTCGATCGAGGACCTCAAGCAGCTGATCTACGACCTGCGATGTGCCAACCCCGACAGCTCGGTGTCGGTCAAGCTCGTCTCCGAGGTGGGCGTCGGAACGGTCGCGGCGGGCGTCGCGAAGGCCAACGCTGACCACGTCACGATCTCGGGGCACGACGGCGGAACCGGGGCGTCGCCCCAGTCCTCGATCCAGGCCGCCGGCATCCCGTGGGAGATCGGGCTCGCCGAGACCCAGCAGACGCTGCTGCTCAACGACCTTCGCTCGCGGATCACGGTCGAGGTCGACGGGCAGCTGAAGACTGGACGCGACGTCGTCATCGGGGCGCTGCTGGGGGCCGACGAGTTCGGCTTCTCGACCGCGCCCCTGATCGCGATGGGCTGCATCATGATGCGCGTCTGCCACCTCAACACCTGCCCGGTGGGGATCGCGACCCAGGACCCCGAGCTGCGAGCGCGGTTCCGTGGCACTCCTGAGCACGTGACCGCGTATCTGATGCTCGTCGCCGAGGAGGTCCGCGGTCTGATGTCCAGGCTCGGCGTGCGCCGCTTCGGTGACCTGATCGGGCGTACCGAGCTGCTTGAGACCGACGAGGCGATCGACCACTGGAAGTCGCGTGGGGTCGACCTCTCGATGGTGCTGGGGATGCCAGATTTGCCGCCCGACATGCCCCGCTCGCGGACGCGCCCGCAGGTCCCGGTGCTCGACGACGCGCTCGACTGGGAGCTCGTGCAGATGTGCTCGCCGGCGCTGACCGACGGCGAGCACGTGCGCCACGGGCCGGTCCCGGTGCGCAACGTCAACCGCACGGTCGGCGGCATCCTGTCGGGCGAGATCGCCAGGCGCTATGGGGCGCGCGGGCTGCCCGAGGGGACGATCGAGATCTCGTTCTCGGGCTCCGCCGGCCAGAGCTTCGCCGCCTGGCTGGCGCCCGGGGTCACGTTCTCGCTGCGCGGCGAGACCAACGATTACACCGGCAAGGGCCTGTCGGGCGGGATCGTGTCGGTCCGCCCGCCCGAGTCGGCGCTGTTCCGCGCCGAGGAGAACATGATCGTCGGCAACACCGTGCTGTACGGGGCGACCGCCGGGCGGGCGTTCTTCCGTGGGCTCGCGGGCGAGCGGTTCGCGGTCCGTAACTCGGGCGCCAAGGCGGTCGTCGAGGGAGTCGGCGACCACGGCTGCGAGTACATGACCGGCGGCCGGGTCGTGGTGCTCGGGCCGACCGGGCGCAACTTCGCCGCCGGGATGAGCGGCGGGATCGCCTACGTGTACGACAAGGATCGCCGCCTCCCGCGCCGCTGCAACCTCGACCTGGTCGACCTCGACGCGCTGACGGAGGACGACGAGCAGGAGGTCAAGGCGCTGATCGCCGAGCACGCGCAGCGGACCGGCTCACTGGTCGCGCGCAACGTGCTCGCATCGTGGGAGCGCAGCCGTGAGCGGATCGTCAAGGTGATGCCGCGCGATTACAAGCGCGTGCTCGCCGAGCGCCGCGAGCGCGAGGCGGTCAGCGCTTAGCCGCGTCGACGGTCGTGCCGCGGTCCCCCGCGAGCCGGATCAGCACCGTCGCCCAGGTCCGAAACGGCCGCCACCGCTCCGCCAGCGCGGTCAGCCATTCGAGTGTCGGCTCGTCGGTGCGGCCATAGAGCCGGGCCGCGTTTGCCAGCAGCTTCGGCTCGGCCGTCTGCAGCAGGGCGTCGGCGAAGCCGCTCGCGCGGACGACGATCAGGTCGGCGTAGAAAGGCCCGATCCCGTTCAGCCTCCGAACGTGCAGAGTCGCCCGCTCTGGCCCCATTTCCTGCAGCGCCGCGACGTCGAGCTCGCCCTCCAGCGCGGCCTCGGCGACGCTTCGCAGGCGGGTCAGCTTCTCGAAGTTCAGGCCGGGGAAACGATCGCCCAGCTCGACCAGGTGAGCCGGCTGGGGAAACGCATGCAGCGTCTCGCCCTCGAGCTCGAAGCTGTCGCCGAATTGGATCGCGAGCTCGTCGCGAACGCGCCGCCCCTGCGCGACCGGGCGCCGGGCGGAGATGATCGACCACGCGGCGGCCTCGTACGGGGAGTAAAACAGGACCGGGCGCTGTCCCGGGTGAGCGCGCTGCAGCGCGCCGAGCACGTGGTCGGACTCGCCGATCCGCCTAAAGGCGGTGCCGTCGTAATCCAGGGAAACCACGCGCGCGACCTGGGCGAGGGCGGCCTCTAGCGGCGCCCGATCGCGGAGCGTCAACTGCACGCTCACGGGGCCCGACGGCTCGTCGGGCTGGCGCAGGACGGCGCCGGCGTAGCCGCGCCCGCCGTCGACGGCGAACGCCAGCCGCAGCACGTCTCCCGGGCTGCCGGCGGTCGGCCCGAAGCCGAACGCTGCGGCCGCCCGCAATGAGAACTCGCCCAGGACCGGCAGCTCGGCGGTGTGCTGCGCGAGGTCGGCCACGCCCGCAATGTATGGAAACGGCTGGCCCGTTGGTACTCTCACGCGTCCGATGGGCGAACTCGGCGCATTCCTCAAGCTGCACCGGGTCGGCTTCGACAAGCGCGACCCCGGCGCCCGCGTGGCGGACTACAAGCAGTACTTCGGCCTCCAGCCCGAAGCCGAGCTGCAGCGCCAGGGAGCGCGCTGCATGGACTGCGGGGTGCCGTTCTGCCACGAGGGCTGCCCGCTCGGCAACCTCATCCCCGATTGGAACGACCTCGTCTACCGCGACAAGTGGCACGACGCGATCGACCGGCTCCACAGCACCAACAACTTCCCCGAGTTCACGGGTCTGATCTGTCCCGCTCCGTGCGAGTCGGCGTGTGTGCTGGCGATCAACGACGACCCGGTCACGATCGAGCAGATCGAGCTCGCGATCGTCGAGCGCGCGTTCGCCGAAGGGTGGATCGTGCCTGAGCCCCCCGCCCGGCGCTCCGGGCGCACCGTCGCCGTCGTCGGTTCGGGCCCCGCGGGGCTGGCGGTCGCCGCTGAGCTCAACCGCTGCGGCCATCAGGTCACGGTCTACGAGCGCGACGAGGCCGCCGGAGGCCTCTTGCGGTTCGGGGTCCCCGACGCCAAGCTCGAGAAGTTGATCATCGATCGCCGGCTGGCGCTCCTCGAGCAAGAGGGGATCGAGTTGGTCTACAACGTCGACGTCGGCCGCGACGTCACCGCGGCCGAGCTCCAGGAGCGGTTCGACGCGCTGGTGATCGCGATCGGATCGCGCGTCGCTCGCGACCTCGACGCGCCCGGCCGCGGCCTGGCCGGCATCCACCCGGCGATGGACTACCTCTACCAGCGCAATCGCTGGGTGGCCGCCAGCCGGGGACGGCCCGCGCGCTCGCCCGAGCCGGGCACCGAAATCAGCGCCCACGGCAAGAAGGTGATCGTGATCGGGGGTGGCGACACCGGCATGGACTGCATCTCGAACTCCCATCGTGAGCGGGCCGAGAGCGTGATGATGCTCGACGTCTACGCCGACCTGCCGGACGGCGAGGACCCTCGTCACCCCTGGCCGCTGCCGCCGAAGCGGACCCAGACGACCTACGCGCTCGACGAGGGCGGCAAACGGCGCTGGGGCACCGAGGTGACGGGCTTTGGCGGCAAGAACGGAGCCGTCAGCCACGTCTATGCCCGTAAGGTGACTGGGATCTCCTCGCGTGACCTGACGCCGGTGCCGGGCAGTGAATTCGTGCTCGAGGCCGATCTCGCGTTGATCGCGATCGGGTTCGAGCACCCGGAGCACGACGGCGCCGTCGCCGAGCTGGGGCTGGCGGTCGACCGTCGCGGCAACATCCGCACTGAGCAGACCTACAGGACGTCGGTCGGGCGCGTCTACGCCTGCGGCGACGCACGCGTCGGTCAGTCGCTGGTGGTGACCGCGATCGCCGAGGGCCGAAAGTGCGCGCGGATCGTCAACGCCGACCTCGGCGGCAGCCCGACGGACGCTGACCGCGAGATGCTGGCCGTGGGCGCGTGGAGCGGCGAGGCCGACCACACGCTGCGCCACGAGGCCGAAGCAGCGGGCACCGTGCGCGCCGGAGAGGAGTTCTTCAGCGGCCCCGCGACGCGGGAAAAGCGGCCGCTCTAGGCCCGGTTTCACTGGGCGAATGCGTGGTTGTCCGCGAGTGCGCGGCCGTGCTAGGCTAGCTTCTGTAGTGGTTTTGAAGTCTGGTTCGGTTTTTTTTGGGGCGTCGAGGTTTAGGCAAGGCTTGGGACGGGGAAACTCGCCCCTGTCGGTCAGGGAACTGCGCCCCCACTTCCCTGGCTCTCCGGGGGGCCCAGATGGATCTGGGCCCCCCGGTCCTCTTTAAGCGCGTTCGGACTGGCCGTTGTGCGACCGTGTGTGGATGCCGCCGCTGGCCACAATCGCCGCCCAGTCCCACCACGGCTGCAGCTCAGTCGCGTGCACGGTCAACGGGTTGGTCAGCTCGGCGGGGACGTTCTTCTCCCAGCTCGCGAGCCTCAGCTGGGTGGCGCTGCTCCTGGGGCTCCTGCTGTACGCGCTGTACCTGGCTCTGCGCTCGCGTGCGCTGTGGGGGGCCGTCCAGACCGCGTATCCGGATGTCCGCGTGCGCTGGCGCGACATCTGGGGGGCGTACATGGTCGGCTACGCGATCAACAACGTGTTTCCGCTCGGCGGCGGCAACATCGCGCAGCTGTTCTTGACCAGGGTTGCGATCCCGCCGTCGAGCTACCCGACGATCGCTGCCGCGCTGTCGACCGGGGTGATCTTCGACTGGTTCATGGGGCTGCTGGTGGTGGCGTTCGCCTTCACGCAGGGCGTGTTCCCCAAGCCGCCCGACTTCTCGAAGCTGCCGGCGTTCGACATCAGCTTCTTCGCGTCCAACATGCGCTTCACGCTGTTCGTGTTGACGCTGCTCGGGATCCTGTTCGTGCTCAGCTTTGCGCTGCTGTCGGTGCGCGTGCGGGCGTTCTGGCAGCGGATCCGCCAGGGGCTGGCGATCCTCCGCGACCGCGACGCCTACAAGCGCAAGATGGCCAGCTGGCAGTTCGCGAGCTGGATCGCGCGCTTCTTCTCCTACTGGGCGCTGCTCGACGCGTTCCACATCGGCGGCTCAGTCCGTAACGCGCTGCTGGTGCTCGCCGTGCAGGTGGTCGCGTCGGTGTTCCCGTTCACGCCGGGCGGCGCCGGCGTGCAGCAGGCGCTGCTGCTGGCGATCTTCGCCCACAACCCCGAGGTCGCCGCGTTCTCCGTCGGCCAGCAGATCGCGACGGCGGTGCTGACGTCGGCGCTAGGTTTCGGAGCGCTGGTGTTCATCTTCCGGTTCAAGAGCTTCCGCGAGGTGATCGCCCGCGGCAAGGAGCACCGCCGCGGCGACGCGATCGCCGGCGGGCTCGGCGCCGGCGGCGACCTGAGTCCTGGAAACACGTAAAGCGATGCCCTCCTTCTGCCGACACAACCGCCTGATCCAGAACTGCCCGATCTGCGCCCGCGAGCAGGACATCGAGCTGCGCCCCGTCGTCTCCTCCAGTGCCCCGAAGAGCGCGCTGCCTCGCACCGGCGGCGGGTCTGGCGGGGCGCGCTCGCCTTCGACCGCTCGGCCCCGCACACCACGGGCGGCCACGGGACTGACCGTCCGCCGGCTCGAGCGGGGCGCCGACGACGGGTATCAGTCAGAGCTCGTGCCGGGCCTGAGGTCGAGCGCCGACGCTGAGCGGCTCGCGTCGGAGCTCGTGTTGGCCGCGGCCCGGCTCGGGCGGCTGGCGGCCGACCCGCCGGGCCTGTACGCCGATGTGGCGGACCGCGAGGTTGCACTCGAGGAGCGCCTGTGGCTGGCGTTCCTGATCGCGTATCTGTGCCCGCTCGACGGCGAGCGGCCGTTCGCGACGATTGAGCAGGTCCGCACGTCGTGGACCTCCGGCGCTGTGCCGGCCGTCGACGGGGTCGAGCTCGGTCCGCGCACCTCGCACGAGGCGGGGCGCGGGACAAGGACTTTTGATGCCTACCGCGCCTGGGCCGAGCGGGCGGGCTCGCAGGAGGCGGTGTTCACGGGAGATCCAGGATGGTCGGCGGAGCGCCGCTTCGCACGCGTGTTCGAGCGTATGGCGCTGCCCGGTCTGCAGCGCGGCGCGCGATTTGACCTGCTGGCGACGCTCGGGCGCCTCGGCGTGCTGGATCTGTCCGCCGGTTCGCTGTTCCTCGGCGGCAGCGACGGGGTCACGATCGCCGCCAAGCGGCTGCTGGGGATCGGCGACCCGCTGCTGCTCGACCGCCGTGCCGCGGCGCTCGCGGACGCCTGCGAGCTGCCGCTCGAAGCGCTGGACGTCGGCTTCTACAACTGGGAGCGCGGCTCGCGGGCGGCGCTCGGGATGGAGCCGTCGCTGGAGCCCGACCCGGAGGCTGTCGCGACCGCCCTGGCGGCGCTTGGGCTCTGACGCCGGCGGTCTTGGAACGTTAAGCACCGTATAGGTGTAGAGCGTTCCAAACCCGGGTTTGAAGCCACCGTTGATCGTGAACAGGGCGGTCCGGTGGCTCCGTCCGACGCAGGGCCTACCTTCCGCTCGTCCGTACCCACGAGCCGGAGCTTCAATGTCTCTCTGCTTCATCGAACCGCAGAACGCCATCCGAGTGATTGCCGATTCGGTAGGCCGCGAAGCACGTCGTCAGATCCTCGGCGAGGTGGTGCGCGCGTGGGTGGATGAGATCCCCGAGTCGGAGCTCGATTCCCACTACGCCAAGGCGGTCGCAGACCTGGATGAGCACGACCTGTCGCTGCTCGCCGCGTGGCATGTGTCGCTCGAGGTGGGTCATCCGCTACCGAGCAAGGAGTTCCTCGTCAACGTGTTCCCGTCGCTCGGCGAGAACCGGCGCGAGGCGCTGAAGATCGCCGCCGGTTTCCGCGGCGAGGAGGCGTTCGATGCCGGCGTGGGGGAGGAGCAGGCGTTCGACACGGTGCTGCCGTGGCTCTCCAAGGAGCGCTGCACCGCGCTCGCGGCCGAGTGCCTCGAGCTCTACTGCTGGGACCGGCTTGGAGTAGAGAACTAGCGCGGGAAGCTGATCAACGCCGCGCTGGCCGGCGGCACGACCAGCGAGTACGCCCCGTCGCTGCGGCTGATCGCCTGCGGCTGGGGCTGCTGGAGGACGCCGGTGGCCGTCTGCGGGCCGAAGCTCGCGCCGCCGATCGTCACATGGCCGCGTGCCCAGGCGCTCGGAGCCTGCATCCGCACCAACGTCGCCGGGCCGCTGGAACCCGCTGGGGCGTTGAAGCCGACCGTCTCGCGGCGCGAGACGCTCTCGTTGACGACCACCGCCTGCAGCCGGCCGTCTCGAGCGCGGGTCGCCCAGACGCTCAGCCCCGGACCGCGGTGGCCGCCGTAGACTCTCAGCAGCCGCGAGCCCGGCGCGGCGGCGCGCGCGAACATGTCGAGTCCGTAATAGACGGGCGCGACCGTCGCGCTCCAGTGGCCGCCAGCGTGGCTGAACTTGAACAGCTCGTAGGCCGAGCGCGGCAGCGTATGCATGTTGACCCCGTCGACGCCCTCGCGGGCGAGTGCGAACAGCGCGTCCAGCACCCACAAGCTCGAGGCGAACGTGTTGCTGACGCCGCTCTTGCCGCGGCAGGCGACCGAGTTGAGCTCGTCGACCCGCAGCTGCCGGTGCGCCGCGTGAGCGAGCGAGATGTAGCCCCGGACGCCGGCCGCCAGCCCGGCGGTCGCGTAGCTCGACAGCAGATGTGGGACGGTCGGGTACTGCGGTGAGCCAGTGCCGACGAAGCAGTTGCGCAGCGGGTAGCGATGGATCGTCAGGATCTGGACCTGGCGCGCTGCCGCGAGGAAGCTCGACAGCGTCCTGGCGTACCAGCCCGGCGACGGCGTCGGTCCGGCGGCCAACGCCGGACCCGCGAGGCTCAGCGCCGGCAACTGGGACGCGATCGAGCGAAACTGGTCCAGGTACTCGGGATAGGCGTAACCCGGCGGCCGCGTCAGGACCGGGCCGCCCGAGTGCGTGTGGTATGCGGCGATCACGTCGTAGACGTTCGGTTCGTTGCCGATCTCAAACGCCTCGAGGGCCGGGCCGAACGCGTGCACGTCGGCACGAGCTTCGGCCGCCGCCAGCGCCGGCTGGTTGGCACCAAGGTTGATCCCGGCGATCACCCTCGCTCCGAGCGCCCGGACCAGCGCGTCGGTGGTCGCGAACCAGCTCGGCGTCAGCGCGTAGGTCACCTGCGGCGGCGGCTTGACGCCGGCGGTCGGGACCCACGAGGCGTCGGTGCTGTCGCCGCCGATTCGGATCACCGGCGCCTGTCCCGGCGTCAGGTTGCGGATCAGCTGTACCAGCACCGGGTTGATCTGCGCCGGATCCGAGCCCGTGTACGCGCGGATCGCCTGGAACTCGATCGAGAAGCCGAGGAACCCGTAAGGGATTGGGCGCCCGACCGGCGCGCCGATCGTGAGTGGGGAGCGCGGTCTTGCGACCCGCGGCGCCGGCGGATACGAAACGCTCGCCGTGGCGCGGGGGTCGCTGCTGCCGGTGGTCGCCAGCACGGCCACGACCGCCGCCGCGACCGCCAGCGCCCCGATCGCGACGACCGTCAGCTGGCGCCTTAAGAGCGGCTCGCCCACGGCCTCAGACGCCTCCGATCCTCAGCCGACGGCTCACTGGTCCTCAAGCCGCTCCGTTGGCGAGCATCGCTTCCACGTCCGCGATCGCCTGCTCGCTGGTCTGAAACCAGACCGCGGGCATCCCGAGCTCTCGGGCGGCGGTGCAGTTGACCTCGATGTCGTCGATCAGCACGGCTGCCGGCGCCGCGACACCCAAGCGCTCCAGCGTCAGCTCGTAGATCCGGCGCTCTGGCTTGCGTGTGCCGACGAACGCCGAGTCGACGACCACGTCGAACAGCTCGTCGACCGGGATCATCGCTCGCCACAGCGGCTCCCACTCGCGCACGTTGTTGGTGCAGATCGCGAGCTTGTAGCCGCGCCGGCGCAGGCCGCGCATGTACTCGATCAGCGCGTCGTTGGGGTCGAGGTGGCCGAAGTACCGCTCGCCGAAGCCGCCGAGCGCCACAGGTCGGCCCGCGAGCCTGGTGAGCTCGTCGGCGAGCGAGCCCAGGAACTCAGGTTCGCTCAGGCGTCCGGTCTCGAGCTCGAACAGCGGATTGGCGCCGAGCCGCATCGCGACCGCCGCGATCGCGTTACCCAGCTGCTCCGCCGAGACGCCGGAGTATTCGTAGAAAGCGTCAAACGAGCCCGCCAGCGGGGACGTGAGCACCCCCCCGAAATCGCTGATCACGGCCTCGATCCCAGAGGTCACTGCAGATGCGCGAGCAGGTAGACGCCGGCGCCGTCGAGGCCGCGCGTATGACATCGAAGTGGCGTCACCTGCAGGCGAAATCCATCGCGCTGCAGGCTTGCTCCGTCACCGACCGCCTCGGCCGCGGCGCGGCGCGGGTATTGCTCGTCTCCCTCGCCGATCCACAGCTCGAGGCTGGTGCGTGCCGGACTGTCGTCGGCGCGGTACGTGGTCGACATCCGTGGGTCGTCGACCGTCATCCACCCCTCGGGTTCGAACACGGTCGCCGCCAACAGGTCGTCCTCCTGGCTGCGGGCACCGGCGGGACGCAGCGCCAGCAGCGTGACGCCGTGGTCGTCGTCGAACCACCCCGAGACACCTCGGAGCGAGTCGAGCCGCGGGAGCCGCACATCATCGGAGCGGTTGCGGATTCCGATGCACTCGACGGACCGCTCGTGCCCGGAGACCGACAGCGTTCCGGACACGTGGCAGAGCTCGTCGCCGGCCTCCTCGTGGCCGGGCGCGGCGGCGATCACGAGCTCGAATCCGTCTCCGGTCAGTCGCCAGCTGCCGTGATCCTCGATCAGGCCCGCGCTCGCCGCCGTCGTGACTCCGTCGGGGGTCGCGAACACGACCACGGGCTCGCCCAGGTCGAGCATCGATCCCCAGATCGTGCCCTCGAGATCGCCGAAGCAAACGACTCGAAGCTCTGCCGTCATCGACGCAGCCGTGCGCTGTCGACGTCGACCGCGGTCGAGTCGACGTCGTACGGCCGCGAACCGCCGGCGAACTGAGTCGCGCGCACGACGAAGCGACTCCGGAAGTTACGCACGATGCCACGGCGCGCCAGCGAGCGCGTCGGGGCCAGCAGCAGCAGCCCGAGCACGTCGGTGATGAACCCCGGCACGATCAGCAGCATCCCCCCGGTCACGATCAGCGCGCCGTCGAGGACCTCGTTTCCGGGCGGGCGTCCGGCGGACACGGAAGCGCCCAGACGGCGCCAGGCACCGCGCCCCTGGGCCTTCAGCAGCCAGACGCCGATCGGCCAGCCGGCGAGCAGCAGGAGCACGGTCGCGAGCACGCCGATCGCCTCGGCAACCTTGATCGCGACAAGCAGTTCCGCGATCGGCCAGATGATCAGTAGCAGCAACGCGAACATGTCTCTGGCTAAGGCTAGTCGGTCGCGGGCGAACGGTTGCGCCTGCGGGAGGTCCGGCTACGCGAGGGCGGGCGCCGCTTCGACCCGCACGCCGGCGATCCGGTGCAGGCCGACCGTTTCGATCAGCGCCTGGATCTGCGGCTGAGCGCCGACCAGCAGGATCGTGCGCCCGTGCTTGCGCAAGCGCCGCGCGACCATCGCGAAGTCGAGCATCAGCGACGGATCGGCGAATACCAGCTCTCGCAGGTCGACGATTAGGTCCGCTTGGGCACGGATCGCGCGCGTCAGGGCCTGTCGCCGCGAGCCCTGGGTGGTTCGATCCTCGTCGCCGCTGCAGCGAAGTGTCGGCGGCGGGTTGTCATCGAAGTCGACGATTCGGGAAAGCTATCCAACGGCGACGTCGGATCACAAGACTTATGGCGCTAATCGGAGCTTTTTTACCGGGGATTCAGGAAACAGCTCGGATTGAGGGCCGCGATTGCACGAATCGATGTGATCCGGACCCACGCGCGGCTGCGTAGACTTCTCGGCATGGCAACAGTTGATGACGTCACAGAAGCGCTTCGCGATGTGATCGATCCCGAACTCGGGCTCGACTTCGTAGAGCTGGGTCTGATCTACGACGTCGAGGTCGAGGATGGGACGGTCCGCGTCACCTACACGCTCACCAGCCCCGGCTGCCCGATCGGCCCCCAGGTCTCAGAGCAGATCGAGGAGTTCGTCGGCGAGCTCGACGGCGTCGAGGAGGTTCAGCCGACGATGACCTTCTCGCCGGCTTGGACGCCTGAGCTGATGAGCGAGGACGCCAAGTTCGCGCTCGGGTTCTGACGACTAGCCGCCCGCTGAGCCCAGCTCACGCCGCAGGTCGATCGCCCGGATGTCGCTGTCGCTGGGCAGCTTTGCGAGCACCTCGGAGACGACCTGCTTGACGTCGTGCTGCTCGCGACCCAGATCGTCGAACAGGGACTTCAGCGCCGTGTGGACCATCTTCAGCTGCGCCGCCGTCAGATCGAGGCGGTAGGCGATCTCGCCGGGCTTGATCAGGTCGTCATCCATCGCCATCTCGGACCTCGCTCAGGACTCGGAGCGCTTGCGCGCGGGTCGGCTTCCGCGCTGGCGCTTGGCGCGCATATCGGCGGCGGGGCCATGCTTGGCGCGGCTGTGCCCGGTCGGGATGATCGGGGCGGGGCCGCCGTTGGAGCGGGCCGGCTTGGTCTGTGGGCCGTTGGGGGCCTTCGCGGCTGAGCTTCGGCTCGGCGCCTTGGCCGGCTTGACGGGCTTGCCGCGCGCCGCGGCGAGCAGCTCGTCGAGCGCGACCGTGAGCCCCTCGGCGATCACGTCGATGTCGGGCAGCGCGTCGTAGTCGCCGAGCAATCCGAAATCGATGCCGCCGTTGTAGGACATGATCGCGATCGCGAGCGCGTGGTTCTCGGGCAGGAACGCGACCGGGAACAGATCCTCGAGCTGGCGACCGAGCAGATACAGCGGCACCTGCGGTCCGGGAATGTTGGTGACGATCAGGTTGAACAGCCGGGTGGAGAAGTTCAGCCGCGACGCCTGCGCGAGCACGGTCGGCGGAGCGAGGTCGTTGACCGCCGTCAACGTGGCCGCGCCGACTGCCTGCTTTGACTCCTTGAGCCCGTCCATCGCGGCGCGCACGAACCCCAGCCGCGCGACCGGATCGTCGATGTAGACCGGCAGCGGTCCGCGCATCACGGTCAGCTGGTTGCCGAGCGTGTTGCGCTGCGCCTTGGTGCGGACCGAGACCGGAACCAGCGCACGCATCTCCAGGCCCTCGGTGCGGACGCCGCGCGAACGCAGCCACGTCGCGAGCGCCCCCGAAACGACGGTCAGGACCACGTCGTTGACCGTGCCGCCGAGCTTGTCCTTTACCTCCTTGTACTGCGACAGCTCCTGGCGGGCGACCGCGTATCGCCGGTGCGGGCCGATCGGGACGTTCAGCGGTGTTTCCGGCGCCGGGTTGAGCCCCGCCCAGAGGATCTCGCCGACGCCCTCGGCGGCGTCTCGCAGTGCCCCGAGTGACGTCGCCGGCTTCGTCGCAGCGCCGACCGCGCGTGCCGCTAGACCGACGCTGGTCGTGACCACGCCCTTGATTCCGGCCGCGACGAGTTCGGCGCCGGACGGCTCCGGGTGCGGGCGCCAGGGCTCGAGATCCTCGGCCGGCTGCTGGGGCTCACGCTCGAGGTCGAACAGGACCGTCGCGAGGTCGACGCCCGAGACCCCGTCGACGAGCGAGTGGTGGGTCTTCGAGATCAGCGCGAAGCGACCGTCGCTTAGGCCCTCGACGAGCCAGAACTCCCACAGCGGCTTGGAGCGGTCGAGCTGCTGCGAAGCGATCCGCGAGGCCAGCAGGAACAGCTGCTCCTGGGACCCCGGGGGTGGCAGCGCCGTTTGGCGGACGTGGTATTCGAGGTTGAAGCTCGGATCATCGACCCACAGCGGCCGCCCCGTCTCGAGCGGCGGCGTTGCGAGCTTCTGCCGGTAGCGAGGCACGAGGTGAAGCCGGGAGCGCACGTGATCGAGGAACTCCTCGAACGCCGGTGCAGGCCCTTCGAACAGCAGTACGCCGCCGATGTGCATGTGCGACGCGCGACCCTCCTGATGCAGGAACGACGCATCGACCGAGGTCAGGCGATCGAGGTGTTGCTGCGGCATCTGCGAGTGCTCCCCTGGCGCGTACGAAGTGGGGGAAGCCTACCCACTAAGCCCTGGCGCGTACGAGGTGGGGGAAGCCTACCCGCTAAGCCCTGGCGTCTGTAGCCTTGCCTGCGGACGTGTCCTGGGATTTCTCGACCGAGCCGGAGTTCGAAGCCAAGCTCGAGTGGATGCGCACGTTCGTGCGCGAAAACGTGTGGCCGCTCGAGACGCTGATGGGCGAACTCGGCTGGGAGCGGCTGCGCAGCGTCGCGAAACCGCTCCAGGAGCAGGTCAAGCAGCAGGGGTTGTGGGCGGCGCACCTGGATCCGGAGCTGGGTGGTCAGGGCTTCGGTCAGGTGAAGCTCGGGCTGATGCACGAGATCCTCGGCACGAGCCCGCTGGCGCCACTGATGTTCGGCAACGCGGCGCCGGACTCCGGCAACTCCGAGATCCTCGCGATGGCAGGCACGCCGGAGCAGAAGGAGCGGTACCTGTACCCGCTGCTCGCCGGCGACCTGAAGTCGGCCTTCAGCATGACCGAGCCCGACACCGCAGGCTCTGACCCGACACTGCTGCAGACCCGCGCGACGCGCGACGGCGACGACTGGGTGATCAACGGCCGCAAGTGGTTCTCGTCCAACGGCTCGATCGCCGACTTCCTGATCGTGATGGCGGTCACCGACCCCGACGCCAGGCCACACCAGCGCGCTTCGATGCTGATCATCGACGCCGACGCGCCGGGCGTCACGATCGTTCGCGACGTCGCGACGATGGAGCACCCGTACGAGAGCTTCGGCCGCTACGGCAACCACGCCGAGATCCTGTACGAAAACGTCCGGGTCCCGGCGGGAGCGCTGCTGGGCGCCGAAGGGGCTGGATTCCTGATCGCGCAGCAGCGCCTCTACCCGGGCCGCATCCACCACTGCATGCGCTGGCTTGGTGTCGCGCGGCGCGCGTTCGACATGCTCTGCGAGCGGTCGCTGTACCGCTACGCGCACGGCGCGGTGCTCGGCAAGCACGAGACGATCCAGAACTGGATTGCCGACTCCGAGGCCGAGATGCAGGCCGCGCGGCTGATGACGCTGCACGCGGCGTGGAAGATGGACACCGAGGGCGTGGCGGCCGCCCGCAAGGAGATCGCCCTGATCAAGTTCTACGGGGCCAAGGTCCTGCACGACGTCGTCGACCGCGCGCTGCAGGCGCACGGCGGGCTCGGCTACTCGACCGATCTGCCGCTCGAAGCGATGTACCGCTTCGCCCGGGCAGCGCGGATCTACGACGGGCCCGACGAGGTCCATCGCGCATCGGTCGCGCGCCAGGTCCTGCGGGGCTTCCAAGCGCCGCCGGATGGCGTCCCGAGCGAGTTCATCCCGGCCCGGCGCGAAGCCGCGCGGCGACAGTTCGCCGATCTGCTCGAGGCCGTCACGGCAAACGACTGAGTGCGCGGTCGGAGGTTCCTCGCCGTCGGGCGCCGGAGCGGTCACGGCAAACCAGTTTGCGCTCGCCGATCTGTCGTGCTGACGGCCTGCTCCTACACTGTCCTCGATGTCCGACAGCGTCCCTGAGACGATCCTGCTCGCCGCGCCGCGCGGTTACTGCGCCGGCGTTGACCGGGCCGTGCAGGCGGTCGAGCGCGCGCTCGAGCTGTATGGCGCGCCCGTCTACGTGCGCAAGGAGATCGTGCACAACAAGCACGTGGTCGAGCAGCTGCGCGCTCGCGGCGCGGTGTTCGTCGACTCCGAGTCCGACGTCCCGGAAGGGGCGACGGTCGTCTTCTCGGCCCATGGCGTGGCGCCGAGCGTGCATTCGAACGCGCAGTCGCGGGGGCTGAAGACGATCGATGCCACCTGTCCGCTGGTGACCAAGGTCCACGTCGAGGCGAAGAAGTTCGCCGCCGAGGGCTACACGATCGTCCTGATCGGCCACGCGGGCCACGAGGAGGTCGAGGGGACGATGGGCGAGGCGCCTGACAACATCGTGCTGATCGAGGACGAGGCGGGCGTCGACGAGCTCGAGGTCGACGACGCGTCGAAGGTCGCCTACATCTCGCAGACGACGCTGTCGGTCGACGAGACGCAGGCGATCATCAACCGGCTGCGGGAGCGCTTCCCGTCGATCACCGGTCCGCGGACCGACGACATCTGCTACGCGACCACCAACCGCCAGGCGGCCGTCAAGCAGCTCGCTCGCCAGTCGGACCTGGTGCTGGTGATCGGGTCGCGCAACTCGTCGAACTCGAACCGGCTGGTCGAGGTCGCGCGCGAGCACGGGGCCGACTCCTACCTGATCGACAACGAGCTGCAGGTGCAGGACGAGTGGCTCGAGGGCAAGCGCGTGATCGGGATCACCTCGGGCGCCAGCGCGCCAGAGGAGCTCGTCCAGCGCCTGGTCGGCTTCTTCCGCGACCGGGGCACGGACGATGTCCGCGAGCTCGAAGTGGTGTCAGAGGACGTCCGCTTCATGCTCCCCAAGGCGATCCGCCAGGCGCTCGCGGGCAACGCCGCCTGAGGGGCGTCGCTGCGCACACTGGTCGTATCCGACCTCCATCTCGGCTCGCAGACAAAACGCGACGCGCTGCGCACGCCGAGCCAGCGGGCGCCGCTGCTCGAGGCGGCGGGAGAATCTGACCGTCTGATCCTGCTCGGCGACGTGCTCGAGCTGCGCCACGGCCCGACGCGCGACGCGCTGGCGGCGGCGCGCGAGCCGCTGACCGCGCTCGGCGCCGCGCTGCCGGCCGGGTGCGAGGTCGTGATCGTGCCGGGCAACCACGACTATCCGCTGCTGAACGGCTGGCTGGCGCGCCGCTCGCGCACGACGTCACCGCGGGCGCTCGAGCTCGAGTCCGAGGTCGGCGTGCACGACGGCGAGGCGCTGTCGCAGCTCGCGAGCTGGCTCGCGCCCGACAACGTCCGCGTCGTCTATCCCGGCGTCTGGCTGCGCCCGGACGTGTACGCGACCCACGGCCACTACGCGGACCTGCACCTCACGATGCCGACGCTCGAGCGCGTCGCCGCGGGGGTGATGGGGCGGATCGTCGCGCTGCCCGATGGTGGGCCACAGACGATCGAGCACTACGAGGCGGCGCTGGCGCCGATCTACGCCTGGATCGACGCCGTGGCGCAGCGGGTCAGGCCCGCAGTCGGGGGGACGTTGCATGGGAGCTCAGTCCGGGGGTGGCGGGCGCTGCGCGGTCGAGGACTCCGGGGGCGGGCGGCTGCGGTGGCCTTCCCGGCGCTCGTGCTCGCGCTGAACCGGGCGGGGATCGGGCCGCTGAAGGCGGACCTGTCGGGGGGCGCTCTGCGTCGCGGGGGACTGTTCGGCATCGAGCAGGTTGCCCGGCGGCTGCCGATCACCGCCCCGTATCTGGTCTTCGGGCACACGCACCGCGCCGGTCCGCTGCCGGGCGACGATCCGGCCGAGTGGCGCACGGCGGCGGGCGGCCGGTTGATCAACAGCGGCTGCTGGGTGCACGAGCCGGCGTTCGGCGACGACGGACCCTACCGCGTCGGGTTCGCCGTGACGGTCGGCGATTCGGGACCGCCGGCGCTCGTCAACCTCGTCGATTAGGCGAGCCCGGGCGTGAAGCAGACGGCGTGGCAGCGGACGCCCGGTCCGACCTCGAGCTCGAGCACCCCCGCCGTGCTGCGCTCGTGGCTGATCAGCTCGTAGGCACCGGGGTGATCGACCACGAGCTCGCGCCCGTTGGCGGTCACCGTGCCCGCGCCGTCCAACACCGCCCACACCGCGCCCGCCTCATAGGGCCCGCTGTAGGGCCCGAGCACGTCATCGCTCTGGATGCGCAGTTGAGCGTCGGGCGCATCGCCGGGCCGGACCGGTGCCACCGTCGCCCGCCGCACGTCGAGCAGCTGCTGGATCGCGAGCTCGGTCTCCTCGTAGGCGCCCTCGCCGTAGTGGTACTCGAACAGCATCCCGTCGGGCCCGAACAGGTAGCGCGCCGGCCACCCGAGGTTCTCGTACTCGCGCCAGATCTCCAGCTCGGCGTCGATCACGACCGGGTAGCCGATCCCGAGCCGCGCGACCGCGGCCTCGACCGCGTCGGGATCGGAGGACGGCTGGAAGCCGGCCGAGTGAACCCCGATCACGCGCAGGCCGTCGCGCTCGTAGCGCTCGTGCCACGCCTTCATATACGGCAGCGTCCGGATCGAGTTCGGTCGGCAGAAGTCCCAGAACTCGATCAGCACAGGCCGGCCGCGCTGGTGGTCGGACCGCAGGGTCGCGACGTTGATCCAGCGCGCACGGGCGGGAAACGGCGGGGCGGGAATGTGGTCGACGGGGGCGCGCATCGGACGCGCGGATCGTAGACGCAGCCAGGATGCCTAATCAGTTATATTCCTGATATGGCATCTACCTGGTCGGCTCTGTCTGACCCGCACCGCCGCGCCGCGATCGAGCTGCTGCGCGACCGGCCGCGGACGGTCAACGAGCTCGTGCAGGAGCTCGGTCTCAGCCAGCCCGGGACCTCGAAGCACCTCCGGGTGCTGCGCGACGCCGGGTTGGTCCGTGTTCGCCCCGAGGCGCAGCGGCGGGTGTACGAGATCAACCCCGGCCCGCTGGCAGAGCTCGACGCGTGGCTGGCGCCGTATCGCGAGCTGTGGGAGGCACGGCTGGATGCCCTCGGTCACCATCTTCAAAGGAGGCAGCATGCCGACGAGCGGCACATATGACGACACAAACGGCCGGCCGGCGCTGCGTTTCGAGCGCACCCTCCCGCATCCGGTCCACGCCGTCTGGGAAGCGATCACGGATCAAAGCCAGCTCGAACAGTGGTTCCCGACGACGGTCGAGTTCGAGCAGCTGAGCGCCGGCACGCCGATCGCGTTCCGGTTCGCCGGCGATGCGTATCCGCCGATGGACGGCGACCTGCTCGACGTTGCGCACGAGCGGCGGCTCAGCTTCACCTGGGGTGACGACGTGCTGACGTTCGAGCTCGAACCACGCGACGGCGGTGCCGCCTGCAGATTGTCGTTGGTGGTCTTGCTCGACAGCGCCGACAAGGCCGCCCGCGACGGCGCCGGCTGGGAGCAGTGCCTCGACAGCCTCGTGCTGGTGGTGGACGGTGAGCACCCGCAACGCCCGATGCCGGCCGATGCCTGGCGGGCCTACTACGACGAGTACAAGCGGCGCGGGTTGCCCGCGTCGGCCCCGATTCCACAGTAGCGAGGCCCGCGGGCGGGCGCTATACTCTCTGAAGTATTGAATCCGTACCGCATTTGAGGAGTTTCAGATGAGCCCGTCCGGAGCCGAGGTGCTGCGCCAGATCAAGAGCCGGATCGAAGAGGTCGATCCGTCGGTTGTGCGTGAGCAGGTCTCCAATGGCGCGGTCGTGATCGACGTGCGCGAGGTCGAGGAGTGGTCGACGGGCCACATCCCGGGCGCCAAGCACGTTCCGAAGTCATTCCTCGAGTCGCGGATCGAGGGCGCCGCGCCCGATCGCTCCCAGCACGTGATCCTCTACTGCCAGTCGGGAAATCGCTCGGCGTGGGCGGCGCGGACGCTGATCGACGACCTCGGCTACGAGAACGTCGAGTCGATGACCGGGGGAATCACGCTGTGGAAGGACCGCGGCTACGACGTCGACCAGCCGCGTACGCTGACTGCTGAGCAGCGCGAGCGCTACTCGCGACATCTGCTGCTGCCAGAAGTCGGCGCCGAGGGCCAGCAGAAGCTGCTCGACGCGAAGGTGCTGCTGCTGGGCGCCGGCGGTCTCGGATCGCCGAGCGCGCTGTACCTGGCCGCGGCGGGCGTCGGGACGCTGGGGATCGTCGACGACGACGAGGTCGATCTCTCGAACCTGCAGCGCCAGGTGATCCACTCGTCGGAGCGGATCGGGGTGCCGAAGGTCGAATCGGCCGAGCAGACGATCACCGCGCTCAACCCGGACGTCAAGGTCAACAAGTACCCGGTCAGGCTCGGGCCAGAGAACATCATGGAGATCCTGCCGGGCTACGACATCGTCGTCGACGGGCTCGACAATTTCCCGACCCGGTACCTGCTCAACGATGCGTCAGTGCGGCTCAAGATCCCGGTCGTGTCGGCCGCGATCCTCGGCTTCGAGGGCCAGCTGTCGGTCTTCAAGCCCTACGACGGGCCGTGCTACCGGTGCCTGTTCCCGGTCCCGCCGCCCGCCGAGCTGGCTCCGTCGTGCGGCGCCAACGGCGTGCTCGGCGTGCTGCCGGGGACGATGGGGCTGCTGCAGGCGACCGAGGTGATCAAGCTGATCCTTGGCGAGGGCGACCCGCTGATCGGCCGGCTGCTGATGTACGACGCGCTCGCGGCCGAGGTGACCGAGGTCAAGGTCCGCCGCGACCCCGCGTGCCCGATCTGCTCGCGGGACCCCGAGGAGATCTCAGACGACGAGCTCGGCGTGTTCCCCGACTACGAGGCGTTCTGCGCCGGCGCGCACTAAGTAGGGTTAGGTCATGGCAACGGTCAGAATCCCGCCCGTGCTGCGCCCTGCCGTGGGAGGCGAGCGCGAGCTGAGCGCCGACGGCAGCTCAGTCGGGGAGATCCTCCGGTCGGTGGCCGACAGCCACCCCGAGACCCAGTCGCAGCTGTTCGCCGCCGACGGCGGGCTCAACCGCTACGTGAACGTGTACCTCAACGACGAGGACGTCAGGGTGCTCGACGGGCTCGACACCGAGGTCGGCGCCAGTGACACGCTCGTGATCCTGCCGGCGATGGCCGGCGGCGCGGCGTAGCGCCGCAAGAAGCCAAACCCGGCCCTCGCACCTCGCTACACTTCGTAAAGCAATGGCCGCCGAGAGCTTGCAGAACAAGCCCTGCGGAGGACGCTATGGCGACATCGTCCAATCGATCGGCCACACGCCGCTGATCGAGCTCAAGCGTCTGAGCCCGAAGCCGGGGGTTCGTATCTGGGCCAAGCTCGAGTCACGCAACCCGACCGGCTCCGTCAAGGACCGGGTCGCGCGCTCGCTGATCGAGGACGCCGAGGACAAGGGCCTGATCTCGCCACGCGCGACGATCCTCGAGCCGACGTCCGGCAACACGGGCATCTCGCTGGCGATGATCTGCGGCCGCAAGGGCTACCCGGTAAAGGTCGTGATGCCCGAGAACGTGACCCCGGAACGCACGCAGCTGCTGCGCATGTACGGGGCCGAGATCGTCTATTCGGAGGGTTCAAAGGGCTCAAACGGGGCCGTCGAGCTGGCGCTCGACATGGCCGAGCACGACGCCTCGTACTACATGCCCTACCAGTACGGCAACCAGGCCAACCCCGAGGCTCACTACAACGGCACCGCGCTCGAGATCCTCGAGGAGCTCGACGAGATCGCCGCATTCGTCGCCGGGCTCGGCACCGGCGGCACGCTGATGGGCAACGGCCGCCGGCTCAAGGAGGAGCTTGGCGATGAGGTCAAGATCGTCGCCGCCGAGCCGATGCAGGGTGAGCCGGTTCAGGGCCTGCGCTCGCTCGAGGACGGTTTCATTCCGCCGATCATCGATCTGAGTCTGCTTGATCGCAAGATCTTCGTCACCAACCACGACGCGATCGTGTTCACGCGCAAGCTGCTCGACGAGGAGCGGCTGTTCGCGGGGGTGTCGTCCGGCGCGATTGCCCGGGTCGCGGTCCGGATCGCGGGTGAGCTCGACGAGGGCAACGTTGTGTTCGTCGTCTGCGACGACGGCTGGAAGTACCTCTCCTCGGGGATCTATACCCGTCCGATCGAAGAGATCGAGAACCTAGACTCCACCGTCTGGTGGTAGCCGATGAAGACGACGGGCCTCGCGGCGGAGCGCTGCCGGGCGCTTCCCGGCGCGCGCTGCTGAGCGGTGCCGGCGCGACGCTTGTCAGCGCCGGCGCGCTGGCGCTCGCCGGCTGCGGCCGTAACGCGCCGACAGGTTCCAAAGCCGTCAAGAAGGCCCAGCAACCGGTCCAGCAGTCCGATCTGGTGATCCTCGACGGCCTGTTGGGGCTCGAACGGTGGACGGTCGCGGCGTATACGGCCGGGATCCCGCTGCTCAGCCGTCCTGAGGCCAGGACCGCCAAGCAGTTTCTCAACGAGGAGCTCGAGCACGCCGGCGAGCTCCTGTCGCTGATCAAGGCCGCCGGCGGCGGAAAGGGCCCGATGCGCGCGGCGAGCTACCGGCTCGGCAAGCCGGCCAACGACAGCGACGTGCTCGAGCTCCTGCACCGGCTCGAGCGCGCGCAGATCAACGCCTACCTGGCCGCGATCCCGAAGCTGAGCCCGGGGCCGGTCCGGGCCGCGGCCTCCTCGATCCTCGCCAACGACGCCCAGCACATCGCGATCATCCGCGCGGGGCTGGGGCTGCCGGCGGCTCCATCCCCGTTCGTCACCGGCAATGAGTGACCGCACGCGGCGCGAGCTGCTGGTCGCCGGGGCCGGGGCCGTCGCCGCGGCGACGCTGGTCGAGGCCTCCGCGGCGCAGGCCGCCGGCTCCCATACCCCGAAGCTGACCGCGGCGCAGTCGCAGTTCGCCGCGAGGCGGATCGAGCGCCTGCTCAGGGTTGAGCTGCTGATGCTGTTCACCTACCAGCACGTGCTGGGCTCGCAGATCCTGTCTGAGCGAGACCGGCGCGTAATCGAGCCGCTGCGCGCGCACGAGGAGGCCCACATCCGTGCGCTGACCAGGCAGCTGACCGCCTTCGGGGGCGTGCCGCCGATGCCGCCCGCCAGTGCCGCCGCCGCCGACATGGATCTCGCCCACCGCAAGGTCAAGGGTCGCCTCGGCCAGCTGCGCGGCGCGCACGACGCGCTGGAGCTGTTGATTGCGGTCGAGCGGGTCGTCGTCGGCGCGTACTTCGTCGCGCTGATCAAGCTCGACGAGCCGCAGCTGATCACGCTGCTGACGCAGATCATGGCCAACGACGCCCAGCACGAGGCGATCATCGGCGAGCTGACGTATCACGGCGATGCTCAGAAGGCGGTCCCGTACGGGCTCGTCCAGGGCGTCCAGTGAAATCCCAATGCTAGCCTCGGCGCGCGATGCGGTTTTCCCGCGATCTGTACGACGAGCTGGTGGCCCACGCGGTCGCCGACGCGCCGAACGAGTGCTGCGGGATGGTCGCATCACGCGACGGCGAAGCGATCAAGGTGTTCCGCGCGGCGAACACCGCAGCGAGCCCGCTGCGGTACGAGATCGATGGCGCCGAGCAGTACCGGATCCAGATGGAGATCGACGATCAGGGCCTCGACCTGGGCGCGATCTACCACTCCCACACGCGGACTGATCCGTATCCGTCGCAGACCGACATCAACCTCGCCTTCTATCCCGACGCCCTGTACATAATCGTCGGGGTGGCCGGTGATCAGGTCGAGGTCAAGGCGTATGAGATCCGCGATGGCAAGGTCGCCGACGCGGATCTGACCGTGGACGGCTGATGCGCACGCAACAGGGTGGGCTCGTTTGTCCGGGGTGCGGCGAGCGCTTCGGCGCCGAGGAGCGCTTCTGCCCGCGCTGTTCGCTGCCGTTGGTCTCCGACGCCCCCGCGCCGGAGGTTTCAGAGCGCCAGCGCCGCGCGCGCAAGGTCAAACCGCAGCTGAGCGAGGGCGAGCTGGTTCGCGTCGCCGGCGCCCGCAACCTGGCCGAGGCCGAGTTCATCCAGGGACTGTTGCTCGAGGAGGGCGTGCCGAGCATGCTCAGGCGAAGCGCCGGGTTCGATGTGCCCGATTTCCTCGCCGCCGGTCCGCGCGACATCCTGGTCGCGATCACCGGGCTCGACACCGCCCGCGAGGTGCTGCTGCAGGCCGAGCTGATCGACGACCAGCCCGGCGACGCTGCGGTCGCTCCCGTCAAGCTGCTGGCGTGGCTGATCGTCGCGCTGGTCGTCGGCGCGCTGCTCGTCTGGCTGGCGTCGCTGCTCGTCACTCACTAGTGCCCGCCCGCCCGCCGGCGATCCGGGCTAGGTGCGAGCGCCAGGCGGCCTCGGTCTGGCTCAGCGGCCGGCCGTCGAACGCCTCCGACAGCGCGGCGCGCGGACCCTTGGAGTGAAGCCGTGACGCGAACTCCGCCGCAGCCTGCTCGCCGTGCTCGCGCGCGAGCAGGTCGACCACGGTGCCCCCGAGCAGCGTCGCGTCGCGCAGCCCGGGCGGGAACTTGGGCCGCCCGCCTTCGTGCAAGCGCCGTGCGACCGCCGGGCGCGAGTACTCGGTCTGGCCCGCGAACCAGCGCGCCGAGCCGTCGAGCAGCCACCACCAGCGCAGCTCCCGGCGCAGCCGGAGCGGCGCGATCACGCGTCGCAGATCGCGGTTGTTCTCGAGGATCACTCGTCGCGCGTAGAGCGCCGCGCCGCTGAGCGCCAGCATCTCGCGCGATCCGGTGACGCTCGACGCCCGCGACCTCAGGACCGCGGGAGCGAGCATGTGGATCTCCGTCGCACCCGCCCAGCCGGCGACGTAGCGGCGGGCCGACGGCGCGGTCGTCGCCCACGCCAGTGGCAGCGCCGGGTTGGTCATCACGAGCGACCCGACGCTGCGGTGCAGCACGACCGTGATCTCATCGACCGAACGCTCGAACAGGCCCTGCATCCGCGCCGCGGTCACCGACAGCGATTGCAGGACCCGTTGCGCGTCGCGGGCGTCTTCCTCGTCGTGCCGGGCGCGAAAGCCGCCCAGACCGGATTGCACCCACGCCATCGCCGGGGCGCTGAATCGCTGCGTGCCTAGACGAGCACCGGCTGACGGTCGGAGGCGATCGCCGCGATCTCCTCCGACGCGCGCTCGAACTCCTCGTCGGACAGCACCGGAGTGCCCTCGAACGGGAGATCGCGCGTCAGCTCCAGCCACGACCGGCAGCCGCCGTACTCGTCACGGACCTTGACCGTCACCGGCCTCGGGATCCGGTAGGTACGGAGCAGGATCACGTGCAGCGGGTGGCGGCGCTTCCACGCCAGCCGCTTCTCCGCGTAGTCGGTCGTCCAGACATAGAACGGCGACAGCGCGTCGACGGCGCGGCGATCGGTCACCGTGAAGTGCGCGGCGACCTCCGCCCAGGCGCGGATCCTGACGCGGTCTGGCTGTGCGAGCTCCTGGCCTCGGTGCAGGGCTTGCGGGTGCGGCTCGCCATCTGACCAGACGCCCTCCTCGAGCGCCCGTGAGAGCTCAGGCTGGTGCGACTCGCGCACCAGGTCGGCTCGCTGATGGTCGAACGTGGGGTACAGGAAGAAGCGTTCGTAGTCGAGCTTGAAATGTTTCTCGGGTTCACGGATGCCGCCTTTGCGGAGCGTTACAAGTTGCTCGCCTTCGGCGAGCGCCCGCACAGTCACGGCCCATTCTTTAAAAGCAATCGGCATTTAGGAATAAAGGGGGGAGACGAGGGTTTTTACTTTCTGTGTGTCCCGTGCGCCCTGCCGGGCAAAGACGGCAAACGGGACCGGGCAATTGTATTCGAGATCAAGAAAATCGCAAAATGTGCCTGCAAAAGCGGTGGTTTTAGCGACTGAATGAGAGCCTAAAAGATACGCAGGAGTAGGTAAGAAACGGGGCCAGCAGGTGCGCGGAATCCGTTACAGCCGGATCCCCGCCGCGCCCTCGAGCCCCTCGATCAGGGCCGCGAAGTCGTCGTCGGCATGGCCGCGGCCGAGCGCCGCGACCAGCACCTCGCGGGCGTAGGCGGCCGACGGGAACGGAACCCCGAGCGCCTGCCCCTCGTCGAGGCACAGATTGACGTCCTTCAGCATGTGCTCGAGCTTGAACAAGGTCGAGTAGTCGTGACTGCGCATCGGCCCCGCCTTCAGTTCGAGCATCGTCGAGCCGCCGGCCCCGGAGCCCAGCACCTCGACGAGTGCGTCGAGGTCGACACCGGCTTTCGAGCCGACCAGCAGCGCCTGCCCGACGACGGTCGCGTTGGCCGCCGCGACCGCGTTGTTGATCAGCTTCACCATCTGGCCGTGGCCGAGCGGGCCAGCGTGGACGATCAGCGCGCCCATCGTCTCGAGCACCGGCTTGACACGCTCGAAGTCCGGGTCGGAGGCGCCGACCATGAACGTGAGCGTCCCGTCCTCCGCCTTCGGAGACGAGCCGGTCACAGGCGCGTCGAGCAGCGTCAGTCCGCGCTCGGCCAGCACGCCGGCGATCCGCCGCGTGGCCGCCGGCCCGATCGTCGAGCAGTCGACGAACAGGGCGCCCGACGGCGCGGCGGCGGCGGCGCCTTCCGCGCCGAGCAGGATCTCCTCGACGTTGTCGGCGTCGACGACCATTGAGATCACGAGCGTCGCTTCGCGGGCGGCGTCGGCGGGCGTCGCCGCGAGCGTCGCGCCGTGCTCTGCCGCAAATCGCTCGGCGGTCGCGACGGTCCGGTTGTAGACCGTCAGTTGATAGCCCGCGCGGGCCACGTTGGCCGCCATTCGCGAACCCATGATCCCGAGGCCGAGGAAGGCGACGCGCTCGTTCATCGGCCAGATGATCGCGGTTTTCCGTAGCCGCCGCCGCCCGGCGTCTCGATCCGCAGGCGCTGGCCGGGCGCCAGCTCGCCGCTCGCCTTGGCGGGCAGCTCGCGGCCGTCGAGCAGATTGCGTCCCGGCAGCGCCGGATCGCCACCGGCGGCGCCCGGCGGGGCGTGGCGGCGGCGCTCCGTGATCAGCGAGTAGTGCAGCGGCGCCAGCGCCTCCAGCTCGCGGATCACCCCGTCGCCGCCGCTGAAGCGTCCCGCACCGCCGGACCCCGCACGGATCGAGTACTCGACGACCCGCAGCGGAAACTCGAGCTCGAGCGCCTCGACCGGCGTGTTGAGCGTGTTGCTCATCGCGACGTGGACGGCGCTTGGACCGTCGGCATCCGCACACGCGCCCTGGCCGCCGGCGATCGTCTCGTAGTAGACGACCTCGTCGTCGCCGAGCGTCAGGTTGTTCATCGTCCCCTGTCCGAGCGCGTGCCCGAACGCGCGCAGCACGACGTCGGCGACCCGCGACGAGGTCTCGACGTTGCCCCCAACGACCGCCGCGGGGGAGCGGGCGTTGAGCAGCGAGCCGCCGGGCGCGATCACGGTCACCGGGCGGTAGGCGCCGGCGTTGGCGGGGATGTCGGGATCGGTCAGGACGCGGACGGCGAAGTAGCAGGCCGAGCGGGTGACCGCGAGCGGGCAGTTGAGGTTTCCCTCGTGCTGGCCGGCCGAGCCGCTGAAGTCGAGCGTCAGCGTGTCGCCGTCGACGGTCGCCTTCAGCGCGATCGGCAGGTCGCCCTCGCGCGCCTCGAGCACGTCGTGCGCCTCGTAGACGCCGTCGTCGAGCTCCCGCAGGCAGGCGCGCGTGCGGCGCTCGGCGTAATCGAGCGTCGCCGCAAACGCCTCGCGCAGCACCTCGGGGCCGAACCGGTCGCGCAGCTGGCTCGTGCGCAGCGCGCCGATCAGGCACGCGGCGAGCTGCGCGCGGAGATCGGCGCGGCGCTGCTCAGGCCGGCGCATCTGCGCAACCAGCTCGTCGATTGCAGCCACATCCAGCACCCGGGGCTCGATCACGACGCCCTCATCGGCGAGCGTCGTCGAGTCGGCCGGCATCGAGCCCGGCGTCGGGCCGCCGACGTCGGCGTGGTGCGCGCGCGCGGCGGCGAACGCGATCAGCACCGGATCCCGCCTCCCGCCCCCAACACCACCGGCGTACACCGGCGTGATCACCGTGATGTCGGGCAGATGGGTGCCACCCTTGTAGGGGTCGTTGAGGACCCACGAGCGCTCCGGGGCCTGCTCGAATTCGAGCACCGCTGCGACCGCGGACGGCATCGCCCCGAGGTGGACCGGGATGTGCTCGGCCTGCATCACCATCTCGCCGTTGGGGGCGAACAGCGCCGTCGAGGCGTCGCGACGCTCCTTGATGTTGGCTGAGTGCGCCGAACGGATCAGCACCGCGCCCATCTCCTCGCAGATCGAGTGCAGGGCGCCGGTCAGTACCTGGAGCTCGACCGGGTCCATCAGCGGGCGAGGTGGATCGTTCCGTGCCGGTCCGTGGTCGCCGACCAGCCGGCCGCGACCAGCAGCGTCGACTCGGGCAGCTCGATGATCGCCGGGCCTTCGGTCGCGGTGCCGGCCTCGCGCTCGCCGAGCGACAGTTCCGCCCCCGGGACCGTGGCGCTGACCCGGACCGTGACGAGCTCGAGCTCCTGGCCGGGGTCGCGGTAGCCGTAGCGTTCCTCGTGCAGCGCCTCGAACGCCTCACGCAGCTGACCGGGTTCGGGTCGGCCGGTGACCGGGAGCTCGAACGCCTGGCCGCGATAGCGCAGCTCGTACGTCGCCGTCAGCTCGGCGTCGGCTGCTCCGAGTTCGGAACGGGCTTGGGCGCCCAGCTCGGTGACCGCGCGCTCGATCGCGGCGCGCGTCAGCCCCTCGCCGCCCAGCAGCACCGTGCGCTGCACGTCGCGCCGACGTGGCGAGACCACCAGCCCCAGCGCCGCCAGCACCCCCGACGCGCGCGGCACGACGATCCTCGTGATCCCGAGCTCGTCGGCGATCGCACACGCGTGCAGCGGGCCGGCGCCGCCGAACGCGAGCAGCGCGTAGCGCCGCGGGTCGATCCCCCGCTGCACGGTCACGACCCGCAGCGCGCGCACCATCTCGGCGTTGGCGACGCGGACGATCCCCTCGGCGCAGGCGTGCAGATCGATGCCCAGCTCGCTCGCCAGCGATGCGACCGCGCGCTCCGCTGCGCCTCGGTCAAGCGAGATGCCTCCGGCCACGCCACGCAGGCGGCCGAGCAGCAGGTTTGCATCGGTGACCGTTGCTAGCTCGCCGCCGAGCCCATAGCAGGCCGGTCCCGGGTCGGCGCCCGCCGACTGCGGTCCGACCCGCAGCGCGCCGCCGGCGTCGCGCCACGCAATCGAGCCGCCGCCGGCGCCGACCGTGCTGACCGCCAGCATTCCGAGCGCCAGCGGCCGGCCGCCGATCGTCGTCGCGCTCTGCTCCTGGACGGCGCCGCCATCGACCACGCAGACGTCGCACGAGGTGCCGCCCATGTCGAAGCACAGCGCGTCGGGCTCACCGCTCGAGCGGGCGACGAACGCCGCCCCCGCGGCGCCGCCGGCTGGCCCCGAGAGCACCGTCCAGGCCGCGTGCTCGGCGGCCGCGTCGATGTCGATCAGGCCGCCGTTTGACTGCATGATCGCCGGCTCGGGCAGCCCGCGCTCGGCGCAGCGGCCACGCAGGCGCCGCAGATAGCCACCCAGCAGCGGTGACAGCGCCGCGTCGACCTCGGTCGTGGCGGCGCGCTCGAACTCCCTGAAGGTGCCGACGACCTCGTGCGAGAGCGAGACGTGGACATCGGGCAGCGCGGTCTCGAGCGCGGCCCCCAGCTCGCGCTCGTGTTCCGGATGGCGGTAGGAGTGCAGCAATGCGACGGCGACCGCCTCGGGCTCGCAGGCGGCGACGGCGCGGACGAGCTTGTCGACGTCCTCGAGCGGCCGCAGCGGGCCTGCGGGAGTCATCCGCTCGCGTGCGCCGAAGCGGCGCTCGGGCGGCGTGATCGGCGCCGCCGGGGCCGCGCACAGGCGGTACAGCTCGGGGCGGTTCTGGCGCCCGAGCGCGACGAGGTCGGCGAACCCGTCGGTCGCCACGAACGCAGTCCGGGCGCCGCGGCCCTCGAGCAGCGCGTTGGTCGCGACCGTCATCCCGTGCGAGAACAGCTCGACATCGTCCGCCCGCGCCCCGGTGAGACCCAGCACCGCCTCGACGGCGGCGATCACCCCGTGTGACTGGTCACCCGGCGTGGTCGGCGCCTTGGTGGTGAAGATCGCGCCATCGACCGCCAGCACGGCGTCGGTGAAAGTGCCTCCGACATCGACGCCGAGCAGCATCGGCGCACGTTACACCGCCTCGGGCATCGCACGGAGTCGCATCAAACCCACAGGGCCCGCGAATGCCGGGCCCTCCATATCCGTCAGGCGGCGAGCGCCGACTCGATCTCCTCGGTCTCCGCCAGATGCTGGTGAGACGGGCAGTAGCCGTTGTGTGGCAGCGGCATCCGCTGGCACGGCGTTCCCCTGCGGGTGCTGGCGCGACATTGCAGCGGGTTGCCGTACAGGTCGTAGCCGTTCTGCGGCTGGCTGCGCAGGAACTCATCGGCGCACGCGAGGTAGCGCTCGATCACGTGCAGCACGCGTTCCTGGGCGAGCATCGGGAAGTAGGCCCGGATGTCGTTGAACAGCGTCTTGGACGGATGCGCGAAGTAATGCCTATCCGTGGCCAGCCGTTCTACCGCAGCCTCGCAGGCACGCAGTACCCGCTCGTGATTGGCATGCGGACAGCAAGCGTGCGGATCCTCGATCACCTCACTGGCGATCTCCCGGTAGATCGCGCGGCTGAATCGATACATGTATGTCTCTCCTAGCTTTCGGCGCTCCCGGTCTCGCGCCAAGCCTTTATTCCTACGGACGAGTATTTCCCGTTGCTGCGGGCGAGTATTCCCGCCACTTGTGTAGTTGGCGCGCCTCTCCGCGTTAACTGCGCGTTAAGTGAAAACTTGCGCGTTTAGTTCCAGCTCGAGAGCTGGGGCTCGCCGTCGGCGCCGAGCGTGATGTGGACCTGCTCGAGCGCGTCGTCTATGCTCGGAAAATCGGTGCGCTGATGGGCGCCCCGGCTTTCCTGGCGTTTGAGCGCCGAGCCGGCGATCAAGCGCGCGAGCGGATACGGGTCCTCGGCGAGCCTGCGCAACCCGTCGGCGTCGCGCTCGAGGCCGGCGTAGCGCCACAGCGCCGCGCGTGAGGCGGCGCGCGGTGGCTCGACCGCGGCCGTGGCGCGCGGGCGCGGCTCCGGGGCGCGGCCGTTGCCGGACGCGGCCGCCGCCTGGGCGGCTCGGGCGCCGAACACGAAGCATTCGCTGAGCGAGTTCGACGCCAGCCGGTTGGCGCCGTGCAGGCCCGTGCAGGAGCACTCGCCGACCGCGAACAGACCCGGCAGCGTCGCGCGCCCGTCGAGGTCGGTCGCGATCCCGCCCATCATGTAGTGCGCCGCCGGCGCGACCGGGATCAGCTCGCGCTCGGGGTCGATTCCGGCCCGCCGCAGGGCGCTGACGACGTTCGGGAACAGCGCCGGATCGACGTCGCGCATGTCGAGCCCGACGGCTCGCGCGCCGGTCCGGTCGATCGTCCGCTGGACCGCGCGCGCGACCTCGTCGCGCGGCGCGAGCTCGTCGACGAACCGCTCGCCTGAGGGGTCCAACAGGCGCGCGCCCTCGCCGCGGACCGCCTCGGTGACCAGGAACCCGTCGGCACCCGTGGGCAGGCCGCGCGCTCGGCGTCCAGCCTCGCCATTTCGCGCGGCGCCCACGTCATCCGGCTCACCTACGACCGCGGTGGGATGAAACTGCAGCAGCTCGAGGTCGGCGAGCTGGGCACCGGCGTCGTGGGCGAGCAGCAGGCCGCTGCCGACCGCCCCGGGCGGGTTGGTCGTGCGCGACCAGAGCGCGGCCGCGCCGCCGGTCGCAAGCACGATTGCGGGGCTCGCGAGCGCCGTCCCGTCGTCCAGCGAGACGCCGGTCGCGCGGCCGTCCTCGGTCTCGACACGGCTCACGCGCCGGTTCTCCAGCACCTCGATCCGCTCGTGCTGGGCCACCAGCGCCGACAGCTGGCGGACGATCCGCCTGCCGGTCGCGGCGCCGCCGGCGTGCACCACGCGCCTCGCGCTGTGGCCGCCCTCGAGCCCGAGCGCGTAGTTGCCGTGGCGGTCGGCGTCGAACTGGACCCCGAGGCTCGCGAGGTCCGCGACCGCCGCCGGCGCCTCGTCGCAGAGGACGCGAGCGGCCGACTCCCTCACGGCGCCGCGGCCCGCGGTGACCGTGTCGGCAAAGTGCTTGGCGGGGCTGTCGTCCTGGGCGAGCGCCGCCGCCAGGCCACCCTGCGCCCAGTAGCTCGACGACTCGGCCAGCGGCGTCGCCGACACGAGCGTCACCCGCGCGCCGAGCCGCGCAGCGCACAGCGCCGTGTAGAGACCGGCAGCGCCGGCCCCGATCACGGCTACCTGGGTCTGCTGTCCGGGCACCGGTAGGTACGGTACTCGCCGATGGCCGCTGCCCCAGTGCTGCTTGAGCACCCGTCCTCGCTCGAACACGACACCGGCTCGCATCCCGAGCGGGCGGCGCGAATCGTCGCAATCGACGCCGAGCTCGAGTCGCGAGACTGGCTCGGGTACGAGCGCGTCCAGTCGCCGGCCGTCGATCGCGCCGTGCTGGCCGCGGTGCACCCGGAGTCCTACATCGCGACGATCGAACGCGCGGCCGCCGGCGGCGGGGCGCAGATCGACCCCGATACGGTGGTCAGCCCCGGGTCGTTCGAGGCGGCACTGCACGCGGCCGGCGGCGCGGTCGAGATGGTTGACAGGTTGCTGAGGGGTGCGGCGCCGTGTGGGTTCAGCATCCACCGGCCGCCTGGCCACCACGCCGAAGCGGCCCGCGCGATGGGCTTCTGCCTTTTGAACAACGTCGCGGTCGCGGCGCGGTTCGCGATCGACGAGTTCGGCCTCGAGCGGGTCCTGATCCTCGACTGGGACGTGCACCACGGCAACGGGACCAACGACATCTTCGGTGCCGATCCGCGCGTGCTGTTCATCTCGATCCACCAGTCGCCGCTGTATCCGGGGACGGGGCCGGCGAGCGACGTCGGGTCGGGCGACGGCGTCGGCTTCACCGTCAACCTGCCGGTCGCCCCGGGGTCGGGCGACGATGTGTTCTGCTCACTGGTCGAGTTCGTCGCGGCGCCGCTGGCGCGGGCGTTCGGGCCGCAGCTCGTGTTGGTGTCAGCGGGCTTCGACGCCCATCGCGACGACCCGCTGGCCGACTGTCTCGTCACTGACGGCGGCTTTGGGTCGATGGCGGCCGCGATCCGGGACCTGTGCGTCGACGAGCTCGCGGTGCCGTTCGGGGCGGTGCTGGAAGGCGGCTATGCGCTGGGGCCGCTGGCGCGGTCGGTGGCGGCGACGCTCGACGCGTTCGCGGGGCGCGGGATGCGCCAGACGGTGCCGGTCACGCGCGAATCGATCGCGGCGCGCGAGCGGTTGGCCTCGCGCTGGCCGATCCTCGCGTCATAGCAGCGCTCGCCAGGCGTCCAGGAGCTTGGCTGCCATCGCGTCTGTCGAGTAGCGCTCTGTGACCGGCCTCCCTTCGATGCGGGGATCTTGATCCCTGATCCGCGCGCGTAAGGCATCGCCCCAGACCTGGCTATCGAAGGGGGCGCAGAGGGTGCCTTGCACATCGTTGAGCACCTCGGGAGCGATGCCCACCGGGGTGCTGAGGACGGGCACGTTGCAGGCCAGCGCCTCGAGCGTCGCGAGCCCGAAGCCCTCGCGCTCGGAGGTCACGAGGACCGCGTTAGCGGCGTTGACGTACAGCGGGACGCGGTCTGGCTCGACGTCGCCGAGCGTCAGCAGCTTGGCGCCTTTCGCGAGTTGCTGCGCACGGTCGAAGCGTTTCTCGGGTCGTGCGGGGTCGGCCGGGAACAGAATGCACGGCTGGCTGGGGTCCAGCCCGAGTGCCGCGCGTGCTTCGGCGCGCGGGATCGGCTTGAAGCGATGCGTGTCGACGCCCACCGGGATCACGACCGGCTTTGCGGCCCAGCGGGGGATCATGTCGGCGAGCGGCTGCGAGACCGCGCAGACGAGGTCCATCGCGCGCAGACCGGCGAGCGTGATCGCGCGCGAGCGGGGATGGGCGACGTCCGTGCCGTGCAGCGTCACCGCGCGTTTGCGCCCGCCGGCGGCGAGCGCGGGCCACAGCGTCAGCCCGAAGTGCGCGTGGACGATGTCGTAACCGCGCCTGCGTGTCAGGCCGACGGCCGCTTTAGGGTATCCGCCCGGCTCGAACGCGTAGAGGTCGAGAGCAACCGCTCCCGTGCGCTCCAGAGCGTCGACTTGGTCCTTGACGAAGCTTCCAAGCGCGGGATGCCGGTCGCTCGGGTACATATTCGTGACGATCAGGGCGCGCAACGTTTGCCTCCGAGCCTACCTGCGCGTTTAAGCGTCCTGTGGGGACGCTTAGACGCGCAGGTTGCGCGGCCGCGGGCTCTGGCAGTATGGGCCGATGGCTCGCACCCCCGCCGAGCTGCCGGTCGCCGTGTTCGACTCGGGCGTCGGCGGCCTGACCGTCCTGCACGAGCTGCTCGTGTCGCTGCCGACCGAGGACTACGTCTACCTCGGCGACACCGCGCGCTTCCCGTACGGCGAGCGCTCGCAGGCCGAGCTGCGGGAGTTCGCGATCGAGATCGCCGACCACCTGCTCGGTGCCGGCGCCAAGCTGCTGGTGGTCGCGTGCAACGCCGCCAGCGCGGCGGCTCTCGACGCGCTCGAAGAGCACCTGGCGCACTTTGATATCGACGTCATTGGGGTCGTCGCGCCTGCCACCCAGCTCGCGGTCGCCGGGAGCCGGACGGGAAGGATCGGGCTGCTCGCGACGCCGGCCACGGTCGCCAGCGGCGCGTATGAGCGCGCGGTCCGCACGGCCGACCCGCACGTCCACCTCGAGAGCGTGGGGTGCGCTGACCTGGCGCCGCTGATCCAGCGCGGACCCGCGTACGACGACGAGCTGATCGAGACCGTACGCGGCTACTGCGCTCCGATGCGAGCCGCTAGCGTCGACACCGTGATCCTCGGCTGCACGCACTACCCCCTGGTGGCGCCGATCCTCCAGCGCGCGCTCGGTCGTGGCGTGACGCTGGTGACCTCGGGCGAGGGGGTCGCGCGCAGCGTCGAACGGGCGTTGACCGCGCGCGGCCTGCTGCACCCGCGGCCGGGCGAGGGGGCGTACGAGTTCAGCTGCACCGGCGATGTCGACGCCTTCCATGCGCTCGGGACCCGTTTTCTGCAGATGCCGCTGGGGGAGGTGAGACACGTGGAGCTCGGCGCCCGGCTGGCGGCATGAGTACGGTCGAGGCCCGCGAGCGCAGCTATGGCCGCACCTTCGATCAGCTGCGCCCGGCGACGATCGAGCCCGGGTTCATGCGCACGGCGACCGGCTCGGCGCTGATCTCGATGGGCGAGACGCGGGTGATCTGCACGGCGTCGGTGCAGGAGAGCGTGCCGCGCTGGCTGATGGGCTCGGGGCGCGGCTGGGTGACCGCCGAGTACGGGATGCTCCCGGCGTCGACCGGCGAGCGCAAGCAGCGCGACGTCAGCAAGGGCCGGCTCGACGGGCGATCGGTCGAAATCCAGCGCCTGATCGGGCGCTCGCTGCGGGGCGTGATCGAGTTCAGGGCGCTGGGTGAGCGCACGATCTACATCGACTGTGACGTGCTGCAGGCCGATGGCGGCACCCGTTGCGCCTCGATCACCGGCGGGATGGTGGCGCTGCGCCTGGCGTGCGAACGGCTGATCTCCGAGGGCAAGCTCGAGCACTCGCCGCTGACCGGCTCCGTCGCGGCGGTCTCGTGCGGGATCGTCGACGGGGTAGCGCTGCTGGATCTCGACTACTCGGAGGACTCGACCGCGGAGGTCGACGCCAACGTCGTGATGACCGGTGACGGCGGGCTGGTCGAGGTGCAGGCGACGGCCGAGCGCACGCCGCTGTCGCGCGCCCACCTCGACGACCTGCTGGCGCTCGCCGCGCGCGGGATCGAATCGCTGCGCACGCTGCAGGACCAGACCGCCAGTCCCTGAGTTGATGCCGATTCCCGCGTCGCTGGTGCTCGCGACCCGCAACCAGCACAAGATGCGGGAGTTCGAGCGGCTGCTCGCGCCCGTCGAGGTGGTAGCGCTCCCGGACGGGATCGAGCTACCGCCCGAGGGCGGCGACACGTTCGAGGCCAACGCGCTGCCCAAGGCGCGCGCCGCGGCGGCGCAGACCGGCCGTCCCGCGCTCGCGGATGACTCCGGGATCGAGTCCGACGCGCTCGGGGGCCGCCCGGGGGTCCGGTCGGCGCGCTACGCGGGCGAGCACGCGAGCGACCAGGAGAACCTCGACAAGCTGATCCGCGAGGCGCCGGTCGGGAGCGCGCTTCGCTACGTCTGCGCGCTGGCATACGTCGATCCCGGAAGCGGGACCGAGCGAGTGTTCTTCGGGTACAGCAGCGGCCGGCTGTCGGCCGATGCGAAGGGGGAGCGTGGGTTCGGCTATGACCCCGCGTTCCTGCCCGACGGCGATTTCGGTGGGCGGACGATGGCCGAGCTCTCGGACGACGAGAAGGACCGGATCAGCCATCGCGGGCGCGCGGTCGCGGCGCTGCTGGCGTGGAGCAACGGGGCCTCCTGATGTCGACGGCCGAGCAGGTCGCCAACACCAAGCGGCGCACCGCGGCGCTGTCGGTCGTCTCCAACTCGGTTCTGATCCTGCTCAAGGTGATCGCGGGCACGCTCACCGGCTCGATCGCGATCCTGACCGAGGCGGTGCACTCGAGCATCGACCTGGTCGCGAGTGTGGTCGCGTTCTTCTCGATCCGCAAGGCCGATGAGCCCGCCGATGACTCGCACCGCTACGGCCACGAGAAGATCGAGAACCTGGCGGCGGCGATCGAGGGAATCCTGATCCTGGTCGGGTCGGCGGCGATCGCGTTCGGTGCGATCAGGCACCTGATCAACCATGGCAAGGTGCAGATGGTCGGGATCGGGATCGCTGTGATCGCGGTCTCGATGGCGGTCAATCTCGGCGTCGCCGCACGGCTGCGGCGGACGGCGAGGCGGACCGGCTCGCCGGCGCTCGCTGGGGACGCCGCGCACCTCGGGACGGACGCGCTGACCTCGGCCGCGGTGCTCGTCGGTCTGATCCTGGTCGCGGTGACCGGCGCGCAGTGGATCGACCCGGTGGTTGCGCTGGCGGTCGCGGTGGTGATCGTCACGACCGGAGTCCGGTTGCTGGCCCAGTCCTCGCGCGTACTCGTCGACGAGTCGCTGCCGCCGACCGAGGTCGAAGCGATCACCGAGGCGATCGAGGCGTTCGGCGCCCGCGGCGTGGTCGGCTACCACGCGCTGCGCACGCGCAAGGCCGGCGCCCGGCGGTACGTCGACCTGCACGTACAGTTCCGCGAGGGGACGTCGCTCGAGGAGGCGCACCGGACCGCCCACGAGCTCCAGGACGTGATCGCCGCGCGTCTGGAGGGCGCCGACGTGCTGATTCACCTCGAGCCGCAGGATCGTGTCCGCCCCGGCGAGGTGCTGGTCGCGCAGCCGCGAAACGGCGCTACGTGAGGTTGATCCCGGCCGACACGGCGACCGCGAAGGTGACGCAGGCGTACCCGAAATAGCCCTCCGCGAGAAGGATCAGGACGGCTACGAGACATGCGAGGACGGTCGCGAACCATCCGAGGCGGGCTAAATCCACGTGCCCATTCTCCCGACAGGCGGGGATGATTGGCTCTACGTACCCAGTTGTGGGCGCCGGCCTGGCTGGCAGATCAGCCGCACGGGCCGGGTCCGAGCGGGCTGATCGGCCCCAGAACGGCGCGATTGATTTCCGCAATTTCCGGAAAAGCGCGCCAATCTGGGCCCATTTCTGTCTTGGGCGGGGACAGAATGGGGCACGTTCCGGGGCGTGTGGACGTGAGCACCGTCCGCTAACCGTGTTAACGTCGGAAATTCCTACCAACTTCGAAGGAGGAGCAAGTGACAAAGTCCGAGTTCGTAGACCAGGTCGCCGATCGCGCCGGGTTGAGCAAGAAGGACGCCGGCGATGCAGTCGACGCGATGCTGGACACGATCGAGGACGCGCTCAGGCGCGGCAGCGACGTGACCTTCTCCGGCTTCGGCAAGTTCAGCATTTCGCACCGGAGCGCTCGCGAAGGGCGCAATCCGGCGACCGGTGAAAAAATCCAGATCGCGGCATCAAAGGTGCCCAAGTTCACCGCCGGCGCTGGGCTGAAGAAGGCAGTCAAGTAGCGGCGCACAGCTCACCTTCGCAACAGCTCGCCGGGGGCGTGACCGTCTCGGGCGAGGCCGTCGTTGCGTCGGGTGGATTTGCCGATCACGCAAGCGGCGATTTCGGCCGGGCCTCCGGGGCCGGGGCGAACCGGGTGATCGCGTTCGGCGACCGGCTGGCCGGGCAGGTCGCGCGGCGTAGTTCCCAACTCGTCCTCGGGCTCGATCCCGACCCGGCGAGGTTGTGGCCACGCGCGCTCGACCTCGCCGCGGCCGGTGATCACGGCTCTCCCGCCGAGCGCGCCGGCCGCGCGGTCGCGGCGCACTGCCGTCTGGTGCTCGATGCCACGGCAGAGCAGTGCGTCGCGGTCAAGCCCCAGGTCGCGTGCTTCGAGCGGCTCGGTGCGCCCGGCTGGGCCGCCCTGCGGGAGGTCGTAGCCGATGCCCACGAACGCGGCCTGCTGGTGATCGCCGACGCCAAGCGGGGCGACATCGACGTCACCGCGAAGGCCTATGCGCAGGCCTACTTCTCGCACACGCCGACCCCGTTCGGCGCCGTGCCCGGTCTCGGCGTCGACGCGCTGACCGCCAATCCGCTACTCGGCACGGATTCGCTGGAGCCGCTGATCGCGGCGGCGCGAGAGCGCGGCGCGGGGCTGTTCATCCTCGCGCGCACGTCGAACCCGGGTGCCGCCGACGTGCAGGGTCTCGAGCTTGCCGGCGGCGGCACGGTCAGCGACAGGCTCGCCGGACTGGTGGCCGCGCTGGGAGCGACCGGAAGCTCGGGGATCGCCGATGTCGGGGCGGTCACCGGGGCGACGGCCCCGCAGCTGCTCGCGTCGTTGCGGGCGGCGATGCCGAGCGCCCCATTCCTGCTGCCGGGCGTCGGCGCGCAGGGGGGCCGAGTTCAGGACCTGGCGCCCGCATTTGCGCCGGGGCCGGCCGGCGGGCTCGTCTCGTCCTCGCGCGGGATCGTCCACGCCCACGAGCGGTCAGGTGGGGAGCCCGGGCCGGCCGCGGCCGCAGAGGCTTCGCGCCTACGCGAGCTCGCCTGGGGTCTGGCCGATTGACCCTCGCCTGGGGTCTGGCCGACTGATCGACTCGCGCCGGCAACCGCTCGAACCACTTGTATGATCGGCAGCGCGATGGTGACAAAAAGCGCACGCTTCGTTGCGCCGGTCGCCCTCGCCGCGGTGGCCGTGGCGACGTATCTGATCGTCGATGCCGGCCTGCGCACGCACCATTCGTCGACGGCGACCTCGAGCCTGCTGTCGAATGGACACGCCGGTTCCGCTCAGCACCAGCACCGGCGGACGCCGAAGTTCTACGTCGTCAAGGCAGGCGACACGCTGAGCCAGATATCGGTCAAAACCCACGTCTCGATCCTGACGATCACGGCGCTGAACCCGGGCCTGAATCCCAACGCCCTGCAGACCGGGCAGCGGCTGAGGTTGCGACGGTGAGCGGCGCTGCCGCTCGCCAGCCGCAAGCGACCGCCTTCCATCACGTGCTCGTCGCCGCGGCCCGAAGACTGCTTGGCGCCGCCGTCGTCTGCGCGATGGCGCTGGTACTGACGCCGAGCGCCGGGGCGTCCGCCGCACCACCACCGCCGGCGCTCAGCGTCCGCGCCGCGGTCCTGATCGAGCAGAGCACCGGCCACGAGCTGTACGGCGTCGACGCCAACCGCGAACTGCCGATCGCCAGCACGACCAAGTTGATGACCGCGCTCGTGACGCTCGAACACGTGCACCACCTGGGCACCATGTTCACCAACCCCGACTACCGCGCCGCCGCGGTCGACTCGCAGATCGGCCTGGCGCCGGGCGAGCGGATGAGCGTCCACGATCTGCTGCTGGCGCTGATGCTCCCGAGCGCCGACGACGCCGCCGAGGACCTCGCCTACAACGTCGGGCATGGCTCCGTCGCGCGCTTCATCGCGATGATGAATGCGCAGGCGCGGACGCTGGGGCTGGCGCGCACGCACTACTCGACGCCGATCGGGCTCGACACGCCGGGCAACTACTCGACCGCCGCCGACCTCGTCAAGCTCGCCAGCTACGACCTGGAGCACTCGCGCTACTTCGCGCGGATCGTCGCGCTCCCGCACGCGGTCCTGCATTCCGGCGACTACCCGCGCTACGTCGTCAACCGCAACGATCTGGTGGCGGAACATCCGTGGATCGACGGCGTCAAGACCGGCCACACCGCCGACGCCGGTTACGTTCTGGTCGCCTCCGGACACAGGGATGGGATGACCCTGATCAGCGCCGTGCTGGGGGCCACCAGCGAGGCGTCGCGCGATGCCAACACGCTGGCGCTGCTGGACTACGGGTTCGCGAGTTTCCGGCTCGCGCACCTGGTCAAGCCGGGACAGACGCTCGCGGCCGCCTCGGTGCACGACCAGCCCGGAAAGCACGCCGAGCTGGTCGCAGCGCGCGGGTTCACGGATGTCGTGGCGCGCAGCGCGCGCGTCCGGATCCGGGTCGAGGCTCCGCGTGAGCTGAGCGGACCGATGCCGCAGGGAGCGCGGCTCGGCAGCGCGACCGTGCTCGTCGGCGGGCGGCCGTTGGCGACCGTGCCGCTGGTGCTGGCGCAGGCGCTGCCGGCCGTCAGCTCGCTGACGCTCGCGGCGCGGTTCATCACCAAGCCGCTGATGCTGGTGCTGATCATCGGCCTCGGTTTCGCGGCCGCGCTAGCTTTCGCCGTGCGACGTCGCAGACGAGTGCGGGCGTCGAAGGGAGGATTAGAGACCGCATGATCATCACCGTCACGCTCAACGCGGCGATCGACAAGACACTCGAGGTGCCGAGCTTCACGCCGGGACGCCGGCACCGGACCGTCGACCAGACGACGATGCCAGGCGGCAAGGGGGTCAACATCGCACGGGCGATCAAGCAGCTCGGCCAGCCGGTAATCGCGACCGGGTTCGCCGGCGGCGCGACTGGCACCAGGGTCGTCGAGGCGCTGAGCGGCGAGTCGATCCTCAACGACTTCGTCCGGATCCACGACGAGTCGCGGACCAACACCGTTGTGCTCGACCCGACGACAGGCATGCACACGGAGATCAACGAGCGCGGCCCGGCGATCTCCGACCAGGAGCTCGAGCTGTTCCGCGAGAAACTGCTGTACCTCGCTCAGGGCGCGAGCATCTGCGTGTTCGCCGGCAGCCTGCCGCGCGGCGTCGAGCAGGACGTCTACTACTCGCTGATCCGTGAGGTGCGCAGGCTCGGGGTGACGACGATGATCGACACCGACGGTGAGCCACTACGGCTCGCGATCCGCGCCGAGCCCGACCTCGTGTCGCCGAACGAGCTCGAGGCCGAGGAGCTCGTCGGCCACGAGTTCAACGACGCCGACGACCGCGCCCAGGCGGTCGTCGAGATGACCCGGCTCGGAGCCCGCGAGGCGATCATGACCGTCTCGGACGGCTGCTACGCGAGGGTGCTCGAGAATGGCACGCCGAGGCTGCACCGCGTCCGGGTGCAGGAGCAGCCCGCGCGCTCGGTCGTCGGCTCCGGCGATGCGTTCCTGGCCGGCTATGTGGCGGCCCGGTACGCGGGCCAGGAGCCGGTCGAGTGCCTGCGCTTCGGAGTCGCGTGTGGGGCCGAGTCGACCCAGCATTTCGGGGCCGGGATCATCGATCCGGCGCTCGTCGACCGGCTGCTGAGCGAGGTCGAGGCCGAGCGACTCGAGATCGCGGCCGAGATCGGTTGACCTCTCCCAGGCGAGCCCGGAGCCCGCGCACGCCGCTGCTAGGATCGATCGACCGATGGTTGCCGCCACGCCACTTCTGGTCACGTCCGCGACTCGCTCTACGCTCCTGAGATGGAAGTAGAGATCGGCCGCGGCAAGAAGGCCCGTAGGGCGTACGGATTCGACGACATCGCGATCGTCCCGTCGCGGCGCACGCGCGATCCCGACGACATCGACATCACGTGGACGCTCGGTCCATATCGCTTCGAGCTGCCGATGCTCGCGGCCGCGCTCGACGGCGTCGTCTCGCCCGAGACCGCCGGTCTGATCGGCAAGCTCGGTGGGCTCGCGGTCCTCAACCTCGAGGGCATCTTCTGCCGCTACGAGGACGCCGACTCGCAGCTCGAGCGGATCGCGAGCTTCTCGCGCGAGATCGCCACTCGCGAGATGCAGGACATCTACCGGGAGCCCGTCAAGCCGGAGCTGATCGCCAAGCGGATCGCGGAGATCAAGTCCCACGGCGTCGTCGCCGCGGCCTCGCTCACGCCGCAGAAGGTCCGCAGCTACTACGAGGTCGCGCTCGAGGCCGGCCTCGACATCCTCGTCATCCAGGGCACGGTCGTGTCGGCCGAGCACGTCTCGCGCGACGAGAGCCGGCCGCCGCTGAACCTGAAGGAGTTCATCCGTGAGCTCGCGCCGACGCCGGTCGTCGTCGGTGGCTGCGCCTCCTACCACACGGGGCTGCACCTGATGCGGACCGGCGCCGCCGGTGTGCTCGTCGGCGTCGGGCCGGGAGCGATCTGCACGACCCGCGGCGTGCTCGGGATCGGGGTGCCTCAGGCGACCGCGATCGCCGACGTCGCGGCGGCCCGCTCTCAGCACATGCTCGAGACGGGCGACTACGTGAAGGTGATCGCCGACGGCGGCATGCGCAACGGCGGCGACATCGCGAAGGCGGTCGCGTGCGGCGCCGATGCGGCGATGATCGGTTCGGCTCTGGCGCGCGCCTACGAGGCGCCGGGCCGCGGCTACAACTGGGGCATGGCGACCTTCCACCCGACGCTGCCGCGCGGCACGCGCGTCCAGACGACCCAGAACGGGACGCTCGAGGAGATCATCAAGGGACCCGCGCGCGAGAACGACGGCACCTTCAATCTGATGGGCGGGTTGCGGACCTCGATGGCGACCTGCGGCTACCGCGACATCGCCGAGTTCAACCGCGCCGAGCTGATGGTCGCGCCGGCGCTGCAGACCGAGGGCAAGCACCTCCAGCGCGAGCAGGGCGTGGGGATGGGCGCTGGCAGCCGGGCAGCGGCGGTCGGTGTCGCCGACTAACCCGCTGGATCTCGACCTCGACGAGGCGCTCGCGCCCGACGTACGCGACGCGCTGCCGGCCGCGACCGATGAGGTCGTGGTGCTCGACTACGGCGGCCAGTACTCGCAGCTGATCGCGCGGCGGGTCCGCGACTGCGGGGTCTTCTCGGAGCTGCTGCCCCACCACGTCGGCGCCGAAGAGGTCGCACGGCGCCGGCCGAAGGGCGTGATCCTGTCGGGCGGCCCGGCATCGGTATACGCGGAGGGCGCGCCGCCGCTCGACGCAGAACTTCTGGAGCTCGGGGTCCCGGTGCTCGGGATCTGCTACGGCATGCAGCTGATCGCGCTCGAGCTCGGCGGCCGCGTCGAGGGAGCCGAGGTGGGCGAGTTCGGCCGCTCGCAGCTGACCGTGCATCAGAACGGCCGGCTGCTCGCCGGCACGCCGACTGAGCAGTCCTGCTGGATGTCGCACCGCGACACCGTGTTCTCACCGCCGCCGGGCTTCGAGGCGCTGGCGTCGTCGACCGCGTCGCCGGTTGCGGCGTTCGAATCGACACAGCGGGGCGTGTACGGCATCCAGTTCCACCCCGAGGTCGTCCATACGCCCTATGGCCAGCAGGTGCTGACCAACTTCCTGCGTGAGATCTGCGGTTGCGACGGCGACTGGAGCGCCGCCTCGGTGATCGACGATCAGATCGCGCGGATCCGCGCCCAGGTCGGAGACGGGCGTGCGATCTGCGGACTGTCGGGGGGCGTCGACTCGAGCGTCGCGGCGCTGCTGGTGCACCGCGCGATCGGTGACCGGCTGACCTGCGTGTTCGTCGACCACGGTCTGATGCGCAAGAACGAGGGCGAGCAGGTGATCCTGGCCTTCCGCGACACGTTCAAGGTGCCGCTGGTGGCGGTCGATGCCGCCGATCGCTTTCTGGCGCGGCTCAAGGGCGTCAGCGACCCCGAGCGCAAGCGCAAGCTGATCGGCGCCGAGTTCATCCGCGTGTTCGAAGAGGAGGCGGCGAAGCTCGACGACGTCCGGTTCCTCGTCCAGGGCACGCTCTACTCGGACGTGATCGAGTCCGGCGGCGGCACCGGGGCGGCGACGATCAAGTCACACCACAACGTCGGCGGCCTGCCCGACGATCTCGAGTTCGAGCTCGTCGAGCCGCTGCGGACGCTGTTCAAGGACGAGGTCCGCGCGGTCGGAGCCGAGCTCGGACTGCCCGAGCGGCTGGTGTGGCGCCAGCCGTTCCCGGGACCCGGGCTGGCGATCAGGATCGTCGGCGGCGAGGCGACGCGGGAGCGGCTCGACACGCTGCGCGAGGCCGACGCGATCCTGCAGGACGAGATCCGCAAGGCCGGCCTGTATCGGGACCTGTGGCAGTCGTTCTGCGTCCTGCCCGACATCCGCACCGTCGGCGTGCAGGGCGACGAGCGCACGTACGGCAACGTGATCGCGATCCGCGCGGTGACCAGCGACGACGCGATGACCGCCGACTGGGCGCGGCTGCCCTACGACCTGCTCGAGCAGATCGCCTCGCGGATGATCAACGAGATCCGCCCTGTCGGCCGGGTCGTGCTGGACATCACGAGCAAGCCGCCGGGCACGATCGAGTGGGAGTAGGCCGGAGCCGGTTTCGCGGGCTGCGTTTGAGCGCCGCGAGGCGCTAGCGGCAGCCGCTAACCGGCGCTCCCGGGGTCGCCAGGCGACTACCGTCGATGACCGGCTGACTACGCCTTGTGGAACGTTAAGCACCGTATAGGTGTAAAGCGTTCCAAGCGACCCGAGTAGGAAGTTGATGCCACTCGAGTCGCCCCATTTCTGCCCCGGGACCCTAGCCACCGTCGCCGAGCGCCGGCGCGTGCGCGAGGACCGGGGCCACGTAGGGCCCCAGGTCGGCCGGCAGCTCGGCTCGCGCGAACCACTGCACGGCCGCGAGTTCGCCCGGGTCGACGGTCAACGCCGGTGCGCCGACCTCGGCCCGGAACAGATGGATCGTGTCGCGACGGTGATCGACGCTTCCGCGCAGCTGTCCGATCGCCGTCCACGGGGCCGAGCCGAGCCCGAGCTCCTCCTCCATCTCGCGCCGCGCGGCGTCGATCGGTGGCTCGCGACGCTTGACGGCGCCACCGGGCACGTCCCAAGACCGCCGCCCGTAGGTGTGACGGACCAGCAACACGCGGTCTTCGGCCGTCACCAGGCACTTGACGCCGTTCTTCTCCGGACGCCACACGAACCACACCACCTGCAGAACGCGGTACGCGAACCGGTATCCGATCCTGCGGATTGGAACCGGGAGTTGCATCCAGTCAGCGTAAGACGTCTCGACCTCTGACGATTGACTATCATCGACGAGAGCCGCGCGCTCGTCGCGCGGCTTGTGCGTGCCATGAAGACCTACGTAGCCACTCCAGCAGATCGCGAGCGCAATTGGCTCGTCGTCGACGCGACCGGGCAGACGCTCGGCCGGCTCGCGACGCAGATCGCCGACGCGCTGCGCGGCAAGCGCAAGCCGACCTATACACCCCATGTCGACACCGGCGATTTCGTGATCGTGGTCAACGCCGAGAAGATCCGGGTCACCGGCAACAAGCTGGCCGCCAAGCGCTACTACCGCCACTCCGGCTATCCCGGCGGCCTGCGGTCGCGCACGCTTGCGGAGATGCTCGAGCGCCGCCCCGAAGAGGTCATTCGCATCGCTGTCAAGGGAATGCTCCCGCGCAACCGGCTTGCGCGCAGGCAGATCACGAAGCTCAAGGTTTACGCCGGCCCCGACCATCCGCACGCTGCCCAGCAGCCCCAACCGATGGAGATTTCGCAGTGACCCAAGCCGAGCAGCCCGAGGACGAGCAGCGCAACGAGGAGCCCGAGGCGCCCGCTGAGGAGGCTCCGGCCGCCGAGGCTGAGGAGGCTCCGGCCGCCGAGGCTGAGGAGGCTCCGCCAGCCGAAGAGACGCCCGCGGCCGAGGCGCCCGCTGAGGAGGCCCCGGCCGCCGAGGCTGAGGAGGCTCCGGCCAGCCGAAGAGACGCCCGCGGCCGAGGCGCCCGCCGAGGAGGCCCCGGCCGCCGAGGCTGAGGAGGCTCCGGCAGCTGAAGAGACGCCCGCGGCCGAGGCGCCCGCCGAGGAGGCTCCGGTCGCCGAGGCGCCCGCGCAGGAGGCGCCGACCGCCGAGGCTGAGGAGGCTCCGGCCGCCGAGGCCGAGGAAGCGCCCGCAGCCGAGCCCGCGCAGCCCACCGCGGAGGAGGACGACTACGAGCCGACCCCGCGTCAGCGTCCCGAGATCCCCGGCGCCGACCTGATCCCGGACATCGTCTCCGAGGCAGACGAGTTCCTCGACGCCGAAGCCCGCGCCGCGGCCGAAGCGGAAGCCGAAGAGGCGGCGCTGGCGCACGACCAGGACGACCAAGAGGAAGCGCGTCCGATCGCCGACGCCGCAATCGACCTCGCCGCGGGCGCCCGCTACACGTCGACCGGCAAGCGCAAGACCGCGGTCGCGCGCGTGATCCTCAAGCCGGGCACCGGCACGTACGCGATCAACGGCAAGGAACTGGAGACGTTCTTCCCGCGCGACACGCTGCAGCGGATCATCCGCCAGCCGCTGGAGGCCGTCGGCTACGAGTCGCGGATGGATGTCGTCGCGAGGATGCACGGCGGCGGCGTCGCGGCTCAGGCCGGCGCGCTGCGGCACGGAATCTCGCGGGCCCTGATCGTCGCCGACCCGAACCTGCGCGGCGAGCTCAAGCGGCGTGGCTTCCTGACGCGCGACCCGCGCGTCAAGGAGCGCAAGAAGGCGGGCCTGAAGAAGGCACGCAAGCGCCCGCAATTCTCCAAGCGCTGACCGTCGCCGCATGCCGCGCCAGCTTTTCGGCACGGACGGTGTCCGTGGCCGCGCCGGGGAGTTTCTGACCGCCGAGCTTGCGCTGGCGCTCGCCCGGACAGCGGTCGTCAGGTCTGAGCACCCGCGGCCACAGGTCCTGATCGTCCGCGACACGCGCGAATCGGGCGAGATGCTCGAGGCGGCCATCGCGGCGGGGGTCACGGCCGCCGGCGGCGACGCGCTGATTGGCGGCGTGCTTCCGACGCCCGCCGCGCCACTGCTGGTTCGCCGCCACGAGCTGCAGATGGCGGCCGTCATCTCGGCCTCCCACAACCCGTTCGAGGACAACGGGATCAAGCTGTTCGCGGACGACGGGTTCAAGCTCGACGACGACACCGAGCACGAGATCGAGCAGGCGCTCTCGCAACCGATCCCCGCGCCGGCGCGAATCGGACGCGTCACCCGACTGCACGGCGCGCTGGAGGACTATCTGCGAGAGCTCCACACGCGCTTTGCGGAGCTCGACCTGAGCGGCACCCGGGTGCTGCTCGACTGCGCCAACGGCGCCACGTACCGCGCCGCGCCCGAGATCTTCCGCCGGCTGGGGGCCGAGGTGACCGTGATCGCCGACCACCCCGACGGGCGCAACATCAACGACGGCTGTGGCTCAACGCACCTCGATGCGATCGTCGAGGAGATGCGGGCGAGCACCTACGACGTCGCGTTCGCGCTCGACGGCGACGGCGACCGCGTGCTGGCGGTCGACGGCGACGGCGTGATCGTCGACGGCGACGAGCTGATCGCGATGGCGGCCGTCCACCTGCACCGCGAGGGGCGCCTTCCGGGCCACGGCGTGGCGGTCACGGTGATGACCAACTACGGCTTTCACGCGGCGATGGCGGCGGCGGGCGTCGAGGTGGCGGTCACCCCGGTCGGCGATCGCTACGTGCTCGACGAGCTGCGCCGGCGGGGCTGGGCGCTCGGCGGCGAGCAATCGGGCCACATCATCGATCTCGGCTTCTGCACCGGCGGCGACGGGATCGCCAGCGCGCTGCTGACGATGGAGGCGCTGGCCGGAGGCGATCTACGTCAGCGCGACGCGATGGAGAAGCTGCCACAGCGGCTGGTCAACATCCGCGCCGCCGACAGGCCCTCGCTGAGGCGCGCCATGGAGGCGCCGGACATGGTGCAGGCGATCGAGGCCGAGCAGACGCAGCTCAGCGGCCGCGGGCGCGTGCTGGTCCGCTTGTCCGGGACCGAGCCGCTGATCAGGGTGATGGTCGAGGCTCCCACGGGGGACGAGACGGACACGGTCTGCGAACGCCTGACCGATGCCGTCAAGCGCACGCTGGGCGACGACCACGTCGGCTAGCAGCGGACGTGGCCCAGGGCGGCGGTGCAAGGCCGGCGCCGAGCGCGGCCGCTCGCCCCGTTAAAATTAGAAGGCCGATCTGCCGATAGGCAGACTGGGAGCCGGGTGGGCCACCGGCTCATGACCCTGCAACGAGCCAGGAGGATTGGCAAATGTGTGGCATCGTCGGCTACGTCGGCCCTCGCGAGGTTCGTGCACTGCTCCTGCACGGTCTCGAGCAGCTCGAATACCGCGGCTATGACAGCGCCGGGATCTCGATCCTCGACGGCGATCGGATCGACGCCGTACGCGCGGTCGGCAACCTGAGCGCCCTGCGCACGGCGATCGACGGGCGCCAGCGCGCCGAACAGCCAAGCGCGGCGGCGGTCGCGGTCGCCGAGCGGCCGGTCACCGGAACCGGCATCGGACACACTCGCTGGGCGACCCACGGCAGGGTGACCGAGGAGAACGCCCACCCCCACTACGACACGACCGATCGCGTTCACATCGTCGTCAACGGGATCGTCGAGAACTACGTCGAGCTCAAAGACGAGCTCGTCGAGGCCGGCGCCGTGTTCACGTCCGAGACCGACGTCGAGGTGATCGCGCACCTGGTCGCGAGCTTCTACGACGGCGATCTCGTCGCCGCGGTCCGTCAGGCCTACGGCCGGCTGCGCGGCCACTACGCGTTCGTCGCGATGAGTGCCGACGAGCCCGGCGTGCTGGTTGGCGCCCGCAAGGAGTGCCCGCTGATCGTCGGCCGTGGCGACGGCGAGCAGTTCATCGGCTCCGCGATCCCGGCCTTCCTGCGCGAGACGCGCCGGGTCCAGTACATGGGCGACGACGAGTTCGTCGTGCTGCGGCCGGCCGGCGTCGAGTTCCAGAGCGTCGACGGGCAGCCGCTCGAGCGCGAGATCGTCGAGATCGACTGGGACGCCGAAATGGCCGAGAAGCAGGGCTACGAGACGTTCATGCTGAAGGAGATCAACGAGCAGGCGGACGCCGTCGCCGAGACGCTCGGCGAGCGCGCCGCCCACCTCGACCGGATCGAGCTCGGCGACCTCGGTGCGATCGACGACGAGCTGCTGTGCCGCGTCCGGAGGGTCGTGATCGTCGCCTGCGGGACCGCTTACCACGCCGGCTTGATCGGCCGCTACGCGATCGAGCAGTGGGCGCGAGTTCCGGTCGAGGTCGACATCGCGTCCGAATACCGCTACCGCGACCCGATCGTCGGTCCCGAGGACCTCGTGATCGGGATCTCGCAGTCCGGTGAGACCGCCGACACGCTGGCGGCCATGCGGACCGCGCGGGCTCGTGGCGCGAAGGTGCTGGCGGTCACGAACATCATGGGCGCGCAGGCGACGCGCGAAGCCGACGGAGTCCTCTACACGCGAGCCGGATTGGAGATCGGGGTCGCGGCGACGAAGACGTTCATCGCCCAGATCACCGCGATGTACCTGCTGGCGTTGCGACTCGCCGAGCTGCGCGGGACGCTCGAGCCGCCGGCGCTGGCCGCCATGATCGCCGAGCTCAAGCGGCTGCCGCACCTGATCGCGGAGCTGCTGGAGCGTGACCGCGAGCGCCTGGCCGAGGTCGCGCAGGGATGCTTCCGAGCCGAGTTCTTCCTCTACCTCGGGCGCCACATCGGCCTCCCGGTCGCGCTCGAAGGCGCCCTGAAGCTGAAGGAGATCTCCTACATCGCGACCGACGCCTACGCGGCGGGCGAAATGAAGCACGGTCCGATCGCGCTGCTCGACGAGCAGACGCCGGTCGTGGTCGTCGCGACCCAGTCGCCGGTGCTAGAGAAGGTGATCTCCAACATGCAGGAGGTTCGAGCGCGAGGTGCGCGGGTGATCGCGGTCGCGAGCGAGGGCGACACCCGGATCGCCCAGCACGCCGACGAGGTGATCCGCGTGCCGCAGACGGACTGGATGCTGGCGCCGCTGCTGGCCGTGATCCCGCTGCAGCTGCTGGCCTACAACATCGCGCGCCTGCGCGGGCTGAACGTCGATCAGCCTCGCAATCTGGCCAAGACGGTCACGGTCGAGTGAGCCAGGCGCCGTCGATCGGTCTGGATCTGCTCGAGATCGAGCGTCTGGAGCGCGCGCTCGATCGCCGTCCAGCGCTCGCCGAGCGGCTGTTCACGGCCGGCGAGCGCGAGTATGCCGCCGCGCGAGCGCGGCCCGGCCAGCACCTGGCCGCCAGGTTCTGTGCCAAGGAGGCGGTCGCGAAGGCGCTGGGTATGACGGCGTGGAGCTGGCTCGATGTCGAGGTCGTGTCCGACGGGGGGCCGCCGTCCGTCGCGCTGCACGGCGCGGCGGCCGACCGCGCGGCAAGCCTCGGGGTAGGGGTGCGGATTTCGCTGACCCACACCAGACGGGACGCGGCCGCGGTCGCGCTCATCGTCGCCGAGCGCGCCTAAGCTGGCGAGCGTGACCTCGTCGACTGACTGGTTCGAGCCGCTGCCCGACGCCGAGCAGCAACGAGCCACAGACGAGTGGGCGATCAAACAGCAGGGGATCCCCGGGATCGACCTGATGGAGCGCGCCGGCGCGGGTCTCGCCGAGCTGGCCGCGACGCGCGCCCCGGAAGGCCGGGTCGTGGTCGTCTGCGGCAAGGGCAACAACGGCGGCGACGGGCTGGTGGCCGCGCGGCTGCTGCGCGACCGGGGCCGCGACGTCGACGTGCTCCTGCTCGCCGAGCGCGAGGCGCTGCGGGGCGATGCCCGCACCAACCTCGAGCGGCTACCGGGCGAGCCGCCGCGTTCGTTCGGACCCGATGCCCTACAGGGCGCCGCCGCGATCATCGACGCGATCCTCGGTACGGGCTTCGCCGGCGAGCCGCACGAGCCCGCCCGAGGCGCGATCGAAGCGATCAACGCCACCCGTCCGGACACGGTCGTCGTCGCCTGCGACGTTCCGAGCGGCGTCGACGCGTCGACCGGCGAGACCGCCGGGGTCGCAGTCCGAGCGGCCGCCACGGCGACGCTTCCACGCTGGCAAGCCGGGGCTCTGGATCGCCCCCGGAAAGAACCACGCGGGCGACGTGACGGTGGTCGACATCGGGATCCCGGACGGGGCGCCGGTGACCCCGCACATCGGCTTGATCAACGAAGGCGTGACCGAGGCGATCCCGGTGCGCGGCCGGGAGTCGACCAAGTTCGCGGCCGGCAGCGTACTCGTCTGCGGCGGCTCGCTGGGGCTGACCGGGGCTCCGTGCCTGGCGTCGGAGTCGGCGATGCGCGCCGGCGCCGGCTATGTGACCGCGTTCGTGCCCGCGTCGCTGAACCTCGTGTTTGAGCAGCGGCTGCTGGAGGTGATGACGGTCCCGCTCGCCGACCGCGACGGGGCGCTGCAGCGCGACGGCGCCCAGCGGGTCCGCGATCGCGCGACGCGGGCCGACGCGCTGGTGCTGGGTCCCGGGATCGGGCGCGAGGGGGAGACCGTCGAGCTGTGCCGGGAGCTGGCGCGCAGCGTCGAGATCCCACTGCTGCTCGACGCCGACGGGCTCAACGCGCATGCCGAGCGGCTCGAATCGCTGGCGAAGCGGAGCGCCCCGACCGTCCTGACGCCGCACGCGGGTGAGATGGGGCGGTTGCTGGGCCTCCCGAGCGGCGAGATCGAACGCCGCCGGCTTGCGTACGCGAGGCGCGCGGCCGCGCTGGCACGCGCGGTCGTCGTGCTCAAGGGCGACGACACGATCGTCGCCGAGCCGGCGGGACGGGTCGCGATCAGCCGCGGCGGCTCGTCGGCGCTCGCGACCGCGGGGACCGGGGACGTGCTCTCCGGAGTCGTCGGCGCGTACCTGGCCAAGCACGTCGATCCGTTCGTGGCGGCGTGTGCCGCGGTGCTGGTCCACGCCCGCGCCGGCCAGCTGGCGGCCGAGTGGATCGGACCCGAGGGCGTGATCGCACGCGATGTGATCGAGGCGCTGCCCCGGGCGCGCTTCGGGGCCTGAGCGTGGCGCTGCGGGCCCAGGCGCGCGTCAATCTGGCGGCGATCGAGCGCAACGCCGATCGGCTGGCCGCTGGCCTGTCCGGTGGCGCGAGGCTGTGCGCAGTCGTCAAGGCCGACGCGTCCGGTCACGGCGCCGTGCGGACGGCCCGCGCGGCGCTCGCCGGCGGCGCCACCCGCCTAGCGGTCGCGACCGCCAACGAGGCAGCCGAGCTGCGCGCGGCGGGCGTCTCGGAGCCGCTGCTGGTGATGGGCGCCCTGAGCGCCGAGGAGCTGCCGATCGCGTTGCGGGCGGGGGCGGAGCTGACCGCCTGGACCGACTCGTTCGTGACCGCCGTGGCGGCGGCCGCGACTGCCCCCGTCAAGATCCACGTCAAGTTCGACAGCGGCATGGGTCGGCTGGGGACGCGGGACGTGAATGAGGCGCTGGCGGTCGCCGAGCTCGTGCTTCGGGCCGCGCCGACGCTCGAGCTAGCCGGCGCGATGACGCATTTCGCGACCGCCGACGGCGACCTCGAGTTCGTCGCCGCGCAGCTCGACGCGTTCGCACCGCTCGCGGCACAGATGCGCCGCCTGGCGCCGAGAATCGTGGTCCACGCGGCCAACAGCGCCGCGACCCTGCGCGAGCCGGCGAGCCACTTCGACATGGTCCGCTGCGGCATCGCCCTCTACGGTTGTGACCCGATGAACCAGGACCCCGCCCGCTACGGACTCGAGCCGGCGCTCGAGCTGAGCTCGTACGTGGCGGCCCTCAAGCTTGCGCGACCGGGCGACAGCGCGGGGTACGGGCGTCGCTTCATCGCCGAGCAGCAGACCTGGATCGCGACGCTGCCGATCGGCTACGGAGACGGGGTCAGACGCGACCTCAGCAACAACTGCGACGTGTTGATCGCGGGCCGCCGCTACCCGCTGGTCGGCACCGTGAGCATGGACAACATCGCCGTCGACGTGGGCCCCCAACCAGCGGCGGAGGTGGTCGTCGGGGTGAAGGCGTCCCTGATCGGCGCTGACGGGACGGAGCGACAGAGCGTCGAGGACGTATCGAACCGGCTCGGGACGATCGCGCACGAGTTCCTGTGCGGGATCTCGCGGCGCGTGCCGCGCAGCTACCACCGCGACGGCCTGCCCGAGCGTGACTGAGCCGCTCGAAACGCTGCTCGCGAACGTCGACCGGGGGTGGCTCGTCGGTGGGGCGCTGCGCGACAGGCTGCTCGATCGGCCGACCGCCGACTACGACGTCGTCGTCGTCGCCGCGGGCGGGCTGGAGGGCGTCGCGCGGGGACTCGCGCGTGGCGCGGACGGCGTCGCGTTCGCGCTCTCCGATCAGTTCGGAGCCTGGCGCGTCGTGGCTCACGACCGCTCCTGGCAGGTCGACCTGACGGAGCTCGAGGGCGACGAGATCGAAGCCGACCTGCGGCGGCGCGACGTGACCGTGAACGCGATCGCGCAGCCGCTCGGCGCTGACGGGGCCGCGCTCGTCGACCCGCTCGGCGGGGTGGATGACCTTCACGCGCGCACGCTGCGGGCTGCCTCGACGCGGGCGTTCGAGCTCGATCCGCTGCGCGCGCTGCGGCTGGCGCGGCTCGCGTGCGAGCTCGAGTTCACCATCGAGCCAGAGACGGTCGCGCTCGCGCGACGCAGCGCGCCCGGGTTGAGCTCATGCGCGTCCGAGCGGGTGTTCGCCGAGCTGCGGCGTCTACTGAGCGCTCCGCGGGCTGTCGAGGGACTCGATCTGATGGACGAGATCGGCGTCACGGCCGCGGTGCTGCCCGAGCTCGCAGAGCTGCGGGGGATCGATCAGAGCCGCTTTCACCACCTCGACGTGTATGAGCACACGCGCGCGGTACTGGCGGAGATGGTCGCCCTCGAAGAGGACCCGGCGCCGGCCTTCGGCGCCCAGGCCGAGGCGGTGCGGGAGCTGCTCGCGGAGCCGTTCGCCGACGAACTGACGCGTGGCGGGGCGCTGCGGTTCGCGGCCGTGCTGCACGACATCGCGAAGCCGCAGACGAGGGCGGTGACAGCCGAGGGGCGGGTTACGTTCATGCATCACGACGAGGCGGGGGCGCAGCTCGCGTCGTCGATCCTGAGGCGGCTGCGCGCGAGCTCGCGGCTGGTCGAGTACGTCGCCGCGCTGACCCGCCATCATCTGCGCCTGGGCTTCCTGGTTCACCGGATGCCGCTCGATCGCCGCGACGTCTACCGCTACCTGGACGCGTGCGCGCCCGTCGGGGCCGACGTGACCGTGCTGAGCGTCGCCGACCGCCTGGCGACGCGGGGGGACAACTCCGAACGCGCGATCTCCGGTCACCTCGAGCTCGCGCGGGAGCTGTTCGCGGAGGCGCTCGCCTGGAGCGCGGATCCGCCACGGCCGCCGATCCGGGGCGACGAGCTCGGCTCGGCGCTCGGGATCCGACCCGGTCCGCTGCTCGGGGAGCTTCTGCACGAGCTCGAGGAGGCCGCCTACGCGGGCGAGGTCTCCTCACGTGAGGAGGCGATCGGCTACGCCCGCCAACGGGTCGCCACCGCCTGAAGGTAAGCTGCGCCGACTGATGCGCGACCCCGACTGCCTGTTCTGCAAGATCGTCGCCGGCGAGCTACCCGCCACGATCGTTGCCGAGGACGAGCGGACGGTCGCGTTCATGGACATCAACCCCGGCACGCGAGGTCACGCGCTCGTCGTCCCACGCAACCACGCCGCGAACCTGCTGGAGATCGAGCACGAGGATCTCGCGGCGACGATGTTCGCCGCGCAGCGCCTCGCGCGCCGCGTCACGGAGCGACTGGGCGCCGACGGCGTCAACCTTCTCAATGCCTGTGGCCCCGCCGCCTGGCAGACGGTATTTCACTTTCACGTCCACGTGATTCCCCGCTACACGGACGATCCGCTGAGGCTCCCGTGGCGTCCGGCGCCCGGCGACGCGGCCGAGATCGCGGCCGCCGCCGACGCGCTACGGTGAGCCGGCCATCCGTCGTGGCGCGCTCCCTGATACGTTTTTGCGCGTCTGGTCGGGGTCGCGGTGGCGCCGATCTTGTTTCGAAGGCGAGTTGCGCCGAAGGGGAGTTTCATGGCAACGGGTACCGTCAAGTGGTTTAGCGACGACAAGGGATTCGGGTTCATCACGCCCGACGACGGCGGTCGCGACCTATTCGTTCACTTCAGCGGCATCAACGGCGATGGCTACCGCTCTCTGGCCGAGGGATCAAAGGTCTCCTACGAGGAGGAGGCCGGCCCGAAGGGTCCGAAAGCGGTCAACGTCACGAAGATCTAGAGCTCCCAGGCCAACACCGGGGCGGCTGCGCCCCGAACATGCCGATCGTAAGGATTACGGGCCCTGCAGTCCGAGGCCCGCAACTGCCGCCTCTGGGTCGTGTTCAATGGGGATGATCATGAAACGTTTCTCGCTGGTAACTGCAGGATTGCTCGCCGCGGGCCTCGCGCTTGTGCCGGCCGTGGCCGAGGCGAAGATCGTCCAGCTCGGGCAGACCGCGACCCCGATCGCGGCACCGTCGTGCCCGAAGGGCGTCACGCCGTCGCAGTGCTTCATCATCTTGACCCGGACGACCGCGCTCCAGACGACGAGCGACGGGGTCAGCAACCCCACGGTCGTGAAGAGCAATGGCTGGATCGTGTCGTTCACGGTCGGTCTGTCGCAGCTCTCGACCAACACGAAGACCGAGCACAACTACCTCAAGACGCTCGACACGGCCTACGGCGGGACGCCGCAGCTCGCGCTGACCGTGCTTGCGCCCGGCCCCCAGAACAACTACACGGTCGCCGCCGAGAGCGGCATCTACCACCTGACTCCGTTCCTGGGCCAGGTGCTCCAGGAGCCCCTGGCGCTGCCGCCGGCGTTCACGACCTTCACGGCGATCCCCGTCAAGAAGGGCGACGTGATCGGGCTGACGGTGCCCACCTGGGCTCCGCTGCTGACCTACAACCTCAACAGCAAGCAGTTCACCTATCGCCAGAGCCGGATGGGGAATTGCAAGAACGCTGCCGGCGCGCAGACCGCCCAGCTGACCGTCGGTGCGAGCACCCGTTACCTGTGCGAGTACACCGGCACGCGGGTCGAATACAGCGCGACCGAGGTCGTCAACACGCCGTACCCCAAGAACTACGTGCACTGAGCTCGCGACTGGGGCCGGGGGCCAGCCGGCCCCCGGGCTAGCAGGCGCCCGCCCGGGGCAGCCGGCCCCCGGGCTAGCAGGCGCCCGGGTTCTGCTGGCAGAAGGCCGAGCCGAGCCCGGCGCCACCGGTGCCGCCCGAGCCTGAGCCGCCGGACCCCGTGCCACCGGTGCCGCCGCCGTTGACGCCCGTCCCGCCGCCGGTGCCCGTGGTGGCACCGGCGCCGCCGGACGGCGAGGTTGAGGTCGCCGGCGTCGTGCCCGCCGGGGGCGGGGTGATCGGGGTCGGTGAGGCAGCGCTGGTGCCGGTGCCGGCGCTGGCCGTGGTGCTCGTTGTGGTCGTCGAACTCGACGTCGAGGCGGGGGGCGGCGCGTTGCTTGGGGCCGTGGTCGGGACCGTGAAGACCGGCGCCCCTGCCGTGTTAGTCGACCCGGAGCCGCCGCTGCCGCAGCCCGCGACCAGGGCGATCATCGCAACGACCGCGACGACAACGGCGACGACCTTCTGTGATTGCGACCTCATCTCGCCTTCGTCCGGAGCCTTCAGGAGTCGAGCGGCGACATGCGCCTGCCGCAATACGGACAGTCGTTCAGGTCCTTCGGCGTGTGCTGATCGCACCAGTTGCAAAAGCGCAGGTTGTCCACGGTCCAGGGCAGTTCCGACGGCGTCGGGGCGAGCGGGAGCAGCTCGCCGATGACCTCCAACTGCTCGCCGGTCTCGCGATCGAGGTACAGCTGGCCCGGCTCCGCTTCGATGATCACTTCTCGACCGGTGGAGGGCGTCCGCATCCGGTACTTCTGGCGCGTCCTCATTGCGGGCCATGCTACCAGCGGCTTCCGCGGCAGCGCTCCAGGGGTGCCGGGCGACGGCGCGGGAGTGCCGCGGGCTTGGATAGAGTGCCGCCCGAGCAAATGGTCAGAGCCTTCGCACCTGCCCGACGGAGCCTGCTGGCGCTGGCGTTTGGCGCGCTTGTGCTCGTCGCTCTCGGGGGCTGTGCGATCAAGCATCCGACCGCGAACCCCGTCCAGGGGAAGATCCTGTTCGTCGAGAAATGCGGCGCCTGCCACACGCTTTCCCACGCCAACACGACCGGCGTCGTGGGGCCGAATCTCGACGACGCGTTCCGCCAGGATCGTGCCGATGGCTACAAGAGTGCGTCGATCGAGGGCCTGGTCGATTACTGGATCCGGTACCCGAACACCCAGGGCGTGATGCCCTCGATGCTCTACAAGGGCCAGCAGGCGCAGGACGTGGCGGCCTACGTCGGCGAGGTCGCGGGACGGCCGGGGGTCGACACCGGCGCGCTGGCGTCCGCCGGCGGGGTGACCGGGACCACCGCGGCGGACGGCAAGGCCGTGTTTACCGGGGTCGGCGGGTGCGGCAGCTGTCACACGCTCGCGGCCGCGGGCACGACCGGGATCGTGGGCCCTAACCTCGACATGCGGCTGCGCTCGGACTGCGCGCTGCCGGCGTCGAAGAGGATCCGCGGCGTGACGCTTCAGAAGTGCATCGAGACCGCGATCACGGATCCCTACGCCTACATCCCGACCGGCTACCACGCCGGCGTGATGCCGTCCAACTTCGCCAAAACGTTGAGCAAAACCGAGATCACCGCCTTGATCAACTTCCTCTCGACGGCCGCGAAGTAGAGGCTCAGGCCGGGCTGGCGGTGCTCGGCGTGCCGGTGCCCGGTTCCGACACCGCGGCGCTCTGCCGGAGCCGCTCCCACAGCTCGGCGCTGTGGCCCGAGGCGACCGCCCGTTGCGCGCGACGCTCGTCGAGCGCGATCCCGTGCTGGGAGGCGTAGTCCAGCAGCTCCTGACGCTCGTCGTTCTCGCGCGCCACGCGCAGGAACAGCCAGCAGAAGAGGCCGATCGTCAGCAGGCTCTCCTCGACCATCATCAGCCCGCCGGCGGCGACCTGGTCGGCGATCGGCGAGATGTGCCAGTGCGCGTCGCCGGCCCGGTAATACGGGTAGAAGACGGTGCCGCCGAAGATCAGCACGTTCGCCAGCACGGTCCCGATCAGCCGCACGACGATGATGTAGACGAGCCGCGCCCAGTTGTTGAACCAGGCGGGCTTCGGCAGCGGGCCGAGCAGCGCCATCCAGACCGCGATCCCGAACGCGAGGAAGGTCGCGTGCTCGAGCGCGTGCAGGGCGTCGTGGCGCAGCGCGGCCTGATACAGGGTCGGCGAGTGCCAGGCGTAGAAGTTGACTGCCCAGACGGCGATCGCGACCACCGGATGGGTGAGCACGCGCAGCTTCGCAATCCACTTGTTGCGCAGCAGCGGCGCGAGCAACGGGCCGGTCATCCCGAGCACGATCAGCAGCGCGGCGACGTCGCCGATCAGCAGGTGCTCCGCCATGTGGGCGACCAGCAGCTGCTCCGACAGCTTGTCGACCGGCGGGCTGGCGGCGATCAGCAGCGCGACGAGGCCGGCCGCATAACACCCCTGACGCCAGGTCGGGACCGGGCGGTGCTCGGCTGCGAGCGTCCTGGCGCGGATCCAGTACGGGAGCCAGGAGAGCACGACGACGACCGGAAAGCCGATCTGTTGGGCTGGCGCATCGGCGAACGGGATCATGGGCACGGCTGCTCAATGGTGTCACGACCCGGTGCCCCCGGCCTCAGCGGCCAGTCGGTGCGCCCTGGAGCGATCTCTGACGTATATCGGAAGGGATCGAACCCGGCTTCGCGCGAGATGCCGTGGACGTCGCGAACCGCCACGCCGCGCGCTCAGAGCGCCCGGATGATCAGCACGACCGCGACGATCGCGGCGATCACGATCACGCACCAGACCAGGCAGCCGAACGCGTCGGCCTCCGACTTCAAAGGATTCGGGGGAAGCCAGCGAATCTGCATCGCGGCCCGCGCGCCGGCGCCGCTCTAGAGCACGTAGACGGTCGTGTACACGACCACCCACATCAGGTCGACGAAGTGCCAGTAGATCCCGGGCACTTCCATGCCGCGGTGGCTCTCCGCCGAGTAATGACCACGGAACGAGCGGATCGTGACGAACAGCAGCAGGCACAGACCGATGAACACGTGGCAGCCGTGAAGCCCGGTGAGCGCGTAGAAGACGCTCGCCTGGGCCGAGTCGCGCGGCGCGAACCCGACGTGGACGTACTCGTTGATCTGGACCGCGAGGAACGTCGCGCCGAGCAGGAAGGTCGTCACCATGCCCGCCTTGAGCCCGAACCGGTTGCCGCGCTTGATCGAGCTCAGCGCCCAGTGGATCGTGAGCGACGACGACAGCAGGATCGCAGTGTTGATGCCCGCAACCGCTTCCGGCAGGTGCTCGCCCCCCGCCGGCCACGGGTTGTGGTTGACGACCCGGATGAAGAAATAGGCCGTGAAGAACGCCCCGAAGATCATCACCTCGGAGATGATGAAAAGCAGCATCCCGAGGGTCGGTGCGTTGACTCGCGAGGACTGGTGCGCGGGGGGCGGGCCGTGGTGCTCTGCGTGGGCGATCGAGGCGGCTTCCATCGGCGTTCCCCTAGCTCTCGGCTGCGACTGGGTCGCGGTGGACGACGTGCTCGACTTCCTTGCCGGTTGCGCTGCGAACGCGCTCGATCAGGTCGGCGCGCAGCCAGCCTGATCGCGTGTCGGCGAAGGTCGAGATCACGATGTCGTCGACCCGGAAGTACTGCAGCGCGTTCATGATCGCGGTGAACGGGTCCGGGTCGCCGATCATCCCGGCGGCCGTCAGTCCGGCGTCGCGCAGCCGCGAGAGGACCAGCGACAGTCTCGTACGCGCGCGCCGCGTGGCGTTGCCGTCGCCGCCCTCCTGGGGCACGACGACGATGAACAGCCGATCGCGCTTGTCGCGCTCGGCATCGGCCTTCGCCTTCAGCGCCTCGAGCAGTTCGTTGCCGCTCGCGGTGCGGTTGGCGACCGCGAGCGTGACGCGGAACAACAGGCCCTCGGTGTCGATGTCGGCGACCACGTGCTCGACCGGCAGACCGGACGCGTCGCGGACGCGGTCGACCAGGTCCCGCCGCTGCCAGCCTGAGCGGTGGTCCGGGTAGGTCGAGATGATGATCGCGTCGGGGTTGTATTCGCGGACGGCGTCCATCGTCGCCGCGTACGGGTCCGGGTCGCCGACCTCGCCGATGGCGTCCATCCCCTCCGAGCGCACGAACCCGACCGCGAGGTCGACGCGCGCCTGGGCGGCGTCGAACACGGAGTCGTCGTAGATCACGTAGCCGGCCCGCGGCCGCGTCTGTGGCACACAGAGGACGAACCGGGTCTCCTCCTCGGCGGCGTGCCGGCGCATGGCGTCGATCAGCGGCCGTCCGCCGATCGTCTCGTTGGCGACGACGAGGATCGTCCTCATGCTTCGCCCTCAGTGCCCGGCGGGCTGGTCGATCCTCCGACCCCCGCCGGCGCGAGCGGCTTGGCCTCCGCGGGCGGCTTGAAGATGCCGTGCACGGCGCCCGGCACGCCGTACTCGTATGGGCCGCCGACGACGGTCGGCACCGCGTCGAAGTTGAAGATCGGCGGCGGCGACGAGACCTGCCACTCGAGCGTCAGGCCGCGCCACGGGTTGGCGGGCGCGCGCGGGCCGGAGCGCCAGCTGGCGGCGATGTTGTAGATGAAGATCAGCGTGCTCGCGCCGAGCGCGAACGAGCACAGCGAGATGAACAGGTTCCAGTCCGCGAACTTGGCCGCATACTCGGCGACGCGCCGTGGCATCCCCTGGATGCCGATGATGTGCATCGGCCCGAACGTCAGGTTGAAGAAGATGAACGTCGTCCAGAAGTGCCACTTGCCGAGCCGGTCGTCGTACATCCGCCCGGTCATCTTGGGGAACCAGTAGTAGACGCCGGCGAAGATCGTGAACACCGATCCGCCGTACAGCACGTAGTGGATGTGGGCGACGATGAAATAGGTCTGCGAGACGTGGATGTCGAACGGAATCATCGCCAGCATCACGCCGCTGATCCCGCCGAGCGTGAACATCGTCAGGAAGCCGAGCGCGAACAGCATCGGCGTATCGAGGTGCAGCACGCCCCGCCACAGCGTCGCGAGCCACGAGAAGATCTTGATTCCGGTCGGGATCGCGATGATCGCGGTCGTGATCATCATCGGGATCCGGATCCATGGCGCCATCCCGGAGACGAACATGTGGTGCGCCCAGACGGTGAAGCCGAGGACGACGATCGCGAGCAGCGAGAACGCCATCATCCGGTAGCCGAAGATCGGTTTGCGGGACTTGACCGCGATGACCTCCGAGATGATCCCGAACCCGGGCAGCATCATGATGTAGACAGCCGGGTGTGAGTAGAACCAGAAGACGTGCTGGTACATGATCACGTTGCCGTCCTTGCCCGCGCCGACGAACGCGTTGAAGAACTGGAAGTGCAGCGCCGTGTCGAGCAGCACGAAGAACTGCGAGGCGGCGATGAACGGGGTCGCGATCACGACCAGCAGCGAGGTCGAGAAGTTCGCCCACACCAGCAGCGGCAGGCGGAAGAAGCTCATCCCCGGCGCCCGCATCGTGATGATCGTCACCAGGAAGTTGAGCGCGGTCGCGATCGAAGAGGCGCCCGCGAACTGGACCGCGAGCGTGAAGAACAACTGCCCGATCGGCATCGTCGTCGACAGCGGCGCGTAGGCGGTCCAGCCGGCGGCGAATGAGCCCCCCGGCGCCAGGAAGCTCATCAGCATCATGACCCCGGCGATCGGCAGCATCCAGTAGGAAAGCGCGTTGAGCCGCGGGAACGCCATGTCCGGCGCGCCGATCATCAGCGGCAGGACGAAGTTCGCGAGCCCGGCGAACACGGGGATCACGAACAGGAAGATCAGGACCGTCGCGTGGACGGAGAAGACGCCGTTGTATTGCTCAGGAGTCAGGAACTGCATGCCCGGTTTCGCGAGCTGGGCGCGGATCAGCATCGCCAGCAGGCCACCGACGAGGAAGAAGAAGAACGAGGTGACCGTGTACTGGATCCCGATCACCTTGTGATCGGTGTTGACGCGGAAGTAGTCGCGCCACGTGTGCGCGCCGTGGGCCGAATGGTCCTCGGGCCGGGTCGGCTTGCCCGCGGCCCAGTAGAACCAGTAATCCATCGTCCCGATACCAACCAGGAAGAACAGCGGCACTGCGATCAGCGCGACGATCGTGATCGCGTGGCCGTCGACGACCGGATGCTGGTGCATCAGCCAGCGGATCAGGACCGTGAGGCCGAACGCGAAGAGGAATCCGAGAACGTCGAACAGGGCCGCCCGGTACCAGCCCGGGGCTCGGAGCTTTGCCGGAATGGCCATCAGCTCTCCTCCTTCATCGTGAAGTCGCTCTCGGGGTCGCGATCGCGCGCACTCTGATCTCTCACTTTGTCACGCTCGCCAAGTAGTTGACCAGCGCCTGGACGTCATTCGCTCCCAGCCGCTGGGCGAAGTTCGGCGGCATGATCCCCGAGTGATAGCCCGACGGGATGTAGGCGTACGGGTTCGTGATCGCGGTGTGGATGCACTCGGTCAGGGTCTTGCCGCGGATCTTCATCGAGGCCGGCGTCGCGCAGTCGCTCGCCAGGCGCTGGGTCAGATTCGGTCCCACGGTCCCTGTCGTCCCGGCGTCCGCGAGCGTGTGGCAGGCGCCGCACGTGCCGACGCCGGTGAAGATCGTCTTGCCGGTCGCGGCGCTGGTCGCCGTCGAGCTCGACGACGACGCGGCGCTCGAACTTCCGGCGCCCGTCGGGATGCCGGGCTGGGCCGCGTTTGGCGGCGGCACCCCGATCGGCGGCGGCGCGTTGGGCTTCTGGGCCCGGAGCCAGGTCTGGAAGGCGGCCGGCGTGACGACCCTGACGGTCGCGCGCATCAGCGAGTGCCCGGCGCCGCACAGCTCGGTGCATTCGCCGGCGTATGTGCCGAGTCTCGTCGGCGTCACCCGCAGGACGGTCGTGATCCCGGGCACCGCATCGAGCTTCTCTGAGAACTGCGGCACGAAGAAGCTGTGAATCACGTCGACCGAGCGGAGTTTGAAGACCACGGGCCGGCCCTTCGGGAGGTACAGCTCGGGCGACACGATCTGGTTGCTGCCCGACTGCGGATAGGAGAACTCAAAGGCGAACTGGCGTGCGGTCACGTTGACGACCATCGCGCCCGGATGGTTGGCCTCATTCGAGCTCAGGACCGAGTAGGAGTAGCCGCACAGGCAGAGGATCAGGACCGCGGGGATCGCGGTCCAGACGACCTCGAGTCGCGTGTTGCCGTGGATCGGCGGGCCGTCCTTCTCCTCCTCGCCTGGCTTCATCCGGAACTTGAAGACCGAATACAGGACAACCGTCAGCACGAGCACGAAGATCGGCACGGTCGCGATCAGCAGGACGTCGTAGAGCGTGTGATCGTTGCTCGCCTGCGTCGAAGCGTCGGCAGGCCACCACGGGATCAGGAAGAGGACGATCGGGAGCAGGATCGCAACGCCGACGGCCCCGCAACAAACCATTTGCAACACCGGACGGTTACGAAACACGCTGTCCTTCGCCCTCGAGCATCGACGCCCAGCATCCTATGGGTTCCGAGCGACGAACGGCGTCGGCAGGCGGCCTCGATTATGATTGCGGCAATCGTTGCAAACTGACCTGGAGAGAGGGCGATGCTCGTTCAGGAGGGGATGACCGACGTACTTCTGACGGTCGGACCGGGGCATACGCTGCGTGAGGCCGCGGCGGCGATGTGCGAGCGGCGCGTCGGCGCCGCTGTGGTGCTGGATCCGGAGGCGCCCGGGCCGGGCGTGATCACCGAGCGCGACGTCCTTCATTCGGTCGGTCGCGGCGAGGATCCGGACGTCGAGCTGGTCGCGGACCACCTGACCGCACGGCTGACGTTCGCGGCCCCCGACTGGTCACTGGAGCAGGCCGCCGCGACGATGGTCCGCGGCGGTTTCCGTCACCTCATCGTCGTCGAGCACGGCGAGCTGGCCGGCATCCTGTCGATGCGCGACATCGTCAGGGTGTGGACCGGCGACGGAGCCAGCTGCGAGCTGCCCGCGCCGGTCAACTTCCGCTAGTGCTCCGACGCTAGTGGTGGTCTTCGGGCAGCTCGTCGATGTCGCGACGAGTGTCCCGGATCCAGATCACGGTCGTGACGACGAAGATGATCAGTCCGATCGCCGAGATCACGAGGCTCACGGTCGTGCCGACGATCGCGAGCGTGATCCCGACCGCGCACATCAGCGGGATGATCGTCGGCCCGGGGAGGTGGAGCTCCTCGCCGACCGGCGGCGTGTCCTGATCGCTCATCTGGGCTCCTCTCGCCATCGCTCGAGCTTGCGGCCCGCTCGCCTTCCAGGCTCGCCTGAATGGGCCGCGCTCGAGTCGTCCAGCTGCTGCCCGCTCGGCATCCAGCCTCGCATCAATCGGCAGCGCCCGATCCATCCAGCTGGCTCGCCGAGTTCGGAGCCCATCTGAGTCATCCGGCTGGTCACGGATGGATGTAGATCGCAGCGGCGACGAACGAGATGCCGAACATGAACAGGGCCGCAGCGCCTGCGATCAGGCCGGAGCGGATGTTCTTGCGGGCGAGCTTTCTGTCCATGCGCGAATCCTAATCGGTCGAATGTCCGCTAGAGCTTGACGTCGGCGACCATGACCGCAAACAGCGACGCCAGGTAGAGCATCGAGAACAGGTATAGGCGAAGCGCCGTGCGGCGGTCGGCACGGCGGTAGAGGATCACTGAGCCGGCGACGAACGCGAGCCCGAGCACGATCGAACCGGCGAGGTAGATGCCCCCGAACGCGCCGGCGCAGAACGGCAGCTGGCTGACCGCGTAAAGCAGCAGCGTGTAGAGCACGATCTGGCGCCGCGTCTCACGTTCGCCACGGACGACGGGGAGCATCGGCACTCCGACCTCGGCGTACTCGTCCTTCATCAACAGGCTGAGCGCCCAGAAGTGGGGTGGCGTCCAGTAGAAGACGATCGCGAACAGATAGACGGCGGTCCACGACAGTGAGCCGGTCGTCGCCGCCCACGCGACCAGCGGCGGCATCGCACCGGCGGCGCCGCCGATCACGATGTTGTACGGGCTGCGGCGCTTGAGCCAGATCGTGTACACGCCCACGTAGCCGACGAAGCCGCCGAACGCCAGCAGCGCCGACAGCAGGTTGATCGTCAGCGTCATCAGGATCAGCGACGCGAGCGCGAGCGCGATCCCGAACCGCAGCGCGGCGCCGGGGCTGACGCGCCCGGACGGGATCGGCCGGTTCGCGGTCCGGCGCATGCGAGCGTCGATGTCGCGATCCCAGTAGTGATTTACCGCGCCCGCGCCGCCCGCCGACAGGTAGCCGCCCACGCAGGTCAGCGCGATCTTCGACAGCGGCGGATTCCCCGCGATCTCCATCGTCGTGATCGTCGTGAACAGCAGCAGCGACTGGACCTTGGGCTTGGTCAGGTCGAAGTAGTCCGACAGGACCTGCCGCGGCCGACTCCAGGTGGTCGCGGTTGCGGTCGAGACGTTCATGCTCGCTGACCTAGACGCGGGCGAAGCGCTCGCTGCCGCCGGTCTTCTGGGTCACACCCGTGGCGCGCTCGACCTCGCGCCGGATGTCGCGCATCGGCTCGACCGAGCGTACGCGGGGAATCTGGTCGAAATTGTTGACTGGCGGGGGCGACGATGTGAACCATTCCAGCGTGTTGCCCTTCCACGGATCTGGCCCCGCGATCTTTCCGTGCGTGACGCTCCGGGCGACGTTGAGGATCGTGACCAGGACGCCGACACCGAGGATGAACGATCCGATCGTCGAGATCAAGTTGTAAGTCGACCAGCCGAGGCCGGGCTGGTAGGTGTATACGCGGCGCGGCATTCCCGACAGACCGAGCGCGTGCTGGACGAAGAAGGTCGCGTTGAAGCCGATGAACATCAGCCAGAAGGACCATTTGCCGACCGTCTCGTTGAGCATCCGGCCGGTCATCTTCGGGAACCAGTAGTAGATCCCCGAGAAGACCGTGAACACGGCGCCGCCCATCAGCACGTAGTGGAAGTGCGCGACGACGAAGTAGGTGTCGTTGAGCTGCCAGTCAACCGGGAACACGGCCAGGAAGATGCCGGTGATGCCGCCGATCGTGAAGATGCCGATGAACCCGACCGCGAACCACAACGAGGTCGTCATCACGATCGATCCTCGCCACAGGGTCGCGATCCAGTTGAAGATCTTGACCCCGGTCGGGATCCCGATCAGGAACGAGCTCAGCATGAAGAACCCCAGCACCACGATCGGCACCGGCGAAGCGAACATGTGGTGCGCCCAGACGAGCGTCGCCAGGAAAGCGATCACCACCGTTGACGCCGCGATCGCCTTATAGCCGAAGATCGGCTTGCGCGAGAACACCGGGATGACCTCGGAGATGATCCCGAACCCCGGCAGGATCATGATGTAGACCTCGGGGTGACCGAAGAACCAGAACAGGTGTTGCCACAGAACCGGCGACCCGTGCGCGGTGGGATCGAAGAAGTGGGTCCCGAAGTGGCGGTCGGTCAGCAGCATCGTGACCGCCGCGGCCACAACGGGCAGCGCGATGATCAGCAGCAGCGCGTAGACCAGCAGCGACCACACGAACAGCGGCAGCCGGCCCCAGGTCATGCCGGGCGCGCGCATGTTCACGATCGTCGCGTAGAAGTTGATCGCCCCGAGCAGCGACGAGATGCCGGTGATGTGGATCAGGAAGATCCACGCGTCCTGGCCGCCGTTAGGCGAGTACAGCGACTCCGACAGCGGCGGGTAGCTCCACCAGCCGGCGCTCGGCGGGTGCCAGAAGAGCGTGATGTAGAAGACGATCCCGCCGGCGGCCAGCAGCCAGAACGAGAGCGCGTTGAGCCGCGGGAACGCCATGTCCCGGGCGCCGATCATCAGCGGCAAGAAGTAGTTGCCAAAGCCGGCCATCACCGGCACGACGAACAGGAAGATCATCGTCGTCCCGTGCAGCGTCAGCAGCTGGTTGTAATGCTCGGAGGTCAGCAGCGTGTTGTTGGGCACGCTCAGCTGCAGCCGCATCATCAGCGCCTCGACCCCGCCCAGGCAGAAGAAGACGAAGGTCAGGACCAGGTACATGATCCCGATCTTCTTGTGGTCGGTCGTCGTCACCCAGTCGACCCAGCGCTTGGACGTGCGCGGGACTGCCACCTGGTGGGTGGTCACCTGCGGAACGGGTCGGGGGATGTACTCCGTGATCGCCATTGAGCTAGTTCCCTAGTTCGCCTTGTGCCGTGAGGATCGCCCGCAGCTGGGCGACCTGGTTGTTGGCCTGCGTGATCAAGACCGACTGGCGCCGCACCCAGGCCTCGTATTGCGACGGCGTGACGACCTTGACGAACGCCGTCATCGCCGCGTGGTTGATCCCGCACAGCTGCGCGCACTGCCCGTGGAAAAGCCCGGTGTGAAGCGCCTTGAACCACGTGTAGGTCGTGTAGCCGGGGACCGCGTCGACCTTGCCGCCCAGCGACGGCACCCACCAGGAGTGGATCACGTCGGTCGACTGGATCGCGAGCACGACCGTCGTCTGCTCGGGCACGACCATCTCCTGGAAGGAGTAGGGCAGCCTGAGCGCGAACGCGTCGTTGACGCAGCCGTTCCCGTAGCTGTAGCGCCAGATGAACTGGCGCCCCTGGACGCAGACCATCAGCTTCTTGCCGTTCGGCGGGCTCGGTTCGGTCAGCGAGGCCGATAGCACGAGTCCGTTGGCGCCCGAGTTGGGCGGGTTGACGATGCTCGGCAGCTTGACGAACGTGACCACGGTCAGGATCACCAGGATCAGCGCCGCGGCGACCGTCCAGCCGATTTCGAGTCGCGTGTTGCCGTGGATCTGGGCGGCGACCGCACCCTTCTTGGCGCGGAACTTGTAGACCGAGTAGATCAGCGCGCCTTCGACGATGAAGAACACGACCGCCGCGATGTAGAGCACGATCGAGTACAGCGAGTGGATCTGGTTCGCGTTCGGGGAGCCGCCGGACTTGGGCGTGATGAAATTCGCGAACGCGTCGGGCGCCACCAGCAGCGACACCAGCCAACAGAGCGTGAGCAGGCCGATCGCGCCACGGAGCCGGGGGATGGAGAGCAGGCGGCGGCGCCGGAGGCCGGGCTTGGCGCGGTGAGCGGCGGGTCTCAAGGCGGCGGGCATTCTATCTGTCGACGCCTGGGGGCGCGGCGCCCGCCCTGCCTATACTGGCCGCCACTTGCGTATCTCGAGGGCAATCGGAGCTGGTGCCTGGGCCCTCGTCGTAGCAGGGGCCGCGGCCCCTCTGCTGCGTCGGCGAGTCAAGCTTCCGCCGGCCGGGGTGATGGCGAGTTCGGCCCTGGCGGCACCGGCGCTGGCGGTCGCGATGCGGCCGTGCCGCAAGCGCGAGCTGGCGATCTGCGCGCTCAACATGTGGTCCTACCTGGCCGCCTACGAGCTACCGCACGACGACCCCGAGCGCCAGGCGCAACGGGTTCGGATCGACTACCCGATCGACGCCGACAAGTTCCTCGGGCTCGGGGTCGCGCCGACCGTCCGACTCCAGCGCGGGCTCTCGACGCCGGGCGCGATCAACGGCTTCGAGCGGGTCCTGGTGTGGTGTCACTGGGTCTGGTTCGCGGTCCCGCACGCGAGCGTTCTGTACGTCCTTGCCCGGCGCCCGGAGCGCTTCCCGTCGGCCGCCGCGCGCATGTACGCGGTGTTCGATCTCGGGGCGACCTTCTACTGGGCGATCCCGACCGCGCCCCCGTGGTATGCGGCGCGTTACGGGCGCCTCGTCGACGCCGGCTCGCCCCGGGTGAGGCGGATGATGATCGAGTACGGCGAGGAGTTCTGGGGCGACAACTGGCCGGCCCTTTACGATGTCCTCGGAGGAAACCCGCTGGCTGCGATGCCGTCGTTGCACTTCGCCACGTCCTTGATGGGTGCACACCTGCTTTCGGAGGTGGGTCCGGTCGCGGGCGCTGTGGGGTGGACATACGCGGGGCTTTTGGGGCTGGCGCTCGTCTACCTCGGGGAGCACTACGCGATCGATCTCGTCGGTGGTGCCGTGCTGGCCGAGACGGTGCAGCGCGGCGCGCCGCGGGCGGCGCCGCTCGTGCAACACGTAATCGGGGGCCTGAACGGGCTGCAGCAGTTGGCGGCGGACGGCTAGGAGGGGCGGGGGCGCGAGTGCAAGACAAGTCCTCGATCGAGCAGCAGCGGCGTGCGGCGCCCGGCGAGGACAGGTTCGCGGAGGACCAGCTCTACAGCGCGCCTGATCACGAGCTGCAGCTGAGCTCCGACGGTCGCGGCGATCCGGAGGAGATGCCGCGTGTGCGCTTCACGCGGCGGCGGCTGCTGGCCTCGATCCTGTTCGTCGTCTCGGTCGCCGCGTTTCTTTACTTCGTGCTGCCGAAGCTGCTTGGCCTGCGAGACACCTGGAACCGGATCCAGCACGGGGACCCGCTCTGGCTCGCGCTCGCGGCGGCGCTCGAGGTGCTGTCGTTCTTCGGCTACATCGCCTTGTTCCAAGCGGTGTTCGTCCGCGGGCAGTCGCGGATCGGCTGGCGCGCGAGCTACCAGATAACGATGGCGGGTCTGGCCGCGACGCGGCTGTTCGCGACGGCCGGCGCCGGCGGGGTCGCGCTGACCGCTTGGGCGGTGCGCCGATCGGGGATGGAGCCGAAGATCGTCGCCTGCCGGATGATCGCGTTCTTGGCGCTGCTGTATGCGGTCTACATGGGCGCGCTGGTGATCGGCGGCGTCGGGCTCTACCTGGGGGTGTTCGAGGGGCCGAACCCGTTTGCACTGACGATCGTGCCGGCGATCTTCGGGGCGACGGTGATCGCGATCTTTTTGATGGTCTCGCTGCTGCCGACCGACTTCGATCCGCTCGTCAAGCGGTGGCTGCACGGCGGCCGGCTGAGCCGGATCGCCGGGCACGTGGTCGCGGCTCCGGCGGCGGCGGCGAGCGGCGTGCGGACGGCGCTGGCCCTCGTGCGCAGCCGCGACCCGAACCTGCTGGGGGCGATCGCCTGGTGGGGGTTCGACATCTCCGTCCTGTGGGCGTGCTTTCACGCCTTCGGCGGCTCGCCCCCGACGACCGTGATCGTGATGTCCTACTTCATCGGAATGCTGGGCAACATTTTGCCGCTGCCGGGTGGGATCGGCGGCGTCGACGGCGGCATGATCGGCGCCTTCTCGGCGTTCGGCGTCCCGGTCCAGCTGGCGGTCGTAGCGGTGCTGGCGTATCGCGTATTTGCGTTCTGGCTGCCTACACTCCCTGGCGCGATTGCGTACCTGCAACTGCGTCGCACGGTCGCCCGCTGGCGCACCGATGCGGCGCCTAGCTATACTTAATGAAGTGACTGAGCAGAAGCTTGAGAACGTGATCATTGTCGGCAGCGGTCCGGCCGGGTACACGGCGGCGCTGTATACGGCGCGTGCCGACCTCGATCCGCTGGTGATCGAAGGTTTTGCGTGGGGCGGGCTGCTGCAGCAGACGACCGACGTCGAGAACTACCCGGGCTTCCCGGAGGGGATCACCGGACCAGCGCTGATGCAGCACTTCCGTGACCAGGCCGAGCGCTTCGGCGCGCGCCTGGAGACCGACGACGTGACCGCGGTCGAGCTGTCCCCCGCCGGGAGCCCGCACAAGGTCTGGGTCGGCGACGACCTGCACCTGACGCGGACCGTGATCCTGGCGATGGGCGCCGAGCACCGCAAGCTCGACGTCCCCGGTGAGGTGGAGCTCGCCGGCCGCGGCGTCAGCTACTGCGCGACCTGCGATGCCGCCTTCTTTAAGCAGGTCCCGACGATCATCGTCGGTGGCGGGGACTCGGCGATGGAGGAGGCGATGTTCCTCGCCAAGTTCGCCTCTAAGGTCGTGATCGTGAACCGGCGCGATCAGTTCCGCGCCTCGGCGATCATGCTCGATCGGGCGCGCGAAGTCGACAACATCGAGTTTCTGACCCCATATGTGGTCGAGGAGTTCGCGGCTGGGGATAACAAGTCACTGGCGGTCGCGAAGCTGCGCAACACCGCCGACGCTTCGCGCCGTGACCTCGAGATCGGCGGCGCGTTCATCGCCGTCGGTCACGTACCGCAGTCGCAGCTCGTCGAGGGCCAGGTGCAGACCGACGGCGACGGCTACGTGGTCACGCAGGGCCGCTCGACGCTGACCAACGTGCCGGGCGTCTTCGCGGCCGGCGACCTCGTCGATCACAGCTACCGTCAGGCGATCACCGCGGCCGGTTCCGGCTGTCAGGCGGCGCTCGACGCGGAGTGGTACCTGCGCGACACGCCGCTCGGCTTCGATGCGATGACCGATACCGCTGTCGCGCCCGGCTAGCCGGCGGCGAGGAATTTTCCGAGCAGGCCCGGCCGCAAGAGCGCGCCGAGCCGACCCGTCCGCTATCGGCCGTATTCGAAGAACCCGGCTCCGGTCTGTCGCCCCAGCCGCCCTGACCAGCCGAGCTTTCGCAGCAGCGGCGCGGCCCGGTAGCGCTCCTCACCGCGCTCGAGCGCCAGCGCATCGAGCACCGACAGGATGTGGTCGACGCCGATCTCGTCGGCCCACGCGAGGATCCCTCGCGGGTAGCTGAGCCCGTGCAGCATGCCCGTATCGATATCCTGCGCGCTGCCGAGACCTTCGCCGAGCGCGAACGCCGCCTCGTTGGCGACCTGGCAGACGATCCGCCCGAGCACCAGACCGGGCGCGTCGCCGACCCACAGCGTCTGTTTGCCGAGCGTCGCGAAGAACTGCTCGGCGGCCGTCGCCGCCGATTCGGCGCTGTCAGGCCCGCGGGTCAGCTCGACCAGCCGCGATGAGCGCAGCGGCGGCAGCGCGTGAAAGCCGACCGCGGAACCGCCGGGGTCGAGCGCCGCCAGCGAGCCGGCGGCGACGCAGATCGCCTGCGGTCCACCCTGAAGCGGCGCCTCGGGTTCGTCGCCGGCGATGCTGGCATCGAGGATCAGAAACGGCGTCGCGAGTTCCTGGGCCTCGATCGGGTCGGCGACCGCCCAGCCGGCCTCGCCGGCTGCCTCGCGCAAGTCGGACGCAAGCGCCGTCTCGCCGGCGATCACGACCAGGCCGTCGCCGCCGCCGACGGGCAGCGGCTCCGGGTCGGACGGGCGGTGCTCGCCACCGGCCGGGTACTCGTAATACCCGCGGCCCGCCTTCCTCCCGAGCCGCCCGGCGGCGACCGTCTTGACGGTGATCGGCGACGGCCGCCAGCGTGGCTCCCCGAAGCTCTGCTCGTAGAAGGAGCGCGACACGTCGAGACCGACGTCGACGCCCACGAGGTCCATGAGCTCGAACGGCCCCATCCGGAAGCCACCGCCGAGTCGGCACACGGTGTCGATCTCGGGAATCTCCGCGACGCGCTCCTGCAGCAGCTTCAGCGCCTCGAGTCCGAACGGGCGGTTGCAGCGATTGACGATGAAACCGGGACCATCGACGGCGTCGATCACCAGCTTGCCCATCGCTTCGCCCGCCGCGCGCGCAACCGTCAGCGCCCGCTGCGACGACTCGGCGCCCGCCACGACCTCCAGTAGGCGCATGAGCGGCGGCGGGTTGAAGAAATGCATGCCGACCACCCGCGACGGGTCACCGGCCGCGTCGGCCAGCGCCGTGACCAGCAGCGACGACGTATTGGTCGCCAGCACGCACTCGGGTCCGACGACGTCCGCCACGCTCGCAAACAGCCGGCGCTTGATCTCGAGGCGCTCGGGCGCCGCCTCGATCACGAGCTCGCACGGGGCGAGCTGCTCCAGCTCCGGCGCGGGCTCGAGCAGCGCCGCGGCGTGATCGGCCTGCTCCGGCGTCAGCCGCCCGCGGTCTGCGCTGCGCCGCAGGTGATCGTTGATTCGCTGGATCCCGCGCTCGAGGGCCTGCGGATCGGGGTCGTGCAGCAGCGTTCGCGCACCCGCCTGGCACGCGAGCTGTGCGATGCCGCTGCCCATCGTCCCTGCGCCGGCAACTCCGATCACGCCCGGAGCTGGGCCGTTGCCGGTGCTCATCGCGGTGTCAGGCGGGGACCAGGGCGTTGATCCCGGTCAGCGCGCGCCCGATGATCAACTTCTGGATCTGCGATGTGCCCTCGTAGAGCGTCGTGACCCGCACGTCGCGGAAGTAGCGCTCGACCGGGTGATCGTCGACGTAGCCGGCGCCGCCGTGCACCTGGATCGCTGTGTTCGCGCATTTGACCGCCGCCTCGGTCGCGTACAGCTTCGCGATCGAGGTCTCAGTGGTGCTGGGCTTGCCGGTGTCCTTCAGGTAGCCGGCGCGGTAGACGAGCATCCGCGCCGCATCGGTCTCGACCGCCATGTCGGCGAGCATCGCCTGCACGAGCTGGAAGCTCGCGATCGGGCGCCCGAACTGCTGGCGCTCCTTGGCGTACTTGACCGACTCGTCGACGCAGCCCTGACAGATCCCGACGCATCCCGCGGCGACGCTGTAGCGCCCTGAGTCCAGCGACGTCATCGCGATCTTGAAGCCGTCGCCGACCTCACCCAGGAGCGCGTCGTCGGGCACCTCGCAGTCACTCAGCGAGATCGAGGCCGTGTCGGAGCCCCGCAGGCCCATCTTGTGATGGATCTCCTGCGGCTGGAAGCCGTCGTTCCCGTCGGTCTCGACCAGGAAGCAGGCGAGCCCGCGGTGCGCCTTCTCAGGGTCGGTCTGGGCGAAGATCATCGCGAGGTTGGCGTGGTTGCCCAGCGAGATCCACATCTTCGCGCCATTGATCACCCAGCCGGAGTCGGTCTTCTTCGCGCGCGTGCGCTGGTTGGCGGCGTCTGAGCCGGTGTCCGGCTCGGTCAGCCCGAAGCAGCCAAGCCACTCGCCCGAACACAGCTTCGGCAGGAACCGCTGTTTCTGCTCCTCGGTTCCCCAGCGGAGGATCGCCGAGCAGACGAGCGACGTCTGAACCGAGATCACCGTTCGCATCGCCGAGTCGCCGCGACCGATCTCCTCGACGATGATCCCGTAGGTCAGGTAGTCGAGCCCGGCGCCACCGTACTCACGGGGCACGATCGCGCCCAGGTAGCCCTGATCGGCGATCTTGCGTACCAGCTCGACGTCGAAGTGCTCATTGCGATCGTTCTCGCGCGCGCGATCGACGATCTCGTTGTCTGTGAACGCGCGCGCTGTCTCGCGGATCAGGCGCTGCTCGTCTGTTAGTTCGAAGTCCATGCGCTGGACGCTACATCAGCGAACGCGCGCCCGTCAGAAACGCGACCGGCCCTCGCCGCCGGAAGGCGACGAGGACCGGAGCGCGGGGTGCACCTGCTTTTAGCTAACCGGCGGGCGGCAGCGACGTGACTGGCGGCAGCGTCACGACGACCGTGACCGGCGACGAGGCGCCACCCACGTTCGCGGGGCCGCCGGTGATCCGTGCCCGGAACTGCTTCGTGCCGGGCGTCCCGAACGTCCACTGGAACTGGAAGTTCGACGCGGCGTTGACGTAACCCGTCGCGACCGTGTGCCAGTTGCCATCCGAGCCGAGCTTCTGCAGGTAGATCACGTGACCGGCCTTGTCGGGCGCGACGTTGCCGCTGAACGTGATCGTGCCGCCGACCGTCGAGGTCGACGAGCTCGAATTGAACAACAGCACGTCCTCGATGCCCTCGAACAACACGGCGCTGTGCCGCTGCGGGGCGAACGTGGTCCGCACCTTGTAGAGCTCGTTCGTCGCCGAGGTCAGGTTCGGGAAGCTGTAGCTTCCGTCCGATCCCGTCATCGTCGACTGCAGCTCCCGGAACGGGCCGCCGGCCGGTGAGCGCTCGGACAGGCTGACGCTCGTCTTCGGCTCAGGCGTCGTCGTCCCCGGCTCGTAGAGAATCCCCGAGACCGTGTACGGCGAGCCTTCAGTCACGATCGGATCAGATGTATTGATCGTGAAGTCAGGAACCTCGGTCTGCTGGATCACGACGGGGATCGGGTTTGACGGGCTGGCGATGTTGCGCGGATCCGGCGGCAGCAGGGCCCGCACGTTGTAGGCACCTGGAACACGCCACGCGTGCGTGACCAGGAAATTCGAGCCCGGGCCGACCCGCGTCTCGCCGATCGTCCTCCACCCGGCGCCTGAACCCTGCTGCTGCTGTTGCTGGAGCAGGATCAGATTGCCACCGTGGTTGGGCGTGACATGACCCGAGAACGTCAGCGCGTGACGCGTTGTGCCACTGACCGCGCTGGCGGCCAGCGTCACCTCGGCCGCGACGCGCTCGTGCACGGTGCGGCTGTGCGACAAGCCGGGTCCGCGCACGAACCAGCTGCGGTTGCTGAGCACGATCCCCTCCGCGCGCGTGAACTCATAGAAGCCCAGCGCGTCGGTCCGCGTGGTTGAGATCAGCGTGAAGAACGGGTTGGGGTTGATGCGGTGGTACAGCCGGATCACCTGATTGGCGTGACCGGGCCCCTGCAGCCGCCCGTAGATCAGCACCGCCTCGCCCGCGACGATGCTGTGGGGGGTTGCGTTGATCGTCAGCCCGCGGTTGTGAAGCGGAGCTGCGCCGGCCGTCGACGTGATGGCTGCGCTTGCGAACGCGACCAACACGGTCGCGAGCACGGTGAAGCGAAGACGCATGAAGCCTCCTATCGACCTGCTAGTAGATCGGCCTCCGCTGGCTTCCGGCCCGCCCATCGCGGTGGCATGTGAACGCCCGCATAAACACGACGCCAATGTAAGAAGTTGCGGTCACTCCAGGGTTAGACTCGTGTCCAGTGGATCCGTTCGCGATCGTGCTCCTGGGTGCCATCGCACTCATGGTCCTGTGGCTGTGGCTGCTGGGCCGGCACTTCCCCGGCTCGGGGTTGGAGCAGCTCGGCATGCGCTCGGCTAGGCAGATCACCGAGGACCGGGAGGAGCTCGAGGCCGAGGATCTCAATCAGATGCTGGCAGCGCACAATGAGCGCCGCCGTCGCCGTGGCGAGCGCGAGGTGACGGTCGCCGACCTCGAGCGCCAGGTGGTGGAGGACTTCAATGAGCAGCGCCGGCGGCGCGACGCGTATCTCGCCGATCGCGAGGTTGACGAACTGCTGGAGGTGACCAACGCACGCCGGCGCGCGCGAGGGTTGCCGGAGCGCACCCGAGCCGACGTGCAGCGCGAGTACGGCACCCGGCCGGAGGGCTGACGCCGTGCGCCCGTGGCTCGCTGCCTGATCGTCGGCTGTGGTTGCCGTGGCCTGTCGCTCACGCGAGAGTTGCGAGCGGGCGGCCACGCCGTCCGCGGGACCACACGAACGGTCGCGCGGGTGGACGAGATCGCCGCGGCTGGGGCCGAGCCGTTCATCGGCGATCCGGACAGAATCGCGACGCTGGCGCCGGCGCTCGAGCACGTCGGGGTCGCCTGTGTGTTGCTCGGTTCGGCGACCGGGACGCGTGAGCAGCTCGCTGCGCTGCACGGGACGCGACTCGACATGCTGCTGGAGCGGATGCTCGACACGACGGTTCGCGGGCTCGTGTACGAATGCGCAGGCTCTGTCGACGCCGAACTGCTGGCGGCCGGCGCGGAGCGCATCCGGCGCGGCTGCGAACGCTCGCTGATCCCCTACGTCCTGCTCGACGCTGACCCGCTGGCGTGGGACGCATGGCCGGCCGCCGCGGTCGAGGCAGTCGAAACGGCGCTGCTGAGCTAGCCCGGCCGGGTGAGCAGCGGGCCGATCCGATCGAACAGATCCCCGAGGATCCTCGCGGTCGCGCCCCAGATCAGCTTGTCGTCGACGACGTAGGTGTCGGTCCGGATTGGGATCCCGCGACGCAGCAGGCGCCGGCGGCCGTACCCCGCCAGCAGCCGCGTGAGCGGCAGCTCGAGCACCTCGGCCACTTCGCGCGGGCTCAGATCCCACGTCTTGCCGGACTCGATCAGGCCGACGAACGGGTAGACGGCGTAGCCGGTCGCGATCGTCGGCGTCGGCTGAAGCGCACCCAACAGCTCGACCGCATCGGGCGCCAAGCCGATCTCCTCGTGAGCTTCACGCAGGGCGGTGGCGCTGAGGTCGGCGTCGGCCTCGTCGTGGCGCCCGCCCGGGAACGAGATCTCGCCGGCGTGCCGGCGAAGGTCGGCGCGGCGCTCGGTCAGGACGCTGATCAGCTGACCGTGATCGTCGACGTACAGGGCGACGAGGACGGCGGCATCGGTCCGGCCGCGGACGTCGAGCGCGATCGCGTCCTCGGTGCTGAGCAGAACGCTGGCCAGCGCCTCGCGAAGGGCGGCTGGTGAGCCGATCGAGGGTGCCATCGCCGGACTATATTCGCGCCTATGGAGGCGCTCCTGATCGTCGACGTGCAGAACGATTTCTGTCCGGGCGGCGCGCTGGCGGTCGCCGACGGCGATGCGGTGATCGAGCCGATCAACCGCCTCGCGCACGACGTCGACGTCGTGATCGCGACCCGCGACTGGCACCCGCCCGACCACACGTCGTTCGCGGCCCAGGGTGGGCCGTGGCCGGTCCACTGCGTCGCCGGCTCACCAGGCGCCCAGATCCACGGCGACATCGACACGACCGTGATCGACGAGATCGTCGACACCGGACGGACTCCCGACGCAGATGGCTACTCGGGATTCGAGCACACCCAACTCGAGCGCCTGCTGCACGAGCACCAGGTCGACACAGTTCACGTCGCCGGTCTGGCGCTCGACTACTGCGTCAAGGAGACCGCGCTCGACGCGCGGCGGGTGGGCTTCGACGTGATCGTCCACCGCGGAGCCACGCGGGCGGTCGAGGTGCAGCCGGGGGATGGCGAGCGCGCCGTTTCAGAGCTTCTCTCGGCCGGCGTGCGTGTGCTCGACTGAGAGCGGCTAGGTCAGCGGGTTGAACAGCAGCCCGGTCGGAACCTTGGGGAAGAAGTAGGTCGACTTCGGCGGCATGCTCTCGCCGGCTGCTGCCACCTGCTGGACCTGCTCGATCGGGGGCGGGGCCATGAAGAAGGCGGCGTCGTAGGCGGCGCTCGCTACCAGCTCGAGCGCCTGGTCGAAGTCGCGCGCGTAGCCGAGGCCGTTGAGCTCGTCGATGTCCTCGTCTGACATCCCGAGCGCGCCCTTGAGGATCAGCGCCTCCAGCACTGCGGTATCGAGCCGGCGGTAGGGGAGCGCGTGGTCGCCCAGCGCGGCGTCGGCGATCGCCTGGTCCTTGAGCGTGAGCATGTACGGCTCGCGAAAACGGGAGTCGATGTAACCGATCTGGAGCGGGTCGGTGGCGGCCGGCACCAGCTCCGAGGTGCCGGCCAGCTGCTCGATCTCGAAATCTTGTTTGAGCGCGTTGGCGAGGGCTTCGTGCTGGTCAGGTCTGAGGCCATTGACGAGCCGGTGGGTCGGGAACACGGTCAGGCCCGGGTCCTGGAGAGCGACCAGACACATCAGGACGTAGCGGTGCGGGCCGTCGCCACCGATCTCGTCTGCGTAGACGCGCGCGGTCTCGTAACGGTGGTGGCCGTCGGCGATCAGCAGCTCGGTGTCGCGCAGCGCGGCGGCGACCGTCTCGATCACGCGAGCGTCTGATACGCGGGCGAGGCGGTTGACGGTTCCGTCGTCGTCGGTCGTCTGTGCCCACGGTTCGGCGTGGCTCTCGAGTGCGCCGCGCACCTCGTTCCGCGGGTCGGAGTAGAGCGAGAAGATCGGCGACAGGTTGGCCGCCGTCGCACGCGTCAGACGAAGCCGGTCCTCCTTGGGGCCCGGATGCGTGCGCTCGTGTGGCCTGATCCTGCCGGGGCCGTATTCCTCCACGCGGACGCGCGCGAAGAAACCCTTCCGGGTCCGGCGCCGGCCGTCGGGGCCCGTGTAGTCCTGCTCCAGCGTCCACAGCGCCGGCCCGTCATCCTCGATGATCACGCCGCTGTTGCGCCACTGGCCCAGCAGCGCGGCGGCGTTGTCGTATCGATCCGCGCCCCCTTCGGGGAGGTCGATCCGGACCACGTTGTAGGGGGAGCGCTGCGCGAGCTCGGCTCGCTGCTCGGTGTCGATCACGTCGTAGGGGGGAGCGACGACGTCCTGTAACCCTCCGGTTGTGCTCGGGTCGTAGTGGAGCGCTCGCAGCGGCTGGATCTCGGCCATCGGGCGCCGGAGGCTATCCAATCCACGGTCGGGGCCGGCTCGTGCGTTCATCTGATGCGGGTAAGAACATGTGTTCCTACCGGAGGCGCGCGAGCGCTCCAGCTCGAGACGCACCTCTGCATCGAGCAGGAGTGGGCTCTAGACTCAAAGGCCGACCACGGGGCGTAGCGCAGCCTGGTCGCGCGCCGCGTTTGGGTCGCGGAGGACGCCGGTTCAAATCCGGCCGCCCCGACTGACTTGGCCCGCGTCGCGCTTGCCCGACCAAGTCTTGCGCGCTCAGGAAACCTCTCGTTATAGTGCCACCGGGTAAGGGAGTGGGGATGAAGAAAGGCCTCAGTTCGATGGTCCTTGTTGCGCTAGCCGGCTTGGTGACGGTCGGCGGCGCATACGCTGTGAGCCCCGTCGCCGGCAAGCTCTACACGGGCACCGGCAAGGACTACATGAACAACGCTCCCAACTGGGCCCACGAGGGCGGCGGCAAGATCAGCTTCAAGACCTCAGCGTCCGGAGCGGCGGTGACGAGCTTCCGCGGCGGCTACTCCTACTACTGCGGTGCCGGAACGGCCACGGTCACGGAGAAGCATATGGCCGTCTCGAGCAACGGCACGTTCGGGACACATTTCTCGGTCCGGACCAGGGGACCGAAGGGCAAAGTAAACGGCCGGGCCTACGTCTCGATCTCGGGAGCGTTCGGAGCCGGCGGCAAGGCGAACGTGTCCTACCTCGTCGACTACGTGTTCACCGGCAGGCACGTCAAGCACCCCTACTCGACCAAGCACCCGAAGCTGCTCGGCTGCGCCTCCTGGGTCAGAGGCACCGTCAAGGCCAAGTAACGCGCGGGCCGCGTACGGGCGTGTAAGCCGCCCGCGGTGGGCGAGACGCCGCCCGCTCGCGTTTACTCTCGTCGTGGGCCCCCGTAGCTCAGTGGACAGAGCACCGGACTTCTAATCCGATGGCCGCAGGTTCGAATCCTGCCGGGGGCGTGAGGTTATAGCTGCAATGCGAGCGCGATTCGCTGCCGTCTAGCGTCAGGCTCGCCGGCGGTGAGCGTGCGCCCTGCCCGTGGCAGTGTCGGTCACGACTCTGGTTTTCATCAGTGGGCGTTGTTGCCGGCGAGGAAACCGGCGCCGCAAGCGGCCGTGGCCTGCTCGTAGGCTGGTGACTGCGGGTCGATCGTGGCGGGGAACAAGAGGATCGCTCCTTCGTAGTTGGTGATCTCGCGGTACTCGGCTGGGTTCGGGTTGAATCCGTGCGGGACCGAGGCCATGGGGTCGGGGAACTGCGGGACACCGTGCTGGCGCATGCACACGGCGATCTTCCGTAGTTGCGCCATCGTCTGTGCCGACGGCGGAGGCCCCGGGCTGAGCGGACCGCCGCCGGGCATGAACCTGTGACACTTCGCCTGTGCTGCTTTGAACGCCGGCGATGAGATGATTCCAGCCGGCGCGTGGAACTCGAAGCCTCCGCCGGGATTCGGGTCTGGGAAGTTTGAGACGCCGTTGGCGCGCATGCACTCGGCGAACGCGAGCGCCCCCGTAGGCCTGGGGCTCGGCCCGGTCGAGCCCGCACTCACAGGATTCGACGCCGAGGTGGTCGCGGCGCCGACCGTCGCTGCGGTCTGGCTGGGAGAGCTTCCTCCGCATCCTGCGACCAGGACCCCACTCACGAGCGCTGCGACGGCGAGCAGGTGCGCTCGCGGCGGGGTCAGCCTCTTGGGATGACTGCTGTCTCGCATCCCGTCTCCTTCTGGACCGTCTGGTGTGCGCATCGGTTCTACGCGGTGGGGTGTTTCGGGACCGTTTCGCTCCTGCCCGCGCCACCAGTGGTGTTGATACGTTGCGTGGATCCCGGCGTACCGGACCCAAGCACAGAAGTCGCGTATCGATAGGGCGCTGCAGGCGTTCGCCAGAACGCGCCTCGGCGGCTGGCTGTTCGTGAGCGTATTCCCCGCCATAGACCGGTGGCTGATCCCGCGAACGGGCGGTCGTCTGAAGGTGGCCCTGGGGCAACCGATCTTGCTGCTGCATACCCGCGGCGCCAAGTCCGGGCAGCTGCGCAGGACTCCGCTGCTCTACACCCCACACGGCGAAGGCTTCGTCGTTGTTGCCTCAAAGGCCGGTGCGGCCCATCACCCCGCCTGGTATCACAACCTCCGCGCCCACCCCGACGCCGTAACGGTCGAGCTCGGGGGCAAGAACATCGCTGTCCGGCCACGGGTGGTCGACGAGCCCGAACGCAGCGAGCTTTGGCAGCGCGTGAACGACAACTACAACGGCTATGACGCCTACGAGCAACGAGCGGGCGGTCGCGTCATTCCCGTCGTACTGCTGGAGCCAATCTCCCGTCAGGAGACTGGACCGGGTGTCTGAACAGCGATAGCGTCGGTAGCGACCGACAGGCGTGCCGGCTGCACCGGTCATTCCGTCTGGCTCGCTCAACCTATGGAGGGACGACGTGATTGGGGTTAACGTCACATTCGAATACGCCGGCGACTTTGATCGCACACGCGTGATCACGGTGGCCAGGAACGCCCGGGCGATGTTCGAGGGCATGCCGGGTCTTCGCTTCAAGTTCTTCACGATCGATGACACGCACCGCCGGGCGACGAACTTCTACGTGTGGGACTCCAAGGATGCAGCCGAGGGTTTCTTCTCCGAGGAGCTGCGCGAGCGGGTGACCGGTTTGTACGGGGTAGCACCGGCGATCGACTTTGTCGAGATCGCCGAGATCGTTGACAACTCGGGCTCTTAGCGCGGTAACGGCGACGCGTGCGTCTCTGCGCTGGCCCGAGGAGCCGCACCAGAGTCTTCCCACCCGATCGAAAGCGGCACCGCTCGTTGTGCGAGCTTATTTCAGTAGTCCGAGTTAGCTGCGGGTGCGCGATCGCGACGACGAGGTTTATGCCGGAGCGTGCGATTGCGAGCGCTGCGCTCGCGCCCGCGATTCCGGGCGAGTCGGTCGTTGACGATCTGCTCGCCCGCGCGGCCAGATCGTGTCGGAACTCTAACCCGGCCTGCACGAGCGACAGCAGATCCGACCACCGGCCCGCCTTCTCCAATTAGATCGGAAACCAGCGACACATGACCGGCGTCAACCTTCCCCGCCGGGCTACGAGCAGCCGCTTCAGAGCGCTCGTTTCCGATCGCAGCGGTAGCGCGGTTGCGGTGTGGTCGCGTCGTTCTAGGGTCGTTGAAGAGGACGGTCGTTAGAACTGCCACGATTGACAAGCTACCTATCAATGTGATATCACATTGATAGGTGATCGGGCGGCCGACACCACAGCCCACAGGAGGCATCCCGATGAATACACCCGACGACAACACCGCTCCGAAAGGCCTGCGCGGGTGGTGGCTATCTCCTCCGCGACCCGGCGTGCAACGCCTGATCGCGCCATGGGAGTACCGCCACGTCCGCGGCTTTGGGGTCACGCGTATTTTCGGTGGCAGCCTCGCGGCCGCTGCGGGCGTCGTGTGCCTCGCGTACAGCGCCTACGGATGGGCAGCCTTCTTCCTGGTTATCGGGGCGCTGAACCTCGCGGGTGGCTACTGGTTCATCACTATCGCTCGCTCCGCACCTGCCCCAGCCTGAGCCCGCGGTCGGTACTGGATGGAGGTTCGCCAGGCGCGTTCGGGCCTGGCCCTCGCTGTCAGGCACCGCTGGGCCGGCAGAGGTCTCCAGCGTCAACGACACTCGGCGCCATCGCTTGTCCCTCGGACTCGGCCGAGGGACTGGCCGGTTAGTGCCGGCTCGGAGCCGGGCTTGCGCTGTCGCTTGTTAGACCCCATGCGACACTCTCGTCCGATGGTTCAAAGCACAACCGGAGAGGTCATCGAAGGGCTCTGGCGGTTCGAGGCGCTGCATCCGGAATGGACGGAGGACGAGGGCGGCGACGAGGATGGCTGGGAGCAGCAGGTTGCATGGTGGGCTATCGCAACTCCCGATGGACTCGTGTTGATCGATCCTCTAGTCGATGACTGGGACGCGCTCGATCAACTCGCAGCAGACCGGGGCGGATGCGCCGGCATCGTACGCACCTGCCACTGGCACCAGCGCAGCGTCTCCGGCGTCGCGAGCCGATACAGCGCGGAGGTGTGGGCGAAGCAGCACAGGGACGGTCGCGTGCCTTACGCGTTTGACCGTGCGATAAGTGACCGAGATGAGCTCTTTGACGAGTTGCGTGTCTTCGATGTCGAGCGAGCCGACGAAATCGCGCTGTGGCTACCTCGTCAGGCGGCGCTTGTCTTCGCCGACGCGATGCTGCGAACGCGCGCCGGTGACCTTCGAGTCTGTCCGGAATCATGGACACAACCCGAGGGCGGCCCGGCAAGGCTACGTGCATTGCTCGGCGCTCTCTCAGTGCTCCCGATTGAGCACGTTTTGGTGTCTCACGGTCCGCTCGTGCTGGGTGGCGGAGGTGCGTCGCTGCGGACTGCCACGAGTTGACCGCCTCGCGTCAGCCGGAACATCCCAGTCGAGCGAGTCACACTGTCGGAATGATCGACAACAAGCGGTCCCGGGCAGGCTCGTCGCCATCGTCAGAGCGCTCTGACTATGCGAGCTCCGAACACCGCGCCACCAGACGCCGGAGTGCACACCACGAGTCGGATTCGGCATAAGGCGGAAGTCCAGGCAAAGAGATCGACCAGGGAGCGCTTCCGGCTCTATACGTAGGCAGACGCGTGTGCATCCGGCGCTCGCATTTCGCGGGGCTGCTGGAACGCGGGCGCACCGGAGCGCCCCCAGCACCTGAGCGGTCGCCAGCCGACGCCTTCTGGAAGGCGAGCTAACGCCGACGGTCGAGCTGTCCGAAGGCGAGTGGCCGCCCTACCTGCTGCAAGTTCGACCTGGCCGGGAGGCGGGATCACGACGCGCCGCGTGCGGCGCTCGCGCCACGCTCCTTGGAGTACTGCCACAGCGCCTTGTCCAGCGTCCGGATGCTCACATCGCGGCGGCGGGCGAGTTCGCGACAGGCCGTCAGGTACTGAAGCCAGAAGCTAACCGGATACTGCGACCGGGGCTTTACCCCGAGGGACTCGAGCGCCCGCACGTCGAGGATCGGGTAGTCGTCAGGAAAGGCAAAGTAGAGAAGCGTCGAGGCGGTCGGGACGCCGACGCCCTCTAGTTCGAGCAGTGCGCTCATGCGCGTCGCCTCGTCGGCCGCGCTCAGCGCCTGGCGAGTCGCTTTGACCACGGCGCTCTCGGTATTGGTGGCGACCTTTGGCCGGCTGCGCGCGGTCTTCCACGCGCAGGCCGCGATGAACTCCTCGCGCGTGTAGTGTCCGCGGGCCCTGGCGGCCGCTCCGGCCGCGAGGAGGCGGATATCGTCGGCGGAGCCAAATCGGCTCGCGAGTGTCTCGATCTCGCTGGCCGGAAACTGCACCTTGAAGGTCGGCATCCGGAAGGAATCAAACCGCGGCTGGCCGTTCGAGGCAATCGATCGCCGCCCATGTCCGTTCGAAGGCGGTTTGGTCGGCGAGCCGACTATCCGCCTGGCCGATGACCTCTCGGAGGGAGCTTTGGGTCAAGTGAACCCGGCTTCGCCGGCGCGCCGAGTTGCGGCCGGAAAGCCGCTGCAGCGGACCACGCCGCTCCAGCAAACATCCGCAAAGGGCGCGACCCCGAGCCAGAGCGCGGGAGCATGACGGCACCCGTATCGGCGCCCTCGCTCCTGAACAGGACGACGCAGGCTTCCTACTCCGTCGTTGGGGAGGCGGTCGCGGGGGCGAGCTTGTAGCCGCGCTCGGCCTTCTGCACCTCGCCGCTCTTTGACAGCTTGGACAGCGTGGTCGAGACCGTCGGGCGTGCGAGGCCTGTCTTTTCGGCCACCTGGCCAGCGGTCATCGCCTCGCCACCGGCGAGCGCGGCGAGCACGGAAGCCTTGGTCGCACCGGGCGCTGTGCGGCGAGTAGAGCGAGCCGCCGGCTGGCTCGTTCGCCGGGCCGGTGCGGACTTCGTCGCCGACGCAGCTGGCTTAGACGCGGTCGTCTCGGCGGCCTTTCGAGCTGGCGTCCCCGAGGAGCGCGGGTCGAGCGCGGCGAGCGCCTTGCGGAGCCGGTCGGCCTCGTGTGTGAGCTGGTCAAGGCGCTGCTGGATCTGTTCACGCAGGCGGTCGATCACGTCTTTCCACATCCTCATGGTCGGGAGCGGGCGATCGTACACGCCCGACGAGCTATCCACCGGACCGCGCGATGCGGGCGCGCTCGGCCTACTTCCAGAGCGAGCGCCAGAAGCCCGCACGGCCGAGGCTGCGACCGACCGCGAAGTTGCCGAACAACATCAGTGCGGCAGCTTCAGGGAACCCGCGTCGGATCGTCCGCCGCGCTCGGAGATCCTGGCGGCGCGGTAAAGCTGAGAGGTGAGACTGCGGCGTCGCCATAGGACCAGCGTTCGCCCGGCACCGGCGTAGTGCCAGCGGCGGTCAACTCTCACCGGGGTGAGCCGCCGGTTTCCCGACCATCTCGCGGGGTAGCTAGAAATGGGAGGGATGATGCAACTGCACAGATCTGTATTCGGCGCCGCGCGTACCGCTCTTGATGGGGCGGTTGCCTGGGGCGAGATGGCCGTGGACGATCTGGTTCATCCTCGGCGGACGCTTGACGGAAACGAGCTCGACGCGTGGGATCCCGACTACATCCGCCGCGTGCTGCCGCTGTGGCGCGCGACTCTCTGTAATTACTTCCGCGCTGAAGTTCACGGCCTGGACAATATCCCCAGCAGCGGCCCGTCGCTGCTCGTCGGAAACCACTCTGGCGGCACGTACATCGCCGACACGTTCATCCTCGCTACCGAGTTCTACGCGCACTTTGGCCCGGAGCGTTGTTTCCACCAGCTCGCGCACGACATCGCCGCCCGTCTCCCGGCGACTGGGCTCAGTCGTTGGGGAACCGTGGCCGCCTCACACGAGAACGCCCAGAAGGCCTTCGACAGAGGTGCCCCTGTGCTCGTCTATCCGGGCGGCGATTGGGAGACGTTCCGGCCCAGTTGGCACTCGGACCGGATCGAGTTCGCCGGGCGCAAGGGATTCATCAAGTTAGCCCTCGAGAGAGGCGTGCCGATCGTGCCGGTCGTAGCGATCGGCGGTCAGGAAACCGCGCTGTTCGCAACTCGCGGCGAGCGCGCCGCCAAGGCCACTGGCTGGGCCAAGCTCACGCGGATCAAGGTTTTGCCGGTCGCGTTCGGGCCGCCATTCGGTGTGACTGTGCTCGACCTCCCGGGGCGCTTGCCGCTTCCGGCGAAGATCACCGTCGAAGTGCGGCAGCCGATCGACCTTGTCGAGCGCTTCGGACCCCGGCCCGAGCCCGAAAACGTCTACGAGGAGATCACGGGCGAAATGCAGGACAGGCTGTCCGAGCTCCAAGAAGAACGCACACTGCCCATCATCGGATAGGCATGCGGCAACCGGCTACGTCCGGAGACCTTGCGCAAGATCGCGTCTCGCGGCTGGGAAGTGAGACTGCGGCGTCGCGCCATGAAACGCAGCCTGCGTCGCGGCGACTCAGCCGTCCAGCACCTCGCGCACCGGTTCGGCGCGCAAGCGGTAACGCGAACGTCACTGACTCGTCCTCTGGTTGCCTATCGCCGTGAGTGCCTCGCGCCTCGAGCTCGATCGCTCAGGAGCAACGCAGCCGCGATCAGAAGCCCCCAGAGCAGAAACCAGGGATCCCAGAGGTAGGCATGCCACGCCAGAGCCCGGTGATCCGCCGTCGACGACGCGTGGATGACATCGGTCTGGACCATCAAGCCCGCGGCAGTGAGCACCAGGCCGTAGACGATCAAGACGCCCGCGGCGATCCACGCCAACACCGACAGCCCGTGATCTCGCCGTGAGCTGCCCCGGTGATGAACAGCCAGCAACGGCAGCACGGCGGCGATCAGCTTGAGCGCCGCGGCTCCCCAGACCACGGCGATTACGTCGGCGCTGTGTGCGCGCCCCAGCTTGGCCAGTGAGCCGCCAACCGTGTCGAGCAGCCACGTGCCGCCCAGCCCCCAGTAGACGCTGACGGCGGCGTAGAGCAGCCCGACGGCACAAGCCGCCCACGCGGCTGCGAGGCCCCACCGCGCTCGGTCTGGCTCGACGGCTCCCGGCGCGGAGCGCGCGTCGTGGCGTTCTGAGGTCGTCTCGGTCATTGCGCCGCGACTGCTCACGGCGTCTCTCGCGCCCGGCATCGACCGGTGTCGGCGCATTTCACGCTCGTCGTCTCACCCGACTCGATGGTAGGGCGCGCCTGATCCCTCACGCGGGCGGTGATCCGCGGAGCGCCGCGCTCCGCTGGGTCAAAAGGCAGTTCGGTCGCAGCGACCCTATCGCCACTCCTTCACCACAAGAAACGGCCGCCCCGAGTGACTGGGACGGCCGCAAACCAATGCCCACGCGGGTCTTGGCGAGTCACGCGCGGGCACCAACCCCAGGAGGGTACCTGATGCACACCCCAGGACGGTCATGAGAATTGGAACGCTTCCTCCAAGCTAGGACGTCTGGCGCCGTCGGACGGCGCGTTAGGGCCGCGGCGCGCCGAGGCACGGGCGCGGCTCGCGGCCGTTCGATGTTGGCATCCGATCAGCGCTACGCCGTTAGGGCCGACACCAACGTTGTTGTGAGGCGTCACGATCCTCGCCGAGCTTGGAGCTGATCCTCGGCTCGGAGCTGATCGACCGGGGCACCGCCGACCGCTATGGCGTTGTCAACCGGGCTCTGCGTGAGCTCGATGGATTCGTCGCCGAGCTCGCCGACGAGATCACGGGCTTCGATCGTCGAGTGCTCGGCGAGGCCAAGGCGCCGATCGATCGCGCCACGCTGCTGGCCGATGCCGATCTCGTGGCCGCAAGTGAGGCGTTCTTCGAGTCGGCCGCTCGGCGCGCGGCCTGAGCTTCCGAACTGACGGCCGGTCTGACAACTCAGATGCAGACAGCCGCTGCAGGTAAGGCAGCTGGCGTCGTCGCCGCGGTGGGCTCCGGCGTCCCGAGCTGGTCTGTTGGAGACGATGTGCTCAACCACCCGTTGCCGCTCGCCGACCAGGGGACGTGGGCGCCGCGGTTGATCGCGCGAGCGGAGTTTCTTGCTCGAAACCCCGCCGGGGTGCCATGGGCCAGCGCTGGCGCGTTTGCCGTGCCGGGGCTGACGGCGGCCCAAGTGCCTGATGGTCAGTGCCCAGCCGCCTGACCGCCGTCGATGTGCAGGATCTCGCCGGTGACGAACGTGGCCCGCTCGAGATACATGATCCCGTCGACCACGTCGTTGATCTTTCCGAGGCGACCGAGGGGATGCAGGGCGGCCATGCCCTCGTAGGATGCAGGGTCGTGCACCGGGGTCTCGATGACTCCGAGTGCGACCGCGTTGACCCGCACGCCGCGTGATGCGTATTCGATCGCCAGCGACCGGGTGACGGCAACAAGTCCGCCCTTCGTGAGAGCGGCCAGCGCGGCGGGCCGCTTGCTGTCGGGCTGGTCGACGAGGCTGGTGCTGATGTTGACAACGTGGCCACCACGCTGGGTGACCATGTGCCCGATCGCGAGCTGGGTGATGTGGAAAAACCCGGTCAGGTTCACTGCTGTGATCGCCGCATAGTCCTCGAGCGTGTAGTCGATGAACGGCTTGCCGATGTAGACCCCCGCGTTGTTGATCAAACTGTCGATCCGTCCGAACCGGTCATGCGCCTGCGCTATCACGCGTCGGGCTGCATCGACTTCGGTGATGTCGCCTTGCACGGTGAGGAAGTCGGCCTCGTCCGAGGCGGGGATCGAACGCGAGGTGCCGACGACGGCATATCCCGCACGACGGAACGCAGACACCAGGCCTGCGCCGATACCCCGGTCGGCGCCTGTGATGATCGCGACTCTCTGTGAGTCTGACTCTCGCGCAGGGCTCATTCGACCAGGTAGGTCTCGTAGATCACGCCCCCGGCCTGCCGGCCGCCGACGCTGATGAAGACGCCCTTGTTCAGCCAGTCGAGCTCTGGAACGGCGGTCTCGATCTGCGTCGAGGTGCGGAAGGTGTAGTCGCCAGCATCAACGTCTTCCCCCCGCGCGAGGCGGGCCAGGACCTCGGGGCTGCCGTGGCGGACGCTACGCGATTGCACGTAGAGCAGAGCGCCGCCGTTCGTCTGAAGCGTGTAGCGGATGTCGCCCAGCGCCGTGCCGTCGGGCAGGATGATCTGCCAGTCGGCGCTGGCGCCGGGGAGGAGCTTCCCGTTCAGCTCAGGACCGGTGAACGTTCCCCCTGTCAGAGGCACGATCCGGCGGTGGCCCGGGACGATGTCGCCGAGATCAAACGGCTCGGCGACGGTGGCCTCCAACCGGTAGACCTTGGTCAGACGAGGATCGGGAAGCCGACTGCTCATGAGGACTCGTAGTGGTTATGGCTAAACGCCATTGCCTCGGGCTCAACCCGGAACTCGATCCTGTCCTTGCGTCTTGAAGGCATGCCGCGTAACTGTTGGCCGTCGGTTACGGCTGGTAGCCGCCGTCGAGCCATTCTCTGTAGAGCTGGACCTGGTCCTGCGACCAGCGTGGCTCGCCGCTGTCGGCTGGCGGCATGGCACCGGTTGAGACCACCTCGTAGACGCGGCTCGCGTTGGCAGGCTGACTCATGTACGCGTAGTCGTCGAGCGACACTCCCGCGGCGCTCATGTGCTCAATGTCCATGCTCGTGAACAGCGGCAGGATGTCGGTCTTGAAGCTGGCGGTCATTGAGGCCTTTCTGTCCTGAGCTCGCCCATCAGTCCTCTAATCGGTCTCCGTACTCGTTGATGGCGATCCCGCCTCGACCGGCTGGCGCGCGGCGCTGATCTCGGCACGGACTGCTTTCAGCGCGCTGGAGTAGATCTCCGAGAAGCTGGGGAAGGGCTGGATGGTGTCGCGCAGCACCTCGAGCGGAACGCGGGCGCGGATGGCCAACGTCGCCTGCTGCAGCCACTCGCCGGCCTCGGGCCCGAGCGCGTAGGCGCCGGTCAGACGATCGCCGTCGCTGAGCAGTGTGAGGAATCCATTCGACTCGGCGTAGGCGTGGGTATAAGTGGCCGTCTTCGGAATCTCGGAGAGGAGCGCGGTGCCGGTGAACTGTGCCTGTCCTGCACCCACCGCAGCTGCCTGGGGGTCGGTGTAGGTGACGCGCGGCACGGCCTCATAGTGGACCTCGCGCGACTCGCCGAGGATGTTCGACGCGACAACCTCGCCCTGGTACTCGCCGACGTGGGTCAGTGGCCAGATCCCCACCACGTCGCCGATCGCCCACAGGCGCTCGCCCGCGCTCATGTGTGCGTCGACCGGGATCCCCTTGGCGTTAGCCTCGACGCCGACCGTCTCCAGACCGAACCCAGCAACGCGCGGTCGCCGTCCGGTGGCTACGAGCAGGCGATCGCCGCGCAGCTCGCGACCGTCCTCGAGCTCCAGTAGGTATTCCGCGCCATCGCGCCGTGCCGCCGTCGCGCGCACACCGAGGACGAGCTCGATTCCGTCGCGACGCAGGGCCTCTCCGAGCGCTTCGCCCAGCGGCGCGGGTTCGCGCGCGAGCACGTTCTCAGCCGCCTCGATGACTGCCACCTCGCCGCCCAAGCTACGCACGACCTGCGCCAGCTCGACGCCGGCGGGGCCGCCACCGAGCACTAGCAACCTCCGCGGAACCTCCTTCATCCCGGTCGCCTCGTGAGTGCTCCAGACGCCGTCTAGCTCGCGGAGCCCCGAAATCGGCGGCACGACCGCATCAGAGCCGGTCGCAATGACGAGGTGCTCGGCCGTATGGCGCACCCCATCGATCTCGATCACGCCGGTCCCCACGAGCCGGCCGCTCCCGCGCAAGAGATCGATTCCCCTAGCCGCCAGCCAACGCTCCTGCCCGGCGTCGGAGTAGTCAGAGACTATGAAGTCACGCCACGCCAGCGCCGCTTGGACGTCGATCTGAGCGGTCGCGGCCGCCTCGCGCGCGCCATGGACCGCCTCGCCGGGGCGCAGGAGCGTCTTTGACGGGATGCAGGCCCAGTAAGAGCACTCGCCCCCGACGAGATCGCGCTCGACCACGGCCACGCGCAAGCCGCCCTCGGCCAGCGCGCCGGCGCAGTGCTCCCCCGGGGCGCCCGCGCCGAGAACGATGACGTCATAGTCAGTCCGCATGCTCATCTCGACCTCTCTGATCGGTTGCCTCATTATGGTGGCGGTTTACGGCCTCTGGTCGCACCCGTGAAACGCCCTGGTTAGTGCCCTGGTCTGTGTAAGTACGGCGGCGACTACGCTCGATCGTACGCGCCCATCAAGCACAACGGGATCTACGAGTTCAATAACGCGCACGCATCCCGATCGCCGAGCCCGTGGGTCTCGAGCTCAGGGATCCACGCAGCCCCTCGCCGACCTCCGCGCACACGTCCGCGAAGGCTTCATCCAACCACTGAGCGTCATGCACCAAGCATCCAACCACTGAGCGTCATCCACCAACACATGAGCGGACACTCCTCGGCGACCTCTCAGAGCTGCAGAACAGCCTGAACTCAGAGCAGCGACCCCAGCGCAGGGCCAGGGTCAGCTAGCGGTCGTCTCGAGGCTTGGCGGTTCATCGGGAGGGGCGTCCAGCGCGCGCCCCTCCCGAGTCCGAAGCTTCAGCGGTGACCGGCGAACGAATGGCGGTAGCTCAGCGCCCCGAAGCCCTGCTCCATGTTGGCGCCGGCGGGCGTGATGCTCTTGACCGGCGTCGCGTTGACGGGGCTCGGCAGATTCGACTGCGCCGTGCCGGTGTTGAGGGCGAGCACGACAACCACGACCGCGATGGCAGCGACCGCGGCGGCGATGATCGCTGCGGCACGACCGGAGATGGTCGACAGCGACTGGGCGGGCGCGAGTGACGGTGTGGACATTGTGGCTCCCTGGTGTCTGTTTGGCGGTCCTCTTGATGGCCCGCGCTAACTGTCGACACGTTCTCAGGAGCGCCTGCCGGCAACCAGGTCGGCTGACCCACTCGCGTGGGTCATTTGACACACGACGGGCGGGGCGCCGCGTGCCGGCTCCGGCGAGGCGCCGCGGAGGTCCGCTCAGGCGAGTCCCTGCGCCTGTCGGCGCAAGCCGTCGAGGTCGCGAATGATCACGCTGTGACGGCCGGTGCTGATGATCCCCAGCGTGCGCAGCGACCGCAGCGACCGGACCGCCGCCTCGCGCGACGCCCCGCACCAGCTGGCGAGCTGATCCTGGGACAGCGGCAGCGATAGCGCGATCCCGTCGGGGACCGGCTCGCCGAACCGGTCGGCGAGCTCGAGCAGCCGCCAGGCGATCCTCCCGAGCGTGCTGAGGGTCGCGAATTCGACGAGCTTGCGGGTATCGTCCCGCATCCGCATGGCCAGCACCGCGATCAGCTCGTGGGCGGCGCCGAGGTTGTCCAGCGCGCGGATCAGCGCCCCGGCGGGGGCGACCACCGCTTCCACGTCGTCGGCGGCGACGGCGGTCGCCGAGCGCGGCTGCTCATCGAACGCCGACAACTCGCCGATCACGTCGCCGGGACCGCTCACGCCCAGCACCACCTCACGTCCGCCGGCGCCAACGCAGCTGACGATCACCCAGCCGCGCTGGAGCAGGAACACCCGCTCGGCCCGGTCTCCCTCGACAAACAGAGCCTGCCCGTGGCGGATCTGGACCACTCGTCCTTCGCGGCGCAGCGCGGTGGCCAGCAATCCCTGGTCTGCGGCAGGCGCCATGCTCAAAGTCTTACCGACACCGCCCGGATCGCGCGGTTCAGGCGTCCGAAGTGTGCCGCGACTGCACCAGCAGCCAGATCACAGCGGCGAACACGAGCAGCACGGCGAACACGCCTACCGCGGACGCTGCCGCCGCGAATAGGTCGTGCGGAGCGGCCCACGCGGCCGGGAACCTGAACGGCCTCGGGTGTGCAGCGCCGACGCCCGCCGAAGCCGCGGTCGAATGCCGGAGCGTCGTCGCGAGCATCCCGAACACGGCGAGCACGACAGCGATGGCGCAGGCGGCGCTCGCCAAGCGCGGACCACGGACCGGCGGCCGGCGTCGTGAGCTGTGGACCGGAAGGTCCGCGACCAGCGCTTCGAGCTCCCCGTAGGTCCGCGACTGGTACAGCGCTCCGAGCCGCTCGTCGAGCTCGTCGGCGGTCAGTCGCCCCTCGGCGGTCGCGTGCTGCAGCAGCTCGGCGACCTGTTCCCGATCGGCGTCGGAGGCGCGTAGAGACGGCACGCTTGCCACGTCTTGGAGCGTAGCGCAGGGGTCCCGCCGGGACCGCAACCAGACCTTCGTCGGTAGCGTCAGGCGGGGGCGTCGGTTGGCGCCCGAGTGCGCGGTGCAGAAAGGAGCCCAAGATGGTGATTCAGTATCAGCGCGGACGGCTACGTGACGACGCCCAGCGGCTGGCGGCGCTGACCGCCGAGCCGGCGTTCGTGTCGGGCAAGAGCCACGGGCGGCCGGAGTTCCAGGCGCGCGGTGAGGCCGTGCTTATCGTCGCAAGACGTTCGAGCCGGCGCTCGGCGCCGACCGCTGGCCGTGGCCGAACATGGACTTGTTCGTGCTCGGCTCGAATGTCCCGACGGACGGCGCACCGGTACCGATCGAGGCCGACAGCGACCCGGCGCGACAGCTCGAGAAGCTGCGCGCCGCCAACCGCGGCGGCGATGTCCACCTCGTCGGAGCTCCGCAGACGATCGAGGCTTTCGCCGCCTCGGCGCGTTGGACAAGCTCGGGCTCCTGGTGTTGCCGATCGTGCTGCGGGACGGCATGCGGCTGACGCCGGCGCTGTCCACGGACAGCAAGCTAACGCTCGAGGACATGCACCCGCTGCCGGAGGGAACGGTCGAGATCGTCTCTGCGCTCGCTTGAGCACTCGGAGGTGCAACGAGCTGCGATCCTGAGGCGATGGAGCAACGCGTCAGCCTCGTAACGCTCGGCGTGACTGACCTGGCTCGAGCGCGAGGTTTCTATGAGGCGCTCGGCTGGACCGGAGCGCGGCAGCCCGACGACGAGGTCTGCTTCTTCCAGGTCGGCGGCATGGTATTCGGGCTCTGGACCGCGCTCGGTGGCCACGGGGCGCCGGGGATCGAGCTCGCCTACAACGTTCGCTCACCGGAGCAGGTGAGCCAAGTCCTGGCCGCAGCCGAGCGCGCCGGCGGCACGATCACCAGACCCGCCGGCCGCGCGGAGTGGGGGGGAACGACGGGCGCGTTCGCCGACCCGGACGGGTACGTCTGGGAGGTCGCCCACAACCCCAGCTGGACGCTCGACGAAAACGGGGCGGTCACCATCTAGCCGCGGTCAGCCGTGGTCCGCATGACGAGAGCGCCTGTCGTCGCTGGTCGACTCCGTCACGACCACGACCGGCTCGTGATCGCGACCTACGACTCGGTCTAACGGATCTGCCACGGGCCGGGCACGAAGTCCAGCACCATGTTGACGAGCCAGACGATCACGGTCGCCTCGACCAGGGTCCAGAAGCCGTTGATCTCGAAACCGCTGACGATCGCCTTCGTGATCACGAGCATCAGGAGCGAGACGAAGAACCAGGCGATCCCCAGCGTCAGGATCGCGAGCGGCAGCGTGACCAGCCGCAGCAGCGGCTTGAGAATTGTGTTGAGGATCCCGAACACCGCCGCCGCCAGCAGCAGTGACCCGGCGCTCGAGACGGTGACGCCGCTCAGCAGCGCGGCTGTGATCCCGAGCACGATCGCGTTCGTCAGCCACGAGATCGCCAGCCGCACCGACAGCGGCGGCCGTTGATCGTCGCGCTCCTGCGCGTAGGTTGATCCCTCAGCCATCAGCGCCCGAAAGATTACGCCCCCGGCCGTTCGCGGTGACCGAGGCGCAGCCAGACGCTGGTAGATTCATTTGCTCCACGGTGGGCGTAGCTCAGCTGGTAGAGCTCCTGGTTGTGGTCCAGGCGGTCGTGGGTTCGAGTCCCATCGCTCACCTTGACGAATCTGCTGCTAATCAGCGATTTCGGAGTAGCCGAGGAAAAGCCGAAAACCGCCTGAGGGGACTAACAGGGGACTTATGTTTTGCGGCGGGTGTGCCTGAGAGTTCGCGCTGGCACGCGATGCGGGCGCCATGGTCGGGGCGCCGACGGGGACGTGTGTCCAACGGCCCGGGGCGCCCGAGTGGAAGCCCTTGACGCGCGCAGTCGCGACCAACTAGTGCGATTTCTGCGCTACGCGTGACGGCGCAGCGGGACACGGCGTGCGGCTGGGGTGGCCCTGGCTGTCGTGCCGCCCGTCTCGAGATCTCGCAGCCAGGCTTCGACCGCGGACTCCCGAAAGCGCCGGTACCGGCCGAGGCGAACGTGCGGGATCCGTCCGGCGCGGGCCTGAGCCCAGACCCACTCGGTCTTCATGCCGAGACGCTCGGCGATCTCGTCAGCTGTCAGCAGCCTGTCGAGGGTCTGGGGCTCGAGGGCGGCGATGCGCAGGATTGTTCTGGCGACCCATGCTGAAGTCTCGGAGACTCTGGCAGTAGGTAAGTACTAGATCGGGGGCGCGGAGTCTCTGCGTCGCGAAGAAGAACGTTGCGCGACGTCGCTCACGGCTGGGCGGCGACGGTGTCCTCGACCGCTGGGAACATCGCAGGATGATTTAGCGCGCCTGTGTCGTGGTCCGGAGCTCAGCCCCCACTGGGAGCTCGCTCGATGGGAGGAGCGGGGCCGGTGGCCGGTAGAACCGTGGCGGACCGCTCCGAGCCGTTCATCGTCGAGACCCCGCGGGGCAGTTGAGGAGTGTGGCGAGTTGGCTTTAACGACGGGGGGTCACGCGAAAGTGGCTCAGGCATATGGTGTTGGCAGCCGGAGTGGCCGGCCTGCTCGCAGGCTTGACGGGCTGCGTAAGCTCGAGCAGCTCGAGTGGCTCGACCACCAACACCGCCAGCGCGGCGGCAACGAGCACGACCGCTTCGAGCGGGAAGTCGCCGATTGTGATCGGCGACACCTGTGAGTGCAGCGGGGCGCAGGCAGCCTCCGAAGGTGGCTGGGCACCCGCGGTCGAGGTGTGGAAGGACTGGATCAACTCGCGGGGCGGAATCCTCGGCCATCCCGTCCAGGTCATCGAGATGGAGAACAAGACCGAGCCCACCGCTGCGCTGACCAACACGAAGGCGCTGCTCGCCAAGCCCGAAGGTTGTGGCATTGATCCCGGGCTCCGGCCAGGGCACGGTGGTCTCCACGGCGATCACGGCGGCGAAGGCTCCGGTCGTCGGGGGCCTAGACGACGACATTACCTGGGGCATCAACCCGTACGTCTTTCCGGTCTCGACGACCGCTATCCAGTTCGCAGGCGTCCTGGCCGCACTAGGGATCAAGCACAGCGCCAACAAGAACGCGGCGGACCCGTACTGCTCCGAGGTTGCCTCGTGCAAGCAATCGCTCCCACTGTTCGCAGCCGGCGTCAAGGCGGCCGGAGGTAAGCTCGTGTACGCGGCGGCGATCTCGTCACCGCCACCAACTACACAGCCCAGTGCCTGGCGGCAAAGTCCGCGAACGCCGGCTTCATTTGGGTCTCCGAGGGCCCGCCCCAGATCTCTAATGTGGCGACCTCGTGCTCGAGCAGCGGCTTCAAACCCCTGTTCGTGATCCCGAATTACGATGTTTCGTTCCTGAAGGTGCCTGCCATGAGCGGAGCGCAGTTCGCGTTCAGCGCCGCGCTGTTCAACGGGGCGAGCCCGGCGGCGCAGCAGTTCCATGCGGCGGTCTCGAGTTCGATCCGGGCCTTCGGACGAAGGCGGGCTACGGTGAGTTCTCATTCGCGGCGTGGCTGTCGGGCCAAGCGATCGCGAAGGCGATCGAGCTCGCCAACCCCCAGGGCAACGTGACCCGGTCCGACGCGTTCAAGGGCCCGTACATGTTCCGCAACGAGACGCTCGGTGGCGGCGCTCCGGACCTGACGTTCACCGCAGGCAAGGTGCCGATCGTGCCGTGTGGATATTCCGCGACGGTCACCAACGGGAAGCTGGTGGAGGAGCCGGGCACGATCTGCGCGGGTTGATCGGGACACATAACACGGATGGCAACGGCCCACGGGCTCGCCGATGAGCGACGTCAACACCGCGCGAAGGTTCGCGCCACACCCCTGGCTGGACGGGCGGCAGTGGTGACCGGCGCGAGCCGCGGCATCGGCCGTGCTGCCACGGCATCGCGGGATCTGAGTACGTGCTGTCGACGTCGACGTCGAGCCGGTGCTCGGCGAATTTCCGGGCCACGTCCGGCACGTCGGGCATCGTGAAGGAGACGTGGTGCAGATGCGTTGAGCAACCGCTCGGGATGCGCGTGTACTCTCCCTCGAGTAAGCAACCGAACGGTTGACGAGCCGGTCCGCTAAAACGCAGCTCTTCGCAGGCGCCGCGCAGCTATGGTACAGTGAGTCGCACAATTTCGTCAACCAAGTGATTGGTAGACAGTAGGTTGGCTCAGCAACTCGAACACCCTCACCCTCCTCTTCTCCTCGCCCTCTTGGAGGAGCTCATGGAGGCCTCGCTCGACACGATCGAGATGATGCTGGAGCTTCCGGCCGACATCCGTTGGAGCTCCCACGCGGAGTACCTCAAGCGCCTGCGGCGGGAAGCCAACGTCACGCTCGCCAGGCTGAACGCGACGGAGGCGTAAGAACCCGCAAGTGCTGTCGCAGATCGAGGTGCTCGAGGGCATGGCGGTCACCGTCTCGCGAACGAGCACGCGGTTGACAAGGCGCTGGCGCTGGGCGACCGCTTCGCGCGCTCAACTGCTTGATGAGTGCATCGGAGCCCGACAACGGCGAGTTTCGCGAGCTACGCCGCGTCGGGGCTGAGCTGCGGCGCTACGCAGGCGACGCCGTGCAACACGTGGTCGCTGAACAGCTCCGCACGCGCGGTCGGGGAACCCGGCCAGGACAGCGTGCGGGGCATGCCGCTCATCTTCCTCAGCGACAACGACGGCGTCCGACTTCCGGATCTCATGGACTGGCGCTTCGCGGTCATCCCGTTCGACTTCACGACGTTCCTGGAGTCGCCGGCGGGGGTGTGCCGAGACGCCGGGGACCAGTGATTGCGACGGGCATCGACTTCGCCTGCGGCAGCCGCTCACGCGTGACGGCGGAGGGGTGTTGAGCCAGCGGACCGACGTCCGACCCTGGGCCGAGGCAGTGACGCTCGGCGATCTGCTTCTGCGAGCATTGCCCGCATCGGCAGATGCCGATGCGCTGGTGTTTGCGGAAGAGCGGCTCACCTTCGGCGACCTCGCGGTGCGTGCGCGTGAGCTGGCTCGCGGGCTGATTGGGCTTGGGATCGGCTCGGGTGACAGGGTCGGGCTATTGATGGCTAACAGTCCGGACTGCGTCGCCACGCTGTTCGCGATCGCGCTGGCGGGCGCAGTTGTGGTACCGATCAACACGCGCTACCGCACGGTCGAGCTGCCGTTCGTCATGGCGGATTCAGGCGTGCGCGCAATCGTCACCAGCGACCGGATCGATGACTACGTGGACCTGCTCGGCCTGCTGAGCGACTCGCTCGACGGCTTCGGCGCGGGTGCCGCGGCGCCGAACCTGTCGGCCGCCCCGGAGCTGCGCTCAGTCGTCGCGCTCGGCGGGACGCGCAAGCCGGGGACCGTCAGCGAGCCGGAGCTGCTCGAGCTCGCGGCCGGCGTGGCCGATGGCGAGCTCGAGCACCGGCGCGCTGCGGTGCGGTTGCGCGACGACGCCCTGCTGCTCTACACCTCCGGCACGACCTCGCACCCGCGGGGTTGCCGGTTGACGCATGAGGCGATCGTGCGCAACTGGATGATCGTCGGCCAGATCCTTGGGCTCCGCCGTGGCGATCGGTGCTGGGCGCCGTGTCCGCTGTTTCACCTGGCCGGAATCGGACCGCTGATCGCGAGTGTGGCGATCGGCGCGTCGTTTGTCTCGGACACCTACTTCGAGCCGCGGCGCGCGTTCGATCTGATCGTTCGTGAGCGAGTCACGCACCTGTATCCCGCCTACCCGCCGATCACCCAGGCGCTGCTCGACGAACCCGGCTTTGCCGCGGAGAGGCTCCCTTACGCTCGGGTGATGCTGAACGTCGGACCGGAGGAGCTGTTGCGGCAGATCCAGGCGGCGATGCCGCACGTCGTGCAGCTCTCGCTGTACGGATCGACCGAGGCCGGGGGCGCGGTCACCTATAGCCAAGTCGACGACGATCTCGAGACGCGGGTGAGCACGTGCGGGCTGCCCGTGCCTGGGGCGGAGGTCCGGATCGCCGAAGATGGCGAGATCCTCGTGCGCAGCTTCGGGTTGTTCGAGGCCTATTGGAACGACGCGCAGAAGACCGCGGCGGCGTTCGACGCGGACGGCTGGTTTCACACCGGTGATCGCGGCTCGCTCGATCCCAGTGGCCGGCTGCGGTTCCTCGGCCGGCTCAAGGAGATGCTGAAGGTCGGCGGGGAGAACGTGTCCACACTCGAGATCGAATCGCTACTGAGCACCCATCCGGCGATCAAGCTCGTGCAAGTCGTAGGCGCTCCGGATCCGCGCCTGGAGGAGGTGCCGGCGGCATTCGTCGAGCTGCGCTCCGGCGCCATCGCCACCGAGGAGGAGCTGATCATCTTCTGCCGCGAGCGGATCGCTCGCTTCAAGGTGCCGCGGTACATCCGGTTTGTCTCTGAATGGCCGATGTCGGCCACCAAGATTCAGAAGGAGCGTTTACGGGAGCAGCTGGCCGGCGAGCTCGAGCGCGCCATCCCTTCGCAGTAGCTCAAACGGTCGGCCGATCGAAACGCTAACGCGACCGCGGTCGCCGATGAGGATGATCGCCGCCGTTGGAGGCGCTGTCGAATCGGCGCGGCCCGCGGCCGACGAGCTCGCCGCGTCCGCCGCGAACGCTCACGTGTGGCGGAATACCGGGCGGCGCTTCTCGATGAACGCCTGGACCCCCTCCTGCGCGTCGGCCGAGCTGAACACGCCCATGAACAACTCCCGCTCTCGATTCAGCCCGCGAGCCAGGGGCAGCTCTCGGGCGGAGGTGATGCTCGCCTTGATCGCGCGCATGGTCACGGCGGAGAGCGCCGCGAGCCTCTCCGCAAGCGCCACCGCCTCTTCCAGCGCCGCACCCGCGGGCGCCACCCGGTTTACGAGCCCGAGCTCCAGCGCCCGCCCGGCATCGATCGCGGATCCGAGCAGCGTCAGCTCGAGCGCCCGAGCGGCGCCGATCCGCCGGGGCAGGCGCTGCGTCCCGCCGGCCCCGGGCATCAGCCCGAGCCGCACCTCCGGCAGCCCGAACCTGGCCGCCTCGTCGGCGACAATCAGATCGCAGACAAGGGCCAACTCGAGCCCGCCGCCCATCGCGCTCGCCTGGACGGCCGCGATGACGGGCTGCGCAAGCCCGCTCCAACGGTCGAACATCCGGCGCGAGCGGAAGGTGTGATCCTCGATCCACTCGCGGTTTCCGAGCGCGGCGGAGAACTCACCGAGGTCGGCGCCGGCGGCAAATGCCTTCTCGTCGGCGCCGGTGAGCACGATCGCGCGGACGTCTGGATCGGGCCCGAGCGAGGCTGCGGCGCCGTCGAGCGCGTCGATCGTGGCGTTCGTCAGAGCGTTGACCGGCGGGTTGTCCAAGACGACCAGGGCCACGCCGGTATCGCGCCGGTCGACGCGCACCAGGCCGCTCACGTGCTTTGCTCGTAGCGCTTGAAGCCGCGGCCGGTCTTTCGCCCGTAGTGGCCGGCGTTCACGAGGCGACGGATCACCTGCGGCGGGAGGAATCGCTCGCCATAGTGGTCACGGAGCGCGTCCGCCACGCGCGCCACGGTATCGAGGCCGCTCAGATCGGCGGTGTCGAGCGGTCCCATCGCGTGGCCGAACCCGAGCACGCACGCCTTGTTGACGTCCTCGACGTCGGCGATCCCCACATCGACGATCCGCGCCGCCTCGACGATCCACAGCGCCATCAACCGCGAGGTAATGAATCCCGGGGTGTCCTTCTTGCACACGATCGTCTCATGGCCGTAGCGACGGGCCAGCTCGAGCGCCAGCGACAGAGTCTCATCCGAGGTCTCGACGCCGCGGATCACCTCGATCAGCCGGAGCACCGGCGGCGGGTTGAACCAATGGCTGCCGATCACCCGGTCAGGGCGCTCGGTGGCGGCGGCGAGCTCCGAAATCGGGAACTGCGAGGTGTTGGACGCGAACACCACCTCCTCGCGGCACACCCGATCGAGGCGGCGCAGCACATCGGTCTTGGTCTCGAGGTCCTCAATCACGGACTCGATTACGTGGTCGGCTCGCTCGCCGCTGCCCTCCAGATCCGTCGAGGTCTCGATCCGAGCGATCACTGCCTCGGCCTGCTCCTGCGTGAGACGCTCACGTTTGACGAGCCGTCGGAGGCCGCCGTCGATCCGCTCCAGCCCGCGCGCCGTCGAGGTCTCGTCGATGTCGACGGCGAGGACCTGAAGACCGGCCTGCGCCACCACCTGAGCGATGCCGCTGCCCATCACCCCACCGCCGCCGACGACCACGACCGTCTCCACCTCCACGATGCATCCTCCTCGTTCTCGGAAGCTCAGTGTGAAGCGTACTAATTCAAGCTACCGTTTGGCTGACCCAATTATCATCAAACGTTCTGACCTGTCGATGGCGTTCGGGCGAGCTCGCGCCGGGGCGGCCTTGCTAACCATTCAAACGTATGGTAGAAGAGCGAGACCTTCGGCCCGAGTGCGTCGACGCCAGCCTCACTCGGTCAGCGATCAGCCAACCGGAAGGATCAGCTCAGTGAAGCCACTCAGTTTCGAGCAATACGAGGACAAGCTTCCGCACATCACGATGGAGCGTTCCGACGACGGGGTCAGCCACGGCCTCATGATCGAGGGCTTGGCGAACGCCGCCCCCAGCCCGGATCAGAACATGAGGGGCCGCGTGTCTTCTCAGACCCCAACCAGAGCGCTCCGCGCGAGCAGGCAATGAGAATCGAAGGCGCCGTCGGCCTCGTGACCGGCGGCGCGTCGGGGCTGGGGGAGGCGGTGGTGCGGATGCTCGCCGATGCGGGCGCACGTGCCGCGATCCTCGACCGTCCCGAGAGCAACGGTCAGGCGCTCGCCGATGAGCTCGGCCGGGCCGCGGCATTCTTTCCGACCGACGTCAGCAGCTCCGAGGCCGTCGAGGTCGCGGTGCGGGGCGCGGCTGACCGTTTCGGGCGCCTGGACGCGACCGTCAACTGTGCCGGCATCGCGCCCGTGCAGGAGGTCCTCGGCGGCGACGCCGAGCCGAATTCGCTGAGCCTGTTCCGGCGGGCCGTCGACGTCAACCTGATCGGACTGTTCGACGTCGTGCGCTGGAGCGCCCGCTATATGTCACGTAACCACCCTGGCGCCGATGGCGAGCGCGGGCTGATCGTGAACATCGCCTCGATCGCCGGATACGAAGGACAGGTCGGTCAGGCCGCGTACGCTGCCACCAAAGGCGCCGTGATCGCCCTGACGCTGCAGCTCGCGCGGGAGCTGGCGTTGTTCGGCATCCGGGTGATGGCGATCGCGCCCGGGATGATGGACACGCCGATGCTCGCTCGTGCCGACGATCAGCGCCGAGCGGCGCTGATCGCGCAGCACGTGTTCCCCCACCGCCTGGGCCGCCCGACGGAACTGGCCCGGATGGTGGCGCTGTTGATGGAGACCACGTTCCTCAACGGCGAGGTCGTGCGGCTCGACGCCGGCGCTCGCCTCGGGCCGGGCAGCCAAGGCTGATCGGCTTCGAGGTGCCGAACGAATTCGGCGGACCTGGTCCGAACGGCTTTTGCTTCAACACGGTGATCGACGAGAAGGTCGCTTACACCTGTGCAGGAAGTCGCCGCTGGTCTTGGAACTGATCAGTCCGATGGACCGGCTCGATCGAGCTCGGTCAGGTCGTGGCCGAGCCGGCGGCGCTTGGTCTCCAGATAGGCGAGGTTGTCCTTCGTCGCTCGCGGGGGAAGCGAGACGCGCTCGCAGATCGTCAACCCGTATCCCTCCAGGCCCTCGTACTTGCTCGGGTTGTTGGTCATCAGACGCATCTGGTGGACGCCGAGATCCATCAGGATCTGGGCGCCGATCCCGTACTCCCGGGAGTCGACGGGGAGCCCGAGCTCGAGGTTCGCGTCGACAGTGTCGCGGCCGCGGTCCTGGAGGTTGTAGGCGTGTAGCTTGTGAGTGAGGCCGATGCCACGTCCCTCGTGGCCCCGGAGGTACACGACGACGCCACGCTCCTCGGTCGCGATGGCGGCCATGGCATCGGTGAGCTGCGCGCCGCAGTCGCAGCGCTGCGAGCCGAACACATCGCCGGTCAGGCACTCGCTGTGCACCCGTACGAGCACCGGCTCCTCGCCGGTGAGCTCGCCACGGACGAACGCGAGATGCTCGGTCCCGTCCGTCAACGACTGCCACGCGTGGCACTCGAACGGACCATGGGGGGTCGGCACGCGGGCCTGCGCCACGTGGCGGACGAGCCGCTCGCTGCGCAGGCGATGCCGGACGATGTCCGCGACGCACAGCATGGGCAGCTTGTGCTTGGCGGCAAGCCGGCGAAGCTCCTCGCCGCGGGCCATCTCGCTGCGATCCTCGCTCACGATCTCGCACAGCACGCCGGCGGGCTGAAGCCCAGCCAGGTTTGCAAGGTCGAGTGCGGATTCGGTGTGCCCGGCGCGCTTGAGAACGCCGCCTCTGCGGCCGCGCAGCGGGAACACGTGCCCGGGACGGACGAAGTCAGCGGGCCCGCGCTCCGGGTCCGCCAACGCCGACAGCGTCCGGGCGCGGTCAGCCGCCGAGATCCCGGTCGTCGCCCCGTCGGCGAGATCGACCGAGACGGTGAACGCCGTGCCGTGGAACTCGCGGTTGTCGGGCACCATCAACGGCAGCTCTAGCGCATCGAGCCGCTCGCCGGTCAGCGCCACGCAGATCACTCCCGAGGTGTGGCGCAGGATGAACGCGACTTTCTCGGGCGTCGCGCACTGCGCCGCCATGATCAGGTCGCCCTCGTTCTCGCGGTGCTCGTCGTCGAGGACGACGACGATCCCGCCCTCGCTCACGGCCTCAACCGCGGCCGGGACGGGGTCGGTGTGCTCGGTCATCGCTTGCTGTGTTCAGTCGGGCTCGGAGAAGCGGCCGTAGCGCCCCTGGAAGAACACCAGCGGCTGCGCTTCCGGTGCCGCTTCGATCGCGAGCACATGCGCGACCGCGATCGTGTGGTCGCCGCCGTCGTGCTCCTCGCGCAGCTCGCAATCGATCCACGCCACCGCGTCCTCGAGCGCCGGTCCGCCCAGGCGCTCGTGCCATTGCACGCCGGCGAACCGGTCGGCGCGCTTGTCCGCGAATCGACGAGAGGCTTCGGCGTGGTGGCCGGCCAGCACGTTGACGCAGAACCTCCCCGCCCGCCGGATCTTCGGCCAGGTCGTCGACGAGCGCGCCGGGCACACGAGGATGAGCGGCGGATCGAGGGACAGTGACGTGACGGCGTTGGCCGCCATACCTGCCGGGCCGTCCTGCGCGAACGCCGTGATCACCGTCACACCGGTCGGCAGATGACCGAGGACGCGCCGAAACTCGTTGGTCTCGATCTTGACCATCGGTGATGCGATCGTACTCGGCCCGCCAGCCATCGGCAACAGAATTCTACCAAACTATTGGTATCTGCCGAGCTTGGCATAGACCCCCGGACTACCCAGCTCAACCTGGTGCTCGCGGAGGATTCCGCGCCGATCATTCCCGTGCCGAGGAGCAGCTTCGGGCCTGCGCGTCGGTCATGACGTCCCTTCCAGATCGGCGCCGAGATAGCCCTTCAGGACGGTCCGCTCATCGAGATCGGCCGGTGAGCCGTCGAAGCTGATCCTGCCGCGGTCGAGGAGATAGACGTGGTCGGCCATCTCGAGCGCTCGCGTGACGAACTGTTCCACCAGCACCACCGAGATCCCGGTGCTCGCCAACTCGGTGAGCGTCTGGAAGATCGAGTTGACGATCACGGGGGCGAGGCCCATCGACACCTCGTCCAGCAGGACGACTCGCGGGTTCGACAGGTGGATCCGCGCAAGGGCGAGCATCTGCTGTTGCCCGCCGGACAGGTTCCCGGCCGTCTGCTTGAGACGCTCTCGCAGGGCCGGGAAGGCGGTCAGCGCCCGCTCGAGCGGCTCCTCGCGCATCCAGGGCGGTGTGTGGAGGAGCAGGTTCTCCCTGACCGACAGCGAGCGGAAGATCCCGTGGCCCTCCGGCATCAGGCAGAGCCCCTTGCGGGCGCGCTGGTTTGGTGTGGAAGCTGTCACGTCGTCACCGAACAGGCGCACGTTGCCCGCGCTGGGACGCAGCAGGCCGGAGGCGACGCGCAGCAGCGTCGTCTTGCCCGCGCCGTTCGGCCCGAGCAGCGCGACGATCGACTTCGGCGGGATGCGGATCGAGACGTCACGTAGGACGGTGGTCTCTCCGTATCCGGCGGTGATCCCGTCGAGCTCCAGCGCCGGTTGGTTTGCGGGAGCCCGCTCGTCACCGTTCGCGCTAGTCACTCCGTGGACTCCGCAAGCGCTGCGTCGGGCTCGCCGAGATAGGCGTGCTGAACCACGGTGGACTCCAGTACCTCGGCCGGGGAGCCTTCGAAGATCGGGACCCCGAAATCCAGCACATGGATGTACTCGCAGATCCCCATCACCAGCGACATGTCGTGCTCGACCAGCAGGATGCCGACGCCTCGCTCGGCGACGACCCGCTCGAGGATCCGCCCGAACTCATCCGACTCGTGGTGATCAAGACCCGATGACGGCTCATCCAGCAACAGGATGCGGTAGCTCCCGGCCAGGCATCGGGCCAGCTCGACGAGCCGCCGCTGACCGGTCGACAGTGAGCCTGCGAGCTGCTCGGCGAGGTCCTCGATTCCGCAGAGTGCCAGCGCGTCAGCCACGGCCTCCCGGACGGCTCGATGCTCTGACCGACGACTGATCAGCTGCCGGATCGGGTTGGCTCCGGCGAGCGCCGCCTCGCCCCCAATAGCGACGTTCTCCGCCACGCTCAGGCCGTCGAACAGCTCCATCTGCTGAAACGTGCGCCCGAGCCCTAGGCGCGCCCGCCGCGAGATCGAGCTGCGTGTCACGTCGCGACCGTCGAGCAGAACCTTGCCGGCCGTCGGACGGACGATCCCCGAGCATGCGTTGAACGTCGTCGTCTTCCCGGCGCCGTTGGGCCCGATCAGGCCGGTGATCCGCCCGGTCGCTGCGCGGAGCGAGAAATTGTTGACGGCCACGAGGCCGCCGAAGCGGACCGTGATGTCCTCGACGACGAGCTCGCCCGGCTCGACCGTCCGCTGCGCGCGCTGGGCCTGCTCGGCGGACGCGGTGCGCTCATGGCCGGCCGCTCCAGGCCCAGGCAGAGCTCCGGATCGAGCCGGCTGCTTCACCCCGCCGAGGCGATCGGCGACCTGACGCAGCCAGAGCGGAGCGGGTGGCATCCCGTTGATCGCGACCAGCACCGCAGAGGCGCCGAACAGCATCTGGAGGTAGTAGGTCACGTTGCCGCCGGGGATGTAGGCGGGGATCACGATGAACGATGCCGCCGCCATGATCGCATACCAGGGCGCGCCGCCTACGACGATCAGAATCAGCGTGATCATCGTCAGCGAGCTGAGCGGATCGAATACCGAGCCGTCGACAAGTTGGGTGTTGATCCCGATGAACGCACCGGCGATACCGGCCAGGAACGCCGATATCGCGAACACCAGCATCCTTGTTACGTTGGTGTCCGTGCCGTTGGTCGCGAGCGCGAGCGGCGAGTCCGACAGCCCGCGGAGCAGCCGCCCGAGCCGCGTCCGATCGATGGCGACGAGCAGGATCGTCACCACCGCGGTGGCCGCGAGCACGACGTAGAAGAATCCCTTGTCGCTGCTGAGATCGAGCCAACTCAGGTGGGGTCGCGGCATGGAGATCCCGCTGGTTCCGAACATCAGCGAGGTGCTCGAGTAGAACATGTTCTGCAAGACGAGCGCGAAGCCGAAGGTCGCCAGCGCGAGGTAAATGCCCCCGAGCCGGATCGCCGGAATTGCGAAGACAAGCCCCACGGGCACCGTGATCAGGCCGGCGAGGATGAGCGCAGGAAGCCACGGTATCCCGGCCCCGACGGTCAGGTGGGAGAAAGCGGCGGCTCCCACCGCGGCGAAGCTGAGTTGGCCGAGCGACACCTGGCCTGAGGTCCGGACGAGTATGCCCAGCGACAGGAACAGCACCACGTAAGCGAGCGCCTCAGTCCAGTCAAGCAGCTTGAACCCGACAAGCGACGGCACGAAGCAGGCGGCCGCGATCGTGATTATTCCGGCGACAGCCTGGACTCGGATGGGCGCGTGCCACTGCGGCCGTTGTGCCGTGATCCGGAACGGCACCGCCAGGCGGCGGCGCGGCATGACGAGCAGAACGATGAACAGGACGACGAACGGCACGCTCGCCGGCAGACCCTGAAGAATCGATGACGACGTCAGCGTGTACTTGGTCAGCAGGCTGTATGCGAGGCCGATCACGAGCCCGCCGACGTAGGTCGCCGGCAAGCTGCTGAACGCTCCGATGGCGGCGGCTCCGTAGCACTCCAGCATCAGGAGGGTCAGCGTCGAGGAGTCGAGCTGCAGGCCGGGAGCGAGCAGGAGGCCTGTCGCTGCGGCAAAGCAGCAGCCGATGATCCAGGCGATCCTCCGGATCCGCGCCGGTGGAGTGCCGGCAAGATCGAGCAGCTCCGGGTTGTCCACGACGCCGCGCATCGCGACGCCGATGCGCGCGAAACGGAACACCGCGTACAAAGCCAGCGTCGCGATCAGCGTGAAGAGGACCGTGATCAGCTCTGCGTAGCTGACGAACGCGCCGCCAACGGTGAACTCCGATTGCGGCAGGAACGGCGGAAACACGAGCACGTTGTCGCCGTACAGAACGGCAAACAGACCCTGGACGAATACGAGGATGCCGACCGTCGCGCCGATCTGCATCGCCAGCGGAGCTCGGGCAAGAACTCGGGCGAACGGTTCGAATACGAAACCGAGAACGGTTCCGACAGCGACGACCGAGATGAACGCCGACAACGGCCAGTTCAGCCCATGCTGGACGTGCAGGAAATAGAACACGTACGCCCCGGTCGTGGCGATCGCCCCGTACGCGAAATTGAAGATCCGCGAGGTCTTGTATGTAAGAACAAGACCAACGCCGCCGAGCGCATAGACCGACCCCGCCACGAGGCCGATGACGATGAATGGGAGCATCAGGGGAACGCGGCGCTTGTGGGATCAGGCGGGCAACGGATAACCGACTCGGGGCGGCGGGCCCGCAGGCCGCCGCCCCGAGGTGTCTTGTCCCTCTCAGCCGCTACAGATCGCGCCCTCCGAATCGAGCGCGCCGCCCTTGAGCACCGACGAGAAGCCACACGGAACGGTGGGGATGTGGCCCTTTGTGAACGTCAGGTCAGGCGCGCCACCGTATAGCGTCTGCTTCTTGAACATGTAGAGACCCTTCAGGACCGTCGCGCGGGTGAACGTCCCGGTTCCCTTTGGGTCTGCGAGGTAGATCGCCCTAGCGATCGCCTGTCCTGAGAGCCATGCCTGGAACGAGTACTGGCCATAACCCGCCTGCTTGCGGATGCCCGGGGCGAACTTCGATACCGCCGCCTCGAACTGCTTAGCGGCCGGGTTGCTCCCGTTATAGGTCGCGTCGCCGAACGCGTACTGCGAACCCTGCATAGCGGGGGTGGTCGCGAATTCCGCGGTGTAGTTCGGAATCACGATCAGCGGGTGATAGCCCTGCGCGTGGCATGAGTTCACGACGTTGATGATCTGCGGTGGTCCCTCGGCGATCCACATGAACCCTGCGTGCCGAGCCTGCGCCTCGAGGCACGGCGCGGTGTAGTTGGGGGCACTCGATGAGATCGCGGTGGAGTAGACCATCCGGCCGCCGGCAGCCTTGACTCCGGCCGCGAACAGGGGCAGCGACTGAGCGCATGTTGCGACCTCGGCGCAATACAGGTCCGCTGCATTCTTGTTGCTGCTGTGCTTGACGCCGATCGCGGCAAGGACTCCGGCCAACTGGGCCGCGGTTGTCGCCACCGGGAACACGTACTTGTTCGATCCCCACGTCGCATCGTCGCCGAGCCCACCGACGACCGGGGCCTTGGCTGCGGCGATCACCTTCGAGACGACCACTCCCTGTCCCGAGCCCGGGATCAACGCGATCACCTTTGGATTCGCGAGCAGTGCCTTGGTGTTGGTCAGCGCCGCGGTCGGCTCGGTCTTGTTGTCCATCTCGTCGATCACGACCTTATGGCCGTCGATGCCGCCATAGGAGTTGATCCAGTCCTGCCACACCTTGATCGCGGGATACCACTCGCCTTCAGACGCCGCCTGCACTCCGCTGCAGTCACAGGTGTCGCCGATCACGATCGGTGCCTTGGCCTTGGCGGCGTGCGCGCTTGCCTTGGCGACGTGCGTGCTCCTGGTGACGCTCGCGCTGCTGCTCGAACTGCTCCAAGCTGCCAAACCGGCGGCGATCAACAGCGCGACGATGAAGCTCGCATATCGGAGCGATGTGCGCGTAGCCCCAAATGGTGAACTCAATGCTCCCTCTCCTCCGTAATCCCGTTTGTCGGGGGTCTTGGACCGAAGCCGCAGCGGCTGGCTCGGCCCGACCGCCGTGCCTCCAGCTCAGCTTCATATGACTTCCGGCCTCCGTGGTCGCTAACTCCTGGGCGACCCAGTTCTGCGAGTCTAACCTAGCGTTCTCGACACACGCGCCGGTTATACCAGACCGAGCGCACATTGACCAAACAATTGGTTGTAATTGTGTTGTCGATGCCGGCCGGCCGAGGTCCGGACCGAGGCCGTGCCGGACCGGTCAGACGATCCTGTTGCGCAGGACGCCTGCGCCCTCGATTTCGATCTCGATTACGTCGCCCGGCCTCAAGAACGGGCCGTCGATCCCCTGCTCGATCGCCGTGCCGGCTGGCGTCCCGGACGTGAGCAGATCGCCGGGGCGTAACTCGACGAACTCGGCGATCTTCGCCGCTCCGCGTGCGAATGAGTGGATCATCTGCGCGGTTGAGCCGCTCTGGCGCTGCTCGCCGTTCACGCGTGAGACGATCGGCAGGTTGGCATAGTCGTAGCCCTCGTCGACCGTCAGCCACGGCCCGCAGACATTGCCGCCCTGGAAGTTCTTCTGGAGGGCCCAGGAGAGCGTCCCCTTGTCGAGTTCGGTCAGCCCGACGCCAAGATGCGGGTCGCGGATGCTGAGGTCGTTGTACGCAGTGTGGCCCCAGATGCGAAACGCTTCGGGCCTGACATTCAGGCCGCCTGACGCCAGCACCACCGCGACCTCCGCTTCGTAGTCGAGCTTCGCGGCTCGCGCAGGAGGCCTGATCTCGTCCTCATGGCCCACGACGGTTCCGGGGATCACGAAGAACCCGCCGAGTGGCTTCTCGCCGCCGACGGCGAGCGGGTCGGGGGTGTCGATCGCCTTCGACGCGTTCCCGACGTGGCTGGCGAAGTTCAGCCCTAGGGCGAAGATGCGCGAGCACGGCATCGGGAGCGGAGGCCGGAGCCGAACACCCGCGAGAGGCGCCAGTTCGCGATCATCGCTGGCGGCGAGCAGTGCCTTCAACCGCGGCTTCCACGCCTCCCAGTCCTCGATCAGTGGCTCCCAGCTGACGCCGTCGGGCAGCAGGTCGCCGATCTCGAGCACGCGCAAGGACCCGTCACGATCCGTGATCAGGCCACTGCGGTTGTCGTCGAAGCGGATGAACCTCATGAGGCAAACACCTCGCCGTTTGCTTTCGTGGCTTGGGCCCGATCGAGCCGGCGCCTAGGATCTCACATCGCTGTGCAACCTGACGTTTGGTAATTCCCGCGGCGCCAGCGGCACGATCTGGATCGTTTCCAAGTGCTGCGGCGTTGGCGCTAAGCGGCTTGCAAGCGACGTCGATCTCACGGTCGGTCGCTACGCCTCACAGCCCTTTCGCCTTGAAACGAACAATCGTTTGACCGGTATGATCTCGACGCGGGCGAGCCGAGCAGCGTGGCACCGTCCGCCAATCCTGACGCCGCGGTCGCGGGGTCAGAGGCAGGCCGTTTCCGATGAGAAGGAGACAAATCGATGACTGGAACGCTGACCGGCAAGGTTGCGCTGATCACCGGAACGGGCGGCGGCCAGGGCCGCAGCGCGGCGATTCGCTTCGCCGCCGAGGGCGCCAAGGTCGTCGGCTGCGACCTCAAGGAGCAGGGCAACGAGGAGACGATCGAGGTCGTGAGGAGTGCGGGAGGGGAGATGACCGGGACCGCGCCGGTCGACCTCGGCGATCCCGGCCAGGCGCGTCGGTGGGTTGAGGGCGCCGCCGGCGTCCACGGCCGGATCGACATCGTCTACAACAACGCGTCGGCGGCACGATTTGCACCGCTGGCGGAGATGTCGGACGATGATTGGCACTTCACCGTTCGCAACGAGCTTGATCTCGTCTTCTATGTGACCCGCGCCGCCTGGCCCCATCTCGTCTCGGCTGGTGGTGGCGTCATCATCAACACCGCCTCGGTCGCCGGCTGGCTCGGGGCCGGAGCCGGCGGCTTCGCGCACTGTGCCACAAAGGGAGCCGTGCTCGCGATGACGAGGGCGATCGCCGCTGAGGGTGCTCCTCACGGGGTCCGAGCGGTCAGCATCAGCCCGGGCCCGATCGAGACTCCCGGCACCGCGGAGCTGTTCGCCAATCCGCAGGCTCGTCAGGGTCTCGAAGCTGCACTGCTCGTCGACCGCCTCGGGCGACCCGAGGATGTCACCGACCTGGCCGCTTTCCTCGCATCCGACCAGGCCGGGTTCATCACTGGAGCCGATTTCACAGTTGACGGCGGGATGCGCGCGCTCTGAACGAGAGCCGCCACGGCACCGGCCCGCTGAGGCTGCGCCGGCGCTTCACCGGCGCAGGCGTCCGAGCAGTTCCCGCGTGCTGGCAGCCGGGCGTGCACCAAGCGTAGAGAGCGCACGGCTGCATTCGCCGAATGCCGCGAGCACCCCCGCGTAGTCGCCGAGCGCTGCGCGGATCTCCATCTCTAAGCGCCAGGCGTCCTCACGCATTGGATCGTCGGCGAGTACGCGACCGTTGAGCTCCGATGCCTCCAGGTGGCGGCCGAGTTCGAACGCCAGGCGCGCAGCTTCGCCACGAGCGCTGCTGGCCAGTTCGCGCAGCTGCCTGCGGCGAGAGTCGATCCACATGCCCTCGGCGCGCTCCAGATAATCGCCGTCGCCGAGCAGCTCGAGGGCCTCCAGGGTGGCATCGAGACGATCCGCTCCCTGCCGCGCGCGCGCCTCGGCGAGCATCTGTTCGCACCGCTGTGTCGTGGTTGAGATGGCGATCTGGTCTAAAAGGCTCACGACTCCGTCAGTTGATGCGACGGCGTCCTCGTCGGGTAGGGCACGCGCAAGTTGGGTGATCGCCTGCCGGAGGTAGGCCCTCGTCGAAGCGTCATCGCGTCCGTGGAACAGTGCGTCGAGCAGTTCCTCGCGTGTCGCCGAGCAGGCAGGTCTCGAGGTCAGAAACGCGAGGAGCTCGTAGGCTTTGGCGATCCTGGGGTGCTGTGGAACTCCGTCGACGATGATTCGTGGTCGGCCGAGGTCACGGAATTCCAACGATGGGCCCGACCGGGACATCCACCCGGGCCCGCCGCGCGAGCAGTGCGCGGCCGAGAGCGTGCCAGGAGGAGTCGCTGCTGCGCTGCGCGTCGATCTGTCGGGAGACAACTGCCGGGAAGTCGCCGAGCGCCTGAAGCAGGAGGTGGTCAGAACCCTGGCGGCCGGCAGCAGCCAGAGCGACATCGGCCGCCTGATCCGCGCGCACCTCCTCGCCGGCGCGCCATTCCGCCTCGGCGAGATAGACGGCGGCAGTCGGCAGGTCGAGCATCCGGTCGCCCTCGACCATGCTCGCCACAACCGGGCGCAACGTCGCGAGCGCTTCCTGCACGCGACCGGCCAATAGAAGCGCGAAGCCCTTCCAGGCGCCCCACGAGTCGCGGATGAACACGACCGGCGATTCCTGGAGCGCGCGCTCCACCACTACCAGCGCATCGAGCGCCGTCTCGGGATGCCGATCCAATCGCAGCGCCATTCGCGCCTCGGCAACGCACGAGAGCAGCCAGCGGATGCGGCTGCCATTGCGGTTCAGGAACGCGCGTCCCTCCTCCAGCGCGGCCAGCGCCTCCTCGCGCCTGCCTGCATCGACGAACAGGTCGGTGCCCACGAACGCCGCGAACCCGGCCTCTATCGCACCTGACTGCGCCGCTTCGAAATACAGCGCGAGGGCCTCCTGCGTGCAGCCCATCGCGCGCAGCGCCGAGATCCGATAGGGCGTATGCACCGCGGTCGTCCACCGCGACCCTGTCACCGCCATGTGCTCGAGGCGTCCAAGTCCATAGTCGACGGCGAGCAGCAGGGCGTCGAGCGGGCCACCGGTGGGCGCAGGCCGTGGCAGACGCCGGTCCCCAAGGGTCAGCCGCCCCGTGTAGCGAAGGACATCGATGCTCGGGCCGCTCGGCGCGAGGTCCACGATCGCCTGCATGTCAGCGAGCCTCCCCACCTCGCCGTAGCAATAGGCCAGAAGCCCGGCAGCCCGATCGGAGGATGTCACCAAGCGCTCGCGCTCGCCGGCCCTCGCCAGGCGGTCGCCCACTGCGGCGCCGCGCGCGAACTCCCCACGGCCGACAGCGAGCATCAGCTCGGCGCGGTGCAGGGCTTCGGCGTCCGGCGGCGTCACGGATGCGAGCGCCGTCAGCCAGCGATCGGCGACGCCGTAATCGAGACGTTCGATGACGCGCGCGATCGCGCGCGTGGCCGGCGCGAGGGCATCCTCGAGCGCGTCGCAGCGCAGCAGCATCTCCACCGCCTCCTCGTCGTGCCCCTGCTCGGTCAGCAGTCCAGCAGCTGCCAGCCGCAACGCACGCATTTCGGACGGATCGCGGCGCTCCTGGAGCTCGAGGAGATGCTCACGGATCAGTCCGTGCAGGCGCATGCAGAGGCCAGCATGCCGCCAGCTCGCTGGCAAATGGGCGGCACGGAGCGACGCGAGGCGCTCGGCTGCGTCGCTGATGCCGAGCGCGGCCGCGCCACGGATCTCCACCTCTTCGAGCACCGCCGTCCGGAGCAGGAAATCGCGGTCGCGCTGCTCGAGCTGTGCGAGCACACGCGTAGGCAGATATGTCGCTGAACCGCGCTCCGCGCCGGCGGCAAGGCCCGCACTCGTGGCCGCGAACATCACGCCTGCTACCCAGCCTCCGGTATCGAGCAACAGCTTCTCCAGCCGGCCGGCGTCGAGCTCAGTCGCACCGCCACTCGACAGTGCTTGACCGGCCTCGGCCGCCGTGAACGCCAGCTCCGATTCGGTAACCACGACGCTCTCCGGCGCCAGCGGCAGCTCGCAGAGCTCTGCCGGGATGTCTCGCCGGCTGAGGAGCACGGTCGTCACGCCCGCGGGCGCGTAGCGGACGAAGGCCTCGATCACGGCCCAGGCGGCCTCACTGTCCGCCAGACGCTCGAGGTCGTCGAGCACCACGACCAGTCTGGCGTCGTACACCGCTTCCGCGAGCAGGCCGCTCGCTTCGGGATGGGGGATACCGCCGCCCATTGCATTGGTCGCGACAGCGTTCAGTCCAGGGAGAACGCGCGCAATCGCCGCCTCGAGGTAGGTCACGAGCCGGCCGGGTGCCCCGTCCGTCCGGTCGACCGCGAGCCAGACGACGGGGCGTCGCAGCTGTGCGCATGCCGAGACGGTGGCCGTCGTCTTGCCCGCGCCGGCCATCGCCGCCACGATCACGGCGCGATGCGTCGCGATCAGCCTCGCCAAGTGGTCGTCCAGCCGAGCGCGCCGGATCATGCCTTCCGGGATCGGCGGCGGAGTGATCTTGCGACTGATCACCTTCACGTCGGATGACGGCGTCGATATGCCCGGTGTCCCCACGGCTTCAAGCTTGGTTTCGCTCGCGTTTCGCGCCAGATGCAATCCTAGTCTCCGGTCGAGTGAGAGGAGACAGCAATGACCCCTGACCACACTAGTCGTGAGCTGGTCGAACTGCTTCACGCCGTCCCGCCGGCCGCTGAGGATGCGTCGCCCGTGTTGGACGCCTGGCGCCAGGCCGCCGCCGATGCGGATCAGGCCTACGACGCCTGGCAGCAGGCGCCTGATGTCGACGTGTACGTCCGGTACCTGGCCGCCGAGGACCGAGCCGCGACTGCCGAGGATCAGCTGTGGGCTTCGGCAGGCGTTCGTTACGCGACCGAGCGCGACGCGTCGCCGGTCCCCGCCTGAACGGGCCGCTGACGGATCGACCGACCGATTGGGAGGCCTGTCCCGGCCCGAACCAGCTACATTCCCGTCATGGCGACTCGTCCCAGGGCATCTGCGGCTGCGCGCAACAAGCAGGTCGCGGGCCGCGATGCACCGCCACGGTTGCGTGATGCGGAGGTGCTCGAAACGGCGGCCCAGGTGTTCGCGCGCCGCGGCTACGCCGCGGCGACGATCCAGGATGTCGCCGACGAGCTCGGGATGCTGAAGGGCTCGATCTACTACTACATCCGGAGCAAGGAGGACCTTCTATTTCGCCTGCTCAATGCGGTTCATGACGATGTCGACGAGGTGCTCAAAGAGGTCGTCGACGAACCGGACCTGGATCCGCTTGAGCGTCTATGCGAGTACGTCCGTCGAACGGCCACGTACAACCTGCGCAACGTCGTCCGGATCTCGGTCTATTACGACGACCTGGCGCAGCTCAGCGACGAGCGGCGCAAGGAGATCCTGCGCCGGCGCAAGGTGCACGAGGACTTCGTCGTCGAGCAGGTGCTGGCGGCGCAGCGCGCCGGGCTGATCGACGAGCGGCGTGACGCCCGCCTGCTCGCCTACGACGTATTCGCGACGATGATCTGGCCCTATCGCTGGTTCAAGCCACGCGGGCGCCTGAAGCTCGAGGACGTCGTCGAGAACTGCGTCGCGTTCGTCCGCGGCGGTCTCGCAAAGACCTGAGCGTTAGCTCTGCTGCGTCAGCACTTCTACCAGCGGCTGGTTCGGTCGGCGGTGTGATCGCCGAATGAGTGCCGTTCCGGAAGGACTCGTATTCCCGTCGGTGGAGATCAGCCGATGCCCGTACGAGCCCCTGCGGCGAGCCCGCGCCGAGCATCCAGTCGCAAGGGTGCCAGGGCGCAACGAGTATCTCGTGACACGCCACGAGGACGTTAGAGATGTCCTCTCCCGTCCCGAGGTCTTTTCGAGCACGGTCGCCGAGCGCCGTCCCGACGGCACGATCCGCGCCGCGACGCTCGAGTACGCCCGCTCCGATGTGGTGCGGCCGCTCCAACAATCCGACCCGCCTGGGCACACCGCCAAGCGCCGCCTCGCCTTCGAGTTCTTCAAGCCAGCCCGGCTCCCGGGGTACAAGCCGATGATCGAGCGGGTGATCGATGACCTGCTCCGCGGGTTCGCCTGGCGCGGAGAGGTCGAGTTCGTGAGCGAATTCGCGACTCCACTGCCGGCACGGGTGATCCACAACGTGCTGGGACTGCCTGAGGGGGACGCACGCTACGCCGAGGTGTGGGGCGCCTTCGAGGGGCAGGCGACGCGGTATCACACACCTGAGCGGCAGGCCGAGATCGCCGGCAGCATCCGTGACATGGGAGCCTACGTCGTCGCGGCCGTGACCGAGCGCTACGAGCAACCTAGAGACGATGTGTTGAGTGAGTTCGTCGCCGGACATGTCGCGCTCCGAGGCAGGTTCGATCTGGCCGAGGTGGTCGCCGACGCGACGAACCTATTCCTAGGCGGAATCGTGACCACAGGTCACATGCTCAGCTGGACGATGTCGATGCTCCTGCGCGACCCCGACGGTGCGCGCAGCGCGGTGGCGGATGGAGCGGTCGCAGTGAGGGCGATCGAGGAGGCGCTCCGCCTCGAGCCGCCGGTGCCGTGGACCTCACGCCTGGCGCTGCACGAGACCGAGGTCGCGGGGATGCCGATCCCCGCCGGTGCGATCGTCATCTGTCACCTCGGGTCGGCCAATCACGACGACGCGCAGTTCGCCGATCCCGACGCCTTCGAGCTTGACCGCACGAACGTCAAGGACCACCTGTCGTTCGGGCTGAAGACCCACTTCTGCATCGGCGCGCCGCTAGCGCGTCTGGAGGGTCGCTTGGCATTCGCCAAGCTGTTTGCGACGCTACCCGATCTCGCGCGCGCCGACGACGCCGCGCTCGAGCCCGTCGATAGCATGGCGTTCCGCGGCCTCAAGCAACTGCGGCTGCGGTTCACGCCGCCCAGCTCGCGGCAGCGCGCGGATGATTGTCCGCTGTAGTGGCCGGCGGGCCACTACAGCGGACAAGCACCGTCTCGCGAGCCTAGATCAGGATCGTGTTGGGCTCGAGGCCCCAGAGCACGCGCGAGTACTGGATTGCCGTTTCCTCCCAGTGAAGGACGAACTGGAGTGAGCCGGCACGCACATCGGCCGCCTGGCGGTGGAGCAGGTTCTTGTCGTACAGGGCGCTCGAGTCCATGCCATCGACCAGGCGATTGGTGGCCTGGAGCGCGAGCTTTGACGCATATGTGATGTTGCGGCGCAGCTCCGCGCGGACCTCGAGCGGGATCTGCTCACGACGCTCGCCCGAATTGCGAACGATCGCGAGGTTACGGCGCAGGAGCATCTCCGCCACATCCACCTCCGCCGACGCCTCGGCGAAGCGAAGCGCCGGTCCGGGGCGCTCGACGGCGGGCTGGAGCGCCTGTGGGTCAAACCGGGAGCGGACGCGCAGGTCGAACAGATCGAGCACCCCGCGGGCCATCCCGATCGTCGGCGCAAGGATGAAGTGGTTGAGCACCGCCATCAGCGGGTTGGCCACCCGGTACCACGGCGATTCGTACATCTCGGCGCCGGG
>CAVWOQ010000017.1:0-273092 GCA_963756655.1 uncultured Solirubrobacterales bacterium
ACGGAGCGGTCTGCTCGACGCTTTCGGTTCTGAGCAAACTCAGCAGGCTTGACCGCGCCACGGCCAGAGTGCTCCGTGCGGGGTCTAAAATTCTGTAGCAGTCAGCGGGAACCAAGGAACGTTCCTGAACGCTCGCCAAGTGGACTGTGCGCTATCCCGAACGCGAGACGATCCACTCGCGCCGTAGCCGGGCGAACTCACGCTTCGCCGCCGCGCCATCGCGATCCCAGCTGGCCAGAGCACGCTCCTCTCTGGCCAAGGACGCGAAACCCATCCCGTCAAATAGCTCCACAGCCTGCTCGTCGAGGATGGCGGCGCGCTCGTGGGTGGCGGCCGCACGCAGATGGGCGGCTTCAACGCGAGGCACGCCCGAAGGGCTACGCCTGTTAGAAGCGTTCACCAATCGAAGCGCCCGAACCGCATGCTCACCGGTGCGCTCACCCGTCCGCCGCAGGTCGCGTTCGGTCGCCATGTACGATCGCCGGCTGCTCCCCAACTCCAAGGATGTGGCATAGGTGACCGACCGGCTGCGTGAACAGATCCAGCAGCGTCTTGAGCAACTCGTCAGCGAGGCCGACCGGCTGCGCAAAGCGCTCGCTGCCCTCGACCCGCGCTCATCGGCGGGCCCGCGCGCACGCCCGCCGCCCGAAAGGCTCCTGACGCAGGGCTGCGCGGGTCGAGACGCCGAAGCGAGAGGCTCCTGCGGCCACACGATCACAGGCCCGGCGAACACGCCAACCGGCCGCTCGCCCCGCTTGCCGGACTGCGCCCGGAGCGACCAAGGCCTCCGTGCTCGCGGCGCTCGCGGGGGGGGCGAGGCGATGACCGCCGGCGAGGTCGCCGCCAAGGCCGGCCTCGCCCGCGGGGCCGTCTCGACGACGCCATCCAAGCTCGCCAAGAGCGGCGAGGTGCACAAGGCCGCGCGCGGCTACCGAATCGCCTCCGCTGCCGACGAGTAGCCGGGTGGGAACGGCTTGCAGCTTGCTTTCTGACGGCGAGGCGGACTCGAGGTCGCCCGGCAGCGCGGCGTGCTCGACGTGCGACGCTTCGCGGCCGGCGACGCCGGCGCCGTCCGCGGGCTCGACGCCACCGCAATGAATACAGGTGGAGCAGGCGGTCGCGGATACGCGGATCTTGACTCGATCGCCGGCGCCTACCTAGAAGACGGCGGGAGAATTCCTCGTCGGCATCTGTGATGGGCGCCCGGTCGCAGTGGGGGCTGTGCCCCATGTCACTAACACGGTTGGGGAGATCGATTGGATGCGCGTGCATCCGGGGTTTCGGCGCCGCGGATTTGGCCGAGCGCTTCTCGCTCGCCTCGAGCGCTGCGTGGGCGAGCTTGGCTACCGGCAGCTTCGGCTCAACACGCCGGTTGCCCTGACCGCGGCGCAGCGTCTGTACGACAGTGCCGGTTACCGCGAGGTCGCGCGCCGACAGCTCGCCGGCGCCGAGGTCATCTACTTCGAGAACGCGCTCGCCTGATCAGACCGCGTCGTCCACCCCTTATTCCGTGGTGGATCCATACGTTCGCTCACGCCGCGTCGCGCTGGTGATCAGCGAAGAATCGCTGTCCGAGCGAGTCGCGAAGCGCCGCCATGTCGGTCGGGTCTGTTGATCCGAGCAGTCCCTGCATGATCCGCAGCGTCCAGAAGGTCGCTTCGGCCGCCTTGCCTTCCAGCGGTAATGGTCCGTCCAGGTTGCCGACGAGGATCTCCTCGATGAAATCGGCGGCTGCGAGCGCGCCATCGGTCCACTGTGGATTACCGCTGAGGTCCGTGACCAGCTGTACGTCGGCGGGGAAGGTCCCTTTGGCGTAGTTCCGGAGGTTCTGCGCTAGGAGCGCTCCCTCGTCACTGGTGAGGGCGTAGGTGGATCCCGAGAACTCGACAGTCACCACGCATTGAGCGTAGGTAACACGACGGACGCTGCGTCAGTCCGCGGCGCTGCACTGATGGCCGCTGATCCGGCGCAGCGCAGCGATCAGCCCGACGTGGCCGACGGCGTGCGCGAGCCGTGCCCGCGAGACGGGCATCTAGGTAGGGCAGGAGGTCGAGCTCGCCGTAGTCGTAGGCCCGATGGCAGGGACGACAGAGGGCGGTCACACAGAGGGCATCGCCACAGCCGCCCTGCGAGCGCGAGATCAGGTGCGCGGGGTCGATCGGCCGGTCGGTCCCGCAGACGATGCACCGCCGTCCGGCGACCGAGGCGCGCTGGGCGTCGGTGGCCGCCATCGCTAGAGTTCGCTGGAGCGGCGTGGTTCGCCGCAACGGCTTTTGGGCGCGCAGCTCGGCGCGCCGGCGACGCGGTGTGCGGTTCATCGGTTCTCCTCTTAAGCTTGTGGATCGTCGCCGCGCGATCCGACGCGGCGGTCGTGTGCAACTCTGGGCGGCGCGGGACGCTTCCACCAGCGGCCTGGTGGTATCGCCCGCGCCCGTCGAGGACGCCAGCGGGCGTGCATGGGAAACGGCGGCGCAAGGTCAGCTGGCGGTGTAACTTCGCGCGCCATGAGCTTCCGCGAGGAGCGCCGGACTCGCCGCAACCCGGCAGGCGACCGTGAGCTGCAAGTCAGGCGTGAACGGGTCGCCGCGATCGGGTCCCTGATCCTGGTCGCCGGGGTCGTCGGCGTGATCCTGCTCACATCCGTAACCAGGTCAGGCTCGCGCCCGTCCAAACCGCCGGCGACGCGGTCAGCCAGGAGCCCGTCGAGGGGCGGGTCGGTGTCCCGACCCGCGGCTCAGCCGGGCACGGCATCCGTGCCGATCCTCGTCTACCACGTGATCAATACGCCGCCGGCCCAGAGCACGGCGCCTCCGGCGCTCTATGTCCCGGCCGACGAGTTCTCAAGCCAAATGGAGGCGCTCAAGGCCAACGGTTGGCATGCGGTGACCCTCGACCAGGTGGAGGCCCACTGGGCCCGCGGTGTCTCGCTGGGAACTGGCAAGCCAGTCGTGATCACGTTTGATAACGGCTATGCCTCCCAGTACACAAACGCGCTGCCCGTCCTCAAGGGACTCGGCTGGGTCGGCGTAGAAGACCTGCAGCTGAGCGGCTTGCGGCCGTCGGACGGCGGCCTGAGCGACGCGCAGATTCGCGGCCTGATCACCGCGGGCTGGGAACTCGATACGCAGGGCGCTAGCCCCGCCGACCTGACCGCCCTGGACCCGGGGCAGATGAGCGCCGAGGTCGCAACCGCCCGGCAGACGCTGAGCAGCCGCTACGGCGTCCCCGTGAACTGGTTCAGCTACCCCTCGGGTGACTACGACGCGACCGTCATCGCCGCTGTCAGCGCCGCCGGCTATGTCGGCGCCACCACGCTCAATCCAGGATGGGCGAGCCCGCAGCAGGACCGCTTCCGGCTGCCGCGGCTGGTCGTAGTGGCCGGCACCAGCCCAGCTCAACTGCTCGCGCAGATCGCGACGGCCAAAGTCACCACGAGCATCCCAGCCAGCCACAGTGGCCCCGGACTCGCATAGCGTGTCAGCGCGCAACGCTCGCACCGCCATACCCGGCGCGTCGCGGCGAACTCGCGGCACGCGGTGTGGGTGGGGACCGGCCGGGCGTTGGCCGCCACCGACAAACCAGGACGGATACGCCGCTGCTCGAACTTCAGGGCGTCAAACGTCCCCGACCGCATGAAAGCTTCCATGCCGCGCGTTCCCAGACGACCAGCGAACGCTGGGCGACGCGGGCCGAGCGGGACCTTCCCCAACCCCAAGGATGAACTCGAGGATCGGCGGCGCGAGATGGCCTGCGCCGCTGAGATCCCGCTCGCGACCGCCAAACGGCAGGTCGCGAGCGACTGGATCTCGCTCTACCGCCGGCTCATCAAGTAGCCACCGATTACGCGATCAGCGCCTGATCGCACAGCCGGTAGCCGACTCCCCATACGTTCACGACCAGCTTCGCGCCACCGGATTCCCCGAGCTTGCGCCGCAGCCGATGGGCGTGGCTGTCAAGCGTGCGCGTGCGGCCGGGACTGCGGAAGCCCCACACGTCCCGCAGCAGCTCCTCGCGCGTGAACACACGCGTTGGGTCGCTCGACAGCGCGAGCAGCAGCTCGTACTCCTTGGCCGACAGCTCGACCGGCCGCTCATCGACCCGGACCTCGCGGCCGGGCACGTCGATCGTCAGCGGTCCGATGCGCCTCACACGGTGAGCCGAGCGCGCTTCCGCGCGGCGCAACAGCGCTGCGATCCGGGCGCGCAGCTCCGGATACGCGAACGGCTTGGCGACCACGTCGTCGCCGCCCCGCTCAAGCAGCCGGGTCCGGTGAATGGCGTCGGACCGGCCGGTGAGTGCGATCAGCGGCGTGCCAGGATCGACCCTGCCCGCCAGCCCGGTCGCGGATCTGACCGCGTCGAGCAGGCCGAGCGTGTCGCCGTTGATGTCGACGACGACGAGGTCGGGGTGCTCGACGTCGAGCAGCGCCAGCGCCTTTGCCCGGTCGTCGGCCGCCAGCGTCCGGTAGCCATCGGCGGCGAGGTTGTCGATCAGGAAGCTGCGAGTGGCCGGGTGCTCCTCGGCCACGAGGATGGTGTGCGTGCGTGTCACGCGAGTTCTCCTTGCTAGGAGTTGATGCCGTCGCGGCCCGTGATCAGGGCCGCGACATCTGCTCCGCCGTCCAGGCGCAGGCCGGTGATCCGGCGTAGAGCCGCGATCAGGCCGACGTGGCCGACGGCGTGGGCGAGCTGCGCTCGCCATGCCGGCTCGAGGTACGGCAGGAGGTCGAGCTCTCCCCGGTCGTAAGCTCGGTGATGGCGGCGACAAGCGGGGACCACGCAGAGCGGGTCGCCGCATCCGCCCAGCGAGCGGGGGATGAGATGTGCCGGGTCGATCCTGCGGTCCGTTCCGCAGACGACACACCTCCGGGCGGCAACGGCGGCGCGCTGACGCTCGTCGGCCGCCATCGACGAGGTTCGCCGAAGCGGATTTGATCGGCGCTGCGTCTTGGGACGCAGCGAAGCTCGCCGCTTGAGCGGCGTGCGCTTCATGACTGCTCCTTCGGTGATGCCGCGCCAAGAGGCGCGGAGTTGGTTAGCCGCGCTCGGGCGGCGTGTCTGGTCCTGGAGCGGTGTCCCCGTCCCAGAAGCCTGGGCGTTAGGGGATCGCGAGGACTCGGGTTGCGGCGCCGGCGGGTGGATCCTGCTCTGCTCGAGCAGCTCGTCCAGGTCGGAGCGAAGGATCCGCACCCGCCTACCGACATGGAACGCCTTGAGGGATCCCTAGCCGCCGCCAGCGTCGTGCCGGAGGGGACCAGCAGCGGAGAGCGGATGCACAAGGCCCGGCACACGGCCGGGCAGCGAGTGCTCGACGCCACTGGAAATCTAAAGGCCGTGCAGAAGCTTCTCGGCCACACGTCGATCCAGACGACCGGGGACATCTACGCCGACTGGGATGTCGATCAGCTGGCGGCGACCATGGCTCAGGTCCTCGCCGAGGACGAGGGCTGAGCCAACTTAAACCTTTCCCGGCGCCCTCCGAGAAAGCCCTGCAAACTAGACAGTTATGGAGACGGCGGGAATCGAACCCGCGTCCGCAGTCGCGCAAAAGGTGGCGTCTACGAGCGTATCCGGCGCTCTGTTCTCATCTCCCGCTCGCCACGCCGGCGGGGTTGCGGGAGACCAGCTCCGAAAGGTGGTCCTCGGGGTCGGCCGGAGCGGGCCTAACCGAGCAAGCCTGCTGGTTGATCCCGGCTGCTCCGCCGCAGGCGAGCTAGAGGCCAGGAGCGCTCACGGCTTAGTTACTAAGCGGCGAGCGCGAACTCGTGAGAGTCCGCACTTATTGTTTTCCCGGGTGTTTTACGAGGCCTCCCGGGACCTCGACTCGCAACCACCCCCACGAACCGACCACGTCGAAGCCTGTCGTCCCCGGGGGTACTTCTATGTCCCTTTCGAGTATAGGACCGATCGCTCTGCATAAGACTCAGATAAGTAGTGCCCGCGGCCTGCGAGAATCCATAGCGGAAATGGAACAGCGCACCCCGATGCTCCCCGAGCCCGGGCCCTCGTACGAGCCGACAGGCCTCGAATACGAGTCTGCTGACCGTTACGGCTGGCGCCCGCCGACGCCCCCCGAGAGCCAACGGCCCCGCCAGGGCTTCATCAAGCGCAAGCTGGCGCCGCTCGGCGCCGCGATCGTTGCCTTCCTGGCGAAGATCAAGACGATCATCCTGCTGGCGCCGAAGTTCAAGCTGCTGGTCACCGCCGGCACGATGGCGGTCTCGGTCGCGGCCTACGGGACGATCTGGGGGATCCCGTTCGCGATCGGGTTCGTGATCCTGCTGCTCGTGCACGAGATGGGGCACGTGATCGCGCTGCGCCGCGAGGGCATCAGGGCGAGCGCGCCGATGTTCATCCCGTTTCTCGGCGCCGTGATCAGCGCCCGCTCGCTCGGCGACAACGCGGCCGCCGAGGCGCGGGTCGGGCTGGCGGGTCCGATCCTCGGCACGATCGGATCGGCGGTATGCCTGCTGATCTGGCACCTCACCGGCAAGACCTACTGGGAGGCGCTGGCGTTCACCGGCTTCTTCCTGAACCTCTTCAACCTGATGCCGGTGGTACCGCTCGACGGAGGACGCGCGATGGCGGCGATGGCCCCGTGGATGTGGGGCCTCGGGTTCATCGGGATGCTCGTGCTGGCGATCGTGTTCCCGAACCCGATCATCCTGATCATCGTCCTGTTTGCCGGCTTCGAGACCTACAAGCGCTGGAAGCTTCGCCGCACCGGCGGCCTCGATCAGCTCGCCTACTACCGCGTCAACTCGCGCGATCGATGGCTGGTCGCCGCGGTCTACCTATCGCTCGTCGCGCTGCTGGTGATCGGGATGGACGCGACCCACCTCGCTCGCACGCTCGGCTAGAGGCACCGCTCCCTCACCCGCGCGCTCGGCTAGAAACGCGGCACCCTCGGCCACCCCGATCCGGTCGAGGACGGTTGGGTCGCCCCGATAGACGACTCCACGGTCGTACGCATCCGTGAGCTCCAGCAGCCCTAGCAGCACTCCGAGAATCGGCTTCGGCGGTCCCTCGAGCGTCACGTCGGCGTCGTCGGCTGGGCCGAGCCTGACCCTGATCGCGCCGTCCCGGGCTTCGAGCACGATCGGCTCGTCGCCGGTCCGCAGCTCGATCGTTGCCGCCGGAGCATCGGGCTCGAGGTCGGTCAGCATCAGCTCGAGCGCCCATGCGAGCCAGTGGCTTCGGACGGCATCGTCGGGCCTCTGCTCGGTCATCAGCGGAACGCCCCAGCGGACCAGGTCCTCGAGCACGGGCCGCAGCTGCTCACCACGCGGGGTCAGTCGCAGCAGGGTCGTGGCGATCGGCGGCGGCGCCTGTTCACGTTCGATCACGCCGGCGTGCTCGAGTTCCCGCAGGCGCTCGGCCAGCAGGTTGGTCGCGATCCCCGGCAGCCCGTTACGCAGGTCCGTATAGCGGCACGCCCCCCGCAGCGCGAGTTCGCGGACGATCAACAGCGTCCACCGGTCGCCGACCACGTCAAGCGATTTCGCGATCGCGCAGTATTCGTCGTAGGACCGCATGGGCGACTAACTGTATCATGCGGTAGAGATTCTCAAGTTATAACTTGACTTTCTTGTCTAGATGCTTTAGAACTCCGTTCGCATGTATTCGGACGAGCCTCTGGAGGAACTATGAAACGCCCGCCCCTGATCCTGAGCTCGCTGCTCCTGGCGGCGTTCGTGATCAACCTCGACACGACGATCGTCAACGTCGCGCTGCCGACGCTGGTGCGCGAGCTGCACGCGTCCAACTCGCAACTTCAGTGGGTCGTTGATGCGTTCAACCTGATGTTCGCGGGATCGGTGCTGGCAGCGGGCAGCCTCTCGGACCGGTTCGGGCGCAAGGGAATGCTGCTCGCCGGCCTGTCGGTGTTCGGGTTCGCGAGCCTGGCGGGCGCGCTTACCAATAGTCCCGGCGAGCTGATCGCAGCCCGGGCGGTGATGGGCGTGGGCGCGGCGATGGTGTTCCCATCGACGCTGTCGCTGCTCACAAACGTGTTCACGGAGCGCCGGGAGCGTGCACTGGCGATCGGTCTGTGGGGCGCGATCACCGGCGTGGCGATCGCGCTCGGGCCGATCGTCGGCGGCTGGCTGCTGCAGCTGTTTGACTGGCGCAGCATTTTCTTCGCGATGGTTCCCGTCGCTGCGATCGCGGGCGCGCTCGTCGCCGGCTACGTTCCAACCTCGCGGGATCCGCGCGCGCCGCGCGCTGACCTCGCCGGGTTCACGCTGTCGAGCGCGACGATCGGGCTGCTCGTATACACGATCATCGAGGCTCCGGACCACGGCTGGGCAAGCACGCGGACGATCGGGAGCTTCGCGCTGACCGCCATCCTGGCGGCCGCGTTCGTGACCTGGGAGCGGCGCACGGAGGAGCCGATGCTCGACCTGAGCCTGTTCCGCAATCCGCGCTTCACGGCCGCCAGCGTCTCGGTGGCGATCTCGTTCTTCGCGCTGTCCGGGTTCATCTTCCTGGTCACTCAGTACTTCCAGTTCCTCAAGGGCTACGGGCCGCTGTCGACCGGCGTCCGCCTCCTACCGGTCGCGTCCTGCGTTGCGATCGCCTCGATCGTTGGAGCCAGGCTCGCGGTGAGACTCGGCACGAAGCTGATAGTCACGTCAGGGCTGACGTTGATGGCCGCGTTCTACCTCTGGGTCACGACCACGTCGGCGACCACGAGCTACCTGACGATCGCGGCCCAGATGGTCGTCCTCGGGACCGGCATGGGCCTCACGAGCGCGCCCGCGACCGAGGCGATCATGGGCGTCGTGCCGAGAGCCAAGGCCGGCATCGGGTCCGCCGTCAACGACGCCACGCGCCTCGTGGGCGGCACGCTCGGCGTCGCCGTGATCGGCAGCGTCTACGCCTCGCTGTACGCCGGCCGACTCACCGACGCCCTTCCGAGCGGGCTCCCGGAGACCGTCGCACAGACCGCGCACGCATCCGTCGGTGCCGCGCTCACGGTCGCGAGCAGGCTTGGCCACGGCGGGCATCCGGCGCTCGCCGCGGCGATCCACGACGCCGCGAGCTCGGCCTTCTTCAGCGGCTTCCACGCCGCCAATTTCCTCGCCGCGGGTGTTGCAGCCGCGGGGGCGGTGATGGCGCTAGCGTTGCTCCCCGCCCAGCCGCCGGCGGCGCAGGTGCTGGCAGGCGGCTCGCCCGCGACGGCAGCCGCCAGGAGCTAAGGAGACAAAGAGATGAGCAACGGGTTTGAGCTGACCAACCCAGGTGAGTCCGGCGTCGACGGCATCGAGGCCGCGCTCGAGCGCAACCGCGCGTTTGCCGCCGCCGGTGGCCACCACGGCGCCGTCGTGTTCCCCAACCTGCGCCTGTTTGTGGTGACGTGCCTCGATCCGCGTGTCGACCCAGCGCACTTCCTCGGCCTCGGCCTCAGCGATGCGATGGTCGTCCGCAACGTCGGCGGGCGCGTCACCCCGGAGGTGATCAACGACGTCGCCTTCATCGGCCAGCTCGCCGAGAGCGTCCTACCCGACGGCCCTCTGTTCGAGGTTGCCGTCATCCATCACACCCAGTGCGGGAGCGGAGCGCTCGCCGACGACGGATTCCGCCGCCGCTACGCGGAGCGGATCGGCGCCGACGAGTCTTCGCTCCGCGACCATGCCGTGCTCGATCCCGCCGCGACCGTGACGCGCGATGTGGAGCGTCTTCGGTCCGCGGCGGCGATCTCAGCACGGATCACAGTCTCAGGGCATGTCTATGACGTCGTCACCGGCTTGGTGGACACGGTCATCCCCGCGCGAGCGGAGGCGCCGCGCCAAACGGCCTAGTAACGCGTGTCGCGCTGGTCGACCGGAACGGTCGTGGTCGTCGTGCGCGCTCGTGACCAATAGAACGTGTAGATCACGGACAGCACCAGGCCGATGATCCCGAGCACGAACAGCACGGTTCCCGCAGTCTGCAGGTTGATTCCGTTCACTTGTGCGGTCACCGCCCACTTGAGGATGGCGCCGACTGCGATCAGAACGATGGATGTACCAATAGTCATGCAATCGTGCTACCCGGGTCCGGGCGCTTTCACGCAGCTTGAAACGCCAACGGGCTGTCGGCTCAGCGTCCGACTTCGCGAAGCTCTCGCTGCACGTCGCGCGCCATCTCGCGTGTGCGGATCGTCTGGCGCTTGTCGTACAGGTCCTTGCCCTTCGCCAGCGCGATCTCGACCTTGGCGCGCGACCGCGGTCCCGCGAAGTACATGCGGGTCGGCACGAGCGTCAGCCCGCGCTCCTGGGTGCGGGCGATCAGCCGATCGATCTGCTCGCGGTGCAGCAGCAACTTGCGCGGTCGCTCCGGATCGTGGTTGTCGCCGGCCGCCGGGCCGTAGGGCGGGATGTAGACGCCCATCAGCCAGATCTCGCCGTCGCGGACCTGCGCGTATGAATCCTTCAGTTGCGCCTTGCCCTCCCGCAGCGACTTGACCTCGGTGCCGGTCAGCACGATCCCGCACTCGAAGCGCTCGAGCAGGTTGAAGCGATACGACGCCTGCCGGTTGGTCGCGACGTCGCCAGCAGATGCTTTGCGTTTGCGTCCTTTGGCCATCAGTCGTAGTCCTCGCCCGCCACCGCGGGCAGCAGATCCACCCTACCCCGCGGCGCGTCGATCTGCCCCACGCGGACGGCGATCGGATCCCCGAGCCTGATCGCGCCGCCGTTCCGGGTCCCCACCAACACCGTCGCCTGCTCATTGAGCTCCCACCAATCGCCGCGCATCCGCCGGACCGCCAGCATCCCCTCGTACGCGAGCCCATCGCCGAAGGCGACAAAAGCGCCGGCGCCAATCAGGCCGATCACCTCGCCCTCGAACACTGCCCCCCGGTCTCCCGCTTCGAACAGCTCGCGCTCGAGCAGGAAGCAGCCCGCGATGTCGTCGGCGTCGCGCTCGATCGTCATCGCCTCGCGTTCGCGCGCCGAAGTCCAGGGGCCGGCCGCCGCTACCCACGACGCGTCGGGGGCGGGCTCGCCGGCGACCGCCGACAGCAACCCGCGGTGGCAGATCAGGTCCGGATAGCGCCGGATCGGCGACGTGAAGTGGCAGTAGCGCGGCGACGCCAGGCCGGCGTGGCCGAGGTTGCGAGGGTCGTAGTACGCCTGCTTCAAAGAGCGCAGAACGAGGCTGTTCAGCGCTCTCGCGCCACGACCTGTGCGCCCCACCCAGTCGGCCACCATCGCCGACACCTCGCCCGCCAGGTCGCTGGCCTGCTGCGGCGTGATGTGGTCCTTCGGCGCCGGCGGGGTCGGCACGCCGAGCGACGCGAGCTGATCGATCAGCCGCTCGACGGAGCTCGCCTCGGGCCGCTCATGGACGCGGAACAGCGTCGGGATCTTGTGCTGCTCTAGGAAGCCCGCGACCTGCTCGTTGGCGGCGATCATCAGCTGCTCGATCAGGCGATGCGACTCGGTCTGGGCGACGAGAGTCGAGCCGACCACGTTGCCCTCCCGGTCAAAGGTGAAATCGGGCTCGGCAGAGTCCAGCACCACGGCCTTGTGACGGTCGCGCCGCTGTCCGAGCGCTCGCGCCGCCGCGCGAGCCGCGGCCAGCGGCGCCCCCCACGGCTCGGCGGCCCGCTCGGTGCCGGCGAAGATCCGGTCGACACGGTCGTAGTCGAGCCGCTGCACCGACCGGATCACCGAGCGGTACATCGAACTCGAACGGATCCGCTGGTCCTCGGAGACCACCATCTCGACGGTCACGGTGAGCCGGTCTGAGCCTTCGACCAGCGAACAGACGTCGTTCGACAGCCGCCCGGGGAGCATCGGCTCGACCGCCCCCGGGACGTAGACGCTGGTCCCGCGGCGGTACGCCTCGCGGTCGATCGCCGAGCGCGGCGTCACGTACGCCGACACGTCGGCGATGTGGACCCAGACGCGCCAGGAGCCGTCACTTAGCTGCTCTGCGCAGATCGCGTCATCGAAATCACGCGCGCTCGCGGGGTCGATCGTGAACGTCGGCAGATCGCGGAGATCGCGTCGCGTGCCGACCTCGAGCGCCGCCCCGGCGACATCGCGCGCGTCGTGCTCGACGGCCGGATCGAATGACCGCCGCAGGCCGCGGTGGAGCATCAGCGCCTCGATCACGTCGCGTGCCACGTCCGGGCGTCCCAACCGCCGCGAGATCACGGCTCGTCGCGAGCCGCGGCGATTGGCCGCGCCGGCCGATACGACCACCAGATCGCCGACGTCGGCCTTGCGATCGCGGCTGACGGCGACCTGCGGGCCCGGCTCGAAGAACGATTCGGCGACCAGGAACTTGCCCTTGCGCCGCAGGACTGCGACCCGCGCCGCGGGGCGCGAATCGCCGGTTGTGTGGCTCACTTGATCTCGGAGTCGACCGTCTGCTCGGCGGTCCGCAGCGCGGTGTCGACCTTCGAGCTCAGATTCGTGTACGCGTACACGTTCGGCTTGATCCCGGCTCCGCGGCGCACGCCGCCACCGCCGAGATTGTGACCGTTGGGGGTGAAGTACTCGCCGACCGTGAAGTCGAGCGCGCCGCCGTTGGGGAGCGGGTCGATCTCCTGGAACACCCCCTTGCCGTAGGTGTGGGTGCCGACGACCTTCGCCCGTCCCCGGTCCTGGAGTGCGCCGGTCACGATCTCGGCCGCCGACGCGGTCCCGTGATCGACCAGCACGACCATCGGGATCTTGGCCGAGATCGCGCCGCCCTTGGCGAGGTAGACCTGGCGTGGCTGCGCGCGACCGTCGGTCGAGACGATCGTCCCGTTGGGGATGAAGATGCTGGCGGTGTTGACCGCCTCCTCCAACAGCCCGCCGCCGTTCTCGCGAAGATCGAGGATCAGCGCCTGGGCACCGTGATGGAGGACCGACTCGACCTGACTGCGGACCTGCGCTCCGGACCCGGCGGTGAAGCTGGTCAGCTGCACATAGCCGATCTTGTGGCCGTGGTAGTTGAGGATCCGGCTGCTCGCGACCGGCACCGTGATGTCGGCGCGGACGATCGACACGACGCGCGAGTGGTGCCCGGACTGAACGGTCAGCGTCACCCTGGATCCGGCCCGCCCCTTGATCAGCGCCGCCGAAAAGCTCGCCGAGCGGTTCGCCAGCGAGGTCGAGCCGACGTGGGTGATCACGTCGCCGCGAACCAGGCCTGCCATCGCGGCCGGCGAACCCTCGAACACGTCGACGACCTCGAGGCCCTGCGGCTCGGTCTGGACGTCGATCCCGATCCCCGACAGGTGCGGGTTGGATTGGTCCTCGAACGACTGGTAGTCGATCGGATCGAAGTAGTGCGAATACGGGTCATTGAGGCTCGCGACCGCCGCCGCCAGACCCTTGTTGATCAGCTGGCTGCGGTTGACCGGGCGGTAGTACTCGCTCTGCAGCAGCCCGAGCACCTCGTCGACGATCTGATCCTGCCTGTTGGACTGCACGAACACGCTGCGCAACGGGCTGGGCAGCCAGCTTGGGTGCCCGCCGAACAGCAACCCGATGACGAGGGCGATGAGTGCGACCGCGGCGATTACAGCTCGCCGCGGGCCCCGTGAACGTTGCGCGAACATGCTGAGATGAGGGTAGCCGCCGGATGCCGCGAGTCCGCCGGTCTGGCGGTCCGCGAAACAGCTAGACGCGCAGGAAGCGCCGCAGCGAGATGCCCGAGCCGAGTGCCGACACGCCCACGCCGGCACACATCAGAACCGCCACGAGCGCCGGGAACGGGATCGTCTTCGGCGCCGCGATCAGCGTCCAATCGCTGGCCAGCGGATCGAGCAGCAGCAACTTCGCCAACGCCAGCACCGCGAGCGCCAGCAGCGCTCCGGCCGCGCCGACCACCACCCCCTCGATCACGAACGGCCAGCGGATGAACCAGTCGGTCGCACCGACGAGCTTCATCACCTCGACCTCACGCCGCCGGGCATAGAGCGACAGGCGGATCGTGTTGGCGATCAGGATCACCGATGCGATCGTCAACAGGATGGTCAGTGCGGCGGCGGTGATCGTGACCAGGTTCGTGACCTCGAGGATCTTCTTGGTGTCGTTGCGCCTGTTCGAGACGCTCTGGATCGACGGGTCGATCATCTGCCCGTTCGGCATCAGCGAGTTGCGAACCGCCAGCACGTTCGCCGGGTTGTCCGGGATCACGTGGAACGTGTCCGGGAGCGGGTTGGTGCCGAGCAGCTGATACGCCGCCGGATCGAGCTTCGCCTGCTGGTCGTAGGCCTGCCACTTGGAGACGAACTGGAGCGACTTGACGTGCGGGATCGCCAGCAGCTCGTTGCGGACGCGGGCCTCGTCGGCGGTCGTCGAGCTGGTCTTCATGTAGACGTCGACCAGCACCCGGCTGCGGACGCTGTTGGCGGCGCCGTTGGTCGCCTGCACGATCGGGATGAACACGCCGAGCACCAGCATCGTCACCAGCACTGTCGCGAGCGCCGCGAAGCTCGGGGCTGCGCTGCGGCGCGTCGCGCGGACCGCCTCGCGGAGGAAGAACCCGACCTTCATCTACTGCAGACCCGGCGGACGGGTCGAAGGAGCGCGCAACCGGTGGGCGAACTCGCGCGTGCTCTCGTCGCGGGTGTAGAAGCCGGCGGCCTCGTCGCGAACGATCCGGCCGCGCGAGAGCTCGAGCACGCGGCGGCGCATCTTGTCGACCATCGCCGCATCGTGGGTGGCGACCAGCACGGTCGTGCCCGTGCGATTGATCCGGTACAGGAGCCGCATGATGTCGATGCTCGTCTCCGGATCGAGGTTGCCGGTCGGCTCGTCGGCCAGCAGCAGCGGCGGGTGGTTGACGAACGCGCGCGCGATCGAGACGCGCTGCTGCTCGCCGCCCGACAGCTGGTCCGGGTAGTTGTGGAGCTTGGTCGAGAGCCCGGTCAACCGCAGGATGTCGGGCACCTTGGCGCGGATCTCCCGGCGCCCAGAGCCCGTGACCTGCAGCGCGTAGGCGACGTTGTCGTGCACCGTGCGATTCGGCAGCAGCTTGAAGTCCTGGAAGACCACGCCGATGTTGCGCCGGTAGTAGGGGATCTTCTTGCGCGTGACCTCGCTCAGATCGCGGCCGGAGACTCGGATCGTGCCGCTGGTCGGCTCTAGCTCCCTGATCAGCAGACGCATCAACGTCGACTTGCCGGATCCCGTCGCGCCGACGAGGAACACGAACTCCTCACGATCGACGGCGAACGTCGCCTGATCGAGACCGACGTCGCCGGCGTAGAGCTTGGAGACGCCGCGAAACTCGATCACCCGCCGGCGCGCGGCGGGCTGCTCTGGGGGTTGGCCGGGATGGGCGATGGGGTCGGCAACGCTACGGCGCAGTCCGCCCTTGAGGATTCTCGATGAAGTAGCCATTGGGTGCGCGCAGCGTACCGACACCCAATCCGGCGTGTCCCTTCGGTGGGCCCTTGCAAGGCGATTTGCAGGGCTATTCCCTAAAGAGCGGCTTAACGCGCCCGTGGGCGGCCGGTTGGCGGCCCGTGCGGGGTAGCCGCCCGCTACCGTTCTGCAAACGCCATGCCATCGATAACCGAATCCACGCTTTCAAACGGCATGCGGTTGCATCGCATCGCCGTCGACGGGACGCGAGCGGTGACGATTCTGGTGGCGTTCGATGCGGGCGCCCGCACTGAGCAGGCCGACGAGAACGGCATGGCCCACTTCCTCGAGCACCTCGTGTTCAAGGGCGGCGAGAAGTACCCGACCTACCGCGATGTCAACGAGGCCGCAGAGCGCATCGGGGCCGTCCTGAACGCGTACACGAGCCACGATCTGGTCGCGTTCCACATCACCGCCCGCGCCACCAAGGCAATGGAGGCGGCGGACCTGCTGACCGACTTCGTCGCCCGCCCTCGGATCGACCAGGAGGAGATGGATCGCGAACGTGGCGTTGTCGTACAGGAGATCGCCCGCGCCGACGATCAGCCGTCGGTGATGGCCGAGCACCTGATCGACGAGGCCGTGTTCGGCGACCACCCGCTCGGGCGCCCGGTGCTCGGTCCGACTGAGCACATCCGCGACACCTTCACTCGCGATGCGATCGTCGCCTTCCGCTCGCGCCGCTGGTCGCCGGCCAACGGCGGCGCGTTCGCCGTCGGCAACCTCGACGGCCTGTCGGATGACGGGACGCTCGAGGCGTTGTTCGAGCGCTTCCAGGAGCGGCCGGTACCCGACTCATACGAACACGCACCCGGGCAGGTGCCGCGGGTGCTGGTGCGCGAACGCGACTCCAACCAGTCGCATCTGCGTCTCTCCTACCGCCCGTCGGTCGACGTCACGCTGCCGCGTGAGCGCGCCGCGCTGGCGATCTACTCGACGCTGTTGGGCGGGTCTATGGGCTCACGGCTGTTCGACGAGATCCGCGAGCAGCGCGGACTCGCTTATTCCGTCAGCGCCTTCCCCCATGCTTACTCCGATGTCGGGATACTGCAGCTGTCGGCCGGGCTCGAGTCGGCCAAGTGCATCGAGGCCTACCGTCGGATGAGGGACATCGTCACCGAGCTGCGGGTCGACGGCCCGACCGAGAGCGAAGTCGAGCGCGCCCGCGCGTTCGCTGCCGGTGCGCGCGCGATCGCGTTCGAGAACAGCGGTGCCGTCGCCCGCTACGCGGCTCAGCAGACGATCGTCTTCGGCTCAGACGACGTCGACCCTGACATGACGATCGCGCTGCTCGATGAAGTCACGTTCGACGAGGTCCGCAGCGTGGCCGCCGGGATCGCCGATGAGCTCTCGGTCGCGTGCGTCGGTCCGCACACCGTGGAGGAGCTGGAGAGCGCCTGAGACACTGGCTCGCCGTAGGCCTCCTGTTTGCCCTTGGCGTCGCGGCGATCACGCTCGCCGGGTTCGGTAGTTTCAGCCACACCAGCAAAAGCGACGATCAGGTCAACGCGGGGCCGCCGGTTCCGGTTCCGGTTCCGCCACCGAACGGCGCTGCTGCCCACCGGAGGCCTAAACCGCCGCTCGCCCCCGGCCCGGCGGCGCCGCAGACGGCCCCGGAACAGCAGCTCGAGGCGACGCTGTCGAAGGCGATGCAGGCGGCCGGCCCGCAGAGCGGCGCGTTCGTCTACGACCTCGACGCCCGCGACTCGCTGTTTGAGCGCCGCGCCGACGTCGGACGACCACCGGCATCGGTCGAAAAGCTTTATACGACGGTCGCGCTGCTGCGGATCCTGGGTCCGAACGCGCGACTGCACACCGACGTGCTCGGAACCGGCAGGCTCGCGCACGGCGTCTGGCACGGGAACCTATACCTGCGCGGTGGGGGCGATCCGACGTTCGGCGACCAGGCCTTCAACCAGGTCTGGGAGCACGGCTACGGCTCGAATCCGAACGTGCTCGTCAACCAGCTCAAGGCGAAGGGGATCAAGCGGGTGACCGGCTTCGTGTACGCCGACGAATCCCTGTTCGACCGCCGGCGAGGCGGCCTGATGACCAACTACGCACCAGACACGCCCGACTACGGCGGTCAGATGAGCGCCCTGACCTACGACCACGGCTCGGCGCTCAAGCGCGTCGGCCCGGCTGAGTTCGCCGTCCGCGAGTTCGTGTTGACGATGCGCGGAGCACGGATCGCGGCCCGGGCATCGAAGCACACGGCCACCACCCCGCCGCAGGCCCAGCTGCTCGCGATCGTCAACTCGCCGCCGATGTCGGTGATGACGAGGCTGATGGATGTCCCGTCCGACGATCTGTACGCCGACCTGTTCGCCAAGCAGCTCGGCGTCCTGTTCGGCAAGGGCGGCACGCTTTCGGCGGGCGCGCACGTGATCGGCTCGACGATCGCCGCCCAATACGGGCTACACCCGAGGATCCTCGACGGCTCCGGCCTGTCGCGCAACGACCGCACCTCGCCGCTGGAGATCGTCGACCTGCTGCGAGAGGTCTGGCATACGACGATCGGCGACGAACTCGCGGCATCGCTGCCGACCGTCGGCGTCAACGGGACCGTTCAGACGGTCGGGCTCAAGACCGCCGCGGTCAGACGGTGCATCGCGAAGACCGGAACCCTGAACAACGTCACAAATCTCGCGGGCTATTGCCAGAGCCGGAGCGGCCACACGCTCGCGTTCGGATTCCTGATCGACGGGCCACCGAACTGGACGGCGATCACAATCGAGAGCCGGATGATCGGCGCCGTCGCGCGTTATTGACGACCGTGCCGCCGAGGACGGAGAATCGAAACGTGCACGCCAGTCCGCCGCTGAATCTGAGTGAGCTCCAGCGTTACCTCAGCCGCGTGAGTGACCGCTGGCCGATTCAGGTCGCGCTGCTCGGCGGCGCGCGCGTCGATGATGCTCACGGGGCGCTGCCACAGCGCGAACGCGGGCCCGAATACGTGCTCGTGCTGGTCTCCGAGGCGTTCGATGGGATGCCGTGGCTGGAGCGCGTCTATCAGGCATCGGCGCTGTGGGACGCACTCGAGATGGGAAGTCCCGCCGACGTGCACTGCTACACGCCCGGTGAGTTCGGGCGCAAGCGCCAGACGATGCCGGCGGTACAGGCGGTGGTCCAGCGCGGGATGCTGTTGTACGAGGACCAGGTCCTCAGCTGATCGAGACCATCCGCTCGATCGGGACCCGCGCTCGATCGGCTATCTCGGCCGGGACTTTGACCTCATAGACGTCATCGGCAAGCGAGTCGCGCAGCTTCGGCAGCGTGATCATCTTCATGTACCGGCAGTGGGCGGCCTCGTTGGCAGCCACGAAATCGACCCCGGGGGCGGCCAGGCGCAGCGGGTGCAGCATCCCGGTCTCGGTCGCGACGATCGCGGTGCCGCCCGCGTGTGCCGATTCGAGCCCGGTCGCGTACGCGAGCATCCCGCCGGTCGACAGCATCCGGACCCCGTCGGCGGCGATGTCGCCGGCGGCGACGTACTCCATGACGCTCGTCGAGCAGCCGCATTCCGGATGGATCAGGAACTCGGCTCCGGGATGCGCGTCGCGCACAGCGGTGATGTGCTCGGGCTTGATCCCCGCGTGGACATGGCATTCGCCGTCCCAGACGTGCATCGAGCGCCCCAGCGTCTTCTCCACGTACGCCCCGAGGAACATGTCGGGGCCGAACAGGATCTCCGTGTCGTCGCCGTGCTCGCGATAGATGTGCTCGACGACCGCGACCGCGTTGGCCGACGTGCAGCAGTAATCGGTCTCGGCCTTGACCTCGGCGGTTGTGTTGACGTACATGACGACGATCGCATCCGGGTGCGCGGCCTTCCAGTCGCGCAGCTGCGCGGCGGTGATCGAGTCGGCCAGCGAGCAACCGGCATCGAGATCCGGGATCAGCACGCGCTTGTCGGGGCACAGGACCGAAGCCGTCTCGGCCATGAAGTGCACGCCGCAGAAGACGATCGTGTCCGCGTCGGCGCGCGCGGCCTCCTGCGACAGCCCAAGCGAGTCGCCGACGTAATCGGCGACGTCCTGGATCTCGGGCAGCTGGTAGTTGTGCGCCAGGATCACAGCGCCGCGGGCGTCCGTCAGCGCGCGTACCTCCTCCTGCAGCGCGGGGATGTTCTCAAGCAGCAGGGGCGCGTCGGTAGCGCCCAGCATCGGAAGGTTCATGGCAGGGGCGTGAGGATCAGAGACAGGTCAAGCGCCGGCGCACTGTGCGTCAACGCACCAACTGAGATGAAGTCTACGCCGGTCGAAGCGACGGCCCTGAGCGTCTCGAGCGTCACGCCACCGCTCGCCTCGAGCTCGGCGCGGCCGCCCACGTGCGCGACTGCCTCACGCAGCTCGTCAGGCGTCATGTTGTCGAGCAGGATCCGCGGTGCGCTCGCGGCTAGCGCCTCGTCGACCTCTGCGAGCGTCCGGCATTCGACCTCGAGCGCGAGCCCTGGCGCGCCTTGATCGGCGAGCGCGACGGCCTTGCCGACCCCACCGGCGATCGTCGCGTGGTTCTCCTTGATCAGGATCGCGTCGTACAGCCCCGCGCGGTGATTGGTCGCGCCGCCGGCGGCGACGGCCGCCTTCTCGAGCGTTCGCAGCCCCGGCGTCGTCTTGCGCGTATCGAGGATCCGGGCCCCGGTTCCCTCGACGGCGGCCACGCAGCGGGCCGCGAGCGTCGCGACCCCTGACAGCCGCTGCAGGAAGTTGAGCGCCGTGCGCTCGGCGCTCAGCAGGGCTCGAGCCCGGCCCTCCACGCGCAGCACCTCCCCGCGCTCGCGCCATACCCCCTCGTCGACGATGCGCTCTACGGTGGCGTCGGGATCCAGCGCCCTGAACGTCTGCTCGGCGGCGTCGAGCCCGAATACCACCCCGGGCGCCTTCTGGGTGATCAGCGCGCTCGCGCGCGCGTCGGGGGGCACGGTCGCGACAGTCGTCACGTCGCCCGTGCCTATATCCTCGATCAGGGCACGTGCGACGGCGTCCTTCGTAGCGGCGTCGAGCATCTAATCACCGTACACACACGGCACCATAGGTACATGGGCAGGCTGTCGGGGCTACGGCCCGGGTGCCGGCGGTTGAACTTTCAGCGGGGCGTTGAACGGACCGTAGACGTGGTGCATGAAGTGCGCGGCGGCGGTCATCTCCAGCTCAAGCGTGCGATGGTTTGACTTGTCGACGTAGATCGTGAAGAACCCTGGTGTCTGCGGGTCTGCGAACGAGATCACCCAGCAGGCCTGGCCCTGCACCACGGCGGTCCCGAGGATCGTCGCGTCCTGAACCAGAGGCGTCCAGTAAGGGACGATCGGCGTGATTGGCTCCTGCGGCGATGACTGCCACCTCCCACCGGGCGCGCGGTCCCACCGTCGGTTTCCGATGATGATCGAGTCGTCTCCGCCATCTACGTCGAACCGCAGCTTGTGGGGCGCGACCGCGTAGTACGTCGTGTACACGACCTCCGTGGGACTCGACGCCAGCCGCTCGTGCGTGACCAGCGAGTGGAGCTGCCGGTACTCGGCCTCGGCCTCCCGCACCAGCCGGAGCGCCGACGCACTCGGCCCGTGGGCTGGGAAGGTGAAGTCCACGCGGCCGGCGCCGTTGAACGTGACCGATGCGCGCTCCGGGACCGCCGCGGTGTCGAACGCCGCCTCGTAGCATCCCGCGGTGCAGGCGGTCGCCTCCGCGGTCATGCGCTGGCCGCCGCGCGTCGTGATCACGATCCTGGGGTGGAGCTTCGCGGCGCCGCCGCCGCTCTGTCCGAACACGGTCGCGACCATCAGCAGCTGGCCATGGCGCGGTGCGGCCGCGAGCCCCACCGCGAGGCCCCCGTCCTCCTTGGCGAGCACCACCGCGCCGGCCGGCTGGTCGCCCAAAGTAGCCGGAGTGAAGCGCGGCGGCGGAGGGGTCGGCGTGATGACCGTGAAGACGATCACCGCCGCTAACGCGGCAGCGATCAGGCCAAGTTGGACGACCAGCCACGGGCGGTTGACTGTCGTTGCGCTCATCGGCGGCCACCCGCCTGGATCCTGACCGGGAACCTTGTCAGCCATTCGGTGAGGGCGGTCCGGACCGTCATCACCAGATGCCATGTGCCGGCCAGCTTCAGCGGCGCCCGCGTTACCCGGAAGCGGGTCGGCGACAGCTGCACGACGTTCAGGTTCACTGGCGGGAGGCCGCGCGCAGGCGGATCCGCCGCGAGGTCGACCTCGCCGATCGCGGGCACGCCGACACGCGCGCTGGTGACGGACATGTCCAGCGTGTCGTAGCCGATCTGCGCAGGCGAGACCGTCACGGTCGCCGTGAACGGGCCGGCTGTGCTCGTTGTTATCACGCTGGCTCGCTTGGCGATCTCCAGCGGGACGACCGCGTTCTTGGCGGGCGCCTCGTCGACCAGCGCTGCCGTGACGCCGACGACCACCGCGAGCAGGACGACCTCGGTCCCGGCTGCTCTCACGAAGCGGCCGCGGACGGCGGGCGAGGCCGCGCCCGACCGCAGCGCCGGCACCGAGACGCGGTTGTTGAACGCCCCCAGCGCCAGCAGCGGGAGGGCGAGTGCGACCTTCGCCAGGATCAGCAAGCCGTAGGTCGTGTCCCACAGCCCCCGCCAGGCGCCGACCTCGAGGTATGCGCTTACGAGACCGGCGACGCCGAGTACCGCAACCGCGACGATGGCTAGCAGCGAGAACCTCGGAACGCTCCGCATCGCCAGCGGCCAGCGGGCACCCGCGGGACTCACCGCGACGGCCGCCAGTACGAACACCAGCCCGCCAAGCCACGCCGCAGCCGCCGTTATGTGCGCGCCGTCGGCGATAAACGCCGCCGGACCGCCCACACTCGCGTGGCCGGCCTCCGTGGCGGTCAGCAGCAAGCCCACGCCCACCAGGGCCAACGCGACCTCACGCGGTGTACGCCAGCGCCGATCGCCGAGCTGGAGGCTCAGTGAAAGGAGCGCGAACAGCAACGCCAGCCACGCCCGCACGAGCCACACCTCGCCGAAGCGCTGGTGACGTATCACCGCAAGCGCACCGGCGCCGAAGCCTCCCAGGAGGCTTGAGCCATCGGCCTCGGCCGCCTCGAACGGGAGCCCGAGCACGGCGAGGAGCGCCAGCAGCGATCCCGCCACGGTGAGCGCGCGCAGCAGCACGGCGCGGACGTCGGCCGGTGCGTCGCGGAGCACGAGCACCAGCGCCGCTGCGCCGCCGCCGCACAGCAGCAGCAACATGAGATTGCCGAAACGGACCACGCCGAAGCCGAACGCGATCCCACCGGGTACCTGCCCGCGCGCGAGCAGCTTCGCCGCGAGCGCGCCCACCCTCCCGTGTCTCCCGACCGAGAACGTGAACACCCCGTGGACGACGTGGGTATCGGCGGAGGTCACCCGCCAGGCGACGGTGTATGTACCCGTTGCGAGGCGATGGGGGATCGTCACCGCGATCGTGTCGGCAACCGGGTGCGTGACCGTTCCCGAGTCGACGCGCCTGCCGGCGGCGTTGTACACCGCAAGCGACGGAACGCTGATCCCCTCGTCGTAGGTCAACCTGACCCGCGTTGGAGAGGATCGGACGACGCCACCGACCGGCGGGCTTGTGCTGATCAGGTACGCGTGTGCCGACGCCGCCGCGGGCAGCAGCGCGAGGCCGGCGACGGCGACCAGACCAGCTGCAATGACGAGTCGACTCCGAAACGAGTCCCCGGATGGCTCGCAGCACGCCGCTATGAAAACTACGGCGCACCGTATTGGTGCGCAGGGCTGATCACATGATCCTGAACCCGAGTTCGGCATGACCGGGAACGATGCACGGATACCGATAAGCCCCCTTCTGCTTGAAATTGACGGTGATCGACGCACTCCCACCCGGCACGATGATCTTGCTCGTCACACCATCCATCTTGAAATCGTGCACAAGCTTCCCGTGTCTTGAGCCGGAACGTCACGACTGACGCAACCCAGCCAACCGCACGTGCTGACATCAACCCTGGTCATCGTTGCGGCGCAAGCCGCATTATTGATTTCCAGCCTAGTTATTACATCAAGCGAGGCAGAAAAGCAAGTTGTACTCGATTTCGGAGACTTATCGATCTCTGGGCTCTAATTGTGGCTAGGATTCGATAGCCATGGCAGAGCCCGACTTGTTCTTGCGGTCGCAGCCAGCCATAGGTTTGCGCGAGCGCAAGAAGCGCCGTAAGCGCGACACGATCGTGCGCACGGCGCTCGACCTGTTCACCCAGCACGGCTTCGAGCGGACGACGCTGGCGCAGATCGCAGACGCGGCGGAGGTCGCACCCAGCACCCTTCACGCGTACTTCAGGACCAAAGAGGACATCGTGTTCGAGCTCCACGACGCGACGCGGGCCAGCATGAGAACGCGGATCACCGAGCGCGCCGCAACGGAAACCGTGATCGACGCCATGACAGCCTGGTTCTCAGAGGTACTCCCGCGGATCGCCGCTGCCGACAGCCTCGACACGCTGTGGCAGCGCCGCGCGATCATCGAGAGTGACGACGCGCTTGCGGCCGGGCGACGCCTCCGCTTTGCCCTTCTGGAGGACGACCTTGCCCTAGCCTTCGCGCGGGATGTCGGCGACAGTCCGGACGACCTGCGCGTCCGTTTGCTGGCCTCGCTCTCAGTAAATGGTCTGGTGACGGTCTGGAACTGGTGGCTCGGCCAGCAGGACACCGAGCCCGTCGATGCCAGCGGACTCGCGAAGGCGGACGTGGCTTACCTGATACGCCTGATCAGCGCAGCCGAGGAGCTCGTCAAGACGATCCCGACGCCACCCAGCCCTCCTCGGCACCGAGCTCAAGGCGGCCCGCTGGCTACGACCGGGTCGCCAGCCCCCCCGCCAGGACCCTGAGCGTGGCAAACGTCGGGTCGGCGGCGCCGTGAAGCCGCGCTCCAGCGTGCGTCAGCTCACGGAGGTAGTCGACCACCTCGGCGCTCACCCGCTCGCCGGGCAGCAGCGCCGGCACCCCGGGCGGATAGCCGGCGATCGACTCGGCCGAGATCCGGCCGATCGCGTCGTCGACCGCCACGGTCTCGGCCTCGCCGAGGAACGCGTCGCGGATCGGTACGACTGTCTGGTGCCCCAGCGTAGCCGGCCGCTGGGCGCTCGATGACCCGTCCCCCGGCCTCGAGATGCGCCGCACGGTCTCGGCGAAATCGTGCGTGAAGCGTTCCAGCGGCTCAACCGGCTGGGCCATTCCGAGCACCAGCACGAGCGCGGCGTGCGAGGCAAGCTCGATATGGATGTCGTAACTGGCGCGGAGCTCGGCTGCGATCTCGTAGCCGGTGCAGCCAGTCCCACGGACGTCGATCACGATTCGCAGCGGGTCCCAGCCGGCGATCCCCGGTCGACCCACCATCTCCCCACCTACCAGCGAGATCCCGGGAATCTCCTCGAGCTCGAGCCTGGCCTTGGCCGAGGCCGCGATCGTCCGGTCCAGCAGCGCCTCGCCGTGCGTGGCCAGCTGCCGACGCGAGGCGTCGAGCGACCCCAGCAGCAGCGAGTTCTGGCTCGTCGAGCGCACCAGCCGCACGCAGCGGGCGACCTCGTCGGCGTCGATCAGCCCATCGGCCGCCACGTGCAGCATCGCCGACTGCGTCAGGCTGCCGACAATCTTGTGCGTCGACGTCAGGACCGCGTCGGCGCCGAGTCGCATCGGCGAGTCGGGCAGCGCCGGGTGAAAACCGAAGTGCGATCCCCAGGCGCAGTCGACGACCAGCCCCACCCCGGCGGCGTGGGCGACCTCGATGCAGCCCGCCATGTCGGCGGCCATCCCGTAGTAGGTCGGTGAAACGATGAACGCCGTCTGAACCCCCGGCGTGCGCTCGATCGCCGCGGCCAGCGCGTCGGGGGTGACGCCGTGCGCCATCCCGAGCTCATCGTCGTACTCGGGCGCGACGAAGCTGGCGACGCCGCCGCTCAGCACCAACCCGTCGACGACGCTGGCGTGGGAGTTGCGCTGGATCAGCACGCGGTTCGAGGGCTTGGCGAGCGCGAGGCACAGCGCGTGGTTGCCTTGGGTAGCTCCGTTGGTCAGAAACCACGTCTGGCCGGCTCCATAGGCGGTCGCCGCGAGTTGCTCGGCGCGCTCATACGGGGTGGGCGAGGGACCCAGGTCGATGCCCTCGATGTCCTGGCAGATGTCGAGCGCCAGCGCGCGCTCACCGATCGCGGTGCGCAGGCCCGGGTCCGCGCCGGGTCCCCCCTTGTGGCCGGGGACATGGAACCGCACCGAGCCGCGAAAGCCGTAGGAGACGAGCGCCTCTAGATACGGCGCCGTCGGCAGCTCCCGCGTCGTCGTGGGGACGCTTATCTGCTCGTCGCGAACGCTCATTTCGCCGCCTTCAGCAGGTACGCGCGCACGAATCCGTCGAGGTCCCCGTCAAGCACTCTGTTTGCGTCTCCCATCTCGTAGTCCGTGCGGTGGTCTTTGACCATCGTGTAAGGGTGCAGCACGTAGGAGCGGATCTGAGACCCGAAGTTGACGTCCTGCGCCTCCCCCTTCTCGCGTGCGATCTCCTCGCGACGCTTGCGCTCCTCGAGCTCCAGGAGCTTCGAACGTAGCATGGCCATCGCCTCTGCCTTGTTCGACGACTGCGAGCGCTCGTTCTGGCACTGAACGACGATTCCGGTCGGCCTGTGCGTGATCCGCACCGCCGAGTCGGTCTTGTTGACGTGCTGGCCGCCGGCGCCGCTGGCCCGGTAGGTGTCGATCTGGAGGTCGTCGTCGTCGATCTCCACGTCGGCCGTCTCCTCGACGACCGGCGACACCTCGACCCCGGCGAAGCTCGTCTGACGGCGATTGGCGGAGTCAAACGGCGACAGCCGGACGAGCCGGTGAACGCCCTTCTCGGAGCCGTACAGCCCGTAGGCGTTCTCGCCCTTGACGCGGAAGGTCGCGGATTTGATCCCCGCCTCCTCGCCGGGTGATACCTCCAGCAGCTCGACATCGAAGCCGCGCTTCTCGGCCCAGCGCATCTCCATCCGCAGCACCATCTCGGCCCAGTCCTGGGCGTCGGTCCCGCCGGCGCCGGCGTTGACGGTCACGAGCGCGTCGCCGGCGTCATAACGGCCCGAGAACAGCCGCTGCTCCTCGAGCTCGGCCAGATGTTCCTCGACCGCGCGGACCTGGTCCTCGAGCTCGGCCGCGATCTCCGGGTCCTCCTCGGCGAGCTCGGCGAGCGGCTCTAAGTCCTCGACGTCGCGTTCCAGCTCGCGGAACGCGTGCAGCTTGCGGCTCGCGCGGGCGTGCTCGGCGCTGACCCGCGCCGCGCGCTCCTGGTCGTCCCAGAAGCCGGGAGCCCCCATCTCGTTTTCGAGCGCGTCGGAGCGCTCGGATAGCTCAGCGGGGTCAAAGATAGTCCGCAAGCAGCTTGAGCTGCTCGCGGATCGCCGCGAGGCGCTGAGGAAGCGGCTCTGTGGGCGCGGTAGCCATCGGCATCTACCCTAGCAGCGGTCTTTGGCTCAGGATCGCGGCCAGCCGTTCGGCCTCCCGCCGCGCCGCGTGGGTCATCCGCTCCCATGTGATTCGGATCGTCACAGCCCCCTGAGCGAGCGCGTTGGCGTCCCGCTCACGGTCGTCCTCGAACGAGTAGCGGTCGCGGTGAAAGTCCCAGCCGTCGAGCTCCACGATCACCTTTTCGGCTGCGAAGTAGGCGTCGGCCTCGCGACCGGCGAACGGGACGTTGATCAACGGGGTCGGGAGCCCGTAGAGCGCGCAGAAGCGTATGAAGGCGGCCTCGAACTCAGACCGGGTCGGCGAGCCGAGGCCGTCAAGGATGTTTCGCAGCCGTTGGCACCCGGGGTGGTACGGAAACCGCGCCAGCACGTCGAGCAGCTGGTCGAGGTGCAGGTGGCCGCTGCGGCGGGCGTCGGCGGCCAGGCGCGCTAGGCGCTTATCACCGAGCTCGAGCGCGGAGTCGAGAAACGTCCGGGCCGGGCTGGTGACGCGAATGCCCAGCTGGATGTGGATGTCGGCTTTTGTGAGGCCCGGCGCGCGGTGGGTGACGATCGACGGCCTGCGCCGTTGGTCGGGGCACGTGACATGCAAGGGCGGCCGCCAGACGCGGTCGAAGCCCCATAGGGTGAGGGCTGAGGAATGGCTGAGGGCGGCCCGCGGTCCGCAGGCGAGCACTGCTGCGCTGGCGCGCTCGAGGGGTGTGTTCGGCCGACGACCTACCGCGTAGACCCCGAGATGGACCCGAAACAGGCGCCCCGCCCGGCACCGGTGATAGATCGCCCGCTCTCCGAGCCCGAGCCGTATCAACTGCTGGCGGGTGACGACGCCGTGTTGCCGGGCAGCGAGGGCGGCGAGTTCGATCTCTGACGTATATGGCACGGGATCGAACCAGGGTCCCGCACGGACCGCCTCGCGTGGGCCAAAAGACGCAGAGTTGTTACAAAGGGCTGGCGCTCAGGCGGCGTGGCGCTTCTGCGCAGGCGCTCAGGCGCCGTGGCACTTCTGCGCTGCGCTCAGGCGCCGTGGCACTTCTTGAACTTCTTGCCCGACCCGCACCAGCACGGGTCGTTGCGCCCGACCTGCTGGCTCTCGTCGACGCGCCGCTGCTCGACGACCGGCGGCCCGCCGAGCGCCTCCTGCGCTTCGTCATACTCCGGGCCGTACCCCTGAACGCCGCCGCCCCCCGCAGCCGCCATCGCCATCGCGCCGGCGCCCGCGACGCCGGCGTTGCCGCCCGAGTAGCTGACCCGTCCGCCGCCCGTCGCTGAGCTGCGGGCCGGGCTCGGACGGCTGGTCGGCAGCGCCTCCGGAGGCCCGCCGTTGGGATCCTGAATCGTCACCTCGACGTGGAAGATCAGCCGCGCGAAATCGGTCCAGATGCTGTTCATCAGGTCACGGAACAGGTCGAAGCCCTCGTTCTTGTACGCGACCAGCGGCTCGATCTGGGCGAACCCGCGCAGGTGGATGCCCTCGCGCAGGTAGTCCATGTCGTACAGGTGCTCCTGCCAGCGCTGGTCGATGATCTCCAGCAGCAGGAACCGCTCGACGTTGCGCATCAGCTCCTCGCCCAGCTGCTCTTCACGCAGGTCGTACTGCGCCAGCGCTTCCTCCTGCAGCCTCAGCGTCAGGTCCTCGCGATCGACGCGCGTGTGGTCGAGCGACTGCAGCTCGTCGCTGGGCGTGAAGATCTCCTCGACGCGGCGCATCAGACCGTCGTAGTCCCAGTCCTCGATGAAGTCGCCGGCCGTGTACTCCTCGACCATGCGCTCGAGCACGTTGACGATCTCCTCGCGGCCCGCGTCGGACATGTCGCGGCCCTCCAGCACCTCGTCGCGGTAGGTGTAGACCACGTCGCGCTGCTGGTTGAGGACGTCGTCGTATTCGAGCGTGTGCTTGCGCATCAGGAAGTGCTGCTCCTCGACCTTCTTCTGCGCCTTCTCGATCTGCTTTGAGAGCATTCCGGCCTCGATCGGCTCCTCGTTGCCCTCGTCGTCGGTCGTCCCGAGCCGGTCGAGGATCTTGTAGATCCGCTCGCCGGCGAACAGCCGCACGAGGTCGTCCTGCGCCGACAAAAAGAAGCGCGACTCGCCGGGGTCGCCCTGGCGGCCGGAGCGGCCTCGCAGCTGGTTGTCGATCCGCCGCGACTCGTGGCGCTCTGTGCCGAGGATGAACAGGCCGCCGGCGTCCAGCACCTGCTCGCGGTGGTCGGCGATGCGCGCCTCGATCGCCGGCAGCACCTTCGCGTAGTGCTCCTCGTAGTCGGGCATCCCAGGCTGCAGGCCGAGCTTTGCGACCTCGAGCGAGGCGAGGTGCTCGGGGTTGCCGCCGAGCTTGATGTCGACGCCGCGGCCCGCCATGTTGGTGGCGATCGTGACCGCCCCCGGGGCGCCCGCCTCGGCGATCGTCTCGCCTTCGCGCTCGGCGAACTCGGGCTTCGCGTTCAGCACGCTGTGCTTGATGCCCTTCTTGGTCAGCTGATTTGACAGCAGCTCGGAAACTTCGACTGAGATCGTCCCGACGAGCACCGGCTGGCCGGCCTTGTGACGCATCTCGATCTCCTTCGCGACAGCGGCCCACTTGCCGTCCTTGGTCTTGTAGACCTGGTCGTTGCGGTCATCGCGGACCATCGGCATGTTGGTCGGGATCTGGACCACCGGCAGCTCGTAGATCTTCATGAACTCGGTCGCCTCGGTCAGGGCGGTACCGGTCATGCCCGCGAGCTTGTCGTACATCCGGAAGTAGTTCTGGAGCGTGATCGTGGCCATCGTCTGGTTCTCTTCCTGAACCCTGACGCCCTCCTTGGCCTCGACCGCCTGGTGCAGGCCCTCGGACCAGCGGCGGCCCTCGAGAATCCGGCCGGTGAACTCGTCGATGATCTTGACCTCGCCGTCGATCACGGCGTAGTCGTCGTCACGCTTGTACAGGGCCTCGGCCTTGAGCGACTGCTGCAGGTGGTTGACGAGGTGGCCGTTCTCGGCCCGGTAGAGGTGGTCGATCCGCAGGAAGCGCTCGGCCTTCGAGACACCCTGCTCGGTGATCGAGACCGTCTTGTGCTTCTCGTCGATCTCGTAGTCGAAGTCGGCGACGAACTCCTTCTTGCTCCGCGGGTCCATCCCGAGCGGCGTCTCGCCGCGCGTCATACGCGGCGCCAGGCGGGCGAACTGCGCGTACAGGTCGGCGGCCTGCTCAGGCGCGCCGGAGATGATCAGCGGCGTCCGCGCCTCGTCGATCAGGATGTTGTCGACCTCGTCGACGATCGCGTAGGTGTGGTAGGGCGACTTGCCCTCTTCGGGCTTCGGGCGGCCGCCGTGCTGGACCTTCTCCTCCAGCGACTTGGCCATGTTGTCGCGCAGGTAGTCGAAGCCGAACTCGGAGTTGGTGCCGTAGGTGACGTCGGCCGCGTAGGCGGCGCGCTTCTCCTCGTAGGGCTGCATGTTCTGCAGCACGCCGACGGTCACGCCGAGCATGTCGTAGACCGGCTTCATCCACATCGCGTCGCGGCGCGCCAGGTAGTCGTTGACGGTCACCAGGTGCACGCCGCGGCCGCCGAGCGAGTTCAGGACCACGGCCAGGGTCGCGGTCAGCGTCTTGCCCTCGCCGGTCTTCATCTCGGCGATGCAGCCGTCGTGCAGGACCATGCCACCGATCAGCTGCACATCGAAATGGCGCATCCCCATCGAGCGCTTGCCGGCCTCGCGCACGAGCCCGAAGCACTCATACAGCAGCTCGTCGAGCGTCTCGCCGTTGCGGGCGCGCTCACGCAGCTCGTCGGCAGACTCGCGCAGTTCCGCGTCTGTGTAGTGCTGCAGCTCCTCCTCGAAGCCACTGATCCGCGAGACTCGCTGCTCGTAAGTCTTGAACTTCTTGGCTTCGCCCATGCGAAGCGCGCGGTCCAGGAACGACATACAGCTAGGGTAGCGCGGGGGCTGGCACCGCCGGTCCCAGTTCGCGCAGGTGATCGCGCAGTCCGACCCCGAACGGCGTCGGCGCGCCGTCGTAGGAGCTGATCAGCGACGGGCCGCCGCTGCAGCTCCAGCCCCCCGGTGAGGTCGCGTCCCATGCCCAGCCGAGATAGCCGATCCCGTGCGCGTCGGCCCAGGCCATCATCCTGTCGATGTAGCCGTCGGCGCAGTCGGTCTCGCCGAGCTCGCTCATCAGGACGGGATAGCGTCGCTGCGTCGCCACGACCGCCCCGAGGCAGCCCGCGTCACACGGGCTCAGGCCGCCGTAGTTGTGCTGCGCCGCGATCAGCTGGTGCAGCGGGTCGTGGGGCAGGTGCGAGGCCCAGCCGTCGAGCTCAGACGAGTACTGCAGGCCACCCAGCAGCAGCGGCTGTGTCGCCCCGGTCGAGCGGACAGCATCGACCAGCGTCTGCATACCCGCCGTCTGGTAAGCGGGCCAGCCCGAACCCGCAGCGACGCGGCAGCCGTGAAGCCAGCACCCCCAAGAGATCCCGAACGGCTCGTTGAACAGATCGAATATCAAATCTCCATCGGTTCTGAACGTCCTCGCGACTGAGCGCCAGAAGGCGGGCGCATGGTCGCGGTCGGCCATCGGCAGCTGGCCCGCCGCCCGCACCCGCCCTGGCGCCGCCCAGTGCAGGTCGAGGATCACGAATAGGTGCGACGCGACCAGCTCGTGCACGTACGCCTCGACGATCCGCCGGTACGGTCGCCCACCGAGTCCGGGCTTGGTCATCAGGCCCAGCCAGCAGTCCTCGTTCAGCGGTACCCGCACGACGTCGATCTCCCAGCTCTTCATCGCCGCGATCATCGCCCGGCTATCGATCTGATCGGGGTGCGGGCTGTCGAGGAAGCCCCACCCCTGGATGCACGCGTACTCGAGCCCGGAGCGGTTGACGCCGCGCAGCTGGACCACCTGACCGCGGCCGGGACCGACGACGAGCCGGTCGCCACGGACGCGCAGGCCCGTCTGCGCCGCCGCCGCTCCACCGCAAACGACCAGGATCAGCGTGCCCGCCAGGAGCACGCCCGCCAAGCGCCTCACGCGGCGGGCGACACGTCCCCAGGGACCGACGGGTCGGCAGCGGCGCGCGCCTCGCGCCTGCGGCGGCGCTTGTCGCGGTGGCGCTTGACCTGAACCGACAGCTCCTCGCTGACAATGTTGATCGAGTGCAGCATGTCGCGCGAGGAGCTACGAGCGCGCAGAGTGACGCCCTTCAGGTGGAGTGTCGCCTCGGCCACCTGGGACTCGGCGATCGCCGGGTTGCGCTCCTCGGACAACTCGACCTCGAGTTCGGCGAGCTCGGAGACCTGCTTGGAGATCTTGCGGAAGCGCTTGACGACATATTCCCGTGTGTCGTCCGAAACGGGCAGATTTCTGCCCTTGACCTCGATCCGCATCGACCTGACCTCCTGATGTGGAAGGTTGATCTGTCTGAACTCGAGGTTATTGATGGCACGGGGCTTTGTCGAGCGGCACAATGCCCAAGTTGGCTCCGTACGTTTCACCTAGGATCGCGTGGTCGTTTGAGCCCAGCGTCCTGATCGGGGTGGCCGCGCTCGCGATCCTCTACCTGCTCGCCTGGCGGCGTGGCCGCGCGACCGGATCGCCGCATCGTCCGGGTTTCGGCCGCTTGGCGCTGTTCGCCGCCGGCTTGCTGGTGATCCTCGCCGCGCTCGTGTCGCCGCTCGACGATCTCGGCGACCAGCTGCTGGTGATGCACATGATCCAGCACATCCTGCTGCTCGACATCGCGCCGATCCTGCTGATCCTGGGTCTCAGCAAGGTGCTGCTGCGGCCCGTCACCCGCCGGCTGACGATCATCGAGCGGCGCGCCGGCTACCTCGCCCATCCCGCGTTCGCCGCCTTCGCCTACATCGCGATCATGTGGGCGTGGCACGTCCCGGCAATGTACGACGAGGCGCTCCGGAACACGACCGTGCACGCGTTCGAGCACCTGTGCTTCTTCACCGTCGGGGCGCTCTACTGGTGGCACATCCTGTCGCCGATCCGGGGCCGGATGCGGCTCGATGGCCTTGGCCCGATCACCTACATGGCGTCGACGAAGCTGTTCGTCGGCCTGCTGGGGATCGCGCTCGCATTCGCGCCCGCCTCGTTCTATCCGTTCTACGAGCACCACCCCCACTACTGGGGCCTGTCGCCGAGCGAGGACCAGTCGATGGCCGGCTTGACGATGGCGCTCGAGCAGTCGGTCGTGATGGGGATCGCGCTCGTCTACGTGTTCGTCCGGATGCTGACCGAGTCCGAACGCGAGGCGCAGCGCGCCGAGCGTTATGAAGTCGTCTAACCGCCGCCGTCGGCGCGGCTGACCAGCAGCGCCGCGCCGATCCCGCCGCTGAGATCGCCAAGCCCCGCGACCCTGACAGCCGGCGGCCGGTCGTCGTTGAACAGATGCGGGTGCATCGCGGTCGAGATCCGCTCGGCCATCGGCTGCCCGAAGCGAACCCCAAGTCCGCCGCCGATGATCACCGCCTCGAGGTCGAGCAGGTTGATCGCGGACGCGATCCCAGCCCCGAGCGCCTCGACGGCACGGTCGATCAGCTCAATCGCGAGCTCGTCCTCTTCCTCGAGCGCGTGCTCCCAGACCGCGCTCGTCAGCCGCGAGCGCCCGTGGTGCTTCATCAGCTTGAAAAGGTCCGTCTTGGTCCCCTTCTCGACCTCGCGCCGGGCGCGCGCCTCCATCGCCGCGCGGCCTGCGTACGCCTCCATGCAGCCGCGGCGCCCGCACGGGCACTGGGCGCCGTCGAGCTTGACGACCATGTGGCCGATCTCGCCGGCACCGCCGCGGCCGAGCCACGGCTTGCCGTCGAGGATCAGACCGCCGCCGACCCCCGTGCCCCAGAACACGCCGAGCACCGAGTCGTACGGCTTGCCGGCGCCGAATGCGAACTCGGCCTCGGTGGCGACCTGGACGTCGTTGCCGATCAGCACCTTGGTGCCGAGCGTGTCCGACAGCGACTTCGCGAGCTCGAATGAGCCGTCCCAGTTGGGCAGGTTGCGCGCGTGGGCCACGACCCCGGTCTTTTCGTCGACGTCCCCGGGCGACCCGACGCCGACGCCCGCAAGCGCCGACGACTCGACGCCGGCCTCCTTGGCCGCGCCCTGCAGCGCCTGCGCCATCTGCGCGGCGACGTCCGCGGGTCCGCCGTCGGTCGGCGTCGGTTCGCGCGACTGGCCCAGCACCTGCTGCTGGTCGTCGACGACGATCGCCTCGATCTTGGTGCCCCCGAGATCGATCCCGCCGCGCAGCCTCAAAGCCTCCATCGATCGGAGGCTACCTCAGGCCCAGGACTCCTTGTAATGCTCCTGCTCAGGGGTGGGCTCGTCGATCGCGACGCCGAGCGCTTCGAGCTTCAATCGCCCGACCTCGCGGTCGATCGCGGCGCCCACCGGGTGGACGCCGGGCGCGAGCTCGCCGTGTCGCAGCACCAGCTCCTCGACGCTCAGCGCCTGGAGCGCGAACGAGACGTCCATCACCGCGGCCGGGTGGCCCTCGGCGGCGGCGAGGTTGACGACCCGCCCGTGCGCGATCAGGTTGAGGCGCCGGCCGTCGGCGAGCGCGTACTCCCGCACCAGCCGTTTGACGTCGCGGGCGCCGCCGGTCGCGAGCGCCGCGAGCTCCTCGAGATCGAGTTCGACGTCGAAGTGCCCGGCGTTGGCGAGCAGCGCGCCGTCCTTCATCCGCTCGAAGTGCTCGCGCCGGAGCACGCGGCGCGAGCCGGTGACGGTCACGAACACGCTCCCGCGTGCCGCCGCCTCCAGCGACGGCATCACCTCGTAGCCGGCCATCCGCGCCTCGAGCGCCCGCAGCGGGTCGACTTCGCAGACGATCACCACGGCGCCCGCGCCGCGGGCCCGCTCCGCGACCCCCTGCCCGGCCCAGCCGTAGCCGAGCACGACGACCGTGTTGCCGGCAAGCAGCACCCCGGACGCGCGAATGATCCCGTCGAGCGCCGACTGGCCGGTGCCGTGACGGTCGTTCAACGCGCGCTCGGTCCGCGCCTCATTGACCGCCAGCACCGGGCAGCGAAGCTTGCCCTCGTCGTCGAGCCGGCGCAGCCGCACGATCCCGGTGGTCGTCTCCTCGGTGCCACCTATCAGCCCGTCGACGAGCGCGCCGCCCTTCGCGTGCGCGGTAACCAGCAGGTCGGCGCCGTCATCGAGCGTGATCTGCGGTTTGCCGTCGAGCAGTGCGACGACGTGCTCGACGTAGGTGTCGAGGTCCTCGCCGCGGATCGCGCGCACCTCGACGCCGTCATTCAGCACGAGCGCAGCGGCGACATCGTCCTGGGTCGAGAGCGGGTTGGCCGAGCACAGCGCCACCTGCGCGCCGCCGGTCTTCAGCGCCCGCAGCAGGTTCGCCGTCTCGGCGGTCACGTGCAGGCAGGCGGCGATCCGGATTCCGTCGAGCGGCCGCTGGTCGCCGAGCCGCTCTGCGATCCGCGCCAGCACCGGCATCTGACTGGCGGCCCAGGCGATCCGCTGCTCGCCGTCGGCGGCGAGCGCGAGGTCGGCTACGTCATGCGGTGCAACCGCCGCCCGCGCCATCGCGCCTCAATAGCGGTAGTGGTCTGACTTGTAGGGGCCTGTGACCGGCACGCCCAGGTACGACGCCTGAGACGGGGTCAGCTCGGTCAGCCGTACGCCGAGCGCGTCGAGGTGCAGCCGCGCGACCTTCTCGTCGAGGTGCTTGGCGAGCGTGTAGACGCGCTTGTCGTAGCTGTCGGCGTGGCCGAACAGCTCGATCTGGGCGATCACCTGGTTGGTGAACGAGTTGCTCATCACGAAGCTCGGATGCCCGGTCGCATTGCCGAGGTTCAGCAGCCGGCCCTCGGACAGGACGATGATCGTCCGCCCGCCTTCAAACACCCACTCGTCGACCTGGGGCTTGATGTTGATCTTCTCGATCCCGTCGATCGCAGCCAACCCGGCGATGTCGATCTCGTTGTCGAAGTGGCCGATGTTGCCGACGATCGCCTGATGCTTCATCTGCGCCATCTGCGCGGCGGTGATCACGTCCTTGTTGCCGGTCGCGGTGATGAAGATGTCGGCGCTTCCAAGCACGTCCTCGAGACGCGCGACCTGGTAGCCGTCCATCGCCGCCTGCAGCGCGCAGATCGGGTCGATCTCGGTCACGATCACGCGCGCTCCCTGCCCGCGCAGCGATTCCGCGCACCCCTTGCCGACGTCGCCATAGCCGCACACGACGCACACCTTGCCGCCGATCAGCACGTCGGTCGCGCGGTTGATCCCGTCGATCAGCGAGTGCCGACAGCCGTACTTGTTATCGAACTTTGACTTCGTGACCGAGTCGTTGACGTTGATCGCCGCAAACAAAAGCTTTCCCTGCTCAGCGAACTGATACAGCCGGTGCACGCCGGTCGTCGTCTCCTCGGTCACGCCCTGGATCTGAGCGGCCATCCGCGTGAACCGCTGCGGATCATCGGCCAGCGAACGACCCAGCAACCCCAAAACCACTCCCAGCTCCTCCGACTCGGCGGTCGACGGGTCCGGGACCGCGCCCGTGGCTTCGTACTCGACGCCCTCGTGGATCAGCAGCGTCGCATCGCCGCCGTCGTCGAGGATCATGTTCGGGCCGTCTGAGCCCGGCCAGCTCAACGCCTGGTCGGTGCACCACCAATACTCGTCGAGCGTCTCGCCCTTCCACGCGAACACCGGCACCCCGCGTGGCTCCTCCGGCGTCCCGTCCGGCCCGACAACGACCGCCGCCGCCGCGTGATCCTGGGTCGAGAAGATGTTGCAGCTCGCCCACCGCACCTCGGCACCCAACGCGACCAACGTCTCGATCAAGACCGCCGTCTGGATCGTCATATGCAACGAACCCGTGATCCGCGCCCCGCTCAATGGCTGGCTGTCGGCGTACTCGCGCCGGGTCGCCATCAACCCCGGCATCTCATGCTCAGCCAGCTGGATCTCCTTGCGGCCAAACGCCGCCAGCGACAGGTCGGCGACTTTGAAGTCGGTCTCAGGGACGGTCGTCGTCATGCTCTCTCCAAGTCTCGGGTTCTCAAGCCGGCCTCAAGTAACGGCGGCCAGCAGCCTCTCGTGCTTGTCCTGCTCAAATCGCAGCCAGTCCTCGGCGTCGACGTCCTCGGGTCGCTTCGCCTCGGACGCAAGCCAGCGCGCGACCGCGTCGCGCAGCTCGGGGTCGCTCTCGATCCGGGCCGCGAAGGCGACGTCAGACAGACCAATCTCAAACCGCGACAGCAGCTCCTTCAGCGTCCGTAGCCGCTGCAGCTGAGCCGCACCGTACAGCCGGTAGCCGGACGGAGACCGTGCCGGCGCCACCAGCCCGGCCTGCTCGACGTAGCGCAGCATGCGGGGCGACCACCCAGTCGTGGTCGCGGCCTCGTTGATCGTCAAGGCCTCCATCAGGACACAACCCTACCACGGTTGTGTCAAGGTTTGTGAGCGCGCCTAGGTTCCCGCGAGCTCGGGGGCGTCAATCTCGGCGAGCGCCGCCTTCAGATTCGAGAGCGCGTCGACCTGCCCCGGATCGACGCCGCGCAGAATCGCCGCGTACAGCGACACGAGGTCACCCAGCAGCACGAGCGACACGAGCCGCTCGACGCGCGTCTCGCCGATCGACTGCACGCGCTCGACGACGGCCGCGTTGGGCTCGAGCGCCGCCTGCGTCAAACCGATCCGCGTCCGCACGCGGGGATGCAGATCGGAGTCGTCGAGCAGCACGGCGCTGAACCGGCCGCCGGCCGCGCCGTCGAAGCCGACGATCTCGTTGTGGTCGAACTCGGGCAGCTCGGCCGCGAAGCACGGCATCTTCGCGTTCTCGTTGAACTGCGTCTTGAAGCGGTAGGCGATCGAAGCCGTCAGTCCGGCACCGATGATCTGCGGGGTCGTGTCATACAGCGAGCGCGCAAGCCGCTTCGCGAGCGAGTCCTCGGCGGCGTCGGGCCCCCAGTCCGCGGCGAGCACTTCGGCGTGGGCGGCGGCGACGTCGATCTCGGTGTGCAGCGACTCGGCGACGCCGGCCAGCGCCGCCACCTCGAGCGCGACCACGAGTCCGTAGCCGACGGCCACGCGGGGCTGGTAGCCGCCCGGGAGCGGGATCACCGGCACGCCGTCGCCGCGTGCGGCCTGCGCCAGCCGTCCTCCGGTCGTGCAGACGATCCGCCGCGCGCCGACCGCCCCCGCGGCCTCGTAGGCCGCGAGCGTCTCCTCCGTGTCGCCCGAATAGCTGCTGCACAGCACGGTCACGTCGGGCGTCGTCCACGGCGGCAGCGCGTAGTCGCGCGCGCACACGATCGGCCGCGAAGCCCGATCGCCCAGCACCGCCCGCGCCAGCAGGCCCCCGATCCCGGAGCCTCCCATCCCCGCGACGACCAGCCCGCCCGGCGAGTCCTGCGGCGTCAGATTCGCGGACTCGACCCGCCACAGCGCATCGCGCAGATGCTCGGGGAGGTCGAGGATGTCGTTCAGCTGACCGCTCGGGTCCAGCTGTGCGATCGCCTCTCGGCTCAAGTCGGTGGCCGCCGTCAAAACGCGACCGCTCCCGCCGGCAGCTCCACCCCGGGGAAGATACGCATCCCGGCGGTTAGCGTGTTGCCGGCCCCGACGGTGACGTCCTTGCCGAGCACGACGCCGTGGTCGATCCGGCAGCGCTCGCCGATCGTCACGCCCGGGCCGAGGATCGACTCGCTGAGCCGCGTGCCGCGACCAACGCTGCAGCCCGCCAGCAGCACCGACGAGTTGATGTGGGCGCCCGCCTCGACGGTTGCGCCCTGACCCAGCACCGTCCGCCCGCCAACGGTCGCGTCGGCCGCGACCACGCAGCCAGGACCGATGAGCGCCGGCCCGTGAACGCTGCCGGCAACCGCCGTGCTGTCGCCTTCCAGCAGCACCCCACCGGCGCGCGCGACCTCGCGGCCGACCTCGGTCCTGACCTCACCTTCGAGGATGTCGTAGGTCGCCTGCAGATAGCGCTCGGGTGTTCCGATGTCGAGCCAGTAGCCGCTGGCTTCAAAGCCGTATAGCCCGTCGCCGACCAGCCCCGGAAACACGTCGCGCTCGATCGACAGCTTGGTCCCGGCAGGCGGCATCGAATCGAGTACCTCGCGCTCGATCACGTACGCGCCGAGGCTGATCAGGTTGGTGTCGATCTCGTCCGGGCTCGGCTTCTCGAGGAACTCGGTCACGGAGCCGTCCTCGTCGCGCCGCACGAGCCCGTACGCGGACGGATCCTCAACGCCGATCAGGCCGAGCGTAATCCGCGCGCCGGTCTGCTCGTGCTGGCGGAGCTGCGCGCTCAGGTCGATGTCGGTCAGCACGTCGCCGTTGAGCATCAGGAAGCGATCTTGGAGCAGGTCCTGCGCGAACTTCAGCGCGCCGCCGGTGCCCAGCGGCCGCGGCTCCTCGACGTAGCGCAGGCGGATCCCCAGCCCGGAGCCGTCGCCCAGGACCCTGCGAACGCGGTCGGCCATGAACCCGCACGACAGGATCGCCTCGTCGACGCCATGGCTGCGCAGCCATTCGAGCATGTAGGAGATGAACGGGCGCTGGACGAGCGGGACCGCCGGCTTCGGGATCGTCGAGGTCAGTGGCCGCAGCCGCGTGCCCTCGCCACCCGCGAGGATCAACGCCTGCATCTCAGCGCCCGATCCCCTCGTACGTGAGGCCCGCCACCTGCACCGCTTCGAGGTCCAGGAAGTTGCGACCGTCGATCACCAGCCGACCGGCCATCCGCGACGCCACCTCGCTCCAGTCGAGCTCCGCGAACTCGGGCCATTCGGTCACCAGGATCAAGGCGTCGGCACTCTGCACCGCATCCAGCGCCGACGGCGAGAACTCGACCCCGGTCATCAGCTTGCGCGCCTCGCGCTCCGCGATCGGGTCATAGGCGCGGACCTTCGCGCCGTCCGCCTGGAGCCGCGCCGCCAGCACCAGCGACGACGCCTCGCGCATGTCGTCGGTCTGCGCCTTGAACGCCAGGCCGAGCAGCGTGATCCGCTTGCCGACGAGCGAGCCGAGGTGCTTCTGCAGCTTGCCGATCACCCGCCGCTTCTGCAGCTCGTTGACCTCGATCACCGCCGTCAGCAGCTGAAAGTGGTAGCCCGAGTTGCCGGCCAGCTGCTTGAGCGCCGAGACATCCTTCGGGAAACAGGAACCGCCGAATCCAATCCCCGGTCGCAGGAAGTGCTTGCCGATCCGCTCGTCGAGGCCCATCCCGCGGGCGACCTCGAGCACGTCGGCGCCGGTCTCCTCGCAGACGTTCGCGATCTCGTTGATGAACGAGATCTTGGTCGCCAGGAACGCGTTCGCGGCCAGCTTGACCATCTCGGCGCTGGCGATGTCGGTCCGCACGAGCGGCGCGTTGAGCGGCCCGTAGAGCTCGACGACGGCGTCGCCGGCCCAGTTGCCGTCGTCGCCGATCACGACCCGGTCGGGCTTGCGGAAGTCCTCGAGCGCCGACCCTTCCTTGAGGAACTCGGGACACGAGACGTAGGCGAACCCGTTCTTGCCCTGCTCGGCCATCATCCGCTGGATCGCGGTGCCGGTGCCGACCGGGACCGTCGACTTCATCACCAGCGCGTGGCGGTCGGAGGCCGGCATCCCGGCAACGACTGCGTTGACCGACGACAGGTCGGCGTCGCCCGAGTAGGTCGGAGGCGTGCCGACCGCGACGAACAGCAGCCGCGCGTGCTCGAGCGCCGGCGCCAGCTCCGTCGAGAAGTGCAGCCGCTCGCGGCTGCGCGCAACCGACTCCTCGAGCCCGGGCTCGTAGATCGGCATCTCGCCATTCTTCAGCCGCGCGATCTTGTCGGCGTCGACGTCGACGCACCAGACCTCGTTGCCGAGTTCGGCGAATCCCGCCGCCGTGACGAGCCCGACGTAGCCGGTTCCGATCACCGCGATCGGCTCGCGGTCTGCTGGTCGGTTCATCGACGCGTGTCTTTTCGGGGGCCCTGCATCGAGCGCCGGAGGGTAGCGGGGGCTAGCGGGCTCTCGTCAGCGACGCGGCCATCGCGAGCATCTGCCCGTTGCCGATCGAGTCGGTCAGCGAGTTCGAGATCCAGTACACCCCGGTGGGCGTGCGCCAGGCGACCAGGCTCACGTGGGCGCCGTTCTGGTACAGGTCGAGCACCTTGCCGTTGACGTTTCGCGTCTCGGTCACGTTGTTGAGGATCGGCGGGTGCTGCCAGGTCGTTCCCTGGATCCCGTAGTACTCGCCTAGTGCCGAGTTGATCACGAGCGTCATCCGGTAAGCCGGGTAGATGCCGCCGCCGCGGCCACGGATCTGGTAGGCGCGTGGGTACGACCCGATGTACTCGCTGTTCGGGTTCGGGTACTCGTCGCAGTTGCCCGTCGAGCTGTAGCAGTAATTCGCGCCGGCGACGATCAGCTTCGGGTAGTAGACGGGCATCGCGACCCTGCCGAGGTCCTTGGCCTGCTCCTGGCCGTCGTTGGGATCGGCCGTCAGGCCCGCCGTGGTGAGCTTCGTGTGCTTGTGGTGGTGGTTTGAGCCGCTGCCCCCGGTCGCCGCCGCGGCGCTCGGCTGGGTCGGGGTCATGAACTGGTGGAACACGGCGGCCTCGGCGCCGGTCGACGTCGGGACGACGTAGCACGGCGTCTGCCCGGTCCCGCCGCCACACGGCAGGAACAGGGCCGGGAACTGGATCTGTTTGATCTGGTGGCCGGCGGCACCGAGCACGAGGTCGAACAGGTTGATCAGCCCGTCGGTCGTGTGCAGGTTATGGTCGGTCTGCACGTGCGCACCGAAGATCTTCAGCAGCGTGTCGCGGTTGTTGAAGATCTGCGCGACGCTGTATTGGTCCTTGGCCCAGCGGATGAAGTCCTGCTGGCGGGCGTTGCGGACGATGTCGGAGTCCGTGTGACGGAAGCGCACGAACTGCAGCGCCTGCGGGCCGCACAGCTTCTGATAGCCGGCCTGGATGTCGATGCTCGAATAGTCGGTTTGGGCGGTGTTGTTGTAGTAGCGGTGATCGACGTCGGTGTAGACGCAGCCGATCGCGTCGACAAGGTCCTCGAAGCCGCCGAAGTTGACGTCGAGGATGTGGTTGACGACGAGCCCCGGGAACACCTGTTGCTTGAGGGTGTTGATCAGCAGCCTGGGTCCGCCCTCGGAGTAGGCGGCGTTGAGCTTCGCCGTCCCATCGGGGAGCTGGACCCTGAGGTCGCGCGGGACCGACAGCAGGTTGATCGTCGACGAACTCGCGTCGAGCCGGATCAGCATCATCGTGTCGGTGTTCGCCGAGCTGTACGGAGTACCGGCGCGGTGGTCTGAGCCGATCACGAGGATCGTCTGCGGATCTCCCGGGTTCGGCAGCCTGACCGGGACGTCCTTGAACGCGGGCGTCTCGTTGAAGTAGTTGGTGATCTGCTTCACCTGCAGCAGGCCGGCGACGGCGGTCGTCGCCGCCGTGAAGCCGACGATCAGGATCACGGCGAGCGTGAACCGCCACAACGCCCCTCCCCGGGTCCGCGGCATCAATCTCACGCGAGTCCACCTTCGATCGCGGTCAGCCCACCGCCCGAATCAGGCTGCTCGAGGCGTGCCGGAAGCGAGCGGACGAAATCCCCGAGCGCGCGCCGGTAGCGCACCAGCGAGCTCAAAGACACCCATTCGTCGGGGCCGTGGTGGCCGGATCCGGAGGGACCGAACTCGACCGCCATGATCCCCGCCTCGATGAACGAGGCCACGTCGGATGCGCCATCCCGTCCGACGCTGAGCGTCTCGATGTCGGGCAGCGCACGCGACAGGGCGTCGCGCAGCGCGCGCACGTACGGGTCAGACGGCGACACCGCGACCGGGGGATAGATGAAGGTTCGCTTGACGTCGATCCCCGGGATCGAGCGCACCTGCTCGAGGATCTCGCCCGGGTCCTGACCGGGCAGAAAGCGCACGTCGACCGCCATCTCGCACCGGTCCGGGACCTTGTTGAGCGCGTCGCCGCCCTCGATTCGCCCCAGGTTGATCGACGGGCGGTCGAACATATCCGACGACTCGCGCGAGAACGGGAGCGTCTCGATCTGGCGAAACACGTCGATCGCCTTCAGGACCGCGTTGTCGCCAAGCCACGGGGTGGAGCTGTGGGCAGCGCGACCGTGCACGACGATCCGCATCACCAGCACGCCCTTGGCCTGGATGCCGATGTGCATGTTGGTGGGTTCGCCGGTGATGGCGAAATCCCCGCCCAGGCCGGCGCCGACGATCGCGACGGTCGAGCGCTCGTCGAGCTCCTCGGACTCTTCGTCGCCGACGCAGATCAGGCGCACCTTGACCTGGTCCTGGTCCTCGACGTCCTTGAGCGCGCACATCATCGCCGCCAGGCCGCCCTTCATGTCGTACGCGCCGCGGCCGATCAGCCGGTCGCCCTCGACTCGCGGCTCGAACTGCTCCGGGCGGCCGGGCACGACGTCGATGTGGCCGTGGAAGACCACGCACGGCGCGCCCTGCCGGCGGGCGCCGACCTCGGCGACCAGCACCGGCCGGCCGTTGTGATCGTGATCGCGCACCTCGATATCGCGGGATTCGAGCCAACCCTTGACGAATCCTGCGGCTGCGACGAGATCGTCAGACCGTGAGGTGTCGTAGCTGATCAGCCGCTCGACAACATTGCGCTCGTCAACCATCGACAGCGGAGCTTAGGCTTTGTAGTTGACGCTTGGATGAGACGCGGGTTGCATTCAGCTGTCTCCGGCGATCCGCAGAAACGCCTCCCAGCGGCGCTTGTCGCGCTCGGCGACGCGGCGGCGCTCTGAATCCTCCCCGGCCTGCTCGAGCTCGTGCTCGGCCTGCTGCAACCGCTCGCGCAGCTCCGCCGCGTCGAGTGCGCCCGCTTCATGGGCCTCCTCGACGAGCAGCAGCGCTCGTCCCTCGGCCACCTGCAGGTAGCCCTCGGCCTGCGCGAAGCGGATCACGTCGGACTCGGATTTGTAGAGGCGCAGCTCGGTCGGGTCCAGCATCGCCAGCAGGGGAGCATGGTTGGCGAGCACGCCGATTGAACCGACAGCGGTCTTGGTCGAGACCATCTCGACCTCATCGTTGAACACCTCGCCGTCGGGCGTCAGGACCTCGACTGGGAACTTCGTATGCGCCATGCGCTACTGCTGCTCCTCCGATTGCGACTGATTGCGCTCCTCGGAGCTCGATTCCTCGTCGGATTGCGACTGATCGCGCTCCTCGGAGCTCGATTCCTCGTCGGATTGCGACTCATCGGGCTCCTCCGAGCTCGACTCCTTCTCGGCCTCGCCGCCGCGCGCGTCGGCGACCACCTCGTCGATCGTCCCCTTCATGAAGAACGCCCGCTCGGGCAGGTCGTCGTGCTTGCCCTCGAGGATCTCCTTGAAACCGCGGATCGACTCCTCGACGGGCACGTACTTGCCATCGATGCCGGTGAACTGGGTCGCGACGAAGAACGGCTGCGACAAAAAGCGCTCCATCTTGCGCGCTCGGTTGACCGTCACCTTGTCCTCGTCTGACAGCTCGTCGATCCCGAGGATCGCGATGATGTCCTGGAGCTCCTTGTAGCGCTGGAGCACCTGCTTGACCTCGTTGGCGACGGTGAAGTGCTCGTCGCCGAGGATCTCCGCCTTGAGAATCGTCGAGGTCGAATCGAGCGGGTCGACCGCCGGGTAGATCCCCTTCTCCGAGATCGCGCGCGACAGCGTGGTGCTCGCGTTCAGGTGCGCGAACACCGACGCGGGCGCCGGATCGGTCAGGTCGTCGGCCGGCACATAGATCGCCTGGATACTCGTCACCGAGCCCTTCCGGGTCGACGTGATCCGCTCCTGCAGCTCCCCCATCTCGGACTCCAGCGTCGGCTGGTAGCCGACCTGCGACGGCATCCGGCCGAGCAGCGCCGAGACCTCGGAGCCGGCCTGGACGAAGCGGAAGATGTTGTCGATGAACAGCAGCACGTCCTGGCCCTCGTGATCGCGGAAGTACTCCGCCATCGTCAGGCCCGACAGGGCGACCCGCATGCGGGCACCGGGCGGCTCGTTCATCTGGCCGAAGACGAGCATCGTCTTGTCCAGCACGCCCGATTCCTTCATCTCCAGCCACAGGTCGTTGCCCTCGCGTGAGCGCTCGCCGACGCCGCAGAAGGCCGACAGGCCGCCGTGCTGCTGGGCGAGGTTGTGGATCAGCTCCTGGATGATCACGGTCTTGCCGACCCCGGCGCCGCCGAACAGGCCGACCTTGCCTCCGCGCGCGTACGGCGCCAGCAGGTCGATCACCTTGATCCCGGTCTCGAACAGCTCCGTCGTCGGCGTCAGCGCCTCGAGCTTCGGCGCTTCGCGGTGGATCGGCCAGCGCTCCGTGTCTTCATCGAGCGGCTCGCCCAAGTCGATCGGCTCGCCGAGCAGGTTGAATATCCGCCCGAGCGTCGCCGGGCCGACCGGGACCGTGATCGGCGCGCCTGTGTCGATCACCTCGGTGCCGCGCGAGAGCCCGTCCGTGGTGTCCATCGCGACCGCGCGCACCCGGTCGTCGCCGAGGTGCTGCTGGACCTCGCACACGAGGTACTCGTCCCTCGAGGCGGCGATGTCCTCGTCCTCTTCGGCGCGCGCCGCCTCCGGCCTCTTGACCTTGATCGCGTGGTAGATCTCGGGCAGCTTGTCGGGGAACACCGCCTCGATCACGACCCCCTGGATCTCCTCGATCGTGCCGGTGTTCTGTTTGGTTTCCGTTGCCTTGGTCTCTTCGCTAGTGGCAGACATTCGTTTCTCCTGTTCAGCGCCTAGCCGAGGCCTTCGGCGCCGGCGACGACTTCCATGATCTCTTGGGTGATCTCCGCCTGGCGCGCACGGTTCATCTCCAGCGTGTAATCCTCGATCAGCGCGCTCGCGTTCTCGGAGGCGTTGCGCATCGCTGTCATCCGCGCGCCATGCTCCGACGCGCTTGATTCAAGCAGCGCCCGGTAGATCGAGATCTCGACGTAGTCGGGAACCAGCCGCTTGAGGATCTCCTCCGGATCGGGCTCGTACTCAACCAGCGCCCGCGGCTGTGTGCCGGTGTCGGACTCTTCCTTGTCGTCCTTCTCGTCGCCCTCGTCCAGGACGGTCGCCTTCTGCAGCGGCAGCAGCGTCTCACGCCGCATGACCTGCGAGAGCGGCGAGATGTAGCCGTTGTAGAAGATCTCGACCCGGTCGACCTCGTCGTCGATGTAGGCCGCCATCAGGCGTTCGGCGATCCGGCGCGCGTCCGCGTAGGCGGGCCGGTCAGTGAAGCCGGTGAAGCTCTGCACCAGGTCGAAGCCGCGAAACACGAGCGACGACGCCGGCCGCCGTCCCGAGGCGAAGAAGGCGGCCTTTTGACCCTCGGCGATGTGCTCGCGCGCCGCTGCCACCCCGGCGCGGACCGCGTTTGAGTTGAACGCCCCCGCCAGGCCGCGGTCGCCGGCGACCACTAGCAGCCCGACCGTAGTGACCTGCTGATGCTCGGTCAGGATCGGCAGTCGCGGGACGTCGCCGGCGGCCTGCGCAGCCTGCCGCGTCATCCGCCGGATCGCGTCGGCATATGGACGCAGCGCCTCGATCCGCTGCTCGGCGCGGCGCAGCCGCGCGGCGGCGACCATCTCCATCGCGCGGGTGATCTTCTGGATGTTCTTGACCGCGTTGATGCGGTTGCGAACGTCTCGCTGAGAGGTCGCCATGCGACTGCCTTACGCCGCCTGCGCCTCGTCTTCGAGCGGCAGGCCCTCCTCGTCGAGGTCGTAGCCGAAGTCCTCGGCGTACTGAGCGACGACGTCTTCGAGCTGGCTGCGGGTCTCGTCGCTCCAGTCGCCGCCGGCGATCTTCTTGAGCAGCTCGGGCTCGTTGCCACGCACGAAGTCGGCCAGCTCGGACAGGAACCTGGTCACCTTCTCGACCAGGATCCGGTCGATGTATCCGTTGGTCGCGGCGAAGATCTGCACGACCTGCTCTTCGACCGGCATCGGGTGGCGCTCTGACTGGTTGAGGGTCATCACGAGCCGCTCGCCGCGCGCCAGGGCGCGCTTGGTGTCGGCGTCCAGGTCGGACCCGAACTGCGAGAACGCCTCCAGATCGCGGTACTGCGACAGCTCGAGCTTGAGCGTGCCTGCGACCTTGCGCATCGGCCCGATCTGAGCGTTGCCACCGACCCGCGAGACCGAGATGCCGACGTTGATCGCCGGTCGCACGCCGGAGTAGAACAGCTTCGGCTCGAGGAAGATCTGGCCGTCGGTGATCGAGATCACGTTCGTCGGGATGTAGGCCGAGACATCGCCGGCCTGGGTCTCGATCACCGGCAGAGCCGTCAACGAGCCGGCGCCGAGGTCGTCGTTGAGCTTGACGGCGCGCTCCAGCAGCCGTGAGTGCAGGTAGAACACATCGCCCGGGTACGCCTCGCGTCCCGGTGGCCGGCGCAGCAGCAGAGACATCTGCCGGTACGCGTACGCATGCTTGGTCAGATCGTCGTAGATCGCGAGCGCCGCCTTGCCGTTGTAGAGGAAGTACTCGCCCATCGCGCAGCCCGCGTACGGCGCCAGGTATTTGATCGGGGCCGACTCGTCGGCAGCCGCCATCACGATGATCGTGTTCTCGAGCGCGCCCGCGTCCTCGAGGATGCTGGCGAGCTGGACGACGGTCGCCTTGCGCTGTCCGATCGCGACGTAGACGCAGATCAGGTCACGGTCCCTGTTGTTGATGATCGTGTCGATCGCGATCGACGTCTTGCCGGTCTGGCGATCGCCGATGATCAGCTCGCGCTGCCCGCGACCGATCGGGATCATCGAGTCGATCGCCTTCAAGCCGGTGAGCATCGGCTCCGTGACCGGCTGGCGCTGGACGACGCCCGGGGCCTTGTGCTCGGCGGGACGCGTCTCGGTCGTGTTGATCTCGCCCTTGCCGTCGAGCGGGTTACCGAGCGGATCGACGATCCGTCCCAGCAGCTGCTCGCCGACCGGGATCTCCAGCAGCCGGCCGGTGCGCTTGACCGTGTCGCCCTCGGAGATGTGCTCCCACTCGCCGAACAGCACCGCGCCGACGTTGTCGGACTCGAGGTTGAGCGCCAGTCCCGTGACGTCGTTAGGCAGCTCGAGCATCTCGAACGACATGCAGTTCTCGAGCCCGTGGATGCGACAGATGCCGTCGGCGACCGACAGGACCGTCCCGACCTCGGTCAGCTCGGCGTTGGATGTGTCGAGACCCTCGATCCGGCTCTTGAGGATTGAGGTGATCTCGTCCGGGTTGATTTCCATCTGGATTGGCTCCCTTGACAGGCGCGGCTCGCTACGCCTGCGCGACTTGCTTTCGAAGTTGTTCGAGGCGGTTCTTGATCGAGGCGTCGAGAATCACGTTTCCGACCCGCAGCACGACCCCGCCGAGGATGTCTGGATCGACCTCGCTCGACATTTGCACCTCACGGTCGACCTGCTGGCCGATCCGCTGACCGAGGCTCTCGACCAGCGACTCCTCGAGCTCGACGGCACTCGTCACATGCACTGGCAGGAGCCGCCGCTCAAGCTCCCACAGGGTCTCGAACTCGGTCCGAATCCGGAAGATCGCCGGCATCCGGTGTCGCTCGATCAGCGCCTGGAGGAAGTTGTCGAACGCCGGCGTGGCGCCCCGCACGGCACGCTCGAGCCCATCCTTCTTCTCGTTGACCGAGAAGTACGGCGAGAAGAAGAACACCGCCAGCTGGCGATTGTCGTGCATCGCATCCGCGAACGCGGCCAACTGCTCTCGGATCTCGTCGAGCTCATCGCGCTCGATCGCGACCTCGAACAGCGACCGCGCGTATACCTGGGCGATCTCCTCCACTAGTTGTCCTTGCTGCTGAGCGCGCTGAAGTCGAGCTCCGACAGAGCGTCCTGCACGAGCCGGCGCTGGTCGTCCTCGGTCAGCGTCTTGCGGGTGACCTTCTCGGTCGCCATCACGGTCAGGTCGGCGACCTCGCTCCGGATCTCCTGGATCGCGCGCTGGGTCTCGGCCTCGATGTCGCGCCGCGTCTGCTCCATCATCCGCTCCCGGCGTGTCTTGGCGTCCTCCTCGGCCTCACGCTCGTGCGTCTCGGCCGTCCTGCGCGCCCGCTGCACGATCTCGTCTGCCTGTCCGCGCGCCTCCTTCAGGCGCTCGCGGTACTCGGCCAGCACCTGATCGGCCTCGTGGCGGATCTGCTCGGCGTGATCAATCGAATCCTCGATCGCCTTCTGGCGGCGGTCGAGCGCCTCAGAGATGCGGGGGAAGGCGAGCTTCCACAGGATGTACATCGAGATCCCGAATAGCAGCAGGGTCCAGATCATCAGCCCGACGTTTGGCGTGATCAGGAAGGAGCCGCTCGAAGCGGCGACCGGGAGGTGAGAGACCGCGGCCATCTACTTGAGCACGTAGGACAGCAGGCCGGCCACGAGCCCGTAGAAGAAAACAGCTTCGGTGAGCGCGAATCCCAGCCATTGGATGCTGGTGATCTCGTCGCGCATCTCGGGCTGGCGGGTGACCGCCTCGATCACCTTGCCGAAGATGATGCCGATGCCGACGCCCGCGCCGACCGCGCCAAGACCACCGCCTACCGCGATCCCGAACCCCGCCGTGATCCCGGAGGCGGCAATGGGGAGATGCAAGAGAAACATCATCAGAGGGCTCCTTGTCGTGTTAGTGGTGAGTCGCGGCGCCGGCGATGTAGATCGCGGCCAGGGTCGCGAAGATGAATGCCTGAAGCGTGGCCACGAGGCCGAGCTCGAACAGGTAGATGAGGATCCCGGCCGGGAGCGCAAACCACCCAAGCGCCTGGAGCCCGAGGATCACCGCGAGCCCGCCGGCCAAGAACAGGAGAATGATGTGCCCGGCGAAGATGTTCGCCCACAGCCGGATGGTCAGCGACAGCAGCCGCATCAGGGTGGAGATCACCTCGATCGGGAAAATCAAGATCAGCATCGCGCCGTGGACGCCCGCCGGAATCAGGCTCTTCAGGTATCCGACCGGGCCTTGCTGCTTGATTCCCACCCAGATGAAGGCGATGAACACAACGAGTGCCAGCACCAACGGCACCGAGATGTTCGCGGTCGCGGCATAGAGCGCGAACGACGGGATGTGGGCGCCGAACAGGTTGAACTTTTCCTCCGAGTTTGTCGGCAGCGGCAGGTAGCCGATCAGATTGCAGAACCAGATGAACAGGAACAGCGTGCCGATGAAGGGGAACCACTTGGCCGCCATCGAGTCGGGCATGTTCCCCCGGGTCACGTTGTTCCGCATCAGCGAGAACAGCACCTCGACGGCGGTCTGGACCTTGTTCGGCCGCGTCTGCATCCGCCGGGCGATCCACACCATTGTGAATATCGTCAGCAGGGTCGCGATGAACAGGTAGAGCACCGCACGGTTGATGCTGAACACCCCGAGGCTCACCCAGTTGATGAGCTTGAACTCGTTCTGGATCTGGAACTCGTTGTTCTTGTGCTGGCTGAAGCCATAGATTGCGATCAGCAGGAGGAAAATGCCGATGTAGGCGCCGAAGCCGATCAGCAGGATTCTTTGGGTCTTGCTCACCGTGACCTCGGGCGGGTCATGAACGAGAGCACCAGCTGCGCGGTGAATGCGAACACGATCACGAGCAGCGCGGTCAGTCCGTCGTCCCGGCCGGCGCCGTCGCGCACGAGGATCACCGCAATCGCGAGCGTGAACAGCCGTCCGAGCAGATATGCCAGCCGCAGCGTTACCTCGCCACGGGGGTCGTGCAGCGACGGGACGACGCGCTCGATGACCACGCCGACCGCGCGCAGGACGATCCAGGCACCCGCGCCGACCAGGTAGCCGACCGCGGGGACCCCGATCAGCAGCATGATCGGGGCCGCCACCACCAGCATCACCACGTCGAGGTAGGCGAGCAGCGCGGCGTGGCTGTCAGAGGTTGCGGGAGCGCTCAGCGACACGGGGATCCTGTGTTCGTGGTCGTCGAAATCGAACGGGTTTAAGGAGTTCGAGCCGGTCATGAGTGGTCAGAGGGCCGGAAGGGTAGCGGCGCGTCGTAGGAACCGTCGCGTTCAAAGTCGTTCGCCTGCGCGCGCGGACGGCCCCGCCTTCGTGCTGATGCGGAGGGCACTACGTTAGCGCTACGTTAGCGCCGCCGCGTTGCCCCCTGCCAACCGACGTTCGGGCTTCGAGAACGGTTATCCCGCGGGCGACGGGCGGCCGATCCGGGGCTTGGGAAGCTGCCCCTCGGCCCACATCGCAGCGATGCCCACTCGCGGCAACCCGAGGGGCCCGTCGTAGACGAGGTAGCGCGGCTCCCAGCGCGGGAAGAACTTGGCGTTGAACCGGTACAGGCTCTCGATCTGAAAGAACGGATTGCCGAGCGCGATGAGCTTGCCGAGCAGTCTCTCGGAGCGCTTCGACGGGCTGTGCATCCAGCGCGCGAAGGCCGCGAAGTTGAGCGACAGCTCGTCGACGCCGCTGTCGCGCAGCAGCTCAGCCGCCCTGACGACCAGGAACTCGGTCAGCCCGTTGGGCGTCTCGGGATCGCGGCGCATGAACGACAATGACATCGCGGAGCGCCCGTAGCAGGGGACGAAATGCAGTACGCCCCTGACGGCGCCGTCCCCGTCGCGGGCCAGCACGACCAGCGTCTGATCGGCGTGCGGACCGTCGATCGAGTCCATCGCCATCGAGAAGCCCCGCTCGGGGGCGCCGTCGCGCCCCAGCTCCAGCACCCGCTCGATCTCCCGCGTCGTGTGCTCGTCGAGTTCGGCCACCGCATGCAGCTCGGCGCTGAACCCTGCCTTCGCCAGCCGGCTCACCGACTGGCGCACCTTGCGGATCGCGCGGCCCTCGAGCGAGAAGCGGTGCAGCTCGATCACGGCCTCGTCGCCGAGGTAGATCGTCCGCAGGCCGAGCTGCTCGTACAGGGGTCGCAGTTTCTCGCTGGCGCCGACCGCGCCGAGCTTCAGCCCCCGGACCTCGGTGAACGCGCGCAGCTCGCAGAGCAGCTCTGGCAGGGCGTCATCGGGACCGACCGGATCCCCTGAGAGCAACAGGACGCCGTTCTCGATTCGGTAACCGACGAACGCCCGCCGGTCGTGGTCGAAGAAGTAGTGCTTGTCGCTCCTGAGCTTGAAGAACGACAGCGTGTCGGACCCGTAGGAACGCACCAGGTCGGCGGCGTTGCGCCGCGACGCAGGACCGGGGAGCACGCTTGGAGCGGCGAGCGGGCGGAAGATCACGTATGCCATCGCCAGCAGCGTCCCTAATTCGACCATGTGGACGCCGAGCGGCACCCACATCAGCCGGTGGTGAAACAGATAGCCGTCGTGGTGGAAGTGGATCGGCCCGCTGCGCCACAGCAGCAGGTCACCGGTCTCGCGGGCAACCCTACTCCACGACGGATGCCCCTCCGAAGCCCATGCGGCAACGGCGCTGATCGCCAGCGCGACGGCACCGAGCAGCGGCACGCGCCAGAACGCGGACCGCAGCGTCAGCTGATTGTGCTCGACGCGGAAACCCCCACCCGCCGGCAGCAGCGCGAGCGCGACCCCCCAGGTGATCGCGGTCTCTTCGAAGTCGAGCCCCTTGAGCAGGTCGAGCAGGCCCAGCAGCGCCATCAGCACGATCGCCGCCTGCCAGGCGCGCCGGCGGCGCTTGAGCAGGTACGGGGCGACCAGCAGCAGCGCGACGCCCGCCGGCAGCGCGAACGCGTGTGAGACCCGGATCGCTTCCACCGGCTCGAGCGCGAGCAGCAGGTGACCGCGCCAGCGGATATTCGGCGTCAGCGTCGAGGCGACGTTGATCAGGCCGACCAGCGCGGCGGCGATCGCCGCGAGCGCAGGGGTGAAACGGCACGTGTTCTGCTTGATCAGGCTCACTCGAAGCGTCGGGGTAGTACTTGCGGGCTGGAATTGGCTGGGTGTGCAGCGCCGCTGACCGACGTCTGACCGAAGGCACCGTCCAGGCGAGCGCTGGTTACGCCGCCCGCGTGTGGTTTCCTGCTTTTTGGGGCTTTGCCTAGTAGCGGCTCTCCGGCATATACGCCTCAACCGCGGCCACAGCGACGGGCTCATCGTCGGCGACCGGCGAGCGCGCGGGCAGCAGCTGCGCGAACGCGAGCGCGAACAGCGGAAACACGGCGATCACCTCGAACACCGTCGTCAGACCGTGCGCATCCGCCACCAGTCCAAGCAGCGGCGCGCCAATTCCGCCGAGGCCGATCGAGAGCCCGATCGTGACGCCCGAGGCGACGCCGATCCTGCCCGGCAGGTACTCCTGTCCCATCACGATCGTGACCGCGAAGGTGGCGATCGTCGCCGCCCCTGCGAGCGTCGCAAATACGATCGCGAGCGCCGGCCCGGAGAGCAGGAAGCCGACCGTCAGCGGTGGCAGCAGCGCCATCGAGCACCGCAGCACGGTCCGGCGGCCGAACCGGTCAGCGAGCGGACCACCGACGAGCGTCCCGAGGGCGCCGCCGACGAGCATCGCGGTCAACGCCGCGCTGGCGACGCCGTGGCTCGTGTGCAGGACGTTCAAGAAGTAGAGCGGCACGAACGTGACGAACCCGAAGTAGACGAACGACCGCAGGGCGATCACGACCGCGAGGATCACGAACGGACCCCACGCAGCGCGCGCCTCGGTGCGCTGGACGCGCCCGCCTTTGAGGTCGGCGCGAAAGGTCCTCAGCCGTGGCAGCTCGTGCACGAGCACGGCCGCCATCAGCCACGTGGGGATGATCAAGAACAGGGTTCCCGAAAGCCCGAAGACGAGCACGAGCGGCGTGACCAGTACCGGTCCCATTGCGAAGCCGATGTTGCCGCCGACGCTGAACAGGCTCATGCCGCTCGACCGTCGCGACCCCGATACGTAGTTGGCGAACCGCGAACCCTCGGGGTGAAATGAGGCGACGCCGATCCCGCTCAGCAGCACGACCGCAAACGTGAACGCGTAACTGGGCGAGATCCCGATCAGCGCCACACCGAGCCCGCTCAGCGCCGGACCGAGCGGCATCAGCCATGGCAGCGAGCGCCGGTCGGAGATGTGCCCGAACAGCGGCTGGATCACCGAGCTCGAGATCGTCGCGGCGAACACCAGCGCCGAGGCGCTCGCGTAGTTGAGGTGGTCGCGGGTGATCAGGAACGGCAGCAGCGCCGGGATCGAGCCCTGGCCGACATCGGTGAACAGATGGCCCGCCGATAGGACCGCCATCGCCCGGCGGTCGACGCCGGCGAGGCTCGCGGCGAGGCGCCTCTTGGGCGTCACGACCGTCGTCATCACGAGTTTTCGCGGATCCGCTGCTTCACCAGCTTCTGCTTGTCCTCGAGCTCAGTCGCGAGCTGTGTCAGCTCCGTCAGCCGCCCTCGGACGAGCTCCAGCTGGTTGTTGATGTGGCCGAGCGAGCGCTCGAGGATCGCTTTGCGCTCGGCCGGAGAGTCGGTCTTCTGGTACTCGCGGCGCAGATGCGCGCGGGCGTCCTCGGCCTCCAGCAGCTGCGACAGCTGGTCGAGCGACAGGCCCAGCAGATCGCGGAGCCGGATGATCTCGCTGACCCGCTCGACGTCGGCCTGCGTGTACAAGCGGTGCTTGCCCTGCAGACGGTCGGACTCGGAGCCCAGCAGGCCGATCTCCTCGTAGTAGCGGATCGTCCGCGGCGTCGTCCCGGTCAGCTCGGCCAGCTCGCCGATCCGCAGCGGCCGCTCGGCGGTCGCGGTCATGACATCGCTCCCTGCGGCTCCAGCTCGGCGGCCGGCGCGCGGATGTCCTTCGGGCGGGCGGCCGAGACCACGGCGCCGACGATCGAGACCGCCGTCAGGCACCACAGCGCCGTGTGCATATTGGAGATGAACGGCGTCAGCTCGGCCGTCGAGATGTGGTTGGCGAGGCCCGAGAAGACGAGAAACAGGACGTGCTCGGGGACCGACGAGGTCACAACCGCGAGCACGAACGCGATCGAGATCACGGCGCCTGTGTTCTGCACCAGCACCCTGGCGCCGGCTGCGATTCCGCGCCGGTGCGGGGCAACGGTGCCCATCATCGCGGCGGTGTTTGGCGAGTTGAACATGCCCGAGCCGATTCCGACGATGAACATGAATATGCACGGCCAAATGTAGGCCGTGTTGCGCTCCAGCGTCGTCATCAGCGCCAGGCCGAGCGCTGTCACGAGCATCCCGAGCACCGCCAGCGTGCGCGAACCACGGCGGTCAGCCCAGATCCCCGCCAGCGGCGAGGAGATCAGCATCCCGACCGCGAGCGGCGCGAGCTTGACGCCGGCGAGGATCGGCGAATCGCCCTGCACGCCCTGGAAGTAGAAGACGAACACGAACATCAGCGCGAAGCGCGCCAGGCCGTTGCAGAAGGCTGCCGCTGAAGCGGTCGAGAAGAGTCGGTTGCGGAAGATCGTCAAGTCGAGCATCGGCGCCGGGTGATGGCGCTCGATCACGATGAAGGCGGGCAGGAAGATCGCGGCCGACGCCAGGCCCGCGATCACCAGCGGCGAGCCCCAGCCCGAGAGGCCGCCCTTAGAGATCCCAAATACGAACCCTGTCAGGCCGATCAGGAACGTGATCGTCCCGAGCGCGTCGAACGAGCGGTCCCCGGAGCCGCCGACGACCTCGCGCAGCACGAGCCACGCCCAGAGGCTGCCGAGGAGACCGAAGGGAACGTTGAACCAGAACACCCAGTGCCAGCTGATCGCAACGAGCGCGCCGCCGAGCACCGGGCCGATCACGAGGCCGACCGCGGCGACCATCGTGTTGGTGCCCATCGCCATGCCGAGCTGCTCACGCGGGAACGCGTCGGTCACGATCGCGGCCGCGTTTGCGAACAGGAACGCGCCGCCGACGCCCTGCAGGATCCGCCACAGGATCAGCTCGGTGCCGCCGGAGGCGAAGCCGGCTCCGAGCGAGGCGGCAGCGAACACGAGAAAGCCGCCGATGTAGGCGCGCTTGCGCCCGAACTGGTCAGACAGACGGCCGGCGCTCAGCACCAGCACCGTCGAAGCGATCATGTAGACGAGGATCACCCAGACGAGCTCGAGCAGGCTCGTCTTGAGGCTGCGCTCGAGGTCCGGCAGCGCGATGATCAGCGTGCCCGAGTTGATCGTCGCCAGCAGCATTCCCAGCGACGTACAGGACAGCGCCCACCACTTGTACGAGTCATGTTCGGCGTGAACGCCGATCCGGCGCGTCCGTTTCGCCGGCGGAGCTTGCAACGTCGACAGCGCCACCACCCACTTCCTGTTTTCCACAATCTGATTCTTACGTAAACGTCAGAATAGCAGATCCGAGCGCGTGGGACCGCCCGACCGCGGTCAGGCTTCGAACGCATCCGCGCGACGAGACCGGGTCAGGCTTCGAACGCATCCGCGCGACGAGACGGGTCAGGCTTCGAACGCATCCGGGCGCCGGGACGGGTCAGGCTTCGAACGCATCCGGGCGACGAGACGGGTCAGGCTTCGAACGCATCCGGGCGCCGGGACGGGTCAGGCTTCGAACGCCGCCACGATCGCCAGGATCACGAACGCCGCGATCAGCGCCGCCCCCTCGAACGGCGTCGCCTCGCCGTCGCCGGTGATCTGCCAGACGATCACCGCCGTCCCGATCAGCGCCCCGATGTAGACCGGCGCGAACGCGAACGTCAGCGTCGTACTGGTCAGCAGCGAGACGAGCACCAGCAGCGGCAGCAGGAACGCCGCCACCTGACCGATCGAGTTCTTGACGACTGAGATCGCCAGCTCCGCCTGGCCCTTGGCGGCCAACACGACCCCGACCGCGTGCTCGACCGCGTTGCCGGCGGTCGCGACGATCACGAGGCCCGCGAACGCGCTTGAGATCCCGAGCGTGTGGATCGACGGCCCCAGCGCGTGCACGAACCAGTCAGAGACGAACGCGGAGCCGATCCCGGCCGAGACCAGGATCGCGAGGCTGACCGTGATCGGGAGCCGCGCCTTCTCGGATCTGATCACTACCGGCCGCTGGGTTGTCATGTATATCCACAGCCAGACGCCGTAGACGCAGAGGATCGCGATCGCGCTGACGATCGAGATCGTCTTCACGTGGTGGCTGGCCGCGTCGTGCGCCGAATCCGCCAGCCCGACGAGCAGGATGATGAAGCTCGTGACGAGCAGCAGCGTCGCGGTGTCGTTCGGTAGCCGCGGCCCGAAGCGCATGATCCGATCGTGAGTTCGCAGTGAGCCGGCGATGATCACGAGCCCCAGCACGAGCAGCGCGTTGACGAGGATCGAGCCGAGGATCGCGGTCTGCGCAAGGACCAGCTCGCCCGCGTTGAGCGCGAAGATCACGACGAAGAACTCGGGCAGGTTGCCGAGCGTCGCCTGCAGGAGCCCGGTCGATGCCGGACCGAAGCGATGCCCCACCTGCTCGGTCGCGAACGACACGATCCAAGCGGCGGCCGCCAGCGCGACGCCGGCGAGCACGAACGCGAGCACGTGCGGGAAGCCGTTCGCAAAGCGCCCGACCGCAGCCAGGACCAAGAGCACGACGAACGCAACCAGTCCGACGCGCTCGACACGTGTGAGCCCCTTCAGCTAGTGCCCCCTCGAGATTCGCAGGAGTGGCACTAGTTGACCTTCTCGAACTCGCCGGTCTCGATGTCGTGCTGGACGTGCTCGTCGATCTCGTGCTCAGGCGTTGTTGGGTCGGCGCGGCGCAGTTCGATCGTCCGTCGCCCCTTGAACTTGAGGATCTCGAGCACGTAGACCAGGTAGACGCTGGCCGCCAGGCACGCGAGTCCGAGCACGACCAGGAAGCCGATCCAGAACGGGCTGTGTCGCTCGTGGTGCGAGATCAGCCGCAACGCGACCGCGAGCGCCGCCATCAGCGAAGTCCAGATGTATAGGTAGGCGACCGTCTTTCGCTGCGAGAAGCCGATCCGCGCCATCCGGTGGTGGAAGTGGTTGGCGTCGGCCGACCATGGCTTGCGCTTGTACTTCAGCCGCTTGGCGATCACGAACCCGGTGTCGAGGAACGGGATCGCGAGGATCGCGAGCGGCACCACCAACGCGACAACCGCACCGGTCTTCAGCGACCCGACCACCGCGGTCACGCCGAGCAGGTACCCGAGCAGGTTCGCGCCCGCGTCGCCCATGAACACGGATGCCGGGTGATAGTTGTGAAACAGGAAGCCGAGCGCCGCGCCCGCGGTCAGCGCGGCGAGGATCGCCGCCCCGTGGACATTGAGGTCAAAGGCGATGATCGCGAACGCGATGCCGTCGATCGCGCACACGCCGGCGGCGAGCCCGTCGACGCCGTCGGAGAAGTTGACGACGTTCATCATCCCGACCAGCCAGATCACGGTCAGAAAGCCACCGGCGTTCGGGAACGCCAGCGAGGCCACGAACGGGATCCGCACGGTGGTCACCACCGCGCCCGCCTCGACCGCGATCAGCGCCGCCGCGATCTGACCGGCGAGCTTGACCGCCGGGCGCAGCGGCTTGATGTCGTCGATCGCGCCGACGAACGTGATCAGGCAGGCGCCGGCGATCACCCCCCACATGTAGACGGTCCCGCTGGAACCGGGCTTGCCGTGCGCCGTGTGACCGAGCTTGACCTCGCTCGGAAGCCAGAGCGCCGACGCGACCAGCACCGCGGCGAGAATCGCGAGCCCGCCGAGCAGCGGCGTCTCGCGCAGCGCCAGCCCGCGCTCGCGCGGCACGTCGACGGCGCCGACGCGGCGCGCCAGCCGAGCGGCTAGTGGCGTCAACGCGGCCGCGACGACCAGCGCGACCACGAAGGAGAGCACGGCATCCCGATATGGCATGCCCCGCAAGCATGCCAGCCCGACCCGACTGGTCGCTACACGGCTGTGAACGCGGGGTCGTCACACCCCCGTAGCCGAATCGTCACAAACGACGTCGAACCGTCAGACGGAAGCCGTCGCGAGCCCCGCGTACAGCGGGTAGCGATCGGCGATCGCCGCCGCCCGCTCACGTAGCTCGTCCTGGACGGCCTCGAACGGCCCGTCGGGATTCAGCGTCGCCGCGATGATCTTCCCGACCTCGACGAAGTCGTCCACCTGGAGCCCGCGCGTGGCGAGCGCCGGCGAGCCGATCCGGAGCCCCGATGAGACGGCCGGCGGCCGCGGGTCGAACGGCACCGCGTTGCGGTTGACCGTGATCCCGATCGAGTGCAGCCGGTCCTCGGCCTGCTTGCCGTCGAGGTCTGACTCGCGCAGGTCGCACAAGACCAGGTGCACGTCGGTGCCGCCGGTCAGCACCGAGACGCCGCCGCCCGCGTTGAGCAGCTGCTCTGCGACCGCCCGCGCGCCGGCCAGCGTCCGCTCCTGGCGCTCGCGGAACTGCTCCGAGGCGGCGATCTTCAGCGCCACGGCCTTGCCGGCGATGATGTGCTCCAGCGGTCCGCCCTGCTGACCGGGGAACACCGCCGAGTCGATCTTCTTGGCGTACTCCTGCTTGCAGAGGATCATGCCGCCACGGCCGCCGCCGATCGTCTTGTGGATCGTGGTCGTGACGACGTCGGCGTACGGCACCGGCGACGGGTGCAGCCCGGCCGCGACGAGCCCGGCGAAGTGGGCCATGTCGACCACCAGCACCGCGCCGACCGAATCGGCGATCTCGCGGAAGCGCGCGAAGTCGAGCTGGCGCGGGTAGGCCGACCAGCCGGCCATGATCAGCTTCGGCCGCTGCTCCTCGGCGAGCCGCTGGACCTCGTCCATGTCGACCAGCGACGTCTCGCGATCGACGTGGTAGGCGACGATCTCGTACAGGCGGCCCGAGACGTTGATCTTCATCCCATGCGTGAGATGGCCGCCGTGCGACAGCTCCAGCCCCATCATGCGGTCGCCCGGATCGAGGAAAGCGTGGTAGACGGCCGCGTTGGCCTGCGCGCCGGCGTGTGGCTGGACGTTCGCGTGCTCGGCGCCGAACAGCTCCTTGGCGCGATCGATCGCGAGCTGCTCACCGATGTCGACGAACTCGCAGCCGCCGTAGTAGCGCCGGCCGGGATAGCCCTCGGCGTACTTGTTGTTCAAGACGCTGCCCTGGCACTCGAGGACCGCTGCCGGGGCGAAGTTCTCCGACGCGATCATCTCGAGCGTGCGCTGTTGACGGTCGAGCTCGAGCGCCAGCACCTCGGCGATTTCGGGATCGACTTCGGCGAGCGGGCGGTTGAAGAAGTCAGGCGGCAGGTCGGCGCTCACGGGGCGCCAATAGTAGCGGCGCCACCAGCGGTACAGCAGACGACCGCCAGGTCGCGGTGCTGCCATGTCACGCTCGACGCAAAGCCCGCGTCAGTGAGCCACTGGAGCTGATCCGCGAGCGTGCTCGGGCGGTCGAATCCAGGCGTCAGCGAGGTGACCGCGCAGGCCGGATCGACCGGCACCACGACGTCGCCGAGTACGAACCGCCCCCCGGGACGCAGTACGCGCGCGATCCGCTCAAACAGCGACCGCTTCTCGCCGGCGTCGAGATGGTGGACGCAGAGCGCACTGAGGACGAGATCGAACGGCCCCTCGGGCAGCGCGTCCTGCAGTCGGGCCACGTCCAATCGCACCCCGGCCCCCAAGCGGGACCGGGCGACCTCGAGCATCGCCGCGCTCTCATCGATGCCCAGCAGCTCGGCCTCCGGTCGCCCGAGCACCAGCCGAGCGGCCGTCTCCCCCGTCCCGGTCCCCAGCTCGAGCACGCGCGCGAACCCGTCGCCACATGCGGCCACCACCTCGTCCTGGAGTTGGTCGTAGACCGGGATGTCCTCGCGGATCTCAGACGGGTAGTTGGCCGGATCGAAGTGGAACTGCCACTCGATCGCCGCGCGAACGTCTCTCTCATCGACGGCGCCGCGGCGAACGATCCGCCACTCGCCATCTGTCTCAAAAGCCCGCAGGTCGACCACCGTCGATGCCGTCCCGGGCAGCTCACCACCGTCGATCACCATGTCGGCGGCCCGCCGAATCGACTCTGGTACCTCGGACAGCTCGCGAGCCTCGGGGCCCCCGGCGACGTTGGCACTCGACTGCAGCACCGGCCACCGCACCGCCCGCAGGCGGTCAATCACCGGCACCCTCACCCCGAGCGTCGCCGGATCCTCGCCACAGGCAAGCGGGAACCGCCCCGCGGGATTCGCAATCAACACCGTCAGCGCGCCCGGCAGCAGCCGCTCAAACGCAGCGCGCGTGCGCGCCCCGAGCTCGGGCAGCGCGGCGAGCGCCAGCTCGGGATCGAAGAACATGACCGCCGACGGCTTGCCCAGCGGCCGGCGCTTCAGCGCGTACAGCCGGCGCACGGCGACCTCGTTCTGCACATCGCACGCGAGCCCGTAGACGGTGTCGGATGGGAACACGGCCACGCCCCCGACCGACATGCAGCGCTCGAACGCCGCCGCCGCGTCGGAAGCGCTCACGCCGGTACCTCGTGGTCCCGAGTTCGGCGCCAGCCGAACTCGCCAGCGAACACGAAGTGTTCGCCGCTCACGCCGGTACCTCGTGGTCCCGAGTTCGGCGCCAGCCGAACTCGCCAGCGAACACGAAGTGTTCGCCGCTCACGCCGGTACCTCGTGGTCCCGAGTTCGGCGCCAGCCGAACTCGCCAGCGAACACGAAGTGTTCGCCGCTCACGCCGATACCTCGTGGTCCCGAGTTCGGCGCCAGCCGAACTCGCCAGCGAACACGAAGTGTTCGCCGCTCACGCCGATACCTCGTGGTCCCGAGTTCGGCGCCAGCCGAACTCGCCAGCGAACACGAAGTGTTCGCCGCTCACGCCGATACCTCGTGGTCCCGAGTTCGGCGCCAGCCGAACTCGCCAGCGAACACGAAGTGTTCGCCGCTCACGCCCGGCCGACCACGACGCGCTCGCGCCCCGCGAGGTCGCGCAACCGCTCGACGGCCGCAAATCCGAACGAGCGCAGGGCCGACTCGACCGTGCCCGCCTGTGCCGTGTGGAGCTCGAGCGCCAGCAGCCGGGTCCGCCCCGTGGCGACTTCGATCAGCCGGCGGATCAGATCCAACCCATCGACGCCTGCGAACAGCGCCCCGGCGGGTTCATAGCCCGCGATCTCCGGCGCCAACACCGCCCCCTCGCACACGTACGGGAGGTTCGCGAGCACCGCGTCATACGCCCGATCGTCCAGCAAATCGCAAGTATCGAACTCGACGTCGAGGTTGAGACGGGCGGCGTTGGCCCGCGCGACGTCGACAGCGTCGGGCGAGACGTCGAGACCCCGCACAGCCAGGTCCGGCCGTTCGTCCTTCAATGCCAGCGCGACCGCGCCACTGCCCGTCCCGACATCCGCCACACGCCAGCCGGTGGGTAGGCCCAGGCCGACCTCGACCAGCAGCTCGGTCTCGGGCCGCGGGATCAGCACCCGCCTGTCGACGCAGACCTCGATCCGGCGAAAGCCCTTGCGCCCGAGGATGTACGCGACCGGCTCGCGCGCTTCACGACGCGCAAGCAGCTGCGCGAAGCGCGTGTCGTCCAGCAGCGGCGCGTCGCGGTCAAGCAGCAACCGCTCGCGGCGCACGCCGAGAACCTCGGCCAGCAGCAGCTCGGCGTCGAGCCGCGGCGTGTCGCATCCCGCCGCCTCGAGGCGGTCAGTGGCGGATGAGATCGCCACGCCCACGGTCACAGCCGCGACCGCCTCAGCCACCCGCCTTCTCCTCCAGCCGACGCCGCTTCTCGTCGTCCTGGAGCGCGTCGGTCAGCTCGTCGAGCTCACCTATCAGGATCCCGTCGAGGTTGTGGACGAGCATGTTGATCCGGTGGTCCTTGACCCGGCGCTCGCCGTAGTTGTAGGTCCGGATCTTCTCTGCTCGGTCGCCGGTGCCGACCTGCGCAAGGCGGCTCGCGTCGACCGATGCCCGCTGCTCGGCAAGCGCACGCTCATAGAGCCGCGCCCGCAGCACGCGCAGCGCGCGCTCGCGGTTCTGCAGCTGCGACTTCTCGTCCTGCATCGAGACGACGATGCCGGTCGGCCTGTGGGTGATCCGGACCGCCGAGTCGGTCGTGTTTACTGACTGCCCGCCGGGTCCGGAGCTCCGGTAGACGTCGATCTGGAGATCGTTGGGATCGATCTGGACGTCGACGTCCTCGGCCTCTGGCAGAACCGCGACGGTCGCCGTCGAGGTGTGGATCCGCCCTTGTGACTCGGTCTCGGGAACGCGCTGCACGCGGTGTGTACCGCCCTCGAACTTGAACACCGAGTAGGCGCCGTCGCCCTTTACCGCGAACGTGTAGTCGCCGTCGCCGATCGACAGCGGCTCGACCTTGAAGCCGCGGCGCTCCGCGTAGCGGGTCAGCATCCGGTACAGGTCGCCCGCCCACAGCCCCGCCTCGTCGCCGCCGGCGCCGGGACGGATCTCGACGATCACGTTCTTGTCGTCGTTAGGGTCTCGCTCGACCATCGCGAGGCGGATCTCCTCCTCGAGCGCTTCGAGCCGCTCCCGCGATGATTCGATCAGCGCCCGCAACTCAGGGTCGTCGCCGTCCTCGGCCAGCAGCTCGCGCGCGCCCTCGATGTCGTCGGCCGCGAGTCGGTATTCCTCGGCGAGCTTGGCCGCGGGCTCGAGCTCGCGGTAGGCACGGCTGGCCGCCGCGAACCGTTCGCGGTCGGCAATCACCTCAGGGTCCGAAAGCTCGGACTCGAGCTCCCGGAACCGGCTCTGAACCTGTGCGACAAGATCGTTGATCATCTATAACGCGAGTGTAGGAGCCCGCCCAGAGCCTGATGGCCCGGACGGGCGCCGACACCGCGTCAGCGAACGTCAGTCGTCGTTATTGGGGTTGACGACGTCCTTGACCTTGTCGGCCGCGTCGCCGACCTTGTCCTTGACCGAGCCTGACGCCCGGTCGACCTTGCCCTCGTTCTTTAGGCTCTGGTCGCCCGTCAGGTCGCCGGCGGCTTCCTTGACCCTGCCCTTGGCCTTGTCGAACTGTCCGTTGTCTTCCATCGGAGCCTCCTTTATCCGCTGTCCGGTAAGGCATACCCGGAGGCGTCCGATGTCATTCAGGCGACGACTTCGACACCCACCAGGTCTTCGGCCGTCACGTCGCCCGGCTTCTCGAGCTCGAGCACAGCCTTCAGCGACGCGATCGAAACCGCCAGCTGGTCGAGATCCGGCTCTCGCGTGGTCAGCTTCTGGAGCTGCAGGCCCGGATACATGACGATCTGCACCCAGCGCCGGGCCCGGTTGCGCCCCGCCCACTTGATCACCTCGAACGACAGACCGGCGATCAGCGGCACGCCGAGGATCCGCGTCAGGACGAGGATCCACCACGCGGGCAGACCGATCGGCGCGAACACGAAGATCGCCATGATCATCACGATCAGCAGGAAGCTCGTGCCGCAGCGGGGGTGAAGGCGCGAGTACAGCTTCGCCCGGGCGGGCGTCAGCTCGTCGTCTGCCTCGTAGCACGAGATCACCTTGTGCTCGGCCCCGTGGTACTCGAACACCCGGCGCAGATCGCGGACCCGAGACAGCAGCAGCAGGTAACCGAGGAAGATCGCGGTCCGCAGCAGGCCCTCGACGAGCCAGAACAGCACGGATGAGCCGAGCTGGTTCTTGATCAGGCTCGTGACGCCGACCGGCACGACGAAGAACAGGCCGATCGCGAACACGATCGAGACGAGCACGGCTCCAAACCACGCCCCGCTCGAGATCTCCTGCTCCTCCTCCGGAAGCTGCGCGCTGGCCGAGATGCTGAGCGCGCGCAGCCCGACACCGAGCGACTCCACCAGCGCGACGACCCCCCGGATCACCGGCAGGCGGAACACACGCCGGCGCTTTGACCACGGCCGCAGCCCGAACGTCTTGACCTCGATCTCGCCGAGCGCGCCGGTCTCGAAGTCGGCGGGCTTGCGCACTGCGACCGCCCAGTGCTTGACGCCGCGCATCATCACGCCCTCGAGCACTGCCTGGCCGCCGAGCGGCGCATCGCGCACGGCCGTCAGGTTCGGAGCGTCGTTCGCTTCGGGCGCGTCCGTGACGGCGGTCGTGCGCGGATCGCCGCCCGTGCTCATCCGCGTCGCGAGTGGCTCAGCCGGCGCTGGTGCGCGCGGTGCGCCGCCCCTTGGCGACGCGTCGCTGGAAGCGCTCAACCCGTCCGCCGGTATCGACCAGCTTCTGGCGGCCGGTGTAGAAGGGGTGGCACGCGGAGCAGATCTCGACGTGGATCTCGGACTGCGTCGAGCGGGTCATGAACTCGTTCCCGCACGTGCAGCGAACGTGGGCGTCTAAATATTCGGGGTGGATCTCGGTCTTCATCGTGCTACTCAGTCTAGCGGCCGGCGGCCGCAGCTCAGCTCGCCGGGCAGGTGGCCGTCAGCGAGTTGTTGGCGCGGTTGAGATCGTCGACCTCATCGGTCGAATCGGCCGTGATCGTCGGGTCCGTCGAGCTCGTGCACAGCGGCCCGGCGAACGACAGCATCGTGCTCGTGTGCGCGCGCAGGAACTGGACTGTGCGCGTCTTCGGAGTCGAGCCATCGGCCGGCGCGAACAGCACCTCGAACGGACCGGCACCGGAGTTCCCGTCGTTGGCGATCACGGCCGTGTAGAGGTCGTGGGCCGGGTCGCCGCTGATCGGCGTGACCGTGATCGAGCTGACCAGCAGATCGGGTCGCAGCTCGACCTGGCGGCACCTGGAGCTGAACCTGACCGCGGTGCCGATCACGTGTCCGCCCTGACCCGTCCACCGGAATAAGACGCGGAACCGGTAGCTCGCCGGAGCCGCGAGCTGGTACACGGGCTTCTGCAGGTTCCAGACATCACCGGGAAGCTGACCGAGGGTCGGGTCCTTCGGCGTCTTCCACGTACCGAGGTCGCCGGAGTGAACGGCGGTCGTCGCGCCCGTCAGCGGCGAGGTCGACAGCAGGTTGAACTTGAGCGCCATGTGCTCGGTGCCCGTCAGCGGCCGCATCACCGCGGTGACGCTGACCGAGCGCTCGGCGGGATCGAGCGCCCGGTGGCATGCGAACCCGGTCAGCTGCGCGCGCGGCAGCGCCGATGACTGCGCACCGGACTGGGTGCCGGCCGATGCCGTGCCGGCGGCCAGCAGCGCGCCAACCGCCAGCGTCGCCGCCCCTGCTGCAAGACGCTTCATCACATCCCTTAAACAGCGATCAGCCGCAGAAGTTGCCGCTGGCGCCTCGCTTAATCAAGCGCCTACGTGATCTGGTACAGCGGTCCGTCGCCGCCCTCGGGGGGCGTCAGGCGCCCGCCCTTGGCCGTGATCGCGCCGCATTGAACGCAGTTGGTGTAGTTGACGGTGACGTCGACCGGGCCCGTCTCGGGTGCGTCATCGGGGATCTCGTAGACGCCCGCCGGGCACATGTAGCGCCACGCCTCCGCGATCTCGCGCGGCACCTCGCGGTGGACGCGGATGTGGTTCGGCGCGTCGTCGCGGGTCGCGTTGCCGGTGATGTAGACCGATGACAGCTTGTCGAACACGTACTTGTTGTCGGGCTTCGGGTACTTGTCCCGCGTGTCGCCGATGAACATCGGCTCCTCGTCGTCGCGGTGCCAGGCCTGCCGGCCCGGCGGGAGCTTGCCCTTCGACATGATCGACGGCCCGGCCAGCAGGCTGCCGATCAAAAAGCCCTTCTGGAACGCCTGCCGGGTGTTGCGGACCTGGTAGAGCTCCTGTCCGATCGAGGACTCCTCGACCGCCTGCTCGTAGCTCTCGAGCGACTCGCCGTTCTTCAGCGAGTTGTAGATCGCCTCGGCGGCCAGCATCCCGGACTTGATGCAGTGGTGCACGCCCTTCAACGCGGCGGTGTCGACCATCCCACCGGCGTCGCCGACGAGCAGCGCGCCGGGCATCGAGAGCTTCGGCATCGACCAGTAACCACCCCCAGGGAGGGCCTTCGCCCCCCATGCCACTCGCTCGCCGCCGTCCAGAACGTCCTTGACGAGCGGGTGCAGCTTGAACTGCTGCAGCAGGTCGTGGGCCGAGGTCGTCGCGTCGCGGTAGTTGAGGTCGACGACGAGGCCGATCGAGACCAGGTCGTCGCCGGTCTTCTCGTCCTTCATCGGGTACATCCAGGTACCACCGAGGTGCCCGTACTTGCGAGCCACCTTCATCGGCCACGGCTGCGTGAACGTGTGGATCAGGCGGTCGAGTGGCTGCTTGACCTTCCAGACCTCCTTGACACCGAGCTCCCAGACCTGGGGTTCGCGGCCGTCGGCGAGCTCGAACTCCTTGATCGCCGCGCCCGTCAGATGGCCCCAGCAGCCCTCGGCAAGGACCGTCACCTTGGCCTTGATGTCGGTCCCGGGCTCAAAGTTGCGCAGCGGCTCGCCGTCCTTGCCACGGCCCTTGTCACCCGAGCGCACGCCGACGACCTTGCCGTCCTCGACGATCAGCTGCGTGGCCGAGGTCTCGGTCAGGACGTAGGCGCCGCCTTCCTCCACCTGCTGCTGCTGATAGCGAGCGAGCGCCGAAACGGACACGACCTCGTTGCCGTGGTTCTTGAAGTTCGGCACGAACGGGATCGGGACCCGGAGCTTGGTCTTTGAGCTCGTCAGCACGTAGACCGCTTCCTTGTTGACCTCGCCGAACGCGAAGCGCTTCTCGCGCCATTGCTCGCGAGTCATGTCCGGGAACAGCTCCTGCAGCGGCCCGGGACGCATCACCGCGCCCGACAGGTTGTGTCCGCCGCAGGTCTTGGCCTTCTCGATCACCGCCACCGGCACTTCACCCAGCCGCTCGAGCAGCGCCTCGTCCTCGGCCAGCAACTGCAGCAGCCGGTTGGCGCAGGCGAGGCCGGCGGTTCCGCCGCCGACGATCGCGACGCCGACTTCGATCAGCTCATCCTCGTCGTCGAGTCCACGCTTGATGAACTCCTGGACCGGCTCGACCGGCGGCGGATATTCACTAGGTGCGGGAGCGTGGTGACCGTTCCGGCTTGACATCGCCTGCGGTCAGCTCGCCTTCTTGGCTTTGATCGCCTCGGTCAGCTTCGGCATGATCTTGTTCAGGTCGCCGACGATCCCGAGATCGGAGAACTCGAAGATCGGCGCGTTCGCGTCCTTGTTGATCGCGACGATGTTCTCCGAGGACTGCATCCCGACCTTGTGCTGGATCGCGCCCGAGATGCCGGCCGCGAGATACAGCTTCGGTGACACGGTCTTGCCCGTCTGTCCGATTTGCGCCGCGTACGGATACCAACCGGCGTCGACGACCGCGCGCGTCGCGGCGACAGCCGAGTTGCCGCCGAATGCCTTTGCCAGCGACTCGGCGAGCTCGAAGCCCTCGGCCTTGCCGAGGCCGCGGCCGCCCGCGACGAGGATGTCGGCGCCCTCGATGTCGACGTCGGCACCGCGCTGCTCACCGCGCTGGACCATCTTCGCCTTGGTCGAGAACGGCGACAGCTCGACGTCGACGTCGACGACCTCGGCGCTCGCGTCGCCCTCCTGCTTGATCTCGAACGCGTTGATCCGGCCGATGATGATCCCGAGGTCGCCCCTGTAGCGGGAGACGGAGATCTTGGAGTCCTGCAGGATCGGGCGCTCGGCCACGAGCTTTCCGTCCTCGGCCCTGACGCTGGTCACCTCCATCGTCACGCCGGCCTGCTTGCGCGCGGCGAGACCGGCACCGATCTCGAACCCGAGCAGCCCGCCACCGAACAGCGCATAGCCATGACCGCCGCCGTCGATCACCTTCGCCATCACGTCGACGACCGGCTGCGCGAGCCCCTCCGGCCCCTTGGCGCGGAACACCTTCTTGGCGCCGTAGGAGCCGAGCGACTGGCACAGCTCGTCGGTCAGATCGTCGCCGCCGACGACCACCGCGTGGCACTCGCCGCCGATCTCCGCGGCGCGCGCGGCACCCTCGGAGACGGCGCCCAGTGAGTTCTTGTTGAACGCCCCCTCGTAGTGCAGGACGTAGGTCAGAACGTCAGCCATATCTAGATCAGCTTCCTTTCGTCGAGCCAGGCGACGATCTTCTCGACGGTGTCGTCGGTGTCTTCGTCCTCGATGATCTGGCCGGCGGCTTTCGCCGCCGGGTCGTGGAAGTCCCCGCACTCGACGTGGGAGCCCTGCTCGCCGACCAGCGAGGGGTCGATCCCGGCGTCGGACACCGAGATCGCGTCGAGCGGCTTCTTCTTGGCGCCCATGATCGCCTTCAGCGACGGGTAGCGCGGCTCATTGATCGCGTCGCCGACCGAGATCACGGCCGGCAGCTCGATCTCGACGGTGTCATAGCCGTACTCGGCCTGGCGTTCGCAGGTCAGCGCCCCGCTCTCTAGGTCCATCTTGATCACCTGGGTGAGCGACGGCATCCGCAGGTGGTCGGCGACCACCGCGCCGATCGTGTAGCACTCGCCGTCGTCTGACTGCTGGCCGAGCAGCACGAGGTCGGGCGCCTCGGACTCGAGCGCTTTGGCGAGCGCGTAGCCGGTCGCTGCGACGTCGGAGCCGGCGAGCGCGTCGTCGGACAGATGGACGGAGCGGTCGGCGCCGAGCGAAACGGCCTTGTGCAGCGCGCGTACGGCGGTATCCGGGCCCATCGTCACGGCGACGATCTCGTCGACCTCGGCGTTCCCGCCCTCGCGGATCTGCATCGCGGCCTCGATCGCATGCGTGTCGTAGGGGTTGAGGTTCCTCTCCCCGGATCGGTCCATGCGCCCCGTCGACGGGTTGATCCGCTTCTCGACGGCGGCGTCCGGAACCTCTTTGACCAGGACGCAAATCTTCAACTGTGGCCTCCTATCGAATGTCCTGCGCGGGCGGCTGGAACCCCGCTTGCTGAGCTCTTGGATCTCGCTCGGCCTCGGGAATAATACCCTGTTGACTGACGAGTCAATCGGCTATTTGGAACGTTGGCGTACCGTTTTTGCGAATGGTCTTCAGGCCCGGACGGCGCCGCGAATGAAGTCGATCGCCTGCTGTGTCGACGCGCCCGGAGTGAACACTTCGGCGACCCCGAGACTCTTGAGCTCCTCGACGTCGTCGGCCGGGATCGTCCCGCCCACCGTGACGACCACGTCATCGACCCCCTGCTCGGCCAGCAGTTCCATGATCCGCGGCACCAACGTCATGTGGGCACCCGACAGGATCGACAGGCCGACCGCGTCGGCGTCCTCCTGGATCACGGTCTCGACGATCTGCTCCGGGGTCTGGTGAAGCCCCGTGTAGATCACCTCCATGCCGGCGTCGCGCAGCGCCCGAGCAATGATCTTGGCACCGCGATCGTGCCCGTCCAGTCCGGGCTTGGCGACCACTACGCGGATCTTCTTCTGAGTGGCGGACATCGGCTGGCGCCGGATTGTAATTCTGCGCGCCTTGCGGCTACCTGACGACGACCGTCATCTTCATGTGCGGATGGAGCGTGCACTCCAGGTGATACACGCCCGGCTTGGTGAACACGTGGCTGAAGCTCCCACGTACCTGGGTCCGCGAGTGGAAGCTCATCGGCCCGGATTGGACGGTCACGTTGTGGTACAGAGAGCCGGCCCAGGACCAGGTGACCTTCGCGCCACGCGAGACCGTGAGCGTCTTGGAGCTGAAGTAGTCGTCCTTGACCGTGACAGGACCCGATAGCGCGAACGCGGCGACAGAAGAGCATGCAATCACCGCCGCCGTCAGCACAACGACGAGACCCAACCGCGTGCCGCGGAGAATCGGCTTGAGCATCGGCGCAGTGTATGTCTAGGACTGCCGCCGGGGCGCAGGCAGCCGCTTCGAGCCCCTCGAGCGGGCCCGGCCGACGAGCGCAGCGCTGCCGATCCCGCCGGCCGCAGCCGCGGCCACCAGCCCGGCGGCCGTCTTCAAGCGCCGGGTGAGCCGGTCGAAGCGCAGCACCTGCCAGCCTTCCTGGTGGGCGACCCGCGCCAGCGTCCCGTCCGGATTGACCGCCACCGGGTGCCCGACGGTCCGGAGCATCGGCAGATCGGACTCGGAGTCGGAGTACGCGTACGAGGCGGCGAGGTCGATCCCCTCGCGCTCGGCCAGCTCGACGATCGCCTGCGCCTTGCCGCCCCGGTAGATGAACAGCCCGGCGGGCTTGCCGGTGTAGACACCGTCGACGACCTCGGAGATCTGGGAGCCGATCGCGCCGTCGAACGCGAGCACCTGGGCGAGGATCGCCGCGAGCTCCTGCGAGGCTGCGGTGACGATGAACGCTCGCCGCCCCGCGTCCTGGTGCTCGTGCGCGAGCGCCAGCATCTGCGGATACAGCTGCGGCAGGATCCCCGCCAGCACGTGGGCGCCGAGGCGCTCGAGGTCGGTGACGCGGGTCCCCGCGAGCGATGCGGCGATCCGCTCACGCAGAGCGAGCGAGTCCTCGTCGGTCGCGCCCCGCAACCGGAACTGGACGTTGGCGAACGCGTCCGACAGGAGCTGACGCCGTCCCATCAAGCCGGTGCGGTACGCGGCCCGCGCGAACTGGAAGGCCGACGACCCCTGAATCAGCGTCTTGTCGAGATCGAAGAACGCGGCCCCTGGCGCCGCAGCCCGATCGTCACCCGCCATTGACCTCGACGATCACGGCGTCGCCCTGGCCACCGCCGGAGCAGATCGCGGCGCAACCGAGGCCGCCGCCGCGGCGCCGGAGCTCGTACACGAGCGTGCCGAGGATCCGGGCGCCGGAAGCGCCGATCGGGTGCCCGAGCGCGACCGCGCCACCGTTGACGTTGACCTTGTCCTCGTCGATCCCGAGCATCCGCATCGAGTTCAGCGTCACCGACGCGAACGCCTCGTTGATCTCCCACAGGTCGATGTCGTCCGCCGATAGACCGACCTTGTCGAGCGCCTTCTGTGCGGCCTTGGCCGGCGTGCGGGCGAGATACGCGAAGTCGTCGGCGACCTGCGCCTGGGCGATGATCGTCGCCAGTGCGCGCTTGCCGTTGGCCTTCGCCCACTCGTCGCTGGACACGACCAGCGCGCCGCCGCCGTCGTTGACGCCGGGCGAGTTGCCGGCCGTGTGCGATCCGTCCTTGAGGAAGATCGGCGGCAGCTTCGAGAGCGTCTCGAGGCTCGTGTCGCGGCGTGGCGCCTCGTCGATCTCGACCACGGTGTCGCCTTTGCGGCCCTTGATCGTGACCGGGACGATCTCGTCCGGCAGCCTGCCCTCGTCGGTCGCCTTGACGGCGAGCTCGTGCGAGCGCATCGCCCAGCGGTCCATGTCGGCGCGCGTCATTTCCAGCTCGGCCGCGACCTCGCTTGCCTCCTGGGCCATGTGCTTGCCCGAGAAGGGGTTCGTGAGGCCGTCGTTGATCATCTCGTCGATCGCCTTGCCGTCGCCCATCCGGAAGCCGAACCGCGCGCCCTTGAGCAGGTAGGGCGCATTCGACATCGACTCCATCCCGCCGCCGACGCCGACCTCGAGGTCGCCGGCGCGAATCGAGGCGTCGAGCAGGCCGGCGGCGCGGATGCCCGACGCGCAGACCTTGTTTATCGTCTCCGACGAGATCTCGTTCGGGATCCCCGCCTTGACCTGCGCCTGGCGCGACGGGATCTGTCCCTGGCCGGCCTGGAGCACCTGGCCCATGACCACGTGCTGGACGTCGCCGGGGTCGACGTCGGCGCGTTCGAGCGCGGCCCGGATCGCGGTTGCGCCGAGCTCCGTCGCGTCGACGGACGCGAGGCCGCCACCGAGCTTGCCGATCGGTGTGCGGGCTGCCGAGAGGATCACTGTCTTGGGCATCGATGGCTCCTCGGGTTTCGGTGTCGGAGACAACCCCATCCTAGTCCCCATCGGATAAGGTGCCCGCCCGTGGACGTCGAGGCGAGCACCGACAGCCCGCTCGCCACCGGAGCCGACACGATCGTTGTCACGGTGTTCGAGGACGAGGGCGTCGCCCACGACCTACCTGGCGGCGGACTCGAGGCGCTGCTGGACTCGGGCGAGGCAAGCCGCTCGTTCAAGCGGCTCGCGCTGACCCATCACGAGGGGAAGCGAGTGCTGCTGATAGGGCTCGGGGCGCGGACCGAGTTCGACGCCGAGCGCGCCCGCGAGGCGGCCGGCGTCGCGCACAAGCGCGGCCGGGAATGCGGGGCGAAAACGCTCTGCTGGGAGCTCCCCCACCACGTCGGCGACGAGATCGTCGATGGGCTCGTGACCGGGACTGTGCTGGCCGGCTACCGCTTTGACCGCTACAAGCCGGCGCCCGAGGACGAGGCACCGATCGAGCGGCTGATCGTCAGCTCCCACCACGACGTCTCGGCGCCGGTCGCCCGCGCGACGCTGCTCGCCGACACCCAGAACCGCGCCCGCGACCTCGGCAACCTGGCGCCCAACGACCTGACGCCGACGGCGCTCGCCCGCTACGCGATGGAGCTCGCCGACCGCTTCGAGACGATCGAGGTCACGATCCTCGACGGCGACCAGATCCGTGCTCTGGGGATGGGCGCGTTCGCCGCCGTCGCCCAGGGCTCCGACGAGGATCCGCGGCTGATCGAGCTCCGCTACGAACCCGCCGCAACCGCTGCGCAAGCGGCCAAACGGCTAGCGCTCGTGGGTAAGGCGGTGACGTTCGACAGCGGCGGCCTGTCGATCAAGCCGGCGAACGGAATGATGGGGATGAAGTTCGACATGTGCGGTGGCGCCGCCGTGATCGAGGCAATCGCGGCGCTCGCCGAGCTGCGGGCGCCGGTGAGCGTGCTCGGGGTCGTCGGCGCGACCGAGAACATGATCAACGGTCACTCGGTCAGGGTCGGCGACGTCGTCACCGCGCTCGATGGGACGACGATCGAGGTCAACAACACCGACGCCGAGGGGCGGATGGTGCTCGCCGATTGCATCGCCCACGCCCGCCGCGAGGGCTGCGACATGATCGTCGACATCGCGACGCTGACGGGCGGCGTGGTCGCGGCGCTCGGAAACGCCTACGCGGGCCTGTTCTGCAACGACGACGCGCTCGCGCAGCGCGTGATCGATTGCGGCCAGCGAAGCGGCGAGCGGGTCTGGCGGCTGCCGCTCGATCCGGCCTACGCCGAGATGACCAAGAGCCGCATTGCCCAGCTGACGAACCGGCCCGAGCCTCGCGTCGGCCTCGCGAGCGCCGCCGCCGAGTTCCTGCACCACTTCGCCGGCGACGTCCCGTGGGCGCACCTCGACATGGCCGGCGTCTCCGACGACCGCCGCCTGCCGTACCTCGACCGCGGCGGCAGCGGCTGGGGCGCGCGGCTGCTGACCGAGATCGCCCTCAGCCCGTCAGCCTAGGCCCCACGGGCTCTGCTCGAGGATGCTCGTCGCCGCGCTCGCCGGATCGAGCTCGCGCGCGACGACGCGGTCGAGCAGCTCCTGAACCTCGGGGTTCTCGCGGACCGACTCCTCGAGCTCGCGTCGCAGGCGGAAGGTCGCGATCGCGAGCACCTCGTTCATCAGGTTGCGCCGCCGCCGCTCCGACAGCGTCCCTGCGGCGACGATGTGATCGCGGTGTTCGGCGAGCTTGTCGGCGAGCTCCGGGACGCCCTCGCTGCGTAGCGACTCGGCGCGAATGATCGGCACGCGCCAGTCGGGGCGTGGCCCGAGCGCCAGGACGGCCTTGATCTCACGCACCATCGTGTCGGTCAACGGGTGGTCTGCCTTGTTGACGACGATGATGTCGGGGATCTCCATCACCCCGGCCTTGAGCGCCTGGATCGAGTCGCCCGACCCGGGCATCAGCACCAACACGACCGTATCCGCGTGGTCGATGATGTCGACCTCCGCCTGGCCGACGCCGACGGTCTCGAGCAGCACTACGTCGCGGCCCGAGGCGTCCATCAGCAGCGCCGCTTGGAGCGCCGCCTCGCTGAGCCCACCGAGCGCCCCGCGGTTCGCCATCGAGCGGATGAACACACCTGGGTCCAGAAAATGCTCTGAGAGCCGGATCCGGTCTCCCAGCAGCGCGCCCTTGGTGAACGGCGACGAGGGGTCGATCGACAGCACCGCGACCGATCGGCCGCGTTCGCGCTCGAGCCTCGTGAGCGCACCCATCAGCGTCGATTTGCCGACCCCCGGCGGGCCGGTGAATCCGACCACGGAGGCCCTGCCGGTCTTGGGGTAGACCTCGCGAACCAGCTCCCAGCCCTCCGGTTCGTCGTTCTCGACCAGCGAGATCGCGCGCGCGAGCGCGCGCTTGTCGCCGTCGAGCAGACGCTGAGCGAGGGGTTTCTCTGGCATCGGGGCGCGAATCATGCCAGGGTGGTGTAGACCCGAGCCGCTAGAGGAAGACTGTCGGCAGTGAGCGCCGGACTGCGAGATAGAGCTGACGCACTGGTCGGACAGGGGATCGAGGCGGCGGTCTGCTTCAAGCACCGCCGCCGCCTGCGGCGGCTCGGCTGGGGGCGGGTATTCGAGCCTGCGACGCCCGGGGTGTTCGCCGCCGGCGACCCGCCGCCGCGCGAGCGCTGCGAGCTCGATGTGCTGATCGACGGCGCCAACGCGCTGCCCGCGATCGCGAGCGCGCTCGCCGGCGCCAAGCAGTTCGTGCATCTGACCGGCTGGCATCTGGCACCGTCGTTCGAGCTCGTGCCGGGGCAGCCCCGGCACACGATCGGGGTGCTGCTGGGTGAGCTATCGCAGCGGCTCGACGTGCGCGTGCTCGTTTGGTCCGGCTCGCCGGTGCCGGCCTTTCACCCGACCCGCGGCGAGGTCTCCGAGGCGCTCGAGAACCTCAGGCGCGGGACTCGGATCCAGGCCCAAGGTGACCCGCGCGAGCACCCGCTGCACTGCCACCACGAGAAGACGATCGTGATCGACGGCGAGCTGGCGTTCGTCGGCGGGATCGACCTGACCGACGACGCCGGCGACCGCTACGACAGCCAGGATCACCACGCGCGCCGGCGGCTCGGCTGGCACGACGTCGCAACTCGGCTGCGCGGCCCGGCGGTCTCCGACGTCAACAATCACTTCCGCGTCAGGTGGCGCGAGCTGACGGGTGAGCGGCTGCCGGAGCTCGCGGCACCGCCACCTGCGGGCGAGACGACCGTCCAGGTCGTGCGCACGATCGAGGAGGACATGTACGCCGCAGTTCCGCGCGGGGAGTTCCGGATCTTCGAGAGCTACGTGCGCGCGCTGAGCTCGGCACGCGAGCTGATCTACCTCGAGAACCAGTTCCTGTGGGCGCCAGAGGTGGTCTCGATCATCGCCGGCAAGCTCCGCGATCCGCCGACGCCCAACTTCCGAGTCGTGATTCTGCTGCCGGCGAAGGCGAACAACGGCGCCGACGACACGCGCGGGCAGCTGAGCGTGCTCGTCGACGCCGACGACGGCGCCGGCCGGATGCTCGGAGCGACGATCCGCTCGCTGTCGCCACTCAAGGACCGCGCCGACCCGCTGTACGTGCATGCGAAGGTCGCGGTGATCGATGATCGTTGGCTGATCGTCGGCTCGGCGAACCTCAACGCGCACTCGTTCTTCAACGACACTGAGATGTGCGTCGTCACCGACGACGCAGCGCTCGCGCGCGACACGCGCGTCCGGCTGTGGGCCGAGCATCTCGAGCTGGATGAGGCACGGGTCGCGGGCGCGCCGGTCGCCCAACTGGTCGACGACTTCTGGCGTCCGATCGCCGGCGAGCAGCTGCAGCGGATGCGATCCGGCTCGCCTCCGACGCATCGATTGCTCGAGTTGCCGGGCGTCTCTCGGCGCTCACGCCGGGTACTCGGACCGCTGACGGGCCTGCTGGACGACGGCTGAGCGCCTACGATCTGCCGGTGCGCTCGGTCGGCACACAGCAGACGCCGCGCCGGAGCTCGAACGCGGCGAGCGTCCCACCGCCGGCGCGCCGAGGACCACGGCCGCTGAAGGGTGGGCCGCTGGCGTTCTGGCGCTTCGCGCGCGCCCGCGGGATGCTGAGTCGCGGCTACCTCCTGCTCTACGTCCGGTGGCTGTGGCTGAAGCTCCGCTGGCGCGGGCGGCTGCAGACCGACGGTATCTGCTTCGTCGGGCCGGGGGTCAAGTTCGAGATCGGACGCGGCGCGAAGGTGAAGCTCGGGCGCTGGTCGTGGATCGGCCACGGCTGCAAGATCCGCGTCCACGAGGGCGAGCTGTCGATCGGTGCCAAGACAGTGTTCGGCCAGGAATGCACGATCTCGGCCTTCCAGCACATCTCGATCGGGCGTGAGTGCATCGTCGCCGACCGCGTGATGATGATCGACTTCGACCACGGGATGGTCGAAGTCGAGCGGCCGATCCGCGAGCAGGGGATCTACAAACGCGACGTCGAGATCGGCCACAACGTCTGGATCGGCTACGGCGCCTGTCTGCTGCGCGGCGTCACGGTCGGCGACAACGCGGTGATCGGGACCAGCGCGGTCGTGACCTGCGATGTGCCGGCCAACGCGGTCGTCGGCGGCATCCCGGCCAAGGTCATCCGGATGCGCGAACGGCCGCGAACGTTCCGCTGGGGCTAGCCGAGGTCGGGCGCCAACCCTCGTAACGCGGGCTCGAGCCGGTCGTCGCCCGCCAGGGCACGATCGAAGGCAGCGAGGTGCCCGCGGGCGCGCTGGAGCGGGTAGTCGCCGGCGGTCGCGCGCGAGACGAGAAACGCCCAGTCGCTCGATTGCAGCGCCAGCAGCTCGCGCACCGCCCTCGCGGAAGGATGCACCGCCGCGTTCAGACGCAGCTCGGCCGTCCGCGCCGCCCAGGCGAGCTCGGCGACCCGCGGGCCGCTCCAGGTGCGAAGGTCTCCCCCCTCGCCCCAGCTGCCGACCGGCAGCACCGGTGATGGCGCAGACGGTTCGTGTCGCTCGAGCGCGTCGTCGAGCGTGGTCAGCTTCAGGCCCTGGCGCGTGGCCTCGTCCAACACCGCCTCGAGCCACCACACGCCTTCGAACCACCAGTGACCGAGCAGCTCCGTGTCGAGCGCGAACACGCAGACGCCACCTGATCGGACCCGGCGGCTGACGTGGGCAACGAACTCGCGCGCATCGGCGCCCGCCTGCGCACGAGCAGCGTCGCGGTCATACGCAGCGCCGTCGTTGCGCCACGCGTGGTGGCGGTGGGTCGTGTAGCCGTGGTAGTCGCGGTAGGCGCCGTGCGCGGGGTAGCCGCGCACGCCCCACACGAGCGCGATCGTCTCGCGGTCACACGGCCACAGCACCGGTCCGTCGTCGCTGGCGATCGGGCGCAGATGGCGTTCGTCGCCGAGCCCGAAGAGGTTGGTCAGCTCGACGCACACCGCCCGCACGCCGGCCTCCTCGAGCAGCGGCGCGAGCCACGGCGCGTAGCCGCACTCGGGCAGCCAGAAGCCGCCGTGGTGGTGGCCGAACCGGCGCCGGTGCGACGCGACACCGGTCTGGACCTGGAGCGCCACGCCGGCGTCGGTGGCCAGGAGTGGCAGGACGGCATGGGTCGCGGCCGAGGTCCAGCTCACGTGGTCACCGAGGGCGCGCAGCAGCCCACCCGGCCCGAGCTGCCGCAGCTTGATAGCCGCGGCCGCATAGTCGCCGGCCGACCGTTCGATTACGGACGCGTGTAGCGGCTGGCCGGCCGCTCGCAGTTCGGCCGCGTCGCGGCGGTGGGTCTCTGGCCGAACCCCCTCGAGGAACTCGATGCAGCGCTCGATCGCGCCCGGGTGTGCGAGCTGGTCGCAGAGGACCGGCGTCAGCGACAGCGTCAGCGGCGCGCGGTCCAGCACCTCCAGCAGCGGCACGTAGCTGGTCGCGATCGCCTCCCACAGCCACTCCTCGCCGAACGGCCAGGTCCCGAACCCCTCGGGGTTCCGCATGAACGAGGCCTGGTCCACCGGTGGCCACTCGCCGCCGCCTTCGACGTACGGCATGTGCGTGTGCAGAACGATCGCCAGCTCCCCCGGAGAACTCATCAAACGCACCGTATCCACCAGCGCCCGGGGGTGCTTCTCGCATCCGTCGCACATCTCTACGGAAGCGCGCGAGAATGATCACCGTGGACGTCACGATCCCGCGGGTCTCGCGATCGTTGCGGTGGGCGGCGGCCGCGCTTGTCGCGATCTGTGTGGTTGCCGCGAGTGTGCCGGCGGTCGCGCGCGCGGATGGTGATCCGGGCAGCGACGTGCTCGTCTACCAGAACCTGTTCGCGGGCTCGGACGCGGGCCTGTCGGTGCAACAGCAGCTTGCGCTCGGCAGGTTGCTGAAGTCGGCCGCGCGGGCGGGTGTGCCGGTCCGGGTTGCGATCATCGCCGGCCCGACCGACCTTGGGGCGGTCACCGCCTTGTGGCGCAACCCGCGTGGGTATGCCCGTTTTCTGGGGATCGAGCTGTCGCTGGCGTACAAGGGCCGGCTGCTGGTCGTGATGCCGAACGGGTTCGGGTTCAACTGGCCCGGACACTCGTCGGGATCGGCCTACCGGCTGCTGGCCGGCATCCCGATCCGGGCGGGCGGTGACGGGGTCTACAACGCTACGTCGGCGGCCGTGATCAACACGGCGCGCGCCGCGGGCGTGAAGCTGACGGGGGCGGCGAGCTCGCCCAGCGCCCCGGCGCAGAGCGCGGGGGCCGGTAGTGCCGGTAGTGCCGGTGGTGCCGGTAGTGCCGGTAGTGCCGGGAGTGCCGCGCCGGCGAGCGGGCAGGGCACCGACAACACGCTTGGGATCGTCGTGCTGTCGCTGATCGCGATCGTGGTGGCCGTGGGTGGCATCCGCTGGGCGCTTCGTCGCAGCGGCTGGCATCCGCCCGCGCTTGGCGTGCATTGGAGCGGCCGTCTCTGGATCCCGCTGGTGGTGGTTCTCGCGGCGGTCGCCGCGGTCGCGCTGATCGTCCTGCGTCCGACGACGCCGGCTCGGTCGCAGGCCGCGGCGCTTCGGCCAATCCCGAACTGGATCCGGGGACGCCGATCTCTGGCGTCGCCCCCGGCTTCACGCTGTCTGACCAGTTCGGCCAGCCGGTCTCGCTGCGCTCGTTCCGCGGCCGCACGGTGATCCTCGCGTTCAACGACTCCGAGTGCACGACCGTCTGCCCGCTGACCACGACCGCGATGATGGACGCCAAGGCGATGCTCGGCAAGGCGGGATCGCGGGTCCAGCTGCTCGGGGTCGACGCCGATCCCGCGGCGACCGCGGTCGAGGACGTGTGGTCCTACTCGGAGCTGCACGGGATGCTCCACGCCTGGGACTTCCTCACCGGCTCGCTGGCAGCAGCTCAAGCAGGTCTGGAAGCACTACGGGATCGAGGCGGCGGTCGAGCGCGGCCAGATCACGCACACCCCGGCGCTGTTCGTGATCGACCCGCGCGGCCGGCTGTCGCGGCTCTATATGACGCAGATGTCGTACACCGCCGTCCCCCAGCTCGGCCAGCTGCTGGCCCAGAGCACCTCCGCCCTGCTGCCCGGTCGCCCCACGGTGCACGCTGACATCTCCTACGCCCGCGTGCAGCCGACGACGCCGACGACGACCGCGACGCTGCCGCTCGCCCGAGGCGGGACTATCCAGCTCGGGCCGGGGAATGCCGCGCGGCTGTATCTGTTCTTCGCGACCTGGGATCAGGAGACGAGCGGCCTCGCCGGGCAACTCGACGCGCTCAACCGCTACCAGGCGCTGGCGACGAGCACGGGCCTGCCGAAGCTGACCGCGGTCGACGAGGCGAGCGTCGAGCCGAACCTGAGCACGGTCACCGACTTCCTGCACCGGTTACCGCAGCCGCTGGCCTATCCGGTCGCGATCGATCGCAGCGGCCGGATCGCCGACGGCTACGAGGTTCAGGGCGTGCCGTGGTTCGTGCTCACCTCGCCGACTGGCCGGATCCTCTACTACTGGGCGGTATCGACCGCGGGCTGGCCGAGCACCACCGTCCTGGCCCATTACGTCCGCTCCGCGCTCGCCCGCGCACCGAAGGCAGCGAGCCCCACCCAGGAGCTCGCCGGCTCACCGGCGCCGCTGGCATCGCTTCACCACCAGGCAGGGCAGCTGCTCGGAGGGTCCACGGCGCTCGCCGCCCGGCTGCGGGCGCTGCGGGGCTATCCAGTCGTGATCAACGCCTGGGCGTCGTGGTGCGGGCCATGCCGCGAGGAGTTCAGCCTGTTCGCCTCCGCGTCCGCGCGCTACGGGCGCCGGGTCGCGTTCCTCGGCGCCGACACCAACGACTCCGCCGGCGACGCGCGCACGTTCCTTACCGAGCACCCCGTCAGCTACCCCAGCTACCAAACCACCACCACCAACCTCTCCTCGCTCGCCGCGATCGGGTACCTGCCGACCACGATCTACATCAACGCCGCGGGCAAGGTCACGTTCGTACACATCGGCCAGTACGACGCCCAGGGAACGCTGGACCAGGACATCGGCAGCTACGCGCGCTGACCGGCTACCGCGCGTCAGCCCGTGACCGCGACCGCCGGATACGACGGACGGCCAACGCGCTGAAAGACGCCAACGGCGACGCAGCTGGCCTTCGACGAGCACGACACGGCGTCGAGCCCCATGTTGACCGAGGCGGAGACCTGATCAAAGGTCCAGCTGGATCCATTCCAGAGCTCCGCGTAGGCGTGTGACGAGCGGATGCCGCCGACCGCGAGGCACGCCCGTGGCGACGTGCACGCGAGCCCGTCGAGATCCTGGTTGTCGGCGACGATGTTCGAGCGGGGCGTCTTCCATCGGCCCCGGTTGCGCCGCGCCCAGATCCCGTACGTGCCGCCGCTAGGGACGATCAGCTGTCCGACCGCGATGCAGCGCCGCGCGGTGTGGCAGGTGACCGCGTTGAAGGCGTACTCGTCGTAGACGTCTCCGTACTTCAGCTTCGTCGACCAGCCATGCCCGCTCGTGTTCAGCACGACGCCGTAGAAAGCGTCGACGTTGCTGTCGTATTGCTCGCCGACGGCCGTGCAGAGGCGAGCCGAGACACACGACACGCCGCGCAGCGCCTCGGCGAAGTGACGACGGAGCTTCGGGATCCGCTCGATCGCCCAGCTCGTGCCGTTCCAGCGCTCCGCCAGCGCCGACCCGATCGAGTCCGGGAACGACCCGCTCCCCCCGACCGCGGTGCACGCCGTCGGCGAGGCGCACGACACGGCGGCAAGGCCGCTGTGGAATACGAACGGTGCGCTGTCGATCGACCACGCCAGCCCGTTCCACTGTTCGGCCAGCGTGCGCGCGGCGCCTTGCTTGTTCTGCCTGAAGCCCACCGCCGTGCAGGAGGTCCCAGAGGTGCAGGAGACCCCCAGCAGCTCGTTGTCCGTCGTGCCTCGGACGTTCGGCGTCGGCAGGACCGTCCAGTCGCTGCCGTTGTAGAGCTCGGCCAGCGTCACGCCCCGCTTGCGTCCCTCGATCGATCCGACCGCCATGCAGAACGTCGGCGACACGCACGAGACGGCGAGCAGGCCGCCGTGTGCCTGATCGAGCGTCTGCGTGCGCCACACCGGCGTGGCCGCGGCCTGGGCGGCGCTCGCCACGCACAGCCAGAACGCCAGCGCTGCAAGGGCGACCAATCGCGACACGGCCCAACATCTAACTGCAGACGGCGAGGAAATCCAGCGCGCGGTCGAGATCGCGGTCGTCGCGCAGCCCGAAGTCGCTGGTCGAGATCGCCGGCGTGAAGCGGTCGTAGAACGGTTTCGTGATCCCCAGCCGGGCGTGGACCGCGTCCCAGCCGTAGGCGAGCGCGAGCTCGTGCAGCCGCAGCTTGCGGGCATGGAAGACACCCAGCAGCTGCACGCGAACAAACGCTGTCTCGCAGAGCGCACGGAACTCCGCGGCGCGGTACTCCTTGATGTGCCACGGGTTGCCCGACTTCTCGGCTCCGGGCGGCGCGAGCGTCAGCAGGTTCGGCGTCGAGACATAGGCGACACCGCCGGGCGCCAGCAGCGAGCGGAAGTGCCCGAGCACCGCGACCGGGTCGTGCACGTGCTCGATCGTCTGGAGGAACACGACCGCGTCGAAGGAACCGGCCTCGCCGTGGGTCTCGACCACCCCGCGCTCGAAGCGCAGGTTCTGGCGCTGGTAGCGCAGCCGAGCGTGCTCGTGCGCCTCGGGGTTGGCGTCGACGCCGATGACGCTCGCGGCCGCCCGCGACAGGACCTCGGAGCCGTAGCCCTCGCCGCACGCCATGTCGATCACGCGGCCGCCGATCACGCGCGCGCCGATCCACTCGTAGACCGCCAGGTGGCGCCGGAACCAGTAGTTCTCGGCCGGCACGTCGGGCAGCGTGCGCTCCCCCGTCAGCTCCAGCGGCGGCACTCCGGGCGGCTGATCGCGTTGAACATAGGCGTTCAGTGGCACGGGCGACAGGGTAATCTGCCCTCGCCATGGAGGCCCTGCGCAGCGCGGATGAGATCCGCGACGTCAACACGCGCTACCACGACGTAGCCGCCGAGACCTATGACTCCAAGTGGGGCATCGACTTCGGAGAGATAGGTCGGACCCAGGTGCTCGGCAAGCTGCGCAAGCTGCTCGGCGCAGAGCTCGACGACGGCTACGACCGGTCGCTCGAGATCGGCGCCGGGACCGGTTACTTCAGCCTCAATCTGCTACAGGCCGGGATCGTCGCGCAGGCGACCTGCACCGATATCTCCCCCGGCATGGTCGCGACCCTGAACCGCAACGCGCAGCGCCTGGGGCTCGACGTGCGTACCGCCCGCGCCGACGCCGAGGCGCTGCCGTTCGCCGATCAGAGCTTTGATCTGGTGCTCGGCCACGCGGTCCTTCACCACCTTCCCAACCTCCGGCGCGCGTTCGCGGAGTTCCACCGCGTGCTGCGACCCGGCGGGCGGATCGTGTTCGCGGGCGAGCCCTCGCGCGTCGGCGACCGGATCGCGGCGCTGCCCAAACGCAGCGCCAACACGGTCGCTCCCGTGTGGCGGCGGCTGATGCGGGCCGAACCGGCGCCCCCGCCCGCGGACAGCGATTCGCAGGACTTCGTCGACCACGACCTCGAGCGGTGCGTCGACATCCACGCCTTCTCGCCGGCCGACCTGCAACGCCACGCCAAGCGGGCCGGCTTCACCGACGTCGTCGTGCGCGGCGAGGAGCTGACCGCGAACTGGTTTGGATGGTTCAACCGCGGGCTCGAGGCGAGCGCCGACCCCGACGATGTGCCGATGCTCTGGCGCCAGTACGCGTTCCACGGCTACTTGTTGCTGCAGCGGCTCGACGAGACGGTGCTCGAGCCGATGCTGCCGGCGTCGATTTTCTACAACCTCCTGCTGACCGCGCGGCGCATCTAGGTCCGTCCGGCCGTGGAGTGCGAAACTCCGTTGATGGTCTCGAGTGAGTTTCCGCTGTTCCCACTCGGTCTGGTGGCGCTGCCCGGCGAGCTGGTCCCGCTCCACATCTTCGAGGAGCGCTACAAGACGATGATGTCGGGCTGCCTCGAGGCCGAGAGCGAGTTCGGGATCGTGTGGCTCGCCGACGACGGGCTGCGCGACATCGGCTGCGCGATGGTGATCGAGCAGGTGCTCGAGCAGATGGAGGACGGGCGCATGAACCTGGTGGCCCGCGGGACGCGGCCGTTCAGGGTGCTCGAGCGCCAGGGCCATCTCCCGTACCCGGCCGGGGTGATCGAGTTCGTCGAGGACCAGCGCGACGACCCGGATCCCAACCTCGTAGGCAGCGCGCGGGCCGCCTACGCCGACCTGGTCAAGCGCGCGACAGACCGCGAGCCGGAGAGCTCAGAGCTCGAGGACATGGGCGCCTACGCCATGGCGGCGACCGTCGACTTCGGGCTCGATGCCAAGCAGGGGTTGCTCGACCTGCGGTCGGAGAACGCGCGTCTACGACTGGTCACGCGGCTGTTCCGGGCCGCAACCAAGCGGCTGGACTTCGTCGACCGCGCTCAGGCCCGGGCGCGGTCGAACGGCAAGGTTCGCTTCGGCTGAGCGGTCAGGGCGCGCCAACGGTCGCGCAGTAGACGACCATGAACGCGCCGAACACGAGACAGTAGATCGCGAACGGCTTCAGCGTTCGCGTCTTGAAGTACCGGGTCAGGTAGTGGACGCAGATGATCGCGGTGATCGCGGCGGCAATCGCGGCGATCAGCGCCGCCTGGCGCACCCCACCGTTGCCGAGATGGCCCGTCAGGTCGCCGAACTTGAGCAGCCCGGCCGCGAAGATCGGTGGCGTCGCCAGCAGGAACGCGAACTTCGCCGTGTCCGAGTGATCGAGCCCGCGGCCGAGGCCGACGCTCATGCAGATCCCGTCGCGGCTCAGGCCAGCGATCAGGGCGCCGGTCTGGGCGGTGCCGATCACGCCGGCCTCCTTGAAGTCCAGCGTGTCGAGCCGCCGATAGCCCTCGGGGTTGAGCCCCTCGCGGGCGGCGAGCTCACGCACCTCGGCCCGCTTGCGCCAGCGCTCACCCGCGAACAGGATGCAACCGTTGACCATCAGGAAGATCGCCGCCGCGATCGGCTTCGCGAGCGCGACACGGACCGGATGCTCGAGCAGTAGGCCGAGAATCCCGACCGGGATCGTGGCGATGATGATCAACCACGCCAGCCGCTCCGTCGGCGTCTCGATCCGGCGCTTGCCGACCGTGACGAAGAACGCCTTGATGATCGCGACCCAGTCGCGCCAGAAGTAGATCAGCAGCCCGACGGCGCTGCCGACGTGCAGCATGACGACGAACGCGAGCCACGGCGACTCCGGCTGCGACTGCCATTTGACGACGTTGTCCCAACCGAACAGGGTGGGCCACAGAACCGTGTGCCCGAGGCTCGAGACCGGGAACAGCTCAGTCGCCCCCTGGAGGACCCCGAGGACGATCGCCTGGAAGGTCGTGATCAGGCTTGATGAGGCTTGGATCAGCACGAGCCGCGGAAGGGTAGACAGCCACCCCTAACGAGGAGGTAAGCCCGACTCGATCGTGTGAGAACCCTCATCCAGACAGCCCGCAGACCTGCTGCGCGGTCTGCACTGCGAACAGCTCGACCCGCGCGAGGTTGGGATAGTGGGCGGTGTCACGATCCGAGAACTGGATCGTCCCCTGCTCCAACTTGACCTTGTACCGGTAGACGGAGTCCGGGCGCGCCGGGAGGTCGAGATTGTCCGACGCGTCGCCCCCGAGGCTGTCGGCCAGGTCGCGAGCGGTGATCAGCATCGCGCTCGAGAGCATCTTCTGCTTGCCGCCGTTGCAGCTCACCGAGCCGTCATCGTTTACCAGCAGGGTCAGCTTCGTCCCCTGACCGGTCCGGGTCAGCAGGAACAGATCGGCCAGCTGGACGTCAAACCCGCAGCTGGCGAGGATCAGCGCGCCGACGGCCAGGGCACAGACCGCTCTCACGGCTCTGTGACCACGACCGCCGCACCCCCGCGGCGCGGGTCGCCGCCGCCTGAGAAGCTCCCTGCGGCGTCGCGCGCCGCGGCCTGGGCGCCGCCGAAGAACAGATTGCGCTCACGAAACGCGCTGACTGTCCGACCCTCGGCCTCGAGCGCTGACACGTCGATCCCCGGCTCGACGTAGACGACGTCGTCCTCCCAATGGACCCGCGGCGCCTGCACGGCGTCGCTGGCCTCCATCCCGTCGTCGATCGAGCGGATGATCGTCTGCAGGATCGCGGACCGAATCCGGTTTGAGCCGGCGCTCCCGACCGCCAGCTCGGCGGTGCCGTTTCGCAGCACGACCGTCGGCGCCATCATGCTCGGCAGCCGCCGTCCGGGTGGATGGCGGTGAAAGCCGAGTGGGTTCAGATCCTGCTCACCGAGCATGTTGTTGAGGTGGATTCCGGTCCCCGGGACGACGACGCCGGACGCCGATCCATTCGAGCATGTCACTGAACACGCCCATCCGTCGCGGTCGAGCACCGCGATGTGGGTCGTCGAGCCGAGCGGACCGCCGGCGCCGGCGAGAAACCGGCGCATGAACTCGGGCTCCGATAGGCCCGCGAGAAACTCGGGTGTGCGTTCGCGCTGCGTGCGCTCCATCACGTCGACGATCCGGCTCACCGACGGCGACCCCGGCTCGGCACCGAGCATCGCCAGCGCACGGGCGATCAGGATCCCACCGGCCGACGGCGGGGGGTTGGTCAGCACCTGGCGACCTCGGTACTCGACCTTGACCAGCTCACGGTCGACGACCTCGTACGCCCGCAGGTCGGCGGCGGTCAGGACGCCTCCGCGCTCGCCCACCCAAGCGGTGATCGCCGCGCCGATGTCGCCCTCGTAGAACGGTCTCGAACCCTCGCGGCCCAGCCGCTCGAGCGTGTCGGCCATCTCCGGCTGGCGCAGCGTGTCGCCCGCGTGCAGCAGCTGTCCCCGCGGCGCGAACAGGGCCGCGGACTCGGGCGTCGAGGTGACGATGCCGCCGAGGATCTCGACGATGTAGGCCTGCTGCGGGTTTAGCTCGACGCCGTCGCGGGCGAGCGCGGCCGCCGGCGTCACGAGCTGCTCGAGCCCCAGCCGGCCGAACCGCCGCGCCGCCTCGCAGACGCCCGCCGGCATTCCGAAGCACCCGACCGATGCCGCCCCGATGTTGAACTCCTGGATCGCGTCGCCGAACGAGACCCGGACCGGGATCAGCTCGGCGCGCTCGGCGATCGCGGGACCGCGCCCGGGCGCCTCGACGAAGAAATCCAGCAGCGTCGGCTCGCGGCCGGGAGCGACGACCAGCATGTAGCCGCCCGCCCCGAGGCCGGTCAGCAGCGGCTCACACGCAAACGACGCCAGCATCGCCGCCAGCGCCGCATCGACCGCGTTGCCACCTTCGAGCAGCGCGTCGGCGCCGGCGCGGGCGCTCAGCGGATGGCCCGCAGCGACGACCCCCAGCTGCCCCGACATCACGGCCTCACCCCGGGAGCATGCACGGCGTGACAAATCCAAACCGCCCCGCCGGATTTGTCGCAAAACGCGCCCACAGCTGTCAGTTTGCGACAAATCCAATCCGGCAGCGGGGATTTGTCGCGTTCAGCGGGTCGCGGAAGCGCCGCGTTCAGCGGCGCGGGATGAACTCTGGGACGTCCAGCTCTCGCGCGGAACGTCGCGCACGGCTGACCCGCGGCTCCCCAACCGGCTCCCGGAACCCGCGCGCGGGATCGTCGAGCCCGTCGGTGCGGGCGCCGAACGACTGCTCCTCGCGACGGCGCCGTCGCGGCTCGCCGTAGCCGGTCGCGACCACGGTCACCCACACCTGGTCGTCGAGCTTCTCGTCGACCATCGCGCCGAAGATGATGTTGGCGTCCGGGTGGGCAGCCTCGGCAACCGCCTTGGCGGCCTCGTTGACCTCCCACAGCGAGATGTCGTTGCCGCCGGTGATCGAGAGCAGGATTGAGCGGGCGCCGTCCATGCTGGTCTCCAGCAGTGGCGACGCGACGGCCTGCTCGGCGGCGTCGATGGCGCGGCGATCGCCGGTCCCCATGCCGATCCCCAGCAGCGCGTTGCCCGCGTCCGACATGATCGTTCGCACGTCGGCGAAGTCGAGGTTGATCAGACCCGGCAGCGTCACCAGGTCGGAGATCCCCTGCACGCCCTGGCGCAGGACATCGTCGGCGACACGGAACGCGTCGACCATCGTCACGCCGCGATCGAGCACCGACAGCAGCCGGTTGTTGGGGACCACGATCAGCGTGTCGACCTCCGCGCCGAGCGACGCGATTCCGGCCTCGGCCTGGTCGCCGCGGCGCGAGCCCTCGAACTGGAACGGGCGCGTGACGATCCCGACCGTCAGCGCGCCGAGCTCGCGCGCGATCTCCGCGACGATCGGTGCGGCGCCGGTTCCGGTGCCGCCTCCGGCGCCCGCGGCGATGAACACCATGTCCGCGCCACGCAGCATCGCCTTGATCTGGTCGTGCGCCTCGTGGGCGGCGCGCCGACCGAGCTCGGGGTCGGAGCCCGACCCCAGCCCGCGCGTGATTCCGTCGCCGATATGGAGCGTCTCGTGCGCGGCCGACTGCTGAAGCGACTGCAGGTCGGTGTTGATCGCCAGGAACTCGACCCCCTCGACCTCGGCCTCGACCATCCGGTTGACGGCGTTGACGCCGCCGCCACCGACGCCGACGACCCGCAGAACGGGTCCGACCGCCGGCGCGTTCGACACGAGTTCGGCGGGCGCATCGGCGCGCGCGTACACATCGACGGGCGCCTCGGTCGCGCGACGCGGCGTCCGCGTCTCGCGCGGAGGCGCGTCGAGCACGTTTTCGGGGATGTCGGACGAGAACGCGTTACGCAGGCGCTCCTGGGGCGACGGAATGTGCGGCTCGTCGACCTCGAGCTCGGGCGCGGGCGTCTCGAGCGACGGGTGCGAGCTGCGACGGCGGGGCTCACTGGGTTCCTCGTCGGGCGGCGGCGGCGCGGCCGGCTCGGCCTCCTCCGGCTTGCCGGAGGTATCGGCGGCGGTCTTTCGAAATAGATCTGCGAGCGGCCCCTCTCGCATGCTCGCGCGCTTACCGGTTGCCATTTGCGAGGACCTCCTTGGCGAGCTGCCTGTAGGCGTGTGCGGCCAGACCGTCCGGATCGTACTTCAGCACTGACATGCCTTTAACAGGCGCTTCAGCAAAACGAACCGTTTTGCGGATTCGCGATGCAAAAACCTGATCGCCGAAGTTCTCCTCGAGCAGTTCGATCGCCTCTTTGGCGTGCAGTGTGCGCAGGTCGACGAGCGTCGGCAGGATCCCCTCGATCTCGACATCCGGGTTCAGGTTCTCGCGGATCATCGCGAGCGTGTTCTGAAGCTGGATCAGACCGCGCATCGATAGATACTCGCATTGCACGGGGACGATCACCTTGTCTGACGCGGTCAGCGCGTTGATCGTCAGCAGTCCGAGGCTCGGCGGCGTGTCGATGAAGATGAAGTCGTAGTCGTCCTTGATCTCCTTGAACGCCTTCTCCAGCGAGCGCTCGCGACCGATCATCGTCGACATCGCGATCTCGGCGCCGGCGAGGTCGATCGACGAGCAGGCGATATCCACCTCACGCTTGCGGATCACCTCACGGATCGAGATGTGGTGCACGAGCACGTCGTACATCGACTTCTCGAGCGTGTCGGGATCGATGCCCTGCGACATCGTCAAGTTGCCCTGCGGGTCCATGTCGCAGCACATCACGCGGTGTCCTTCCTCGGCGAACGCCACCGCGAGGTTCAGCGTGGTCGTGGTCTTTGCGACGCCACCCTTCTGGTTGGCGAGTGTGATCACCTTGCAGGTGGACATCAGCGAGCGCTCCGATGGGAGAGTGGACTCATACGCGCCTGTATTTCGCATGTCGGTGTGGAAATCCTTTGCGGCGTGGGCCTGGAGGGGCCGCGGCTCACAGCGTTCTCGCGGCCCAACCCGCCGCCCGCCGCTAAATTGCCACCGCCGTGCCCAGTCTGCTGCAGAGACGCCTGATCTTTGTCACCGGCAAAGGCGGCGTCGGCAAGTCGACCGTCTCGATCGCGCTCGGCATGCTCGCCGCGCGGCGCGGAAAGCGCACGATCGTCGCCGAGCTCGCCAGCCAGGACCGTGTCGGCCGCGCGTTCGGGCACGAGCAGGTCGACTTCGAGGAGCTCGAGCTAGCCGAGCGCCTGTTCACGATCTCGATCGACCCGCAGAGCGCGATGGAGGAGTACCTGAAGGTCAAGACCGGCGCCGTCGGCCAGGCGCTCGGCTCGAGTCGCCTGTTCGGCGCGTTCGCGATGGCGACGCCGGGGATGCGCGAGCTGCTGAGCGTCGGCAAGGCCTGGGAGCTCGCCCAGCTCAGGCGCCGGACCAGCGGCGCCCATGCCTACGACCTCGTGATCGTCGACTCGCCGGCCGCGGGGCACGGGGTCGGGATCCTGCGTACGCCGCGCACGTTCGCCGAGATCGCGCGCGTCGGCCCGATCGCGCACCAGGGCCGCACGATCGCCGAGACGATCGCCGACCATGAGTTCACCGCCGTGATCGCCGTGACGACCGCCGAAGAGATGCCGGTGAACGAGACGCTGTGGCTGCGCGACCAGCTACGCGCCGACGAGCTGGCGCTCGACGCGGTGATCGTCAACGCCCGCTACCCGGAGCGGTTCAGCGCCGCCGAGGCGGCCGAGCTGGCGGCGGCGCGTGAGCGCGTGGACGAGCGGATCACCGGCGCGGCGCTCGGCGCGGCGATGTCTGAGCACGCGCGCGCCAACGCCCAGTCGGAGCAGCTGCGCCGGCTCCACGACGGCCTCGGCTTCGAGCCGATCGAGCTCCCGTACCTGTTTGCCGAGGAGTTTGGGCGCCCCGAGCTCGAGCTGCTCGCCGACGCGCTGGCCAACGGGGTGCCCGAACCGCCGCGCGCGCAGCTGAACCCCTGAATTAGCCGCTCAGCGTGGCCGCCGCGCGCCCGGCCCGCAGCCCGCTCTCGATCGCGCCGTCGATGAAACCGGCCCAGCCATTGGCGAGGTCCGAGCCGGCGAACAGCACGCTCCCGTCGCGGCGCCGCATCGCCGCGTGGTGATGCTCGTACCACCCGGGACGGTGGATCGCCCAGGTCCCGCGCGAGAACTCGTCGGCGAGCCAGTCGTGGGCCGTCGCCTCGAGCGCTTGGTAGCCGGGCAGCAGCTGGTCGAGGTCGCGCTGGACCTCGCCAAGGCTGCCAGCGTCGCAGCGCTCGGCGTCAGGGCCGAAGCCGATCAGCAGCTGCGTGTCGCCGGCCATCAGCTCCTCGCTCGCCAGGTAGCCAAACGGATGACCGGGACGGATCGAGTTCTGCAGCACCGGCTCGCCGTGGGCGCGGATCATCACCTTGATCCCGCGCGAGGCCTGACCGAGCTCGATCGCGCGACGCTTGTCCTCCGCGAGCGCCGGCACGAACTCGATCGCGCCTAGTGCGTTCAGCGGTACGGCCAGGACCACGGCCCGCGCCGCATGCTCGTTTCCGTCGCGGGTCGTCACCTCGACGCGGCCGTCGACCGCGCTGACGGCCGCGACCGGCGTCGCGAGCGCCGCCTCGAACCGCGCCTCGCCGGCGATCGCGTCGAGCAGTGCTCCGGTGCCGCCGACGATCGTCACCCGGCCTCCGGTCTGCTGGGTCAGCTCGAGGCTGCCGCCGGACAGCATGTGCCAGCGGAGCACGGCTACCGCGCCGGCGTCGTCGAGCGGCGCGTGCGCGAGCGACTCGAGCTCGGCGGTCAGAACCGCCCGCTCCTCGTCTGACAGCGACAGCTGATCGAGCCTCTGCGCGATCGTCATCCGGTCAAAGCGCGCCAGCTCGCCGAGCGCGGTCAGCGGCGCGTGCGGCAGCGGCAGCGCCGCGCCGGCGCCATCGACAAACGCGTCCCAGCCGCGGCGCGCGATCTCGTCGCGCTGCTCGATCGTGCCCGAGCGTCGCTGCTCGCCGACGTACCAGCCCGCGTGCTCGGTGCCGTCGGAGATCCGCACGTCGAGCCCGGCCCGGGTCAGCTCCGAGAATGTGTGCGGCTGATGCCAGTGCACCCAGGCGCCGCCGAGCTCGATCCGCGTTCCGCCCCATGGCTTGCTCCAGGTCCGCCCGCCGAGCCTGTCGCGCGCCTCCAGGAGCAGCACATCGCGGCCACGCAACGCGGACTCGCGCGCCGCCGTAACGCCGGCGAATCCGCCGCCGACGACGATCACGTCATGCATCGCGACCACTCAGCCGGATCGATGCGTCGACCGCGACCGCTCCGTGCGCTCCGACCAGCACCGGGTTGCACTCGACGACCGCCAGCGAGCGCTGGACGAGCAGCTCGCCGACCGCCTCCGCGAGCCGCGCGGCGGCGCCGAGGTCGAGCCGCTGGCCGCCACGGCCGCCGACCAGCAGCGGCGCTCCTCGAAGCCGGCCAAGCGCCCGCTCGATCCGCGCCGCGTTTGCCGGCAGCGGGACGACCGCGACGTCGTCGAGGAGCTCAGTCCAGATGCCGCCGAGGCCGAGCACGAGCGCCGGCACGACCCCGTCGGTCCGGGCGGCGACGATCAGCTCGATCCCGGGCGACGCCATCCACTCGGCTAGCACGCTGCCGCCGTGCGTGCCGGCGAGCGCCGCCAGCCGGCGGTAGGCGCCGCGCACCTCGTTGGCCTCACGTAGATCGAGCGCGACCGCGCCGAGCTCGGTCTTGTGCTGGATGGACGCGGCGCTGAGCTTCAGCGCGACGTGCCCACCCAGCTCTCCCAGCGCGCGGACGGCGTCGTCCTCGTCTGACACGACGCGGCCGCGCGGTACCGCGACGCCGTGCGCCGCGAGCAGCGCCTTCGCCTCGTGCTCGGCCAGCCAATCGCCCTCGGACCCGTCGTCCACGGCCCGCGCCGTGGCCGCGATCTCGAGCAGCCGCGCCGGATCGCCGCGCTGGGTCCATCGCGCCCCGGCACACCGCAACCCTGTCCGCAACCCCGCCGCGGCCGCGACGCCGGCCTGTGCGAACTCCCACGCGGCGCCGTCGTCGAGCAGCTCGGGCAGCGTCGAAGAGACGAGCGTCGGCACCGGGCTCACTTCGGCGCCGGCGATCACCGCCTCGCGGACCGCCCGCCACGACGCCTCGGGGGCGCCGGTCAGACCGTGGGGCTGGTCGTAGAAGACGAGCACCTGGCCGATCGCCGGGTCCTCGCCGAGCGTCCGCACGAGCTCGGCGAGCGCGCCTCGATTGCCCCACAGCATCGCGGTGTAGTCGAGCGGGTTGGCGACCGTCGCCGCGCTCGGCAGCAGCTCGCGCAGCCGGCGCACGGTCCCGGGTGCGAGCTCGGGGAGCTCGATGCCGAGCTCCTGCGCGACGTCGGCGCCCTGGGCGGAGTCGCCGCCTGAGCAGGTCATGATCGCCAGCCCGCGGGCGCCGCTCGCCGGCTTCGAATGCTGGACGGCGATTGTCTTGGCGAGCTCGAGCAGTTCGTGGACGTCGTCGGCCCAGACCGCCCCCGCCTCCTCGACGAGACTCCGAAACACCCGCTGGTCGCCGGCCAGCGCGGCGCTGTGGGCGGCCGCCGCTCGCGCTCCCTGCGGTGAATGGCCGACCTTCAGCACGGCGACCGGCACGCCAACCTGCGCGCAGGCGGCCAGCCCCTCGCAAAGACGCGGGCCGCCGTCGTCCTCGAGATACAGCGCGACGGCTCCGACGCCGGGCTCGCCGGCGAGGAACTCGAGGTAGTCCGCGGCCGACACGACCGCCTGGTTGCCGCTCGCGACTACCGTGTGAAAGCGAAGCCCGCGCCGCGTCGCGAGCGCATTGACGGCGACGTTGCCGCTCTGGGAGACGAGCGCCACCGGCCCCGGCTCAGGCGCGGCGAGCGCGTCGCCCCACAGCGAGATGCGGTTGCGCGGCGACACGATCCCATTGCAGTTGGGTCCGCAGACCGGCAGTCCGTACCGAGCCGCGGCGGCCAGCAGCTCGCGGTTGAGCTCGGCGCCCGCCGGCACCTCGCCGAAGCCGGCGCTGATCACGACCGCGCCACCGCAGCCTTTGAAGCCGGCCTGCTCGATCACCTCGGGCACGCCGGCGGCCGGGATCGCCACGACCAGGGCGTCGACCGCGACTGGCAGCTCGGCGACCGACGCCACGCACGGGAAGCCCATCACCTCGTCGCGGCGCGGGTTGATGCCCCAGACCTCGCCTTCAAAGCCGACCGTCTGCAGGTTCTCGAGCGCCTGGGCGCCGTAGGCTCCCGGCCGGTCAGTCGCGCCGACGACAGCGATCGAGCCCGGCGTCAGCAGCCGCCGAAGGTCGACCCGGCCCTCGACCCGCACGGCGGTCAATGGATCGTCGCCTCGACGCCGCGGCGCTCGAGCGCGCGCGCGATGATCAGCCGCTGGACCTCGCTGGTGCCCTCCCAGATCCGGTCGACGCGCAGCTCGCGCAGGAACCGCTCGGCGACGTAGGAGCGCATGTAGCCGCGACCGCCGAACGCCTGCACGGCGCGATCGGCGCACCGCCCGGCGGCTTCCGACACGAACAGCTTCGCCATCGACGCCTTGACGTGGATCAGCTTCGGGTCGGCGCCGGCATCGACCATCGAGCAGACCTGCATCGCGAGCAGCCGCCCGAGCGCGGCGTCGGTGGCCGAGTCCGCGAGCGGGAACGAGATCCCCTGGTAATCCATGATCCGATGCCCGCCCTGGTTGCGCGTCAGCGCCCAGCTCGTGGTCTCGTCGAGCAGCCGCCACATCGCGCCGAGGCCGTGGGTCGCGATCCCCAGCCGCTCCTCCGTGAACCAGCGGCGCTGGAGCCACTCACCGTTGCCGACGCCGCCGACGACGGCGTCCGACGGGACCTCGACGTCCGTGAAGCGGATCGTCGGATGGCCGTGCGGGTAGTTGTGGGTGAAGCGTGGGTTGTCGACGAACTCGACCCCGGGCGCGCCGGGCTCGACCAGAAACAGCGTCGGCAGCCGGTCGGCGCCGTCGACCACGTTGGCCACCACGATCAGCACCCGGGCGACGTCGCCCGAGGTCACGAACCACTTCTCGCCGCTGATCCGCCAGCCGCCGTCCGACGCGACCGCCGTCGACGCGATCCCGGCGGGGTCCGAACCGGCCTCGGCCTCCGTGACCGCGTACGCGTCGCCGCCCTCGCCGCGCAGCGCCGGCACGACGAACCGCTCGATCTGCTCAGGCGTCCCGTCGAGCAGCACGTTGTAGACGTTCGGCACGTGCCAGTGCAGACCGTTGGTCACGCGCCCGAGCTGCTCGTTGACAACGAACCACTCGCGCATCGACCACCCCTGGCCGCCGTGCTCGACCGGCACCCGGCCGCCGTGCAGCCGGGCGGCGATCGCCTCCTGCTTGATCTTGGCGACCGTCTCATCGGGCAGCGCCCCGCCGCGCTCCTCGGCCTCGTTCTCGAGCGGCATCAGGACCCGCTGCACGAAGTCGCGCGCCCGCTCCTGCAGCTCGAGCAGCTCCGGCGTCAGCTGAGCCTCGGCGGTGGTCGTGGTCGTAGTCATCCGGCCCCTCTTTCGTGGTTGTTGTACGTCTCGAGCGCGACTCGATCGGCGGCGGTGATCGCCGCTCCTCGGCCCGGCAGCGCGAGCAGCAGATTGTGATGGTTGGCGATCACCGCGCGGGCTCGCTCGCGGGCCAGCGCGACATCGGGATCGCCCGATGCAGAAACGGCGTCGATCAGGCCGACGACCTCGTGCAGGTAGGAGAGCCACTGGCGCTGGGTTCCGTGCAGTACGAGTCGCTCGATCCGCGCCTGTTCACGGAGGACCTCGTCGTCGCCGGCGCGCCGTCCCGCCGCCAGCGTCGCGACCGCCCCTGGCAGCTCGCGTTCGGGCTCAGGCGTCACCGACAGCCAGGACGCGCGCTTGACCATTGCCATAAAGTATAACTGATCACAAAGTCAGGATGAGGTGAAAATGCAGACTGCAGCCCCGCCCATTGAACCAACCACTCACGTCTCCGGCGTCGCGCTCGAGCCACGCCTGTACATCGATCCGAGCCTCCTCGAGGCCGAACAGGAGCTGATCTTCGAGCGCACCTGGCAGCTCGCGGGCCACGTCTCGCAGCTGCCCAAGCCCGGCAGCTACCTGACGGCGCGCGCCGGCACCCAGCCGGTGCTCGTGGTCTGCGACGAGGAGCAGCAACTGCGCGCGTTCAAGAACGTCTGCCGCCACCGCGGCTCACGCCTGCTGAGCGGCTCGGGGCAGTGCAAGGCCGCGATCCGCTGTCGCTACCACGGCTGGACCTACCGGCTCGACGGCTCGCTGATCGGCGTCCCCGAAGGAATGTCGTTCGACGACAAGATCGACAAGTCGAAGTTCGGCCTCATGCCGGCCCGGGTCGAACAGCTGTGCGGGCTGGTGTTCGTCAACCTCGACCCCGACGCGACCCCGCTGGCGGACCTCGTCGGCGACCTGCCGCAGCGGCTGGCGCCGTACCGGATCGAGACGCTCGAGCCGTTCTCGCCGGCGACCGGGTCCAACCCTGCCAACTGGAAGGCGGTCGCCGACAACTACCTCGAGGGCTACCACATCCCGATCGCGCACCCGGGCCTGATGCGGTTGCTCGACTACAAGCACTACGAGGTCGAGGTCCACGAGCACTACACGTGGTTCGACGCGCCGCTGCGGAGCAAGCCGAGCTCGAATCCCCTCGAGCGCATGTACGCCAGGCTCGTAACGCCGATGCCCGGCCTCGGCGAGTCAGACCGGTTCATCTGGCGCTACGCCTACATCTACCCGAACACCACCATCGACCTGTACCCGGATCAGGTCAACACCTGGCAGATCACCCCCGACGGACTCGACCGCACGATCGACGTGTACGCGGGCTACCGTCCGGCCGCGACCAACCCCCGCACCCGACTCGTTCAGTGGGCCAACAACCGCCTCAACACGCTGGTCGCCCACGAGGACACGGACCTAGTCGACAACGTCCAGCAGGGGCTCGCGACCCGCGGCTACCGCTGCGGTCCGCTGTCGCGCCGCGAGCGCGGGGTTGCGTGGTTCGCCGACCGGATCCGTTCCGACATGGCACCGGCGCTCAAAGACGGATGAGCCCGCGCCCCGCGACCGGGGCACGCGAGCGGATCGTCGCGGCCGCGGCACGCAGAATCGCCAGCGAGGGGATTGACGGCGTCCGGATCGCCCGGATCGCGATCGACGCGGGCGTCTCGACGTCGCTCGTGCACTACCACTTCGCCAGCCGCGAGGCGCTGCTCGCCGAGGCGCTCGATTGGTCCTACATGCACGCCGGCGACGTCCGGATCGCGGCCGGCGAGCCGCTCCCGAGCAGCCACGCCGAGCGCCTGCGGTCGATGATCGAGGGCTGCCTGCCGACCACCCCGGCGCTGCGCGAGGACTGGGTCCTGTGGGTCGAGCTGTGGCTGCGAGCGGTCCGCCATCCGGAGCTCGAAGCCGTCGCCGAGGAGCTCTACGCACGGCTGCACACGTGGTTCGCGGACGAGATCGCCGCCGGCGTCGAGGCGGGCGAGTTCGATCGCTGCGACGCCGACGAGGTCGCCGACCGCGCGCTGGCGTTGATCGACGGGTTCGGGCTCCGCAACCTGATCGGCGATCGGACGATCTCGCTCGAGCGGGCGCGGCGCGCGGTCGAGTCGGCGCTCGCGCAGGACCTCGGCCTCGGGGAGCGGCTGGTGCCGCCCCGCGAGAAAGATCAGACCCGCGACCTGGCGCCGAGCGCGGCCGCGGCCGCCTCGCGACCGGTCCGCACCGCGCCCTCCATGTAGCCCGCGACCCAATGATCTGAGCCGGCGACATAAAACGGCGGCTCGTGGGTCCCGTGCAGCGGACCGACTCGCATCAGGTCACCCGGCGCCCACGACGAGATGTACCCGAGCGTGTACGGATCGCTCCCCCACGCCCGCTCGAAGATCGCGACCGGGCTCCGGGCCGCCTCGCCGTACAGCGCCTCGAGGCCGTCGAGCACCGTCTGGCGCCGCGCCCGCGCCGGCGCCGCGATGAACGGCGCGAAGCGCTCCGGCGGCACCAGCAGCGACAGCACCGCGCCGGCCTGGGGCCAGGTCGAGCCGAACAGCCACTCGGTCTCGGCGAGCCCGTTCTGCCCGCGGCGCTGCCAGAACGACTCCTCGTAGGCGACCACGACCTTGGCCGCCAGTGCGTGGCGCTGGGCGCGCAGCGAGGCGAGCCGGGTGTCGCTGAGGCCGCTGATCGAGACCGCGCGCAGCGGGCCGGCGGGCAGCGCGCAGACCACCGCCTCGGCGTGCACCCGCTCACCGTCGGCGAGCGTCACCACAGCGCCGTGCGAGCCGCGCAGATCGAGTCCAACGACCTGCGCACCGAGCCGGACGCGCGCGCCGAGCTGCGAGGCCATCGCCAGCGCGACCTCCGCCGAGCCCTCGGCGACGCGCAGGCCCTCCCACTCGGCGAGGTCGTAGAACTCCTCGCCGGCGAGCGTCGCGTGCTTTCGCAGTTGCGCCAGCAGCGACGTCCGCTCGGGCGCGTCGCATGACAGCGACAGCGACGTGAGCTCGTGGCGGCGCTGCACGGCCGGCAGCGCGTGCTGCTCGCGCAGCCAGCCGCCGAGACTCAGACGATCCAGCTCCTCGGCTCTCGGGTGGCGCCACGGATCGTCGGGGTCGACCGTCTCCGCGAGGGCCGCAAATTCGCGGTCGATCCGCCGCGCGTCCTCGCGTTCCTCGTCGGTCATCCACGGGATCTCGTCGCCCACGAACACGCCCTCGTTCAAGCCCCAGCTCATCTCGCCGGGATCGGCTATGTAGCTGCGCTCGACGGTCAGCCCGAGCTCGGCGACCAGCGAGCGGTAGAACGCGTGCTCCTCACCGAACACTTCGCCGCCCGCCTGCACGACCCGCCCGTCGGGCAGCGTCACGGCCTCGACCCGCCCCCCGGGCCGCTCACGGGCCTCGAGCACGAGTACGTCAGCGCCGGCGATCGTCAGATCGCGCGCGGCCGTCAGTCCCGCGAGGCCCGCCCCGAGCACTGCGACGTCGACCACTTGAAATCTCCTCCTAACGATCAGCGCTTGACAGCCACCGAATCGCTGCGTAGTTTTCTGAACGGCGATTCAGGATACACGCCGAAGCAAGCCCGAGGAGAGATGAGCCCGCGTCCCAAAGTCGATCACCTGCGCAAGCCGCAGATCATCGCCGCCGCCGCCGAGGTCCTTTACGAGCGGGGCCTGTTCGAGACGCGGATCGGCGACATCGCCGAGCGGGCGGGGACCAGCTCGCCGACGATCCTCTACTACTTCGAGTCCAAGGACCGCCTGCTCGAGGAGGCCGTCGCGTACGCCGACCGCGAGTTCTACGACCGTCTGTCCGAGGGCCAGGACCGGATCGAGCGCCCGAGCGACAAGCTCGTGCACCTGATCGAGGAGACGAGCCTCGGCCCGGGCGGGCTCAACGACTACACGTTGTGGATGGAGATCTGGGTTCGCGCCCGGCGCGACGCGACCGTCCGCAAGTCGTACTTCGGCCTCGACCGCCGGCAGCGCGTGCTGATCGCGGACATCGTCCGCGAGGGGCAGCGGGCAGGCGAGTTCCGCGAGGACGTTGACCCGGATGATTTCGCGCTCGTGCTGAGCGGCCTGCTCGACGGACTCGGCGTGCAGGTCACGCTCGGCCAGCCCGATGTGTCACCGGCGCGAATGGTCGATCGCTGCCTTACGCTCGCGTCAAACGAACTGGGGTGCGATCTTCCTGGGGCCAGTAGCCGTAACGGGCGCACTATGCACGGTATCTGAGAGGAGTGAAAAGGGATGCATCCACGTGAGGGATGGTCAGAGGGCGGGATCAGGCGCAGGCCTGATCCGCTCGAGAGCGCGATCTCGCGCCGCCAGCTGCTGGCAGCGGGCGCCGGGGTCGCGCTCGGAGCGATGCTTGCCGGTTGTGGCGGCTCTGGCTCGAACGCCAGCAGCGGCGCGAGCAGCAGCGGCGGCATTCCGCTGCCGCGTCAGGACAGCCCGGTCAAGTGGCCGATCTTCGCCGACAACAAGCCGATCGCTTCGGGCCTCGCGCCCGAGAAGGGCGCGACGCTGGAGATCTACAACTGGGTCGCGTACATCAACGAGGCGGTGATCAAGAGCTTCTGCAAGACGCACAACTGCAATTACTCGCTGACGACCTTCAACACGATGGAGGAGGCGATCTCGAAGCTCGCCAGCGGGCAGCTCAAGTTCGACGTCTTCTTCCCGACGGTCGATGTGCTCGGGCAGCTCATCGAAGCCAAGTTCATGCGGCCTCTGAACCAGAGCTACATCCCGAACATCGCCAACACCTGGTCCGACTATCGAAATCCGTTCTACGACCAGGGCTGGCAGTACACGACGCCGTACTCGATCTACACGACCGGGATGGCGTGGCGCAAGGATAAGGTCAACCTCAGCCCCTCTTGGAACATGCCCTGGGAGGGTTCGGCGTACAAGGGCAAGGTCGCCGTGCTCGACGACGACCGCGAGACGATCGGCCTGGCGCTGCTGAAGGCCGGCAACCTGAACCTCAACACGACGGACACGTCCCAGATCCAGGCTGCCGGCAAGTCGCTGCAGCAGCTCGCCAGCCTGACCAACGTCCGGATCGACAACAACGACTACACGGACGTCCCGACCGGCAAGACCTGGATTCACCACGCCTGGTCGGGCGACATGGCGGCCGCGTACGAGTACCTGCCCAAGGGCACGTCGGTCGACACGCTCGGCTACTGGTTCCCGGCCGACCGCAAAGGCCCGGTCGCCAACGATCTGATGGTCAACCTGACCAGCGGCTCAAACCCCGTGCTCGCCCACATGTTCATCGACTACCTGCTCGACGTCTCAAACGCGCTCGAGAACTACAGCTATGTCGGCTATATGCAGCCGCTGACGGCGGTCACCCCGAGCAAGCTGATCACCGAGAAGCTGCTGCCGCCGCAGTTGGCGTCGACGGTCGTGCTGCCGGATTACTTCCGTCACGGGATCTTCGAACTCGAGTTGCCGCCGGCCGCCACGGCGGTCTGGGAGGACACCTGGAACACCTTCTCCAAGGGGCTGTAGGGTAGGGCTCGATGGGTCGGCGGCAGGACACGTACGACCGGCGTAACCGCTGGCTGTGGATCGGGCTCGCCGCGCCGGGAGCGGTCTGGCTGCTGGTGCTGTTCGTGGTGCCGTTCTACGTGATGCTGGCGGTGGCGGGTGGCGGCGTCAACGCGTTCTTCCAGACGGCGGTTCCGACCTGGAACCCGCTGCACTGGTCTAGCGCCAATCTGACCGCGGTCTGGCACGACATCGTTGGGACCGGGTCGTTTCTCGGGCCGCCGGCGCTCCGGACTGTTCTCTACACCGCAATCGCTACCGTGATCTCGCTGGCGATCGCTTATCCGGTCGCGTTCTTCGTCGCCCGCTATGCCGGGCGCCGCAAGGCGCTGTTCCTCGTCCTGCTGATCGCGCCGTTCTGGGTCAGCTACATGATGCGGATGCTGGCCTGGATAGACCTGCTCCAGCAGGGGGGCATCTTCAACAGGGCAATGTCGTCAATCGGCCTGCCGGGCAACACGGATTGGCTCGGCGGCAAGTCGGTGACCGTGATCATGGGGCTCGTGTACGGATACATCCCGTACCTGATCCTGGTCCTGTATGCGTTCCTTGACCGGATCGACGCGAGCCTGATCGAGGCCGCACGCGACCTCGGGCTCAGCAAGTGGCGCACCTTCGTGCACGTGACCGTGCCGCTGAGCAAGCCGGCAATCGTCGCCGGGGTGTTCATCACGGCGCTGCCGATGCTGGGCGACTACTTCACCAACCAGCTGCTGTCGGGGGCGCCGGGGACGACGATGATCGGCAACGCGATCGAGGGACAGCTCAACTCACCTGGCGAGACCGGACAAGGAGCGGTGCTGGCGCTGATGCTGCTAGGTGTGCTGCTGATCCCGATGATCTATTACGTGATCAGCACCGCGCGAGCGTCTAGGGACTTCGCCTGATGGCTAGTACCGTCGGCGAGCCGGTAACTGCCCCCTCGGGCGCCGCGACGCTCGCGGGTCGCGGCCGGCCGCGCGGAAACCCGTGGCGGCGGCCGTGGGCGATGGAGGGGTTCACGTGGCTGTACATCGTCTGGTCGATCGTGCCGATCGGGATCGCGGTCCTGTTCTCGTTCAACAAGGGCGCCTCACAGGCGACCTGGCAGGGCTTCTCGACCAAGTGGTATGTGGGCAACCAGGTCACCTCGGTGCTCCACAACCCGGCCCTCCATCAGGCGGTGATCCAGACGATCGTGCTCGCGGTCCTGACGACGCTTATCTGCGTCCCGATTGGAGTCGGCTTTGCGATCGGTATCGATCGCTGGCGCACGCGGACGTCGAACTCGTTGAACCTGGTGATGATCTTCTCGTTCGTAATCCCGGAGCTGTTGCTGGCGGTGGCGCTGTTCCTGCTCGTCACACAGGCGCTGACCTTCATCCGTCTCGGAACGCCCGCCGAGGTCGCCGGCCTCGTGGTCTGGAATCTCAGCTGGCCGGCGATCATCGTGCGGGCCCGCCTGGTGTCGATCGGGCGGAGCTACGAGGAAGCGGCGGCCGATCTCGGAGCATCGCGAATGGGCGCGATCCGCCGGGTGCTGCTGCCGCTGCTGATGCCCGCCATCTTCGCCAGCGCGGTGCTCGTGTTCGCCAGCACCGTCGATGATTTCGTGATCGTCGAGCAGCTGTCGTCGACCGCCAGTACGCAGCCGATGTCGGTGCTGATCTACTCCAACGTCCACGGCGGCCTGAGCGGCCCCTCGCTCAACGCCCTGGCCACGATCATGCTGGTCCTATCGCTGCTCGCGGCGCTGATCGGCTTCTTCGCCTACAGGTGGATGACCCGGGGCGAACGGAAGAGCGGCGGCACCGAGGCGCTGACCGGTATCGCAGGCATCTGAGAGGGCTGAAATGAGCGGAGGCAACATCAAGCTCGAGTCATTGACGAAGCGGTTCGACGACGTCACCGCGGTCGACGAGATCTCAGTCGAGATCGGAGCCGGCGAGTTCTTCTCGCTGCTCGGTCCGAGCGGCTGCGGCAAGACGACCACGCTGCGGATGGTCGCGGGCTTCGAGCCGCCGACCGGCGGCCAGATCCTGCTCGACGGCGTCGACGTCGGCAACTGGGCGCCGAACAAGCGCAACGTCAACACGGTCTTTCAGAGCTATGCGCTGTTCCCGTTTTTGACCGTCGCCGAGAACGTCGCGTTCGGCATGAGGTACAAGTCTGTCGCCAAATCCGAGCGCGAAAGCCGGGTGGCAGAAGCGCTGGCGCTCGTACAGCTGTCCGGCTACGAGAAGCGTCGCCCCAACCAGCTGTCCGGCGGCCAGCAGCAACGCGTCGCGCTGGCCCGGGCGCTGGTGCTGCGCCCGTCGGTCCTGCTGCTCGACGAGCCGCTGGGGGCGCTGGACGCCAAGCTGCGCCGGACGCTCCAGGTCGAGCTCGGGGTCCTGCAAAAGCAGGTTGGGATCACGTTCCTGTACGTCACCCACGACCAGGAGGAGGCGCTCACGATGTCCGACCGCCTGGCCGTCATGAACCACGGGAAAATCGTCCAGATCGGCACCCCTGAACAGGTCTACAACGAGCCGGTCGACGCGTACGTGGCCGACTTCCTCGGCGTCTCGAACCTGATGGACGCCCAGGTCGAGCCGGGCGGCGCCAGGTCGGGGTGCTGCCGCCTGCGACTAGGTGACTTCGTGCTCGATGCCGAGGCGGGACAGCTCGACGCGACCGGCGCGGTCAAGCTCGCGATCCGTCCGGAGCGCATCCACCTGCACTCGTTCGAGACATCCGGCGATAACCGCGTCCCCGGGATGGTCGAGCGGCTCGTGTTCCTCGGCTCGACGACGCACGTCTACGTCCGCCTCGCGACCGGTTCGGCGCTGCAGGCGCTCGTCCGCAACGACGGCGCGGCGCTCGCATACAGCCAGGGAACGCCCGTCAGCGTCGGTCTGCCGGCCGACGCGCTGCGGGTGCTACCCGATCCGGGCGTCAGCGTCGCCGAGATTCACGACGAGACGACCGGCGACCAGGTTCTCGACCTGACGAGCACAACCGCTGACGCCTGACGGACTCTAGACTCGCGGCGGTGAGTGTCGCGGAACTGCTGGAGGGCAAGCGGGTCTGCGTCTGCGGCGGCTCCGGCGGAGTCGGCAAGACGACGACCTCGGCCGCGATCGCGCTCGGGATGGCGGCCGAGGGCGCGAAGGTCGCGGTCGTCACGATCGACCCCGCGAAGCGGCTCGCCAACGCGCTCGGCCTGCACGAGCTCGAGAACGAGCCCCGCCGCGTCGAACCCGAGCGGCTCGCCGGCTCGGCGCTCGAGGTCAAGGGGGAGCTGTGGGCGATGATGCTCGACCCGAAGCGAACCTTCGACGAGCTGATCGAGCGGGTCGCGCCCGACCCTGAGCGGGCCGAGGAGATCAAGTCAAACCGCGTCTATCGCGAGCTGTCGACGGCGGTCTCGGGCTCGCAGGAGTTCACCGCGGTCGCGAAACTCTACGAGCTCGACCGCGACGGCGACTTCGACCTGCTGGTGCTCGACACGCCGCCGTCGCGCAACGCGCTCGACTTCCTCGACGCCCCCGGGCGGCTGACGTCCTTTCTCGAGGGCCGCGCGCTGAAAACGTTCATTAAGCCGACCGGGCTCGGCATGCGGGTCCTGGGCCGCGGCGTGTCGCCGTTCCTGGGCGCGCTGCGGCGCGTGACCGGCGTCGACCTGATCGGCGACCTGTCTACGTTCTTCGGGCTGCTCGGCGACATGACCGACGACTTCTCCGAGCGCGCCGCGCGGGTCGAGGCGATGCTCAAGGCACCCACGACCGCATTTGTGCTGGTCACGTCGGCTCAGCGGGCCGCGATCGACGAGGCGGTCTGGTTCCGGCGCACGCTGCAGGACAGCGGGTTGCCGTTCGCGGGGGTGATCGTCAACCGCGTCCACCACGACGTGCTCGGTGGGGCCGACGCCGAGGATCTGCGCGCGGCGCTGTCGGACGAGCTCCCGGCCGAGCTAGCCGAGCGGGTCGCGCTGACGTTCGAGGACTACCACGTGCTCGCGCGGCGAGACTGGGCCGGCCTGCAGCAGCTCGGGGACGAACTCGGCGACCGCCCGCTGCTGCTGGTCCCGCAACTCGACGACGACGTGCACGACATCGACGGGCTGCTGCGCGTGCACCGGTTCCTGTTCGCGACCGACGCCGAGCGCGAACAGCTGATCGCCGACGTCGTCGCTTAGGACGGCCGGAACCGAAGCCGACTCCGGCCTCAGTCGGCTCGAGCGTCAGGTCGTCTCCGGTCCACGTCGACCAGCTGAGCACGATCGGCTGCCAGCGCTCGGGCTCGATCGCGACCGTCTGGGCCGCGAATCGTCAGGCCGCCGTGGTGCAACAGCTCCCAGACCGACTGCTCGGCGAGCGCCAGGTGCTCGCTCGCGCGCCACAGCGGGTACTGCGCGACCGCCAACTCGACGACGGCAGCGAAGCTGAGCGGCGCCGCGGCGCTGACCTCGGCCTTGAAGCCCTCGACCGTCGAGCGTCCCTGGGCGCCACGCTGCGCCTCGGCGAGCACGTCGCCGGTTACGTCCTGCCCGGTCTTGCCGACGGTCGCCCACCCGCGACCCATCCCGATCTCGTCGACGGGCAGCTCGGGCGCCTCAAAGATGGTCAGCCGCGCGCGGTCAGAGCTCCAGCGCCGATCCTCCTGTTCGACGAACCCGCCGCTGGCCCACGGGCGCGCGAAGCGCTCGTCGACCTCTTCACGCGTCAAATTGAAAACCCGCGCGACATGCGGGAACTGGCGCAGCTCGACGTGAAACACCGCTCAAGATTGCCAGTTCCGTGGCGGAGCGCTGGGTGGCGCGCTGCGGCGTACCGACCTCGTTCACAACTAGCTAACAGCGGCGTCACGCGCGGGCAACTCGCTCCCCGGGCGGCGGAGAGAGGCTGTCGCCTGCCGGCGCCCGGAAACCGGGGCCGTCACATCCAGCCACTAGCAAGGAGCTCCAAATTGCCGCCGAGACGAATGTACGTCCTGCTGCTGGCGCTCGCCGCACTCGCGGGCACGATCCTGATCAGCGGCGCCGCCAGCGCGAGCGGTCGCCATCGGGAGGACAGCCAGGGACAGAACGGGCAGGGCCGGACCGCGACTCCGATCAAGCACGTGATCGTGATCTTCCAGGAGAACGTCTCCTTCGATCACTACTTCGGCACCTATCCGAACGCCGCCAACACCGACGGCCAGACGTTCAACGCCGCGCCCAACACGCCCGCGGTCGACGGCCTGCTGCCGGCGACCTCGAGCTCGCTGCCACCGCGGCTGCGCCACAGTACCAACCTGCTGACCGACAACCCCAATGAGTGACGCGCCGCAGCGACTCGATTCGAGCGTCGACGGGGTCGTCCCGGGCCAGGGCCAGCTGACCTGCGACCAAGACCACGACTATACCGACGAGCAGCAGGCGTTTGACAGCGGCAAGATGGACAAGTTCGTCCAGAGCCATCGGCACCGGCGGCGGCACGGGCCCGACCGGTGCCGCCTGCAAGGCCAAGACCGAGTCATGGACTACTACGACGGCAACACCGTCACGGCGCTGTGGAACTACGCCCAGCACTACTCGATGAGCGATGACTCGTTCGGGACTACGTTCGGCCCCTCGGCGCCGGGCGCGATCAACCTCGTTTCTGGTGACACGGGAAACGTCGACACCTCGCACTCGGCCAACAATCCCTCGCTGTCGACCTCGACGTCGCCCGACGGCGACCTGACCGCCAACGGCAAGGGTGGCTACTCGCTGACCAGCGACGCGCAGCCCTACTGGGACGACTGCTCGACCCGCGACGCGGTCGCGATGTCGGGCACCAACATCGGTGACTGTTCTGAACTCAGCGCGGGATCTCGTGGGGTTGGTTCGAGGGCGGCTTCAGGCCGACGACGACCTACCAGGAGGGCGCTGACGGCGATCGGCCAGACCGGCCAGTCAGACGCGACGTTCATCCCCGACGAGTTCGCCAACGCGGGCTTCAACAAGAGCGTCCCGCACTCGAGCAACCAGGGTCTGTGCAACGCCGTCCACCCCGTCGGCGTGGCGCTCGGCGGGACCGGCCAGTGGGGATACAAGGACGACTACATCCCCCACCACGAGCCGTTCCAGTTCTACGCCTCGACCGCCAACCCGCATCACCTGACGATCCCGACCGACTCCAGCGGTCAGGACACGCTCGCCGGACTGGCGACGGTCGGCCGCGACACGCAGTCCTATGTCAACGGCGTGCCGCAGTTCAACACCCCGAACCACCAGTACGACACGAGCGACTTCAATCAGCTCGTGGCGGCGATCACCGCCGGTCAGCTGCCTGCGTCGGACCTGCCGGCGGTCACTTCCTCAAGGCGCCGGGCTACGAGGACGGCCATGCGGGCTACTCGGACCCGGCCGACGAGCAGCAGTTCATCACCGACATCGTCAACGCGCTGATGCAGTCTCCGGACTGGAGCAGCACCGCGGTGTTCATCAACTACGACGACTCTGACGGCTGGTACGACCACGTCTTCAGCGGCGTCCACAACCCGTCGACCTCGCAGGCCGACAACCTGACGAACACGACGTTCAGCGGCCCCACCTCGGGAATGTGCGACAGCGCCAACTCGAACCGACAGCCGCTCGACGACGAGCAGGGACGCTGTGGCTTCGGCCCGCGCCTGCCGATGCTGGTCATCTCCCCGTACGCGAAGTCCAACTACGTCGATCACAACCTGAGCGATCAGGCATCGATCATCAACTTCGTCGAGTACAACTGGCACCTGCCCGGCATCCCGGGCTCGGCCGACCAGATTCTCGCGCGTCGCGATTGGCGCCACGGGCTCCGTTCGACCTGGCTGGGATGTTCAACTTCAGGACCCGGCACCGAACGCGAAGCTGATCCTCAACCCGAGTACCGGCCAGCCCTAGACCGCCTGGCCGTTAACGGCAGAGAGAGCGGGCTGTTGAGCCCGCTCTCCTCTGCTGGTCGCGCTCCCCCTGACTGCATACGAGCCCCAGGACTTACGTGTTTGTGCCTGGTGGGCAAAACACTCCCGGCCCCCGGAGGGACCGAGTAGGGAGCGGCCGCGTCAGAGGTTATCGAGCCGGCCTAAACCACGGGCATGGCGGTCGCAGCTTCCGCCAGCAGCTCGTCGGCGACGCCGCGTACGTCGGCGTCGAGGTGGCCGCAGATCGCATCTCTGAGGATCGCGCGCAGGTGCTCAGCGAGCTCGTCGACGAGCGAGTCGGCGCCCGCGCCGGCGCCAGCCAGCCCGGTCACGACCGCGCGCTCGAGCGAGATCGCGCGGGCGGTGCGCTCGGCGAGCCCCGCACGTTGATCGGACGCCGCGCAGATCACGGCGAGCCGCTGCGCCAGCCGGCCGCTCGACGGCCCCTCGGGCTCGAGCAGCGCCCGTAGCGCGAGCAGGTAGTCGGTCAGCGCCTCGAACGGCGCCAGCCGCTCACACCCCATCTCAAAGCGCGACAACGCCCATGACAGCTCGCCTGCGCCCGGGAGCTTGCGCGCAATCAGGTCGTAGAACGCGCGGAGCTCGTCCTCCTGGTCGGCGTGCACGACAGTCACCAGCCGCGGCCGGCCGTTTGAGCCGATCGCCACCGGACGCCAGCTGCCCGCCTCGGTGCGCGCCCAGGCGACCGGGCCGATCGCGTAGCCACCGCGCTCGAACAGCCTCAGCGCCGTCAGGATCCGCCGGAAGCGGACGCGCGCGACAGAGATCGGCGGCCGCGCCGAGCGTTCGTGATCGACGGTCAGCAGCGCCAGCACGTTCGGCTCGTCGCCGTCGGCCCAGACCGCGTCGGGCGGCGCATCGCCAAACGCATCGCCGCGGATCAGCGACAGGCCGTCGCCGAGCGCGAGCTGCGTGGTCTCGGGGTCGAGCGCGACACCGAGCACCGGTGCGATCACGGTCGCCGTGCAGTTGCCCTCGTACAGGGCGCGCTCGAGCTCGCGGTAGGCGGCTTCGAACTGGACGGGCTCGAAGCCGAACTCGGAGCGGTCCGTGTAGACGGCCGACAGAAAGGTTCCGATCGCCGCCTCGGCGATCATCCTCGGGTCGCCCGGCACGCGCGCCACGCCGTGCTCAGTCAGGTAGACGTCGGTCGCCTCGCAGTCGGCGAGCGCCTCGGCGGCCGGCAGATAGCTCCCCAATGTCGCCAGGACCTCGAGCCGGCCGAAGATGAAGTCCTTGGTCAGCGGCTGGTAGCAGTACAGGGCCGCGGTGCCACCGCGCTCCTCGACGACCTCGAACGGCATTTCGGCGCCGGACGCCAGTTCGGCCGCCAGGCGACCGCTCGCCTCGACCGTGAACGCCTCTAGCAGGTGGTGAAGGGCAGCATTGCGCACGCCCGGCGGATTCTTCGTCGCGTGCGGGGATCCTGCTGCTGCAGGTCAGATCCCGCGCTCGAGCGCGAGCACCAGCAGGGCGACAGCCAACAGCGCGGCGATCACGACGACCACCAGGTTCGCCGCCAGCGCGATCCTTAGCGAACGTGCGGGCGACGGCGCCGGGCTTGCTTCCGCCTGCGATTGCTCGGTCGTCGTCGTCTGTCTCGGGCTCTTTACCGAGGCGGCGAGCGCGTCGGTCACGAACCGGTTGAGACTCACGTGCTTGCGCTCGGCAGCCTGAGCGAGTTGCCCGTGCAGCTCGCGCGGCATTCTCACCAGGAAGCGCCCGCTGTGGCTCGAGCTCTGCTTGTGCTTGGAGGCGTCCGTGCTCGGCTCGTCCGCGCTCGGCTCGTCCGCGCTCGGCTCGTCCGTGCTCGGCTCGTCCGTGTTTGGCTCGGGAGTCCCGCGCGCCTCGGCGAGCGTCGTGCTGAGCCAGGACTCCATCACCGGCTGTAGACGCTCGACGGCCTCTTCCCGCGTGGCACCACGCGCCGAACAGTCGGGCAGCCCCTCGACGGATGCGGTCCACCATTCGCGGTCGCCGTTGCGTTCCGGCTTCACGTCGACGTGGTAGCGAACCTCTAGCTGCTTCGCGACCGTCTGCTGCGCACCCACGGGCTCGAGTTTACCCGCGGGGGCCTTATCTCCTGCCATTTCCGGCTCACGGGCGCGCGATATCACGGCCTGTCGCGTGGTATCACCGGCCGGCTCGCCGGCGCCGGGCTCGCCAAGCTCGCGTCGCAGCTTCGTCAGCGCGCCGCTCAGCAGCCGCGAGACGTGTGCCTGCGAAATCCCGAGCTCGTGGGCAATCTGGCGCTCGGTCAGGTCGGCGTGGAAGCGCAGATACACGATCCGGCGCTCACGCTCGTCGAGCGTGCGTACGCTGTCGGCCAGCAACAGCCTGTCCTCGCTGATGTCGACCGGCTCGGACGACGCCGCCGTCTCGGCGGCCGGGTCCTCGGAGATCGGGATCGCTTCGCGGGCGCGCTCAGCCTCCAGGGCCTGTTCGATCTCGCTTTCGTCGATGCCAAGGGCGCCCGCGAGCTCAGCAATGGTCGGCGAGCGACCGAGCTTGGCGGCGAGCTCGCCGTGGCGGCGTCGAAGCTCGCCGCCCATGCGCTGGAGCTCACGCGGGATCCGCAGCGACGCCGTCTTGTCGCGCAGATGATGACGGATTTCGCCCTCGATTCTCGGCATCGCGAAGGTCTTGAACGCGACACCGCGGTCCGGATCGAAGTGGTCGGCGGCCTTGATCAGCCCCAGTGCCCCGACCTGTACGAGGTCGTCAAGCTCGGCGCCCCGACCCGCGTAACGCCGCGCTACTGCGCGCGCGAGTGACAAATTCGAATTGATCAGGCGTTCCCGGTCGATCTCGGCCGGACGTCGGTGTGTCGAGCTCACAATTGCACCTGAGCCTTACCCGCGGCTACCCCCTGCGTGAGCGATATCACGGGCATGGTAGCAAGCAGTAACTTCACCTAACAGGGATCGTGCTGATGCGGATTGGGCACATCTGTAGGTGTGGGGACGTACCTGAGCAGGCGGATTCTTGACGGACTGGGGCTCCCGAATCTCCGCACGCTTGCCGGTGCACTGGCGCTGACAGCCCTGTCGATTGCGCTCCTGGTGCCGGGCCAAGCTAAGGCGGCGAACGGGTCCATCACGCTCGCACAACCCGGAGCCGCGAGCGTTTCACTCCCCACGAACGGCGCCGCGGCTGCGATCGCAGCAGCCCCAACTGCGACGGCGCCCGTCGCGTCACCGCCGGTCGCAAACACCGGCGGAGTGGCTCCAGCGGTAGCGGGGCAAGTGGCGGGTGCAGCAGCCGCGGCGCGAGCGGCGGTTCCGGCGCTCCCAGCAGTTCCGTCGGTTCCGTCGGCCCCAGTGGCTCCGGCATCTAAGCCCGCGGCCACCGCAGCGTCAGATCCAGCTGCACCGCCGGCGGCGTCAGACAACGCAGCACCCGCGGGAGCGTCAGACCCGAGTCCGCCCCAGCCCCCAAAGGGGACACCGGCCGCGTCGTCGTCCCCGGCGCCACACCAAAGCAATGCCGGCACGTCTGCGACCCCTACGCCGCCAGTCCCGAGCATCGTGGGCGACGCTTTGAAGGCCGTAGATCCGAGCATCGCGTCGGCAACGGCTCCGGCGCTGGCGAACGTGTCGGCGCTCACGCTGCCCAAGCCGGCGAGCATCCCAAGCGCCGCGGCGCTCCTCCAGACCCTGGGAGGCAGCGACCCATCCGGCTCCGTGCCGAGTCCTTCCTCTCCCCCGGGCGTCGGGGGCCCGGGTCCGCCCGATCTGCCAGGGCTCGGGGGTCCGTCCGGAGGCAGCATCTTCGATCTGCCGTCGACGACCATCCCGGGGGAGGTGGCCTTCCTCCACGGAGCGATTGGCGGCGTTCCGACGGTCGCCTCTGCGCCGGCCACGGGCCTGCCGTCGCTTCCGGCCATGCTCGGTGTGCTGTTCCGGGCGGGCATCCCGCGCTTTCTAGCTGGCCAGCTGGCCGGGGCGGGCGCTGCTCAGGAGCACGCGGTGCTGCCCCGGGCAGGTGCGGCTCCGCCGCCTGGGTCGCCCCCGCCGTGGGGTTCCGGCGGCATCCAACGAATCGGTCTACGAGCTGCGTCACCGGCGGCCCCCGGCACACCGCGCCCGACACGGCCGGCTTCGAAGCCCGGCTTGGCCTCACCTCCGCAGGCTCCGCCGGTGCTGCCTCCATCGCTTGCAGGCGGCGGAGCGTCGGCGGCCGCGGGCACGGGTGTCGGGACCGGCGCCGGTGCCGCGGCGCTCTTGGCCGTGCTTCTGATTTGCCTTTCCCCATTCCTTCGAGGCCGCATGGCGTTGGAGCGGTCAGCGTGGCGGCCACTGCTCCTGACGCTGCGGCTTGAACGGCCGGGCTAGCGCCAGCTGATTGTCACGGCGGTCTCCGATCCGGTGGCCGCCACCCCGCCACGGCTTCTGTTGGGCGGGGATCGATCAATCGCCTGGCCCTTGAGGGTTGAGCTCAAGGGCGGGCAAGCAATCCACTAAGGAGACAATCAGCATGCGATCTAAATTGATTGCCGCGGGTGTCGCCGCCTTCGCGCTGGCTCTGCCGGCGACGGCGATGGCCAGCGGCGGAGGCGCCCAAACCTGGGGTGCCAGCTTTGGTGGCATCGGTCAGGCGCAGTCGTCCTCTCAAGGGTCAGCGACCCTGCAGGGCGCGGCGTCCAAGGCCAAGGCCAACCAGAACCTGACGAACGCCAACCACCCGGTCAACGTCGCCGGTAACAACGTCAACGGCGGCGGGAACAACAACGCCACGCAGAACGCCACCAACCTCGCCGGAAGCCTGGCAGGCAACAAGGCCAAGACGACCCAGAACAACACCCAGTCCCAGGATCCGACCGGCTCGGGGAAGTCGGATGGGGGTGCCGGGATCGGTGGCGCAGGACAGGCGCAGCAGTCCAATCAAGAGTCAGCGACCCTGCAGCTGGCGGCGTCCAAGGCCAAGGCCAACCAGAACCTGACCAACGCCAACGTGCCGGTCAACATCGCCGGCAACAACGTCAATAACGGCGGCGGGGACCCGAACGCCACGCAGAACGCGACCAACCTCGCGGGCAGCGCGGCCGGGAACAAGGCCAACACGACGCAGAACAACACCCAGTCCCAGACCGCCAGCTCCGGCAGCTGCATGTACGGCTGCGGTGGCGCCGGTCAGGCGCAGTCATCCTGGCAGGGGTCCTTGACCGGGCAGGCGGCGCTTTCGGAGGCGAAGGCCAACCAGAACCTGACCAACGCCAACGTGCCGGTCAACGTCGCTGGCAATAACGTCAACGGCGGCGGAAACAACAACGCCACGCAGAACGCGACCAACCTTGCCGGCAGCCTCGCCGGCAACAAGGCCGACACCACGCAGAACAACACCCAGTCCCAGACCGCCGGCTCCGGCAGTTGCGTTGTCGGCTGCGGTGGCGCTGGGCAGTACCAGCAGTCCACGCAAGGGTCAGCGACCCTGCAACTGGCGGCGTCGAAGGCGGACGCCAACCAGAACCTGGTCAACGCCAACGTGCCGGTCAACATCGCCGGCAACAACGTCAACGGCGGCGGAAACAACAACGCCACCCAGAACGCGACGAACGGTGCGCTCAGCGCGGCCGGTAACAAGGCCGACACCACGCAGAACAACACCCAGTCGCAGACGGCAGGCTCCGGCAGTTGCGTTGTCGGCTGCGGTGGCGCGGGCCAGGCGCAATCCTCGACCCAAGGGTCGTTGACTGGTCAGGCGGCACTCTCGTCGGCAAGCGCCAACCAGAGTGCGGTGAACGCCAACGTCCCGGTCAACATCGCGGGCAACAACGTCAATGGCGGCGGAAACAACAACGCAACGCAGAACGCCACCAACGGTGCCCTGTCCGCAGCCGGGAACTCGGCCAACACGACGCAGAACAACACCCAATCGCAGACGGCAGGCTCCGGCAGTTGCGTTGTCGGCTGCGGTGGCGCGGGCCAGGCGCAATCCTCGACCCAAGGGTCGTTGACTGGTCAGGCGGCACTCTCGTCGGCAAGCGCCAACCAGAGTGCGGTGAACGCCAACGTCCCGGTCAACATCGCGGGCAACAACGTCAATGGCGGCGGAAACAACAACGCAACGCAGAACGCCACCAACGGTGCCCTGTCCGCAGCCGGGAACTCGGCCAACACGACACAGAACGGAGGCCAGTCTCAAACGGCATGAGCCTCCCGGAGAGCCCGAGCCCGACCTCCGGGTCGGGCTGGGAGCTCCGGATCCACAACGGGCCACCGGCCGCCCGCTTCATGCGGGCCGGCCGGAGGGCCCGGAGCGGAACGCGAACTGGAATGCGCCTCGTCTCATACGCAAAGCTCGGACTGGTCCTGGTGGCGCTGCTCATGCTGTGCGCGGCGAGCGCTGCCCACGCCGATCCGGGCTCAGTCACCGGTCAGCCAGGAGCAGCGGCTCCCGGGAGCGCGGTTGCAGAAGGCGTCTCCAGCGCGAATCCGCCCGGTGATACCGCAGGTGATACCAGCGTTACGATGCCCGGCGATACGGGCGTCCCGTCGACGCCAGCCGATACTGGGGCCAGCCAGGGTACGCCGGCCCCTCCGTCAAGCAATCAGTCCACGGATCCGCCGACAGCACCCACCAGCGGCCCGCAGACCACCAATCAGCCGCCCGCCGCATCGACTCCGCCGGCGACCCCGGTGGACGAGAGCAGCCAGAGCTCTGTGACGGCCAACCAAACGCTTCCCTCGGGTCCGGGCTCGAGCGGTGATGCACAAGGCACGGCGGCGAGCGATCCACCGCCCACCGCTCCACTCCCGGTAACCGACGCGGGCGTTCCCGGAAGCGCTCCCGGTGAGCCCAGTACAACGCCTCAGATTCCTGCGGCGTCGACTACGACGACTCAGGCGATCTGGCAGATCCAGCTCGCGGGCTGCAGGATCCATTGCAGCGGCACGAGCCAGACGCAGGTCGCCAACCAGCTGAACACCACGGTTCAGGCGATCGGCGATGTCACGCCGATCAGCGCGAATTCCACTCTTCAAACCGGAGCTGATGATGGCCCTGCTGGTATCGATTCGGGGACGGTGGCGGGGTCGGGGGGAACCCAGCAGATCACGTCGGCCGGGCTTGGGGGCGCCACGCCGACTACGTCGAGCATTTCCCAGACGCAGCTCGGATGTTTGCGGTTCTGCTTTGGAAGCACCACCGTGAGCACGCTCGACCCGCAGCTCAGCGAAGAAGATGTCGACCAGCTGCTCGGCGAGCTGGAAGCGTTCAACCCGCCCGCGCTGAACCCGGCCCAGGCGCTCAACGAAAACGTGGTCGACCAGACGGCGGGCCAGTATCAGGACGGACAGAGCGGGGACGATGGACTCGAGCCGACGGGACCGCAGACGCAGAGCGCGACCCAGATCAACACCACGATTCAGATCCTCGCGTCCTCGCTCTTGAGCAACGTCGGCGCCGCCGGTGGAGCGGGTAGCTCGGCGGCCGAGGCGCTGAATCAAACCCTCCAAGGGATCTGGCAACTCCAGATCGGTTGCCTGTTCGACTGCTTCCTGACGCAGCAGACGCAGCAAGCCGAGCAGTCGAACACCACGATTTACGTCGTCCCGGATGCTCCGGCGACGACTACGAGCACAGCGAACACCACGATGGGTCTCATCTGGCAGCTTCAGGTGGGCTGCCTGTTCTGGTGCTACGACGCGGTCGAGGTGCAGACCGCAACGAATTCCAACACCACGCTCGTCGTTGTCCCGGTCGCTCCCGCACCATCCGTCGACTCGGGCGGGACGGGTCAGCCACCGCCGGCGAGCACGAGCTCGGTCGGCCCGATGGGCTTGACGCGAGCGACAACCATCAGCGGCGCAGCCGCTGGACCCGATCGTTCCTCCGCCGGCGGCTCCGATCATTGCCTCCGCTCGGTTCCGCACCGGCACCGCTCAAAGTCGCGCTCGAGCCGCTGAACGCAGTCTTGTCCGTCGCGATGGCCCGGCCGAGTTACAGCGCCATGAGGGCAGCCGCCAGCACCGCGCGTGCTTTCACCCCCACCGCCGTGTTGGATGCCGCGGTCGGTCCGAGCCCGATCCGGCTGTTCAGGGCGCACGCGGCGTTGCGCAAGGAGCGCCGGCGAGCATCCACGACCCGTCATACGGGCACGCTGGAGACGGCTCGCTCGTCCGTGAGCTCTTCAATCCTCGCGACATTGGCCGGTCTCGCCGCTCTGCTCGCGCTGACCGTCGCGATTGGCCTAGTCGTGTTCGGCGGCAGTGACGCCAAGCGCCGGCTTTCCTGAGGCATGAGCATCTCTGAGGGCGCTTCACGCCTGCAAGCACGGTTTCGCGCTCGGAGATCGAGGAAGAGTGACCTCGCCCCACGCGTTAACCAGTAGGGGAGAAAGTCCGGTGCGTGCCCGGGCGATTCTGGTCAGGCCACGGACTCCAGGACGTTGCGCTGTCGCTTGAAAGGTTGACGCTTTGCGCCGAAGGCGTATCTTCTCTTGGCAACTCGACGGTAAATCAACCAACGAGGAGCTGTTGCGCGCTCGACATAGTCGAACGCGGTGCGGGGGCGTTATGGCACGGACGGCTAGGCCATCGGCCGCAAACTCGATTCACGCTTTATTGGGGAGGACGGTAGTCCTTGCCCTGCTGCTGGTCTGCCTCGGGCCAGCCTCGTCGGCGCTTGCGTCGGGCGGCAGCCCGGCTCCAAGCCCCTCACCACAGCCGACCTCGACTGTGGTGGGCCCATCCCCCTCCCCCGACCCAGTGCCGGGAGCGACCTCCGGCGGCGGGTCGAGCTCGTCCTCGACGCCGGTCTCGACTGGGTCCAGCGGGTCATCGAGCCAGACCGCGCCGCACAGCTCGGCCCCCGCATCGACCCGATCTCCGGCCCAGACCTCGCCGAGCGTGGCGAGCGACTCTGCTCCGGCCGCCAGCAGCGCGCCGGCTCAGACGCCCGCCGCAGCGCCTTCGGTGGCGCACCACAGCCATCCCGCTCCGCCTCGGCGTCACCACTTGTCGCTGAACCGCGAGACGCCGTCTATCGGCACTGACCTCGCACGCGTGCTGTCGCATGCGGGCGCATTGTTCGGCGTCCCGGGCCCGACGACGATCGCCACGAGCACAACCCAGGGCGATGGGCTGCTTCTGCTTCTCGCTGCCCTCGCGCTCATCGTCCTCGTCATTGCGAGCTCAGCACTGCTGCGGCGGCTCAGGGCGTTGCCGGGCGATTGGTGAGCCTAGGAAGGAGTGCCATTGATTGGCGCTGATCTCGTCGAAGCCGGCGCCGTTTGGGTGCGGCCGTGGTCGTGGTTCTTGGTTTGCTTGGGGCGTCGGCCGCGGCTGCGTCTGCTGATTCGCTATGGGCGACGTGTTCGTGGGGAGGCCAGTCGGGGACCTGCGACTCGACGATCTGGTATCCGAGCGCTGTCACGGTGGTCTGGCACGACGGACACGGCTCCCGATCCTGGCACGTCGGGATGCGAGTTGGGCATCGCATACCACTACAACAGCGACGCGGTAGCTCCTGTTTCTTGTTCCGCGACGTGGCCGGACGGCCAACAACGGCCAACCAAGCAGTACACGCTCCACATCGAGACCTCGTCCCCAACCGCGTCAGCCACCCCGTCCCGTCCGCCAGACTCCAACGGCTGGTATAACCACGCGCTCGCGTTCTCGTTCAGCGGTAGCTCCTTCTCCGGGATCGCCTCGTGCACGCCGACGGCGACCTACTCAGGTCCCGACTCGACCAGTGCGACCGTCGCCGGAAGCTGCACCGACAACGCCGGCAAGACCGCAAGCGCAAGCAGCGCGGCGTTCCAGTACGACGCTTCGGCCCCCAGCATCGACGCCGGTGCTGCGGCCGGGGATGGGATCGTCACGCTTCTCTGGGGGAACGCGGGCGATGTCGCCCCGCTCGCGTCCGTAGAGCTCATCCGCGCACCAGGTCGCAAACACCATCGGTCGAGTGTCGTCTACCGAAGTAACGGTTCTGCGTACACCGACACCAACGTCCGTAACGGCGTCAGGTACCGATACACAATCATCGCGACCGACCAGGCGGGCAACACCAGCACGCGCACCCTCACCGTCGTGCCTGGGCCACGCCTCCTGGCTCCCGCGGCCGGCGCTCACGTCACCACGCCGCCGCAACTGCAGTGGACGCCGATGCGCCACGCTACGTATTACAACGTCCAGCTCTATCGCGGCGACCGTAAAGTCCTCAGCATGTGGCCATCACACTCGAAGCTCCAGCTGCAGCGCAGCTGGCATTTTGGCGGGCACCTTTACCGGTTCAAGCCTGGTCAATACCGCTGGTACGTGTGGCCGGGCTATGGGCGAAGATCCGCGGCGAGATACGGACCGAAGGTTGGCAACGGCTCGTTCGTATTTGCGAGCGGCCCTAGGCTCCAGAAAGGGCTGAGCCGCAGGGTATGAATTCGCGTCGGACCTGGCAATCGGTGGGAGGCTCGAACTTCGTCAAGTTTGCCCGCCGGTTGGGTCTGGCCGTGGTCGTGGTTCTTGGTTTGCTTGGGGCGTCGGCCGCGGCTGCGTCTGCTGATTCGCTATGGGCGACGTGTTCGTGGGGAGGCCAGTCGGGGACCTGCGACTCGACGATCTGGTATCCGAGCGCTGTCACGGTGGTCTGGCAGACGGACACGGCTCCCGACGGCACGTCGGGATGCGAGTTGGGCATCGCATACCACTACAACAGCGACGCGGTAGCTCCTGTTTCTTGTTCCGCGACGTGGCCGGGGCCAACAACGGCCAACCAGCAGTACACGCTCCACATCGAGACCTCGTCCCCAACCGCGTCAGCCACCCCGTCCCGTCCGCCAGACTCCAACGGCTGGTATAACCACGCGCTCGCGTTCTCGTTCAGCGGTAGCTCCTTCTCCGGGATCGCCTCGTGCACGCCGACGGCGACCTACTCAGGTCCCGACTCGACCAGTGCGACCGTCACCGGAAGCTGCACCGACAACGCCGGCAAGACCGCAAGCGCCATAAGCGACCGATTCGAGTACGAGGCGTCGAGCCCGACGGTTTCGGTCGGATTGTCTCGTCCTCCCGATTCGAATGGTTGGTACAACCATCCGGTCGCCTTCACGGCGTCCGGGCACTCTCTCTCAGGCATAGTGTCGTGTACATCAACGACCTATTCCGGCCCTGATGTGACCAGCGCGATCTTAAGCGGGAGCTGTACGGACACCGCCGGAAACAGGGCCTCCGCTTCCCTCACGCTCAGTTACGATGGGACGCCACCAAGGATCGCCGCTGCGACTCCCTCGCGTCCGCCTGATGCCAACGGTTGGTACAACCACCCGGTTACGCTTCACATTTTCCGGGACGGATGCCATCTCGGGCATCGGTAGCTGTTCGACGGAAACGTACAGCGGCCCCGACAACGCGTTCGGCGTCCGTTAGCGGCAGCTGCACCGACCTCGCCGGGAACGTTGCCACGCTCTCCGTCCCGCTGCACTACGACGCGACCCCACCGTCGCTCGAGCGTCTCCGCCACCCCCGGCGACGCAACGTGGACCTCACCTGGCAAGCGATCCGCATCTCCCGCCCCGATCACGTCGCTCGAGATCGAGCGCAGCCCTGGGTTCAACGGCGCGGCGACAAGTGCCCTGGAACGAGGAAAGTCCGGTTCGCTGAGCGACAACCAGCGTGCGCAACGGAGTGCGCTACCACTACACGATCACCGCTACGGACGACGCCGGCAATATCACGACCCGGACTATCACGGTCACCCCCGGGCCGCGCCTACTCGGCCCGGCGAACGGTGCCCGGCTCACGACTCCGCCAACGCTGCGTTGGACGCCGATCCACAGCGCGACCTATTACAACGTCCAGCTCTTCCGGGGGGATGGAAAGGTGCTCAGCATGTGGCCGGCGCATGCGAAGCTGCAGCTGACGCGCAGGTGGCACTTCGGCGGACATCTCAGGCGGCTCAAGCCAGGCAAGTACCGCTGGTACGTCTGGCCAGGCTACGGGCGTCGGTCCGCGGCCCGTTACGGCTCGATGGTCGGCAAGGGGACGTTCGTGGTGACGTCGCCCAAATCCACAGCAGCTTCGAACGTCGTGTATCCCGCGATGCGGATGCTCGCGCCGGATGCAGGTCGCTGACCCGACGAGCTAAGAGCCGCGGCGCAGGTCAAGCGAGTCCGCGTGGCCCGCCCACCGGAGCGTCACGGCGATTTGCAAGGTGCGGTCAGGCGACAGCTGGCTCGAGGACCGCTTCGTCCTCGGCCTCGGGCGTCTCGGCGCACAACCACTCGCGCCCGTAGGTCCGCATGTCCTCGATCAGCGGCACCAGCGCACGGCCCTTGTCCGTCAGCACGTACTCGACCCGTGGCGGCACCTCGGGGAACGTCTGGCGCTCGACGACGCCCTCCTCCTCGAGGGAACGGAGCCGCAGCGACAGCGTGCGCGGGCTGATTCCGGCCAACGAGCGCTCAAGCTCGCAGAACCGCGACCGGCCTTCAGCGAGATCGCGAATCACCAGCAGGGTCCACTTTCCGCACACGATCTCGGCCGTCCGGCAGACCGGACACGTATCTCTATCAGCCATCGTAACCCCCATTCTAGCGCAATGCTTCACGAACTGAAGCATGGACGGCGGGTGCATGCACGCTGCCGGGGCTGTGCATACGCAGCCCGGAGCCAGATGACGTGGGCGCCGTGCGTCAGGCGAGGCAGGAGCCCGAGCGCGCGGCCAGCCCGGGCGCATGCGCCGACCCGGACCACCAGCATTACGTGGAAAATCCGGGCGCAGCCTCTGAGTCAGGCGACGTCGCGGAGCTTCTGCGCCTCCGCGAGCGACTGAAGCTTCTTCAGCGACTGGTTCTCGATCTGGCGGATCCGCTCGCGGGTGACGTTGAACGTCCGCCCCACCTCGTCGAGCGTCCGCGGGTGCTCACCGCCTAGCCCGTAGCGCAGTTCGAGCACCCGACGCTCGCGGTAGCTGAGGTTCTCGAGCGCCTCGCGCAGCGCTTCCTTGGTCAGGATCTCGGCCGCACGCTCGTACGGCGACTCGGCCCGCTCGTCGGCGATGAACTGGCCGAACTCGGACTCCTCCTCGTCGCCGACCGGCTTCTCGAGCGACACCGGCGCCTGCGCCGAGCGCTTGATCGACTCGACCTCCTCGGGCTCGATGCCGGTCACCTCGGCGATCTCCTCCGCCGTCGGCTCGCGACCCAGCTCGGTCACCAGCTTGCGCTCCGCACGCCCGATCTTGTTGAGCTTCTCGACGACGTGGACCGGGATCCGGATCGTGCGCGCCTTGTCGGCCAGCGCGCGAGCGATCGCCTGGCGGATCCACCAGGTCGCGTAGGTCGAGAACTTGAAGCCCTTGCGGTAATCGAACTTCTCGGCCGCCCGGACCAGGCCGAGCGTGCCCTCCTGGATCAGGTCCAGGAACGGCAGGCCCTGATTGCGGTAGTTCTTGGCGATCGAGACGACCAGCCTCAGGTTGGACTCGACCATCTTCTGCTTCGCGTCGAGGTCACCGCGCTCGATCCGCTTGGCGAGATCGACCTCCTCCTGGGCGGTCAGCAGGCGAACCTTGCCGATGTCCTTGAGGAACAGCTGCAGCGAGTCGGTCGTCATGTCCGGCTTCAGGTCCAGCGTCGTCTTCGCCTTGCGCCGGCCCCGCTTGTCGGGCGCGCGCTCGACCTCGGTCGCCGACTGCGCCGGGTCAACCTCTTCGACGAGTTCGATCTCGGCCCGCTCGAGGAAGCCGTGAAGCTCTTCGACGTCGGCTTCGTCTAAATCAAGCTCGGATACGGCGCCGGCGATCTCGGAGTACGTCAACACTCCGAGCTGCTGGCCCCGGTTGACGAGTCCCTTGATCTCCTCGAGTTCCTGCAGGTCCGCTACTGACATTTGGTTCCGTTTCCATCCATGCGCCGAAGCGGCGCTGAGTAACCGCGACTCGATCGTAGCCCGGCGAGGGCGTACGACCGCTACTCAACCATTCCCATCCAGTCTAGTCACTACACTTTATGAAGTCAACGCGCTGACAAGTTCGCACGTCCCGGCCGCACGAACACTTCCGGGAGGACAGCAACGCATCCGCGGCGCTATCTATTTGTATACCTAGAACAGCGCCGTACGTTTCAAAGTTCCGGTCAATTTCTTCCAATCGGCCGGACCCTCGGGGGCGTTCAGCGTGCCTAGTGATCCGTTTATCGGGTCTGGGGGCGGGGCCTTGAGTCCTCGCGGCGATCATTCCGCGATCATGTGAGCCGATGAGCGAAGAACCACCCCCTGGAGTCCTCAGCGGCCTGCCGCGGTCGCGGCCCCACCGGCGCAGCGCCAAACGCCCGGCGCGCGTCGAGCAGGCCGCCAGCGCCGTCCCGGCTCCCACGGAGCCGAAGCCCGCCCCGCGAGCGAAGCCGAAGCCGAAGCCGAAGCCCAAGAGCGCTGCAGTCCGCGCCAAAGCCGCCCCCAAGCGAGCTACGCCGACGCCGTCACCACCCCCTCCCGAGCGGCAGCCGGCGGTGCTCGGAACCGCCGTCCAGGCGGCCGCCGAACTCGCCGAGATCGGCCTGATGGCCAGCGCCCGCGCGCTCCGCGGCGCGCTCGCGCGCCTGCCCCGTCCCTGAGCGGGCGCCGAGCGGCGATCCGTTCGCGCTCCGCGGCGCGCTCGCGCGCCTGCCCCGTCCCTGAGCGGGCGCCGAGCGGCGATCCGTCCGCGCGATTTACGTATACTGCCGCGCCACCAGCCGAGCGACCGTCCCTCTGAGGGCGGTCGGCGGGGGACCCACTTGCGGGCTACGGCCCGCGTGGGGCGAATCGGTCCCTTGAGCGGACCGTAGCGCCAGCAACAGGCGCGAGCCCGTCAGCTCACCCCGTAGGCGACAGCAGACCGGATTGGAAGTCAATTGATCGGTACTCGTCGCGCCAACGCCTATGCCGTGGTGATCCTGGTGAGCGGTCTGCTCGCGATCCCGTCGCTCGCCTGGGCGGGCTCCGGCGGTGGTTCGCTAGGCCCTAGCGGCGGCGGATCGACCGGCGCCGGCGGCTCGACCGCCGAGCCCGGCAACGTCATCGTCAGCGCCTCCGGCGACGGGATCACGCTGACGACCGATGCCTCGGCGATGCTCCGCCGCGGCCTCAGCTTCTCGGGTATTGCGTCGAGCAGCGAAGTCGGCCAGACGATCGAGATCGAGCGCCTCGGGCACGAGACCAACTGGCAGTGGACGCCGACCGTCACCGCCACGGTCGCGAGCGACGGCTCGTTCAGCGCTGTGTGGAGCACCAACCACATCGGCCGCTTCTCGATTCGCGCCGTGATCGCCGGGGCCAGCGCGGGCGCTGCCGCGGCCCCGCCGCAGCTGACGACGACCGTCTACCGTCAATCGCTGGCGACGATCTACGGACCCGGCTTCTACGGCCACCGCACGGCCTGCGGTGAGCACCTCGGCCGGGCGACGATCGGGGTCGCGAACCGGACGCTGAAGTGCGGCACGCAGGTCGCGGTCTACTACCAGGGTCGCACGATGATCGTGCCGGTGATCGACCGCGGTCCGTACGCCAACGGCGCCGACTGGGACCTCACGACGGCGACCGCCCGCGCGCTCGGCATGGACGGCACCGCCACCGTCGGTGCCGTGTCGCTGCCCCTCGAGCCGAGCGCCGGTGTGACGCCGCCGAGCGCAGCCGGCTAGCGCTCGCCGGGCTGCTCGTCGTCGCGGACGATTTCGACCCCCGCGGCAGCGGCCGCAAAGCGCGCCTCCTCGGCCGCCTCGATCAGCTCCGACGGGCTGCGGCCGTCCTCACCCAACACCGCCACCCCGACGCTTGCAACCATCGGCGCGCCACGCCACTGCTCTCTCTGGCGCACCGCGAACGATATCCGCGACCCGAGCACCTGCGCCCCCGTGCGGTCCGTGTCGCGCGCGATCACCCAGGCGCGCGCGTCGGTCTCGCAGAACAGGAAGTCCTGCCTGCGCACGGCGCCGCGGACGGCCTTCGCGAACTCGCCGAAGGTCGCGGTCGCCATGCGCGTGTTCTCGACCGCGACGAGCTGGGCGGCGTCCTCGAGCTCGGCCAGCACCAGCGATAGCGGCGCGCCGCCGCTGCGCGTGATCTCGTCCTGCAGCGCGCCTACCCAGAGCGCCTCGTCGGCCGACTCACCGCTGACCCATGCCCGTATCGCCGCGTCCGTCTCCGAGGCGCGCCCAGCGACCGGGGGCGGCGGGGGCGCGGAGTCTGGTTCGCGCCGGGCGACGCGCAGGTCCTCGAGCGCCCGGTCGGCGACCAGCGGGTCGCGGACGCCCGGCGCCACGGCGCTCAACGCCGAGTGGGCGACGCCCTCGCCGTGGCGCAGCGCCGCCGCGCGCATCAGCTCGGTGACCTGCGCGAGCCGCTCGACGAGCGCCGTGATCAGGTCGGGATCCGGAGCCTGGAGCTCGGCGCGGAGCGCAGCCCAGATCACGGCCTGCAGCGCGTCGACGGCGTGCGCGGTCGCCTCGGCGCCGCTCGCCCCAGCGAGCTCGCCGATCCGTCCGGCGAGCGGCGCCAGCGCGCCATCGGGCTCGAGGCGACGCTCGTCGGTATCGGTGGCCAGCGCTCGCAGCATCGCCTCGCAGACTCGCGGCCCGTCACGGGTCAGGTCGGTGGCCATGATCCGCGGCGCCTCGTCGAGCGGGACGCGCTCCAGCAGCGCCAGCAGCCAGCCCTTCGCAAGGTCCTCTGATTTCGACAGCAGCGAGTCGATCGGGGCGTCGGCGACCGGCCTTGCGCGGCGCCGGCGGGGCGGGCCTGTCAGCATCGGCGACTTCTATCACGCACCGCTGTCGGCCCCGCGGCGAGAAAGGTGAAAAGCTCCAGCGAGCGATGTCGACGGCCCTGATCACGGTGGCGCACGCCAGGGAGCTCGTCCTTGACGCCGTCGAGCCCCTGCCGACCGAGCTCGTTGAGATCGGCGACGCGCTGCACCGCGTGCTGGCCGCCGACGTCCGCGCCGCGGCCGACGTGCCGCTGTTCCCGAGCTCGGCGATGGATGGCTACGCGATCGAAGCCGGGGACGCGGGCCGCGTGCTGACGATCACCGCCGAGTCCCGCGCCGGCGCGCCCTCGGACCGCGCGCTGGGCCACGGAGAGGCGATCCGGATCTCGACCGGGGGCGCGGTCCCGGCGGGTGCCACCGCGGTCATCCCGCAGGAGTGGGTGCGGGTCGATGGGCAGGCGATCGAGACGTGCGAGCCGATCAGTCGGGGCCAGAACATCCGCGCCCCCGGTGAGGACATGCGCGCGCGGACGCTCGTACTCGAGGCCGGCACGCGGCTGCAGGCGGCCGAGCTGGGGGCCGCGGTCGCGGCTGGCGTCGGCAGCGTCATTGTCAGCCGTGAGCCACGCGTCGCCGTGCTCTGCACCGGCGACGAGCTGAGGGCCGCGGGAGAGCCACTCGGTCCGGGCGAGATCCACAACTCGAACGCGCCGATGCTGTCGGGTCTGGCGGCCAACGCCGGGGCGGTGACGGCAACGCCTCAGCGGTTGCCCGATGACCACGGCGCCACTTACGATGGCATCGCGGCGGCGCTGGAGTCCTCGGACGTGGTGATCATCTCCGGCGGTGTGTCGGTCGGCCCGCACGATCACGTCAAGCCGGTGCTGGCCGAGCTCGGCGTCGGTGAGGTGTTCTGGAGCGTCTCGCTGCAGCCCGGCAAGCCGACCTGGTTCGGGACCCGCGACGGCGGGCTCGTGTTCGGGCTGCCCGGCAATCCGGTCTCTGCGGTCGTCACGTTCTCGCTGTTTGCGGCCCCGGCGCTGACGGCGTTACAGGGAGCGGTGAGCAGCCGGACGCTCGAGCCCGAGGCGGTGCTGGGCGTCGACGTTCGACGCAACCCGCAACGTGAGCAGGCGATCCGCGTGGTGCTGGCGCGCGGCGCCGGGCCGCCGGTCGCGACGCCAAACGGCGCCCAGGGCTCGCACATCCTGACGTCGCTGTTGGGGGCAGACGCGCTGGCGATGATCCCGGCCGGCGACGGCGTGCTGGCCGCCGGCACCGTCGTCGCGCTCGAGCCGCTGGCGCGCTGAACCGCGATGCTCGCCGCGCTCGCAGTGATCGTCGCCGGGCTAGCCGCACTGCTGCGCCGCGCGCTGCGACGGCTGCCTGCGCGGGCGGTGATCGTCTCGCGCCCGAAGTCGACCGTGATCGCCCACGACGGGGCGGTGCGCTCAGTCCAATCGGCCCAGCTGACGATGGATCGGGCCGAGCTCGAGCGGCTCTGGAAGCGCTCGAACCTCGAGAACCTCGCCCGCACGTACTGGCGCTTTTTGTCGCGGGTGACGTTCGGCCTGATCCGCGTCGTGTACAGCGCCGACAGCCGCTCAGTGGTGTTCATCGCCAGGCCGCTGACACTGCTGCGGTTCGACGCGCCCGAGTACATGGTCGACGGCGATCACGGCGCCGTCCGGTGGCGGATCCGCGACGGGCTGCTGGTGACCCGGGCCGGGCGTGGCAGCGGCTATCTCAAGCTCGATGTCAGGCGCGAGCCAGACGACCCTGACGGGCGCGCCCGGGTCGCGATCGACGTCGACGTGTCGAACTTCTACCCGTCGATCGCCGCCGGCTTCAGTACGCCCGTCTACCAGATGACCCAGTCCGCGGTCCACGTGCTCGTCACGCACGCGTTCCTGCGTTCGCTCGCGAAGCTCGACCTCGCGACCTCGAAGGTCGGCCAGCTCGCCGATTAGTGGGTCGGTTAGCTGTAAGTGATCCCGAGCTTGCGCATCTTCGTCCGGTCGTGACGGGCGAAGACCCGGCGCACGGTTCCCGACCGCGAGCGCATCACGAGCGACTCGGTGCTGGCGCTCTGGTCGCTCTGGTAGCGGACGCCCTGGAGCACATCGCCGTCGGTCACGCCCGTTGCGGAGAAGAACGCGTCATCGCCCGCGACGAGGTCGTCACAGGTGAGGATCATGTCGAGGTCGTAGCCGGCGTGGACCGCAGCGCTGCGCTCGGAGTCGTCGCGCGGCCATAGCCGCCCAAGCAACTGGCCGCCGATGCACTTGATCGCGGCTGCGGAGATCACGCCCTCCGGGGTGCCCCCGATCCCCCACAAAAGGTCGACCGGCGAGTTCTCGCTGACCGCGAGCAGCGATGCCGAGACGTCGCCGTCGGTGATCAGCCGCACCCTGGCGCCCGCCGCGCGGACCTGGCGCATCGCATCCTGGTGGCGCTCGCGGTCGAGCATCACGACCATCACGTCGCGGATGTCGCGTTTGCGGCGCTCGGCGACCAGGCCGAGCGTCTCGGACAGCGGCCGGTCGAGGTCGAGCAGGTCGGCGATCTCGGGGCCGCCGGCGATCTTCTCCATGTACACGCACGGGCCGGGGTCGAACATCGTCCCGCGCTCGGACAGCGCGATCACCGACAGCGCGCTAGGCATCCCGAGCGCCGTCAACCGGGTCCCCTCGAGCGGATCGACCGCGATGTCGACCTCCGGCGGACTGCCGTCGCCGATGTGCTCGCCGTTGAACAGCATCGGCGCCTCGTCCTTCTCCCCCTCACCGATCACGACCACGCCGTCCATCGAGACCGAGTCGAGCACCTCGCGCATCGCGTCGACGGCCGCCTGATCGGCGCCCTCCTTGTCGCCGCGGCCGACCATCCGCGCCGCGGCGAGCGCCGCCGCCTCGGTCACGCGCACGAGCTCGAGCGCCAGGTTGCGGTCAGGCTTGCGGGTGCTCACAGGACCCCCGGCGGTTTGCGCCCGGCGCCGCTCTCCTGCGCACGGAAGACAGCGCCCGCGAGGATCAGCAGGCACGAGACGAGCGCGATCCACCAGCCGATCGCGACCGTGATCTCGTCCGGGGGCGATCCCGGCCTGTCGATCAGGCCTCGGAACAGCGTGATCGTCAGCGCCACCAGCGCCGTGACCGCCGTCAGCTCGCCGCGCGGCCACGAGAGCGCGTGTCCACGGATGATGATGTAGGCAAGGATCGCCGGCGCGACCGCGGCGATCAGCAGCAAGAAGCGCGCGATCGACAGTGAGTCCCAGCCGCTGCAGGTCGAGTTCGGGCCGCGACAGGGCCCGAGGACCGCGTTCTCGTTACCGAGCGCATACCAGCTCAAGAACAGTGACACGCCCAGCAGAATCCCTCCCACGCTCGCTATCAGCTCGCCGCGGTTGAGGGCCTTGAAGTCCACCGGGGCGGCAGCCTAGTGGGTTTGGAGTGATCGCGACGCGGCTTGCCGGCCGCCGAGCTCGCGCCGCGCCGCGGCCTGAAAGCGCCCGGCGGTCGCGGTCAGGCAGACTCCCAGCGGTGAAGTTCTCCGAGCTCTGGCCGCTGAACCGCGAGATCGAGATCGAGGCGTACGTCGGCGATGTCGTGGGGGCCGACATGCCCGGGGCCGAGCGCCCTTTCACGCTCGTCAACTTCATCTCGAGCGTCGACGGGCGGGCGACCATCAACGGCCGCTCAGGCGGTCTCGGCGACGATGGCGACAAGGCGCTGTTCCGCGCTCTCAGGCAGGTCGTCGACGCGGTGCTGGCCGGGACCGGCACGTTGCGCGCGGAGCGCTACGGCCGGATGCTCGGCGATCCGGCCGCACGCGAGCGGCGCCTCGAGCAGGGTCTGAGCTCCGAGCCGTTGGTGTGCACGCTGACACGGGGCGGCACGCTTCCGCTCGAGATTCCGCTGTTCGCCGAGCCCGAGGCGCGGGTGGTCGTATTCAGCGGCGCCGACATCGACACCAGCGGCGCGCAGGCGCAGGTCGAGGTCGTCAGGCTCCCCGCGGACCAGCTCACGTTCACGCAGGCGCTGCGGCAGCTGCGCGCGATGCACGGCGTCCGGACCCTGCTGTGCGAGGGCGGGCCACGCGTGTTCGCCGAGCTCGCCCGCGAAGCGGTCGCCGACCAGCTGTTCCTGACCCTGTCGTCGACGCTCGTCGGCGGTGGCAGCGCGCCCGCGATCACCTCCGGGCCGCCGCTGCCGATGCCCGACAGGCTGCGGCTCGAGGGAGTACTGGAGCGCGACGGAACGCTTTTTCTACGCTATGGGCTGACCTAGTCCGCGGAGCGGAGGTGACCACCAGGCCGATGGCCGCCAGCCACGCACAACCGATCATCGAGGCACTCGGGGAAGCGCGCGAGCGCACCCTGGCGCTGGTCGCACCTGTCGCCGACGACGACCTTGAGCGGGTCCATTCCGAGCTGATGAGCCCGCTCGTCTGGGATCTCGGCCACATCGCAGCGTTCGAGGATCTGTGGATCGGCCATCGCTACGGCGGCCGGCCGCTGCTGCGCGAGGACCTGGCTGAGGTCTACGACGCGTTCGAGACGCCGCGAGCGCAGCGTGGCGAGCTGCCGTTCTTGGCGCCCGCACAGGCGCACGAGTACCTTGCCGAGGTCCGCGAGCGCTCGCTCGAGGTGATCAACGACCGCGGCGTCGGCGACGGGGTGATCCTGGAGCTGATCGTGCGCCACGAGCAGCAGCACACCGAGACGATGCTGCAGACGCTCCAGCTTGCCCAGCTGAGCGGCTACGCGTTCGAGCAGCGCGTTCCGGACGCCCCCGAGCGCGGTTCATTCACCGGCCTCGAGCTGGTCACGGTCGGGGCGGGCGAGTGCACGCTCGGCGCCGCCGGGGACCGCTTCGCATATGACAATGAGCGGCCGCGCCACCGGGCCGGAGTCCCGGGGTACATGATCGGCCGCACACCGATCACCAACGCGACCTACCTGGAGTTCGTACAGGACGGCGGCTATCGGCGCCGCGATTGGTGGTCCGACGAAGGCTGGTCGTGGAAGCAGGACAACGGAGTCACGCGACCCGGAGGCTGGACGCCCGACCTCGGCGCCGAGTGGCGTCTGTCGACGCTCGAGCCGCTGGCGCCGGACCGGGCGGTCGTCCATATCTCGTGGTTCGAGGCCGACGCGTTCGCTCGTTCACACGGCCTGCGCCTCCCGACCGAGGCCGAATGGGAGAAGGCCGCGACCTGGGACCCGGAGCTCGGAATCGCCCGCAGCCAGCCGTGGGGCGACGAGCCGCTGAGCCCCGGCGTGCACGCCAACGTCGACCAGCTCATCGGTGGGCCGGTCGCCGCCGGTGGGCTGCCGGCGGGCGCTTCGCCGTACGGCTGTCTGGCGATGATCGGCGACGTCTGGGAATGGACCGCCAGCGACTTCGGGCCGTATCCGGGCTTCGAGCCGTTCCCGTATCCCGAGTACTCAGAGGTTTTCTTCGGCTCCGAGTACAAGGTGTTGCGCGGTGGCTCGTGGGCGACCAGGACGCGCGTCAGCACGCCCACGTTCCGCAACTGGGACTACCCCCAGCGGCGCCAGATCTTCGCGGGGTTGCGGGTCGCTTGCGACGTCTAAAGCGCCGCGCGGAGCGCATCGCGCTGGTTCGCGCGCAGCCGTCGCCGCAGCCGCCACGGCGCGCCCGAGAAGGCGAGGTTGGCGACCGTCGCGAAGTCGCGCTCATCGCAGCGCAGAGCGAGCAGCAGGTGCGCGAGCCGGTCGCAGGCCGGCAGACCGCCGCCCGTCGCTTTGACGCAGTAGCAGTAGACCCTGTGGCGGCGCACAAGCACGGCGCCGGCCTCACCGACGATCCAAGAGCCGAGCTGCCCGCGTTCGACGACGAGGCCGGTGGCGGCGTGCAGGGCCCGCGAGCGGTCGTCGACCAGATCACCGAGCAGGAGCAGCGAGCGACGCTCGGCGCCCTCGTCGGCGGGTGCCCTCGGCCGCAGTACGCCGGCGCCCCGCGCCGCAAACAGCTCTCCAATCGCCCACGCGTGTGCCAGCAGCGCAATCGAGATCGGGATCGTGACCGGCACCACCACGCCGAGCGCGGTTGCCGCGGCGATCAGCGGCAGCGTGTGCAGGACGGTCGTCACTGTCCACAACCGACCCCGGCGGCGCAGGGAGGCCTCGTCCACCCGCGTGCGCCACGAGACGGCTGCGCGCTCGGGCAGCCCGTCCAGCGTCCCCGCGTACGCGGTGGTGGTCACATCAGCCGCCGGCGATCGGCCGCCGGAGGATCACCGTTGGAACGTCGAGCGGGAGCTCCGTGACCTGCTCGGCACTGCCGTCGGGCAGCGAAGCGATACCGAAGTAGCCCCGCTCGAGCTCGGCCCGGAAGGCGGCCGCCGCATCCTCGAAAGCCGCCTCGTCCTCCGCGCTCCATTCCGCCAGCGTCGTGTGACCCGTCTCGTCAAGTCGGATCAACCTGGACATGAAGTTGAATCGTACGCCCGCCGAGTCAGCTGAGCCGCTCGATCAGCATCGCCTGACCCATCCCGCCCGCGACGCACATCGATTCGATCCCGTAGGCGCCGTCGCGCGCGCGCAGGCCGTTGATCAGCGTCGTCATGATCCGGGCGCCGGTCATCCCGAACGGGTGCCCGAGCGCGATCGCCCCGCCGAACGGGTTGAGCTTCTCCTCCGGGATCCCGAGCTCGTCGCGGCACGGCACGACCTGGGCCGCGAACGCCTCGTTGATCTCGACGATGTCGACGTCGTCGATCGTCATCCCCGTCTGCTCTAGCAGCGCCTGGATCGCCGGAATCGGACCGAGGCCCATGATCTCTGGCCGGATCGCGGCGACCGTCGAGGCGACGATCCGCGCCATCGGCGTCAGGCCGAGGTCGCGGGCCTTCTCGTCCGACATCACCAGCACCGCCGCGGCGCCGTCGTTGAGCGGGCACGAGTTGCCCGCCGTCACGGTGCCGTCGGGCCTGAACGCGGGCCGCAGCTGTGCCAGCACCTCCATCGTCGTACCCGGGCGCGGGCCGTCGTCGGCGTCGACGACCGTCTCGGGCACGTCGATCTCGTTGCCCTGCTTGTCGGTGTCGGTGTGGGCGGCGACCGTGACCGGCACGATCTCGGCGGCGAAGTGGCCCGAGGCGCGTGCCTGCACGGCCCGGTTCTGCGAGATCACGGCCCACTCGTCCTGCTGCTCACGGCTCACGTTGCAGCGGTCGGCGACGTTCTCGGCGGTCATTCCCATCGGGATGTAGACGTCGTACAGCGACCCTTCGGAGCCGTTGAGCTTCGGGTTCTTGGCCTCGTCCATCATTCCGGCGCCGAGCCCGGCGCGCGAGACCGCCTCGACCCCGGCGGCGATGTACTGGTCGCCCTCGCCGGCCTTGATCGCGTGTGAGGCCATCCGGATCGCCATCAGCGACGAGGCGCAGAAGCGGTTGACCGTGCAGCCGGGAACGTGGTGGTCAAGGCCTGCCAGCAGCGCCGCGTTGCGACCGATGTTGTAGCCCTGCTCACCGACGCCCGACGCCGCCCCCATCAACACGTCGTTGGTGAGCGAGAAGTCGACCTCGGGGTTGCGCTCGATCAGCGTCCGGATCGGGATCGCCGCCAGCTCGTCGGCGCGCACGGTCTTCAGAGACCCCCTGCCGGCGCGCCCGATGGGCGTGCGGATGGCATCGACGATCACAGCTTCGGGCATCAAATACTCCTGTGGTGGGGGTCGTCAGAGGCCGAGGCCCCGCACGCCCTTCTCGTCCCAGCCGAGGTGGTGTGCGAGCTCGTGGCGGACGGTGCGCCGGACCTGCGCCTTGAGCAGCTCCGGGTCTTGGCCGAAGTCACGCAGCAGCGTGTCCTTGAAGATCACTATCCGGTCGTGGAAGTAGTCGTTGGCCGCAGTGTCGCCCTGGTAGAGCCCGTACGCGCGCCGGCTCCGGCCGCCGTCGTCGACGACGATCGCGACGTGCTCGAGCGCGCGGTGGAACTCCAGCGGCAGCTCGTCGAGCGCCGAGCGGACGAGCGCCTTGAAGTCCTCATCGCCGTCGATCGGCACCGGCTCCTGGTCGTAGTCGTCAACGTCCTCGTCGTCGGCTTCGCCCCACAGCCCCTCCTCCGCGAGTAGCTCCGCGCGGACCACCAGCCGCTCGAAGTCCTCCTCGGACTCGGGGTCGCGCCAGCCACCGAGATGAACCATCGCAGCCACGACCGCGCCGACGATCAGCATCGCGCCGGCCGCGAACACCGCGACCCCCTCAAGCAGCCGCAGTGGGGGCGAGTCGCTGAACCCGGCCAGGATCGCGACCACGCCTAGACCGATGGTCAGCGCCGCGACCGCCGAGAACAGGATGCGGCTGATCGTGGGCTGCCGTCCGAGCATCCGCGCTACCTCATCGTGCGGGCGATCACGAGCCGCTGGATCTCGTTCGTGCCCTCGTAGATCTGCGTGATCTTCGCGTCGCGGAGCATCCGCTCGACGGGGTACTCCTTGACGTAGCCGTAGCCGCCGAGTACCTGCACGGCCTCGACCGTCACCTTCATCGCGACGTCGGAGCAGAACAGCTTCGCCATCGCCGAGTACTTGCCGACGTCGGGATCGGCACGGTCGACCTTCGAACACGCCTGATAGAGCAGCTCGCGCCCCGCCGCACACTGGGTCTCCATGTCGGCGAGCTTGAACTGGATCCCCTGGAACGAGTTGATCGGCTGGCCGAACTGCCTGCGCTCGCGCGCGTAGGCGGCTGCGTAGTCGGTCGCGCCCTGCGCGATTCCCAGCGCCTGCGCGGCGACCCCGAGGCGCGAGCGATCGAGCGTCGCCATCGCGACCTTGAAACCCTGGTTGACCTCTCCGATCACGTTGTCCCGCGGCACGCGGACGCCGTCGAAGATCGGCTGCCCGGTCGGCGACCCCCGAATCCCGAGCTTGTGCTCGAGCTTGCCGACGCTGAATCCCGGGCGGTCGGCCTCGACAACGAACGCGGTGATGCCGCGTGAGTGGCCGGCGTCTGGTGCGGTGACCGCGAAGCAGACGTAGAAGTCGGCGATCCCGAGGTTCGTGATCCAGTTCTTGCTCCCGTTGATCACCCACTCGTCGCCGTCGAGCACGGCGCGGGTCCGCATCCCGCCCGGATCCGACCCCGCGTCGGGCTCAGACAGCGCGAACGCCGGCGACCACTCGCCGCTCGCGCACCGCGGCAGGAAGCGATCCTGGAGCTCGTCTGAGCCGAACAGCTTGATCGGCAGCGTGCCGAGCTCCTGGATCATCAGGATCAGCGCCGTCGAGGCGCATGCCTTGGCGATCTCCTCGACCGCCATGTTGAGCATCAGGGTTCCGGTGCCGGTGCCGCCGTGCTCGGTGTCGAACGGGAGCCCGAGGATGTCGTGCTCGGCCAGCAGCGCGCGCAAGTCGTGCGGGTAGGCCGCCTGCTCGTCGATCTCGGCCGCCCGCGGCGCGATCCGCTGCTGCGCGATCTCGCGGATCGCGGCCCGGAAATCGGCGTGATCCTGTGGGATCGAGTACAGCTCGGACAGCGCAGACATGCTGCCCTGGATGCTACGTCACACGCGCGTGTGGGGCGCACGCGCGCGTGACGCTTTGGGACGACCTCCTCCTACAGGCCGGATGGGTGGCGGATGACGTAGTCACCGCCGTCTGCGAGGTTGCCGGTCGGATCTGACCGCCAGCGCGGGCCCGTGCCGGACGGGATGTTCGGGCCGCCGTAGTCGGCGGTGTCGAACGCGATCCCGGCGACGACGATCCAGGTGTGGGCGGCGTCGGCATAGATCGTGATCCACTTGCCCGGGCCGGCGCTACCGAATGACTCGAGCCCGGTCGAGTCCTCGGGCGACGGCAGCAGGCCGGCGCCGTGGAGCGCGTAGCTCACGGAGCCCGAGCAGTCGTAGCAGCTGGACTTCCAGCTCCCGTGGCCGCCCGCGTAGCAGTAAGACGTGCCAATGATCTGGTTGGCGGCGGCGATCACATCCTGGACCACCGGCGGCGCGCCGGCCGGCGCGGTCGCCGTACCGTCCGGGTTGATCCTGGCCTTGCCGACCGGGGGCGTGGCGAGCGTGGTAGCGACCGCCTGGCGCAGGACGAGGCTCTCGGCGTAGGTGAAGATGCCGTTGCCGACCATCCCGTGGGCGAGCTGGAAGGCGATCACGTTCGCTTCGGTGGCGGCCCCGAACTCGCCGTCGACGTTGGTCGCGAAACCGGCCAGCGTCAGGTAGCCCTGGAGCACCCGCACGTCGTGCCCGGTCATCCCCTCGCGCAGCGTCCGGTCACCAAGGTGCTGGGAGCTGCCGTTGGGCGTGATCGTGACCGGGTTGTCAGTCGGGTCGGTCTTGGTCGTCTGCTGGCGGATCGCCAGCGCGGCGGCACCGTTGCCCTCGGCGGGCATCACGATTGTCGTATGGGCCGCAAGCGCGGACCCGAGCAGCCTGATGAACTGCTGCGTGACGATCCCGTTGACCGGCAGGCGATGCGAGCTCTCGAACTTGCGCACGTTGCCTGCGGTCATCGGACCGAAGTAGCCGGTCTCGTCGGTCTTCAGGCCGACCTTCGTCAACTCGGTCTGGAGCGTCTTCACGTCCGGCCCGGTCATCCCCTGGCGCAGCGTCCGGGTACCGAGGCGGGCTGAGCTTGCTTGCGCGGTTGCCGGCGCGATTACGGCCGCGGCGGCGATCGTCAACGCTAACGCTAGGCGAACGTCCGATCGGAAACGATGAAGCACGGGCTACCCTTCTCTTTCGCGTGCCTACGGGGTTAGCTGACGGGCTCGCGCTGAAAGAGTTGCGCTACGCCGGTAGTCCGGCGATTCGCCCCAGGAACCTTGAAAGGTCCCATCGGGTCCCCCGATCACCCCGGCTATGTACCGGGCTGATTCGGCTGGGCTTGATATCGGCACGGCACAGTACCGCACTTGCAGGATCCCTGTCATCTGGGAACCGCTTGCAGGGAATCTGCGCGCTAGCCAATGCCCGGCCTCAGCCGGGCGCCACTTCCGCAAACGCTACGCTGGACGGGTGCTTTCACCTGCACGATCGGTTGCGCGCGATGGGCGCTGACTACTCCTCACAGCAGGTTTCCGAGCTGCTGTCGCGCGGCGAGATCCAGCTGATCGACGTCCGCGCCGCGCACGAGCACGAGGCCGGGCGGATCGCGGGAGACCGGCTCGTCGAGCTGCCCCGGCTGGCGGCCGAGGTCGAGACGATCGACCGCTCGCGTCCGGTCGTCTTCTACTGCCGCAGCGGCTCGCGCTCAGCGATGGCCGCCGAGGCGTTCGCGCAGGCCGGGTTCGACGCCCACAACATGATCGGTGGCCTGCTCGACTGGGACGCGGCCGGGCTGCCACTAGAACCCGCGGGCGGGTACGTGGCGGACGCTTAGCGGGCGCTGGACCGGGGCGCTAGGCGATCGTCCAGCTGTCGCCGGCCGTCAAAAGGTCCGCGAGCTGATCCTCGGACGCGACCTCGAGCGCGCCGCTGCGGCCGTAGACGGGCCGCTCGACGTCGCGGAAGATGCCGATCGGCGTCGGGCCGGCGGGCGTCTCGGCGAGCTTCGCGAGCGAGAACGCGAGCCCGGGGTCCGAGCGCGCCGGGTCGTGAACGAGCAGGCTCGCTTCGTCGACATCGTCGACGTCGACGAGCACCAGGCAGCCATCTGAGCCCTGCGCGACGCCGCGCTCGAACTTGGGCCCGAACGTGATCGGCTTGCCGGCCTCGAGCCGGATCTGGTTGAAGTCGCGCAGTTCCTTGGTGGTCAGCGAGTCGAACGCGCCGTCGTTGAAGACGGGGCAGTTCTGGTAGATCTCGACCAGTGCCGCGCCCTCGTGGGCGGCAGCCGCCCGCAGCACTCCGGTCAGGTGATGGCGGTCGCGGTCGATCGTCCGCGCGACAAACGTCGCCTCGGCCCCGAGCGCCAACGCGACCGGGTTGAACGGGTGGTCCGCTACGCCGAACGGGGTCGACTTGGTGATCTTGCCGAGCTCCGAGGTCGGCGACGCCTGCCCCTTGGTGAGCCCGTAGATCTGGTTGTTGAACAGCAGGATCTTGACCGGGACGTTGCGCCGCAGGGCGTGGATCAGGTGGTTGCCGCCGATCGACAGCGAGTCGCCGTCGCCGGTCACGACCCAGATCGAGAGATCCCTGCGCGCGCTCGCCAGGCCGGTGGCGAGCGCCGGCGCGCGGCCATGGATGCCGTGCATCCCGTAGGTGTCCATGTAGTACGAGAAGCGTCCGGCGCAGCCGATCCCGGTGATGAACACGATCCGCTCGGGCGGGATGCCGAGCTCGGGCATGAACTGCTGCACGGCCGACAGGACCGCGTAATCGCCGCAGCCCGGGCACCAGCGAGTCTCCTGGTCAGACTGGAAGTCGGCCTTGGTCAGCGTCGCGCTCATCTGCGCTCCTTGCCGTTCGTCGGGGTCATGACCGCTCCGCGATCTCCCGTGCGACCTCGGAGGCGAACAGCGGCCGGCCCTGGACCTTCGAGAACGACTCCACGTCGACCAGATAGCGGCCGCGGAGCACCTGCGCTAGCTGGCCCGTGTTGAGCTCGGGGACCAGCACGCGGTCGAACGAGCGCAGCACGTCGCCGGTGTTGGCCGGCAGCGGGTTCAGATAGCGAAGCTGGGCGCAGGCCACCTTGGTGCCGGCCTCGCGGGCGCGCCTGACGCCGGCCCGGATCGCACCCTCGGTCGACCCCCAGCCGAGCACCAGCAGATTCGCTCCGGGCTCGGAGTCGACCGTCAGCGGCGGGATCTCGTCGGCGATCCCGGCGACCTTGCGCGCGCGTAGCTCGGTCATGCGCTCGTGGTTGGTTCCGTTGTAGGAGATGTTGCCCGAGACGTCGGCCTTCTCCAGGCCCCCGATCCGGTGCTGGAGCCCCGGGGTGCCGGGGATCGCCCACGGCCGCGCGAGCCGCTCGTCGCGCGCGTAGGGCTGGAATTCGCCGCCGTCGCCGTCCGCGGACGCGAAGTCGGGGTCGATCTGCGGCAGCGAGCCGACGTCTGGGATCCGCCACGGCTCCGACGAGGAGGCCAGGAAGGTGTCCGACAGGACGATCACCGGCGTCCGGTAGCGGATCGCGATCCGCGCCGCCTCGAACGCCGCCTCAAAGCAGCCGCCGCAGGTGCTCGGCGCGATCACCGGCAGCGGCGACTCGCCGTGGCGCCCGTGCAGCGCCATCAGCAGATCGGACTGCTCAGTCTTGGTCGGCATCCCGGTCGACGGCCCGGCACGCTGGACGTCGATCACGATCATCGGGAGCTCGAGCGCCACCGCCAGGCCGATCGTCTCGGCCTTGAGGTCCATCCCGGGGCCGCTCGTCGCGGTCACCCCGAGCCGGCCGCCGAATGCCGCGCCGAGGGCCATCCCGGCGGCGGCGATCTCGTCCTCGGCCTGGATCGTCGTGACGCCGATTTTGGCGTGGCGCGAGAGCTCATGCAGCAGCTCGGAGGCCGGTGTGATCGGATAACTGGCGAGCACCAGCGGCAGACCGCTGCGCACGCTGGCGGCGATCAGCCCCAGCGACAGCGCGGTCGTCCCGTTGACGTTGCGATAGTTGCCCGGCGCGACATCCTTGGCGGGCGCGACGTGGTACTGGACGTCGAGCAGCTCCGTCGTCTCGCCGAACGACCAGCCGGCGTTGAAGGCCGCCAGGTTGGCCTCGGCGACCGCCGGCGTGCGGGCGAACTTCTTCTCGATCCAGCGCTTGGTGACATCGGTGGGCCGGCCGTACAGCCACGACAAGACCCCGAGCGCGAACAGGTTCTTGGCGCGTCCAGCGTCGCGCGTGGTGACGCCCTCGATCGCCTCGACCGCACGCGTCGTCAGGGTGGTCATCGGGATCCGGTGGACCCTGTAGTGGGCGAGCGACCCGTCCTCGAGCGGGCTCGCCGCGTAGCCGGCCTTGTCAAGGTTGCGCTTCGTGAAAGCGTCCTCGTTGACGATGATCGTCGCCGTGCGGTCGACCTCGTCGATGTTTGCGCGCAGCGCGGCCGGGTTCATCGCGACCAGCACGTTCGGCGCGTCGCCCGGGGTGAGGATGTCGCTCGAGGCGAAGTGGATCTGGAACGCCGACACGCCGGCCAGCGTCCCCGCGGGGGCGCGGATCTCGGCCGGGAAGCTCGGCAGCGTCGCGAGATCGTTCCCCATCACCGCGGTCGCGTCGGTGAAGCGGCCACCGGTCAGCTGCATGCCGTCGCCGGAGTCGCCGGCGAAGCGGATGATCACGCGCTCGCGTTCCTCGACCGCCTTTGTCATCTGAGAACTTCCGTGTGCGCGCGCATCAACCGCTGAACACCCCTGATGCGTTCGATACTACTCGTCCGCGCGGCCGGCCGGTTTGAACCAACGGCCCGCGGGGAGAACGAGGACGAAGACGACGGCTAGTCGCGCCCGCGCGGGTCGTGCCCGTCGATGTTCCAATACCGCAGCACGGTCGCCCGCTTGCCATCGACCTCGTCGTCGGGCCACTTCGACAGGATGAAGCGCGCGATCGTCCGCTGCCCGCCCTCGTAGTCGCCGTACATCAGGTCGACCTGTACGGGTTGGTGAGCCTGGATCGTCCGGCGGACCTCGTCGAACGTTGGGTCGCTCCGGTCACGCAGGGCGCCGAGCCAGTAGCCGGCCTCGCCAGCCGGGATGTACAGGTCGATCTGCTGGCTGCGAAAATCGTCGACGTCTGGGCGATCGCTGGCCGGCGTGCGCGGACCGACGCACCAGCCGTGGATGACCGCCAAGCCGCTGCCGCCGTTGCGCAGCGCGATCGCGAAGTAGATCGCCTCGTCGCCGACGAAGAAGGCGCCACCGTGGCCGGGGACCGTCAGTACCTGCTCATCGCCGAACCGCACCCGCTCGGTCGGATCGTCGTCGCGCGACGGAATCAGGACCGGGCGCATGCCGACGAGCAGCGACTGCTCGGCGACGCGCGCCGAGCGGTTGGCCGACCTGACCGAGCTGAACGTCGCAATCGCGAGCACGAGCGTCCCCCCGGCGGTCGCCAGCGATGAGATCGTGACCCAATCGGCCATCGGATTCCGACCCTACTGAGAACGGCCGGACCCGGGGCGACGCCCCAAGCCCGGCAGTCCGGCGGTTCTAGATCTTCTGGACGTTGATCGCCTTGGGGCCCTTCGGGCCCGCTTCCTCCTCGTAGGACACCTTGGCGCCCTCCGCGAGTGAGCGATAACCGTCCGACTGGATGCTCGTGTGGTGTACGAACAGGTCGCGGCTGCCCTCATCGGGCGTGATGAAGCCGAAGCCCTTCTCGTCGCTGAACCACTTGACCGTTCCGGTTGGCATGGGAGTCTCTCCTCCGTGCTCGAAGTGCTGCGCGCGGAGGTCCTAAGTACTCCGAGGCCTGCACCCTGCTTGTCGCCGCCCGCCATCGACGAGCGGCCTTGCGCGCGGCACGGTAGCACGGTCTCACACCGGTGCTCAGCCCGGCACAAAACCGTTCACCCGCTGGTCACAGGCATCATCTGTGCCGCGATGGACGATCCGATGCCACTCGGCGCAACAACTGCGATCCCGCTCAGCGAGGTGGGTGTCCGCGCTTCGCGGTCCTCGGGCCCCGGCGGTCAGCATGCGAACACCTCGGAGACGCGGGTCGAGGCGAGCTTCGACGTCGCCGCCTCGGCGGCGCTGACCGACGCGCAGAAGCGCCTGATCATCGAGCGCCTGGGTGAGACCGTCACCGCGATCGCACAGGACGAGCGCAGCCAGGCGCGCAACCGTGAGCTCGCGCTCGAGCGGCTCCAGAGCCGGCTCAGATTGGCCCTGACCCCGCGGCGCCCGCGGCGACCCACTCGGCCGACGGCCGCGTCCCTGCAGCGGCGCGAGGCCGCCAAGCGGCGCCAGTCGGAGCGCAAACGCGATCGCCGCCCGCCCGAGGGCGACCAGTGACGCGCTGGTTCGTCGACGGGATGAACGTGATCGGCGTCCGGCCCGACGGCTGGTGGAGGGATCGCGACGCGGCGATGCTGAAGCTCGTCGACCTGCTCGAGCGCTGGGCGGCGGCCGAGGGCGAGGACGTGGTGGTCGTGTTCGAGCGCCGGCCGTCGCCGCCGATCCGCTCGACCGTGATCGAGGTCGCAAACGCCCCGCGGCCCAAACGCGACGCCGCCGACGACGAGATCATCCGCCGGGTGAGGCTCGAGCCGCGCCCGGAGCTCGTTCGGGTGGTGACCTCTGACCGGTGGCTCGCCGACCGCGCCAGCGCCGCCGGCGCCGGCGTCCACGGGTCCGAGATGTTCAGGGCGATGTTGGATTCTGTCTGACCTCTTACCTGCGGCTTGCCACAATCTAGGTATGGCCGATCAGACTCAGCGACGTACGCAGCCCAACGGCGAGCGCCCGTCTCCGCCGGCCAACCGGACGCCCGGTTGGCGGGTGACCCCGGCGCCGAACGGGCGCGGTCGCGTCGGCAAAGAGGGTCAGCCGCCGACTCCGTCGCGCTCGCGCTGGTGGATCGCGCTGGCCGTGGTCGCGCTGCTGGGTCTCAACCTGTGGATCTCCTCGCAGGCGCTGAAGCCCAACGCGCCGGTCCGGATCCCCTACAGCCCGACGTTCCTTTCGCAGGTCAAGGGCGGCAACGTGGAGCAGATCTCGTCGACCGGCGACTCGATCCAGGGGACGTTCAAGAAAGCGATCCGGTACCCGTCCAATGACGCCAACGTCCAGGCGACGACGAACTTCTCGACCCAGGTTCCATCGTTCGCCAACAACTCACAGCTGTCGGGCCTGCTGCAGCACGAGGGCGTCACGATCGACGCCCAGGCCCCGAACAGCGGGCCGTCGGTGATCGAGAGCCTGATCTTCGGCTTCGGCCCGACGCTGCTGCTGATCGCGCTGTTTGTGATGATCGCCCGCCGCGCGAGCGGCGGCGGTGGGGCCGGTGGCCTGATGTCGTTCGGCCGCTCGCGCGCGCGGCGCGTCGAGGCCTCTGACCAGGAGATCACGTTCGAGGACGTCGCCGGGATCGACGAGGCCAAGGACGAGCTGACCGAGATCGTCGATTTCCTCAAGGAGCCCGACAAGTACCTCAAGCTTGGCGCGAGGATCCCGCGCGGCGTGCTGCTCAGCGGCCAGCCCGGAACGGGCAAGACGCTGCTCGCGCGGGCGGTCGCCGGCGAGGCGGGAGCCCCGTTCTTCCAGATGTCGGCGTCGGAGTTCGTCGAGATGATCGTCGGCGTCGGGGCCTCGCGCGTACGCGACCTGTTCGCGCAGGCCAAGCAGGCGGCGCCCGCGATCATCTTCATCGACGAGCTCGACGCGGTCGGGCGCTCGCGCGCCTCCGGTGGCCCGAACATCTCCGGCGGCCACGACGAACGCGAGCAGACGCTCAACCAGATCCTGACCGAGATGGACGGCTTCAGCCCGCGAGAGAGCGTGATCGTGCTCGGCGCGACCAACCGGCCCGAGATCCTCGACCCGGCGCTCTTGCGGCCAGGGCGTTTCGATCGCCGCGTCTCGGTGTCGCCGCCCGATCGCGCCGGCCGCGAGGCGATCCTGCGCGTCCACACGCGCTCGGTCCCGCTCGCCCCCGACGTCGACCTCGGCGCGATCGCCGCTTCGACGCCCGGCATGGTCGGCGCCGATCTCGCCAACGTCGCGAACGAGGCGGCGCTGCTGGCGGCCAAGCGCGGCCACGAGAAGGTCGCGCGCCAGGACGTGTCCGATGCGCTCGAGCGGATCGTGCTCGGCGCTGAGCGCAAGGTGATGATCTCCGACGAAGACCGCCGGCGGACCGCCTATCACGAGGCGGGCCACGCGATCATGGGGATGCTGACGCCGGGCGCGGACCCGGTCCGCAAGGTCTCGATCATTCCCCGCGGCCAGGCGCTGGGCGTCACCTTCTCGGCGCCCGACGCCGACCGGTTCAACTTCGACGAGCGTCACCTACTGGCGCAGATCAAGGTCGCGCTCGGCGGCCGCGTCGCCGAGGAGGTCGTGTTCGGCGACCTGACGACCGGCGCCGAGTCAGACATCCAGCAGCTGACCCGGATCGCCCGTCACATGGTCGGGCGCTGGGGCATGAGCCCCGCGATCGGACCGATCGCGGTGCTGCCGGTCGACGGCATGGGACCGCTGCTGCCCGGGGTCAGCGAAACCTCTGAACAGACCCAGCGGCTGATCGACGAGGAGGTCCGCCGGATCGTCGAGACCGCCCACGAGGAGGCACTCGAGACGCTCGCCGCGCACCGGCACAACCTCGACGCGCTCGTCGCCGGACTGCTCGAGCACGAGACGCTCGACGAGGCCGAGGCCTACTCCTCGGCCGGCCTGCCGCGGAACCCGCAGGCGGAGGCCGAGGAAACGGTTCCGGTCGTTCCCCAGATCTGACGGGTCAGAGTCTCATCGCGCGGATCAGAGCACGCGGCGGCCGGCGAAGCCCGCCTCGGGCGCGTGCCAGAAACCGATCTCCTGCTCCTCGTCGACCAGCCAGCAGAGGTAGACCTCCTCGCCGTCTCTTAGCGCCGGGAAGTCGACCAGCCCGCGCTCGAAGTCGCGGACGACGATGTCGACGGCCTCTAGCTCGCCGGCCGCGCGGCTCAGCTCGACCAGCGGCCGCGCCACCGACCGCCCCGGGTAGGACCCGCCCGAGGTCTCGTCGAGCGCGGCGACCGCCTCGCCGGCCTCGGGACCGAGCGCGACCAGCTGCTGGTGAGCTTCGCGGATCCAGCCGATCCGGTCGGCGACCCAGCCCATCACCGCGCTGGCCTGCTCGAGCGTGTAGTGGCGTTCGTGAAGCATCGATGCCCGAGCCCCGGCTCAGTCGCCGAGGCGCGTGATCCGCGCCAGCGCCTCGTGGCACTCGACGACGCGCTGTTTTACCGGGTCGTCGTCGGTCCGGTCGTGGACGAGATCCCAGGTGCGATCGGCGATCTCGCGGGCGTTCTCGGGCGTCGCGCTGTCCCACAGCCGGTCGACGAGCTGCAGCTCGAACGCCTCGATCTGGTCGGCCGGGTCGCCGGGGGCCAGCCGCGGCAGCGGTTCGCCGGTCGCCTCCTTCCACATCCCGGTGGCTACCAGCAGTCGATTTCGAAGCGTGATCGGATCCATCTCCACCCGTCAATCCTAAGCATCTGAACGCCGGCGATTCCAGCGCCCGGCGCGCGTTTTCACGTTTATTTCACGCGGACCGGGTCGCAGGTCAGCTCGGCGCCTTGATCTGCGTGCGCAGGAGGGCGTCGAAACCCCGGTCGCCCAGCGCCCCTCTGAGCTTCGGCAGAACGTGGGCGACCGGGGTCACGCGGTAGCGCGGGCGAGGCCGGCCGGCGTCCAGCGCACGCTCGATCGCGCGCGCGACATGCTCGGGCCTGCCTGCGATGAAGCTCTCGTCGGTCTCCGCGTCGGCCTTCGCGACCGCGGCGTGGTAGGCGGCGTAGGGGCCGGCATCGGTCTGCTCGAGCGCCGTGTTGGCGCTGGCCGTGAACTCGGTCCGGATCGGCCCGGGTTCGATCACGATCACGTCGACGCCGAACCCGCGCACCTCGAACCGCAGCGCGTCGCTGATCGCCTCGATCGCGTACTTCGAGGCGGCATACGCGCCCGCGCCCGGCAGCGTCACCCGCCCCGCCACGGAGCCGACGTTGACGATCCGGCCCTTGCCGGCGCCCCGCATACCGGGCAGCACCAGCTGCGCCATCCGCACGTAGCCGAACACGTTGGTCTCGAACTCGGTCCGGACGGCGTCGAGCGGGACGGCCTCGATCGCGCCGCTGACCGCGTAGCCGGCGTTGTTGACGAGCGCGCCAACGGAGCCGTGCTCGGCTTCGACGGCCGCGACCGCGGCCTGCATCGACTCCTCGTCGAGCACGTCGAGCGCCAGCGTCCGGCAGCCGGCGCGTTCGAGGTCGGCGATCGTCTCGAGCCGCCGCGCGGTCGCGTAGACGGTGTTGCCGCGCTGTACGAGGTGCAGCGCGGCCGCGCGCCCGATGCCCGACGAGCAGCCGGTGATCAGGATCGCTCCCGGGTAGCTCATCGCGCCTGGAACCTATTCGATCAACTCAGCGCGGGCAACCGCTGTTCGAGGCTCAGCAGCGGCGCGAACAGATCGCCGTCGCGATCGTGGCGCGCCAGCACCTGCTCAGTCTCAAACGACAGCAGCTCGGGATCGCCGCCGTCGCGACACGCCGACACCTCGTCCCACGACACCGGCGCCGAGACCGTCGCCCGCTCGCGCGCGCGTACTGAATAGACGGTCACGGTCGTCTTGTGGGCGTCGTTCTGGCTCCAGTCGACGAGCACCCGGCCGGCGCGCAGCCGTTTCGTCATCCGCGAGACAACGAGCTCGGGCAGCCGCTGCTCGAGCAGCTCGGCGATCCGGCGCGCGAACGGCTTGGTCTGCTCGTAGCCGGTCGGCGCGTTGAGCGGCACGTAGACCTGCATCCCCTTCGACCCGGAGGTCTTGACGACGCTCTCGAGCCGCAGCTGCGCGAACAGTCCTCGCAGGACGAGCGCCACCTCGCAGCACTCGACGATCCCGGCCGGGGCGCCGGGGTCGAGGTCGAACACGAGCATCGTCGGGCGCTGCGGCTCGGCCGCGAACGCGAGCGAGGTGTGGAGCTCGACGTCCGCGAGGTTGGCGAGCCAGATCAGCGTCGCGCGGTCCTGCGCGACCGTGTAGTTGACGCCTCCGATCTTCGACGTCTGCACCCACTCGGGACGGTGCGACGGCGATTGCTTCTCATAGAAGTAAGGCTCGTCGACCCCGTTTGGGTAGCGCTTGAGCGTCAGCGGGCGGTCGCGCAGGTGCGGTACGACCGCCGGAGCGATGCGCGCGTAGTACGAGATCAGGTCGCCCTTCGTGAAGCCGGTCTGCGGGAACAGCACCTTCTCCCAGTTGGTGATCTTCAGGCGTCGGCCGTCGGTGACCACGGCCAGCGCTCCGTCTGGCAGGCGTTCGAGCTCGTCGAACAGTTCGCCCGGGCCCTCGTCCGAGCCGCCGCCCGCACGCTCGCGCTTGACCGCCGGCGCCGACTTGTCATCGCGCAGCCCCTTGTACGAGGGAGCCCGCATCACGCCCTCCGAGGTCCACTCGCGAAACTCGACCTCGGCGACGAGCTCGGGCTCGACGAACACCGCGTTGCGCGGCAGCTTCGGCAGTGGCTCGAACGGCGCCTGGGGGCGGCGCAGGGGCGCGAGCTTCGAGCTCAGCTCGGCCAGCGTCCGGTCGGTGAACCCCGTCCCGACCCGCCCGGCGTAGCGGAGCGCGCCGCCGTCCTCGAAGTAGCCCATCAGCAGCGCCCCGATCCGGTCCGTGCGGCGTCCCTCGCCCGGCAGCCAGCCGCCGATCACGAGCTCCTGGCGCTGGGTGTTCTTGATCTTCACCCAGGCGCCGGTCCGGCGGCCCGGCTCATACCGCGAGCCCAGGCGCTTGGCGACCACGCCTTCGAGGCCCTGGGCGGCAGTCGCATCCAGCAACCGCTGGCCGTTGGAGGCGTGAGCGGCCGGGACGCGCCAGGCGGGCCCGCTCAGACCCAGCTCCTCGAGGCGAGCGCGGCGCTGCTCGTACGGCAGCGCCATCAGGTTGTGCCCGTCGAGGTACAGCAGATCGAAGATCGCATAGACGACCGGCGTGGTGGCCACCAGCCGCCGGACTGAGCTCTGCGCGGTCACGTGCATGCGCCGCTGGAGGCGTTCGAAGCTCGGCCTTCCCTCGTCGTCGAACGCGACCAGCTCGCCGTCGAGCACCGCATCACGCATCCCGAGGTCGCGCAGCAGCCCGCGGACCTCGGGATAGCTGTCCGTGATCTCGCGCAGGTTGCGACTCTCGATCCGCAACCGGCCCGGCTGCACGTAGGCGATCGCACGGACGCCGTCCCACTTGACCTCGAACGACCACCCGTGCTCTGGCTTTGGCAGCTCGCCGGCGCCGGCCAGCATCGGCACGATCCGCTCTGGCATCGGCTCGCGGCCCGGGTCGTCGGGGGGATCCATGCGGTGGATCAGCCAGTCCTTGGCCGCGTCCTGTCCGCGGCCGATCGGGAACAGCCCATAGCGGCCGTGCAGCCGCTCGCCGTTGAACGTGATCTCGACCTTGTGATCGTTGAACTCGTGCGACTCGTAGGTGCCGCGGTCCCAGATCCGCATCGTTCCGGCGCCGTACTCGCCGGATGGGATGTCGCCTTCGAACCCGAGGTACTCGAGCGGGTGGTCCTCGGTGTGGACGGCGAGCCGGTTCTCCTTCGGCGTCGGCGGGATCCCGTTCGGGATCGCCCACGAGACCGCGACGCCGTCGTGCTCGAGCCGCAGGTCCCAGTGAAGACGCGTGGCGTGGTGTTCCTGGACGACGAATCGGTGACCGTCGGTGTCCGCTCGCGCAGCGTCTCCCGACGGCTCGGCCGTGCGCTCGAAGTCGCGCTTGCGTCTGTAGCCCTGGAGCTTCTCCTCGGCCATCCGTTGATTGTGCCGATCCTCGGTGCATGTACGCGGGCCGAAATTGCGCAATTGCGCCACCAAAAGCAAGCCGTCGGGGCCGCCGATTACCGTGCTCGGCTCGATGCGCCTCAGGCACGTTCCGGTCCGACTCTCGAAGGCGGCGATGCTGATCGCCGTCGGCCTCGCGGGCGGCGGCGCCGCGATCGCGGTCGCGTCGGTACCGGACTCCAACGGCACCTACAACGCGTGCGTGGAGATGACGACGAGCGTCGCGAGCACCGATACGAGCCAGACGATCACTGAACCCGTGCCTTTCCCGGGCAACGTCCGGATCATCGATCCCAGCGCCGGCGAGACGTGCAGCAACGGCGACAGCGACTACACCGAGCAGCAGATCACCTGGGGCGCGACCGGTCCGCAGGGCTCGACCGGCCCGCAAGGGCCAAGCGGATCGCAGGGGCCGACTGGTGCTCAAGGCGCGCCCGGTGCTCCGGGGCAAACGATCACACTGAAGTCGAGCGCGACGCCGACGACGGCCTCCGAAACCCCGGTCGCCGAGGTGGTGCTTGGTTCGGCGACGAGCGGGCTCCTGAAGGGCGAGAGCCAGGACAAGATCGGCGGCAACTCGAGTTCGACGTTTACGTTCGAGGCCGTCAACCTCTCTTACACCGACGCGCAGACCATCAGCATCGGCTCGGCGACAGGCGGCGCTGGCGCCGGCAAGGTGAGGGCGACGACGATCGAGGTCACGAAGGTCGTCGACAAGCAGTCCGGGAATCTCTTGTTCGCCGTAAACGACGGCAAGGTATTCGCCACCGGACGGGTCCTGATCCCGATCCCCAAGCACAACGACGAGTACCTCGAGCTGCTGCTGCACGACGCCGTGATCACGTCAGACCACGTGATGTCCAACGGCCCGAAGTACCCGCTCGAGGACCTCACGCTCAAGGTGCTCGCGGTGAGCATCCAGAACGTCAGCCGCGATCAGCTTGGGACGAAGGCGCCGCCGACGACGATCACCGCGCCCGGCTGGAATCGCGTGACCAACACGCAGTCGACGAGCGTCGGCGCGTCCTAGAAGCTTCTTCAGCAACTTTTACGGATCCGCGCCATCATCTGCGCATGGCGCACGTACTGGTAGTCGACGACGAGCCCGCGGTTCGTAGAGCGCTCGAGCGCGCGCTGCGGCTCGACAACCATGAGGTGACGCTTGCCGCCGACGGCGAGCAGGCGCTCGACGCGCTGGCCGACTCACCGGCCGACGCGGTGATCCTCGACATCCTGATGCCGAAGCTCGACGGGCTCGAGGTGTGTCGCCGGCTGCGCAAGGCGGGCGACCGGACGCCGGTCCTGATGCTCACCGCCCGCGACGCGATCGACGACCGGGTCGAGGGGCTCGACGTCGGCGCCGACGACTACCTCGTCAAGCCGTTCGCACTGCGCGAGCTGCAGGCGAGGCTGCGGGCGCTGCTGCGGCGCGCCGGCGACGGCTCCGCCGATGGCGAGGTCCTGCGCTACGCCGACCTCGAGCTCGACCCGGTCGCCCACGAGGTTCACCGCGGCGAGCGGCTCGTTGAGCTCTCGCGCACCGAGTTCCTGCTGCTCGAGCTGTTCCTGCGCCACCCGCGCCAGGTCCTGACCCGCTCGACGATCTTCGAGAACGTGTGGGGCTATGACTTCGGACCGACCTCGAATGCGCTCGGCGTCTACATGGGCTACCTCCGCCGCAAGACCGAGGCCGGCGGCGAAACCCGGCTCCTGCACACGGTCCGCGGCGTCGGCTACGTACTCCGGGATTAGGGTCGCCGCGTGTCGCTTCGGCGACGACTAGCGCTGATCGCCGCCGCATCGGTCGCGGTCGCGGTGATGATCGCCTGCCTGGTCTGCTACCTGGTCGTGCGCGACCAGCTGCGCGGGCAGGTCGATGGCGCCCTGACCGCGCAGCAGAGCGTCGTCCAGAACTACGGCCAGATCTCCAAGACGCTGCCGGGGATTCCCGCCAGCGCCGGCGGTCCGGCGCCGTACGTAGACGTGGTGCTCGCCAACGGCCAGTCGGGCCAGTACGAGGGGAACGTCACGCTGCCCGTCCAGCCGAACACGATTCAAGTCGCCAAGGGCCTCGGCGGCCCCTTCTTCAGCGACGCGAACGTCGGCCGCGACCACCTGCGGGTGCTGACCTTCCACGTCACGTTCATGATCGACGGCCAGCCGCAGTCGGCCGCGCTGCAGCTCGCCCGCCCGCTGAACGGCATCGACGGGGTCCTGTCTAAGCTGCGGCTGGTCCTGTTCCTGGTCTTCCTCGGCGGCATCGCGCTCGCCGCCGCGCTCGGGCGATTGGCCGGCAGGCGCGTGCTGGCGCCGCTTGCCGAGGTCGCACAGGCCGCGGAGCACATCAGCCAGACCGATGATCTGACCGGCCGAATCCGGGTTCACGCCGACGACGAGGTAGGCGCGCTGGCGACCCGCTTCAACTCGATGCTCGACCGCCTCGAAAGCTCGCGTGCCGCCCTGGACGAATCCGTGCGGGCACAGCGCCAGCTGGTCGCCGACGCCTCGCACGAGCTACGCACGCCGGTCACCAGCCTGCGGACCAACATCGAGGTGCTGCTCGCAGGCGGCGAGCTCGACCCCGAGGACCGCCGTCGGCTGCTGACCGACGTGGTCGAGCAATCGGAGGAGCTGAGCGCGCTGGTCGCCGACCTGATTGAGCTGGCGCGCGGCGACGAGCCCGGGCTCGCGACCGAGGATGTGCGGCTCGACAAGCTCGCCGAGGACTCGGTCGCGCGCTCGCGCCGCAACGCCCCCGAGGTACCGGTCATCGCGCACCTGGAGCCGGTCACGATCGACGGCGTGCCCGCCCGGCTCGGGCGCGCGATCAACAACCTGCTCGACAACGCCGCCCGGCATTCCCCGGTCGGGGCGCCGATCGAGGTGACCGTCGACCAGGACGGAGTGACCGTTCGCGACCACGGCCCCGGCGTCGCCGAGCCAGATCTCCCCTATGTGTTCGATCGCTTCTTCCGCGGCACCACTTCGCGCGGCACGCACGGCAGCGGGCTCGGCCTGGCGATCGTGCGCCAGGTGACCCAGCAGCACGGCGGCAGCGCCACCGTCGCCAACGCCCCCGGTGGCGGGGCAGTGTTCAAGCTGCACCTGCCGGTGACGCCCGCAGGCGATCAGGCCGTTGGCGAACCCGTTGAGACCGGCGCGGTCACGCCCTAAGAGCGTCGAACGAAATGACGTGAGGTCGGGGTGTTCCGGGGACAAGCTGGGCGCCGCACGGGGTCGCAGCACGTAGCAGAGCTACGTGCAAGACCACGGGTGGCGATCCAGCGCAGCTACCGGGACGCACCCGGCCCGCGTCATTTTGAGAGGCGCTGAAAAAAAAAAAAAAAAAAAAAAAAAAAAAAAAAAAAAAAAAAAAAAAAAAAAAAAAAAAAAAAAAAAAAAAAAAAAAAAAAAAAAAAAAAAAAAAAAAAAAAAAAAAAAAAAAAAAAAAAAAAAAAAAAGAGAAAAAGAAAAAAGAGAAAGAGAAAAAAAAAAAGAAAAAAAAAAAAAGAAAACGATAAGATACTACCTAGAAAAAACGAAGAGAGCGCGGCTCCGCAAGCAGAAGATGAAATTAATACTAAAGCTAACTACTAAGAGTAACGTCCATACCAATATACAACCACCACTAATAATCTACGACGTACGTGCTACTGCGCCTAATAGGAAAGACCGATCTAACTTACAGCTAAAAAAATAGAGAGAGAAGAAAAGAGAAAAAAGAAAAAGAGATGAAAAAGAAGAAATAAAAAAAGAAAAAGAGAGATAAAGATAAATCTAAGAGATCTCTGATCAAAGTAAGACGACGGAGAGAAAGAGATGATAGGCTACGACGAACTAGATTCTCTTCTTGAGGTTCAGGAATAGAAGTAACTCTAAAAGGAACACAGCTCGGCTTGAGCTCCTACCACAGGATGCGCCTACGATCTATCCTGATATAGATCGTAACTGAGATCTGCGCCTCTCCGTCTACTGAATATACTACATTAAATATAAAACTAGAGGATTTGATTAGACTACTTCAAAGAGAATACAGATAGAGAAAAGACAGATAGCTTACTAAAGACGATATAACATCTTCTTGTTCCAGAACGCCGATTCGGCTCGCAACATTACACGAAGAAAGCGCCGGCACGCTAAAGCGAGCGATCAGCTCTTCTGCGAAGAAATACCCCTCAGACATGTAAAGAAAAAGAGAAAAAGAAAGTGAAGCAACTCGATAGTGTCTGCTCTGCTATCTAACATCGGTTGATACTCTGCTGCTAAGTGTACCCGAACATGACGCCCTGCTTCTTAGCCACCTCGCCGACGAAGCTTCAACTCGACCACGAAACGTAATGGGCCTTCCCGACAGACCAAGAAAGAGAATCGCCAGAAGCCAGTCGAGCTGACGACATGCCCAAACGAGAACGCAGAAAGAACGTCCCAGAGTCGACGGCGCCGGCATAAAAAAAAAAGACGACGCGAGCGACCAGCCGAAGCACCCACAAACAGATGCACAGCGACGAGCAGATAGAGAAGAACAAGAACAATAGAGACAGTGTGCCGTGCAGGACGAAACGCAAAGAAAACGAACGAAGACAAAGACAGATAAAGAGACGAACGAGAGACGAGACTAGAGAGACCCAGAGACGAGACGACCCAAAATCATCGAAAACAAAAGTAGAGAGTCAATAGAAAGACAATTAATATAGAAACATAAGAGAGATATAATGAGGATGGGATATGGTTGCGAAAGAGAAAAAGAAATGAAAGAAAAAAATAAGGCGCCGGCGGACGCGCGACCCGCGCCTGACGAGCCGCCATGAACCTGCGGCGCAGTAGCCAGAACAGGACCGCGAATACCGGCGCGACGAACAGCAGCACGAGGCTGCGCTGCTGGGGCAAGCCGAAGACCGATACCGCCGCGGCGACGATCGCGACCGCCGGCAGCAACGCCAGCAGGATCGTGTGCGACCGGTAGCCGGAGAAGTGCTCTGTCGCCGTCACCTCGATGACGCCGAGTCCGACCACGATCAGCGACACCACGATCACCGCACCGCCCCCCTGGATGAAGCCGATCACGAGACCGATGAACCCGATCAGGATCGCCGCCTCCGACACCGGGAACCCACCGAACAGTCCCTGTGGCCGCTCGCCCTCACGGCCGAGTTGCCGGCTGCCGCGGCGCAGCTCCCGGCGGGCGCCCTCGCGTCGTTCGACACGCTCGTCGCGCCGTGGCGAGACGACCGCCCGGGGGCCGGAGCGGTGACTGCGTCGCTTGCGGGACCGCCGCTTGGACTTCTGCTGCGCCACGACAGCGCTGAGCATAATGTGCCGATGGCCCGGCTCGCGAAGATGGTCGTCGCGGCGCTGCTGGCCGCGTTGCTCGCCGCGAGCGCCGGGCTGCTCGCCGCCCCCGTCGCCGCGCGCGCGGACGGAGACCCGGCCAGCGACGTGCTGCTGGGCACGAACGTCTTCTACCCGTTCGACCCGCCGGTGTCGGCGGCCGTGCAGAGGACGCTCGACGCCACGACGGCCGCCGCCCAGAAGGCGCATGTCCGGGTCAAGGTCGCGCTGATCGCGGCGCCCACCGACCTTGGCGTGATCCCGAGCCTGTTCGGCAAGCCCCAGGAGTACGCCGACTTCCTCTATCGCGAGATCACGTTCCTCGGCCCGCAGCGGCTGCTGGTCGTGATGTACGACGGCTACGGAACCCAGGGGCTGACCGCCGCGGCGCAGAAGGCCGTCGCCTCACTGCCCAAGCCGTCTGGCAGGACGAGCACCGCGCTTGCGCAGGCAGCAGCGGTCGCGGTGGCGCGGATCGCGGCCGCCGAGGGTCACCCGATCCAGGGGACGCGCGGCGTCCCGTCGGCGGCGTCCGATGGCGGCAGCGGCGGCTCCGCCGCCCCGATCCTGATTGGGCTCGCTGTGGCCGCGATCGCGGTTGCGGTGGGGATCCTGGTGCTGAGGCGCCGCCAGCCGGTACGCGGGGCACGCTGATGCGCCACGGGTGACCTGATGCGGTGCGTGACTAGTCCCAGCGATGACGGCCTGCGCGCAGCGCCCGCAGCTCGGCGACCTCGTCGGCTTCAGGGCGGTCTCGATGCTCGTCCGAGCCACCGGCCAGCGACCTGACCGGAAGCTCCTCGACGCCGCTGCCGTCGACCCGCAGCACCCGCGCACCGGCGTTCGATGCGACGCACTCCCGCAGCTCCCGGCCCGTGAACACGAGCGCCGCGCAGTCGTCGACCGCGTAGCCGGGATCGAGGACGCCCGCGGCGATCGCCTCGCGAAACACCGGCAGGCGCTCGGGCTCGCTGTCGAGGTGCACGGACAGGCTCCCGTCGAGCAGCCCGAGCCCGGCAACGCACGCCGGCCGGCCACCGCTCATCGTCACCCCTCCCGCGAACCAGCACATCGCGCCCGCGCTGAGACCTGCGAGCACGATGCCCTGATCCCAGGCGCACCGCATCGCGTCGTCGACGCCGTGCTCGCGCCAGACCGCGAGCATGTTGCGCATTGAGCCGCCGCCGACGTAGATCGCGTCCTGGGCGAGCAGATGGCGGCGCGGGTCGAGCCGGTCACGTGCCAGGTGAAACAGCGACAGGATACTCGGCTCGCAGGGCCATGACGAGAAGCGCTCGTAGAAGCGACTGGCCTGCTCCCGCGGGTCGCCGCTGGCGGTCGGCAGAAAGCAGACCCGCGGTACCGGTTTGCCGGTCAGCGTCAGGATCATCCGGTCGAGCGCATCGCTGCGGTCGAACATCGTGAAGCCCCCGCCCCCCATCGCGAGAATCCTGCGCGGGTCGCGATCGGGACGGTCCATGCCTGTGCAGGATGACGGACGTGCGAGCCCTGCGCACTTGTCTCGACCGCGCGCCGACGGTCGTGTCACGCCGCCAGCGCCGGACTCGGCGTCACGCTCGCGCTGGCGCATGTCGGATCGCCGAGGTAGCGGACGGCGAGCTCCCGCTCGCACGCTCCCCCGCTCCCGTCCGCACAGACGTGGCAGGCGCGCGCATCCTGGACCGAGGAGACAACCTCAGCGAGCTCAATGCCGACGAAGTGCAGAGCCGCTCCGTCTCCGACGCCATATCCAGACGGCATACCGGCCGCAATCGCGTCGAGAAACGCTGACCGTCGCCCCGGCTCATCGGCGTAGTGGACGGCATTGCTCCAAGGCAGGAAGCCGAGCCCTTCGAGCCGCCGCGGCGCGCCCTCGTGAAAGCTCGACAGCGCATGCGAGAACCAGCACAGTGAGCCGGCCGAGCCGCCGCACAGGACCACCCCGGCGCGCCACGCGTCGTGCAGCGCGAGGTCGATGCCGTGCGCGCGCCAAGTCCCGAGCAGCGACACCAGGCTCCCGCCGCCAACGTAGATCAGATCCTGTCCCAGCAGGTGCGCGCGGGGGTCGCCGATGCCCGTCTCGCGTCGAAACAGCGAGATGTGCGAAGGCTCGCAACGTGGTGCGGCGAATGCACGGTAGAACCGGACCACGTAGTGATCGGCGTCGCCGCTGGCGGTCGGCAGAAAGCAGACCCTCGGCCGTGTCACGCCGGTCAGCGACAGAACGTGGTCGTCGAGCAGCGGGTTGCCCCATTCCATCGAGAACCCGCCGCCGCCGAAAGCCACGATCTGGGGCGGGCGCGCCGGCATGGTGCTAGAGAATTATGTTCGCGGCGAGTGACCGTCACTGGCCCGGTGGCCAAAGGCTCAAGCGGGGAACCGTCCGTCGGTGCAGCACGGTCGCCGCCGTCCTCACCCACGCCCGACCGTCAGCCCGAGCGGCTGCTCTCGCTCGGCGTGGACTCGTCGGCGAGCTCCCGGAACAGGCCGGTGACGACGAACACGACCTGCTCGGCGATGTCGACCGTGTTGTCGCCGATCCGCTCCAGACAGCGTGCGACGAGGATCATGAACATCCCCCACTCGCGCACATCCGGATCGTCGCCGACCTCGACCGCGCGCCTGAAGATCGCGCGGTTGAGCCGGTTGATCTCGGCGTCCTGGCGCGCCAGGTCCTGGGCGAGCTCGACGTTGCGCGACCCCAGCGCCTCCTTTGCCTCCGAGACCTGCGACCGCGCTAGCTGGCCCATCCGCTCGATCGAGTCCAGGATGTCCTTGTCCTTAGGCGACTCGTAGCCCGACAGCGGCACGAGCTTGGCGATGTTGACGCACTGGTCGCCCATCCGCTCGACGCAGCGGATCACGTGCAGCATCGCGGCGACGATCCGCAGATCGCCGGCGACCGGCGCCTGGCGGGCTAGCAGCGACAGGATGCCCTGGTGGACTTCGAGGTAGCGGCCGTCAATCCGGTCGTCGTCGGCGACCACCATCGACGCGAGCTCGACGTCCTGGTAGCTGACCGACTCGAGCGCGCGGTCTAGCTGCGAGATCACGAGATCCAGGCCGCCCAGCACCTGGCGCTCGAGCTCCTTGAGGTCCTCTCGAAACTGATGTCTCGTTTCGTGCAAGGCCATCTAGCTACCCGAATTTCCCGGTCACGTAGCGCTCTGTGCGCTCATCGCTGGGCCGGGTGAACAGCTGGTTGGTCTCCGCGTGCTCGACGACCTGGCCGTCGAGCATGAACACGGTCGAGTTTGCGACCCGCGCCGCCTGCTGCATGTTGTGGGTGACGATCACGATCGTGTAGCGGTCCTTGAGTTCGTCGATCAGCTCCTCGACCTTGAGCGTCGCGATCGGGTCTAGCGCCGAGCACGGCTCGTCCATCAGGATCACCTCGGGCTCGACCGCGATCGTGCGGGCGATGCAGAGGCGCTGCTGCTGGCCCCCCGAAAGCCCCATGCCGGGCTCGTTGAGGCGATTCTTGACTTCGCCCCAGAGCCCCACCGCCCGCAGCGAGCGATGGACCGTTTCGCGTAGGTTGTCGCGCTTGGCCCCGGTCAGACGGAGCCCGGCGGCGACGTTGTCGAAGATCGACATCGTCGGGAACGGGTTCGGCTTCTGGAACACCATCCCGATCATGCGCCGCACGCCGGTCACGTTGACGCTCGGTCCGTAGACGTCGAAGTCGTCGAGCGTCACGCTACCGGTCGCCCGGGCGCCGGGAATCTCCTCGTGCATCCGGTTGATGCATCGGACCATCGTCGACTTGCCGCACCCCGACGGGCCGATGATGGCGGTCACCTCGTTCGGGGGGAAGTCGATGTCGATCCCCTTGACGGCTTCGTTGTCGCCGTAGTAGGCGTGCAGCCCCTTGACGTTCACACCATGGCCGGCGCCTTCCTTGACACCGAGCGCCGCTAGGTCCGGCGCACTCTGAGTCTGATCTGGGTCGGAGTTCGTGCCGTCCCGGAGCGGCCGTCCCAGGGCTGCGTTCGCGTCGGCCTGCGGCGGCTGGCCGGTCGATGCCGACTCGGCCTTCTCCGGCTGTCCCCCGGCACTCGTCATCTGAGTTCCGTCCTTCGGGTTGGTTTCTCGCCGGATCATGCCATGCGGCTCCTCCGCGCGACCAGTCGCGCAACGATGTTCAGGATCAGGATCATCATCACCAGCGTCAGCGCCGCGCCCCACGCGCGTGTCACGATGGCATTTCGCGGGCTCGTGATGTCCTGGAAGATCTGCGTCGGCAGGGTATTCATCTGCGAGTTGAGGTTGCCGGTCAGAACGAACGCCGTCGAGACCGTGAACAGCAACGGCGCCGTCTCGCCCGCCGCACGCGCGACCGCGAGCAGCGAGCCAGTCACGAGGCCGGGCACCGCGGTCGGCAACACCACCTTCCACATCACGCGCCAGCGGGGTGCGCCGAGCGCGAGCGCCGCCTCTCGAAGGCTGTCCGGCACCAGGATCAGTACGACCTCGGAGGCGCGGACGACGATTGGCAGCATCAGCAGCGACAGCGCGAGCGCGCCCTTCCAGGCGGCGAAGCCGCTGCCACCCGCGTGCGAGATCACGAGCACGATGTAGAGGAATAGCCCGAACACGATCGAGGGCACGCCCGTCATCACGTCCACGAAGTAGCGGACGACGTCGGCGAACCGCGAATCGCGCCCATACTCGGTCAGGTAGAGGGCCACGCCGATACCGATCGGGATCGCGATCAGGCTCGCGACCGCGACGATCTCGATCGTGCCGACGATCGCGCTCCGGATCCCGCCAGGATTACCGAAGAAGTTGCCGTTCGGATCGGTCGTGAAGAACGAGCCGCTCCAGGCCTTCAGCCCCTTGTAGAAGAGGTAGTAGAGCACCAGCACCAACGGCACCAGCGCGATCACGGTCCCGGCCAGCAGTACGCCGCGCATGATCCTGTCCGTGCGCCGGCGGCGGGCACTGATCTCGGGAATAATCGTTGCGCTCACTCGCCCAGCCCCGGCGCGAATATCAGGCCGCCGGATCCGGCGGCGTCGATGTCGGGCGGCGGCGCGGCGCGTTGGTTCCGGGTCCCGCGCCTGACGAACCAGCGAGCGAAGATGTTGACGATCAGCGTCAGTACGAACAGCACCAGGCCGGCCGCGAATAGCGCCGAGCTGTGGATCGGCGTGCTTGCCGCCTCGCCGAACTCGTTCGCGATCACCGCCGCCAGCGTGTAGCCCTGGCTGAATAGGTGCGACCCGATCGTGGGCGCGTTTCCGATCACCAGCACGACCGCGATCGTCTCGCCGATCGCGCGTCCGAGCCCGAGCATCGCCCCGCCGGTGATCCCTGGCCGGGAATAGGGGAGCACCGCCATCCGGATCATCTCCCAGCGCGTCGCGCCGAGCGCGAGCGCCGCCTCCTTATGCTCAGCCGGCACGGTCTGCAGCACCTCGCGCGAGATCGCCGAAACGATCGGCAGGATCATGATCGCGAGGATCAGCCCGGCGATGAAGTAGTTACCGCCGACGATCGTGTTCGCGCTGCCGCCGATGAACGGGATGAACGAGAACGTGTTTGCGATCCAGCGCTCGACCGGCTCGAGCTTGGGGCCGAGCACGAACACGCCCCACAGGCCGTAGACGACCGACGGCACCGCCGCCAGCAGGTCGAGCATCATCGCCAGCACGCCGCGAGCGCGTCGGGGGCACAGCTCGGTCACGAACAGTGCCGTCGAGACGGCGACTGGGACGCCGATGATCAGCGCGATCGCCGACGTGATCAAGGTCCCGACCACCAGCGGCGCGCCGTGGTAGATGTTGCGCGAGACGTCCCAGTCGTTGCCGAAGATGAAGCTCAGCCCGAACGAGCTGAACGCCTTCTCCGACTGGCCGATCAGCCTGATGAAGAAGTAGGCAAGCAGCGCCAGGATCAGCGCCGCCAGGACCGTCAGCCCATACTTCAGCATCTGGTCCGGAAGGCGACTGCCCGACGACCGCTCAAATGCCGAGCGGCCGCCGGGTGCGGCTGTGGCGCCTGCCTCCACTTCGCCTACGAGATCGGTGACCCGTTGCAGGTCATCGTCCCGAGCTGGGTGGTGTCCTTCGCCGCCAGCGAGGCGGGCAGCGGCGCGTAGGGGAGCTGGCTACTGCCCGACCCGAGCGTCTTCTGCCCTGCACCGAACGCGTAGGTCAGGAACTTCTTCAGACCGCTGGCGACCGAGGAGCTCGCGCCGCCGTCCTTGCACGGGTCCTTGTAGACGACCAGGAACGTCTGCGAGACGATCGGGTATGCCTGCGGGTTGGGCGAGTTGATCGTCGAGATCCCGAGATCGGCCGGGACCTTGACCCCGTCCGCCGCCGCCGACGTGTTCGAGATCGTCGGCAGGATGTAGGTGCCGGCCGAGTTCTTGACCGACGCATACGTGAATCCGTTCTCGAGCGCGTACGCCTGTTCGACATAGCCGACCGCGCCGGTCGTCTGCTTGACCGCGGCCGCGACGCCAGAGTTCTTCGCCGCGCCGGTGCCGACCGGCCACTTGACGTCCTTGCCGGCGCCGATCGTCGACTTCCAGGTCGAGCTCACATCCGACAGGTAGGTGGTGAACCCATCGGTCGTGCCCGATGAGTCCGAGCGGTGCACGACGGTGATCGCGGTGCTCGGCAGGTTCAGGCCGGGGTTGAGGCTCTTGATCGCCGAGCTATTCCAGGTCTTGATCTTGCCGCTGAAGATGTCCGCAATCGTCGGGCCGTCGAGCTTCAACCCGCTCTTGATCCCCGGCAGGTTGTAGGAAACCGTGATCGCGCCGAACGCGACCGGAAATTGGAGCGGCGGCCCCTTCATCGCCGAAACGTCCGTCGGCTTCAGCGACGGGTCGGAGCCCGCGAAGGCGACCGTCGCCGTCTGCAGGTCCGCGATCCCCGTTCCCGAGCCGACCGGGTTGTAGTTGATGGTCAGCCCCTGACCCTTGAGGTTCGAGCCCCACTGTTGATAGATCGGGGCAGCGAGCGTCGAGCCGGCGCCGTTGAGCGTCGCCGACCCGCCGGAAGCGCTCGAGCTGCTGGCGGCCGGGGCGCCCGAGCTGCTCGAAGAGCTGCTGCTCGAGCCGCATGCGGCGATCACCAGCGACGCGGTCACGACAGCTGCCAGCGCGCTGATTGCACGTGTACGCACTTTCTTCTCCTTGTTCATTGCAGTCGTCCTAGTGTTCCGTCGATCGCGAGCACGTGTTAACCAGCTGTGAACCGCTCGTTTGTCTGTGACTTTGGCTCGGCCGCGAGCCGGTACCCGAAGCCGAAGTGCGTGTGGATGAAGCTGTACCCGGGCAGCGCCGCCTCGAGCTTCACGCGGAGCTTGCGAACGTAGACGTCGACTGAGCGGTCGCCGGCCCGCATCTCATGCCCCCAGACGAGTGCGAAAAGCTCCTCGCGGGACATGATCCGGTCCGCGCGCCGGGCAAGTTCGGTCAGCAGCCGCAGCTCGCGGATCGACAGCATCAGCGCCCGCCCACCGGCCCTCGCGAGGTGCTCGTCGGCCATGATCTCGAGTGGCCCCACCTCCAGGACCTCGCGGCGTGAATCGGCGAGCGCCATCCGCCGTGATGCTGCTCGGGGACGGCCGTGCGCGCGTTATCGAGTCGTAACGACCGTGTGAACGACCTGTGAACAGGGTGCGACGCGGCGTGCGCCGGGGCGGGTGGCCGTCCTAGGCGGTCAGCGCCGAGTCGAGCCCGATGTCGTCGCCGCTCGCGAGCAGCTCGAGCTCTCGCGTGACGGCGTCATTGGGTCCGGCCGCCGGCGACTCGCATTCGGGCGCGAACCTGTAGCCGACCCCGAAGTGCGTGTGGATGTAGTTCCAGCTCGGCGACGCCGCCCGCAGCTTCTGGCGCAGCTTGCGGACGAACACATCGACCGAGCGATCGCCGTGCGCCATCGCGTAGCCCCAAACGCGCTCGTAGATCTCCTCGCGTCGCAGGACCCGATCGGAGCCGGTCAGCAGATGCAGGATCTCGAACTCGCGTGCGGTCAGCTCGAGGCTGACGTTGTCGGCATACGCCTGGTAGAGGTCCGGACGGATCGTGATCTCGCCGAACTGTGCCGCGGCGTCGAGCACGGGCATCTCGGCCCGGCGGTGCCTGCGCGCCGCCGCCTCGATCACGCAGATCAGCTCCTCGGCGTGGCATGGCTTGCTGACCCATGCATCCGCGCCGAGCCGCAGGCCACGGACGCGCTGCGCGACCGACGACGGGCCTGTGCAGACGATCACCGCGAGCCCCGGAAGGCGAGCGCAGACGCGCTCCAGATAGTCCCATCCCCCGGGCCCCAGCACCGCCAGATCGACGACCAGCGCGTTCAGCCGCATCGACACCAGGACGTCGATCGTGGCCGGCGCTGTCAGCGCGCGGTACTCGCAGCCGAGCGCGTCGAGACGGTTCGAGAGCACCTGCATGAATCCCGGGTCCCGATCGAGGATCGCGAGCCGGAGTCGGTTGTTTGCTCGCTGTGGGGCGGCAGTAGCCGACAGCGCTTCGGTTCGCTCGGGCGACATGGGCGTCACTGTATTGCACAGTCCGATCCGGCACCCACCGCGGGATGCCCCAGTCACAACATCTTTACACGGAACTAGCGGCGATATTGCCAACTGGCTCGCACCTCTGTCAACGCCGCTAGCTTCTACCAGAACCCGTTGAACGCCAGGGGCGCCATGCGGACCGGAGCTGCGCCATGACCACTCATTCACGGATTCAGTACGGATGGATTGGAGCGCTGCTTGCGGCGGTCGCGCTCGCCGGCTGTGGCTCCGCGTCGTCGTCCTCCTCATCGAGCTCGAAGACGACCGCCGGCGCGAGCGCCAGCTCGAGCTCGACGACGACCGCGTCGACGGTTGCGCTCCCGCCCGCGGTCGCCGAGCTGCCGGCCGCTGAGCACCCCAAGCCGAGTCAGTTCCCCAACCCCCAGGGGCGGACGCTGCAGCAGCTGGCGCAGACGATCAAGTCGACCGCTGAGCTCGGGGCCGCGACCGGGACCTTCACCCCCGGGACGCGGCGGCTCGCGTTCGGGCTGACTGAGAACTCGGGCGCGTACGTCTACGCGCCGACCGCGATCTACTTCGCCTCCAATCCGGACGCGCCGGCCAAGGGGCCGTTCCTCGCCCCGGCCGACCCGATGACGGTCGCGCCGCAGTACCGCAGCAAGCAGAACTCCGGCCCCGGCGGGATCAAGGCGATCTACGCCGCCCAGCTCCCGATCCCGAGCGCCGGGACGTTCGACGTGCTGTCGATCACGCGCACCAAGAAGGGCGAGATCGGCGCGACGGGCGAGATCGCGGTCGCCAAGACGTCGCCGATCCCCAACGTCGGTCAGCGCCCGCCCGACATCGCGACCGACACGCTCGCGACGACCGGCGGCAACATCGCGCTGCTCACGACCCGCCAGCCGCCGGAGCAGATGCACTCGGTGTCGTTCAACGAGGTGCTCGGTAAGCGCCCGATCGCGCTGCTGTTCTCGACGCCCGAGTTCTGCATCTCGCGCGTCTGCGGGCCGGTGACCGACGTCGCGGTCGAGCTCCAGCACGAGTTCGGCAACCGGATCACGTTCATCCACCAAGAGGTCTACGCCGACAACCAGCCGAGCAAGGGGCTGCGGTCGCAGCTGACGGCGTTCCACCTACGCACCGAGCCGTGGCTGTTCACGATTAACCGCCACGGAATCATCGCCGCCCGGCTCGAGGGGGCGTTCGGGACGACGGAGCTGCGCCAGGCGCTGCAGGCAGCCCTGCAGTAATCGAAGAGAAACCGATGAATCGCCACTCCGAGCGGGGATCTGGGACCTGCTGATCGCTATCCTCAGCGGCTGGAGCGTCCTGGTGTGACCGGCGCACCCACGAGCTGACATGGCCTCCCGGACTAAGCAAAAGGAAGAAGCGCGCGCCCGGCGGCTAGCCGAGGAGCGGGCACGGACGGAGAAGTCCCGCCGCGACCGGCGCCTGCGGATGGTTGGCGGCGTCGTCGTGCTGGCGATCGCGATCGCCGCCGTGTTGGTCGCGGTCTCGAGCGGCAGCAGCACCAACAACCTCGAGAAGGGCCTTCTGAAGGGCAACCAGCGCAACGCCGCGGTCACGACCGTCGACAACCTCCTCAACGGCGTTCCCCAATCAGGCGCCACCCTCGGCAACCCGAACGCGCCGGTGACGATGGACTACTACGGCGACCTCGAGTGCCCGATCTGCCAGGAGTTCACACTCCAGGGCGGGCTCTCGCCACTGATCGCCAACGAGGTCCGGCAGGGCAAGGTCAAGATCGTCTACAAGGCGTTCGAGACCGCGACCCGCGACCCGAACGTGTTCAAGGACCAGCAGGTCGCGGCGCTCGCCGCCGGTATGCAGAAGAAGTTCTGGAACTTCGCCGAGCTCTTCTACCATGAGCAGGGCCAGGAGGACACCGGGTACGTGACCGAGAGCTACCTCGACAATCTGGCGCAGCAGACGACGGGCTGAACCTGGTCAAGTGGGAGTCCGACCGCAACAACCCGTCACTCACCACCCAGGTGATCGACGACGTCAACCAGGGCAACTCGATCGGCGTCACCGGGACGCCGACGCTGGTGTTCATCGGTCCCAAGGGCAAGGCCGCGGCGCCCGAGAGCGTCCCGAGCTACTCGCAGCTTCAGCAGGTGATCAAGCAGGTTTCATGACCGCGGTCACGGCCAGCAGACCGGCCCCGACGGCCGATCGCACTGACCGCCGCCTGCGGATCGCGATTCTGATCCTGGCGCTGATCGGGATCGGCGTCGCCGGATACCTCACCTACACGCACTACGACAAGATCAAGGTCCTGTGCCTGGCGAGCGGGGGCTGCGAGACGGTCCAGGCGTCGAGCTACGCCAAGCTCGACGGGATCCCGGTCGCAGTGCTGGGCCTGATCGGCTACATCTGCATCCTCGGATCGGTGGCGGTCCGCGGCGAGCTCGGGCGGATCATCGGCTTCGCGGTCGCGCTGATCGGCTTCCTGTTCAGCATGTATCTGACCTACCGCGAGGGGTTCACGATCCACGCGTGGTGCCAGTGGTGCCTGTCGAGCGCGTTCCTGATGACTCTGCTGATGATCCTGACCGCGATCCGAGCGGTCCGCGACCAACCGGCCGTCACATCCTGATCACAGGAACCTGACCGTCCGTTCCCTGGCGCACCTCGCGCCTGGTGAACCGTCCGCCTCGCAACGGATGATGCAGACGTGAGCTGGCGAACGACCCGCGCGGCGGGCCAAACCGCCCAGACCAGTCGGCAGGTGGCTGTAATCGATCTGGGTTCTAACTCGTGGCGGCTGGTGGTGTTCAGCTATGCGCCCGGCCGCTGGTGGAAGCTGACCGACGAGCTGTATGAGACGGTCCGGATCGGCGCCGGGCTCGGTGCCTCCGGGCGGCTCAGCGACGACGCGATCGCTCGCGGGCACGAGACGCTGGGCGTGTTCGCACGCTTCTGCCGCGCGAACGGGCTCGAGCCGGACGACATCCACGTCGTCGCGACCAGCGCGATCCGCGACGCCGCCAACGGCGAGACGTTCCTCGCCGACGCGCAGCAGGCGACCGGGCTGACGATCGAGACCCTGTCGGCCGAGGACGAGGCCTATTTCGGCTACGTCGCCGCGATCAACACGACGACTCTGAGCGACGGGGTCGTGCTCGACATCGGCGGCGGCAGCATGCAGCTGACCGAGGTCCACGATCGCCGGCCGGGGGCGAGCGCGTCGTTCCCGCTGGGTGCGGTGCGGATGACTGAGCAGTTCCTCGCCGCCCCGGGTCCGGCCAGGAAGAAGGACCTCGCGCGGCTGCGAGTCGTTCGTGCGCGAGACGGTGTCGGGTCTCGACTGGCTGTCCTCGTCGGGCAACCGCCTGGTCGGGATCGGCGGCGCGGTCCGCAACCTCGCCGCCGCCGCGGAAGCGCATCTCGACCAGCCGATCGATCTCGGCATCCAGGGTTTCGTGATCACGCCCGACGTCTTGCGATCGCTGGTCGGCGAGCTCGCGGCGCTGCCGCGCGACGAACGCGGCGAGCTGCCGGGGATCAAGCCCGGACGCGGTGACATCATCCTCGCCGCGGCGGTCGTGATCGAGACGGTGCTCGAGCTGGGCAGATTTGACGGGATCGAAGCCACTGAGGCCGGACTGCGCGAGGGCGTGTTTCTGGCGCGAACGCTGCTCGCCGGCCACGAGCCGCTGTTCGAGAACGTCCGCGAGGCCGCGGTCCGCAATCTTGCGATCCAGTACGAGTCCGACATCGAGCACGTCGAGCACGTCGCGCGGCTGTCGCTGCAGATGTTCGACTCGCTCGTCGGCGGCGGCCTGTTCGAGCCGACCGACGGCGAGCGCGAGCTGCTGTGGGCCGCGTCGATGCTGCACGACGTCGGCATGACGATCTCCTACGACGACCACCACAAGCACTCCCGGTACCTGATCGAGAGCGCCGAGCTGCCAGGCTTCGACCCGCGTGAGCGGGCGCTGATCGCGCAGATCAGCCGCTATCACCGCAAGGGGATGCCGAAACTCGGCGTGATCGAGCCGCTGACCCGCCCCGGAGACGAGGAGCTGCTCGACCGCTGCTCCGTGATCCTGCGGTTGTCAGAACACCTCGAGCGCGGGCGCGACCAGTCGGTCTCCGAGGCCCGCCTGCGCGCCAACGGCCACGGCGTCGACCTGCACCTCGAGGCGGCCGGGGATCTGACGCTGCAGCGCTGGAGCGTCGAGCGCTACGGCGACGGCGAGGCGTTCGAGCGCGTCTTCCACCGCCGGCTGCTGATCGGCTGACAAAACCTGCATTTGCGCTCGTTTGCAGGACGCCGCCGATCCGGCGTACAGTTCACGCATGCTCTGGCTGCTTCGCCACGCGGAGGCCGCGGAAGGCTTTCCTGACGACGAACGCCCGCTCACCGAGCGGGGCGTCACCCAGGCCCAGGACGTCGGGCGCGCGCTCGAGCGACTCGGAGTCCAGATCGACGCCTGCCTCTCGAGCCCGAAGCTGCGCGCACTCCAGACCGCCGAACACGCGTGCGCGCCGATCGGGGTCGAGGTCACGGTCGAGCCGCGGCTGGCGGGCGAGCCGTTCGACGTCGCCGACCTGATAGCCGGGCTCGGCGACGTGCTGCTGGTCGGCCACGACCCGTCCTTCACGCTGACGCTGCACGACCTCACCGGCGCGCAGGCGCGGATGCGCAAGGGTGGCCTGGCGGCGGTCCACAAGGGCGAGTTGATCACGCTCCTGCGCCCCAACGAGCTGGCGGCGATCGCGGCCGCGGAGCGGGTCGCATGACCGAGACGACTTACGAGCAGTCGGGCGTCTTCGAGGCCCCCGACCTGCGTGACAGCTCGCTGTACCTGAACCGCGAGCTGTCGTGGATCGATTTCAATGACCGCGTCCTGCAGCTCGCCGAAGACAATTCGCTGCCCGTGCTCGAGCGGGTGAAGTTCCTCGCGATCTTCGTCGACAACCTCGACGAGTTCTTCATGGTCCGGGTCGCCGGCGTCCACGACCAGGTCGACGCGCGAATCGACGCGCGCGGCCCCGACGGACTGGCGCCGCCGCAGGTCCTCGAGCAGATCGCCGAGCGCGTCCGCGCGCTCGATCGCCGTCACTCGCGGGTCTGGGCGCAGGTGATCCGCCCGGAGCTCGCGGCCGACGGGATCCGGATCACTTCGTGCGAGGAATCCGGCGCCCCCGTGAGCGCGATCGAGCAGCACTTCCGCGAGCAGATCTTCCCCGTCCTGACGCCGCTCGCCGTCGGCCCTGGCCGCCCGTTCCCTTACATCTCGAATCTGTCGCTGAGCCTGCTCGTGCGCCTCCACGACCCGGACCTCGACCACGAAGCGTTTGCCCGCGTCAAGGTCCCGAAGGAGGTTCTGCCGCGGTTCGTGGAGATCTCGCGGGACACGTTCATCCCGCTCGAGGACATCATCGCCAAGAACCTCGATGCGCTGTTCCCGGGGATGGACATCCTCAGCTACGACCTGTTCCGCGTCTCGCGCGACGCCGACTTCGAGGTCTCAGACGAGGCCGACGACCTGCTGCAGGCGGTCGAGGACGAGCTGCGCCGCCGGCGCTTCGGCGAGGTCGTACGGCTCGAGGTCGGCGCCAGCATGGACCCCGAGATGCGCACCCGACTGATCGAGTGGCTGGGCGTCGACGAGGTGCAGGTCTATGACGTCGAGGGCCTGCTCGACATGAGCGACCTGTGGCAGATCGCCGGAATCGACGGGCACTCCGACCTGCGCTGGCCGTCCTGGACGCCGGTCACACAGACCGGGCTCAGCCCCGCGGTCGGCGACGCCGACGCGCCCGACATCTTCCGCGCGATGCGGGCCGGCGACGTGCTGGTCCATTACCCCTACCAGTCGTTCTCCTCGAGCGTCGAGCGGTTCGTCAAGGAGGCGGTTGACGACCCGAACGTGCTGGCGATCAAGATGACCGTCTACCGGACCTCGGACGACTCGGCGCTTGTCCCGTCGCTGATCGAGGCGGCCGAGAAGGGCAAGCAGGCAGTATGTCTGGTCGAGCTCAAGGCGCGCTTCGACGAGCGCCAGAACATCCACTGGTCACGGGCCCTGGAGGAGGTCGGCGCGCACGTCGTGCATGGAATCCCGGGGCTGAAGACGCACGCCAAGACGATCCTGATCGTGCGCCGCGAGCGCGCCGGCGTGCGCCATTACGTGATGATCGGAACCGGCAACTTCCACGCCAAGACCGCGCGCCTGTACGAGGACTTCGCCCTCTTCACGAGCGACCGCGAGATCGGCCAGGAGGTCGCCAACCTCTTCAACACGCTGACCGGCTACGGCCATGCGGAGCCGCAGTCAAAGGTGCTGGTGGCGCCGACCTGGCTGCGCAAGCCGCTGATCGCCGAGATCGAGCGCACGGCCGACGCGCATCGCGCCGGCGAGGAAAGCCGGATCGTGATGAAGATGAACTCGCTCGTCGACCAGGAGATGATCGCGGCGCTGTACGCCGCCTCGCAGGCGGGTGTGCCGATCGACCTGAACGTGCGTGGAATCTGCTGCCTGATCCCGGGCATCCCCGGCGTCTCGGAGACGATCAACGTCGTCTCGGTCGTCGGGCGCTTCCTTGAGCACGCCCGCATCTACACCTTCCACCGCGGCGATCAGCATCTTTACTACATCGGCTCCGCCGATCTGATGCCCCGCAACCTCGACACGCGCGTCGAGCTGCTGGTCCCGATTGAGCAGTCCGACCTCCAGGCAGAGCTCGACGACACCCTGCAGCGCTGCCTGGCCGACGACACCAACGCCTGGACGCTCGCCTCCAATGGTGGGTGGACCCGACGCGACGGGCGGACGAGGAATGTTCATCGCGAGCTGATGGACCGCACGCTCGCCTGGGCGGCTGGTTTCTCTTCCTAGTTTGCGGCTTCTTTTCCGCACGCGCGGGCCGGGCTTCCCTAGGGTCCAGGTTCAGTGAATAGCGGCCCACTGTTAGTGATCGTCGTGATCGCCGCGCTGGCGTTCGACTTCACCAACGGCTTTCACGACACCGCGAACGTGGTCGCGTCCGCGATCTCGACCCGGTCGCTCGCGCCACGGACGGCGATCGCGCTCGCCTCGCTGATGAACTTCGCCGGCGCGTTCATCTCGTTGAAGGTCGCCGCGACGATCGCGACCGGGATCATCAACGCCGGCCAGGTGACCGAGACGATCGCGTTCGCCGGTCTCTTGGGCGCGATCACCTGGAACATGATCACCTGGATGTACGGGCTCCCCTCGAGCTCGTCGCACGCGCTGATCGGTGGCGTGATCGGCGCCATGATCGCGGCTGTCGGCGGCTCCGGGGTCAAGTGGAGCGGCGTCTTCACGAAGGTCGTGATTCCGGCGATCGTCGCTCCAGTGGCGGCCTTCGCGGCCGCCGGCGTGGTGATCGTGGCGATCTACTGGCTGCTCGGGCGCAGGCGTCCCGGGCCGGTGATACGTGGATTTCGCGTCGGCCAGGTGGCCACGACTTCGCTGCTATCGCTCGCGCACGGGACCAACGACGCGCAGAAGACGATGGGTGTGATCACGCTCGCGCTGGTCGCGCACGGGACGCTGAACGCCCACAACGCGAGCGTGCCCACCTGGGTTGTCGTCTCGGCTGCCACCGCGATCGCGCTCGGGACCTACGCCGGGGGCTGGCGGATCATCCGCACGGTCGGCACGCGGATCATCAAGATGGACGCGGCGCAGGGCTTCGCCGCCCAGGGGGCCGGCGCCGTCGTGATCCTGATCTCCTCGCACTTCGGCTATCCGCTCTCGTCGACGCACGTGATCTCCGGCGGCGTGATCGGCTCGGGAGCCGCCAAGCGCCTATCGGCCGTACGCTGGGGCGTGGCGGGCAGCATCGTCACCGCATGGGTCGTCACGCTCCCGACCGCCGCGGTGTTCGGCGCGGTCGCGTACGAGATCGCGGACGCGTTCGGCAGCGGCACGCTCGGGCCGTTGCTGTTGACGGTCATCGCGCTCGGCGCGCTGACGAGGATGCTAACCGCGCGCCGCCGCCGGATGGCCGAGGTCACAAGCCCCTGAGGCCGGATGGCCGAGGTCACGAGCCCCTGAGCCTAGACGCCCGCGGCCCCCGCCCACCGTTGGCGGAGGCCGCGAGCGAGTTTCGGAGGCTGCGTGTAGCTAGCCGCCGTTCGGGGACGATGCCGGGCGCACGCCGAGCTTGACCTTGATCGTCAGGGTCTTGCCGGCGCGCTGCAACGTCATCGTCACGGTCTGTCCGGGCTGGTAGTTGCTGATCAGCGCGATGAACTGGTCAGTCGACGTGACGGTCTTGCCGTCGATCGCGGTGATCACGTCGCGGGCCTTGAGCCCGGCGGCCGCGCCGGGCGTGCCGGGCTGGACCTGGGCGATCGCGGCGCCGCCGGAGGACGTGCCCGACAGCTCCACGCCGACGTAGGCGTGCCGCACCCTGTGGCCGCCGATGATCTCGTTGGCGATCTGCGTGACGGTGTTCGACGGGATCGCGAACCCGACGCCCGAGCTCGAGCCCTCGCCGGACGCGGTCGTGTTGTTGGTCTCGATCTGGTCGTTGAGACCCAGCACGTGCGCGTTGGCATCGAGCAGCGGACCGCCCGAGTTGCCGGGGTTGATCGCCGCGTCGGTCTGGATCGCGTTCGGGATCTGGTAGTTGTTCGGCGCCGTGATGGTGCGGCTGGTCTGGCTGACAATGCCCTGCGTGGTCGTCTCCGGCAGGCTGAACGGGCTACCGATCGCGACCACCGGGTCGCCGACCTGGGCGTCGCCGGAGTTGGCGAACGGGATTGGATGCAGCTCACTCGTCGGCGCGTTGACGTGGATCACGGCGACGTCGGTCGACGGGTCAGTCCCGACGACGGTCGCGGGATAGCTGTGACCGTTCTGGAAGTTGACGCGAACCGACGTCTCACCCGCGACGACGTGCTCGTCGGTGAGGATGTCGCCGTTCGTGTTGTAGACGACGCCGGCGCCCTCGCCCTCGGTCGTCTGGCTGCCGCCACCACCGCCGCTGCCGCCGAAGAAGCCGAAGCCGGGCGACTGGCTCTGGGCGGTGACGATGATGTCGACGACGCCCGGACTCGCCGAGCGATAAATCTGATTGACGCTCATACCGCCGCCCTTGGTGAACGCGGTCGGCAGAGTCGCCGGCTGGGTTTGACGGATCACGGTCGTGGTCACCGAGTGCGACGACGAGCTCGACGTGCCCGCGATCACCAGCGCGATGATTCCCCCCGCGACGGCGCCGCCGATGATCGGCATCCATCGGCTCATATTGCTCATCTACTTCTCATCTCCTGGATTCGTTTGTAGCGCTATCAGTAGACCACCCATCAGTGAGGACCCTTTCAGAGTCTGGGAAGAAGTCCGTAAGAGGCGCATACGCCGCGTGTTGCCGGCGGTTTCGGGATCTGGATCAGCCTCTCGGCTTCTCGTTGTAATGCGAATCGTCACATACCCGGCGGGGGTGCGTCGTCTAACTACGCCTCAGACGTAGTAAGTCGCGTCACCCGCCGCTACCCCTCGCAGCATGACGCGCCCGGCGCACACGGTTGGGCGAAACGTCACAGAGTTTTTGCAAGCGCGACGAAGTAATCGAGCGCCTCGGGGTTCGCGAGCGACTCTCGGGAGGCGGCTTGCTCCGCCGGCGTGCCCGTGAGGATCCTTTTCACGGGCACCTCGAGCACCTTGCCCGACAGCGTCCGTGGCACGGCTGCGATCTGCCGGATCTCATTCGGAACGTGGCGCGGCGAGCAATCCTCGCGCACCCGCCGCTTGATCTCGGCGACCAATTCGTCGCTCAGGGACTCGTCGTCGCGCAGGACCACGAACAGCGGCATCCAACCATCGGTCCCGGGACGCGGCACGTCCACGACCAGCGCGTCGACGACCTCGGGCAGGTCGAGTACCGCCCGGTAGATCTCGCTGGTCCCCATCCGCACGCCGCCGCGGTTGATCGTCGAGTCCGAGCGCCCGTAGATGATCGCCGTCCCGCGCGAGGTGATCTCGATCCAGTCGCCGTGGCGCCAGATCCCCGGGTACATCGAGAAGTAGGACTCCCGCAGCCGCGATCCGTCCTCGTCGCCCCAGAAGAACAGCGGCATCGACGGCATCGGCTTCGTGATCACAAGCTCGCCGACCGCGTCGATCAGCGCGTGCCCGTCGGGATCCCACGCCTCGACCGACGCCCCCAGCGACCGCGCCTGCAGCTCGCCGAGGTAGACGGGGAGCGTCGGGACCCCGCCGACGAACGCGGTGCAGAGGTCGGTCCCGCCCGAGGTGGAGAACAGCCACGTGTCCGCCCCGAGCTGATCGTAGATCCACTCAAAGCCCTCGGGCGCCAAGGGCGAGCCGGTCGAGCCGACCGCCTGCAGCGCGCTCAGGTCGCGCCCCTTGCCGGGAACCACCTCGCCCTTCATGCACGAGGCGATGAACGCGGCGCTGGTCCCGAAGGTCGTGATCTGAGCCTCCGCGGCGAGCTCCCAGAGCGCGTCCAGCGACGGGTAGCCGGGGTTGCCGTCGAACAGCACGATCGAAGCGTCGGTCAAGAGCACCCCGACGAGGAAGTTCCACATCATCCAACCGGTGGTCGAGAACCAGAACACGCGGTCGCCCGCCTGGGCGTCGATGTGGAGGTTCATCTTCTTGACCTGCTCGACGAGGATTCCGCCATGGCCGTGGACGATCGGCTTCGGCAACCCGGTCGTGCCCGAGCTGTAGAGCACCCACAGCGGGTGGTCGAACGGCAGCTGCGCGAACGACAGCTCAGACCCGTCTCGCACAAACCCGTCCTCCCAGCCGCTCCCGTCGAGATACCCGAACCGGACGACGCGCTCCAACGCCGGGATCTCGGACGCGATTTGCTCCACGATCGCGCCGCGGTCGAAGTCCTTGCCGCCGTAGCGGTATCCGTCGATCGCCAGCAGCACCTTCGGCTCGACCTGCGAGAAGCGGTCGATCACGCTGCGGGCACCGAACTCGGGCGCCGCCGACGACCACACGACGCCGATCGACGCGCAGGCCAGGAAGGCCGCGACGGTCTCCGGGATGTTGGGCATGTAGGCGACGACGCGGTCGCCCGCTTGCACCCCCAGCTCGCGCAACCCGGCCGCGATCGCCGCGGTCTGCGCGCGCAGCTCACCCCACGTCCAGGAATCCAGCTGCCGCAGCTCGGACGCGTGCTGGATCGCGAGCGCGCCGTCGTCCTTGCCGGCGAAGACGTGCTCGGCGAATGACACCCGGGCGCCGGGAAACCACTCCGCGCCCGGCATCTCGCGCTGCCCCAAGACAACGTCGCCGCCCTCGGAGAAGCGAACCCCGAAGAACTCGACGATCGAGGACCAGAACGCGTCCAGGTCGCTGACTGACCACTCCCAGAGCCGGGCGTAATCGTCGAACCGCAGCCCGTGCTCGCGCTCCAACCACGCCGTGTAGCGGGTCAGCGTCGCGCGCTGCACCCGCTCCTCAGACGGTTCCCACAGAAGCTTTGGCATCGAACTCAAGTATCGGTCATCCGTAGACTGCCCCGCGTGGACGAGCTAGCCGAGATCGCGCTTCCCGACCAGGACAGCGACGACGTCCGGCTCGGCGACCTGTGGCAAGACCGCCCGGTCGCGCTCGTCTGGCTACGCCACTACGGCTGAATCTATTGCCGCGCGCACGCCCTGCAGTTGCAGGACGCCCAACCACAGTTCGCCCACGCAGGGGCAGGTGTCGTGCTGATCGGGCAGGCGACACCGGCCGACGCCGCCAACTTCCGCCGTCGGTTCGAGATCGAGCTCCCGGTGCTGGCCGACACGCGGCGCACCAGCTACAAGGCGATCGGGGCGAAGATGGCGGGCGTCGGTGGGCTGTTCGGCCCAAAGGTCGTGCTCAAGGGCATCAAGACGAGCCTCGGTAAGGGCGTCCGCCAGGGCAAGACGGTCGGCCATCCGGCACAGCTCGGCGCGGCGATGGTGATCGCCCCCGGCGGCGAGGTTCTGTTCAAGCAGCTGGCCGCGGACGCGAGCGACAACGCGTCGCCGGAGCAGCTGCTCGCCGCGCTGCGCTCGTGAGGCTGCTCGCCCCGTTCGCCGGCACGGTCGTCGCGGTCCCCCACGACGTAAACGAGACGATCGCCGCCGGCACCCCCGTGATCGTGCTCGAGGCGATGAAGATGGAGCACGAACTGCTCGCCGACGCCGACACGACGATCCAGCAGCTCGAGGCGAAGGTCGGCGACGCGGTCAGCGAAGGCCAGGTACTTGCCGTGCTCGGACCACCCAACGGAGAGCCCGCACCCCTCTCCTGCCCAGGCGGAAAACGACCCCGACCCACTGCACGAGATTCGGGAGCGCCACGCGCTTACACGAGACCCAGCCCGCCCGGACGCCGTCAAGCAGCGCCACGACCGCGGTCACCGGACCGCGCGAGAGAACCTCGACGACCTGCTCGACCCGGGCTCGTTCGTCGAGTACGCGCCGCTCGTCTATGCCGCCCAGGAGCGCCGACGGTCAAAACAGGAGCTGATCGAGCGCACTCCGGCCGACGGGCTGGTCGGCGGCGTCGGGGCGATCGACGGCGAGCCGTGCATCGCGATGTCCTACGACTACACGGTCCTCGCCGGCACCCAGGGGATGCGCAACCACGCCAAGAAGGACCGGCTGTTCGAGCTCGCCGAGCGGCAAAGGCTGCCGGTGGTGCTGTTCGCCGAGGGCGGCGGCGGCCGACCCGGAGACACCGACATACCGATCATCGCGGGCCTCGACTGCCGTGCATTCGAGCTGTTCGCCGGCCTCAGCGGCCTCGTGCCGCTGGTCGGGATCGCGTCGGGCTATTGCTTCGCCGGCAACGCGGCGCTGCTCGGCTGCTGCGACGTGGTGATCGCGACCGAGGACGCCAGCATCGGGATGGGCGGCCCGGCGATGATCGAGGGCGGCGGGCTCGGGAGCTTCGAGCCGCAGGAAGTGGGCCCGATCGAGGTCCAGTACGCCAACGGCGTCGTCGATCTGCGCGTCGCCGACGATGCCGAAGCGGTCACCAAGGCCAAGTGCTATCTGAGCTATTTCGCCGACGTTCAGCCGGAGACACACCCCCGCGACCAGCAACGGCTGCGCGACCTGATCCCGGCGAACCGCAAGCGCGTCTACGACATCCGCGCGGTGATCGACGTGCTGTGCGACGACGCGCTCGAGCTACGCCGCGGGTTCGCGCCCGGGATCGTCACCGCGCTCGCCCGGATCGACTCGAGGCCGCTCGGCGTGGTCGCCAACGACCCGACCCACCTCGGCGGCGCGATCGACGCCGACGGGGCCGACAAGGCGGCGCGCTTCATGACGCTCTGCGACGCATTCGCGCTGCCGCTGCTGTTCCTCTGCGACACGCCCGGGTTCATGGTCGGACCCGAGGCCGAGCGCACCGCGACCGTGCGCCACTTCGCCCGCATGTTCGTGACCGGCGCCAACCTCGATGTCCCGACCGGGACGATCGTGCTCCGCAAGGGCTACGGGCTCGGCGCGCAGGCGATGGCCGCAGGCGGCTTCAAGGCGCCGCTGTTCGCCGTCGGCTGGCCGACGTCCGAGTTCGGGGCGATGGGCGTGGAGGGCGCCGTCAGACTCGGCATGCGCCGCGAGCTCGAGGCGATCGAGGACCTGTCCGAGCGTGAGCGTGCGACGGCAGACGCGATCGCGGCCGTCAACGAGCGCGGCCGCGGCGTCAACATGGCCTCGTATTTCGAGATCGACGACGTGATCGACCCGGCTGACAGCCGCCGCTGGATCAAGATGCTGCTCGAGCAGCGGCCGCCGCGTCGAACAGGCAAGCGCCGCCCGAACGTCGACGCCTGGTAGCCGTCAATCGCACTGCTCGCAGGCGCCGCGCAGCAGCACCTCGTGGCTCTCGACGCGCACGCCAAGCCGATCCGACAGGTTGTCGATCGCCCGCTCGAGCCCCGGGTCGTCGAACGCGACGAGCTTGCCGCACTGCTCGCAGACGAGATGATGGTGATGGTGCTCGCCAGCCGGGTGGGAGGGCTCGTAGCGAGCGATCCCGTCACCGAGGTCGAGGCGGTTGACGAGGTCGTGCGCGTGAAGCAGCTCGAGCACGCGGTAGATGCTCGCCCGCCCGACGGGTCCCTGGCCGCGCCGGCCGCGGCGCAGTCCGTCCTCGATCTCCAGGGCGCTCAGCGCGCACGACTGTCCGGCCAACAGGTCGATCAGCCTGTCGCGGGCCGCACCGCGGTGATGCCCCGCGCGCCCCAGCACGCTTCGTGCGTGCTGAGCCCAATCGGCGCCGGTATCCGAAGTGGTCTGGTTTGCCAAGTGATCAAGCATAGCTCTCGGTCGGGACGGAAATCGGAATAAGAGTAGTTCTCGCTCTCGCGAGATTGAGACTTGCTCTCATTCTATGTTAAGCTCGCTCGGCGTGGTTCTGGCAATCCCCAAGATCGCTCGCAGGTCCGCACGGTGGATCGGCCTGTCGCTGGCAGCCGCGCTCGCGGTGGCCGGCTGTGGCTCGGCCGCGGCGTCGGCGGGCCCGGGTCAGATCGTGGCCGTGGGAGCCGAGAACGAGTACGCCGACGTGATTTCGCAGATCGGGGGGCGGTACGTCTCGGTGACGGCCATCGAGAGCAACCCCAACACTGACCCCCACACGTTTGAAGCGAGCCCGAGCGTCGCGCAAACCGTCGCGCAAGCCCGGCTGGTGGTCCAAAACGGGGTCGGGTACGACACCTACATGAACAAGATCGAGTCGGCCTCACCGAGCTCCTCGCGGAGGGTGATCGACGTCCAGAAACTCCTCGGGCTTCCCGACTCGACGCCAAATCCGCACCTCTGGTACATCCCGCGGACGATGCCCGCGGTCGCGGCCGCGCTGGTCGGGGACCTGTCGGCGATCCAGCCCTCGCACGCCGCCTACTTCGCCGCCAACGCGAAACGGTTCGACGCCTCGCTGCAGCCCTGGTACCGGGCGCTGAGGCAGTTCGCCGCGCGCTACCCACGCACGCCAGTGGCGACCACCGAGCCGGTCGGCGACTACATGCTGCAGGCGGCGGACACGGTGAACCTGACCCCGTTCGCGTTCCAGGCCGACGTCATGAACGGGGTCGACCCGTCGCCGCAGGACGTGACGCTTCAGGACGGACTGTTCTCCGGCCACCGGGTCAAGGTATTTCTCTACAACCAGCAGGTCACTGATTCGCTGACCCAATCGTTCCTGGCCGACGCGCGGCGCTACGGGGTTCCGGTCGTCGGGGTCTACGAGACCATGCCCACCCCAGGCTATGACTACCAGTCATGGATGCTGGCGGAGGTCGACGCGCTGCAGCGGGCGGTCGCCGATCACGTTTCCACCCAGAGGCTGAATTGACCACCGGCGCTCTCTCCACCACGGAGGCGCTCAACGTCGAGGGCGTCAGCGTCCGCCTCGGCGGCCGGACGGTGCTCGATGACGTCAGCTTCTCGATCCGGGCGGGCGAGTTCACCGGGCTGATCGGCGCCAATGGCGCGGGCAAGACGACCCTGTTCCGGGTGATTCTCGGTCTGCAGGCGCCCGCATCGGGGAGCGTGCGGGTCGGCGGCGGAACGCGCTCGGGGCGTGACGTCGGGTACGTGCCGCAGAAGTTCCTGCTCGACCCGGACATGCCGTTGCGTGGCCGGGACCTGGTCGGGCTCGGGCTCGACGGGCAGCGGCTCGGGATTCCGCTGCCTTCCCGCGCGCGGCGGGCGCGGGTCCAGGAGATGATCGACGCCGTCGACGCCCGCGCCTTCGCCGACGAGCGAGTCGGACGGCTGTCAGGCGGCGAACAGCAGAGGATCCTGATCGCGCATGCGCTGATCAGCCGTCCTGCGCTGCTGCTGCTCGACGAGCCGCTCGCCAACCTCGACCTGCGCAGCGCGCAGGAGGTCGTCGCGCTGCTGTCCGGGGTCGCCGCCGAGCAGCGGATCGCGGTTCTGATCTCCGCCCACGAAATGAACCCTCTGCTGCCGGTGATGGACCGGATCGTCTATCTAGCCGCCGGGCGCGCCGCCAGCGGCACTACCGACGAGGTCGTCCGCTCCGACGTGCTCTCAGGGCTCTACGGCCACCACGTGGACGTGCTCCGCGTCCACGGCCGCGTGCTCGTCGTCGCCGGCGCCGGGCACGATCAGCACGCCGCGGCCGACCACGCCGGCGAAGCTCCGGTCGAGATCGTCTAGCAACTCATCATGCCCGCGCGCCTCGCAGCGATCATCGCGCCTGGGTTCTTCTCCAGCAGCTCCGTCGAGCTGGCGCTCGCGGTCGGGGCGCTCGTGGCGATCGTCGCCGCATCGGTCGGCGTGTTCACGGTGATCCGCGGCCAGTCGTTCGCCGGCGAGGCGCTCGGCGACATCGGCGCCGCCGGCGGGTCGAGCGCGTATCTGGTCGGAATCGCGCCGCTGTGGGGGTTCGTCGCGATCTCGGTCGCCGCCGCAGGGATCATGGAGCTGATCGGGATCCAGCGTGCCCGCGGCCGCGACCTCGCGACGGGAATCGTGCTCGGCGCGGGCTTTGGGCTCGCCGCCCTGTTTCTGTACATCGCCACCACCTCTCAGAGCACGACCGGCGCGACGGTCACGATCCTGTTCGGATCGATCTTCGCGCTCGACACGTCGACGCTGCCGCTCGTCGCCGCGTTCGGGGCCGTCGCGTTGGCGATCACTGTCGCGCTCTACCGGCCGCTGCTGCTGGTCTCCGTCAGCCCTGAGCTCGCCGCCGCGCGCCGGCTCCCGGTCCGGGCCATCGGCGCCCTTTACCTGCTGGCGATGGCGCTCGCGGTCGCGCTGTCGGCGGACACAATCGGAGCGATCCTGTCGACCGCGCTGCTCGTTGGCCCCGCCGCCACCGCGCTTGCGCTCACCCGCCGTCCCGGCCGCGCGATCGTGATCGCCGCCGCGCTCGGGATCGGCGCGATGTGGCTGGGGATCCTGCTCGCGTACGACAGCTACGACTGGCCGCCACTGCATCACGGCTGGCCGGTCAGCTTCTTCGTGGTCACGCTGGTCCTGATCGCCTACCTCGGGTCGCGAATCATCTCCGGCCGACGCCATTGAAGACGATGTTCTCCGGGTTCATGGTCAACGCCTGGATCGTCGCCACGATCGTCGCGATCGTCGGCGGCGCGGTCGGCTTCTTCGTCGTGCTGCGCGGCTCGGCGTTCGTCGCTCACGCGATCCCCAACGGCTCGTTCGCCGGCGCCGCCGCCGCCAGCCTGGTCGGCGTCAACACGCTCATCGGGCTCGGCGTCTTCTCGCTCGGGGCGGCCCTGGGGATCGGATCGCTCAGCCGCCGCGGGCGCCACGACGTCGCGACCGCGCTGACGCTCGTGTTCATGCTGGGCCTCGGCGCTCTGTTTCTGAGCTTCAGCGTTGAGTACGCGCCCCAGATCTACTCGCTGCTGTTCGGCGAGGTGCTCGGCATCAGCGCCAACCAGTTGGCGCCCACGATCGTCCTCGCCGCCGTCTGCCTCGCCGCGCTCGCGCTGCTCTACCGGCCGCTGCTGCTCTCCTCGGTGCTCCCGGACTCGGCCCAGGCCCGCGGCGTCACGCCCTACTCGATCGAGCTCGGCTTTCTGATCCTCGTCGCGCTCGCCACGACGATGACCGTCCCCGTCGTCGGAACGGCGCTCATCTTCAGCCTCATGATCGGGCCGCCCGCCGCCGCCCGGGCATTCACCAACCGTCCGCCGATCGCGATCGCGCTGTCGATCGCGATCGCCGTGCTTGTCGCCTGGGCCGCGATCGCACTCTCATACCAGACCAACTGGCCCGTCGGATTCTACGTCGGGGTGATGAGCGCCGCCGCGTACGCCATCGGCCGGGCATGGACCCACGCCCGCTCGCGTCAGGCGCCGTACGTCAAAATCAGCGCCAGGCGACCGAAAGAGGTGGGCGTTGAGCGTTGACGACGGGCTGATCACGATCAGGAGCAGTCACTCGGTGTCGGAGACGATCGACCGCCTCGAGCGCGGCGTGACGGCGGCCGGCCTGCACGTGTTCGCCCGCGTCGATCACGCGGCCGGGGCGGCGCAGGTGGGGATGGAGCTGCGCGACACGCTGCTGCTGATCTTCGGCAATCCGCGCGGGGGCACGCCGCTGATGATCGCCAACCAGACGGCGGGGATCGACCTGCCGGTCAAGGCGCTCGCGTTCGAGGCCGCCGACGGCGAGGTGTGGCTGACCTACAACGACCCGGCCTGGATCGCCGCGCGCCACCATCTGGGCGCAGATGCAGCGCCGGCGGTGCAGGCGTTGGCCGACGGCCTCGCCGGCTTGACGGCCAGAGCCGCGGGCGATGACTAGCGGCCGCGTTCGCAGGTCTTCCGAGGTCCGGCGGGCATGCCCGGGCGGGAGTCAAAGCCCGGGCCGCCGCCGGTACCCCGGATCGCGGGGAGGTTGTTCACCCGCGCGCGACGAGGCGCACTTTCGTCGCAGCGAGCTCGCGTCACAAGGCGACGGTGGGCAAGACATGGCGCGGGGTGGCCTTTGTCTCGCCGCCCGTCTCCTCCGTTTCGGCGACGCCAACTCGACATGATCTGAGCCTAAGTGGCGATGCGTCAGCTTGGCGTAAGGGGAAGCTGAGGATCGCCTGATAGCTGGGCTAGCTCTTCGTCAGCGCCCGCTGGCCGCGGGGTACACGCGCAGCCGGTGCCGACGGCAACTCGACGAGCACGTCGAGCCCGCCCTCGGCGCGGGCCGTGATCGTCGTCGTGCCGCCGTGCGCCTCGGCGACTGAGCGCACGATCGATAGCCCGAGCCCGAATCCGTGCACGGAGCGATCCAGGCGCTGGAACGGCTGCGCCAGCCGCTCTGCCTCGGCCGGGTCGATCCGGTGGCCGCCGTTGATCACGTGGAGCACGACGCGGCCGTCGTCGACGCGGGTCGTCACCTCGAGGAAGCCGCCCGGCTCGTTGTGGTGGATCCCGTTGTCGAGCAGGTTCGCCACCAGGCGCTCGATCAGCGCCGGCTCCCCGCGCGTCCAGGCAGGCGCGAGGTGGTCACGGACCTCGACGTGCGCCTCGTTGGCGCGAGCGCGGAGGTCGGTGATGCAGTCGCCCGCGAGCGCCGCGACGTCGACCGCCTCGCCGTGGCCGGCGGCCGCCTCGCTGCGCGCGAGCATCAACAGGCCACCGATCAACCGCTCGCAGCGGTCGACGGTCTCGCGCACCGCCTCACCCATCGCCCGCAGCTCGGCGATCGATGCGTCGGGGTCGGCGAGCGTGACGTCGACCTCGGTGCGGATGATCGCCAGCGGCGTTCGCAGCTCGTGCGAGGCGTTGGCGACGAAGTGGCGCTGGCTCGCGAAGGCGGCATCGAGCCGGGAGAGCATCCCGTCGAACGTGTCGGCGAGCTCCTGCAGTTCGTCGGCCGGCCCCTGGAGCGCGATCCGCTCGCCCAGGTTCTCGCCCGACACGCGCCGCGCCGTGGCGCTGATGTCGCGCAGCGGCCGCAGTGCCCGTCCGGCCAGCAGGTAGCCGGTCGCGACCGACGCCATCGTGACGGCGAGCAGCGCGACCAGGTACTCGACGAACAGGCGGTGCAGGTCATCGTTCACGAGCTGGTGCTGGATCTCCCGCGCGAGCTTGAGCTCCGGCGAACCCGGTGGGAAGCCGAGCGCGCGGCTCAGCAGATGGTCAGACGAGGCGGGCCTGCGCCCAAGCCGGCGCGCGACCTCGGTCAGTTGGTGATGGTCCTGGAGGCCGCTGCGGACCAGCAGGAAGCCGATCGTCAGCAGCACCGCGCCGGTAACCAGGAAGACCGTCCCGTACAGGAGCGTCAGACGCAGGCGGATCGTCGGCGCCAGCCTCATGCGGCGGCCCCCGTCGTCGCAGCACCCGGGCCGGCCATCACGCCATCCGGTAACCGACTCCGATCACAGTCTCGACGACCGGCGGATCGCCGAGCTTGCGGCGCAGCGTCATGATCGTCATGCGGACAACGTTAGTGAATGGATCGGTGTGTTCGTCCCACACGCGCTCCAAAAGTTGCTCGGCCGACACCGTCGCCCCGTCGGCGGCCATCAAGACCTCCAGCACCGCGAACTCCTTGCGCGCCAGCTCGATCTCTGCGCCCCCGCGCATCAGCCGCCGGCGGGCGGGATCCAGCTCGAGCTCGCCGTGGTGCAGCACCGGCGGCCGGCTCGGGGTCGAGCGCCGCGCGAGCGCATGGATCCGGGCGACCAGCTCGGCGAACCGGAACGGCTTTGGCAGGTAGTCGTCGGCCCCGAGCGACAGCCCGTTGACCACGTCCTCGAGCGCCCCGGCCGCGGTCAGCATCAGGATCCCCGTCTCCGGGCGCTCGTCGCGCACGGTCCGGCAGACGTCGTCGCCGTGCACGCCCGGCAGGTCCCGATCCAGCACCAGCACGTCGTAGCGGACGACCCGCGCCTTGACCAGCGCCTGCTCGCCGTCGGGCGCGAGGTCGACAGCCATCCCCTGGCGCCGCAGCCCGCGAGCGATCGCGTCCGCGAGTCGAACTTCGTCCTCGGCGATTAATACCCGCACGTCAGTCAGGATGCCCGGCGCAGCGTAAGGACTCCATAAGGGCGCGCTGCTGCGCTCATTGCGGCCTGCTGCGCTTTGCCTGCAGATCGGCGATATCGGCGCCCGCGGCCGCCACGCCTGCTGCGCTTTGTCCCTTGCCATCTTCTTGCCATCTTGGCCGTATCGGGCCTCGAGCAGAGAGCGCTGCTGCTCGGAGCGCCGGCGCGAGCATTTGCGTCGAAAGGAGGGCGTTTTTCTCCTTCCCTTCCCCGCTGCAGCGGGCTAACCCCGTGCGATGCCTGAACGCCACGCTACACGCCGTGGCCGGGCCCACAGCGCTGCTCTCGTCAGCTCACCGCTGCTGCGCTTGCTCTGCGATGCGTTCGGCTCGACTGCTGCTCGCCTGCGCGCTCAACGGCTCGGCGCCGTCTTGACCGCTCTCGCACGTATGCCGGCGATGCTTCTCGCACCGGCCGCGCGCTCCTGCTGGATCGGGCAACCGTCCACGATGCATGGCAGATCGGGCTCACTTGACACCTTGCGGAGTTTGGCGCGGAGGTGGCTGTTCGGGCTCATCTGGAACTTGTGGCTCAATTGGCAGATGTTGTGGACCGAGGGTCATGTTCCGCGTGCTCCTGCTTTTAGCCCGCAAGCGCAGTCCTGGTCGTGCTGCCGGTTCGACGACGAAGCGAGGCGTATCGACAATCGAAAAGCAGCACTGGTCGCAGCGATCAAAACGTGAGACGATGCGCACCCAGCCGCTCACTTCCACCAGTCCGCCATGAGCTACCCGATCATCCTCTGCGTCGTGGCCGTCGTGGCGCTGAATCTGGCGCTGCTGTGGATTGCGCTCCGGGCGCGCATCCGGCGGGTGGCTCGCCCGTTGGTGGCGTGCTGCGGCATGTCGGGCGCCTTTGGGGCGTGGGTTCTGGTCATCGTGCTCCACGGGCCGGTGCCGATGATGGCCCTCACCGTCTCCGTGTTCGCTTTGAGCAGCGTGGCGATGGGTGTTGCGATTCATCTCGCCACATTTGAAGAGGAGGACCATCACGACGGAGGTGCGGGTGGAGCACCGAGTCTCAGTCCTGAGGCTCCGGGGGGCGGCGGCGACGACGAACCGCTCTGGTGGCCGGAGTTTGAGCGGCAGATGGCCGCCTATGCTGCGCGGCGCGACCGCGAGCATCAGCCGGTCCCGGTGCGCAGCCGCGCGCCGTAGGCTTCTTGCCGCGAACCGGACCGGGGCTGCGCTGTCGCTTCTAGCCCGCAGCAGTAACGAGGCCCGGGACGTGGAGACGGCTCCCCTACGCCTCAAGCGGTACTGTTTGCGTGGGCTTGGCCCCGCCTGGCGGGCCCCGACAGAGGACACCCCCCAATGACTTCCCAGGGTTTCGCCTCGCCGATCGTCCTCGTACACGGCCTCTGGCTGCACCCGCGTAGCTGGGAGGGCTCGAAGCAGCGCTTCGAGCGCCGCGCGGCCACTGGGTGCTTGCCCCCATCTGGCCAAGCCGGATGGGATTTGATCAGATCGTGCACAGGTTCCCTGAGTCACCCCGGATAGGGAAGGAACGCAATGACTGATACACCGGGTAGCGACGACCGCAGCTGCACCGAGTACGTCATCACGAGGTCAAGCAGGTCAACGGCGCGGGCAAGAAGCCGGTCGTCTTCGTTCACGGCCTCTGGCTCTTGCCAAACAGCTGGGACCTGTGGCGGGCCGTCTTCGAGGAGGCCGGCTACGCGACCGCCGCCCCGGGCTGGCCCGACGACCCCGAGACCACCGAAGAGGCGCACGCGCATCCGGAGGTGTTCGCGAACAAGTCGATCGGCCAGATCGCCGACCACTACCAGGAAGTGATCGGGCTCTCGACCAAAAGCCGGCGATCATCGGGCACTCGTTCGGGGCCTGCTGACCGCGATTCTCCCGGGCGCGGGCTCGCGGCCGTCTCGGTGCCGATCTGCCCGGCGCCGTTCCGGGGCGTCCTCCCGCTGCCGTTCTCGGCATTGAAGTCCGGCTCGCCGGTGCTGCGAAACCCGGCCAACCGCAGTCGTGCGGTGCCGCTGACCTATGACCAGTTCAAATACGGGTTCGCGAACATGCTCGACGACGACGAGGCGAAGGAGCTCTACGAGAAGTACTCGGTTGCGGGCCCCGGCAAAGTCCTGTTTCAGGCCGCAAGCGCGAACCTGAACCCCTGGACCGAGGACAAGGTCGACACCGAGAACCCCGAGCGCGGCCCGATGCTGATCCTCGTGGGCGAGAAGGACCACACGGTTCCGTACGTGATCGCCAACGCGTCGTTCAAGCACGAGCGCCGCAACGACGGCGTGACCGAAATCGTCGAGATCGATGGCCGCGGTCACTCGTTGACGATCGACAGCGGCTGGCGCGAGGTCTGCGACAAAGCGCTCGCGTTCGTCAAGCGGTTCGTGTAGCCGCGCGCCAGGACACCCTGTCACGGCCGAACTGCAGCTTGGCCGGGCCGCCGCTCCGATTCGCCAGGCCGAAGGCCGCGTTAAGCCCTGGGGCTTGCATGATCACCGTGCGAGCGCCACGACTGCCTCGATCGAGTTGCGGCAGTCTCGCGGCCGACCGGCTCAGCAGGTTCAGGGCGAGCCCGATCTGCTGCTGCTAATTAGCCCGAAGCAGCGACGACCTCAGCCACGACGACGGCTGCCGCTCGCCCAGGGGAAGCAGCGACCGCGCCCTGCATGCCGCGCACGGCGGGTGCAGGTCTGCTGGGCATCGAACAGCAGGCCTGCGGATCCACGGCGCGCGCGCCGCGTTACTATCGGCTCGCGCCCGTGTCGCCCGGACTCGCGCCCCGCGGAGGATCCATACTCTCGGGCCGATGACGCCGCACTCTTTCGATACCTTCTTCGCGGCGTCTGCCGGCGTCGCCGGGGCACTGATCGGGTTGCTGTTTGTTGCGATCTCAGTCGCACAAGAGCGACTGACATCTGAGAACGCCGATCAGGCGCACCGACTGCGCGCGTCGGCCGCCTTGACATCGTTTAGCAACGCGCTCGCGGTCGCGCTGTTCGGCCTGGTTCCCGGGATAGGGTTGGGCGGCCCAGCGTTCGTCGTCGGTCTTCTAGGACTGCTGTTCGTTGCCGGCTCATTGCTGTCGCTGCGCCGGGTTCGTAAGTCCCATCCCGTCCCGCCCCGAGACGTCCTGTTCCTGGCTGGCCTCGTCGTTGTATTCGGTCTTCAGCTCTACTACGCGCTGCGGCTCATCTCCAGAGCGGGTGACGTGGGGGCTGCGAGGGGGATCGCGGTGCTCGTAGTCGTCTGCTTCTTCATCGGGATCGCGCGTTCTTGGGAGCTCGTCGGAGGACCGTCGATTGGCTTCGGCCATGAGCTGACGGCGATCGTGCGAGCCCGACGGCAGGACCGTGAAGCGCAGGTGCTCGCGAGTGTTACATCTGTGGAGAACGTCGACGAGCGGTAGTCCGGTCAAGAGCCGTGCTATGCCCTGTTCGGCGCTTAGCGGTGGGGGTCTTCTCCGAAGCCGCCGTCATTGATGACGATGACGCCGCGCCACACGGGCGGATCGCTCGCCTGGAGGACCTGCCCGGCACGTCGGCTCGTTGGTTGGGTTTCTTGTCGTTGTCGAGTCACGGCGGCCGGTAGTCGCGTTTGATACGCGGCGCCGGAGGATCCGATGAACACGCGGCCACCGGGGGTCGCTGCTGTGGGGTCAGGCTATCCGGACTCTCTCGGCTGCAGTGTCTGTCCTGAGGACCCGCGCGAAGCGCACGACGCGGGCAAGGACCATGCCGATCGCGAGCAGAATCAGGCCGTCGGTCAGGCCATCGACCGTGATGCGATTCGTAAACAGCCACGTGCCCAGAGCGTGGTTGTACCAGTGGTTCGCCCCATAGGTGAACATCAGCCGCGCACCGATCACGATGATCCAGAACGCGGCGTACCCCGCTCCGGCGATGCTGATGAGCTTGTTGGTGGCCGGATCTCTCCGGATCGTCATCAGCAGGAGCGATCCCAGAGCACCGAGCGCCAAGCCGACCGCGAGCCCGACCAGCTCAAGGGCGAGACCTCTGCCCGACATCTGTGGGCTCTTGACGAAGATCGCCACCGCGACTATCGCCACGATCACCGGGCGCAGGACCCTTCGCCAGGTGATCTCCTTCGTTCCAAGATCAGCCCAGAGGACGGCACCCAGGACGGCAAGGTTCACGATCCATACACCAGCTGGCATCACATCACCTCGCGATCCTCAATTGGCGGCGCGCACTCGGTGCTCCAGAGCTTGCTGGCCTCGCACTCTTGGCCGCCCAAGCTCGCGCCTTGGCCGAAAAAATGTCTCACCCCCGGCGCCTGCGGTCAAGACAGCTAACGAACGCTCGGTAAACCACCCGCAGAGTGCCTGCTTGATCGAGGGCCAACGCCTGCCGGGACGGCGGCTGATTCGTAGCGCCGCTGCTCTGGCACGACAAATGCGCTTGCTAGCTCGCGCGGCAGCGAGATGACCGACTCGGACGCGAAGCACTCTGCTCGACCCACCAATCGGCTTTACTGCTCGCGGTGCGACCGGAAGCGGCGAATGCTCGTCGCGACGCCAACGCAGGGCAGAGCCGGCTCCGGCGGAGCTCGTCTCGCAAATCGCCAAACGGCAGGGCACGGCTCCTGCTTCCCCTAATCGAGCAGTAGCCGGCCTAGCAGTCTGGTCGAGTGGCTGCTTGGATCGAAAAGCAGCAGCCAGCTTCAGTTCATTGATTGTCCGCCGGTGAGTGCGCTGAGCTCGAGCGCCGCCTCGGCCCGCTGTGTCCACCACCAGGCTGGCTTTGCCATTAGTAGTCGACCTCGTAGCCGTCGCCGTTGATCGGTCGCTCGTGGGGGTTCTCGATTAGGTTCAGCGGCACATCCCATGCCGACGCGAACTTGCGCCCGCCGACAACAATCGGCTCGAGCGGCGGGCGATGCTTGAGCGCTATCCGGCGCAGCTCGACGCCGGTCAGGTACCCGTCCTTGCGGAGCGCCGCGGCGATGGCGGCGTGCAGCATTTTGAAGCGCGGCTCGCGCATGATGCTGGCGGTGTCGCGGAGGACGCGCTCGTACTCGCGCTGAGTCATCCCGATCTGGTCGGCGATTCGCGCCACGTCGGCCTCATCGTCGGAGCGGTCTGACCGCAGCGGCCAAGGCGGCGCGCTGCCCTCAGCCACGAACGGCGCCAAGACGATCCTCGCCCTTGCGAGAGCGCTGTCTCGGTCATGCACCCGCATCGCGTATCGGCAGAGCCCGTCAAATCCTCGGCCGCCCATCACGTCGACCGATTCAACGACCGCGCCCTCGAGCACCGCCATCGCGACATGCCGGCTCTCATGCGGCGCAACGTTCACTGGCCGCTCCGCCAGCCGCGGGTCTGGGCATCGAGCAGGCGGCGCTCGGCCGCCTCTTGTGCGCGTGCCTGCTCGAGCGCTGCGCTCTGCTCGGCTTCGCGAGCTTGGCGGGCAACAGCGCGCGAGCGTTCTTCTACCTCGGCCTTGGACGGGCAATCTGTTCCAGCTCGCGGTCGACCAAGATGCCGGCCGCGTTGACGTAGAACCGCGAGGGCGGCTGCTCGTCGGGGACCTCTCGCCACTGGCCGCGGATGAAGGCGATCAGGCCCACGGGCCACCACCCGGCGTGGCCGGGCAGGCATGAGCCCGGGCCACGCCTCTGGCGGTCTTCGCGACAGCGCTCGTCGAAGCGAACGTCATGCGGCCGCCGTCATCTGCAGATGCGCGATGAGCTGGCCCTGGGTCAGCGCATTCGGATACAGCGGCGACGTATAGATCGCCGCGGCGCCGGGATCGAGCCCTCCGATCAGCCGCGACCAGCCCTTGTGCGCGAACGCAACCTCGAGCGCGGTGCGCGCCTGCTCGAGCGCCTCCTGCGCCGCGTGCAGCGCGGCCTCTGCGCTCTTGACGCCCTCCAAGGCCTCGGCGACGGGGTCCTTAGCCATCGGCGCCCTCCGCGAGATACGCCTTGATTGCCGCCCGCACCAAGCTCAACGCGGAGCGGTCCTCCTCGGCGGCGCGCGCCTGCAGCTCGCGGATGACCCGGGTATCGACCTGCGCGGACAGCATCTTCCGCGCGACCGGCGCCGGCGCAGCGGGTTCGGAGCCATTCATAACCCGAATGCTATGGCACCACTGAACGGCGGCGTTCAGCCGAGATTCGTTCCGATTGGAATGAATCCCGCGCCTCGGGTGGCGGCGCTCAGACGAACCGTTTGCGGTCGCGGCGCTCGCGCGCTCGCAGAGCGGCTTCTACCTCTTGGCGCCCAGAGCCAACGCGCGCCCGTTGCTCGACCCAGCCGCGCACCACGCGGATCGCCTCATCGCTGCCGGCGGCGAGCGGGTCGCGGCGCTGCTGCTTGCGCCGGCGAGCTCGCGTCGAGGTGGCCATCGAGGGCGCACTCTATGCCCGCGGGCGCTGAGCTTGCGGTTCGCTTTTCGATTGGAAAGCGAACCGGTGTCAGCCGCGGCTGATGGCGACCGCGGTCGCCAACCTTGCCATCTGCCTTGCCATCACGGCCTTGGGGCGCCGCAATCGCCCACCCCGCTTGGCTTCGCGGCTCTCGAGCGCATATGGACTCCATAAGAGCCCCTACGCCCGCGGCGCGGGCGGGGGATTTCTCAGTCGCGCGACGAGCTCGTCGACCGCCGCCTCGATCTCGGCTCCGCGCCGCTTCTCGACCCCCCACGAGCCCGGATTGACGTACTCGGCGCGCAGCCAGCGTGGTAGCGCAGCAGCGCCATCACGTACCGCAGCTCCTCGGGGGAGAGGTTGCGCAGGTGCGAGTCGAGCTGGTGTTCGGTCATCTTGAATTCCCGGGCAGCAAAGGGTACGTTCGTCGCACGGGCCGCACTACACAAGGGGAGGGGTCCATGGGGAAACGTTCGATTACGACCGTCGTCGCGGCGGTCGTGGCGCTGATCCTGGTCGCGGGCGGGGCCACCGCAGCGAGCCAGTACGTCATCACGAGTATCAAGCAGATCAAGCCGAGCGTGCTGAAGAAGTTCCAGCCCGCGCTCGCATACGCCGACAAGCTCGGGCCGATCGCGACGATGTGCGCCGCGGGCACAGACACGACCGGGCAATGCGAGGTCGGGTCCTCCGACGCGCGCTGTCCCAGTGGCGGGATCGCGACCGGCGGTGGACTGTACGGCGGCATGACACCACCCGTGCTCGGGACGATCGGCTACGACGAGCCTGACAACGACGGACGCGGCTGGCACGTGGTGATGGTCAACGACAACTCGGCCGCGTCGGCGACGATCCAGGCGACGGTGGTCTGCCTCGGTACGTCCCGCGCCGCGTCGGCAGCGACAGTCGGCGTCCCGGCATCCGTGCGATCACATATCCGCGTCGAGGTCGCCGCGATGCGCGCACGCCGTTAGCCGCAGACGAGCATCCTCTCATTACGGCGGGGCACGTTGCGCGAGGGGATCGGCGCGGCGCCCGCGGGCGCCCCGACAAGCGCGACAATCGCGACCGCGACCGCGACACCAACGATGCACCGCTTTCCGGTCATAAGCCGATGAGGCTACAGATCAGCCGCTTCGCGACGGAGAACATCCCAGGCCTGGCGGACGTCCAGCTCGCTGGTGTTCTCCTGCCCGACCGCCAGCCGCAGCACGTAGCGGCCGTCGAGCGCGGCGTGCGAGATGAAGATCTCACCGCTCGCGTTAACCCGCTCCAGCAGCGCCCGGTTGCGGTCGTCGCCGCCCTCGAGCCGGAAGCACACGAGCGAGAAGTGGCGCGGCGCGCACACCTCCCAGCCCGGCTCGTCGCGCACCCACTGCTCGAACGCCGACGCCAGGCGAACGCCCGAGCGGATGTGCTCCTGGAGCCCCAGGCGGCCGTAGCAGCGCAGCACCGCCCACAGCTTCAGCGCCCGGAAGCGGCGGCCGAGCGCCGGCCCGTACTCGCTCAGCGACAGCGCATCCTCGGCGTCCGGCGTGCGCAGGAACTCGGGCACGAGGCTGAACGCGGCGCGCAGATCGGCCGGCCGGCTGGTCCACAGCAGGGAGCAGTCCATCGGCGTCAGCATCCACTTGTGGGCGTTGACGACCAGCGAGTCGGCACGGTCGACGCCCTCGAACGCCCACCGGAACTCGGGGCACACCATCGCCGTGCCGGCGTACGCGGCGTCGACGTGCAGCCACGCCCCGGCCGCCTCGCACGCGTCAGCGATCGCCGGTACCGGATCGACCGCCGCGCAGGCGGTCGTGCCGACCGTCGCGACCACGATCGCCGCCTCGCTCAGGTCGCCGAGCGCGTCGACGCGGAGCCGAAACTGGTCGTCGGTCGGAACCTCGCGCAGGCGCATACCGAGCATCCGGGCGCCCTTCTGGGCGGCCGAGTGAGTGTGCTCGGAGCAGACGACGAGGTCGCGCCCGGTCGCCTCGCGGGCGGCGATCATCGCCGCGAACGTCGACGTCGACGCGGTGTCCTCGATGTGGCCGTGCCAGCCCTCCGGCAGACCGAGCAGCTTCGCGAGCCACTCGAGCACGACCCACTCGAGCTCGGTCGCGGCCGGCGCGGTGCGCCACAGGAACGACACCGAGTTGAGCGTCGCCGTCAACAGCTCGGCCAGGATCCCGGCCTCCGAGGCGCTGGTCGCGAAGTACGCGAAGTAGCGCGGGTGCTGCCAGTGCGTGACGCCGGGCAGCAGGATCTCGTCTAGGTCGCGGAGCACGTCGGCGAACGGCTCCGGCTCGTCGGGCGCGTGGTCGGGCAGCGCCGCGCGGATCTCGCCCGGCTTGACCTGGGCCAGCACCGGCAGCTCGGATACGCGCTCGAGATAGGACGCGGCCCACTCGAGCGCCGCAGCGCCGTCTGAGCGGAGATCGGTCAAAACTCGTAGTGGACGCCGGTCAGCTGCTCTGAGACATCCCACAGCCGGCGCCAGTCGTCCTCTTTGTAGGCCTTCCCGGCCGCGGTCACGACCTTCGGGTGACCGCGCCCCTCCATGAATCCGTCCGGACCGACGAACGTCCCGCCCGGGAGGTCGGGGGCCGTGGCGGCGTACAGGGTCGGCAGCGCCCCCATCTCGGCGCTCTGGGCGTAGACCTTGTTGGCGATCGCCATGAACCAGCGCTCGTACGCGCGCGCCGGGCCCGCGAACTGGAGATTTGTGGCCGCGTAGCCGGGATGCGCCGCGAGGCTCAGCAGCGCGCTGCCGGCGGCCGTGGCGCGGCGCTGGAGCTCGAAGCAGAACTCCAGGTTCGCGAGCTTGGACTGGGAGTAGGCCTGCCAGTTGTTGTAGCCGTGCTCGCGCTGCAGGTCGTCGAACTTGATCGTCCCGCTGCGATGCATGCCGCTCGACACGGTCACGACGCGCGGGGCCGGCGCCGCGGACAGGAGCGGCAGCAGCCGGCCGGTGAGCGCGAAGTGACCCAGGTGGTTGGTGCCGAACTGGCTCTCGAAGCCGTCCTTGGTCAGGCGCCGGGGCGGCGCCATCACGCCCGCGTTGTTGATCAGGAGGTCAAGCTGATCGTGGTCAGTCGCGAGCTGATCGGCGAACGCCTGGACCGACGCCAGGTCGGCGAGATCGAGTTCGCGGACATCGCCGCCGAACGCCTCGCGTCCCTTGGCGAGATCGCGACACGCGGCGACGACGCTCGCGCCGGCGTTCGCCAGCTGGCGCGCGGTGGCGAGCCCGAGGCCGCTGTTGGCGCCGGTCACGACGACCGTTCGGCCGCTCTGATCGGGGATCTCGGCGGCGGTCCACTTGGCCGCCATCAGGTCCTCCGTTTGACCGACTCGGAATATGCGTCCGGACGGAAGCGCAGCACCGGATCATCGGAGCACTCGATCCCGTCGGTGACCCGTGACGGGTCGAACACGAGGACGTCGCCATGCTGCTCGCGCTCGTGCTCGAGACGGTTGATCTTCAGCGTCCCGACGGTCACGCGCCGGCGCTGCTTGGGCCATGCAGCGCTCGGGTCCTCGACCCGGTCGCCCGGCTGCGCGATCTGCACCTCGAGCGAGAACAGGACCGGCCCGGCCTCGATCCGCTTGCCGATCTCGTCCTGGAGGTAGTTGCGGCCGAGCCGGCGCGCTGCCCGTGGGTTCGGCCGTGGGGCGCTCGCCGCCGGCCGCAGCGTGTAGCGGACGTAGCGCTCGCCGCCACTCGCGTCGAGCCACCTGAACGCATGCAGGCCGTAGTAGGGGATCGTCGCGTAGCTGGCAGGCGCCAGGAGCGTCGGTGCGACGGCCGGCAGCACCGGTATCGCCTCGGGGTGGCGGACGAGGAACAGCGGTAGTTTCCAGGCCGCCGCAGCTCCGGCCCCCTGGGCCTCGACGAGCTCGATGAACCCGTCGGGCGTCCTCGTTGGAAAGCGCGGCGAGGAGACCGCGACGATGTCGCTTCTCGAGCCATCGGGCAGGTAGAACTTGATCGCCAGGCCCCGCGGGTCCGGCGCCCAATCGGCGTGGTTGGGATCGCCGGAACCGTTCGAGAAGCGGATCGTCGCCGGGACCTCGGGGCCCTGCATGTGGGCCGCGCGCGTCAGCTCGTGCGCGCGCGCGGTCGGCGTGAACTCGCCGGCGCACAGCGTTCCCTTGGCGTGCAGCGCCCGGTAGCCCTGGTGGCGCCCGAAAACGGAGTTGGCTACGTCGATCGCCTGCTGAGGGGTGTAGGCCATCAGTCGACGCGCCGGAAGTCGATCCCCGCGGCGTGCAGGCGGTCGATCAGCGCCTGCCCCATCGCGACCGCCGGCGTCAGCTGGCCGCTACGCTGCTCGAGCTCGTCGCGGGCCAGGCAGAGCGCCGACTCGGCGAGCATCTTCGAGGTCTCGCCGTAACCGGGGTCGCCGCCGGATACCTCGGTCGTGATCTGCTGGCCGCCGCCCTCGGCTTTCAACCGGACCTTGAACCACGACTCGGCGCGTTGCTCGGGCGTCGGGCCCTCGCCCGGATCCTTGAACTTGAGCAGCAGGTCGCGCGTCGGCCCCAGCTGCGCGAGCGCGACCAGCGCCCCGCCGCCGAGCGCGAACGCGCCGACCGCCGCCGCGCGTTTGAGGACCAGGTAATGCTCGTAGCTGAAGTCGGGGCCGTACCGATCGAGCGCCCGCGCGGAGCGCAACACGGTCTGCGGATCGATCGTCGGAAACGGGATCACCCAGCCGCCTGCGTCGGGGACGTCGTGCGGGCGCCCGGTGATGCCGCGCACCGTGCGGCCCTCGGGACGCGGTTCGAGCTTGCGGCGCTCGCGGGCGACGCTCTGCCCCTGGCGCATCCGGCCGAGGATGTGGATCGTCGAGTGGTACGTCCCGCCCGAGAAGGTCCCCTTGATGCGCACATAGCCCTGAACGCTCAGCGGCACGCCCTCCGGCATCTGCAGGACCGTGTAGAGCACGCCGAGGTCGTATGGGATCGAGTCAAACCCGCACGAGTGGACCAGCCGCGCGCCGGTGCGCTCCGCCTGCGCGTGGTAACCGAGCCACATCCGGTCGACGAACTCTGGCTCGCCGGTCAAGTCGACGTAGTCGGTCCCGGCGGCAGCGCAGGCCGCGACCAGCGGCTCGCCGTAGTTGATGTACGGGCCGACGGTGCTGATCACGACCTTGGTCGACTCGGCCATCGCGCGCACCGACGCCGGATCCGTCGAGTCGGCCACGATCACCGGCAGGTCGGCGAGCGCCGAGTCGATCTCGGCGAGTTTGGCGCGGGTCTGCTCGAGCTTTGCCGGGTTGCGGCCCGCGATCGCCCACCGGGCGCCGGCCGCGTGACCGGCCAGGTACTCGGCGGTCAGCCCGCCGGTGAAGCCGGTTGCACCGTAGACGACGACCTCGTGCTCGCGCTCAGCTATCGCCGCCGACCTCTTTCGCGAGCCGGAGCGCCTCCTCGAGGCTGACCCCGGCCTTGGCTGCCAGCCAGCCGGCCGCAGGCCCCGCGACGCGCTGGGAACCGTGCGCGGCCTCGGCCGTCAAGTCGAGGATCGCCGTGAACTCTTCTTTGGTTGGGGGGTCGACGCCAAGTTTGGCGGCGAAGGCGGCGAGCCACTCGGGAGCGTTCATCGACGCCGCAGACTACCCCCATTGATTGGCAAGATCCGCGCGGCTGACGATGAACAACCAAAAGGCGGTAGTCGATATGACAGTCCTCGATGACAAGGTCGCGATCGTGACGGGCTCGGCTCGCGGGATCGGGCGGGCGACGGCTGAGCTGCTCGTCGGGCAGGGGGCGAAGGTTCTGATCAATGATCTCGACGGCGACGTCGCGGAGCAGACCTCGAGCGAGATCGACGGCGACACGATCGTGTTCGCGGGCGACCTCACCCAGCCCGGCGTCTGCGATCGGCTGGTCGAGAAGGTGATCGAGGAATGGGGCAAGGTCGACATCCTGGTCAACAACGCGGGGTACACGCTCGACGCGCCGATCCACAAGATGAGCGACGAGGCGTTTCAGCGGATGCTCGACATCCACTTGGTCGTGCCGTTCAGGATGTGCCGCGCGGTCGCGCCGCATATGCGCGAGCCGGCCAAGCAGGAGCGCGAGGAGGGCCGCGAGGTGTTCCGCAAGATCGTCAACGTCTCGTCGATCTCCGGCGTGATGGGCAACGCCGGCCAGGCGAACTACGCCTCGGGCAAGGCGGGAGTCGTCGGGATGACGAAGACGCTGGCGAAGGAATGGGGCCAGTTCAAGATCAACGTCAACGCGGTCGCGTTCGGCTACATCGAGACGCGTCTGACGGCATCAAAGGACGAGTCGAACACGATCGAGATCGGCGGCGAGAAGGTGCAGCTCGGGATTCCGGATCAGCTGCGCGGGATGGCGCCGCTGATGATCCCGCTCGGTCGGCCCGGAACTCCGCAGGAGGCGGCCGGCGGCGTGTTCTTCCTCTGCTCGCCGTGGTCGAACTACGTTCACGGCCAGGTGCTGAACATCACCGGCGGGCAGTTTGGCGGGATGACGATCTAAACACGATGCGCGGCGTGAGCGGGCCCGCCTCGCGGGCCCTCACGCACCCGAGCCAGACGCCGGTCGCGTAGGCCAGATCGTCGGTCAGGCGCAGAGCGCCGAACCGCAGCGGGTCAAGGCGCGGCCGGCGCTCGAGCCAGTCGGCGGCGATCGACGCCGCGAGGCCGGCGCACGCGAGCCGCCGAAATCGCCGCGAGCTCGTGCTTGCAACGAGCACGAGCGGCGGATAGGCGCGCCAGGCCGCGTCGAGCAGCTGGCGCGCTGCGCGCAGCTGAGCCCGGGCGACCAGCGGGGCAAGCTCGCGGCGCAGACCCGGCGTCAGTACCGCCCCGCGCGGCCGGCCGGCGATCACGAGCCCGAGCGCCGGAATCACCGAGCCGGGCACCACCATGTGCGACAGCTGGCCCGGATGGCGGGTGGCGAGCGGCGCGGCCGACGAGCCGTACTCGATCCGCTGCCGCAGCCAGGCGCATGGGCCCGTCCGACGCGGGTGTTCGACCGTTGCCGCGGGCTCGTAGCGGACAGTCCAGCCGGCGTCGTTGAGCCGCCAGACGAAATCGACGTCCTCGCCGAAGCGCAAAGACGAATCGAAGCCGTGCTGCGCCGCGCCGCGGCGGACGACGAGCGCTGTCGCGGGCACGAATCGGACCCCGCGCCCCGGGCCGACGATCGCCGGTCTCGCGCCGAGGTCGAGCGGCGCCCGCGCTCGCTCGTAGGCGTCGAGCGGCGAGCGGCCGGGCGCGACGCGGATCCGGGGCGCGACCGCGCCGACGCGTACGTCGGCGAAGTGCGCGAGCAGCGGCTCGAGCCAGCCGACTTGTGGGCGCGCGTCCGAGTCGACGAACGCTACGAGCGGTGCGCTGGTCGCTGCCAGACCGGCGTTGCGGGCCGCCGCCGGTCCTGAGCGGCGATCGAGCCGCAACACGCGAGCCCCGTGCGCAACGGCCTCGATCGCGCACGGGTCATCCGAGCCGTCGTCGACGACCACGACCTCGGCCACCGGCCCGACGCCTTGCAGACATTCGGCCAGTTGCTCGGCGCGGTCGCGGGCCGGGATCACGACCGCGACGTCGGCGCGTGTCCACGGGCTGCCGGCGGGCACGGGGTGCGCGAGCCCGGCGTCGATCAGGCGCGCCGCGAGCCGGCGCTCGCCGGCGCTGTCCCCCACCGCCGCGCCCTGGCGCCAGGCGCTGACGCACCGCCCCCCCGCCGCCGTCAAGTGCAGCACGCGCGCCGGACGCCCGCCGACCAGCACCCGGCCGTCGCGGAGCACCCGCGTCGAATCGTCGAACCGCAGCCGCTGCGTCAACGCGTGAAGCCCTCAGGGACCAGCACGTCGGCCGGCTCGAGCTCAGTCACCGACGCCCGACCGAGGCCGCGCAGCGCGGAGTCGATCCCTCCGCGCAGGATGTCGAGCACGTTCTCGACCCCGGGCTGGCCGTTGGCGGCCAGCCCCCACAGGTAGGCGCGGCCGATCATCGTCGCCCGCGCCCCGAGCGCGAGCGCCTTGACGACGTCTGAGCCGCGACGGATGCCGCTGTCGAGCACGATCTCGATCTGATCGCCGACCGCCTCGACGATCGCGGGCAGCGTGCGGATCGAGGCCGGCTGGCCGTCGAGGTTGTTGCCGCCGTGGTTTGAGACCGAGATCGCGGTCGCGCCGATCTCGACCGCCCGCCGTGCGTCGTCGGGGCGCGCGATGCCCTTGATCATCACCGGCCCGTCCCAGCTCGAGACGAGCCAGCGCAGGTCGTCCCAGCTCGGCGGCGGCGTCATCAGCCACTCGCCGTAGGCATCGAAGAAGCCCGGCGGATCCTCGCCGGGGAGCGTCATGTTCGGGACCGTCAGCTCGGGCGGCCCGCCGGCCTTCGCGTACGCGAGCAGCCAGCGGGGACGGATGATCGTCTCCGGCGCGAGCCCGAGCATCGTCTTGAAGTCGAGCCGTTGCGGGATCACGGGGCTGCCCCAGTCGCGCCCGTGCGAGAACGACCAGTCGAGCGTCACGATCAGCCCCGCGACACCGGCGGCCTTGGCGCGCGCGAGGCGCTGCTCAATCCGGTCTCGGCTGCCGGCCCAATAGGTCTGAAAGAACGTCTGCGGGTTGGCGGCGACGACCTCCTCGACCGGCTTGGACGCAAACGAGCTGAGCCCGATCGCGGTCCCGCGCGCCGCCGCGGCGCGCGCGACGGCGAGCTCCTCGTCGGGATGAACCGCCTGCACCCCGGTCGGGCTGAGCAGCACCGGCAGTGCAAGCTCGGCCCCCATCACGGAAACGGCCTGATCGCGCGCCGCGGGCGCCTGGGCGACGTGCGGCGCGAAACCCAGCTCGCCAAACGCCGCCAGGTTGTCGTGGAGCGTCAGGCCGCGCTCGGAGCCGGCGACGATCGCCTTGTAGACCGAGCGCGGAAGCGTCCGCCCCGCGCGGCGCTGCGCCTCGGCGACCGACTCGAACCAGCCGCCGGGCATCAGCGCCGCTTCGAGTGCCCGGCCACGACCGGCGGCCGGCCGGCGACCTTGATCAGTTCCAGCTCGCCGTGACCGAGCACGCACTCGGGGTCGGGCCCGTCGAGCGACAGGCCGGTGAAGAACTTGGCCGCCATGCAGCCGCCCTGGCATTTGTCGTACAGCCCGCACGAGGCGCAGGCGCCGGCGCTGTGTGGCTCGCGCAGCTGCGCGAACAGCTCCGACTCGCGCCATACGCCCGAAAAGCCGCCGGGGTCGCGGACGTTGCCGGCCAGGAACTCGTCGTGCAGCACGAACGGGCACGCGTACACGTCGCCGACCGGGTCGACGAGGCACACGACGCGGCCGGCGCCGCACAGGTTCAGGCCGGGGAGCGGCGCTCCGAGCGCCGACAGGTGGAAGAACGAATCGCCGGTCAGGACCTGCGGACGCTCGACGAGCCACTCGTACAGCTCGCGCTGCTGGGCGGCGGTCGGGTGTAGCTCGTCCCAGACCGCGGCGCCACGTCCCGACGGCCGCAGCCGCGTGATCCGCAGCTGGGCACCGTACTCGCCGGCGATCGCCTCGAGCGCGTCGAGCTCTGAGACGTTGTGGCGGGTGACCACGACCGAGATCTTGAACGGCCCGAAGCCGGCCTCCGCAAGCCGGTCCATACCCCGGCGGGCGAGCGCGTAGCTGCCGCGGCCGCGAACCACGTCATTGGTCTCGGGGATCGCGCCGTCGATCGAGATCTGCACGTCGAGGTAGTCGGTCGCGGCGATCCGGGCCGCCGCCTCGGGCGTGATCAGGGCGCCGTTGGTCGAGAACTTGACGCCGACGCGGCGCTGGACCGCGTGGTCGACGAGCTCGAGGAAGTCGCGCCGCACGAGCGGCTCGCCGCCGCCGACGTTGACGTAGAAGACCTGCATCTGCGCGAGCTCGTCGATCAGCCGCTTGCACTCGGCGGTCGTCAGCTCGCGCGGGTCGCGCTTGCCCGACGACGACAGGCAGTGGGCACAGGCGAGGTTGCAGCCGTAGGTGACCTCCCAGGTGAGGCAGATCGGAGCCTCGAGCCCGCGCTTGAAGCGCTCCCGCAGCTCCGGGCTAGCGGGCACGAATCACCTCCGACGTCTCGAGCCGCTCGAGCGCTTGGACGATCGACGGCCGCGCCGCGTTATCGACGCCGTGGGCGTCCAGCGCCGCGTCGACGGACTCGTAGTCGCCGAGCTGCTCGACCACCGCCGTCAGCTGCGGCGACTTGAGAAACGTCAGGCGGCGGTTGCCGTAGTGGTACAGCAGCGCCCCGAAGCGCTCGTGGCGCAGAGCGAGATCTGGGTGCAACGCGTAGGCGCGTCCTGGATCGAAGCCCGACATCCGGTGGGACGCTACCCGCTAGGCCTGGCGCGCGCCCGGTTCCTCGAGCCGCGCCCGACGCTGGAGCTCGTACAGGTCGTCGCGGTTGTGGACGTACTGGCTCGCCGCATCGGCCGGCGGCTCGTAGTCCCAGGACGTGTAGCGGCCGTTGCGAAGCGCGTCTGAGACGAGGCGGCGTTCGCGCTGCGAGGTGCGCACGCGGCGATCGAGCTCGTCGAGGTCAAAGCGCGCCGAGAGCTGATCACGCAGGCGCGCACGAATCTCGGCGGACGCCCCATCCTCGGCGAGGTTGTGGAGCTCGAGCGGGTCTGACTCGAGGTCGTAGAGCAGGTCGGGGTCCTCGCCGGACACGATCAGCTTGTGGCGCCCGGAGCGAATCATGACGCTCGGCGCCTGCACGCCCTCGGCGTGGTACTCGGAAACGACCGGCGCATCAGGCCGCGCGCTGAGCAGCGAAGCGCCGCTCCCGAGCCCCGCCAGTTCCAGCAGCGCCGGCGCGACATCCAGCAGCGAAACCGGTTCGGCGACCCGCCGCGCAGCCCTACCCTGCCGCCGGACGATCAGCGGCACACGGACCGACTGCTCGAGGAACGACATCTTGTACCAGAGCCCCCGCTCGCCCAGGAACTCTCCGTGGTCGGCCGTGAACAGCACCGTCGTGCGGTCCTCGAGCCCCGAGTCGCGCAGCGCGCCGAGCACGTCGCCGACGCGCTCGTCGAGATAGCTGATCGCCGCGTAATAGCCGTGTCGAGCGCGCCGGATCTGGTCGTGGGTCAGCGCCGCTTCGTCGACGCCGCACATTTGCCGCAGCCGGGCGCTGTGGGGGTCGGCCCGCTCGAGCGCGATCGCCGGCACCGTCGGGTCGGCGATCTGCTCGCGCTCGTAGCGCCGCCAGTGGCGCGACGGGATCTCCCACGGGTCGTGCGGGTTGGTGAACGAGACGAACAGCAGAAACGGCCGCTGGTCGGCGCCGCGCCCGAGGTCGTGCAGCTGGCGGACCGCCTCGAACGCGACCTCCTCGTCGTAGTCGGTCTGCATGCTCGCGGCGCAGACGCCCGGGTTCAGCACGCTCTCCATCGTGTGGTACCAGGGCAGCGGCTGGTCGAGCGGCCGCTCCCAGTCGGGCGTCCAGTCGACGTCGGCCGGGTAGATGTCGGTCGTCAGGCGCTGCTCGAAGCCGTGCAGCTGGTCGGGGCCGACGAAGTGCATCTTGCCGGCGACCGCGGTCTGGTAGCCGGCGGCGCGCAGCGTGTGCGCGACCGTCGGCACCGTGGCGCGCAGCTCGGCGGCGTTGTCGTAGACGCCGATCGACGACGCACAGCGGCCGGTCAGCATCGCCGCCCGTGACGGCGCGCACAGCGGGTAGGCGCTGTAGGCGGACTCGTATACGGTCGCGTCGCGCGCCAGTCGCGAGAGGTGCGGCGCCTGCACGAGCGGGTGGCCGTAGAACGGCAGCCACTGCGCCGCGAGCTGATCGGCCATCAGGATCAGGAAGCATTCGGGCGCACGCTCCATCCGGGCCGGGAGCATAGTCTGCGGGCGATGGAGCGCCAGAACAGCGCCGGCACGCTCGTCGCCGCCCACCGCGGCGCCTGGCGCGATGCACCGCAGAACTCGTTGCAGGCGCTGGCGGACGCGATCGCGCTCGGCTGCGAGATGGTCGAGTTCGATGTGCGGCGGACCCGTGACGGCGAGCTGGTGGCGATCCACGATGCGCGTGTCGGCGGCACCGCGGTCGCGGCGATGGACCTCGAGCAGCTCCGCGAGCGGCTCGGTCCGGGGCGGGCGCCGCCGCTGGAGGAGTTCGTTGAGCTCGCGGCGGGGCGGATCGCGCTCGACGTCGAGCTCAAGGACGGTGGCGGCGCGGTCGCCGATGTCGTCGCGACGCTCAGGCGCCACCTCGAGCCCGACGGCTACGTGGTCACATCGTTCTTCGACGGCGTACTCGCGGCCGTCCACGCAGCCGCCCCGGACACGCGAACCGGGCTGCTGCTGCGTCCGGGCAGGCGCCCGCGCCGCCTGCAGGAGCGCGTCTCGAACAGCGGCGTCTCGCTGCTGGGCGTGCCGACGACGCTCGCACGGGCGGGGCTGCTGGCGTGGGCGGCGAACCGCGGCCTGGCGAGCTTCGTGTGGACGGTCAACGACCGGCGCCTGCTGCGCTCGATGCTCGGCGACGACCGCGTCGAGGCGGTGATCACCGACCGCCCGGAGCTCGCGCTCGAGCTCCGCCGCGAGCTCGCCAGGTGAGCGCCGGCCGCAGGCGCCGGGCGCCGCCGCTCGGCGTGCCGTGGAACGCAACAACGCCTTCACATTGCGATCACCTTGATCTGTCCGGCTCGACGTGTCGGTGCAAGCCGCGATCGTCGACCTGCTGCGCGAGCTGCGGATCGAGACGGTCCTGAGCATGCTGATAAGCCGAGCGCCCGGCCTATTCTCGAGCGACGCCTGCCTTTCGGCGGAAGGGGCGGCGCGAGGCATGACACTCGTCCGCTCGGGCGCCGGACGGCAGACGAATGCAATCGCGCGAACCGGCCCAGTCGGAGACGCGCTTATCGCCGGATGCAGGACGCAGGTAGATCCGTGCAAGATCGAGGGTTTGCATATGCAGAATCGGCTCGCCACGTTCCGGCGCCAGACCCGCTCGCCAGCCCAGAAACCTCGGCGCACCGACTGGGATCTCGCTGACGCGCTCACGCCAAAGGAAGCCGGCCGGAGGATGATGGCGATCGCTCGGGCGCCGCCTGGCGGACAGCCATGATTGGGCGATCTGCGGGTCCGCGCAGGGCATGCGCGAGCCTATTCTTGGTGGCGCGCCAAGGACCAAAGGCGGCTCTAGTCGTCTATGCAAAGCAGCTGCCGCCCAGGTGTCCCAGCCGGTGGACGACAACGAACAGCGGAGACGTCCTCGGTAACCGCTGTGCGGGGGCACGTGGGTCGGGGCTGCATTTCGCACTGGTGAGCACCGGTTCGTGCTCGACCCTCGCGACCCGCTAAACACCGGGTTCGTGCTGCGATGACGCTAACCCAGCGCCCAGGCCTCGACGAGAGCTCCAGTCGAGCCCTCGACCGGGTCGGCGCCGGGCAGCGCGACTGACTCGATGTTGCGAATGCTCTCGGGAAGCTCGTCGGGCTCACCCCGGCGGATGTCGTAGTTCTCCTGGCCGGGCGGGTACGCGCCGATCACCAGCAGGTCACCGGTCGCGTCCTCGCGCTTGTGGCCGGTTCCGGCAGGGAGGATGGCGACGTCGCCGGCGACCAGACGGACCGATTGTCCGTCGGGTCCACCGAGCCGGGCCGTCACGGCTCCCGAAACGATCCCCAACACCTCATGGGCGTTGCTGTGGAAGTGATGAAAGGGAAAGATCCCGTCGCGCCAGCTCCCGCCCCAGCCGTTGCCGGCGAACAACCGCTCACACGCGTCGGGATCGCCGTCGATCTCCTGGATCCCGTGTTGGACCACGACAGGCAGGCGGCTGTTGGGGATGCCCTGGCTCTGCCCGAACGTGAACAGCTCTACGTTCTTGCCCACGTCACAGGAGTACCCGGCCCGGCGAGGGCTACTCCCGGCGCTCCGGCAGCGCCCTCACCGCGGCGGCTTCGTCGTCTTTACGAACGTGCGCCGCTTGGCCGTGTATTGGCGCGGATAGATGGCGATCGCGGCGCCGAAGAAGGTCAGCACGATCACGCCGAACACGATCCAGTCGGCGAGGTTCTTGGCGAGGCTGACCACGATTACGCCCGCGACCACGAGCGCGACGAGCAGGATCACCCCCTGAACGGCCCGGCTTCCCATTGCGCCTATGCTAGTCGCGTTTACGCCCTTTTAGAGAAGGAATGCTGGAAATGGTGAACACGGTCGCGGTGGGGACAGATGGATCCGAGACAGCGAGCAAGGCCGTTGAGTTCGCGATCGATCTAGCAAAGCGCTACGGCGCCCGACTGGTGGTCATTTCCTCCTACCGCCCGGTCTCGGAGACGAAGGTCTTCAAGGACCAGGCCGACGCGCCCCAGGAAGTGCAGTGGGAGATCAATCCCGAGCAGGACGTCAACGACATCCTCTCCCGGGCAGAGTCCCACGCTCATGCGGCCGGACTCGAGGTCACGACGATCGCCACACAGGGCGACCCGGCCGACGTGCTGGTCACGCAGTCGGCCGAACAGGACGCGGACGTGCTCGTCGTCGGCAACAAGGGGATGCAGCGGCGGATCCTCGGCAGCGTGCCCAACAGCGTCGCTCACAAGGCCGACTGCTCGGTGATGATCGTCAAGACGGCTTAGTCACGGCGGCCCGTGCCAACCTGATGGCGTGGAACGCGACCCTCCGTGCCCTAACGGCTCTGCTCTCGGCGTTGAGCGAAGGCTCTGCGGGGTAGTCTCATAGACCGAAGGCGTCACGCAGCGCCTGATCGGTAGACCAGAACGCGAGCTCATCCCACGGGACCTCGGCCTGAGCGAATGAGCGGACCTCAGTCGCCTCAGGCGTCGTCTGCGGGTGGCCGAGAGCGCGCGCCAGGAAGACGATCAGCACGACCCGGTCGTCCGCGCGTGAGTACACCCCTACCAGCTGTCCCAGCTCGATCGGGATCCCCAGCTCCTCGTCGGTCTCCCGGTGAGCGGCGTCCTCCACCGACTCGCCCAGGTCGACGAAGCCGCCCGGGAAGGTCCAGCGGCCCCGGGCGGGATCGAACCCGCGGCGCAGGAGGATCACGCGATCATCGTCATCCACCGGGATCGCGCCGGCGACTGGCTTGGGGTTGAAGTAGGCGGCGTAGCCGCAGTGCGGACAGGCGATCGAACGCGGGAAGGTGATGTCGGCCAGCTGTCCGCACCGCGGACAGAAGCGAGCCTCGGCGAGGGCAGGGTTGATCGACGCGTCCATCGCGGACGATGCTACGGGGCAGCGAACTCGAGTCCACCCGCATCTGTGGCGTCTTCCCTACGGTTTCCGCCGGGGCTCGGTCCGTCGGCCAAAGGCCAGACAACAGTCTGCGTCCGCTTGCATTCGCCCTCTATGAAGAGGGTCGCTGGACCTGCGCCGGTTCGGACGACACCCCGGGGCAGGCCCACGATGGCTGGCTGCTGCATGACCAGCCATTGCCGAAGTGGCCGGGCGGGCCTCGCCGGCAGAGATCGTTCTGTGGGCGGGCGTGGTGCTCGTGATGCTGCCCGTGCTGTCCGAGGTCGCGCGCGGTGTTTGGTGCTTGGACGTGCACGCTTGAGCGCCGGGTGCTTCTTGTTGACGGGTACGCCCGCCGCTGTCAGTCGGCGATGATCTGTGCGTGGACGATCCCGTCGCCGCAGACGCCTACCCCGACATCCCGAGGATCCCTGCCTCAGCCGGCGCCCTGATCTTCGACGAGGGGGGACGGCTGCTGATCCTCAAACCCAGTTACAAGCAGGGCTGGACGATCCCGGGTGGCCAAGTCGATGCCAATGGCGAGTCGCCGTGGGATGCATGCCGGCGCGAAACGCTCGAGGAGTGCGGCCTCGAGGTCGAGCACGCCCGACTTGTGTGCGTCGACTTCCTGGCGCCACGGCCGCAACGCCCGTACCGGGAACACCGCCCCGGCGGGGTGAGATTCCTGTTTGATTGCGGCACGTTCAGCGACGAGCGCTTGAAAATGATCACGCTGCAGGCTGAGGAGATCGACGAGTACCGCCTCGCTGAGCTCGACGAAGCACTGGCGCTGCTCAGCGGACCGATACGCCGCCGGGTGTCGAAGGCGACGACCGCGAAGCGTTGCCTCTACCTCGAAAACGGGCGCAGCGTGGCGGGCGTCGCCCGTTAGCAGCGACACAGCCGGAAACCAATTCGTCGCGCAGTCAAAGCCATCGTCCCTCGGCTCATCCTCAGCAGCTGCAGCGGCCGGGTCGAGCCACGACTGGTTCGCAGCCCGTTCCTCCCTCGCTCGTTCGGTTTCGCGAGGACGCGGCAATCCGGTGATCACGCTTGACCGTTGCCGCGTGAAACACAATCGAGTCGATGCCAGAGCACCGTTTCCAACCCCTCACCGACATCAGCTCAGATGACCCCGCGACGATCGAGCCGCCCCCTCCGCCAGCTGGTACGGGACTCATCCTCCTGGGCCGAAGCGAGCGTGAGCGGGAACGTCAGCGTGCTCCGAACCTAGGTCCGAAACGGCGCTAAACCAATCCGGCGAGCGCCCTTGGCAGCATCCTGTTCGCGTCGCAGTACGGCTAATCTGGCGACTCGGTTGGCCGCAGCTTGCGGTGGGCTGATGGGCCAGGCCGGCCAACGCAAGTTCTTGCCCAGTCAACGTGCGTCGCCTCGATGCGTTCCGCCTCTGCACTCAGCTCGAGGAAGTAACGCCCGCGGCAGCGCCGCCATCTGGACAGAGCCAGTGCAATCTGGCGCCCCTCCTCATCCTCCATGAACTCTGCGTCTCGCTCATACCGATCCGCGAGCTCGAGGCTCGTGTCGGCGAGCAACCGGAGCTCACTTGCCGCGAGTACCTCCGCCCGTGCATCGACGCCACTGGACCGTGTGAATGACACCGGTGCCGATCCCCTCTCTTCTGCGCCTACGGGGTTAGCTGTCGGACTCGCGCTCAGAGCTCGCGCTACGCCACAAAAATCGCGGCGATTCGCCCCTGGAGCCAGGTGGCTCCTTTGGGTCCCCCGCTCTCCCCACGCCCGGCGCGCGGAGATTCGGCTGGGCTTGTATGTTGGCGCGGACAGAGTACCGGCCGTGGGCGGCGGGATGGGCCGCATCTGAGCATCAACCCCGGACGTTGGGGACTTTTCGCGCCCGCGCGAACCGCCTCCAGCTCTACGGCCGGCAGAGGGAAAGGCCGCGCGCCTACCGTCGGTAGTTGTCGCAGACGTTATGCCGGGCCTCGCTTTCGCCCAGAAGCAGTCGTCAACGACGGCGGCCCTACCCACCGCTCTCGCGTCAAACATTTTGTCAAACGAACGGCGGCGGACAGGCCGCAACCTGACCCGCGGACAGACCTGACGATTCCCCGAATCCTCTGTATCTACGGGATTTGCCGTCATCAGGTCGTACAGCGCGAACGGCCTCCGCCTGACTGTTCATCACCCACAACCTCGCGCCGATCCGGACGATCGCCGATAGGGTTGTGACGATGATCGACGGCCGGATCGTGGAGACTGGGGCGACGGTCGAGCTCAATCGATGAACACTGAGGCGTTCATCACCTGCGCCGTCACCGGAGCAGGCGACACGGTCGCGCGCAGCCCGCATGTCCCGGTCACACCTGAGCAGATCGCGACCTCGGCGATCGAGGCGGCGCGCGCCGGGGCGGCCGTCGTGCACATCCACGTCCGTGACCCGGACACCGGCCAGGGAGCGCGCGACGTGTCGCTGTACCGCCGCGCGGTCGGGATGATCCGCGACGCCGACGTCGACGTCATCATCAACCTGACGGCCGGAATGGGCGGCGATCTGCTGTTGGGCGGCCCGCATTCTCCGCTGCCGCTCGACGAAGCGGGCACCGACATGGTCGGCGCGATGGAGCGCCTCGCGCACGTCGAGGAGCTGCGGCCCGAGATCTGCACGCTCGACTGCGGGACGATGAACTTCGCCGCCGGCGGCGACTATGTGATGGCCAACACGCCCGAGATGCTGCGGGCGATGGCGGGCCGGATCAAGGAGCTCGGCGTCAGACCCGAGCTCGAGGTGTTCGACACGGGGCACTTGGTGATGGTCAAGGACCTGCTCGAGGATGGCCTGATCGAGGATCCGCTCCTGATCCAGCTCTGCATGGGGATCCGCTACGGCGCGCCCGACGATCCGCTGACGCTGCTGGGCCTTGTCAACCAGCTTCCGGCGGGGACGGTGTTCTCGGCCTTCTCGATCGGCCGGATGCAGCTCCCGTACGTAGCGATGGCGGTGCTGGCAGGGGGCAACGTCCGCGTCGGGCTAGAGGACAACCTGTACGCAGGTCCCGGGGAGAAAGCGACCAACGGCCAGCTGGTCGAGCGCGCGACGACGATCCTGGGCGCGATGAACGTTCGTGTCCTGACCCCCGACGAGGTCCGCGAGCGCCTGCGGCTGCGCGGAAGTGGCTGAGCCCGAGCACATCCCGCGGGGTGCCGCCCTGCTCGGTGGCGGGGTGATCGGCGGCGGCTGGGCCGCGCGACTGGTGCTCGCCGGGGTCGACGTGAGCCTCTATGACCCGGCGCCCGACGCCGAGCAGGTCGCCCGGACCCAGATCGAGCGCGCGCGCCGCGTCTGGCGGCGCTTGACGAGCGCGCCGCCGGCGCCCGAGGGCCGGCTGACGATGGCCGCGACCGTCGCCGAGGCGGTCGCGGGCGCGGAGCTGATCCAGGAGAGTGCGCCCGAGCGTGAGCAGCTCAAGCGCACGCTGCTGGCCGAGGCAAGCCGCGCCGCGGACCTCGACGCGGTGATCGCGACCTCGACCTCCGGGCTGCTGCCGTCGCGGCTTTGCGCCGACATGGCGGGGCCCGAGCGGCTCGTCGTCGGCCACCCGTTCAACCCCGTCTATCTGCTGCCGCTGGTCGAGGTCTGCGCCTCGGACCGGACGGCGCCACAGGCCGTCGAGCGGGCCGCCGCGATCTACCGCGGCCTCGGGATGCACCCGCTGATCGTCCGCCGCGAAATCGACGGCTTCATCGCCGACCGGCTGCTCGAGGCGCTGTGGCGCGAGGCGCTGTGGCTGGTCGCCGACGACGTCGCGACCGCGGCGGAGATCGACGATGCGATCCGCTACGGCCCCGGGCTGCGCTGGTCGGCGATGGGCACCTTTTTGACCTACCGGCTGGCCGGTGGTCAGGCGGGGATGCGTCATTTCATGGCGCAGTTCGGGCCGACGCTGGCGCTCCCGTGGACCCACCTGACCGAGGTGCCGGCGCTCGACTCCAAGCTGATCGAGAAGATCGTCCGCCAGTCCGATGACCAGGCCGACGGCCGCTCGATCGACGAGCTCGCCCGGATCCGCGACGACTGCCTCGTGGCGGTCCTGCTGGGGTTGAAGGCCGAGGGCTTCGGGGCCGGCGAGGAGATCGCGCGCAGCGAACGGCGGCTTCTGGATCGCGCCTCGCAACTGCGTGGCGACAAGCCGCCGTACACCGATGGATGGCTGACGATCCACAGCGCGGAGGTCGACGCCGCATGGATCGACTACAACGGCCACATGACGGAGTTCCGCTACCTGGAGGCGCTCGCCGACGGCACCGACGCGCTGCTGCGCCAGATCGGGATCGACTCCGCCTACGTCGCCACGCGAGGCTCTTACTACACGGTTGAGACCCACATCCGACACCTCGACGAAGCACACGCCGGCGACCGGCTCAACGTCGCTACCCAGCTGCTCGGCTACGACGACAAGCGCCTGCACCTCTACCACGAGCTGCGCCGCGAAGGCGACGCGACGACGGTCGCAACCGGCGAGCACATGCTGTTGCACGTGGACCACGGCGCCGGCGTCACAGCTCCGGCACCGGCCGATGTGCTTCAGGCGCTGGCCGTGATCGCCGAGCGCCAGCGCGATCTCGAGCGGCCCGTTGCCGCCGGCCGGCGGATCGCCCTAGGTCACGGCTCCGAGCACGATGACGCCAACGATCACGCATCCGACACCGAGCCATTGGGGACCCGACGGCCGCTCGTTGAATAGTGACACTCCCATCACGATCGGGACGACCGCGTAGGGGGCCGACGCGGCCGCGACGATCGCCGCCGAGGCATGGCCGACACCGAGGTTGAAGCACACGTAGCCACCGGTATCGAGCAGCGCGAGCAGGGCCAGCACCGCCAACAGGGTCGGCCATGGCAGCCGCCGCTGGGCGCTCTGGGGGACCGCGACCGCGCCCGCGGCGAGTGGCCCGGCACCGGCCGCGATCGCGTCGATCTCGGGTGCCTCGATCGCCTCGGACTCCTCGTCGGCGTCCGACCGCGGCCCGCCGCCGGCCAGCACGTGGCCGAACACGAACACCGTCGCGAAGCCGCGGGCGAGGAAGATCGGCGCCACCCAGCCGAGCCGGGCGCGGTAGTAGGAAACCCCGAATACGAACCCACCTAGCAGCGCCATCGCGCACAGCGCGAGCACGAACCCCAGCGCCGACCGCCGCTGCAGCTTCGTGTGACCGATCGCCCGGATGTCGGCCGACGCGAGCATCGCCCCGGCGATCGTGATCCCCACCGCCAGCGCCTGCACGCCCGAGAGCGCGTTGCTCGCAAACAGGACCGCCAAGAGCACCGTGACCGCGGCATATCCCGACACGATCGGGCTCAGCACACTGATCGGTCCGATCGCGAGCGCGCCGTAGAACGTCAGGTACGACACCCACCCGACCGCGCCGATCACGACGTAGAACGCGAGCTCGCTGCCGGTCAGCTTCGCGAGCCCGCCGGTCGCAAGCACCAGCACGGTCAGCGGGATCATCGCGAACAGGTGAAATCCCAGCACCACTCGGAGCGCACCGATCCCCCGCGACGCGAGTGCGGCGAAGTAATCCGCCAGCCCCCACGTGAGGGCGGCCCCGAGACCGAGTGCTACGCCCACTAATCCTTTGCGTGGTACGCGTGCACGATCGGGTCAGGTTACGTGCTCGTGGCGGCGCGGGCCCGGCGGCGCCGGGTGCGATATAAATGCGCCGCACGTTTGGACAAATTCATCAAATGAGGGGTGAGTAGATGTCGACCACAGACCTGCACCGCACTGCGTTCGACACGGTTCAGATAGAGGCCGGCGCCACGTGGACTGACTGGGAGGGCTGGGCCTGGGCCGCTGACTTCGGCGATCCGGTGGCAGAGCACCGGGCGACGCGCACGGCGTGCAACATGTGGGACGAGTCGCCGCTTCGCAAGTGGGACATCACCGGTCCCGACGCGGTGGCGCTCGCCGACGCGCTGTTCACCAACGACATGGCGGCGCTCGAGCTAGGTCAGGTTCGCTACGGCGCGATCTGTGACGAGCAGGGCAAGATGATCATGGACGGCACGATCTTCAAACTGGCCGATGATCACTGCATGTCGATCACCAGCTACGACTCGGACCTGGACTGGTTCAGGCAGGTCGCGTCGGATCGCGGGCTCGATGCGCAGGTCGAGGATCGCACGGCCCAGATGCCCCATCTCCAGGTTCAGGGTCCAAAGGTGCGCGAGGTGTTGGGGCCGATCACGGAGGGCGCCGACGTCGGCACGCTGCGCTACTTTCGCTTCATCCATGAGGGGGTGCGGGTCGGCGGCGTCCCGTGCTGGCTGTCTCGCACCGGCTACTCGGGCGAGCTCGGATTCGAGCTCTACTGCTCAGTCGATGACGCGCCCGAGCTTTGGAACGCAGTGCTGCTGGCCGGTAAGCCCCACGGGCTGCGCCCGGTCGGCCTGTCGGCAATCGAAACACTGCGGATCGAATCCGGCCTGCTGTTTCCCGACATCGACTATTTCCCCCACGACACTGACCCGTTCGAGGTCCGCCTCGACAAGGTCATAAAGCTCGACAAGCCCGGTGATTTCGTCGGCCGCGCTGCGCTGCAAGCGATCGCGGACCAGGGCACGGCGCGGCTGCTCACGACGCTGCGGATCGAGGGTGACGAGGTGCCCGAGTACGGGGCGACGGTGACCCAAGACGGTCGCGAGGTGGGGATCGTCCGCAGCCCGTGCCAGAGCCCGACGTTCGACATGCAGGTGATCGCCATGGCTGCGATCGAGCGCGGGCTGGTCAACGACGGCCAGCGGGTCGAGGTCGCGGTCGGCGACGGCACAGTCGGCGCCACGGTGGCGCCGTTCCCGCTCTACGACACGGACAAGCGGCGCCCGCGCAGCTGACGTGGGTGAAGCCTTTGCTTTCATGGTCAGGGTGCTGACTGTGAATGCGGGCGCGGATCCCGATCTCCATGCGGCGTACCGGGCCTGCCGGCGGATGCAGCGCCGGCACGATCCGACCTTCTACTGCGCCACGTTGCGCCTGCCCCGAGATGTGCGTCCGGCTGTGCACGCGCTGTATGGATTTGTGCGCGGCGCGGATCAGATCGTCGACGGCCCCGACCGTTTGCCCGAGCCAGCCATGCGCCGGCAGGCGCTGAACAGTTGGCAGGCTGAGCTCGAACGGGGTGTGGAGAGCGGCCACTCTGCGCATCCGGTGATCGCGGCGCTGGTGGACGCCGGGCGTCGGCACGACCTGCCGCTTAACGAGCTGTCGGTCTACATGGACTCGATGCGCGTGGACTGCGGCCCGGTGCGGCTGGGCACTCGCTTCGAGCTCGACAGCTACATGCGCGGCAGCGCCGGCGCAGTCGGACTCATCATGGCGCCGCTGCTCGGCGCCCCGCGGGACCTGCACTCGAGTGTCGCCGAGCTGGGACGGGCGTTCCAGTTGACGAACTTCATCCGCGATGTGCGCGAGGACTTCGAGCTCGACCGGGTCTATCTACCTGGCGACGAGCGTGCCCGCCTCGGCGTCAGCGTCGACGACATCGCCGAGCGGCGGATGACCGACGGCCTGCGCACGCTCTTGGCGGCCGAGGTGGCCCGGGCTCGGCACATGTTCGCGACCACGGAGACCCTCGACGCGGTCCTGGATCCCGCGGTGCGCCCAGGGGTTCGGATCGCCCGGTTGGTGTACGGGCGGATTCTCGACCGCGTCGAGGCGCTCGGCTTCGACGTCCTCGGCCATCGCATCCGCGTGCCTCCATGGCAGCTGGGCGGCGTGGTGATCGCCGCATTGTCGACCCCCAGGTGGCCGGGAAGCGATCGGCGCCGCGCCGCGCGCGCGTACTGATGACCGAGGCGGCTGCCAGCGTCGGGCCGGGGGCCGGATGACGGTCCGGGCAACCGCGCGGGGAGCAGAACGTAGCTCGTTGGACGGAACGAAGGCGGACGTGCTGATCTGCGGCGCCAGCTTCGCCGGCCTAGCGGTGGCGCGCGAGCTTGCTGGGTGCGGAGCCTCGGTCCTGCTCGTCGACCGCTATGAGCTAGGTGAGCGCGCGACCTCGGCGTGCGCGGCGCCGACGCCGTGGCTGCACGCGCTCGGCCTCAGCGACGCAATTCGCCAGGAGATCCCGCACATGCGCTTCACGACACCCTACGGCTCGGTGCGCTACCGCCTGCCCTGGAGCTGGTCGGCGTTTGACTACCGCCACCTCTGCCAGCTGCTGTATGCGCAGAGCGACGCGCGCTTTGAGACCGCCAAGGTCGTGGAACGCTTGCCGCACGACGAGTCGGAATCCGTCTCGGTTCTGACTGACCGCGGCGTCCTGCGGGCGCCGCTCGTGGTCGACTCGTTGGGCTGGCGACGCCTGCTCAGTCGGAGCCCAAACCAACCTCCGGAGTCGCCGTTGTCCCGGGGGCTGGAGGTCCACCCCCATGGCCAGAGCGAGGATCTCGACGTCTGGATCGAGCGCTCGCTGGTGCGGCGCGGATACGGCTGGCGAGTGCCCGCGGCCGGCGAGGCTCGCGTTGGGGTCGCGTCCTACGCACCCCGCGATCACGTCCGCCAACCAACCGTCGAATTGGCCGAACGTCTGCAGCTGGAGCCGGTCCGTTACCAGGGCAACTGGTTTCCCCACCGGCTGCGTCCCGCCACCGAGGACTCGATCTTCTTTGTCGGAGACTCGGCCGGTCACTGTTTCCCGCTCTCGGGCGAGGGGATCCGTACGGCGTTTTACTTTGGGATCGCCTGCGGTCGGGAGCTGACAGCCGTGCTCCAGCAGGACCGCTCGCGAGCCGAGGCGCTGGAGCGCTATGCGGCGTTCAGCGCCAAGCACGCCCGGGCCTTCGCGATCGCCGGGCGACTGCAGCGGATGATCCCTGCCCTGCCGCCGCGGCTGCTGACGTCGGGGCTTCGGGTGCTGGGACGTCAATGGCTGATTAACCGCAGTTTTCGGTGGTACCTCGACCAGGCGCACCCTTCGTACGCGGCGGTCGCGGAGGATCTCCAGCGCGGCGGTCAGACGCGCATCACCCGGATGGGATGACCCGGATTCGCGTGGTCGGAGTAGCGTCGAGTGGGACCGGGCTCGTTTGTCTCCGGTCATCCATCGAGGACGGGAGTCGATCATGCCACTAGGACGCCGCCGCCCCATCGCACGGGCCGCAGTAATCGGAACGGTCGCCTATCAGGGCGGCAAGCGCGGTGCGCAGGCGGGCGAGGACGAGGCGCAGGCCGCGGCGCCGCCCCCGGCCGAGGAGGCTCCTGCGCCGGCTGCTGCGCCCGAGGACCCGACCGTGCAGAAGATCAACGAGCTTGCCCAGCTCCACGCGAGCGGTGTGCTGACCGACGAGGAGTTTGCCGCCGCCAAAGCCAAGGCGCTCGGCATCGGTTAAACCAGCGAGCTCGACGTCCGGGAACTGGATTACGCGGGCGCGAGCGCGGGGGTCTGCACCAGCGCCTCCTCGATCAGCTCGGTCAGCTCCCGTAGTTCGATTTTCTCCGCGTTGCCCGAGGTCTTGATGGCGTCCTCGTACATCGTCACGTCCTTTGGGCATGAGACGACGAATAGCTCGACGTCGGGCAGGCTGACGGCCTCTCGGATGCGGTTCTCCGACGGACGCTCCTGTCCGGGCTGATCGGCGACCCAGATCCGGCCGCCGCCGGCCCCGCAGCAGAACGAGTTGTCGCGGTTGCGCGGCATCTCTAAAAGCGTGCAGCCCAGCAGCTCAAGGATCCGCCGCGGTGCGTCGTACTCCCCCTGGAAGCGCCCGAGATGACAGGGGTCGTGATAGGTCACGCGGTATGACAGGCGGCGCCCCACGTCGAGGCGACCGGCCTCGATCAGCTCGAGCAGCAGCGCGGTGTGGTGCATGACCGTCCAGCTCCCGCCGAGATCGGGATATTCGTTGCGAATCGTGTTCAGCGAGTGCGGGTCGCTGGTCACGATCCGCTGAAACTCGCAGCCGGAGATCGTCGCGATGTTCTGCTCGGCCAGCGACTCGAACAATCCCTCCTCGCCGACGCGGCGCACATCGTTGCCCGAGTTGCGCTCGCCGTCGTACAGGATCCCGAAGTCGACCTCGGCGGCCTGGAAGAGGCGCGCCAGCGAGCGCGTGACCCGCTGCGAGCGCGGGTCAAACGACGCGTAGTCGCCGACGAACCAGAGCACGTCGACCGGTTGCTTGCGCGCGTCGCAGACGTCGAAGTCGAGCTCCTGCGTCCACCGTCCGCGCCGGCGTTTGTTCTCGCCGAACGAGTTACCGGACTTGTGGATCACTTCGAGCGTCGCCTGCAGGTTGGGGTCCATCTCCCCCTCCTCGACCAACCGTCGGCGTAGCTGGTTGATGATCGGCGCCTGCTCGATCCCGACCGGACAGATCTCGACGCATGCGTTGCATTGCATGCACGACCAGATCGTCTCTGCGCGAACGCCGTCCTCGCCGATCACGCTCGCTGCAAACCCGTCGCCGTTGGCGGTGCCGTCGACCAGCGACCCGAGCAGGCCGCCGATCCCTGAGCCGGCCGTGCGGTGCGGCCGCTCGTGCTCGTGAAGCTCCAGGATCACGTCGCGCGGCGACAGCGGGCGCCCGGTGGCATTCGCCGGACACGCCTCGTGGCAGCGGCCGCACTTCGTGCACGCATCGAGTTGGATCAGATGCAGCGGGCTGAAGTCGGCCAGCGCGCCGTAGCCGGCGGGCAATGCAGCGCGCTCGGGCGGGATCAGCGCCAGCCGCTTGCCGGCCATGGGATCGCGCAGCGACAGGCTGACGAAGCTCGACAGCATGTGCGCGGCCTTGGTGTACGGGATGCTCGCGACGAACGTGATCGCAAGCAGCCCGTGAAACCACCACAGCCCGTGGCGGAGGCCGGCCAGCGTCGAATGGCTGAGACCGGTCAACGCCTGCGCGACGATCCAGCCACCGAACTGGGTGCCCCCGTAGCCCGGGTCCGACATCGCGATCCGCACGCCCTCGAGCAAAAAGCCCGTCAGCGCGATCACCAGCAGCGTCCCCAAGAACACCCAGTCGCCGATCTCGTACACGCGCCGGTCGTATTGCGGATCGCCCGGGGCGCGGTCCGGCCGCGCGTAGTCAAGCTTGCGCGGGCGCACGATCGCGCGGCGGATCATCATCACCAACAGCCCGACGATCAGCGCCGTGCCGAAGACGTTCAGCACTTCCTTGTAGACCAGGTAGAAATTGCCGTGGAAGTAGCTGACGCCGAACACCGGCGTGAGGAAGTCGGTGTCGAAGCCCAGGATCACCGTCCCCGCGAACAGCACGATGAAGCCGTAGAAGATCGCGCCGTGACCCCAGCCCGCCGTGTGGTCGCGGCGCTCGATCGTGCGATGCGAGAACAAAAGCCCTAGGCCGCCGGCCAACCGCCCCGGCAGCTCGCGCCACGCGACCGGGGGCCAAGGGCCGCCCTTGCCGCGCCGGTAGCGCCCGATCGGGCGCCAGACGCCGTACAGGAAGACAAACACCGAGATCACCGCGAGCACGTACCAGAGGACCTTCAACGGCGTCGTGAAGTCCCAGAACACCGGGCGCGTCTTGGTCGCCGCGAACAGAAGCCCCACGGCCGCTAGTCCAGGGCTTGTTCGAGCTCGTCGGCGACTTCGAACAGGTCAGCGACGGCGCCGTAGTGGGCGACCCCGAAGATCGGCGCCTCGGGATCGGTGTTGACGGCGATGATCGTCTCCGCGGTGCGCATCCCCGCAAGGTGCTGGACGGCGCCCGAGATGCCGAGTGCCAGGTACACGCGCGGCTTGACGGTCTTGCCCGACTGGCCGACCTGGCGGGCGCTCGGCACCCAGCCCGCGTCGACCAGCGGCCGCGACACGCTCAGCGTCGCCCCGAACCGCTCGGCCAGGGCCTCGAACCGCGGCAGCTCGTCCTTGTCCTCGACTCCCCGGCCGATCGAGAACAAAAACGGCGCCTTGGTGATGTCGACCCCGGTGTCCTGGACCTCCTCGAAGCCCACGTGCTCGGTCGCGGCAACGCCGTCAAGCGGGATCTCGACCTCGCGGGTCGAAACCGCCCCGGGGTGGGTGGGACCAGCTTCAGCCGGCTCGAACGTCCCCGCCCGGAGCATCACGAGCGTGCAGTCCTTGCCGGGAAACTCGAGCTCTGCGAGCAGCTTGTCGCCGTAAGCGCCCCGGCCCACGACCGGGCCGTCGGCCCACGACAGCGCCGTAACGTCGCTGGCGAAACCGAGACCGCAGCGCGCCGCAACGGCCGGTCCGAAGCCGAGCGAGTCGATCGTGTGGCCGAGCACGACGAGGCTGGGCTGCTCGGCCGCGATCAGCTGTTCGAGCGCGCGCTGAGCGACGTGCGCCTCGAAGTACCCACCGGGCGTGCGCACGAGCAGCAGCTCATCGACCCCGTCGACCGACAGCGCCTGCGCAAAGCGCTGCGGCTCGTGGTCGATCACCGCGACCGCGACGCCCCCACCGGCTTGCGCCTTGACCGCAAGCGCCGCGCTGATCAGCTCTAGAGACACCTCTCGCAGCTCGCCGCGCCGCGTCTCCGCTACGACCAGCACGCTCATCCGCTCATCCGCTCCCTGACGATCTCGACGATCCGGGTCGCGACCTCCGCCGGTGAGCCGTCGATCATCTCGGCGCCGGCGCCGCGATCGGGCGGCCGAAGCTCGCGCCGCCGCGAGCCGGCCGCCGCGGCGATCGCCTCGGATGAGACCCCGAGGTCATCGGGCGTGGTCACCTCGAGCGGCTTTTCGCGCGCCTGCTTGATCGCCCGCAGGTTCGCGTAGCGGGGCTCGTTGATTCCGGTCTGGATCGTCAACAGGGCTGGCGTGCGTACCCGCAGGACCTCGACCAGGCCGCCCTCTAGCTCGCGCTTGACCGTCGCGGTCGAGCTGCCGGGGTCGTAGTCGAGCTGCTTGACGACCGCCACGTGAGACAGCTCGAGGTAGCCGGCGAGCGCGATCCCCGTGGCGCTGTTGACGGCGTCCGAGGACTGCACCCCGCACAGCACAAGATCGGCGCCCTCGCGCCCGACCGCGCCCGCAAGCACGCGGGCGACGGCGAGCGGATCGGCATCGGCGAGCGCGTCATCCCAAACCCGCACCGCGCGGTCGGCGCCGCGCGCGAGACAGCCGAGCAGGGCCTCGTCGGCCTCGTCGTCGCCGACCGTGACCACGACCACTTCTCCATCATCGCCGGTGCCCTCGCGTAGCTGCAGCGCCGCCTCGAGCGAGAACGCGTCCCACTCATTGAGATCGCGCTCGAGGAAGTCGGGATCCACGCCCAAGCCATCATCGAGCAATTCGAACTCTTCGTCGAGCGCTACCACCTGCTTGACGGGGACGACGATCTTCACGCCGTCCCCGCGACCGCGGCCCTAGCCGACATCTACGGTGTTGAGCAGCTGTGCCCGGTAGTCCTCGTTGGTGCTCTCGCCCCACAGGCGGCGTTCGCGGATGAACGGAAGCGGCATCTCCGGATGCGGCGAGTCGATTTCGCGCGCGAGGCGGTGGCCATCGAAGATCGAGTCGACGATCATCCGCGGCGCCGACGCGTCCCCGATCACGTACAACCCCTCGATGCCCTCCGCCTCGAGCCGCCCCTTGTCGGCCTTGAGCTCGCGGTAGAGCTGGTCATCGGAGATCCGTGCCGTGCACAGAACGACCGTGTCGACCTCGAAGTGCTCCTTGTGGGCCGGGTTCCAGACGTCGTAGCCGTGGCAGACGCCGGGCTCGATCTTCTCGAGCATCGTGTAGGTGTGGATGCCGACGCCGAGGCGCTCGAGGTCGCGATGGAGCATCGGCGCTTCGAGCGTGTAGTCCATGTAGTGGGCGATCTCGGCCGCCTGCGTCACCAGCTTCACCTCATGGCCCTCGCCGGCCAGCTTCTGGGCGATCGACGCGCCCATGAAGTAGCCCTCGTTCTCGAGCACCAGCACGCGCCTCCCGATGGCCTTGGAGCCCGCGACGACCTCGTCGGGCGTCATCTGCCAGTCAAGCGACGCGTCGGCGCCCTCGATCGGCTCGTGGGTCGCGGCGTTGAGACCGTCGGTCGCGAAGTGACAGCCGGTCGCGATGATCACGATCTCGGCGCCATAGTTGAGCACGTCCTCGGCGCTGAGCGTGGAGTTGGGATGGATCTCGACGTTTGAGAGCTTGTCGAGCTGGATCTGGCGATAGTTGACGATCCGGCTCCACTCGCCCAAGCCGCGGGCGGTCCCGCGGAACAGGTTCTCCTTGCCGTCGGAGTGCCCGAGCTTGGAGATCCAGTTCACGGACCCCCCGATCTCCTTCGCGCCCTCGACCAGATGCACGGCGGACATCTCGCGCTTGCCGAGGATCATCGCGCACTCCATCCCGGCCGGTCCGGCACCGACGACAAGCACGCCCTTGTCACGATTGGCGGCCGGATGGAACTTCTCGGGATGCCAGCCGCGGCGGTACTCCTCGCCGGCGGTTGCGTTCTGGGTGCAGACCATCGGCGGGCCGCCGATCTCCCACCGCGAGATGCACTGGTTGCAACCGATGCACTCGCGGATGTCCTCGAGTCGTCCTTCCTCGATCTTCTTGGGCAGGAATGGATCCGAGATTGAGGGCCGCGCGGCACCGATGATGTCGAACTGCCCCGAGTTGATGATCGCGATCATCGTGTCGGGGTTCGTGATCCGCCCGACGCCGACGACCGGCTTGTTGGTGTGGTTGCCGGCCTTGATCTGGCCCGTATACGGCTTTTCGTGGTTCTCCTCGAAGAAGCGCGAGGGACCGGCGTTCTGACCCCACTCGGCGATGTCGCCGACGGTGAAGTCCCAGAGGTCGACGAGATCGTCGCAGTACTCCACGAACCGGGCGCCGTCTTCGCCGACCTGGATCGAGATCGGTCCAAGCAGGTGGTCGACCGCGAACCGAGAAGCGATCGCGCAGTCGTCGCCGACGGCCTCGCGGACCTTCTCGAGCGACTCGCGCCAGAAGCGGGCGCGGTTCTCGAACGAGCCTCCGTACTTGTCAGTGCGGCGGTTGTAGAACGGCGATAGGAACTGGAACGGCAGGTAGGCGTGCGCGCCGTAGACGTAGATGATGTCGAAGCCGGCTTCGCGGGCGCGGATCGCGGCGTCGACGTACATCTGCTGGACGGTGTCGATGTCGTCCTGATCCATGTAGCGCGGGAAGATGTTGAGTTCGAAGTCCGATGCGATCTGGGACGGGCCGCGCGGGGTCGCGCGGCTCTCCATGCACGGCGCGTGAGGTCCGCCGTACCAGAGCTCGATGCCGGCCAGCGCGCCGTACTCGTGCAGGCGATCGCACATCGCGGCCAGGTTGCGCACGTCCCCCTCGTCCCAGATCCGAGCCGAGACGCGCGAGGTGTCGTCCGATTCGGGGTGGATCGAGCAGTACTCGGTGCAGCACGCGCCCCAGCCGCCTTCGGCCTTCATGCCTCGGTGATATGCCTGCATCCCGGGCTTCTCGGACCCGGCGCCGATGCAGTGAGGGACCTGGTAGAAGCGATTCTTGAGCGTCTTCGGTCCGAGCTGGATCGGCTCGAAGAGGATGTCGTACTTGGGGTCGCGCGGCACGGGTCTCTCCTCAGTCGAATTCGGACAAATTCGTCCAGCCTGCGTTTTCTACAACTTTTGCGAAGCGGTGTCCACCGGGGCTGCGCCGGTGTTAGCTGGCATGATCGCGCTTAAGCCCCACGGTGTTGACCGGCATCATCGCGCTTCGGCGCCGCGCTTGCTCTGACGCATCTCGTGAACCGTCTCGCACGGCGAGGATCAGCCGTCGGGTGCGATCCAGACCAGGCAAGAAGCGTGCTTGCGCACCATCCGCGCAGCGAGGCGAAACCGCAGCCTCGAGGTCCGCGAAAGGTCCGGACCGAGCACCAGAAGCCCCGCGTCTCGCTCGGTGACCAGGTCGAGCAGGTCGTGCATCGGATGCCTGCTCGAGATCCGCAATAGCTCGGTCGGGATCCCCTGCGCGGCGGCGCGTGCCGCCGTCTCGCGCACGGCGTCGAGGTCCTCCTCATGCGGGAGGGTCGCGTACTCGGGCGCGAGAATCATCGTCATCGGATAGTTCTGCATCGGGATCATGTTCGCGATGATCAGCGCCACCCCCGCCTCGGCCGCGCTCTCGAGCGCGAACCGCTCGGCGGCGGGATCGATGCGGACCGAGAGCGTGCCCAAGATCACCGGGCGCGCACGGCTCTTGTCGGCCCCGCGGGCCGGGGAAGTGCTACGAGGGCGATCAACGATGTCGACCATCGCCAGCGCCTGATTCTACGCCCGGAGAAGCCCGCTAGTTGCGGGAATACACAAAATTGACCCCCCTTGTACAAGTTGGTATAACGATCGACACACGCCCCCTGCGCGAGCCCTGCGCGTGCGGTTGGACCGGGGAGCCGACTGAAACAGGAGAGGATTGGCTATGGCCGAAGCAGTCGTCGAGGAGCGACAGCTCCTTAAGTCCCTGCGCTGGTGGGACGGGTTCACGATCGGGCTCTGCCAGCCGGGCTTCCTGCTCGGCTCGCTCCTCGCCGCGTACGGCTCCCTGGGCGTGCTCGGCGCAGTGGTGCTATGGGGAATCGCGGCCGTGGTCGCGCTGCTGTCGGTGTGGATCTACTCAGAGCCGGCGATGATGTTCCCGGGCAGGTCGGGCGGGATCTCGCTGTACGCGAACGAGGGCTGGCGCAAGTACACGACGCTGGTCGGCCCGGTCGCCACCTTCGGCTACTGGATCGGCTGGTCGGTCGTGCTCGCGATCTTCGGCAACCTGATTGGCGCGCTGGTTCAGGCGCAGTGGTTCTCCACCACGAACTGGGACGTGTACGACGGCGTCGTCCACCTGAACCTCTTCAACTTCATCGGGATCGCGTGCATCGTGCTCGTGTGGCTGTTCAACGTCTTCGGGGTGCGGCCGTTCAAGTGGTTTACGTACGTAACGGGCGTGCTGATGATGATCCCGCTGGCGGTGCTCATGATCGGGCCGTTCTTCGGTCACTGGCACTCCTCGAACGTCCATTGGGCGCTCGCGAGCAACCAGTGGGGCGGGGTGAAGATCGCCCTCGTGTGGCTGTTCATCATGACCTGGTCGGCCGGCGGGGTCGAGGTGTGCGCGACGTTCACGCCGGAGTACAAAACCCGCCGGGACAGCACGATCGCGCTGCGCAGCACTGCGACCTTCTCGCTCCTGGTCTTCATCCTGCTGCCGCTCGGTCTGGGCGGCTACAGCGGGATCCCCTCGACGGCGGCGATCCTTGGCAACTCGACATACGTGACCGCCCTGGACACGCTCGTCGGCCACGGCGTCACGGACGTCCTGCTCGTCTTCCTGATCTTGTCGTTCCTGCTGTCGATGGGAAGCTCGACGGCCGATGCAGGGCGCGCGCTATACGGAATCTCGAAGGCGGGGCTGACGATCAAGTGGCTCGGCAAGCTCAATCGCTTCCACGTCCCCGGCAACGCGATGACCGTCGACCTGGTCGTCAACACGTGCCTGATCCTGTTCATCTCCAGCAACCTGGCGATCCTCTACATGAGCAACATCGGCTACGTGCTGTGCCACGTGCTCGCGATGAGCGCCTTCCTGCTGCTGCGGCGCGACCGGCCGAACTGGCCGCGACCGGTCAAGGTCAGCGCACCCTGGGTGGCCTTGGCAGGGATTCTTACGATCTACTACATCGTGATCCTCGTCGTTGGCGCCGGTGCTCCGAAGCTCAACGGTTACGGGACCTGGACCGACTTCGCCATCGGCGTCGGCATCTTGGTCGCCTCCGTGCTGCTGTTCTTCTACCGGCGCATCGTCCAGGACAAGGAGAGCATCCACTGGAGGGAAGAGACGCCGACGATGCCCGAGGGGGCCGATCGCGAGGCCCTGATGCAGGTGGGCTGGACGCCCGAGGACGCGGCCGCACCCGCTCCGGTGGCGAGCTGAGGCCCGCGACGAGGGCTCTGGATATCGCCTGACACCGGAGCGCCACATGAGGGGAGCGACCCGGCTCCCCTCCCGGGCGTGATGGTGTCCTGTCCAAAAGGAGCGGAGATGAAGAAGATAGTTCTCGGCTATGACGACTCAGATGTCGCCAAGCGTGCGCTCGAGCGAGCCGCACAGCTGACCAAAGCGTTTGGCTCTGACCTGGCCGTGATCAGCGTCGCACCGGTGATGACGAGCATCGGCCACGGTTCGGCCGGGGTCGATCCGACCGATACGCCGGCCGATCACGCCGAGGAGCTCGACCATGCCAAGGCGTATCTCGAGGGTGAGGGCGTCACGGCGGAGTACGTTCCGGGCTTGGGGCATCCAGCGGACACGATCGCCGAGCTGGCCAAGGAGCGGGATGCTGATCTGATCGTTGTCGGTACGCACGAGCCGAACGCGATCGCGCGCCTGTTCGGACAGAGCGTCAGCGAAACGGTGGCGCACAAAGTCCACTGTGACGTACTGATCGTGCACTGACGGCCAGAGCGCGTGCGCTGGCCGGCGAGCGCGTCGGCGAAGGTCGGTTCAAAGACCCAAGCCAGCTAACAGCCGTTCGCTAGTCGCCCTTGATCGTCCAGGTCGGTGTGTTCTTGGCCAACGCCTGCCGGTAGCGGGAGCGGAAGAACGGGCGCCCAAAAAAGGCCCACGAGGCGAGCAGGAACGTGACCGCGACCACCGCGCTGAACGCCCTGCCGTCGATCCAGAACAGGATCACCGCGATCAGCAGCAGGATTCCCGCCAGCAGCGGGAACAATCGGTAGCGGATCTGCGTGCGCCGGATCGCCGCATACTCCTCGATCGGGATCTTGCGGGTGTCGAAGCGGCGTCCGCAGCTCTCACACTTCCACTGCTCGCCGTAATGCAGCTCGCGTCGCTCGCCGCACTCACATTTGACCGTGATCAGAGGTCCCTTGCGGATCGCTCGCGGGAGCTCAGCCTGTTCTGACGCCATGCCGGGACCGAGTGTACCCGCGCGCTCGCGCTCAGATGACCGTCCGGCCGCCGTCGACCAGCAGGTTGTGGCCGGCGACCATGTCCGACGCCCGCGAGGCCAAAAACAGCACCGCCCCGACGATCTCGTCGGGCTGGCCGACGCGCCCGGCGGGAATCGCATCGAGGATCCAGTCGCGGTACTCCTGGGTGTCGAGGAACGGCTCGATCATCGGCGTCGCGAAGTCACACGGGGCGACCGCGTTGACGTTGACTCCGTGGCGGATCCACTCGGAGCCCAGCGTTCGCGTCAGCTGGACGATCGCCCCCTTGCTGACATTGTAGGCGAGCTGCTCGGGGACGCCCAGAAACCCGTCGGTCGAGGAGAAGTTGACGATCTTCCCGCGGCCGCGCTCGATCATTGCCTTGCCGAACCGCTGGCAGAGCAGGTACGTGCTGGACACGTTCGTGCGCCACAGCCGTTCCCAGTCGTCGAGCGTCAGATCGACCGCGTCGCCGCGGGCGAACACGCCGGCCGCATTGACCAGGATGTCGACCGTTCCGTGGCGCTCGAGCACGCGATCGGCGAGCGCCACCGCCTCCGAGGCGTCCGAGACGTCGGCGAGCTCGAGCTCGGCGTCAGCGTCCGCCCGCGTGTCGGCGATCTGCGCGACGACCCCCTCTCCGCGCTCGCGGTCGCGGCCGCTGACGATCACCCTGGCGCCAGCCTGGGCGAGCGCCAAGGCGCTCGCCGCTCCGAGGCCGCTGGTCCCACCGGTGACGACAGCCGTCGAGCCGTCGAGCCCGAACAGCGAATCGAGGTAGCTCATACGACCGCCGGAAACATCCGCTCCGCGGCGAGCCGCAGCTGGTCGGGGATCGACGGCACGCCTTCGATCTGCTGGCCGGAGAAGAACTGCACCAGGTGCGCGTCGGCGAGCGCGAGGATGATGTGGTTGATCCCGGCCGGCACGATGTCGCGCTTGATCTGTTCGGCGCACTCCTCGGGCGTGCCCGCGACCGACAGCTTCTCGGCCAGCTCGGGGCTGAACATGTTGATCGCCTTCGCGACGTCGCCCGCAGCGAACGCGTCGAACATCGGCTGCAACTCGGCCTGATCGATGCCGTGGCGGGCGAGCTGCTCGGGCGGCATCGACGGGATGTAGAACGCCACCAGAATGCGCGCAGCACGCTTCGCGGCGGCCGAATCGTCTGACACGACGGACACGATCCACGCACCGAGGTCCAGATCCTGCCAGTCACGGCCGGCCCGTTCGGCTCCGATCTTGACGTGGTCGACGACGTAGTCGTAGGCCGGGCGGGAGTACGAGAGCGCGTGATGCAGGCCGTCGGCGATCTCCCCCGCGGCCTCGAACGAGCGCGGCCCTTTCATCCCGCCCATCAGCAGCGGGATCCGCTCCTGCACCGGGCGCGCAGCCGTAAACAGGCCCGTGTACTTGAAGAAGTCGCCCTCGAAGTCGATCTTGCCGTCGTCGAGGAACGTGCGCATCACGTGCATCGCCTCGCGCAGGCGCGAGAGCGGCCTGCGCTTCGCCCAGTCGAGGTGGTACTGATCCATCATCACGAAGTTGCCGGTCGAGACCACCGCCTCGGCGCGGCCGCCGCTCAGCTCGTCGAGCGTCGCGAGCTGCTGACAGATCAGCGTCGGCTCGCGCAGGAACACATGGGTCACATTCGGGCCGAAGCGAATGTTGCTCGTCTTGTCTGCCGCTGCCGAGAACAGGCACCAGAGATCCTTGTGCCAAGTCTCGTCGACTGAGTAGCACGCGTAGTACCCCAGCTCGTCGGCGACCTTGATCATCTCGATCGAGTCCGCCAACGGATAGTCGGGCAGCATGCAGTAGCTGAACCGAAGGCCGTTTCTGTGTGCCATCACTGGTCCCTCCTGTGGTGCGGTTCTGGTTGTCCGCCGCCGAAGCCGGTGTCGGTCTACGGCCCGGCTGACAGCACTTCGTGGGCGAAGCGGTCGTGCAATGTGCGCGGCCGAGAGGCCGCCTCCGACCAACCGCTCTTGCTCGCCTATTCTTGCCCATCCTGTCGCCGCGCGGGCGTTTTTTCCTTCTTGATCCGCGGCGAATCAACCGCGTTATGCTGCGCCCGGTGCCCGTCCGAGGCGCCCTCGGTGCACGACGGAGGGAGAACGATGCGGCGGATCAAGGCAATCGTGTACGGCGTCGGAGCGATGAACTCGGTCGCCACTCGGATGATGCTCGAGAAAGGCGTCGATATCGTCGGCGCGCTCGCGCGCAGCCCCGAGAAGGTAGGGCGCGATCTCGGCGACGTCGCGGGGCTCGGCTTCGAGACCGGCGTCCTGGTCGAGGACGACCCCGAGCGCGTCTTCTCGACGCGCGAGGCCGACATCGCCGTGATCGCGATCGCGAGCTACATGACCGACATGTACGAGCACCTGCACCGAAGCGCCAAGCACGGCGTCAACGCGATCACGCTCTCCGAGGAGGCGCTGTATCCCTGGAACACCTCGCCGATGCAGAGCGCCGAGCTCGACCTGCTCGCGAAGCAGAACGGCGTCACGATCACCGGCACCGGCCACCAGGACGTCTACTGGGTCAACCTGGTCAGCATGGTCCTGGCGACCGCCCACCGGATCGAGACCGTGACCGGACTGGCGAGCTGGAACGTCGATGACTTCGGGCCGGAGGTGGTGCGCGATCAGCGCGTGGACACGACGGTCGAGGACTTCGACAAATGGCTGGCCGAGACCGCGCGCCCGCCGAGCTTCGGCAAGAACACGCTCGGAGCGCTGGTCGAGGACCTCGGCGTGACGGTCGCCGAGGCGTCGACCACGACGCGACCCGAGGTCGCCCAGCAGCCGGTCGCATCGGAGGCTCTCGGGGTCACCGTGGAAGCGGGCAAGGTGATCGGCTTCACCGATGTCGACACCGTCCGCACCAACGAGGGGATCACGCTCACGTTCGAGATGACCGGCCGCCTGTACATGGAGGGCGAGGCCGACGTCAACGACTGGACGGTCACCGGCGAGCCCGAATTGCACCTGTCAAACCCAGCCGTGCCGACGGGCACGACCACGGTCACACAGCTCGTCAACCGGATACCAGACGTGATCAACGCCCCGCCGGGGTTCATCACGATCGAGAAGCTGCCACGTCCGCGCTACCGGACCTACCCGCTGGGCGCCTATCTGGACGACCGCGGCGGTCGTCGGCGGCTCTTCCGGCGTTCCCTTATGATCGACCATCCCCGACGCGGGGCCCTAGGAGGGGAGATAGATGGCTGAGACGACTGCCTCCGACGCAGAAACCAACGGCCTTCCCGAGGAGTTCCTCGAAGAGTGGCGCGACGTCGCGTACAACTGCTTCAGCTCGGGGCACAAGTTCTGCCGCGAGGTCTGCCCAGTCATGCAGGTCACGCGGGACGAGCGCCACACCCCGACGGCGTTCCACGCCAACATCGTGGCGATGGAGAAGGGCCATTTGTCGATCGAGGATGTCGCCGAGGACTATGTCCACTGCACGATGTGCGGGGCCTGCGAGCTGCGGTGCCCGAACACTCTGTTCACCGGTGACTTCTATCGCTTCCGTCAGCGCACGATCGACGTCGTCAAGGCGATGCGCACGCTGGCCGTGCAGCGGGGGATCCATCAGAAGAACTGGAAGCGATGGGCCGAACGGACCGACCGGTGGGGCAACGAGCCGGTACTCGGCTGGACGCGGGAGACGTCCGGCAGCAAGGTACGCGCGTGGGCGACAGGGCTGGATATCCCGACCGGCGGCGAGACAATTCTGTTCGCCGACTGTGAAGCGGCATTCAAGCGCCCATCGGTGCCGCGCTCGGTAGCCCAGCTCCTAGGGGCAGCCGGCGTCGAGTTCGGATTGATGGACCAACAGTGGTGCTGCGGCGGACCGATGTGGGAGACCGGCTACGTGGAGATCGCCCACAAGATGGCCGAGCACAACATGATCGACTGGCGCAAGACGGGCTCGAAGCGCATCGTCTGCCTGGATCCGCACGACTACATCACGATCATCGAGAACTACCCTGCACTGGATCCGAACTTCGACGAGTTCGAGATCGTGCTCGCGGTCGATCTGATCGCCGAGCAGATCCGGGATGGCAAGCTGAAGCTGACCACCCCGATCGAGCGGACCGTCACCTACCACGATCCGTGTCGGTTGAGCAAACGGCTGGGCGTCTGGCAATCCCCGCGCGAGATCCTGCGCGCGATCCCCGGGTTGACGTTCATCGACGTCGACCACGTCACGCAATGGTCCTACTGCTCGGGGGCCGGCTCGAATCTCTGGGTCGAGAAGCCCGAGCTGACCGCCGAGATCAGCCGGCGGCGCATCGCCAAGGCGAAGGAGCTCGACGGGGTCGACACGCTCGTGTCTGCCTGCCCGTGGTCGGAACGACCGCTCACAGAACAGGGCGAGCAGCAGGGAGTCGAGGTGTTCGACATCTTCGAGCTCACCGCCGAGGCGGCGGGATTCGAGGTCTGAGATGGCAGTCCAATTGCTCGATGGAGTCGTCGACGAGCTCACCGCGATCTGCGGACCTGACCACGTCTTCACCGGCCGCTCGGCGGTCTTCAACCGTGCCCGTGTGCCCGCCCCGTTCCCGGCACACCGGTGGGAGGACCACATACCCAGCGCGGTCGTGCTGCCGACATCGGCCGAGCAGATCTCCGAGGTGGTCAAGCTGGCAAACCGACACAAGATCCCCGTCGTACCGCGAGCCGGGGGAACGGGGCTGACCGATGGCGCGGTTCCGCTGCGCCACGGGATCCTGGTCGACGTCAAGCTGATGAACCAGATCCACGAGATCGACCACGCCAACCGCACCGTGACCGTCGGCCCGGGGATCAACATGCTCAAGCTCAATGAGGAGCTGCGCAAGCACGGCTACATCTACCCCGACGATCCGGCGTCGTACCCGTGCTCGCTGGTCGGCGGGCGGATCGGGACCAGCGGCTGGTCGCTGATCGGCGGCCGCTACGGCCACACGCGCGATCTGGTGATCTCGTTCGAGATCGTGCTGCCGACCGGAGAGGTGATCCGAGTCGGCGACGGCGGTGGTAAGAAAGTGCGCAAGTCCTCGAGCGGCTACCAGCTCAAGCACCTATTCATGGGCCACCAGGGGACGCTCGGGATCGTCACCGAGGCGACGCTCGAGCTCGTCCAACGACCCGAGGCGGAGTTCTCGATGTTCCTCGCCTACGACCAGTACCTCGATGCCTGGCGAGCGACCGGCGAGCTCGCGCGCTCGGGCGTGTCGACGCTGGCCGGTGTGGTGCTATTCGACGAATGGAAGCTCGAGTACCTGCGCCGCGACGACGAGGCCTACATCCCCCAGCCACGCTCGGTGCGGGGCGTCATCGCGTGCGCGTCGTACGGCCTCGCCGACGAGGTCAGGGTCGGGGCAAAGCGGCTGCTGCGAATCGGCAAGGAATCCGGCGGCAAGTACCTCGGCGATGAGATCGCCCAGGGCGACTGGGCGTCCCGCCACGATCGCTACGCGACGCCGCAGCATGGACGGACGCGCGATGGCCAGGTGGCGCTGATGAGCTGGCACTGCGAGGACGCCGCGATCCCGTACCCCGAGCTGCCGGCCGTGCGGGAGAAATGGCACGCGATCGCCAGCGACCTGTGCGACCGCTTCGACATGTTCGACGACTGGGGGATGTTCGCCTACACCAACGGCGCCTTCAAACCATGGGGCGACTACCTCGCCGAGATCGACATCGGCATCTGGGAGATGAAGTGGGACGAGCCGAGCTGGGCCGCTTGGGTCGACGCAAAGCGCGAGCTCGCGCGCGTCTCGATCGAGCACGGCGGCTCGATCACGGCTTGCCACGGATCCTGCCGAGAGGGAGAGGTCGACCTCGTTCCGGAGGAGCTCGGCGGTGGCTTTGAGGTGATGAAGTCGATCAAGCGGGCGCTCGACCCGAACAACGTCATGAATCCGGGCAAGTATCTGCTCGACCAGGCCTACGAGGACGCGTGAACGATGCTGGGCTTCAGACTCTCAGCCGAAAAACCACCCCAGGCGGAGCCGGTCACCGACGGCGTCGTGAGCCGCTTCGAGCACGTCTACGAGATCGATCCGAAACTGATGTCCGAGCACGTCCACCAGCAGGACATCCCGAACTGGGATTTCCAGCGCATCATCGCCAGCCGCTGGGAGCACCTGGACTGGATGCACGATCACTTCGCCGACTCGGTTCTGTCGGGCGAAGAGCTGCTGAAGGAGATCGAAGCGGAGGGCTAGGGGCGGGTGTGGGCAGACCCGCAAGCCACGAGCTGAGAGCGGCGATCAGACCGCTCACCCCCTCATATCGCTCGAAGTCGGCCGCGCGGGCGCCCAGATCCCGATGTGAGGATTGACATAGCCCCCGCGGGGGCGGGAGGATGGACCTCGACCGGGGATACAACAGAAGGAGGGGGTCATGCAGACGATTCCGGGTATCGGCCTAAGCGACGTCCAGGCCGTATACGACGGACCGGAGGGGGATCTCTGGGAGCTCGTCATGGGCGAGCAGATCCACATCGGCGGGCTGAGCTCGTCGATGGAGCTGGCCGAACGGGCGGGCATCTCAGAGGGTGCCGAGGGTATTGACCTCTGCTGCTGTAACGGCGCCGGGATGAGGTTCCTGGTGCGCTTCCGGAACGCCGGGCACATGACTGGCGTCGACGCCACCGAGCGGATCGTGCAGCGCGGCCGCAAACGGACCGAGGAGGAGGGTCTATCGGACAGGATCGAGTTCGTGCTGGGCGACGCGGCCGACACGGGTCTGCCCGATGCGAGCGCCGACTTCATCTGGGGTGAGGATGCTTGGTGCTATGTCGAGGACAAGGACAGGCTGATCCGCGAGGCGGCGCGCCTTGTCCGACCAGGGGGAAAGATCTCGTTCACCGATTGGCTGGCCGGCCCCGAGCCCATGTCCTCGGACGAGGCTGAGCGGTTTCTCCGATTCATGAAGTTCCCGAACGTGCTTACTCGCGATGACTACACCCGGCTTCTAGAGGAGCACGGTTGCGAGGTCGAGGTCGCGGAGGACACCGGGCGGTTCGCCTCGCATGTGGACCTCTACCTCGACATGCTGAACAAGCAGCTGACCTACGACGCGCTCAAGCTGATCGGGTTCGACATGGAGGTGATGCAGGGCCTGGGCGGCGAGATGATTTTCATCCAGCAGCTCGCCCATGAACGCAAGATCCACCAGGGTCGGATCGTCGCCGGGCGCACCTGAGGCGCTGGCCGCGGGCAAAACAGGCTTTAGTCAGTCTCGTCCGTGCGACGCTGCGTCACGAGCACGAATCAGCGTGCTCCGCCCGCTCAGTGCGCGGGCGGTTCCCAGCCCTCGAGCACTGACGGCTTGTAGTCCACGCCAACGGTGCGCGAGCCCGGCACCCACGGACCGAGCTCCGGCTGCAGGAACTTGCAGTGGCGCTGCTTGAGCAGGATCCCGTACGAGTTGCCCGACTGCAGGTGCTTGATCAGCACCTTGCGGGCGATCTCGTCCTCGCGCCCGGCCGGGATCGGGAAGTAGATCTTGATGAACGAGTTCGAGTAGCGGTCAAAGACGGCCGGAACGCCCTCCTCCTCGAGCAGCGTCACGTCCTCGAGCCAGTTGATGTCCTCGCCAGGCGTGGCGGCCACCAAGTCGATGTCATCGACCAGGCTGATGTCCTCCTGGTATGCGAAGCGCTTGCCCGACAGGTACTCGGCGTCGATCGCGACGACCTTCTGCGGCTCGCCGGGGAGTTGGCGGACGTCACCGACGGCCTCACTCATGTCCGCTCACCCCTCGGGCTCGCTGCGCGATGTCACTCATGGGCGGGCACCCCCTCGGGCTCGCTGCGCGATGTCACTCATGGGCGGGCACCCCCTCGGGCTCGGCCAGGTAATCGATCGGGTTGGCGATGTGCCGCTCGAGCAACCGCTCGATCCTCGCCAGCGCCCGCTCCTCGGTCACGCCCGGGATGTAATCGGTCCCCGCGAGCGGCACCTTCGCCATCGCCGCCGCCTCGACCGTCAGCGCACACAGATCCTCTGGCTCGAGCGAATGGACGTTGGTCTTGCCGCACGCCCGCGCCAGCATCTGGCACTCGAGCGTCAGCGTGTGGAGGAAGTTGTAGACGCGGTTGGCGGCCTCGTCGACGACCAGGCGCTTGCGCAGCTCCGGATCCTGCGTGGTGATCCCTACCGGGCAGCGACCGGTGTGGCAGTGGTAGCACTGCCCGGCGGGGACGCCGATCGTGCCCTCGTAGTCGGTGACGCCCGGGATCTCCTTGTTGCAGTTGAGCGCCATCAGGGCCGAGTGGCCGATCGCGATCGCGTCGGCGCCGAGCGCCAGGCACTTGGCGACGTCGCCGCCGTTGCGGATCCCGCCGGCGACGACGAGGTCGATCTCGTCCTCGAGCCCGACGTCCTCGAGCGCCCGGCGCGCCTCGGGGATCGCCGCCATCAGCGGGATCCCCGTCTCCTCGGCGGCCGTGTGGGGGCCGGCTCCGGTGCCGCCCTCGGCGCCGTCGAGGTAGATGATGTCGGGGCCGCACTTGGCGGCCATCCGGACGTCGTCGTAGACGCGAGCGGCGCCCAGCTTGAGCTGGATCGGGACCTCGTAGTTGGTCGCCTCGCGGACCTCCTGGATCTTCAATGACAGGTCGTCGGGACCCAGCCAGTCCGGGTGCCGGGCCGGCGAGCGCTGGTCGATCCCGGCCGGCAGCGAGCGCATCTCGGCGACCTGCTCAGTCACCTTCTGGCCCATCAGGTGGCCGCCGAGCCCGACCTTGCACCCCTGGCCGATGAAGAACTCGACCCCGTCGGCGAGCATCAGGTGGTGGGGATTGAAGCCGTAGCGGCTCTGGATCACCTGGTAGTACCACTTGGTCGACAGTTCGCGTTCGGGCGGGATCATCCCGCCCTCCCCGCTGCAGGTCGCGGTGCCGGCCATCGAGGCGCCCTTGGCGAGTGCCATCTTGGCCTCCAGCGACAGCGCCCCGAACGACATGCCGGTGATGTAGACCGGGATGTCGAGCTCGATCGGATTGGCGGCAAAGCGCGCGCCGAGCACGGTCTTGGTCGTGCACTTCTCGCGGTACCCCTCGATCACGAACCGGGTCAGCGTCCCCGGCATGAACATCAGGTCGTCCCAGTGCGGGATCTTCTTGAACATCGAGAACCCGCGCATCCGGTAGCGACCCAGCTCTGACTTGACGTGGATGTCGTCGATCACCTCCGGGGTGAAGATCCTCGAGTGGCCCAGTACGTTGCGGGCGCTGGGCGCGTTTTCGTCGGCGCTGGCCATCACGTCACCCCCTAGAGGACGAGCTTGCGCTCGGACGGCTCGAGCGAGTCGTAGTTGTAGAGCTTCTTGCCGCACACGAACTTCGTGAACTGGGGCGGTGTGCCGAGCCCGTAGATCGTGAACTTGCGCTCGATCAGCTCAGTGTCGGCGTCGGTCCATTCGCCCTCGACGCAATCGATTCCGAGCGACTTGACCTTCCCGGCGACGTAGATCTCGCCGTCGTACATCGAATCGCCCAGCCCCGGACCCACGTTGCCGCACAGGATCTGGCGCCCGCGCTGCATCATGAAGCCGGTCATCGAGCCAGCCTCACCGAGCACGATGATCGTGCCGCCCTTCTGGTCGATCCCGGTCCGGGCGCCGACCTGGCCCTTGACGACGAGATCGCCGCCGCGGATCGCGGCGCCGGTCAGCGAGCCGGCGTTCGACTCGATCACGACGACCCCCGACATCATGTTCTCGCAGGCCGACCAGCCGACGCGCCCGGCGATGCGGACCTCAGGCCCGTCGATCATCCCCAGTGCGAAGTAGCCGAGGCTGCCCTCGAAGTTGAGCTTGCAGCGCGTCAGCAGCCCGGCGCCGAGCGAGTGGCGGGCCGCGGGGTGCAGCACCGTCACCTCGTGGACGCCCTGCTCGTACAGCAGCCAGCGCAGCTCGAGGTTGATCTGACGGGTGGTCAGCTCACGCGCGTCGACCGTCGCGCTGTCGCCGCCGATCTGCGAGATCTTCGGGACGCGCGCGTTGAGCTCGACGAGGCCGCGCGCGTCGAACAGCGGCTCCTCCTGCTGGCCGGCGGTCACCGTGTCCATACCATCACCGTGCTCTCATACGGGTCGTAGGTTTCAATTTCGCGGTCGATCACCGCCCGGATCGCCATCTCCTCGGACGCGAGCGCGACCATGTCGTCGCCCTCGTAGAGGACCAGCGGCTTGGCGGCGAGCTCGTCCTTCGCGACGCCGAGCGCGTCCTCGGACACGCAGATGTAGGTGAACACGCCGTCGAGGTCCTCGAGGCTGCGGTGCATCGCGTCCTCGAGCGAGTCGCCGTTGGCCATCCGGTCGGCGAGATACACGGCGATGATCTCCGAGTCGCACATCGACGCGAACCGGTGGCCGTAGGACTCCAGCCGCCGGCGCCACTGGTGGTAGTTGGTCAGCTGGCCGTTGTGGACGACGGCGACGTCGGAGAACGGATACGCCCAGTAGGGGTGCGCGTTGGCGATGTCGACGTCTGACTCGGTCGCCATCCGCACGTGGCCGATCCCGTGCGAGCCGAAGTAGTCGTCGAGGTGGTATGCGGAGGCGACGCCGCGCGCGTCGCCGAGGTCCTTGACGATCTCGAGCGCGTGGCCGAGCGACAGGACCTCGGCTTGCGAGACCGACTCGACGTGGTCGGCCAGCCGCTTGAGATCGCCGTCGTAGTCCAGCTCGACGCTGAACGTGTACTCGTTGAGGTCCTTGGCGCTCCTGATCGTCGCCCCGGCGCCCTTCAGGCGGGCCTCCACCTCGCGTCGCCGCCGGCGGACGTCGTCCTCGAACTCGAGGTCACGCGTCGTCGAGTCCGCGAGCTTGATCCGGACCGTCAGCGCCTCGGTCGGCTGGTGGTAGAGCGCGTAACCGGTCGAGTCCGGGCCCCGGTGCTTCATCGACTGCAGCATGCTGGTCAGGTCGCGCCCGATCCGGTGCGCGCCGTTGCCGTTCTTATAGATGATCCCGGCGATTCCGCACATCAGGCGGTCCTCGCCATAGGTGCGCGGACGCCGCGCGTGAGCCCGGTCACGGGAGCACCTCCAGGTACTCGTCGCGCTCCCAGTCAGTCACCGCGGCGAGGTAGCGCTCCCACTCGTCGCGCTTGTACCAGTTGAACACCTTGTACAGCCGGCCCGGAATCGAGCCCTTGATGACGTCGTCGGCAGCGAGCGCGTCGAGCGCAGCGCCGAGGCTGTCGGGCACCTTCTCGATCTCGGCGCCCTGCTGTAGCAGGTCGTAGGTGTTGCCCTGCTGAGGCGGCCCGGGGTCGAGCTCGCGGCGGACGCCGTCGAGCCCGGCGTGCAGCAGCGCCGCGGTCGTCAGGTACGGGTTGCAGGCCGAGTCGACGCCGCGGTACTCGAACCGGCCGCCGGTCGCGACGCGCACGGTCGTGGTCCGGTTCTGCCAGCCCCAGTTCTTGTAGATCGGGGCCCAGAAGCCGGTGTCCCACATCCGGCAGTAGGAGTTGACGGTCGAGTTGCCGACGCACATCAGGGCGCCGAAGTGCTCGAGCATGCCGCCGAGGAAGTGGCGCGCGATCTGCGACAGCTGCGCGGGCCCGTCCGGGTCGTGGAAGACGTTGGTGCCTTCGTCGTCGACGAGCGTGAAGTGGTGGTGGTGGCCGTTGGCCGACACGCCCGTGAACGGCTTCGGCATCCAGGTCGGGAGCACGTCGTGCTTGCGACCGACGGCGGCACACACCTGCCGGTAGGTGGTCAGGTTGTCGGCGGTCCGCAGCGGGCGGTCGAAGCGGAAGTTGAGCTCGAGCTGGCCGGGGGCGTCCTCATGGTCGCCGTAGCTCATGTCGAGGCCGAGCCGCTGGCCCCAGTCGACGACGTCCAGCAGCACCGGACGGAGCTCCTCGAACTGATGGATGTGGTAGCAGTAGGGCTTGGTGATGCCCTCGGGGAGCTTGCCGGCCTCGGGCTTCTTGAGCCACATCGTCTCGGGCTCGATCCCGATCATGAACTGGTAGCCGAGCTCCTGCTCGAACTCGTGCGCGACCCGCTTGAGGTTCTGGCGGCAGTCGGCGTCGAGCAGCTCGCCGGTCTCAGTGTCGTAGCAGTCGCAGTACACGCGCGCGACCCGCTCGTCCCAGGGCAGCACCGCGAACGTGTCGAGGTCGGCGATCGCCGCCAGCTCGGACTCCTCGGGTCCGAAGCCGATGTAGTTGCCGTGACGGTCGGTGAACAGGTTCGCGGTCGCGCCGTAGACGAGCTGATAGCCCTTCTCCGCGACCTGTGGGAAGAACGTCGCGACGACGCCCTTGCCCATCACGCGGCCGGTGATCGACACCTGCTGGAAGTAGACGTACTTGATCCCTTCCGACTCGATTCGGCGCGTCAGCTCCTCGATCTTGGCGGCACGCCCGGGGGCGTTGCGGGCCTCTTCCAGCGTCGCCGGGGGCGGCTCGATCCGCGGGGAGTTGAGCACCGTCTCTACGTTCCCGCCCAGCACCGCCCTGCCATTGACTGTTGTCGCCATCTCCACTCCCTTTTTCGTGCCGCCCCGACCATGGGCAGCGCTCATGCTTGGCGTTAGCTAATCACGCGTTAGCCCGCCCGCGGCGGCCGTGCCCCAATGCCCTCAACTGGACAAATTGGTACACGTCGCGTTTATACCAAGTGGCCGTCGCCGCCGCAAGCCGCCCGAGGGGGGCACTCCGCCCCAGACCACGGGGCCGCGGCGTCAGGCACTCCACCCCAGACCACGGGGCCGGGCGTCAGGCACTCCACCCCAGACCACGGGGCTGGGCGTCAGGCACTCCACCCCAGACCACTCGGCTGGCGCGCGTTTTGCGCGTCCGAAACAGGGGTGCCTCGACTTACTGCGTCTCAGGCTCAGTTAGTCGACGCACCCTCCCTGGAGGTTGACGGCGCCCGTGCCGGGAAGCTACGCTTGTTGCGTATCTACCAAGCCTATTGCGCTATAGGCAACACTCGATCAGGAGTCCGCACGACATGACCGCCAGCCTCCCCTCCTCCACTCCGACGCTGGTGATCGGAGCCGGCGTACACGGCCTGTCGACCGCCTGGCACCTGGCGCGCGACGGCCAGCCGGTGCTGGTGCTCGACAAGACCGACGTCGCCGCCGGCGCCTCGGGGATCGCCTGCGGGATCGTGCGCAACAACTACTTCCAGCCGGCGATGCAGGAGCTGATGGCGGCGTGCGTCGAGGTCTGGGAGTCCGAGCCCGAGGCGCTCCACTATCACCCGAGCGGTTACGTCGCGCTCGGTCCGGCGGCGCAGGAGGGCGACCTGACGGAGGTCTACGAGCGCCAGCAGCGGATCGGCTATCCGTCTGAGCTGCACCTCGGCGAGGAACAGGTGACCAGGCACATGCGGTCCCTGTACGACGACTGGCGCGCCCCCGGGTTGACCGTCTGCCTGCACGAGCACGCCGGCGGCTACGCGTTCAACCGCGAGTCGATGCTCGGGCTCGCCGACCTCGCCCGCGCCGCTGGCGCGCAGATCGTGACCGGGGTCGAGGTGACCGGGTTCGAGTTCGACGGAGGCAAAGCGGTCACGAGGGTCTTGACGAGCGCCGGCGAGATCGACGTCGAGCGCGTCGTCGTCGCGGTCGGCCCGTGGATCGCGTCGCTGTGGTCGATGCTGGAGCTGCCGGACCGGCTCGACGTCCGCCAGCCGGACGGGACGGTCGTCGCAGATCAGCCGATGTGGACCTACTGGTACCTGCAGGAGGGCGAGGTCGAGTTCGACCCGCGCACGTTCACGACCAACGACGGCAAGTCCTCGCCGGTCCTGCACGTCGACTCAGACCAGCCGCTCCGCTCTGATCAAGGAGATTTGATCACTGATCAGCCGTGGGGGGTCTACTTCAAGCCCGACCGCGAGACGGTCCAGGGCGGCGCGCAGCCGATCAGGCTCGGCAACGCGTTCGACGTCGACCCCTACCCGACCGGCACCGTCGATCCCGAGTTTCCGGGTCTCTGGTCGGCGTCGCTGTCGCACTGCCTCGCGCGCTTCGAAGGCGCCCGCGACCGCTACCGCCAGGCGCGTTCGGGCGGCGTCGGCGCGTTCACGGTCGACAATTTCCCGGTGCTGGACTTCATGCGCCCGAATGTGTTCGTCGCCGCCGACTCGAACCACGGCTACAAGATGATCGCCGTCGGGCGCGAGATCGCGCGCGTGCTCGGCGGCGAGCATTCGTCACTGCTGCACCCGTTCCGATACGAGCGGTTTGCGACCGGCGACCTGCACCCGGTCTCCAACAGCCCCTATCCCTGGAGCTGAGGCGACGCGCCACCCAGCAGGCCGCTGAGCTCGGCAGCCGCAGCCAACAGCGGCCCGCGCAGCTGCTTACGCGTCGCGGCGGGCAGCCGCGAAACCGGCCCCTGGACGCCGAGGATCGCCGCCAGCTCGCCGCCGCGGCCGAACACCGGGGCGGCGACCGCGGCGAGGTCCGCCTCGCGTTCGCCGATCGCCTCGGCGTAGCCGCCCGCGCGGACGGCGTCTAGCTCGGCGGCCAGCGCGGCCGGATCGACGATCGTGTGCTCCGTGTAGGCGGTCAGCGGTCCAGCCGGCTCGTCCGCGCGTTCCCCGAACGCGAGCGCGACCTTGCCGACAGCGGTCGCGTGCATGATGCTCGGTCGCCCGAGCCGGGCGATGCTGACGACGCTCGAGCCCGACGGAACGAAGTCGACGGTGATCGCGTCGCCGGCACTCGGCACCGACAGCGTCGCGGTCTCGCCGGTCTGCTCCGCCAGCCGCGCCAGCAACGGCCGTGCCCGCTGGCGCACGTCGAGCTGGCCGAGCACGCGATCCGACAGCGTCACCAACCGCAGCCCGAGCCGGTACGGACCGCGGGCAGAGCGCTCGACGAGCCCCGAGCGTTCGAGCGTCGCCAGCAGGCGTGAGGCGGTGCTGGCGTTGACGCCGATCCGCCGCGCGAGCTCGTTGACGCCGAGCCCGGCTTCGCTGTCGGCGAGCGCGTCGAGCAGCGCGATCGCACGCGCCACCGAGCCGACCGACCGCCGCTGCTCGGCCACTACGACTTAGCGCGGTTCGAACGCGCCGGGCGCCCGCCGTTCGCGGCATTGGCACGGCGACCACCCCGCTTGCCGACGACCCGCGCGGGCTTCGGCGAATCGAGCGACCGCATCACCATCACCTCGATGCCGCCGGGCGCGAACAGGTCGCGCGAATACGCGACCCGGTCGTCGCGACCAGCGAAGATCAGCTCCTCGAGCTCGATGCCCGCGGTCGTGCGCCGGATCCCGAGCAGCTTGCCGGCACGTTCACGCGGGGTCAGCAGCGCGGGGATCACGCGCGTGCGCGCGAACGTGACCGGGATCCCGGCACCGATCAGCACGTCGAGCACCATGCGCCCGTGCTCGAGCTCCGACCGCAGCTTGTCCTCGCCGGGTAGCTCGATCGCCGGGTGGACGACGTCGAACATCACGGCGACCGGCGAGCCACCCGCGACCAGCGTGCGCGAGATCGCGGTCGCGTGGGCGTCGGGCTCGAGGCCGAGCGCCTCGCCGGCCTCGCCGCCGACGGCGCGATGCTCGATCTTGAGGTCCTGCGCCCTCAGCTTCAGCCCGCGGCGGTGGGCGACCGACGAATACGGCTCCAGCCGCTCGAGGCGCTCGCCGAACGCGGCTGGCACCGCCATCCGGCCGACGAACGTCCCGCTCCCCTGCCGGCGCACGATCTCGCCGCTCTCCTCCAGCCGCTGCAATGCGCTGCGCAGCGTGCCACGAGAGACTCCGAGCATCGATGCCACCTCGTGCTCGGGCGGCAGACGGTCGCCCTGGCGGTAGCGCCCGGGGGCGAGCCAGTTGCGGAGCGCGCGCTCGGCGCCGTCGACGAGCGAAGGTCGCCCGGCCGGCGCGTCCGCTGTCACCTGCACCCTACGCTTGCGTCCGGCTGACCCGCCCGATCCCATCTCAGTGGCTCCTCACCGCTCAGCACTTCGAAATCGGGATCGTAGTCGCGCCGGCGGCTGCGATGTGACTTCTACTGTCCTGATCGCCGGCGAGCGTCAGCGCGCGCACCGATCCTGGCCGAGGGCGCCCGGTCAGGGTCGCGGGTGACCGGAGCGTCCTCCAGCGGCAGAGTTAGAAAAGCCCGACCGTGCGGCCGTGCTCGTCGATGTCGATGTTGAGCGCCGCCGGCGTCTTGCCGAGCCCCGGCATCTGCATGACGTCGCCGCAGAGCGGTACCAGCCAGCCGGCCCCGGTGTAGGCACGGATGTCGCGTACCGGCAGGGTGAAGTTCTCAGGCGCGTTGAGCAGCGCCGGATCGGCCGACAGCGACAGGTGCGTCTTGGCCATGCAGACCGGGAAGTGGCCCAGCCCCTCAGCCGTGAACTGACCCAGCTTCGCGTCCGCCTCCGGATAGAAGTAGACATCCTTGGCGCCGTAGACCTGCTTGGCGACGGCTTCGATCTTGTCCTGGATCGGCTCGTCATCCTGGTAGAGCTGGTGGAACGTGTTGGGCTGCTCACATGCCTCGACGACCGCTTCGGCGAGGTCGGCGGCGCCGGCTCCGCCCTTGGTGAAGCCCTCGTTGGTCTCGGCGGCGAACGCCCCGTTCTCCATCGCCAGCCGCTTGACCAGTTCGATCTCTTCGTTGGTGTCGCCGGGGCGGCGGTTGACCGCCACGACCGCAGGAACCCCGAAGGTCTGGATCGTCTTCAGGTGCCGGCGGACGTTGGCGAATCCGACCTCGATCGCCTGCAGGCTCTGCGCACGGTCGACGCGCGGATCGTCGGCGATCCCGCTGTGATGCTTGATCGCGCGGACAGTCGTCACGAGCACTGCCGCCGACGGGGTCAGCTTGCCGAAGCGGCAGACGATGTCGAAGAACTTCTCCATCCCCATGTCCGATCCGAAGCCCGACTCGGTGACCACATAGTCGCCGAGCTTCATCCCGATCAGATCCGCGATCAGCGAGCTGTTGCCGTGGGCGATGTTGGCGAACGGCCCGCAGTGCATCAGCACCGGCTGGCCCTCGAGCGTCTGGACCAGGTTGGGCTTGATCGCATCTTTGAGCAGCACGGTCATCGCCCCCGCCGCGCCGAGGTCCTCGGCGGTGATCGGCTTGGCGCCATCGTACGAGTACGCCGCCGTGATCCGAGCCATCCGCTTGCGCAGGTCCTGGAGGTCACGCGACACGGCCATGATCGCCATCACCTCCGATGCGGCTGTGATGTCGAACCCGGTCTCACGTGGATAGCCGTTGGCTCGGCCGCCGAGCCCTACGGCGATCTGGCGCAGCGCGCGGTCGTTCATGTCGACGGCTCGGCGCCAGCCGATCCGCAGCGCATCGATCTTGTGCGGGTTGCCGTGCAGGATCGAGGCGTCGATCATCGCCGCCAGCAGGTTGTTGGCTGCGCCGATCGCGTGGATGTCACCGGTGAAGTGGAGGTTGAGGTCTTCCATCGGGACGACCTGGGTCAGACCGCCGCCGGCGGCACCGCCCTTGATCCCGAACACAGGCCCCAGCGACGCTTCGCGCAGGCAGGCGACCGGATTGCGCCCTATCACTCCCAGACCCTGCGTGAGCCCGACCAGCGTTGTGGTCTTGCCCTCGCCGGCCTTGGTCGGTGTCATCCCGGTGACGCAGACCAGCTTCCCGTCGGGACGGTCCTTGAGGCGGTCGAGCACCGACAGGGCGACCTTTGCCTTGTGGCGCCCGTAGGGCTCGATCTCGTCGGGCTCGAGTCCGGCCGCTGACGCGATCGAATCGATCGGCTCGAGTACCGCCTCCTGTGCAATCTCCAGGCTGCTCTTCATTTTGCGTCCCTCTCTATTTCAATGGCTGACGGCGGCGGCGGCGAGCTCTGAGACGAGCTTGTCCTCGTAGAAGCGCTCGAGCTTGAAGGGCTCGATCAGGTCGGGCTGGCGTCCGGTGGCGACGAGCTCGGCGAGCGTCTTGCCGACGATCGGCGCGGCCTTGAAGCCGTATGTCCCCCAGCCGGCGCTGACGTGGAAGTTCTCGACCTCGGTCTTGCCGAGGATCGGGCTGTAGTCGGGGCTGAGGTCACACAGCCCCGCCCAGCTGCGCAGCAGGCGCGCTCGCTCGAGCTGCGGAAACAGCTCCATCGAATGACGGCAGACGTCCTGTAGAAAGTTGAGCGTTCCCTGCATCCGGTACGTGGTCCAGGGCTCGATCTCGGCACCCATCAAGAATTCGCCACGGTCAGTCTGACTGATGTAGACGTGCATCTGGGAGGAGACGATCACGACGTCGAGCAGCGGCTTCATCGCCTCGGTCACGCACGCCTGCAGGATGTGGGTCGTGATCGGCAGCGGCACGCCCGCCATGTCGTTGATCAGCGTGCACCAGCCCGCGGTGCAGTTGAGCACCTGGCCGGCATTGATCGTGCCGCGGTTGGTCTTGACCTTCGTGACGCGCCCGTTTGAGCGCTCCATCCCCAGCACCTCGGTGTTCTGGTGGATCTCGGCGCCACCCTGGTCGGCGCTCCGCGCCAGGCCCCAGACGACCGCGTCGTGGCGGATGATCCCGCCGGGCGGGTGATACAGCGCACCCATGATCGGATAGATCGCGTCGGGATTGTCGACCTGCATCGCGGGCGCCAGGCGCTTGATCTCGTCGGGGTAGATCAGCCGCGAGTCGATCTCGTTGATCCGGTTGACCTCGGCCCGGTTGGCCATCACGAACATCGCGCGGTCCGAGTGCGCGAGCGTCAGATGGCCGCACTGCGAGAACAGGAGGTTGAAGTTGAGGTCCTGCGACAGCCCCTCATAGAGCTTGACGCTGGCGTCGTAGAAGCGCGCCCCCTCGGGCGTCTTGTAGTTCGAACGCAGGATCGTCGTGTTGCGACCGGCGGCGCCGGAGCCGATGTAGCGCTTCTCGAGGATCGCCACGTCGGTGATCCCGTGGTCGCGGAGGTAGTGCGCGGTCGCCAGGCCGTGCGAGCCGCCGCCGACGATCACGACGTCGTACGAGCTCTTGAGCTCCGCCTGGCGTCGCCACATCCGGCGCTTGCGGAAGATGTCAAGCACGCGCCGCCTCCCGCGCGCTCGGGAGCTTGGCGAGCGCGTCGATGCCGATCGGCCGGCCCCCGAGGTGGTAGCCGGCGTCGGACACGACCGACCAGACGTACTCGCCGGTCGCCCAACCAAACAGCATCAGGTAGCGGTCCTCTGCTTCGCAGATCAGGATCCCGGGCTGGCGCGCGATCGAGCCCGGCCGCAGCGCTCCGGGCGGCGTGACCTGCGGGCGCAGGTCGATCGCGCTGAACCGCGCAAACACCTCACGGGCCAGCGGTCCGACCAGCGTCAGCGCCGCGAACGTGGTCGTCACGTCCGTCTGCCGGATGCCCGGGGGGTCGTCTGGGTGGGCTCCGATCACCAGCGCGCGCGTCGACGTCAGCCTGCACCACCAGGCTTCGTCGACGCGGACCGCGGTGCCGAACGGGAGCGGTTGCCCTGCGAGCTCGTCGAGCTTTGCGCTCGGGGCCTGGAACTCCACTTTCGTAAGGTGCGAGACGTCAGCCCAGGCGACGGTGTCGGTCGCCGGCTGGGACTTGTAGTCGACGGCGATGTTCCAGCCATCGCGGAGCTCGAAGCGCGCGCCCTCGTCGGCGGCGCTGCGCTCCATCGGCGAGCGGGCCACCGCAGCGTCGGCGCTGGGCGTCAGGAAGTCGAGGTTCACGAGCGCAGCACCTCGCCGTCGGGGTCGTAGAAGGGCTTGGTCTGGATCTCGGCGTCGAGCAGCTTGCCCTCGTCGGAGATCGTGATCCGCGCGCCGTCGTGCGCGAGCGCGTTCGGCACCCACGCCATCCCGATCGTGCGCCCCAGGACCGGCGAGTGCCGGGCACTCGTGACCTGGCCGGCCGGCGAGCCGAGCTCATCGACGACCACCGCTCCCTCGGTCGGAACGTCGCCGTTGGGAAGCGTGAAGCCGACCAGCTCGGTCGTTGGCGTCGCCTCGTTGTAGTGCTCGAGCGCCCACTTTCCGATCCAGTCCTGCTCCTTGTCGAGCTTGACGATCCACGGCATCGCGGCGCCGAACGGCGTCGACTCCGAGTCCGTGTCCTGCCCGACGAGGATGTGCATCTTCTGCAGCCGCAGGATCCGCTGCGGCTCTAGCCCGAACGGCCGCAGACCATACGGCTCGCCGGCCTCGAGCAACGCGTCCCACAGATGCTCGCCGTAGGCCGACGGGAAGTGGATCTCATAGCCGACCTCGCCGACGAACCCGATCCGCAGGAGCAGACAGTCGACGCCGGCCACGGTCGCGGCCTTGCCATCGAGATACGGGAAAGCTTCGTTGGAGCAGTCGAGATCGGTGACCGCGCCCATGATCTCGCGCGCCTTGGGGCCGGCGAGGTTGACCGCCGACAGGCCCTGGGTCAGGTCGGTCAGCGAGACATCGAGGCCCCAGTCGGCCAGCCACCACGAGAACCACTCCTCGACCGCCCCGGCGCCGCTGGAGGTCGTGGTGACGTAGAAGCTCTGCTCGTCGAGCCGGCAGACCGTGCCGTCATCGACGATCCGGCCGGCGTCGGAGCTGATCACGCCGTAGCGGATCCGGCCGGGCTTGAGGTTCGAGAAGCGGTTCGGGTACAGGCGATCGAGAAACTCGGCCGCGTCGGCTCCGCGGACCAACAGCTTGCCGAGCGTCGAGACGTCGATCAGTCCGGCGGCGATGTTGACCGCGAGCGCCTCGCCCTCGGGATCGCCGTAGTCGTAGGCGCGACGCCAGTCGCCGGCCCATTTGACGGTCGCGCTGAGGTCGCGGTGGCGGCCGTGGATCGACGAGCGCTTGGCAGGCTCGACCGGCCGGCCGCCGAGGATTCCCATCGGGACGCTGACCCATGGCGGGCGCGCGGTTGTCGTTCCCACCTGCTCGAGGCTCTGGCCCGTCTCCTGCGCCATCAGCTTGATCGCCGGGAGCTGGCACATGCGGCCCTGGCACGGCCCCATCGTCACGGTCGTGTAGCGCTTTGAAAGCTCGATCGAGTCATAGCCCTCCTCGATCGACAGGTGGACGTCCTTGCTGGTCACGTCCTCGCACAGGCAGGCGAAGCACTTGCCGCGGGCGCTGCCGCTGACCGGCGGGGCGACGGCGACGTGCGGCTGGTCGTGTGGGTGCTCGGCGAGCCGCTGCGCGCGCTCGCGCGACTCGTCGCTGCCGAGCCCGAGTGCGTGCGCCGCCCTCAGACCGGCGAGCACGCCGGAGTCGGCGACCGCCGCGTCGGAGTGCGCGCCCGCGACCTCGCCCGCCGCATAGACGTCGTCCGGCAGCTCGGCGAGCGCGAAATGACCCTGCTGTGCGTCATACGAGCTGCGCGCGCCGGCCTGCAGAGCAAGCGACGTGGCCGGAATCGTCCCGCCCGAGACGACCAGCAGGTCGCACTGGAACGTGTGTTCGTCGCCGCCGTCGACGGGCGCGATCACCGCCTCGTTGACGGCTTTGCGACCCTTGGCCTCGACGACCGTATGGCCGGTGAACACCGGGATGCCGGACTGGCGGAGCTCGCGGGCGGCGTCGTCGGCGTCGGGACGCAGATCGGCGACCGCGACGATCTCGACGCCCGCGTCGCGCAGCGCCCGCGCCGCGTCCAAGCCGCGGTCGGAGGTGGTCGCGATCACCGCGCGCGCGCCGGGGCTGACGGCGTACAGCGCCGCGAGCCTGCGCACGCCGCCGGCCAGCATCACGCCTGGGAGATCGTTGCCGGCGAACACCAGCGGCTGCTCGATCGCGCCGGTCGCGAATACGTGTTGCTGCGCGCGGACCTGGTGAAGCGTGTCCTGCTGCCAGACCGGGACGAGGCCGTCGAAGTAGCCGAGTGCCGAGGCGCGTTCCAGGATCTCGACGCCGGCGGTTCGTGCTTGCCCGACGAGGCCCTCGACTACCGCCACGTCGGCCTCGATCAGCTGCTGGCCGCCGAGCGCCGGGCCCTCATCGGCGAGCACCACGTCGGCGCCCAGCTGCGCGGCGGCGATCGCGGCCTTCAGTCCTGCGATCCCCCCGCCGACGACGAGCACATCGGCGTGACGGCGCCGGTACTCGGTCCGCCACTCGCGCTCGGCCTGCTCCTCGCGCAGCTTGCCTAGACCGGCCACGTTGCGAAGCACCTTCTCGTACAGCGGCCACAGCTTGCGGGGCCGGATGAAGGTCTTGTAGTAGAAGCCCGGTGGCGTGAACGGTCCGCCGACGACATCGGTCGCGCGCATCGGATCAAGCTCGAGCGAGACCGCGTTGACGTGCTCGACCTTGAGCCCGTCTCGGACCGGCTCGATGCACGCCCGCGCGCCCGGCGCGCCGTCGACGGAGACGATGCAGTTCGGGCACTGGCCCGCGCAGCACATCAGCCCGCGGCGGCGGTGGTACTTGAAGCTGCGCGAGAACGTCCGCTGCCCGGCCGCGTACAGCGCCGACCCGATCGTGTCGCCCTCGTGGGCCTCGACACGCTTGCCGTCGAACGTGAAGCTGACCTTGGTGCCGCGGTCGATGCGCTCGCCGGGCTGGTTGGGGAGCCGGCTCACGCTGCCGCCCCGCCCGGCGGGGCATCGTCCGGCAGCGCCGTGAACAGCACCTCGTTGGTCACCGTGTCGCGCTCGGCGACGAACCACGCCCGGCACCCCGAGCGATGAAACCACCACTCGCGCTGGACGCCGGCGACGTTACGGCGAAAGTAGTTGTAGCTGTTGAGCTCGCGGAAGCTGGGGCGCGACTTGGGCCGCGGCGAGATCTCGCCGCCAAACCCGAAGTCGGTCACTTCCCGGACGCCGCAATTGGGGCACTTCAGCACGAACGACACCCCGCTGACGCTACGACCGCGCGTTGATCGTGTCCAATATCTTGTTTAGGCTTATTGATTGGTTTCGCGTATCAATGGAACTTCGCCAGCTTCGCTATTTCATCGCCGTCGCGGAGGAGCTTCACTTCCGCCGCGCGGCGGCGCGCCTGCACATCTCGCAACCGCCGCTGAGCCAACAGATCGCGGCGCTCGAGGACGAGCTCGGCTCCCGGCTGCTCAACCGCACCCGGCGCCGCGTCGAGCTGACGCCGGCGGGCGAGGCGTTCCTCCGCGACGCGCGCGCGATGCTCGACGAGCTCGACGTCGCGGTTTCGACCGTGCGCCGGATCGAGACCGGTCAGGCGGGCCTGTTGCGCGTCAACTTCGTCGGCTCGGCGCTGCTCTCGATCGTCCCCGGGATCGTGCAACGGTTCCGCAGCGCGCGCCCCGGCGTCGAGATCGAGCTGCGCGAGCGCTCGACCGTTGAGCAGCTGCGGGCGCTGACCGCCGGGGTCGTCGATATCGGGCTCGTGCGCCCGCCGGTCGAGCCCGACGACGCGCTCGCGACCGAGGTCGTGATGCGCGAGCGGACCGTCGCGGCGATGTCCAGCGGCCACCCGCTCGCCAAGCTCAAGCGCGTCCCGCTGCGGCGGATGGCGGCCGAGCCGCTGGTCCTGTTCCCGCGCGATCAGGCGCCCGGCTTCCACGACCTGCTGACCGGCCGCCTGGCGGCCACCGGCACCTCCCCACACGTCGTCCAGTACGCGCCGGAGATGCTGACGATCATCGGCCTCGTCGCGGCCGGGATCGGCGTCTCCCCCGTCCCCGCATCGCTGGCCCATCTGGCGCTCGACGGCGTCACCTACCGGCCGCTGGTCGGCGCGCCCGACACCGAGCTGCTGGCGGTGACGCGCGCCGGCGACGACTCGCCGCTGGTCGCGGCGTTCCTCGCTGACGCCCGCGCACACCGCGCGATCTGACGGTCCGCGCCGGCCGGCCGCGGCTAGGACCCCGACGCGCTCCTCAGCCCCGGGTCCCCGCCGTCGCGGGCTTCGATTTGCTCCAGCTTCGCCAGCAGGTTCTCTGCCATCCGGATCGAGGCTGCATCGATCAGCCGCCCGTCAAGCGACACGGCGCCCTTGCCGTGCGCCGCCGCCTCCTGCATCGCGGCGATGATCCGGTGTGTCTTCTCGACGATCCGCTCGTTGGGGGTGAAGACCTCGTTGGCGAGCTCGATCTGGGACGGGTGGATCGCCCACTTGCCCTCGTAGCCGAGTACCGCGGCGCGGCGCGCCGACGCGAGATAGCCCTCCGGGTCGGTGAAGTCGCCGAACGGCCCGTCGATCGGGCGCAAGCCGTACGCGCGGCAGGCGACCGCGATCCGCGCCAGCGCGTAGTGCCACTGGTCGCCGAGGTGGAGTTCGCGCTCGCCGTCGTCGAGCGGGTCGGCGAGCATCGCGTAGTCGGCGTTGGTGCCGCCGATCGAGGTCGTATGGCTCTGGATCGACGCTGCGAAGTCGGCGACGCCGAACACCATCGCCTCCATCCGCTCGGGGCAAGCGCGCGCGATCTCGTCGCAGTTGAGCATCCCGAGCGCGGTCTCGATCAGCACGCAGATCGCGATCCGGTGCGGCAGCCGCATGGCATCCTCGATCTGGGTCAGCAGCGTCGCCACGAGCTGGACGTCGGCGGCGCCGCTCGCCTTCGGGATCATGATCGAGTCGAGGCGATCGCCCGCCTGCTCGACCACATCGACCAGGTCGCGGTAGCAGTAGTGCGTGTCGAGCCCGTTGATCCGGAGCGACACTGAGCAGCGCGACCAGTCGAGCTCGCGCAGCGCGCCGATCACGTTGAACCGCGCCTGCTCCTTCTCGTCGGGAGCGACCGAGTCCTCGAGGTCGAGCATCACGATGTCGGCGCCCAGCTCGGGAGCCTTCTCGAGCATCCGGACGTTGCTGGCGGGCACGGCGAGCTCTGAGCGGTGAAGGCGCGTATTCGTTGGGCTCATGGTCGGGGAAGTAGAGCGCGTGACCGGCCGGATTACAAGGACGCTTTAGATGAATTTGTTCAGCGGGTGTATGGTGCGCGCGATGACCGCTCCGCTCGATCCCCCCGAACGTCTGCTCTGCGGACCAGGACCCAGCAACGTCGATCCGGCGGTCCTCGCCGCCATGCAGCGGCCGATGCTCGGCCACCTCGACCCGGACCTCCAGGACCTGCTCTTGGAGGTCGTCGCGATGCTGCGCCGCACCTACCAGGCGACCGGCGGCGTCGTGCTGCCGCTCTCAGCCACCGGCACGTCGGGCATGGAGTGCGGCCTCGCTCACCTGCTCGAACCCGGGGAGACGGCGATCGTCGGCGTCAACGGCTTCTTCGGCCGGCGGATCGTCGAGATCGCACGCCGGCTCGGCGCCGAGGTCGTGCCGGTCGACGCCGACTGGGGCGAGCACGTTTCCAACGATCGCGTGCTCGAGGCGCTCGACGCCCATCCGGACGCGCGCCTGATCGCGGTCGTCCACGCCGAGACCTCGACCGGCGTCCAGCACCCGCTGGCCGAGCTGGGTGAACGGCTGCGTGGACACGACGTGCTGTTGATGGCCGACTGCGTCACCTCGCTCGGGGGCGTCGAGCTGGACTTCGACGGCTGGGGGATCGATTACGCCTATTCCTGCACGCAGAAGTGCCTCGGCGCACCTCCTGGCATGTCGCCGGTGGCGGTCTCCGATCGTGCGATCGAGCGGATCGCCGCCCGCACGCACCCCGTCTCCTACTCGCTCGACCTCGAGCTGCTGCAGCGCTACTGGGTCACGCGCCCTGCCGCCTACCACCACACGGTTCCTGTGCTGCACGTCTACGCGATCCACGAGGCGCTGCGCGGGATCGAGACCGAGGGCCTCCAGGCGCGGTGGGAGCGCCACACGCGCGCCGGCTCACATCTCCAGGAGCAGCTGCGCGAGCGCGGGCTGCAGCTGCTGGCCGAACCCGACTACCAGCTGGCGCCGTTGACCGCCGTCCGGATCCCGGACGGCGTCGATCCAAAGCGCGTCCAGACGCGGCTCCTGCGCGAGCACGGGATCGAGATCGGCGGCGGACTCGGTCCCGCGGCGCCGCAGATGTGGCGGCTGGGCCTGATGGGCTACAACGCCCGCACCGAGGTTGCCGATCGCGTGCTCGCGGCACTCGACGCCGTGCTCGCGGACGAGCCGGCGCTCAGCAACGCCTGACACGTAATTCTGCTTTGCACTGCCGCCACTCCGGCACCCGAGTGCGATCTCTGACGCATATCGGACGGGATCGAACACGCCTCCGCATCAGGCGGTCCGGCCGATCCAAAATAGTTGTCCGCACAACTACCTTGCCGCGCTCTGTAGCCCCGCCGGAGGCCGCGGTCGTGTCGATGCGGACCGGTGGGTGTTTCGAGGAGCGTCGAGCACGACCGGCAGTACGCGGCCCGCGAGATGCGCGCGTAGTAACCAGCACCCCGGTCGCCCGAACACGAGCACGGCCGGCACGAAGCCGTACGGCCCGTAATCGGCAGCGTTGACGCGGGCGCTGAACGGAGCCGGCGGCCCGGAGAGTGGCCTGCCCTCGATCGTCACCGGGCCTCGGGCCGCGCGGAACCACGGCATCTTCAGCGTCAGCTTCCCGCCGGGCGCAGCGCGTCAGGTCGTCAGGGCCGCAGCCTGGGCGCGGGCGGCCTCGAGCGCGTTGCGGAGCAGCATCGCGATCGTCATCGGCCCGACTCCGCCCGGCACGGGCGTGATCAGCCCGGCCACCTCGGCCGCGGCCGCGAACTCGACATCGCCGACGAGGCCGGCCTCGGTCCGGTTGATGCCGACGTCGATCACGGTCGCGCCGGGCTTGATCCAGCTCCCCTTGACCATCTCCGGGCGCCCGACCGCTGCGACCAGCACGTCGGCGCGGCGGCAGACCTGATCGAGCGCGCGCGTGCGCGAATGACAGATGGTGACCGTCGCGTGCTCGGCCAGCAGCAGCGCCGCGACCGGCTTGCCGACCAGGTCAGAGCGCCCGACGACGACCGCCTCGGCCCCCTTTAGCTCGACCTCGTAACGCCGCAGCAGCTCCATCACGCCCGCCGGCGTACACGGCCGCAGGCCGGGCAGCCCCTTGGCGAGCAACCCGGCCGACACCGGCGTCAGTCCGTCGACGTCCTTGAACGGATCGATCAGCGTCGTCAGAAACGAGCCGTCGATGTGGTCAGGCGTCGGCAGCTGCAGCAGGATCCCCGACACCTCGGGGTCGTCGTTGAGCCTCCGCAGCAACGCCTCGACCTCCTCTTGGCTCGAGTCGGCCGGTAGGTCGTAGGCGAAGCCCTCGATCCCGACCTCGACGCTCGCGCGCTGTTTGTTGGCGACGTAGACCGCCGACGCGGGATCGTCGCCGACCAGCACGGTCGCGAGGCCGGGCCGCTGGCCGCCGGCCGCGAGCCACCGCTCGATCTCGTCGCGGAGCTCGGTGCGGACCTGCTGCGCCACCGCCTTGCCGTCAATCAGGCTTGCGCTCATCGAACCAATTGGTACATCATGTCCTCGATGAACGGAACCCTAGACGACAGGCCTGTCGCGCGCCTGCAACGCGTGCCGCTCGATTGCTCGCTGTCACCGATGAAGCTGCTGGACGCGCTGCGCGACCAACGGCTTCCGTTCGCGCTCACCGGGAGCTGGGCCGGCGGCGGTGCGATCGTCGGCTCTGAACCGCTGCTCGTCGCCGACCCCGCCGAGGACCCGTTCTCGACGCTCGACCGGCTGCCGACGCCCGCCGACGGCGATCGCCAGCATCCCGACGCGGTCGGCGGCGGCTGGTTCGGGTGGCTCGGTTACTGCCTCGGCTCGCGGATTGAAACGCTGCCGGCCGGGCCTCCGCGCCCGGTGCCGTTGCCCGATTTCCACCTCGCCTACTACGACAACGTAATGCGGCTCGACCCGTCAGGGCGGTGGTGGTTCGAGGCGCTGGTCACCGAGGCACGGCGCCGGCCGCTCGACGAGCGCCTGGCAGGCATCCGTGGCGCGATCGCCGCCGCACCGGCCGGTGCTCGCGACCAAGTCGCCCCCGAGCCGCTGACGCTCACCCCCGCCGCCGCCGAGCACCACCTCGATGCGGTCGCCGACTGCCGCCGGCGGATCTTCGCCGGCGAGATCTTCCAGGCCAACATCTGCCTGCGCGTGGCGGCGTCGTTCGCGGGGTCGGTCGTCGACCTGCAGGCACGGGCGCTCGAAGCCATCTCGCCCCCGTACGCCGCCGCCTTCTGCACGCCCGGCGGCGGGATCGCGAGCCTCTCCCCGGAGCTCTTCCTGCGCCGCCGCGGCCGCAGCGTCGTGACCGCGCCGATCAAAGGAACCATTACTCGCAGCAGCGATCCAAGCGAGTCCGCCGCAGCGCTCAAGCAGCTCACCAGGTCCGCCAAGGACGCGGCTGAGCACGTGATGATCGTCGACCTGATGCGCAACGACCTCGGTCGCGTGTGCGCGTACGGATCGATCAGCGCGCCGCGACACGCGACCCCCGAGCCGCATCCCGGCGTCTGGCACCTCGTCTCGCGCGTGCGCGGTGAGCTTCGTCCCGGGGTCGGCGACGGCGAGTTGCTGCGGGCGACGTTCCCGCCGGGGTCGGTCACCGGCGCGCCGAAGGTCCAGGCGATGAAGGTGATCGCGGCGCTCGAGCCGACGGCCCGTGAGGTGTACACGGGCGCGATCGGCTACGCGAGCCCGATCGCGGGGCTGGAGCTGAGCGTCGCGATCCGCACGCTCGAGCTCGCCGACGGCCATTTGTGGCTGGGCGCGGGGGGCGGGATCGTCGCCGACTCCGATCCGCACGCCGAGCTCGAGGAGGCGTTGGCCAAGGCGCGACCGCTCGCCGCCGCGATCGGGACACAGGTCCGCGTCGGCTCACATGCAGCCCGCGCCGCCTGACCCGACGCTGGGGGTGTTCGAGACGTTGCTCGCGCGCGACGGGCGCGTGCAGGCGCTCGATGCCCACTTACACCGTCTCGCCGGCTCAGTCGCGGAGCTGTACGAGCTTACGCTGCCGAGCGACTTGCGGAGCCGGGTCCAGGCGCTCGCCGCCAGCGACCACGGAAGCCGGCGGCTGCGAATCGACGCGATCCCGGCCGGCGAGCTGCGAGTCGAGCTCACGACCTCGCCCCTCCCGAGCAATGCCGGCCTGCGCTGCCACCCCGTCGTCGTGCCCGGCGGCCTGGGGCGCCACAAGTGGGCCGACCGCCGGCTGGTCGACGGCCTCGCCCGCGACGGGGGCGTTGCCGCTGCTGGTCGACTCAAACGGCGAGCTGCTCGAAGCGGCGCGGGCGAACGTCTGGCTGATCGAGGATGGACACCTCGTGACGCCGCCGGCCGACGGACGGATCCTCCCCGGCGTCACGCGCGCGATGCTGCTCGAGCTTCGTCGCGATGCGCGCGAGGACCCGATCACTCTTGCCCGTGCCAAGGCGGCCGACACAATGTTTCTGACCTCGGCGCTCCGGCACGCGGTCGCGGCGGGCATCGACGGCCCCGGGCGCACCCCACCCGAGCTCGCGACGATTCGCGAGGCTCTGAGTACCAGCGCCTGGAGCTGACACCGGGGGGTAGCCTGAGCGAGCCGTGCGAAGCACCGGACCGTTGGCGGATGAGGCTTGTGCGCGCAAGCTGCTCGTAGGCCCCGACTCCGTCTGCTGGCGCACAGTCAGCGACCCGCGTCTGTACCTCGGGATGCTCTACCCGCTGCTGCTTCAGGTCGCGCACCCGACCGTCGATGCCGGCGTGCGTGACTTCTCGGACTTCGAGCGGCGCCCATGGCAGCGGCTGCTGCGGACGCTCGATTACGTCAGCCTGCTGGTCTACGGCGGCGAGCAGGCGATCGTCGCTGGTGTACGGCTCCGCCGTCTGCACGGGCGCTTTCACGGCGTCCGCGCCGACGGCCGCCCCTACCACGCCCTCGAGCCCGGTGCCTACGCGTGGGTGCACGCGACCCTGCTGCAGAGCGTCGTGTCCGGTCATCGTCAGTTCGGCAAGCCGCTGCACCACGACGAGCTCGAGCGTTTCTACGAGGAGTACCGCGGGCTCGGGGCGCTGATCGGCGTCGATCGTCACGAACTGCCCGACAGCTGGCGCGGATTCGGCGACTACTTCAGTGACCTCTCGCAGACGGCGCTCGTGCCGACGGCGTCCGTTCGTCGGGTTCTGAACGCGGTTGAGTCGGCGCCGCCGCCGCTCACGATTCCAGGGCCTCTGTGGGCTGTGCTCCGAATGCCGGCGCGACGGGCGCTGTGGTTGGGAGGCGTCGGCCAGCTCGGACCCGCGCTCCGGGATCGACTCGAGATCAAATGGAGCGCCGTCGACCGACGAGAATTCGCGCTCCTCGGGAGCGCGGCGCGCGCGATCACGCCGCTGATGCCCGGGCCGCTGCGGGTCACCGGCCCGGCACAGCTGCGCCTGCGCCAGCGCGCGATCACACGCGGCCCGCTGGGTGGCTCGGCGGCGGCTGCCTGAGAGTGGCCGTTTGGCCATAGGCGGCTCGCCAAGCCACTTCTACAGTCCCCAGGCGTGCTGATCCGCCACGCCGATCCCGCGCACGATGCCCGCGCCTGCGCGCACATCTACGAGCCGGCCGTGACCGACGGCGTGTCCTCGCTCGAGGACGTCGCTCCGTCCGCCACGGAGATGCGACGACGGATCGAGAAAGTGACTCGCGGCTACCCATGGCTGGTTGCCGACAACGACGGCGCCGTCGTCGGATACGCGTACGCGACCCAGCATCGCGAGCGCGCCGCCTACCGCTGGGCGACTGACACCAGCGTCTACGTCGTGCCGTCGCATCAGCGCCGCGGCGTCGGCCGGGCGCTGTACGGGGCGCTGCTGCCGCTGCTCGTGCGCCAGGGGTACTACATCGCGTGCGCCGGAATCACGCTCCCCAACGACGCGAGCGTCGCACTGCACGAGTCGTTCGGCTTCGAGCCGGTCGGCAGCTACGAGCGCGTCGGGTTCAAGTTCGGCCGCTGGTGGGCGGTCGGCTGGTGGCTGGCGCAGCTGCGCGAGCAGCTCGACGACGCGACGCCCGCCGAGCCGGGTCCGCCGGCCCAGCTCTAGGGACCGCGCCGCTCCTCGAGGATCAGCGCCAGCGTCGGGCACGCGTCGGCGGCCCGCCGCGCGAGGCCCAGCAGCTCCGGCGGCACCTCGGACTCGTCGAGGATCGGGTAGCCCCAGTCATCGAGCCGGATCAGCTCCGGCAGCAGCTCGGCACACAGCCCGTGCGCCTCGCACATGATCGGGTTGACGCGCAGGTGAGCGCGCGTGCGCGGGGCGCCGATCCGACGCGCGCTCACCGCCGTGCCCCCACGACGACGCCGCCGAGCGGCAGCCCAGCCGGCGGCGCGGTGCACCGCGAGCGGCGATGCGCCTCGATCTCGCGCCCGAACACGGTCAGCGCGCTCTCGACGAACCGCGCCGCCCCGTCGGGGTGGTGGCAGGCACCGCGGCCACGGATCTCAGTCGTCCAGCGCCGCAGCTGCTCGAGCTCGCGCGGGTGCGCGGTGCCGTCGGCGAGCGCCGACACCGAGTCGGCGATCGCCGCCAGCCCGTGCACGCACGGCCCGCATTGGCCGGCTGACTCGCTCGCCAGATAGTTGATCACGCGGGCGCTCTCGTGCAGGCCGCAGGCGCTCTGACCGAGCGCGATCAGGACCCCGGAACCGAGCGCGCATCCGACCGAGCGCAGATCGTCGCGTGACAGCTTCAGCCGCAGCGCGGCGCCGGATTCGACCCAGGTGCCGAAGTAGCCGCCGACGAGCAGCGCCTGAAGCGGCTCACTCGGGCCGCCGGCGGCAGCGAGCAGATCGATCATCGGCGTCCCGAACGCGAGCTCGTAGACGCCGGGCGTCACCACTGCCCCGGAGATCGTGACGAGCGCCGAGCCCGGGTCCGCCTCGCTGCCGAGCTCGCGGAACCACTCGGGGCCGTAGCGCGCGATCAGCGCCAGCTGCGACAGCGTCTCGGGATTCTGGATCAGCGTCGGACGGCCATGGAGGCCACGCTCGTACGGTCGCGGGGGAACGAAGGTCGGCTTCGAGACGCCGCGGGCGAGGTAGTGGACCACGGCCGTCTCCTCGCCGGTCACGTAGCCCTCGGGCCCGGTCACGACCCCCAGGTCGACCGCGTCGTCGCGGACCGAGATCGCCCCGTCGAGCGCGCGCCCGACATCGGGCGTGCCGTCGCCGACCTTGACGATCGCATCGCGCGCGCCCACCGCCCGCGCGGCCAGCACCGCGCCGTCGAGGACCAGGTGCGGGAGCCGCGCCAGCAACAGCCGGTCCTTGGCGCTCGCCGGCTCGGTCTCGGATCCGTTGACGACCACGGTCGGCCGCCGCCGCCCGCCCGCGACCGCCCGGAGCTTGAGCGCCATCGGAAAGTCCGCGCCGCCTCGCCCTCGCAGCCCGCTGCGCTCGACGAGCGCGATCAGCTCGTCGCCGGAGACGTCCGGCAGCGGGCCGTGCACCGACCGATGGTCGGCGTGCGTCAGCGTCGCGCCCGCGGGGCCGAGGCCGGCGAGCAGGCGCGGGAGTCCCGCCGGGCCGCGTGTGGGAGCGGAATCATCAGTGCCCTCTCGCCGGCAGGGCAGTCAGGCTGCCGGTCACGGCGTCGGTCTGGGTATCGATGCGGAGCCGCACGTCGAGCGTGAACGAGGTGCCAGCGCTGCCATCGACGCGGGCCGTGAAGCGCTCGCCTTCGAGCGAGTTGATCTGGCCCTGGAGCACGGTCGGGACGCCGCGCGCGATCAGATCGACCTGGCTGCCGGTCAGCGACAGCCCGCCGCCGTCGATCGGCGCGCCGGCGAGCCGCACTCGCAGCCGCCCGCTGCTGCCGCCGTGGAGGCGCATGCTGAGGTCGACGATCGACCCGATCGGCAGCTGCGCCTGCTTGAAGGAGCCGACGAGCGCGGCCGAGAACGGCCTCGGGACGTACGACGAGGGCGACGACGCCGCGCGCGTCACGACGACCGGCGTCGCTGTCGTTGGCGGCAGCAGGCTGGCGGGTGTCCCGGCCCGCCGGGCCCAGCCCTTCTGCAACGGACCGGCGACCGTGAACACCGCCAGCGCCGCGACGATTGCGAGGCTGAGCAGGATCGCCGGGCCCTGCATACCTCGCACCGGTCGCTCAGCGTCGGCGACTCGCCAGCAGACCGCGGCCGTCACGGCCGCCACGCAGCCGGCCGTCAACAGCAGCATCCACCAGACCTTCGTGTCGCTGCCGGTCCCGAGCCCGTGCAGGACCGCGATCGGCCAGCTCGCGTACGCGAGCCAGTGCACGGCGCGCCAGGTCCGATACCCGAGCCGGCGCCTGAGCAGGCTCGTGAACGCGAGCGCCAGCAGGAGGTCGAACGCCAGCGCCCCGAAGCCGAGCCATAGCGGCCGATAGCCGGTGTCGAACGGGATCACGGCCGCGACCAGCGAGATCGGCGCGAACCCATCGAGCACGCTCGTGATGATGTGGATCACGAGCACGACGATCACCAGCAGCGAGACGTCGCGGTGGACAGTATCGACCGCGAACCGCGGCCAGCGATCGGACGAGACACGCAGCGACCCGACGATCCCGAGCACGACGCTGAGCGTCAGCAGCACCAGCGCGACCGCGCCCGAGCCGCGGGTCAGATACCAGTAGGCGCTCGGCCCCAGCGTCGCGGCCAGCGAAGGACTCACGCGATCGCCTCAGAAGGGGTGGGCGCCAGGTCATCGCCGCCGACCGGCCAGCCGGCGACGTGCCGCGCGACGCCGTCGTCGCCGACGAGTCGCGCCGGTAGCCCGAGCGACTCGAGCCAGGCGACGGCGCGCTGGCCGCGCACGATCGCGGCGGTGCTGGCGATGTTGGCGTCGAGACACGACCCGGCGGCGACGCTGACCGTCCGCCAGCCACCTTCGGCCGGCAGCCCGGTCGCCGGGTCGAGCAGGTGGTGGACGAGCTCGCCGGAGCTCGTGCGCCAGCGCCGCGCGGTCGTGCTCGAGGTAGCGAGGCCGCCGGAGCGGATCGCGACGGTCTGGCCGGGGGCCGAAACCGGGGCCCGGTGATCGTCGGTGACGCGAACGCTCCAGCCCCCCGCGGGCGTCGGGCCGCCGGTCGCCAAGTCACCGCCGAAGCTGACCAGCACGCCGCAGTCCGTGGCCGCAAAGGCCTCGGCGGCGGCGCGATCGGCGGCGAGCGCCTTGGCGGTCGCGCCGAGGTCGAGGCTCACGCCCTGCGCGACGGCAACCGTCACGAGCTCGTGATCGACGCGGATCGTGTGCCAGCCGGGCACGCGCGCAAACGAGACCTCAGCAAGCGGCTGGCGGCTGGCGACCGTCTCCCAGTCCGCGTCGTAACCGAGCGCGATCAGCGCGTTCCCGACCGTCGGGTCGACGTCGCCGTCGGTCAGCGCGGCCGCGCGCACGCCGGCCTCGACCAGCTCGAGGAGCAGCGGCGAGACACGCACCGGGTGACCGCCGGCGCGATTGCAGGCCGACAGCTCGGAGTCGTCGCGAAACCGGGAGCAGGCGCGGTCGACAGCGTCGACGGTCCGCTCGACGGCTTGCACGGCGTCACTCAGACGATCGCCGTCGGACGCCACCACCACCGCCGTGCTCCCGAATGCCGGCAGGCTGGTCGAGGCGGTCAAGAGCCTCCGGAGACAACCGGCGCCGGGGCCGATTGCGGTGCCGGAGCCGGGGCCGACTGCGTCTGGGTCTGGACTTGCGGCTGCGGCTGGGTTCCCTGCGGCTGTGCCGACTGCGGCGGACTCGAGGGGCCCTGCAGCCCGAGCTGGCCGGGCTTCTCGAGCGCCGGCATCACGAGCGCGGTCGTGCGCGGCCTGGCCGCATTCGAGGCGCTGGTGCTCGTCACCGGCGCTTTGGCGCCGAGCGTGCGACCTGGCGCGACCGCGCTGACGACGCCCGCAATCGCGGCCGTCAGCGCGCCGGCACCGATCACCGTCGCGCTACGAACGCGCCCGATGCGGGCGAACGCCGCCTCGCGCTCGCGTTGCGCCGCGGCCCGGTCGGGGTTCAGCCGCTGGTTTGAACCACTGGTCACGTCAACCAACCTGGCGAGAGTCGATCAGCTGTTGGTAAGAGCAAAATGAGAATTCAGTCACCTCCGCCGTTTTCCCGCAACGGCAGGCGTACGGTGAATTCTGCGCCGTCGACGGTGATCGTGCCGCGGTGGCGCTCCACGATCGCCGCGACGATCGACAGCCCGAGGCCGGAGCCCGGGCGCCCGGCCGCGTCGGGGGCGCGCCAGAAGCGTTCGAACAGCCGCTGATCGTCGTCAGGATCAGGCCCCGTTCCCTCATCGCGCACGGTCAGCAGCGCCGACCCATTGGCCGACCTCAGGCTGACGACCACGAGCCCGCCCGCCGGTCCGTGGACGAGCCCGTTCTCGATCAGGTTCTCGAGCAGCCGCTGCAGCTCGTCGCGGTCACCGGCGACCTCAGCGGCGTGCAGTTCCCCGGCCGTGACCCGGCCACCGTCGTGTTCGGCGACCACGACGCGGACCAGCTCGTCGAGCTCGACGGGCCGGTCGCCAGCCTCGGCCGCGCCGACGCGCTCGAGCGCCAGCAGCGCGTCGACCAGCCGCGCCAGCCGCTCGGCTTCGTGGCGCAGGTCCTCCAGCACGTCGGGGTCGGCCCCGTGCCGCGCGAGGTACTCGGCGTTTCCGAGCAGTGACGTGACCGGGGTTCGCAACTCGTGCGATGCGTCGGCGAGAAACCGGCGTTCGCCCGCGCGTGCCTGTTCGAGCGACGACAGCATCCGGTTCAGAACTCCGGTCAGCTGCCCGATCTCGTCAAGCGTCGCCGGCGCCGGAAGCCGTTGCGATGGGTCCGCGGTCCGTTCGATCTCGCCCGCGGCAAGCGCCAGCCGGCGCAACGGGTCGAGCATCCGGCGAGTCAGAAACGCCGCAGCTAGCGCCGCCAGCAGCACGATCCCGGCGCCGCTCAGCGCCACCACCACGCCGAGGTTGTGGAGCGTGCTCGAGATGTCGCTCGTGTCCGAGGCGACCAGCACGGCGCCGCCAGAAGCCGGCCCGGAGACGTCGGCGATCGGGGCGACGAACATCCGGAACGGCTGGCCGTTGACGGTGATGTTCTCGATCCCGGTCCGGCCCTGCGCCAGCGCCGAGCTCACGAGCGCGTCCTGCGGGAGGACCTCGGCCCCGAGCGTCAGCGAGCTCGCGAGGATCCGGCCCCGCGCGTCGATCACCTCGACCGCCAGCGCACGGCCGGAGACCGGACTTTCGAGCGCACCGGGGTCGCGCAGCACGCCCGGCGCCGACACGGCGAGCTGCGCGACGTCCTCGGCCCGCTGGCGCAGCGCCGTGTCGAGTGAGCCCCTCAGCTGCGAGCCGACGACCAGCACGGTCACGATCGCGAACACGAAGACCGCGGCCAGGATCGTGACCGCGGTGGTCAACGCGAGGCGAGTGCGCAGCGATCTCGGAAAGTGCATCCGCGCCAACTGCCCTAGCAAACCGACCAAAATTGCGTTTTCATCACAAAAAGGCGCAATCCCTACTGAGTAGGCGCGCGCCAGCCTACGCCCGCAGCACGAACCCAGACCCCCTCAGGGTCTTGATCAAAGGCGGCTCGCCGAGCTTGCGCCGCAGCCGGGTCACGTAGCGGTCGACGACGTTCGGCTCGGCGGCGCCGCCCCAGATCTCGTCGATCGCGTGCTCACGCGTGACGGTCCGCCCGGACTCGCGCAGCAGCAGCTCGAGCAGCGCCGCCTCGCGTCCGGTTAGCTCGATCGTCCGCGTGCCGCGGGTCGCGGTCCGCGCCAGCCGGTCGAGCACCAGGTCGGCGTACGACAGGAGCGTGTCGGCCTGCTTGCCACGCCGCGTCAGCGCGCGCAGCCGCGCGACGAGCTCCTGGATCGCGAACGGCTTGACGAGGTAGTCGTCGGCGCCGGCTTCCAGCCCCGCGACCCGGTCGGCGACCGCGTCGCGCGCCGTCAGCATCAGGATCGGCGTCCCGAGCCCCCGGCCGCGCAATCTCCGGCAGACGGACAACCCGTCGATCGCGGGCAGCGCCACGTCGAGCACGATCACGTCAGGCGCGCTGCGCTCGGCCGCGATCAGCGCCGCGCCGCCGTCGGCCGCCGCTGTGACATCGAACCCCTCGGCGTCCAGCGACCGGGTCAGCATCCGCCGCAGCGGCGGGTCGTCGTCGACCACCAGCACGCGGGCCCGCAGCTCGGGTTCGAGAGTCAGCCCCGGTTCTGCGTCAGCCACCGGCGACGTCGCGGCGGATGAAGACGAGGAACGCCGCGAACAGGGCCGGCACCGCGTACAGCGCGCAGACCCAGATCGCCTGCGTGATCGGCTGCCAGTCGATCGGCGTCCGCAGCAGCCCCTGCCAGGCGTTGAACTGCGTGCTGAGCAGGTACGGCTGCAGGCCGCTCAGGCCGGGCAGGATCCCGATCAGCTGGATCAGCAGCGAGACCATCAGCGTGCCGACGACCGCGGCGGCGCTGTTGCGGGTGATCGCCGACAGCAGCAGGCCGATGCAGACGATCGCGCCGATCGGCAGCAGGTAGACGAGCAGGCTGACGTAGACCAGCTCGAGCGCCTTCGGCGCCGACACGATCGTCCCCGACAGGCTCTGCAGCGAGTTGAAGCCCGACTGCAGGCTGCCGGCGATCACGCCCATCGTGCCGCACAGGAAGATCGCGATGATCGCGTACGTGCTCGCCGCCAGCGTCTTGCCGGCGAACAGCTGCCAGCGGTCGAGTGAGCGGGTGAAGATCGTCTTCAAGGTCCCGTTGTGGTCCTCGGAGGCGATGATGTCGCCGGCGACCAGCGCCGTGATCAGCGGGAACATCCACACCGCCCCGAACAGCAGGATCACAAGCGGTACGGTCAGCCCGCTGCGATTCAGATAGGCCGAGAACGCGAAGTCGCCGCCGCCGCTGTGGTGGCGGAAGTGGATCGCGAGCACGAACAGGATCGGGACGATGATCGCCGCCCCCAGCCCGAGGTAGGTGCGCTTCTGGAAGCGCAGCTTGAACAGCTCCCAGCGGTAGACGGTCGCCACGCCCGGCATCAGCTCGCCGCCTCGGCCGGCTCAGGCTGACGCGTCTGCATGTCGACGCCGTCGCCCTCGGTCAGTGAGAAGAACAGGTCCTCGAGCGTCACCGTTTGCGGCGTCAGGACCTTGATCAGCGCGCCGGCCTCGACCAGCGCCTGCGACAGCTCGGCGGCCACCCGCTCGTCGGCGGTGAACGTGATCCGGCCGTGCTCGTCGACGCGCGCATCGGTCGCGCCGGGCTGCGCGCTGACGATCCGTAGCGCGCGCTCGTCGTCGGTCGTCTCGAGCCGGTAGGCGGTCCCGGCGCCGCGCTTGAGCGCCGCGATCTCGCCCTCGTAGACGATCCGTCCCGAGCGCACGATCGCGACCCGGTTGCACAGCTCCTCGACCTCCGCCAGCAGGTGGCTCGACAGCAGCACGGTCATGCCCTCGTCCGCCAGGCGCCGGATCAGGAGGCGCATGTCGCGCATCCCGGCCGGGTCAAGCCCGGTCGCGGGCTCGTCGAGCAGCATCAGCTTCGGGTCGCGCAGCAGCGCGGCGGCGATCCCGAGCCGCTGGCGCATCCCGTGCGAGTAGCCGCCGACACGGTCCTTGGCGCGGTCGGTCAGCTCGACGGTCTCGAGCGACTGCGGAATGCGGTCGGAAGCGTCGCCGCCGTCGTACGCCGCCAGCAGCTCGAGATTCCTTAGCGCGGTCAGGTACGGATAGAAGGTCGGCGCCTCGACGAACCCGGCCACGCCGTGCAGCGCTTGGACGCTCTCCATCGGGTCGCGCCCGAACAGCCGCACGGTCCCCTCGGTCGGGCGGATCAGACCCAGCATCATCCGCAATGAGGTCGTCTTCCCCGCCCCGTTCGGGCCCAGGTAGCCGTACACGTCGCCGGTGTTGACCGTGACGTCGACGCCCGCGACCGCGGTCAGCTCGCCGTAACGCTTGACGAGCCCGCGCACCTCGACGGGCGGCGGGCTCGCCTGCGAGACAGCGTCTTGGCTCACAGCGCCCGCGCGGCCGCCTCAGCCGCCACCTGCGGGACCGAACCGAGCACCGTGTAGGCGACCCCGCCGCGGTTGAACGTGAGGACCGTGCCGAGCGCGGTGACGAGCTCCTGACCGGTCGCGCCGTGGATCGACACGGTCGGCAGGCTGACCGGCGGCTGGCCGTTGTCCTGGCTGCCCTGGCTCTGCGGCTGGCCGGCGCTGTTTGCGGACTGCGCCTGCTCGATCACGATGATGCCGCCGAGTCCCTGGCCGAAGGTGACCAGCGCGGCGTGCTTGCCGCCCATGTCGAGCAGCGACACCGAATGTCGCGGCAGGCCGACCAACTTGCCGGGGGCGACGAGCTTGAACGGCACCGCGTGGGCGACCGCCGCGTAGCCGCTCGCCTCGCGCGCCGCGCGCTTGCCGCGCAGCTTGCCCTTCACCCTCGCGGCGTGTGCGGCGGCGCTCGAATGACTCGGCGTCGCGATCGTCACGATCTTCGATCCGGCCGGCGGGTAGACGGCGAAGTCCGAGGCCGGGACTGATCCGTACGAGATATCGGTCACCTTGAGCTGCAGCACCGGCGACGAGTTGCCGCGCGCGTAGATCGCGATCCGCAGCGGCACGCCGTTCACCGCATCCCACGCGAGCTGGACCGATCCGAGCAGGCCGCCGTCGTGGCGAGGCGAGATCCGGACCGTGTAGGCCGGCTGGCCGGCGACGTCGCCTGCAATCGCGCCCGACAGGCTGACATGCTTTACGAGCCTGTCGATCTCAGACTGGATCGACGCGATCGTCGGCATGCCATTGTCGGCGTTGGCGGCGTGCTTGTCGGTCTTCGACGCGCTCGACGGAATCGTGCCCTTGTAGACCGTGTGCTGCGCCGGGTCCGAGATCCAGAACTTGTTGCCGTTGACGACGATCTGCGCGTCGCCGCTGTCGGACTGGAGCTCGAGCCGCATGCGGTGATCGCCGATCCACAGGCGGCCGGTCGGCGTCCCCTGTAGCAACGGGTCGGTGCCCTGGAAGTCCGATGAGCCGATCAGGCTGTTGGTGAAGCTGATCCGCGCCGAGATGCCCTTGACCGCCGGCGCATTCATCGCCTGGTGCAGCGCCACCGCGAGGCGCTCGCGTTTGGGGACGGGGCCTGAGCCTCCGGCCGCGACGGCGATCGCCGTGCCGGCGGCGATCGCGATGACGACGCCGGCGATGACCGCCAGCAGCCGGCCGGTTGGAGCTGTACGCAGGAATTTCACTCGGACACCGCCTTTCTCGGAACGCTTCCAAGATCGCAGATGAGCTTGAAATTACTCTGACAGATGGCCGAGCCGGGCCCGCCGGGTCTGTACGTTTGACGGTGCATGTGTCGCCTGTTTGGCATGAGCGGTGGTTTCGAGCCCGTCAAGGCGCAGTTCTGGCTGCTCGAGGCGCCCGATTCGCTGTCCGACCAGAGCCGTCGTGAGCCCGACGGCACCGGCATCGGGAAATTCGCGGCCGACGGCCGTCCCGAGGTGCTCAAGCAGCCGCTGGCCGCGTTTGAGGACCGCAGCTTCGCGCGCGAGGCGCGCGAGCTCGAGTCACGCACGTTCGTCGCCCATGTCCGCTTCGCCTCCAACGGCGGCCTGACCGAGCGCAACACCCACCCGTTCGAGCAGCGCGGCCGGATCTTCGCCCACAACGGCGTGATCGGCGACCTGCCGGCGCTCGAGCACGAGCTCGGCGACGCGATGTCAATGGTCCACGGCGACACCGATTCCGAGCGCTGGTTCGCGTTGATCACGCGTGAGATCGAGCGGACCGGCGACGTCCGCGTGGGGATCACGAGCGCGGCCCGCTGGGTGGCGGCCAACCTCCCGGTCTACTCGGTCAACTTCGTCCTGATCACGCCTTCGGATCTGTGGGCGTTCCGCTATCCCGCCGAACACGAGCTGCACGTGCTCGAGCGCGAGGCGGGCGGCGGCAAGGACGCATCCCAAGACCTCGATCACTCGAGCCCGCACGACAACATCCACGTCCACTCGGCCGATCTCGCGACGCGCCCCGCGGTGATCGTCGCGACCGAGCGGATGGACGACCACCCCGGCTGGCGGGAGCTGCGCTCGGGTGAGCTGCTGCACGTCGACGAGTCGCTGAACGTCCACAGCCACCTGATCGTCTCCGAGCCGCCGGCCCACCCGCTCACGCTCGCGGATCTCGACCCGCGAGCCGCGTCCTCGCAGAAAGCCGCCACGGGGTGAGCGCCACCCTCCCCCCCGGGCCTCCACTGCCGCGCGCGCTGCAGACGGTCGGCTTCATCCTCGGCGGCACGCGGTTCCTCGAGGCGTGCCGGCGCCGCTATGGCGACGCGGTTACGTTCGGGACGCTGTTCGACGAGCGCTTCGTGATGGTGTTCGACCCCGAGCTCGTCAAGCAGGTCTTCCAGGGCTCGAACAACCAGCTGCATGCCGGCGAGGCAAACGCGTTGCTCGGGCCGGTCGTCGGCGAGCGCTCGGTGCTGCTGCTCGACGGCACTGAGCACCTGCGCCACCGCAAGCTGATGCTGCCCGCGTTCCACGGCCGCCAGCTGGCCGCGCACATCGAGACGATGCGCGCCTGCGCCGACCGCGAGATCGACGCCTGGCCGGTTGGCGAGGAGTTCTCGCTGCTGCCGAGCATGCAGTCGCTGACGCTTGGCGTGATTCTGCGCGCGGTGTTCGGCTACGAGCCCGGCGCCGCCGAGACCGAGCTGCGCCAACGGCTGCGCTCGATGCTCGATCCGCTCGCGCGCCCGCGCGGGATGATCATCCTCAGCGCGCTGCTGCGCCGCCGGAGTGACCCGACCCCGGCCACGCAGGAGTTCGCCGATACAAAGCGCGCCGTCGACGAGATCCTGTTCGCCGAGATCGCCCGCCGCCGCGGGCAGTCAGACCTCGAGCAGCACGACGACGTGTTCTCGGCTCTGCTGCTGGCGCGCGACGAGGATGGCGAGCAGCTGACCGACCGCGAGGTGCGCGACGAGCTCTTGACGCTGCTGCTCGCGGGCCACGAGACGACCGCGACCGGCCTGGCGTGGACGCTCGACCTGCTGCTGCACGACCGCCGCGTCTACGAGCTTGCGCGCGACGGCGACGACGCGTACATGGACGCGGTGGTCAAGGAGGCGCTGCGGCTGCGGCCGGTGATCGCGGGCGTCGGACGCGTGGTGCGCGAGCAGCCGTTCGCCCTGAACGGCTACGAGGTCCCACCGGGGATCGAGATCAACCCGTCGATCCGCACGATCCACCGCCGCGCCGACCTCTACCCCAGCCCGTCGACCTTCACACCCGAGCGGTTCCTCGGCGCGAATGCTCCGGACACCTACACCTGGGTCCCGTTCGGCGGCGGCACGCGCCGCTGCCTCGGGGCGAGCTTCGCGCAGCTCGAGATGCGGATCGTGCTCTCGCGGGTACTCGAGCGCGCCCAGCTGCGGGCGGTCGACCCGCGGCCGGCCAAGGTCCAGTTCCGCGCGATCACGCTGGCGCCGAAGGGCGGCGTGCGCGTGATCCAGGACCAGCCGCCGCTGCCGCCAAGATCAGACGTCTAGCGCGCGCCGGCCGCGTAGCGGATGATCGAGAGGTCGGTCAGCCACTCGACGGGCGCGAGATCGTCGGTGTACACCTGACCGCCCTTCAGCGCCGGCCGCAGCCGTCCCGCGACGGACGCGAGCAGGCCCTGGAGGTCACCCGGCACGCGCGCATGACCGGCGATCATGCGCGCTGCGGAAAGCGGGTAGTCGCTTGCCTCGACGAGCGTGTTTGTGCCGCTGACCGGATCGCGGATTACGACCGGGAAGACCGAGCGCAACGTCGCCGACACCACCTGCTCGAGCGCGTTGGAGCCCGGTAGGTGACCGACGTTGACGACGAACACGCCGCCGGGGTCGAGGTGATCCTTGACGACCTCGAAGAACTCGTGCGTGACGAGATAGAACGGGATGTAGGGCTGCCGGTAGGCGTCGAGGAAGATCATCTCGTACCGCGCGCTTGACGCCTGCAGCCATGGCCGCGCGTCGGCCGTGTAGAGATGGAGGTTCGGGCCGGCGAGGTGGAAGTAGCGCCTGCCGATCGTCGTCAGCTCGCCGTCGAGCTCGACCGCGTCGACCCGGGTCGACGGGTAGTAGTGGCCGTAGGCGCGAGCGACCGTCCCGGCGGCATCTCCGAGGATCGCGATCCGGCGCGGGGGGCCGGCTCCGTCGGCAAATGGGAGCACCAGCGGGTCGTCCCAGTAGCCCCCCGTCAGGTAGCTACCGGGCCGGTACAGCGAATGGATCGCGACGCCCTCGTTGAGCTGCAGCCACCGCACACCGTCGGCGAACTGGACCACGCGCGCGTACTGGTACGGCGTCTCGGTCTCGAAGATCACGTGGCCGCCCTTGACGTCGGCGCCGATCGCAGCGGGCGGGATCACGAGCGTCGCGGCTACGGCAAGCGGGACGAACAGGAAGCGCGGCGAGCCGAGGCCGGGGACGGCGACGAGCGCGAGCGCGAGCGCGAAGACGATGAACGTCCGGTGCGTACCGATCAGCGGGATCAGCAGCAGCGCGGCGAGGAACGTTCCCGCGAGCGAGCCGATCGTCGAGATCGCATAAAGGCTCCCGGTCGTTCTGCCGGTCTCCGTGACGCGCTCGACCGTCAGGCGGTTGGCGTAGGGAGCGACGGTGCCGAGCAGCATTACCGGGACGGCCACGAGCACCAGCACCGCCGCGAGCGAGCCGAGGAACGCTCCCACTGAAAGCGAGCCGAGCGCCTTGACCGACAGGCGCAGGAACGGGTCGGCGACGAACGGGACGATCGCCAGCAGCACCCCCGCTACCAGCACAATCGCCGACAGGGCGCGCAGATCGGGCCACCTGTCGGCGAGCCGCCCGCCGATCGCATAGCCGGCCGAGAGCGCGACCAGGATCGTCGCGATCGTGTTCGCCCAGATGATCGTCGAGGCGCCGAAGTACGGGGCCAGAAGACGCGCCGCCGCGATCTCGGCCCCGAGGCTCGCGGCACCGACGCAGAACACGATCGGGCGCAGCAGCCAATGGTGGTAGCAGGGCCGTGGCGGGCGGCTCGGGCGCGGCGGCGCGGATCGCCTGACCCATCGGCCCAGGTTAATCTGTCGTCCGCGATGCTGCTCTACGACTCCTCGGTCTCCGGCAACTGCTACAAGGTCCGGCTGCTGACCTTCACGTTTGATTCGGCCGCCAGCGGTAGCGCGAAGCGCTCGGCCTCGAGCGCCCCGTTCTCGATGTAACGCGGCACCGTCACGAGATCCCCGCCGTGCTCGGACACCATCTGGAACATGCCCTCTAGCCGTACGCCCGGCGTCATCCTCGCGATCCCACCATCGGGCCGGAGGTAGACGTTTTCGAACGCGGCGGCGATCACGCCGCGCAGCGCTTCGAGGTCTTGCTGGGCGACGGCGTTACGAGCATGCGATGCGACCGTGTCGCGGATTGCGGCGAGTCTGATCAGCGTCTCGGACTCGGCGTCCACATTCAGGCGGCTCTGTCGGACGTTGTCCGCGTGCGTAGCGAGCCGGTCACGCTCGGCCGTAGCCGCGCCGAGGTCGTGATCGAGCTTGCCGCTCAGGCGGTCATACACGGCCGCGCCAAGCTCCTGCGCCAGATAATCGGCCTCGACGCGCTGCTGCTGGTCTTCGATCCGCGCGACCTCGGACTCGGCGCTGGCTAGCTGCTCGGCGACGAGCGCAAGACTGCGGTCCAGTTCGGCGGCCACGCCCGCGCGGGTCGCGTCGTAGTCGAGGAACTCCGCCTCGAACAGCGACAGGAAGCGAGCGTCCAGTTCGGCGCGCTTGTGCCAGCCGTTCGCGCAGGCTTCGGCGTCCATCCGCGCGGTGGCGCAGACGTAGCGGTCGGCGTCAGGGGTCGCGCCCGAGCGCGCGTGCATCGGCTGCCCGCAGACGGCGCAGCGCAAATGGCCGTTGATGAACAGGTGGCGTCGCGGCCGGCGGCCTCGCCGGGATCCCGCGAACTTGGCGTCGCGCCCGATCATCGCCTGCGCCTTCTGCCAGAGCGGCTCTTCGATGATCGCCGGATGCTTGCCCTCGTGCCACTCGCCCGCGTGCAGGAAGTAGCCGAGGACGTGCTTGGACTCGATGATCGACTTGACCTGGGTCGCGCTCCAGCGCTTGCCGTAGCGGGTCTTGGCTCCGTCCTCGTTCAGCTTGCGGGCGATCGCGTGATAGCTGAGCCCGTCATCGCCCCGCATCGTGTAGATCCGCGTCGCCAGCTCGGCCTCATCGGGCCGGACGATCCAGTGCAGGTCCTCGCCGGTCGCGTAGCCGAAGCGCGCCACGCCGTGGGGCTTACCCGCCCTGACCTTCCCCGCGATGCCGACGCGCGTCCGAATCTTGATCTTGGCGCGCTCCCACTCACCGAACGCCGCCTCGATCGTGGTCATCATCTGGCCCTCGGGCGTGTCGCGGTCGATCTGCCCGCGAACCGGGACCACTTTGACCCCAGCCGCGTCGAGCGTCTTCAGCGCTGTCGATGACCTGCACCACGTCGCGGCCGAAGCGGTCGAGCGCGTAGATGACGATCACGCCGAAGCGTCCGGCGATCGCGTCGTCCAGCATCCGGCCGTACTCGGGTCGATCTGGGTCGGCTCCCGAGAGCACGTCCGTGTAGACCTCTACGACCTCGAAGCCGTCACGCTCGCAAAGCTCGCGGCAGGATCGCTCCTGGTCATCGAGCGAGCAACCCTGCTGCTCCTGCTTGTCGGTCGAGACGCGGCGGTAGATCGCAGCGCGCTTCGCTTCCGGTCTGTCGCCCCCGCTAGTAGGATTCTCGCTGGATCATCAAGACTTCTCCTTGTTGATCCGGCCCCGGAGCGTTCACCGCGCTGCCGGGGCTTTCATTCGAGTCTATGCCGAGGGCAGACGGCCGCTCGACCCCTGGCTTGTCGCTACCTGGCTGATCCGCGTCTGCGCGATGCCGATCGTCTCCGCGATCCAGGTCTGAGTCTTCCCCTGGGCGAGCGCTTCGAGGATCGCCGCGTTGCGCGCTTGCCGTAATTCCTCGGTGCGCTCCATCGCTGCGGCGTACTGCCGCTGGAGCTTCTGGAGTTGCTTCGCGGTGATCGCCATTCGAGCAACTATACGCCCCCTAGTAGACGGTTTACTAGCCCCCTGGTGACACCGGCCCGCGCACTCTTGTGCGAGCGGGTTCGGCGTCTCTCTACTCGTGGCCTGTTAGCCCGACGCCTAAACGGTTGTCTAGGGCACGCTAGACGAAAGTGCCGTGCCGCCTCGGCAGTTCCGACCGTACGATCTCTCGCAGATCGAACGCTCACAAGGAGGTGAAAATGCTTTCGCTCTTTACCATTGACCTTCGCAATCTGCTGGCTCGGATGCGTGAGGAGACCGGACAGGGGCTTGCGGAGTACGCCCTGATCCTCGCCTTCATCGCAGTCGTTGCAGTGCTCGCTCTTACGTTCCTTGGCGGCGACATCTCGTCGCTGCTCAGCAAGATCGCGAACGACCTTTAGTCCCTACGGCAGCAGACCACCATTGGGGCTAGGCCAGAGCCCGTCCGGGATCACACCGGGCGGGCTTTCGGCTTTTATCCCGTCGAGCTTTTGCGTAGGGCGTCCCCGAGCGCGCGCGCCGCCTCGGTCAACCTGTCGAGCGCCCTGACAAGATCGCTCCGGTCGGCCCGCTCGAGCGCAGCTGTCGCCTCAGCCATCGCCGCGCCGAACGTCGCCCACTCGGTCACGCTGCCCTCGTCAACCTCCTCAGCCGGCAGCGACTCAGCATCCCGGCGGGGAGTAGAGCCGGCGGCGATAAACGCGTCCAGGTCAGACTGGCGAATCCGTACCCGCCGTTTCCCGATACGCACAGCCGGAAGATCGCCGGCGTCAATCCAGTTGCGCACCGTCTGCGGGTTCAGCTTCAGCAGCTCGGCGATCTCAGCGACCTATGCGGATATCCGCATAGGTCGCTCTGTGCCGATACCGCGACTATGCCGACATCGTCGCGATGGCCGGGTTGAGCGCCCCGGATCGGCTGGGTTTCTCGCCGGTGTAGCCAGCCTGCTTGTCGGCATAGTGTCGCGCCCCGATTAGCGAACGAGCGTCGGGGCCTGCGGTCTCGGCAAGGAGGCGTGAGGATGTTGGGTAGGCCCAGGCAGGACGGACGGCTTGCGCCGTTCGTGATGGTTTATCGAGTCTGGCTGCTCGAGCAGGGGTATACGCCGAAGACCGTCGGGTTCAAGTTGAAGGACCTGGCTCGGTTGGGGCGCTGGATGGATGCCGAGGACGTCGCGGCCGGCGGGTTGACTGTTACGGCGGTCGAGTCGTTCCTCGCGGCGCGGCGTGCTGCTGGTGGCCGGCGGGTCCCGAGCGTTCGGGGGTTGCGGTCGTTGCTGAGTTTTCTTTCTGAGGTCGGCGTGATGGTTGCGGAGGAGCCAGCGGTGCTGTCACCGGTCGAGGTGCTGGTTGTCGAGTACCGGGAGTGGCTGTTCGCCGACCGTGGGTTAGCGGCGAAGACCGTGCTTCGGTATGAGATGAACGCCCGCCGGTTCCTGACCGCCCGGGTGACGCCGGAGGACGAGCTCGGTGTCGCTGACCTCGATGGCGATGTCGTGTCGCGGTTCCTGTTGGGCGAGTGCGGTCGGGTGTGTCTCGGGTCGGCGAAGGGGAAGGTCGCTGAGCTGCGGTCGCTGTTGCGGTTCCTGCACGTCCGCGGGTTCACGGCCAGGTCGTTGGCGGAGTCCGTTCCAGGCGTCGCGGGATGGCGCGAAACGACGATCCCGCCGACGATGCCGCAGTCCGACATCGAAGCGCTGCTCGCGAGCTGTGACCGCGCGACGCTTGATGGCGCGCGGGATCACGCGATGCTGATGCTGCTCGCGCGGCTCGGGCTGCGGTCGGTTGAGATCGCGCGTCTGCAGCTCAAAGATCTCGACTGGCGAGCCGGTGATCTGCTCGTCCGTGGCAAGGCACGCCGGGACGACCGGCTCCCGATCCCGGTGGATGTCGGCACGGCGCTCGCCGAGTATCTGGCGCTCCGTGGTCCGCAGGACTCGCGGAGTGTGTTCCTGACGGTGCGGGCGCCGCGGCGGCCGATCTCTGCTGATCTCGTTGGCCATGTGGTGCGGCGCTACTGCCGGCAGGCGGGTGTGCCGCATGTGGGGCCGCACCGGCTCAGGCACACGCTCGCCACGCAGATGCTCGCGCAAGGCGCGGCGCTGGCGGACATCAGCCAAGTGCTGCGCCACAGCGACCTCGCGACCACCGCGATCTACGCAAAGGTCGACTTCGGCCGCCTGCGGCAAGTCGCCCGGCCGTGGCCAGGAGCGGCACGATGACCGCGCTCGCCGAGCACCTCGCTGAGTATCTGCAGCTCCGTCGAACGCTTGGTTACAAGCTCGCTGACGCGCACCGTGTGCTGCCGTGGTTCGTGGCCTATCTCGATGACCGCAACGTTGAGTTCGTCACCATCGAGAGGGCGCTCGCGTGGTCGCTCGCGCCGGCGGTCCCGGTGGGGAGTGTCGTGCCGGCCGCCCGGATGATGGCCGTCCGCGGGTTCGCGCGCTACCTGTCCGGGATCGACCCGCGGACCGAAGTTCCTCCGGCGGGGACGATCCGCAACCGGCAGCTGTGGCGGCGACCCTACATCTACACAGACGCTGACGTTCTCGCGTTGATCGAGCAAGCGCAAACGGTGATCGCGGAGCCATTGCGCTCGGCGACCTACCAGACGCTGATCGGCTTGCTCGCCACGACCGGGCTGCGGGTCGGGGAAGCGCTGCGCCTTGACCGCGGGGACTTCGACCGCTCGGAAGGTGTGCTGCGGATCCGCGAGTCGAAGTTCGGCAAGTCACGGCTCGTGCCGCTCCACGCCAGCGCAGTCGTCGCACTCGAGCGTTACGACCACACCCGCCAGCGACTCCTACCGGACCCGAGCACCGACAGCTTCTTTGTGTCGCTGCGCGGAACACGGGTGATCTACGAGTCCGTGTGGCGGACGCATCGCAAGCTCTGCGAGCTCGCCGGGGTTGGGGCGAGCTCGCCGTTGACGCCGAGAATTCACGACCACAGGCACTCGTTCGCGGTCAAAACGCTCCTCGGCTGGTATCAGGACGGGGTTGAGGTCCCGCCGCGGATCTCGTGGCTGTCGACGTATCTCGGGCATCGCGCGCCCCGCTACACCTACCACTACCTGTCCGCCGCGCCGGATCTGCTCGCGCACGCGGCCCGCCTGCTCAACGACGCCCAGGCGGTTCGGTCATGACCCCGGTCGCGCCGACCCTGCAAGCGTTCTTCACCGACCGCCTGACCCGGCAGTTGCAAGCCAGCCCGAGAACGATCGCGTCCTACCGCGACACGCTCCGACTGCTGCTCTGCTTCACCCAGCAGCGCACCGGCAAGCAGCCCGCCAAGCTCGACTGGAACGACCTCAACGAGACCATCATCACCGCGTTTCTCGAACATCTCGAGACCGAGCGTCACAACACCGCCCGGACCAGGAACCTGCGGCTTACCGCGATCCGATCACTGTTCAAATACGCGGCCTTGCGGCACCCCGAGCACGCGAGCGTGATCGCGCAGGTGCTGTCGATCCCGCCGAAGCGTCACCAGAAACGGCAGATCTCGTTCCTCACGGCCGGCGAGAGCGAGGCGCTGATCAACGCGCCCGACCAGTCCCGCTGGGAGGGCCGTCGCGACCGGGCGATGCTGATCCTCACGATTCAGGCCGGTCTGCGCGTGTCTGAGCTGATCGCGCTCAACTCGGGAGACGTCCAGCTCGGGACCGGCGCGCACGTGCGTTGCGAGGGCAAAGGCCGGAAGGAACGCGCCGTTCCGCTCACCATCCCAGCCCGGACCGTCCTCACCACCTGGCTGACCGAACGAGCCGGACGACCAACCGATCCGCTGTTCGTCACCCGAACCGGCCGACGGCTCAGCCGCGACGCGATCGAGCAACGCGTCACCATCCACGCCGCGACCGCGCGCGTGAACTGCCCATCGCTGGAAAGCAAACAACTACATCCTCACGTGCTCCGACACAGCTGCGCGATGTCCCTCCTACAAGCCGGCGTCGACACCACCGTCATCGCCCTCTGGTTAGGGCATGCCGATGTCCGCTCCACCCAGCCCTACCTCCACGCTGACCTCACGATCAAAGAGAAAGCGCTCGCGCTCGTCACCCCGGCCGACGTCAAACCGGGCCGCTACAAGCCCAAGGACGCGACCCTCACGTTCCTCGAGAGCCTGTGACTATGCCGACAAGCCAGCCGGCCAGACCGGCGAGAAACCCAGCGAACCCGAGGCGCTCAACCCGGCCAACGCGACCACCTCGGCATAGTCGCGCTATCGGCACAGAGCGACCGTCAGGAACTCATCTGGCGCGCCTTGAGGCTAACCGAGTACAACGGACGCCGCTCAGAGCGAGCGCGACAGCTCCCACGGGTCCAAATGGACCGCGTGAGCCTGACAGTGAATGCATCTCAAATGGCAAGTTGTTGGGTCGAAGGACTCGCAGTGCGATTCGACCTAATGTTTGCGGTCAATCTGCCGATGTAGTCGTCGAGACCTACGCCTGAGCCAACGGAGCTGGCGCGGCGAGGCTTCAAGTCCCCCACCACCCCATGGGGAAGCAACCCATGGGGAAGCAACCCGCCGGGCCGAACGGAAACGGCCCAGCGGGTCATTAAGCGCATAGATCGTGTCGGGTCCAGACTGTCGCTTGTAGCCCGACCCGCTGCGTGAGCGGAGCGATGGCTCCCCGAGCGCAAAATGCGACATCGCAGCGGTGATCTCTGTGCAAATCCTGTGCAGCGCTACGCCAGCCTCGACCGAGGGCTTTGATCGGGTATATGCAAACCGAGCTATTCCTCGGCGATATCCAGAAAAGCGACCCATAGCTCGGCCTAACTCTCGAAGGAGTGGACACGCGACGCACATCCCACCAGGGCGACGAGGCAATGCGGCGATGATCGATACGGCCGTCGGGATACTGAGCGTGCCCGAGCTGGAGGCGCTGATTTCGTTGAATGTCGACCTCGCGGAGTGCTATCAGGCAATCGCGGATGACCCCGATGCGGACCCAGAGACGGGACGAACCGCCGAGGCGCTCGCCTACTGGCGTCGTGCGAGAGCGCGTTACTTCCACGAGGAGTGCGCCGAGACGGAGCGCGTCGAAGCCGCGCACGAACTCGACCCGCGTACTACCCTCGGCCGGGTTTCGCGACCAGCCAAAATCGAGGGTCGGCCGACCTCATAGCGGTCCGTCGCACCGGGGTCCACCCTATGTCGCTGCGTGCGCGGCTGCGTGCGGCCCGGTCTGCCTCCGAGCCGGCCTCCCCGTCAGGTCCGGTCGAGGGACTCGCAGTGAGATTCGGCCAACCTTTCCCATCAATTTTGCGTTGTATTAGTCGAGATCTACGTCTGAGCCAGCGGAGCTGGCGTGGCGAGGCTTCTATCTCCCCCACCCCTATGGGGCAGCAACCCGCCGGGCCGGACGGAACCACGCCCGGCGGGTCATTAAGCGCGTAGATGGTGTCGGGCCGAGACTGTCG
>CAVWOQ010000018.1:0-59994 GCA_963756655.1 uncultured Solirubrobacterales bacterium
TGGGCACGGCTGGGCTCGAACCAGCGACCTCTCGCGTGTGAAGCGAGCGCTCTCCCACTGAGCTACGCGCCCGGGCTGGGCGGATTCTACGCGGGCCGAGCCGATCTCCGATGTCGGCCAACTGACTGGCGGCATCGACCCCGGCGGCGCAATCACGTTCGAGCTGTTCGGCCCCACCGACCCGACCTGCTCGAGCCAACCCGTGTTCACGACCACGACCGCAGTCACCGGCAACGGCGACTTCAGCTCGGCGCACGTTCATCCCCCAGGTGGCCGGCACCTACCGCTGGGTGGCGCCCTACAGCGGCGACGCCATGAATACCAGCGTCGGCCCGACCACCTGCGGCGCCAGCGGAGAGACGGTCACCGTCAGCGGCGCACTTGGACCGAACATCAAACCGGGGCCCGTGCCGGGGCCGCCCAAGCCGAAGCCCAAGCCGAAGCCCAAGCCGCCGGTCGTGATCCCGATCGGCCGCGGCTAGTCAGGGGGTGTTGGATCTCGTGGGTGCTATAGCGCCCACGAGGCCCAAAGGCCCCGGCTCAGAGTCGAACCAGGTCCTCGACCCGCAGCCCGCGTGTCTTGCCGCGCAGGTCGACGAACAGCCGCGCCGAGCTAGCGATCTCGTCGTAGTCGATATCGGGGTGAGCGGTGACGAGCACGATCGCGTCGGCGTCGAGCACCTGCTCGAGCGGCACGCTCTCCATCTCGAGCGCGGGCAGCGCCGGCACGAACGCGTCGTGGTAGCTGAGCACCGCGCCGCGCTGGGCGAGCACCTCGATGATCCGCAGCGCCGGCGACTCACGGATGTCTCCGACCCCGCCCTTGTAGCTGACGCCGAGGATCGCGATCCGCGAGCCCTTGACCGGCTTCTCGACGTCGTTGAGCGCCTGCTCGATCCGTTCGACGCAGTAATACGGCATCTGCTGGTTGATCTTCCCGGCCAGCTCGATGAACTCGGTCGACATGTGGAATTCACGCGCGCGCCAGGTCAGGTAGAAGGGATCGACCGGGAGGCAGTGGCCGCCCATGCCCGGGCCCGGTTCGAAGCGCATGAAGCCGTACGGCTTGGTCGCCGCGGCATCTATGACTTCCCAGATGTCGATCTGCATCCGCTCGGCGAGGATCGCAAGCTCGTTGACCAGCGCGATGTTGACCGACCGGAAGATGTTCTCGAGCAACTTCGACATCTCGGCCGTCTCGGGCGTCGAGACGCGGATCACCTCGTCGCAGATGAGCCCGTACAGCTCGGCCGCGCGCTCGGTGCACTCGGGGGTGATCCCGCCGACGACCTTCGGCGTGTTGCGCATCGTGTAGTCGGTGCGACCGGGGTCGACCCGCTCGGGCGAGAAGGCGACGTTGAGGCCCGACCCGACGCTCAGCCCGCGGTGCTCTAGCAGCGGCACGAGCTGCTCACGCGTCGTGCCCGGGTAGGTCGTCGACTCGAGCACCACCAGCTGTCCGCGCTGGACCACCGTGCCGAGTGCCGTCCCGGCCGCGATCAGCGGGCCGAGGTCGGGCTCGCGGTTGGCGGTCAGCGGCGTCGGGACGCAGATCAGCACGGCGTCGGCCTTCGCCAGCGGCGCGAAGTGACTCCACGCCTCGATGTTCGATAACGCGGCCTGCAGGCGCCCGGAGCTGATGTCCTCGATGTAGGACTCGCCGGCCTCGATCGCGCTGATCTTCGCCTCGTCGACGTCGACCGCGACCACGTGCTCGCCCGCCTCCGCGAACGCGACCGCGAGCGGCAGCCCCACATAACCCAGGCCTATCACCCCGATGGACATCTTGGATCTGAAGATACACAAAGGCCAAGCCGCTACGATCACGGGCGGACCCGTGCTAGGCGGGGCGCTAGCGGTGCCCTGTAACCCACAATCCGCTCCAGTGGGGCTGAATTCCCTCTCGAGGGGCACAGGCCCGAGGTCAGCGCCCCGTTGAAGGCGGCGATGGTCAGGTCCCATGGCGATGCAGGCCCGTGAACCAGGTCAGGTCCGGAAGGAAGCAGCCTTAAGCGGTCACCTTCAGGCGTCAAGGGGGAGCTTGATCGGAGTCTTCAGTCGGCGGCCGCGCCCCGGGTACCGTTTCGAAGGAGGGTGCACGGTCCACTCCGGGCCGCCATCTAGACTCGAAGGTCCGTGTCCACCGGCCCGTCGCTCTACCGCCGCCACCGCCCCCGCACGTTCGCCGACGTCGTCGGCCAGGAGCAGATCGTGCGGACGCTGTCCAACGCCGTCACCCGCGGCAAGGTCCACCATGCGTACCTGTTCGTGGGTTCGCGGGGTACCGGCAAGACGAGCACCGCGAAGATCCTTGCCGCCTGCCTGAACTGCGAGCAGGGGCCGACGATCGAGCCGTGCGGCGTCTGCGACTCGTGCGTCTCGATCGCCAGCGCGACCTCGCTCGACGTGATCGAGATGGATGCCGCGTCGAACAACTCGGTCGACGACATCCGCGACCTGCGCGAGAAGGTCGCCTACGCGCCCGTCTCCGGCCGCCACAAGGTCTACATCCTCGACGAGGCGCACATGCTGTCCCAGCAGGCCTGGAACGCATTTCTGAAGACGCTCGAGGAGCCGCCCCCGCGGACGATCTTCGTGCTCGCGACGACCGAGGCCCAGAAGGTCCTGCCGACGGTCGTCGACCGCTGCCACCGGTTCGACTTCGGACGGCCGACGGTCGAGCAGGTCGCGCGGGTGCTCAACCGCGTCGCCGCCTCCGAGCAGATCGCGATCGAGCCCGGCGCCGTGGCGCTGATCGCCCGTCACGCGACGGGCAGCTTCCGCGACGCGCTGGGGACGCTCGAGCAGCTGGTCACCTACTCCGGCGACGAGCCGATCTCGCCCGCCGACGTGCTCGCGGTGCTGGGGGTGGCCGACGCCGAGCAGCTGTTCGAGGCGCTCGACGCGGTGATCGCGCGCGATCCCGCGCAGGCGCTGCGAGTCGCCGCAGGGTTGACGGCTTCGGGCCGTGACCCGGGGCAGATCATCCGCGATCTCGAGATCCACGCGCGTGAGCTGCTCGCCGTGCAGGTGCTGGAGGAGGTCCCCGAGGAGCTGCGGGTGACCCCTGAGCGCGACGAGCGGCTGCTCGCGCAGGCGCGGGCGATCAGCGGCACCGACGTCGTGCGGCTGCTCGAGCTGGTCGGCGCGGCGCTCGAAGCGACCGCCAACGGCGCTCAGCCCCGGATCCAGCTCGAGCTGGTGCTGGTCAAGGCCGCGGCGCCGGAGATCGACCCCTCGACGAAGGCGCTGCTGGCGCGTATCGAGCGGCTCGAGAGCGCGCTCAGCCAGGGCATTCCGGCGCCCACGCCGCCGCCGACCCCGCCCGACCCCGCGCCGCCCGGCCCGCCCCCGGAGCCTCCGCTGCCGCCGTCGGTGCCCGACCCAGCACCGCCGCCCCCGCCCGAGCTTGAGACGCTGGTCGACTCGTGGCCGGCGGTGGTCGAGTTCGTGCGACAGGGCAACGCGATGCTCGCCGCGACGCTCGAGGCCGCACGCCCGGCCGCCCTCAACGACCGGGCGTTGACGCTCGCGTTCCCGACCGGAGCCGCGTTCTTCAAGCGCAAGGCCGAGCAGGACGACTACCGCCGCGCGACCGCCGAGGCCGTGCGGTCTGTCACAGGCGCGACCGTCGCGCTGCGCTACGAGCTGGCCGAGCTCGACGCCGAGGGCCCGGTCCAGGAGCCGAGCCTGAGCGGCGAGGAGCTCGTGCGACGCTTCATGGACGAGTTCGATGCCGAAGAAGTCCTCGATAAGGAGGAGAGCTAGATGCCACAGCCACCGAACATGCAGCAGCTGCTCCAGCAGGCCCAGAAGATGCAGGCGGACATGCTCGCCGCGCAGGAATCGCTCAAGGACGAGCTCGTCGAGGCCTCGGCCGGCGGCGGCATGGTCACCGTGCAGGTGACCGGCGACATGGTCGTCAAGTCGATCAAGATCGATCCTGAGGCGGTCGACCCCGAGGACGTCGAGCTGCTCCAGGACATGGTGCTGGCGGCCGTCAACGAGGGCATGCGCTCGGCGCAGGAGCTCGCGGCGGCGAAGATGGGCGGGATCGCCGGGGGGCTCGGCGGCCTCGGCCTCCCGGGTTTCTAGTTGTACGCACCGCCGGTCCAGCGACTGATCACGGAGCTGTCGAAGCTCCCCGGCGTCGGCGGACGCACCGCGCAACGGCTCGCGTTCTACATCCTGCGGGCGTCGGACGAGGAGGCGCAGGCGCTCGCCGACGCGATCCGCGAGGTCAAGGAGCGGATCGGACTGTGCGAAGTGTGCTTCAACCTCGCCGACGGGCCGCGCTGCCGGATCTGCTCCGATCAGCGACGCGACCCGGAGCTGATCTGTGTCGTCGAGGAGCCCTCGGACGTGATCTCAATCGAGCGCACGCACGAGTTCGCGGGGCGCTACCACGTGCTCGGCGGGGCGCTGTCGCCGATCGACGGGATCGACCCCGAGGACTTGAAGATCGCCGAGCTCTACGCCCGCGTGAGTGGCGATCCCGCCCACCCAGATCCCGCCCACCCCGTGCGTGAGGTCGTGATCGCGACCAACCCGACGACGACCGGCGAGGCGACCGCGCTGCACATCGCCGACGGCCTGCGCCAGCTGCTGCCGGAGCTGTCGGTCACGCGGCTCGCGAGCGGGCTGCCGGTCGGCGCCGACCTCGAGTACGCCGACGAGCTGACCCTCGGCCGGGCGCTCGTCGGGCGCCGCGCCTTTTAGTCGACCACGACCCGCAACCTCAGGCCTTGCGCCGACGCCCCCGGGACTCCAACCGGATTGCTTGGCGACGAACTGCGCGCGCGGCCGAAGACGAGGGATAGCTGTAGGCGGCGACGAGCTCGCGGTACACGTCGAACCCGAGCTTGGGCGTGTAGTCGTCCGTCATCAGACCATATTGATCCTCGAAGCTGCCGCTCGCCGAGTCGGCGTCGCGCAGATCGAACCAGCGGTAGTCGGTGATGTTGTAACGCGATCGGTTGGCTTCGACAGCGCCGATCGCCGCTCTCATGGCTTCGACTTGCATCTTCTCGGTGCGCCCGGTGCCGGTCGGGTAGCCGTTCTCGGATATGTGCAGCGCTACTCCTCTCGGGATTCCGGCTAGCGGGAGGTAGCGGTCGCGCAGAGTCGCCAGCGCCGTGGCCATCGCGCGGGCGGTAGCGACGGCCAGGCTACCACCAGTCGCGGGACCCCAGGTGCCCGGATACGCGTCGAGGCCGACCCAATCCACAGCTGAGACGAACGGCTCGCCCCCACGGACAGCGAGGTAGCGCCAGAATGCCGCTTCGCCTGGGTCCGACGAGTTGGCCCAGTTGAAGCCCACCTCCACCTGGCTCCAGCCGCTCTCCACAATCTGCTGTTTGGCGGCGATGACGCCGTCGATTAGCGCGTCCTCGGCGCCCTTGTAGTAACCGTCCGCGGCGTCGGGCGCGTTTGTTACGTTGGCCTCGTTGGTGACCTGCAGCGAGACGAAACCGGGATTTGGGCCGAATGCCGCAACGGCGGTTCGCACGTAGGAGACGAAACCGCCTACGTCCGCAGCGGAGCCGCCGTCGGCTGGGCGATAGGTGAGGACGAGCTCGATCTCGAACCCTGCCGCAGCGTAGGCGTCGATCTGATCCCCCACCTGCTGCTGGGCGGAGTAGCCGCCGGCGCCGGTATAGCCGGCGTACAGGTGTAAGACGAACGGCGCCCCGGGGGGGCGCAGCTGCTCGAGTGCTGCCAGGCGCTTGACCGGATCCTCGGGCTGGAGCTGGCCGGCGGGACCGACCGTCCCGGCTGCGCCGCCCGGGTAGATTCCGAACACAAGCGGGCGGGCGGGCGTGATGGTGCGGGTACGGGCACGAGACATGGAACGATCTCGGAAGGAGCGTGTCAGGTGTCGTGCGTGAGCCTGCGGCCGGGCGCCAGCCGGGGCCGCTGACACCAGACCGAGGACGAACGCGACCAGCACCAGTCCGGCGATGACAACAGGCCGACCGGGTTCGCGCGACATCGGCCGGGGCGGCCCGTCAACGAAGTCTTGGGGGCGGTACACCGTGCACCCGATGTCGTCACATGACCCAGGTTCAGCCATCAGAACGTCTCCCAGCTGGACGAGGGTACATACGTTGGGATTACGGAGGACGGATCCGTAATCCTCCGCAGTTTGCCGGCTCTATCCCTTGACCGGTCGCGGATGAACGCTAACCTTGAGTAGCCTTAGGTAGCGACAGGGAAGTCTTGTAGACCTACGGGCACTATGGGCAAGGATGTTGCGCTTTTAGATGCGCGACGTCGAAATCCGCGGTCCGTCAGGACCTGAGTAAACGGAATGTCGTTCACGGATGAACATCACTTTTGCCGCGCGCTCTGAGCCGGGGCTACGCGAAATCGCCGATCTGGCCAGGAGGGCACGGCCGATCGCGAACGACGTCGGGCTGACTGTCGATCTAACGCCGCAGCGCGGAGGACAGCAAGTCCGTCGGCAGCTGATCGAGCCGGGCAAAGCCTCCTAGAGGACCGCTGCGGTGGCTAGCTTCCCTGAGCCTAAAACGGCATTAGCTCGCGCTGCGCAATCGGTGCCCACCGCCAGCGACGAGGTCTTACCGTCTCCGGGTCTCGAGCTCCTCGACTTCCCTGCCTGGGAAGCGGATCTGCTCACGGCGCAGGCGGAACGCCGGCGCTCGCGCCGCCGCCGTCGTCATAACCGGCACCTCGTCGACGCGTTGAGCCTTGCCCAGCGGGTGCGCTTAGGGTGCTTGGTCCTCGCATGGGTGGCATTGATCGCCTGGGCATGGGCGTGGTGGTTGGAACCCTCGCATGCGTCCTCGCCCGCGGCAATGGCGATCAACTCTGGGTTGCTGGCAACCGAGATGCTGGTCCTGCCGCTGTGGTTCTTCTTTTGGATCTGGCGCATGAAGCGGCCCAACCAAAGCCTGCAGCCCCCGCGACTGCGGACGGCGATGGTCGTGACCAAGGCGCCAAGCGAGCCGTGGGAGATGGTGCGCGAGACGCTCGAAGCCATGCTCAGCCAAGAGTTTCCTTTCCCGTTTGACACCTGGCTGGCAGACGAGAGTCCCGACGCTCAGACACTGTATTGGTGCGCTGACAACGGCGTGCGGGTCTCCACCCGTGAAGGGGTCGCCGCCTATCACCGACCATCGTGGCCGCGCCGGACGCGTTGCAAAGAGGGAAACCTGGCCTTCTTCTACGACACATGGGGCTATGAGCATTACGACGTCGTGGCGCAACTCGATGCCGATCACGTGCCGGCGCGCGACTACCTGCGCCACATGGTGGTCCCGTTCCGCGACCCTTTGGTGGGCTACGTCGCGGCTCCGAGTATCTGCGACCGGAACGCAGGTCGGTCGTGGTCGGCCCGCGGGCGCCTCTACGCCGAGGCGGTACTGCACGGTCCAACCCAGGCCGGTCATAGCGGCGGATATGCACCCAGTTGCATCGGTTCCCACTACGCGGTACGGACCGCGGCGCTGCGCGACATCGGCGGCCTGGGACCCGAACTGGCAGAAGACTTCACGACCACGCTGATGATGAGTTCTCACAGGTGGCAGGGGGTCTTTGCTGTCGACGCCGAGGCACATGGGAACGGGCCGGAAACGTTCGCCGACTGTATGACCCAGGAGTTTCAATGGTCGCGCAGCATGATGAACGTGCTGCTGGGGGTTAGTCGCCGCTACCGCAGCGGCCTCAGCCGGGCTGCCAGGATCCGGCTGGGCTTCTGTCAGTGGTGGTACCCACTGTTCGGGATGCTGATGCTCGCCTCGGTTCTGATCCCGATCGTGGCGATCGTGACGCGCACGCCCTTCGTGCGCTTGTCGCTCGGCGATTTCTACGCTCATTTCGGGCCGCCCATCCTGGTGCTACTGGCGACTGTTGTGTGGCTGAGGCATCTGGGCTGGCTGCGACCGCGCTCCGCGAGGACGATCTCGTGGGAGGCGGCTCTCTTCCAGCTCGTGCGCTGGCCCTGGGCGCTGCTCGGATGCCTCCACGCGATCGCCGGGCGGATCGCGGGGCGAGAGTTCTCGTTCAAGGTAACCCCCAAGGGCCGCGCCGGCGCTGCCCCTTTGCCGATGCGCGCAGTGAGCCCCTACCTGCTGCTTGCACTTGCCTCGGCGACTCCGGCGCTGCTTGGGCTCGACGCGGGGCGGGCCCGCGGCTACTACACCCTGGCGATGATCAACGTGGCGCTCTACATGACCGCAGCGGTGGCGATCCTCGTGCTGCACGTCTACGAGCACCCAAGGCAGCTGCGGGCCGACGTGATGCGAGGCTGCCTTCCCAAGTTCGGTGCCATTGCAGTGTCGGGGCTGATTTGCCTGACCGCACTGGTTTCGCCTGGTTTTTTGCTGGCGCATGACTGGTTGGGCGGCCGAGGACCAGCCCCGTTCCCGACCATCGCCTCACACGAACGATCGCTCGTGCTCGGCGTCACCACGGATGCGCTCGCCAAGAACTCGACGACGCCGTGGACGCCCGCTGACCTCGTGCAGGTCAACGCATTTGAGCAGGCTGCTCGGGCCCACGTGCGCATCGTCATGTGGTACGCGGATTGGGAGCACGCTCGTTTGCAGCTCTCGCAGCTTCGCGCAATTTCGCAACGGGGCAGCATCCCCGAGATCTCGTGGGAACCCTGGGACTACAGTGGCAGCACCCACACGCAGCCCCAGTTCACGCTGGCCTCGATCATCGACGGTCGCCACGACTCCTATATACGCACGTGGGCGCGGACGCTGCGAGCCTACGGCCACCCGGTCCTTCTGCGATTCGCCCAGGAGATGAACGGGAATTGGTATCCGTGGTCCGAGGCCGTCAACGGCAACCGCCCGGGCGACTTCGTTCGCGCCTGGCGTCATGTCCACGACATCTTCACGTCAGTGGGCGCGACCAATGTGAAATGGGTGTGGAGCCCAGCCGCCGGAGCGCTCGACATACAAAGGAGTCAGTATCCCGGCAACGCATACGTCGACGTAGTCGGCCTGTCGGTGTTCAACGGAGGCAGCGCGCTGCCTTGGGGAGGATGGCGAAGCTTCGCCAGGATCTTTGAACCGTCGTACAAGGCTCTGGAGCAAATAGCGCCGAGCAAGCCGATCCAGATCAGCGAAGTCGCGAGCGCTGAGCGGGGGGGCAACAAGGCCGCGTGGATCACCAACATGTTCAGCGTCCTACACCACTATCCACAGGTCAAGTCGCTCATCTGGTACGACCTGCGCAAACAGACGAATTGGCCAATCACCAGCTCTCGGCGAGCCGCCCGCGCCTTTGCTGCCGGGGCAGCCAAGTATTGATCAGCTTGTTCAGGTCAGCGGTCTGGTTCAAGGGGCGCCAAGCAGGCGGATTGGCCGCCTCCCGTACTCTTCGGCGCCGTGCCCGAGACAGTCGTGATGAAGTTCGGCGGCACCTCGGTCGCCGACGCCGAACGGATCAAGAACGCCGCCCGCCGGATCGTCGCCCAGCGCGACTCGGGCAAGCGGGTGGTCGCCGTGCTATCGGCGCGCGGCCAGACGACCGACGAGCTGATCGCGATGGCCGAGGAGGTCTCCCCGGACCCTGACCGGCGCGAGCTGGACATGCTGCTGTCGACCGGGGAGCGGATCTCGTGCGCGCTGTGCGCGATGGCGATCAACGACCTCGGCCACCGCGCGATCAGCTTCACCGGCTCGCAGGCCGGGATCGTGACCGACACCTCGCACACGAAGGCGCGGATCATCGACGTCCGCGCCGACCGGATCCGGGAGGCGCTGGGCGAAGAGCTGATTGTGCTCGTCGCCGGCTTTCAGGGCATCTCGACGAGCCGCGACGTGACGACCCTCGGCCGCGGCGGCTCAGACACGACCGCGGTCGCGCTCGCGGCCGCGATCGGCGCCGAGGTGTGCGAGATCTACACCGACGTCGCCGGGGTCTTCAGCGCCGATCCGCGGATCGTCCCCGACGCCCGCAAGCTGGCGCAGGTGAGCTTTGAGGAGATGCTCGAGATGGCCGCCTCCGGCGCCAAGGTGCTGCAGCTGCGTTCCGTCGAGTACGCGCGCACGCACGGCGTCAAGATCCACTGCCGATCGAGCTTCGATCCCGCCCCCGGTACCTTTGTGCTCGGAGAGGACCAGACGATGGAACACCCACTGATCACAGCCGTCACCCACTCGACCGACGAGGCCCGGATCACGCTGCTCGGCGTCCCCGACCGGCCCGGCGCCGCCGCTTCGATCTTCACCGCGCTCGCCGAGGCAAACTGCAACGTCGACACGATCATCCAGAACGAGCCGCTCGAGGAGGGCCGCGACGCCGAGGTATCGTTCACGATCGGGACCGAGGACCTGCGGGCGGCCGAGCAGGCGCTCGAGCCGGTGAAGGCGATGTTGGGCGTGACGCGGATCGACACCAACCGCGAGATCGGCAAGGTCTCGATCGTCGGGGCGGGCATGCGCTCGCACCCCGGGGTCGCCGCCAAGGTGTTCGCGACGCTGGCCGAGGAGAACATCAACATCGAGATGATCTCGACCTCGCCGATCAAGATCTCCTGCATCATCCGCGCCCACGACGTACCGCAGGCGGTGAAGGCGCTGCACAGCGCGTTCGAGCTCGGGGCGGGGGGGATCGAGCCCGAGCGGGGCCCGCGATGACTCGGGTAGCCGTGGTCGGCGCCAGCGGCGCCGTCGGCCGGACGATGCTCGAGCTGCTGCGCGAGCGCGAGTTCCCCGCCGACGAGCTGGTCCTGTTCGCGTCGCAGCGGTCAGCCGGCACCCAGATCGACGGCCGCACCGTGCGGCTGCTGGACGAGCACGCCGACCTCGACGGGTTCGACATCGCGCTGTTCTCGGCCGGAGCCGGGACCTCGCGTGAGTGGGCGCCGCGGTTTGTCGAGCACGGCGCGACCGTGATCGACAACTCGTCGGCGTTCCGCCGCGACCCCGAGGTGCCGCTGGTCGTCTCCGAGGTCAACCCGCACGCGCTGAAGGGCCACAACGGCCTGATCGCCAACCCCAACTGCTCGACCATGCAGCTGATGGTCGCGCTGGCTCCGATCCACCGCGCGGCGGGGATCGAGCGTTTGATCGTGGCCACCTACCAGTCTGTGTCCGGGACCGGGCGCGACGCGATCGCCGAGCTCGAGTCCCAGGTCGAGGCATCGCTGCGCGGCGACGAGATGCCGCCGCCCGGCGTCTACCCCGACCACATCGGCTTCAACGTGATCGGCGCCGCTGGGAACTTCGCCGACGGCGACGACCACACCGACGAGGAGCGCAAGATGATGTTCGAGACGCGCAAGATCCTCGGGGACGAGTCGATCGGGATCTCGGTCACGTGCGTCCGCGTGCCGGTCAGGGTGAGTCACTCGGAGGCGGTCAACGTCCAGACGCGGGAACCGATCTCCGCCCAGCGAGTCCGCGAGCTGCTGGCGGCGGCGCCCGGCCTGGAGCTCGAGGACGTGCCTTCGCCGCTGGCCGCCGAGGGACGCGACGAGGTGTTCGTCGGCCGGATCCGCGACGACGAGTCGCACCCGCGGGCGTTCAGCATGTGGGTCGTATCGGACAACCTGCGCAAGGGCGCGGCGACCAACGCCGTTCAGATCGCCGAGCTGCTGGTCGCCGACCGCGCGCCGTCATCCGTTGCCTGACGACCTCTACGAGCTGATGCGGTGCGCGCCCTCGACGCGCTACTTCACACAGCAGCCGGTGGCTCGAGAGCTGCTCGAGCGGGTGTTCGACACCGCGCGCTTTGCGCCGAGCGGCGGCAACCGCCAGGGGTGGCGCGTGATCGTCGTCACCGACCGCGAGCTGCGGCGCACGTTGCGCGAGCTCTACGAGCGGCCCTGGAACGACTACATGCTCAAGACCGGCGGCCGCGCGGCGCTCGACGCGGGTGAGGCGAGCGGCCTGTCCGCGGGCAGGCTGCGGATGCTGCGAGGCGCCGACGAGTTCGCGCACCGGTTCGACGAGGTTCCCGTGCACCTCGTCGTGTGCGTCGAGATCGAGGCGCTGGCGATCACCGACGCCGAGCTTCACCGCCCGAGCATCGTCGGCGGCGCGTCGGTCTACCCGTTCGTGCAAAACGTGCTGCTCGGTCTGCGCCGCGAAGGGCTGGGGGCCGCGTTCACGACCCTGCTGGTGCCGGCCGAGGAACAGGTCCGCGAGCTGCTGCAGATTCCCGACGGGATCGCGGTTGCCGGCCACATCTCGGTCGGTTACCGCGAGGATCCGTGGCCGAAGCGGCTACGCCGCAACCCGGTCGGCGAGTTCGTGTTCGGCGAGCGCTACGGCGCGCCGTGGTGAGCGAGCGCGACCTCGCCTGAGCGCAGCTCGCGCCGGCAGGTGACGCCGAGCTTGCGGTAGATGCTGCTGGTGTGCGTGCGGACCGTCTCGAAGCCAACGTGCAGCATCGCGGCGATCTCGGCGTTCGAACGTCCGCTGCGCAGCAGCTCTAGTACGTCGACCTCGCACGGGGTCAGCGGCGCCAGGACGGCTGTTGGGGCGATCGCCTCCGCCGCCGGGGCGCCGCGGTGGATCGCGTCGAGCAGCTCACGGCCGCCGACGCTCTTGGCCAGGCAGGCGCTCGCGCCGGCGCCGATCAGCTGCCGGCACTCGGCCGGCGTCGGATGATCGGCCAGTACCACGAGCCGCGTCCCCGGGAAGGTCGCCCCGAGGTAGCGCAACTCGGCGGAGGTCGCGAGCGCGCCGGCGTTCAGGATCGCGACGTCGGGGCGTGTGTCGGCGATCGTCTTCGACAGGTGCAGTTGGTCGATGTCGGCCGCGACCACCGACAGCTCGTCATATTCACTGAGCAGCGCCTGCAGGCCGCGGCTGACGATTTCCTCGAACTCGCCGAGGAGGAGCCTGACCGGCTCAGGGTTGATCGTTGTCATGAGAGTCCCGTTCGCAAACCGGCGCCGAGGCCGGGTCCGTGATCTTGGGGCGTATAACCGCCCCCGGTTCAACTCTCACTCTTATGAGGAAAAAGTAAGCAACGCGGAAGAGACCGCTGCTCATACGCCGACACCTCGTGGTCCCGAGTTCGGCGCCAGCCGAACTCGCCAGCGAACACGAAGTGTTCGCCGCTCACGCGGCCGCGACGACTGAGCTCGACCAGTCGATCACGCTCGTCGGCCGGATCACGTGCTTGTTCATCCCGAGCTCCTTCGGCTGCAGACCGAGCGCCAGCCCGACGAGCTGGGGGAGATGGAGCACCGGCAGCCCGAGGTCGCGGCCGACCGCCTTGGACGCGGCGGGCTGCTGAAGGTCGAGGTTGAGATGGCACAGCGGGCACGGGACGACCAGGCAGTCCGCCTCCGCGTCGATCGCGTCGCCGAGGTGCCGGCCGGCCATCTTCAGCGACGCCTGCTTGTTCATCGTGATGATCGGAAAGCCGCAGCACTTGTAGACGCCCGCGTAGTCGATCACGGTCCCACCGAGCGCCTCGATGACCATGTGCATGTAGCGATCGCGTGGGCGCTGCTCGTCGATCGCCAGCCGCTCCGCCGGGCGCACGATGTAGCAGCCGTAGAACGGTCCGACCTTGAGGTCGGTCAGCGGGCGCTTGACCTTCGCCTTGAGCGCGTCGAGCCCGATCTCCTCGACCAGCAGCCAGAGGAAGTTCTTGTTGGTCAGCCCCTTCTCATAAGACAAGCCCTCGTCAGTGAGGTTCTTGTTGATCCGCCCCCGGTAGTCAGAGTTGGCGTCGAGCCGCTCCTGGCACTCCGACTGGGCTCCCTGGCAGGTGGAGCAGATGTTCATCATGAGCTCGCCGTCGGTCTGCTGTGCGAGCGCGAACGTGCGCGCGTTGAGCGTGTCGGCCAGCTCCTGGTTGTGCTCGGCGATCACGCCGGCGCCGCAGCAGGCGGCGCGGTCGAGCTCGATCAGCTCGAGATCGAGCAGCGGGGCGACTTTCGCCATCGAGCCGTGCAGCTCGGGCGTGAACCCGCGGCTCACGCAGCCCGGCCAGTATGCGACCTTCATGAACTCTCGCTTTCGCTCGGCACTTCTGGCCCCGGGAACGTGGGCGACTTGTCGGCCACGCCGTCGGGCGGCTGCTCGGGCTCGTCCTCGTAGCCGGTCACGTAGAGGTTCAGCTCGTCACGCTGCGGCCGTCCCTCGACCTCCGTGTAGATCTCCTTGAGCTGACCGAGGTCGGGCTTCGGGAGCTTGTGACCGAACATCGCGATCTTCGGGCTGACCTTCCCGCGCAGCACGCCGGTGATCACCGTCGACAGCGACGTCAGAAGCTCCTTGCCGGCGGCCGGGTGGAACTTTCCGAACCACGAGTTGCCGCCGTAGCTGCGCGGCAGCAGCTCGGCTTCGTTGAGCAGCCCATAGTCGCGCACGAGGGTCACGAACGCCTCCTCGTGCCGGTGACCGTTGTTGCGGTCGACGATCTCGTAATCGGTCCCCGCGCGCCGTCGGAGGCGCATGATCTGGCTCATCGGGGCGACGTCCTTCGGACATGCGTCGATGCAGTTGAAGCAGTGGGTGCAGTCATAGATCCCGTGCTCGTCCTGTGACAGGTCGTGCAGGCGCTCGAGGTGATCGGCGTCGCGCGGGTCACCGACGAAGCGGTACGCCTTCGCGAGCGCCGCCGGACCGATGAACAGCGGGTCGATCTCCATCGACAGGCAGTCCGACACGCAGGCGCCGCACTGGATGCAGGCCATCGTCTGCGTTACGTCGACCATGTTGTCGTGCGGGACGATGTACTCGCGCTCCGGGATCGGCTGCTTGTTGATCAGGTACGGGGTGACGCGCTGGATCTTGCGCCAGTGCACCGCATCCATGTCGACGATCAGGTCGCGGATCACGGGCATGTTGCCCATCGGCTCGACGTCGATCACCGTTGTCGGCTCGCCGGTCTGGGCGCCGCCGCCGCGCGCGGCCGCGTCCTCGAGATGTGTGTTGCACGCCAGCCCCGGCCGCCCGTTCATCCGCACCCCGCACGAGCCGCAGATCGCCTGCTGACAAGAGCAGCGGATCCCGACTGAGCCATCGACCTCGTCGCGGATCTTGAGGATCGCGTCCAGCACCGAGTTGCGTTCGCCGAGCTCGACCTGGTGCTCGTCCCAGTAAGCCGCCTCGCCGGACTTCGGGTCGAAGCGGCGGATTCGCAGCGTGTATTCAGGCACGGGCTAGTACGTCCTTTCCTGGGGCTGCCACCTGGTGATCGTGACCGGCGAGAAGCTGACCGTCGGCGCGTCGTCGCCGTTGACCGAGATGTCGATGTGCTTGAGCCACTCGCCGTCGTTGCGCTCCGGGTAATCGGTGCGGAACTGGGCACCGCGCGACTCGGTCCGCTCCTGCGCACCGACGACGGTCGCCTCGGCGCAGTCGAGCATGTAGCCGAGCTCGATCGCACCGATCACATCCTGGTTGAACACCGTGCCTCGATCGTCGATGCCCGCCTTCGGAGCCTCTTCCTTGAGCCGGCGGATCACCTCGTAGGCCTTCTGCAACCCGTCGGCATCACGGAACACGGCGACGTACTGGTTCATCGTCTCGCCGAGCTCATCCTTGATTGCGGAGACTCGGCGCCCGCCGGCCGGGCGGTCGATGATCGCCTTGATCATCGCCGCGGTCTCGTTGACCCGGGTCGGCGATGTTGTCGGCATCGGCATCTGCAGCGCCCGCTTGGCGGCGTGCTCGCCGCTGCGGCGCCCGAAGATCAGCGTGTCGAGCAGCGAGTTGGCGCCCAGCCGGTTGCCGCCGTGGACCGAGACGCACGCGACCTCGCCGGCCGCGTAGAGCCCGGCGATCGTCGTCTGACCGTCGGAGTCGGTCTTCACGCCGCCCATGATGTAGTGCTGGCCGGGGTGGATGTGGATCGGCTCGCGGGTGATGTCGACGCCGGCGAAGTCGCGGCCGATGTTGACGATCTCGCGCAGCGCCTCGAGCGTGCGCCGCCGCGGGACCTTGGTGATGTCGAGCGCCACGGTCCCGTCCGGGAAGCCACGGCCCTCGTTGATCTCGGTCTGCTCGGCGCGCGAGACGACGTCGCGCGACGCGAGCTCGAGCTTGTTGGGGGCGTATTTCTCCATGAACCGCTCGCCGTCGGCGTTCAGCAGCCAGGCCCCTTCGCCGCGGGCGCCCTCCGTGATCAGCAGCCCGTTGCCGGCGAGCGTCGTCGGGTGGTACTGGATCATCTCCATGTCCATCAGCCGGGCGCCGATCCGGTAGGCCTGGGCGATCCCGTCGCCGGTCACGATCAGCCCGTTGGTCGTCGGCTTGTAGGCCTGGCCGGCGCCGCCGGAGGCGAGGATCACGTTCTTGGCGTTGAACACCTGCAACTCGCCGTCGCGGAGATTGCGGCAGATCGCCCCGACGCAGCGACCGCCGTCGTCCTGGAGCAGGTCAGTCGTGAACCACTCCTCGAAGCGGTCGATCTGGGTGTTGTACTTCATCAACTGCTCGTAGAGGACGTGCAGGATCGCGTGTCCGGTGATGTCGGCGACGTAGTAGGTGCGGGCCGCGGAGGCGCCGCCGAAGGCGCGCGTCCCCAGGTGGCCCGTCGCGTCGCGGTGGAAGGTGACGCCGGCGTGCTCGAGCCACAGGATCTCGTCCGGAGCCTCGCGGCACATGATCTCGATCGCGTCCTGGTCGCCGAGGTAGTCGGATCCCTTGACCGTGTCGAACGCGTGCGACTCCCAGGTGTCCTCAGGGTTGAGAGCGGCGTTGATGCCGCCGGCCGCCGCGACCGAATGCGAGCGCACCGGATGGACCTTGGAGATGATCGCGACCGTCGCGCCCTCCTGGGCGGCGGCGAGCGCCGCGCGCTGACCCGCAAGTCCGGCGCCGATGATCAGAACGTCGTGTGACGGCACGTTCTGCAATATAAATGAGGGGGGCTCGCCGGCCGCGTCAGGCGAACGCCGACTGCAGCGCGCGGCGCACCTGCTCGACGGTCACGACGCCGCGCAATACGCCCTCGCCGTCGACCGCCATCAGCGCCCCGAGTCGCCCCAGCGACTCCGACGCGAGCAGCTCAGTGATCGGCCGGTCCTGCTCGACGCGCAGGCTCGAGACGCCGTCGGACTCCAGCACCGCCTGCATCGTCAGCCAACCCTCGCCGTCGTCGGCCGACGCCTGCACCCGCTCACGCCGAGCGATCCCGACGAACCGCCCCGACTCGTCGATGACCGGGAACCATCCCCATCCGTAGCGTAGGAAGTACTCGTCGAGCGCCTGACCGACGGCTGTCGTCGCCGGGATCGCAACCGGGTGCGAGTCCATGATGTCGCCGACCAGCAGCCCCTCGATCCGCTGCGTGACCGCCGTCTGCAGCAGCGCCCCCTTCGCCGACTGCCAGAGCAGGTAGGCAATCGCGACCAGCCACAGGCCGCCGAAGCTGGCGTAGGAGAACAGCAGCCAGAGGCCGATCCCGGCGAGCAGCACCGCGAACCCCTGGCCCATCCGCGCGGCGATCCGCGTCCCGCGCGTCTTGTCGCCGGTGACGCGCCAGATGATCGACCGCGCGATCCGGCCTCCATCGAGCGGGAACGCCGGTACGAGGTTGAACACCAGCAGCAACACGTTCATCGGCAGCAGCAGACTGAGTGACAACAGGACCGGTGTGATCGTCACGTCGCTGTCGAGCGCGATCGCGTGCAGCAACCGGTGCGAGCCGACGAGCGCGATGTCGACGGCGATACAAACTAGGATCACGCACAAGGTCGCGACTGGGCCTGCCACTGCGACCTTGAAGTCCTCACCAGGTGTCGCCGCGTCGCGGCTCATCTGTGTTAACCCACCGAACAGGAACAGATCGATTCGCTTGACCTCGATTCCCTGCCTGCGAGCCACGAGCGCGTGGCCCAGCTCGTGCACGATCAGCGACGCGAACAACAGCAGCACGCTGATCACGGTCGTCAGGTACGCGACCGCGTCCGAGCTGTGCAGCGTCGCGCGGAACGGACCCGACAGCAGGAAGATCAGCAGGAACAGGATCAGGAACCAGCTCGGATCGACTCCGATCCGGAACCCGAAAACATCCATCAACTTGATCGATCCCGACCTTCGCCACATACTGCAATGGTCGCATAGGCAACAGCCGCCGCCGCCGATCGACTGTCCGCCCCCGAGGAGAATGCAATGAGTGCCGGCCTGAACGAACTTAAAGCGCGCATGGCGCAGCTGTCGGACATCCGCCACGTCTCGTCGCTGGCGCACTGGGACCAGCAGACAATGATGCCGAGGCTCGGCGGCGCCGCCCGGGCGGAATCGCTGGCGACGCTGGAGCGGATCGGCCACGATCTGTTCATCGACGATGAGACCGGGAGGCTGCTCGAAGGTGCCGCGAGTGAGCTCAACGGCGCCGATCCGGCCTCCGACGACGCGAGCCTGGTGCGACTCGTACGCCGTCAGTGGGACAAGGCGCGCCGGGTTCCGACTGATCTCGCCGCCGAGCTGACCCGCGCGGCGTCGCTGGGGCAGGAGGCGTGGATCGACGCCCGCGCGAACTCTGACTTCGCCTCCTTCGCCCCCTACCTCGAGCACAACTGGGAGCTCGCACGTCAGTACGTCGACTGTCACATGAGCAGCGGTGAATACGAGGTTGCCTACGACGTCGTGCTCGACGACTACGAGCCGCTGATGAAGACGTCAACGGTCGCCGAGCTGTTCGCGGAGTTGCGCGCCGAGCTGGTGCCGGTGATCTCACGCCTGACGAGCGACGGCGTGGCCGTCGACGACAGCTCGCTGCACGGCCATTTCCCGGTCGACAAACAGCGTCCGCTGATCGCCGACACGGTCGCGATGATGGGCTTCAGCCGCGACGGCTGGCGGCTAGACGACACGGTTCACCCGTTCGCCACCCGGATCGGCCGCGGCGACGTCCGGATCACGACGCGCTGGGACGAGAGCTACTTCCCCGCCGCCCTGTACGGGGCGATGCACGAATGCGGGCACGGGCTGTACGAGGCCGGGATCCCGTCATCGCTCGCGCGCAGCCCGCTCGGCGCCGGCGAGTCGCTCGGGATGCACGAGTCCCAGAGCCGGCTGTGGGAGAACATGGTCGGTCGCGGTCGCCCGTTCTGCGGCGTGCTGGCGCCGCTCGTCGGTGAGCACCTCGGTGGCTCGTTGAACGGCCTCGACGGCGACACGCTGTATCGCGCCGTCAACCGGATCAAGCCGTCGTACATCCGCGTCGAGTCCGACGAGGTGACCTACGCGCTGCACATCGTGTTGCGGTTCGAGCTCGAACAGCAGCTGATCGAAGGCACGCTGGCGATCAAGGATCTTCCCGAGGCGTGGAACACCCGCTTCGCCGAGTTCTTCGGGATCGAGGTCGACAACGACGCCGACGGGGTGCTGCAGGATGTGCACTGGTCGGCCGGGCTGATCGGCTACTTCCCGACCTACGCACTCGGCAACCTGATCGCCGGCCAGCTGTGGGACCGGGTCCACGCTGACGTCCCGGATCTCGACGACCGGCTGGCGGCCGGCGAGCTGACGCCGCTGCGGGAGTGGCTCATCGAGCACATCCACCGGCACGGCTCGAAGTTCACGACCGCGGAGCTGCTCGAGCGCGAGGCCGGTGGACCGATCTCGGTGGCCCCGTTCGTGCGCTACCTGAAGGGCAAGCTGAGCGACGTCTACGGCGTCGACCTCGGCGCCTGAGCGAGCGCCCGCGTCGGCGGGGGGCCGCGTCGCGGCGCGCCCGGCACGGTGCCCGTGGGTGGCCGCGGCGAGTCCAGCGTGGTGCGCAGGGGTGGCCCGCGGCGCGTCCAACGCGGTGCCCGCTATAGCATCGAAGCGAACGAGTGATGACCCGACGGGTGCGCAGCGCGGCTGCGGTTCGCGGCACCTGCTAGGAAGGAACGACGCTTCAAATGGAAAGTTCATCTCCAGTAAAAGTGGCAGTGACTGGCGCCGCCGGTCAGATCGGCTACGCGATCCTGTTCAGGATCGCGAGTGGCCAGCTGCTCGGACCTGACACGCCAGTGCACCTGTCGCTGCTCGAGATTCCTGCGGCGGTGAAGGCGGCAGAGGGGACGGCGATGGAGCTCGACGACTGCGCCTTTCCGCTGCTCGCCGGTCTCGACATCTACGACGACCCGGACAAGGCCTTCGACGGCACCCAGATCGCGCTGCTCGTCGGCGCTCGGCCGCGGACGAAGGGGATGGAGCGCGGTGACCTGCTTGAGGCAAACGGTGGCATCTTCAAGCCGCAGGGCAGCGCGCTCAACAACCACGCTGCCTCTGACATCAGGGTGCTCGTCGTCGGCAATCCCGCCAACACCAACTGCCTGATCGCGCAGAGCAACGCGCCCGATATTCCCCGTGAGCGTTTCACGGCGATGATGCGTCTCGACCACAACCGCGCGATCGCGCAGGTCGCCAAGAAGACCGGCGCCGCGATCGCCGACGTGACCAACATGACGATCTGGGGCAACCATTCAGCGACCCAGTACCCCGACGTGTTTCACGCCAGGGTCAACGGCGCCAATGCCGCCGAGACGATCGGCGATCAGAATTGGATCGAAGGCGACTTCATCCCCACCGTCCAGAAGCGTGGCGCGGCGATCATCGACGCACGCGGCGCGTCGAGCGCGGCGTCGGCCGCCAACGCGGCGATTGACCACGTTCACGATTGGGTGTACGGCACGCCGAGCGGAGACTGGGTCTCGATGGCGATCTACTCGACCGGCGCCTACGGCGTCGAGCAGGGGATCTTCTCCGGTTACCCGTGCACGTGCGCGGGCGGCGAGTACACCGTCGTCGAGGGCCTGGAGCTCGACGACTTCTCACGCTCGCGAATCGACGCGACAGTCACCGAACTGACGGACGAGCGCGCCGCCGTGCGCGAGCTCGGGCTCGTCTGAGGGTGCTGCGGGCCGCCGCGAGCCCACTGCTGGCGATCGCGGCGGTCCTCCGTCACGCCTAACTCGTCTACTCCCAGCCGATCGCAGGCGGTCCCGTTACAGCTGCGGTGAACTCCGCTCAGCTGGCCGGGTGCCAGCCCTGGCCGTCGCGCTTCACTGAGCCATCCTCGACCAGCTTGGGCATCACCCGGTAGAGGTAGTTCGGCTCGATCTTCAACTCCGCTGCGATCTGCGGGATCGTGATCCCGGGCCGCTCGCGCACCAGCTCGAGCGCTTGCGTTGCACGGGTGTTACCGCCACGACGACGGCGCGTGCGAGCAACCGCGCGGGGCGCGCGACGCCGTCTGGTCGTCGATCCGGGCGGCCGTCCCGGCCCGCGGCGGGCACCGACGAGCGCGGCGCGCGCAGCCTCTAGCTTGGTCACTTCCTGAGCGAGCTCCGCCAGACGCTTGTCGATGTCCTTCACTGTGCTATCCACAAAATCTGCCAACTGAATCCACCTCCGGTGTTTCGTTTTTATTCGTACAACGATACACGTGGTGACTATTTACGTCAGGCGCTCTTAAGTCAGGCGCTCTTACGCTCCCGCTCGAGCAGCGTCTTCAGCCGTGCAAGTGAATTGTGGGCTTCGTGTTCGGACGTGGCGCCGACAATCATCCGGCCGGCGACATCTCCGAGTCGGCCACCCGGAGGGTGGAATTCGTTTGTGTACTCGAACACAGTGCTGTGATCGTCTCGACTGCTGAGCGCGTAATGGATCCGCGCCTTCGAGTGGGCGGGGCCTAGGCCGTCCCATTCGGCCGAGTTGGGCGCGTCGACGGAGATCAGTGTCCAGTGGACACGGAACGTCACCCCGCGGACGTGGATCGACTGATCCATCGTCGCGCCCCGTTGCATCGGCGACTCCGAGACGTCGCGAACCGATTTGTGAATGGTCACCCAATCGCCCAGGCGGCCGGGGTCCATGACGGTCTCCCAGACCTGCTGAATTGGGGCGTCGATCTCGATTTTCGCGTTTACAGTGCTCATCGATCGCGGCACACTAACGGGCCGGCGTCGCGCTCGTAGCCCCTAACGGGCCGCTAGCGGTTCCTCCGTCTCCCACATCCGCAATGCGTGCTCGATCGCCGCATCGAGAGTGTGAGGTTTCACGTCAAGCAGATCGAAAGCAAGATTGTCGCGCGGCAGTAGATCTGTGCCAAGGCTTTCCATCAGTGGACCTATCAGCTCGTGCTGTTCCCCGGCGACGAGCGCGGCGATTCGGCTGGCGATCGGGGTGACCGTCAGCCGCTTGAAACTGACCGTCGCCCTGCCGACGATCATCAGCTCCCGAATCCGGTCTATCAATTCACCATAAGTGACAACGTCGGGACCACCGACGTCGAGTGAGCGGCCCGCGACCGCCTCGCTGGTCGCGGCGCGGACCAGGAGTGTCACGACGTCGCGCTCGTCGATCGGCTGCGTGCGATTGTGGTTCCAGGCCGGCACCGCGAGTACGGGCAGGCGCTCGATGAGCCGGACCAGGAACCGGAACGACCGGGACCGCGCTCCGATCACGATCGAAGCGCGCAGCGCGACCGTGTCCGGGACCCGCTCACGCAGGACCCGCTCGACCTCCGCCCTGCTTGCCAGGTGATCGGACTCCAGCCCGTCGGTTGGGACGAGGCCGCCGAGGTACACGATCCTCCTCACGCCGGCAGCGGCCGCAGTGACCGCGAACCGCTCGGCCGCCTGGCGTTCGAGCTGTCGGAACGGTTGCGCGTCGCCGGCCTCCATCGAGTGGATCAGGTAGTAGGCGACCTCGACGCCGGCGAGCGCCCGCTCCAAACCGGCGCCGGTGACGGCGTCGCCCTGGATCATCGGGACTATGGGCCTCAGCCGGCCGGGGTCGCGCGCGAACCCCGTCACCTCGTGACCGTCGCGCAGCAGCGCCGGCGCCACCGTGGCGCCGACATAGCCCGTAACCCCGGTGACGAGGATCTTCACCGCGTCGCCGGCAGCGCCCACGGCGCCCGGGTGACGAAGCTGCGATCGAGCGTCGTCGCGGCTGGCGCTCCCGCGAGCTTGAGCGCCGCCTCGAACTCCTCCAGCAGAATCTCGAGCACCCGCTGGGCGCCTGCGGCTCCGTTGACGGCCAGGCCGCACAGCACCGGCCGACCCACCAATGCCGCCCTTGCTCCGAGCGCGAGCGCCTTGAGCACGTCGGTGCCGCGTCGGATCCCGCCGTCGACGAAGACGTCGATCTCGTCGCCGACCGCGTCGACCACCGCCGGCAGCGCGTCGGCGCCGGACAGCACCGTGTCGAGCTGGCGGCCGCCGTGGTTTGAGACGACCACTCCAGCGGCTCCGTGCTCGACGGCCAGCCGCGCGTCGGTTGGGCTGAGGATGCCCTTCACGACGACCGGCAGCTCGCTGTCTGAGACGAGCTGCGCGATATCGGCCCAGGTCAGCTCGGAGTCGATCTGAGCGCCGACGTTGATGGGCGTTATCCCCGCGTCGGCGACCAGCGCCACGGCGCGCTCGAGCTCCGCGGTCTCGTCGTCGCTGACCGGGAAGCGATCCTCGCGGTTGCGGGTCCCACGGACGGGCAGATCGACCGTCACGACGATCGCCTCAAACCCGGCCTTGGCAGCCCGGCGAACGAGCTCCCAGCTGATCTCACGGTCCTTGAGCACGTACAGCTGAAGCCAGCGCGCGACCTCGGGGACCGCGCCCGCCAACCCTTCCGGGGAGGTGGTCGCAAACGTCGACAGGCACATGATCGTGTCGGTGGCCGCGGCCGCGCGGGCGGTGCCAGGTTCGGCGTCGCGATGCGCAAGACGCTGGAAGGCCATCGGTGCGACCACGATCGGGTGTGGCCGCATCCGGCCCAGGATCTCGACCCCCAGCCGCGACGGCCCACCCCCGACGAGCACCCTCGGAACGATCGCCAGCCGGTCCCAGGCGGCGATGTTGTCGTTCATCGTCGTTTCGTTCCCGGCCCCGCCCGCGATGTAGCCGAGCGACCCCGGGCTGAGGATCGAGGTCGCGGCGCGCTCGTAGTCAGCGAGCGAGATCAGCTCTGAGGGTTGGTCGCCGGTCATCGGCCCAAAAGCTACGCAAAATGCGCGGCGAACCAGGGGCAATCCGAAATTCCCCGCAGTTTGCAGGTAATCCGCTGTTTACGAAGTTCCTGCGATTTCCGACAATCGTCGTTGCGCAAGGGGGGCGAGATTCGCTTTGATGGTGACCGCAGGGCGGTGCAGTCAAATCTCAACCGGGGTCTGGATCAGGTATGCCAAATGGTCGCGCCGCGGCCGCGAAAGCGAGCTGCGAAAACTGCTTCTTTCATCAGAACCTCCTGTGCGCGATCGAGGCGGGCGGGCCTTGTGCGACCTTCAGACCGGCGCATCCCGACGGCCTCCGTCCTCCGACCCAGCTGCGGTTCGTGTTCCGCCAGGAGCGCCGCATGCAGGTCGCGTGGGCGTTTCCGTCGCCCGCCGAGCAGGTCGCGCTACACGCGTGAGCGTCTCGATCGCCTGCCGAGCAGGCGCGCTACACGCCTGAGCGTCTCGATCGCCTGCCGAGCAGGCGCGCTACACGCGTGAGCGTCTGGATCGCCTGTCGAGCAGGCGCGTGACACGCGTGAGCGGCTCGATCGCCTGCCGAGCAGGCGCGCTACACGCGTGAGCGGCTCGATCGCCTGCCGACCAGGCGCGCTAGACGCCTGAGCGTCTCGATCGCCTGGCGAGATGGTGATAGAGATCGCCCGCTCTCCGAGCCCGCGCCGCATCAACTGCTGGCGGGTGACGATGCCCGTCTTGCCGGGCAGCGAGGGCGGCGAGTTCGATCTCTGACGTATATGGCGCGGGATCGAACAAGGGTCCCCCGCGAACCGCGTCGCGTACGGGTCGCCCTGGAGGCGTCAGCGTTTCATCGCCCGCCAAGCACGTTGCGCCACACGCTTGAGCCGGTGACCCGGACTGGCGTCCGCCCGCGGCCGGCTCGTATATGTTTACGGGTATGTACTGGCCGCTGTTCGGCGGGTTTATCGCGTTCGTGCTGTTCGCGGTGTTCATGGGGTGGCTCCTGGACACTGACCGCCACGGCGACGCCGATCAGGACCATCACTGAGCGTCGGCCTGTTCCCGCTCGGCCCGCTCGGCGAGCCATTCGGCGCCGGCCTGTTCCCGCTCGGCGCGCTCGGCGAGCCATTCGGCGCCGGCCGTGTCGGTCGCGCCGTGCGCGAGGATCGAGCAGAAGACGGTCAGCGCCGCGAGGTTGAAGATCTTCGACCCGGCGGTCACGTGCTCTGACAGCACCAGCAGCGAGAAGGTCATCGTCGCCACGCCCTTGGGACCGAACCAGGCCATGAAGGCCCGGGTTGCGGTGTCGATCGGAGTCGAGACGAGTGCCGTGAAGACGGCCACCGGCCGCGCGATCAGCAGTGTCACCACGACCACGCCGACCGCCGCCCAGCCCGATCCGAACAGGCCGCTGAGCGTGAGCAGCGAGCCGAACACGACGAACACGCCGAGCTTGACGATCTCGACCAGGTCCTCGGCCTGGCGTTCGAAATGGCTGCGGATGTCCCGGCGCTGGATCCCGAGCACGATCGCGGCGACGTAGACCGCTATCAGCCCGTTACCGTGCGGCAGCAGCGCGGCGATCCCATATGCGGCGCACGCGACCCCGAGCGCGTACAGCGCCTTCTGGTGCGACGGGATACCCCGCGCCAACCCCGAATCACGCGGCATCAGCTTCGCCGCCGCGAAACCGACAACGATCCCGACTAGGAACCCGAAGCCGATGTTCTCGAGCGCGAACTGCCACCACACGAAGTGCTCGCCGCCGGCTCCGAGCGCCGCGGCGAACACCAGCACGGCCGGCAGCGCGAGCCCGTCGTTGAGCCCCGACTCGAGGTTCAACGAGTGACGCACGATCCGCGGCACGCGCGGGTTGGTGACGACGCTCGAGGACAGCACCGGGTCAGTCGGCGCAAGCAGCGCACCGAGCAGGAACGCCTCGGTCCACGACAGCCCGACCAGCACACGTCCGGCGAGCGCGACGATCAACGCCGTCAACGGCATCGCCAGCACGAGCTTGCGGAACGGCAGATGCCAGTGCGACTGCAGCATCTCGCCTTCGACCTCGAGCCCGTCGCGGAACAGGATCACGATCAGCGCCGCGTTGGCGAGGTCCGAAACAAACGTGCTGTCGGCGCCGAAGTGCAGGACCTTCAGGCCGCCGTCTCCGAGCACGAACCCGGCCAGCACGAACACCGCCGTGAGCGAGACGAAGCTCCGGCGCGCGAGCCCCGACGTGAGCGCACCGACGATCAGCAGCGCTCCGAGAGCAAGCACCGACGTCTCGAAGCGTTTCGATGCGACCGCGGCGATCAGCGGTATCTGCAGGTGCACCGCGCTCACGAGCACAGTGTCCCGGTTGAGTCGCCAGTGCGCACCTGTCGCGGGCCGAAACACTAGAGTTCACGGACGCGGTGTTCCCCGTGCCGCGGTTTTTCGCGGGGGCCACCTCATAGAGAGGAGCGGAGTGCAAATAACCGTGTTGGGCAAGTCGCCGGCCTGGCAGGACGCGGCGGGGGCGTGTAGCGGCTATCTGGTCCAGGAGGGCGACTTCACGCTGCTGCTCGACTGCGGCAACGGCGTGTTCTCAAAGCTGCGCCGGACGTGGGACTACGTCAACGTCGACGCGGTGTTGATCAGTCACATGCACGCCGACCACTTCCTCGACCTGGTGCCGTTCAGCTATGCGCTCTGCTACGCGCCGCGCCAGCAGCCTGTTCCGGTAGGCGGCTATCCCGGGACCGACAACCCCGCACGTCCTGAGCTCTACGTTCCGAACGGCGCGACCGAGGTGTTCCGCAAGATCGTCGGCTGCTGGGGCCCCGACGATCTGATCGACAACGCCTTCGACCTGCACGAATACCAGGCGACCGAGGAGCTAGTGGTCGGACCGCTTCGGGTCCGCTTCTGCGAGGTGCCGCACTACACGGTCACATATGCCGTCGAGCTGTCGAGCAACGGCTCAAGGTTCACGTTCAGCGCCGACTGCAGCCCGAATCGGGAGCTCGTGCAGTTCGCGCGCGACACCGACGTGCTCCTGATCGAGGCGACCCTCCCGCGTCCTGAGCGGACGGGGATCCGAGGCCACCTGACCCCGGGCGAGGCGGGCCAGCACGGTCGCGACGCGAGCGCGCGCCGGTTGATCCTCACGCACTACTCCGACGAGATGGACCCCGAATGGGCGCGCGAAGAAGCCGTGCGCACCTACGGCGGACCGGTCGAGCTGGCGCGCGAGGGCGAGGTCTACAGCGTCTAGGCGCGGACGCGGCGGCGGCTGCGCGAGGGCCGGGGTGGCGGCTGCGCGAGGGCTGGGGCGGCGGGTGCGCGAGGGCCGGGGGGCGCTCGCGAGGGCGAGGTCTACAGCGTCGAGGCGCGGCCGGCCGAGCCGACTTTCGTCAGCCCGGCCGATCTCGCCTTGGGGCGGCCCCCCGGAAAGCTCATGAATCCGGCGTCGGTCAGCTCCTCAGCTCGGCGCTGACCGCTGCAGCCTTAACGCGGCCGGCCGCCGTTTGGATCATTTGCAAGCGGGCGGGCTAACCTTCGGCTCTCATGTCCGAGCGCGATCTGTTCGCGAACTTCGACCGTATGCGGCGCGAGATGGACGAGTTGTTTGGCGATATGTTCGAGCGCGCCGGGCTCACCGGCCGGCGCGGCGGTTCGTGGCCGCCGGTCGACGTTGCCTACATCTCTGAGCCGCCGCGTGCCGTCGTCACCGCCGAGCTGGCCGGCGTCGAGATCTCCGAGCTCGAGCTCCAGATCCAGGGCCGGACGCTGATCCTCGCGGGCGTCCGCGGGCCTGCCCAGCCCGAGGGGGACGTCTACCAGCAGGTCGAGATCGAGCGCGGTCCGTTTCGCAGAGTGATCGAGCTCGGAGCCGAGGTTCGCTCCGACGAGGCGACCGCGCGCTACGAGAACGGAATGCTGCGGGTCGAGCTGCCGCTCGCCCAGCGTCCGCCGCGACTGCGCGCGGTGCCGATCGAGAGCCAGGAAGCGAGATGATCGAAGTCGGCGTCCCGGCCGACGGCGCCCGCGAGGTGGCCATCGCCGGGGCGAGGCAGCTGCCTGACCAGATCGCCGTGCTGCCGCTGCGCGACACGGTCACGTTCCCGGAGATGCCGGTGCCGCTGAACGTCGGTCAGGAGCGCAGCATCGAGCTCGTCAACGATGCGCTGCGCGGCGACCGGTCGATTGTGCTCGTCGCAGGTCGTGACCCGGAGGTCGAGGCGCCGGGACCGGAGCAGCTGTACTCGGTCGGCGTGATGGGCTCGATCGCGCGCATGATCCGCCTGCCGGACGGGTCGCTGCGGGTGCTGATCCAGGGCGGCGAGCGCGTCCGGATCGACGGCTGGGTCAAGACCGAGCCGTACCTGGTGGCCGTCGTCGAGCCGGCGCCGGACGTCGTGCGCGAGAGCGCCGAGCTGCTGGCGCTGATGCGCAACGTCCAGCAGACGTTCTCGAGCATCGTCGTTCAGGTTCCCTACCTCCCCGAGGAGCTTCAGATCATGGTCGCCAACGTCGACGACCCCATCGTGCTCACGCACGTGATCGCGGGCGCGCTGCGGCTCAAGACCGAGGAGAAGCAGGAGCTGCTCGAGGAGCTCGATGTCGCCAAGCGGCTGCGTCGGCTGTCGCAGATCCTGGCGCGCGAGCTCGAGGTGGTCGCGCTCGGCACCAAGATCCAGTCGCAGGTCCAGTCCGAGCTCGAGAAGGGCCAGCGCGAGTACTTCCTGCGCCAGCAGATGAAGGCGATCCAGGAGGAGCTCGGCGAAACCGACGAGGTGACCGCCGAGGTCAACGAGCTACGCGCGCAGCTGGCTGCGATCGACCTGCCGGAGGAGACACGCAAGCAGGTCGAGCGCGAGCTCGGCCGCCTCGAGCGGCTGCAGCCGGCGATGGCCGAGTACGGCGTCGTGCGCAACTACCTCGAGTGGATCGCCTCATTGCCGTGGGACAAGTCGACCGACGACAACCTCGATCTGCGGCACGCGCGCCGGGTGCTCGACGACGACCACTACGACATCGAGCAGGTCAAGGACCGGATCCTCGAGTTCCTCGCCGTGCGGTCCCTGATGGGTGGGCGGGATTCGAGTCCCGCGGGCTCGATCCTCTGCTTCGTCGGTCCGCCGGGGGTCGGCAAGACGTCGCTGGGCCGTTCGCTCGCCCGCGCGCTGGGGCGCAAATTCGAGCGGGTCAGCGTCGGCGGCGTCCGCGACGAGGCCGAGATCCGCGGTCACCGCCGCACCTACATCGGCGCGATGCCGGGGGTCATCATCCGCGCGCTGCGCGACGCCGGCGCCAACAACCCGCTGCTGATGATCGACGAGATCGACAAGATGGGCGCCGACTTCCGCGGCGACCCGGCGAGCGCGATGCTCGAGGTGCTCGACCCGGAGCAGAACGACACCTTCCGCGATCACTACCTCGACCTGCCGTTCTCGCTCGCCGACGCGATCTTCGTCACGACCGCCAACACGCTCGACACGATCCCGGGCCCGCTCCGCGATCGAATGGAGGTGATCCAGCTCGCCGGCTATACCGCGTCCGAGAAGCTCGAGATCGCAAAGCGCTACCTGGTGCCGCGTCAGATCGAACGCAACGGGCTCACGAGCCGCCGGATCGCGTTCACGGAGCCGGCGCTACGCGCGATCATCGCCGACTACACGCGCGAGGCCGGCGTCAGGCAGCTCGAGCGGGAGATCGGCACCGTCTGCCGGAAGGTCGCCCGGCAGGTCGCCGAGGGCAAGTTGACCCGCAAGCTGACGATCACGGAACCGCGCGCTCGCGAGCTGCTCGGCAAGCGCAGGTTCTTCTCCGAAGCGCGGCGACGGACTTCGCGGCCCGGGGTCGCGACCGGGCTCGCGTGGACGCCGGTCGGCGGCGAGGTGCTGTTCATCGAGGCGAGCGCGATGGCCGGGCGCGGTCGGCTGACGACCACCGGTCAGCTGGGCGACGTGATGCGCGAGTCGGCTGAGGCCGCGCTCACCTACGTGCGCGCCAACGCCACCGACGTGGTGCCGGACTTGGCCGCCGACTGGTTTGCGACCCACGACATCCACATCCACGTCCCCGCCGGCGCGACCCCGAAGGACGGTCCCAGCGCCGGCGTCGCGATGGTGACAGCGCTCGCGTCGCTGCTGTCCGGCCGCGCCGTCCGGTCCGACGTGGCGATGACCGGGGAGGTGACGCTGAGCGGCCTGGTGCTCCCGATCGGCGGCCTGAAGGAGAAGGCGCTGGCGGCGCAACGCAATGGGATCAAGACCGTGATCGCCCCGGCGCTCAATCAGCAGGACATCGACGAGATCCCGGAGCCCCTCCGCAACACGATCAAGTTCGTGTTCGTGTCGACGATCGACGAGGTGCTCGAGGCCGCGCTCGCGCAGCGGCGGACCCCCGGATATCGCGTATCCTGAGGAACGACCGTACCCGAGCGCCGAGGAGCTAAATGCCATCGCGAAAGAAGTCCAAGGCGGCGCCGTTCAGTGCCGCCGACCTGGCCAACATCACAAAGGCCAATCCGTATATCCAGCGCCTGATCGAGGACTCAAAGCTGCGCGACAACGTTCGCACCGCGCTTGACTCGACCAAGAGCGCTTACGAGCGGCTGTCGAATGGCAAGGCTCCTCACCGGGCGCTGCTCGAGGACAAGAAGCTTCACGCCGACCTGCGCGACGCCGCCGAGGCGATCCGCGAGGCGACCCTGAGCCTTTCCGACGCTCCCAGGCGGCAGGCCCGCAAGCGTCGCCGCCTCGGCCGCAAGCTGATGATCGCGTTCGTTGGCGCCGTAGCCGCGCTGGCCGCGAGCGAGAAGCTGCGCTCGAAGGTGCTGGACACGCTGTTCGGAGCCGAGGAGGAGTTCCAGTACACGCCGCCGGTCACCGGCGCGGCGACGACGCCCCCGGCGACTCCGGTCACCGCCGCGTAGTCACTGGCCGAAACCGTTTTGCGTGAAGGCGCCCGGCCGCGGGCGCTTTCTCGTTTAAGCCGCCTAGACTTGCGCTCGATGGCGACCGCCGCACCCCAGCAGCCTGCGTCGCAGCTGCCGAACGACAAGGCGGTGCGGATCGTCGAGGCGATGCGCGCCAGCGTCGCGTCACGGGGCTTCGCCGGCTCGACCTTCGACCACGTCGCGCGCGAGGCCGGCGTCTCGCGCGGCCTGCTGCACTACTACTTCGGCACCAAGGAGCGGTTGCTGGTCGAGGTCGTCAGGCGCGAGTGCCAGGTCCGCGGCGAGCTGCTGCACCAGGCGGTCGCGGGCGCCAGGGGTGCCGACGATCTGATCGACGCGCTCGTGCGCAGCTTCGAGGACGTGCTGAGCGAGGGCTCGAGCGAAGTCGTGATGTTCTACGAGCTGCTGACGCTCGCGCAACGCAACGCCGGGATCGCCGCGGAGCTGGCTGAGCTCGCGCGGACGCTGCGGCTGACGCTCGCCGAAGCACTGCGGACGGGGAGCGAGGCGGGCGTGTTCGAGCTCCGGGCCGACGCCGGCGATGTCGCAACGTTCCTGCTTGCGCTCGCCGACGGGGTCATGATGCGCCGGATGAGCGAGCCGGATCTTGACGCCCGGCGCCTGATGGATCAGGCCGTCGCGGCGGCCCGCGCGCTGCTCGCGTGAATACGTTGCGGGCGCGACGATGCGCCGCCTAGCCGCGGCCGGCGTCGTTGCGTTTCTGGTCGTGGTGCTGGGCGTGGCGCAGCTCGTGCTGCCCGGGATCGCCGAGCAGCGGCTGCGCGACCGGCTCGAGCACTCCGGCCAGGTGCTCGAGGTCCACGTCAGCGCCTTCCCGGCGATCGAGTTGCTCTGGCACCAGGCCGACAGCGTCACGGTCCGGCTCGGTCAGTACCGCTCGAACCCGGGTCACCTCTCGAGCCTGCTCTCTGACGCCGGCGATGTGAGCACGCTGCATGCGTCCGCGACGCAGCTCGACACGGGGCTGCTGACGCTGCGCGACGCGACGCTCGTCAAGCGCGGCAACCAGCTGACCGGCACCGCGCTCGTGACCGAGGCCGCAATCCGCAAGGCACTCCCAATCCTTCGGTCGGTGACGCCGGTCGCGTCCGGCGACGGCACGCTGACGGTCCGCGGCACGGCGTCGCTGTTCGGGCTCAGCGCGTCGGTCGACGCGACCGTCGGCGCCCGCGATGGAGCGCTGGTCGTCGCGCCCGACGTCCCGCTCGGCGGCCTGGCGACGATCACCGTCTTCTCCAACCCGCACGTCGAGGTCCAGACGATCGGCGCGACGCCGACCGCGTCCGGGTTCGCGGTCCACGCGACCGCACAGCTCCGTTAGACGGGCTGTTGCACCGGCAGCGTGCGCGACAGGAACTCCGCAGTCAGCCCCCACGCGCGGTCGGCCGCCGCCCGCCGGTAGAACATCTCCGAGTCGTGGTTGTCGAACGCGTGGCCGCCGTCGGGCTGGATGTGGCACTCCCAGTTCGGGCGCTCGGCTGCGGCGGCGGCGACCTGCTGTGCCTGCTCGAGCGGGATGAAGCCGTCCTCGGCGCCCCAGTGAAACAGCACCGGGCACGCGATCTGATCGCCCTCATCGAGCGCGTCTGGGATCGCGGAGCCGTAGTAGCAAACGGCGACCGCGGGATCCGCGTGCGCGGCGGCGAAGAACGCGATCGAGCCGCCGAGGCAGAAGCCGACGACGCCGGCGCGCCCGTCGACCTCGGGCAGGCCGCGCAGATGCTCGAGCGCGACGATCGAGTCCTGCACGGCGCCGGGCACGTCGAGCTGACCGACGGCTTGCATCGCGGCCTGCAGACTCTCCTCGTCGTGCTCGAGCTCGAGCCCGGGTTGCGTGCGGCGGTAGAGGTCGGGCGCCATCGCCACGTAGCCCAGCTCGGCGAGCCGCTCGGCTGCGTGCCGGACGTAGGAGCCGACGCCGAAGATCTCCATCAGGACCAGCAGCCCCGGTCCCTGGCCTGACTCAGGCAGCGCTACAAACGCGCTCATCGTGCCGCCGTCGGGCATCGCGATCGTCTCGATGCGGGTGCCAGCAGCCATCGCGCGGGAGCCTACAGCTCCCGATCAGCGGTCGGCGGTGAGGGTCGCCACGCCCGCGACGTCACCGCCGAGGAGCATCTCGCGGATCCCATCAGTCTGATCGTCGAGGTAACGGTTCAGGAATCCGATCGTCACTCGCTCGACGATCGACAGCTGGGGCTGCTGGTCGGTGTAGGGCGGCAGGTGTCCCGCGCCGATCAGCTTGAGCAAGAACTTTGGTCGCCTCGCAGCCGCGAAGAACGCGTAGGCATAGCGAGGCTGATTGATGTGGTCGGCGGTCCCCTGTGCGGCGAGCAGCGGCGGGCTGCCGGGCGCAAAGTAGGTACCGCCGAGCCCGTCGTCCCCTGACAGGATGATCGCGGCGCGCACCCGTGGGTCCCGGTAGGCGCTGTCGTATGCGACCGCGAGCGCGGTTTCGGCGCCGTCTGACTGCCCGCTGACCGCGATCTTGTTCGGATCGATCAGCCCGGCGAGCGGACCCCGGCGCTGTGCGCTGGCCGCCAGCATTTGCGAAATGACGAAGCTCATGTCGCGTGGCTGGTTGACGATGTCTGCCTCGTTCGGGCCGCCTGGTGCATGCTGATTGCCAAGCGGGAAGACGGGCGCCGCGACGACGTATCCCGCCTGCGCCCACGCCTCGAGCAGCCGGAAGTAATACGCCGGCGTCACGGCGAAGCCGTGTCCGAAGACGATCAGCCCGACCGGGCCGGAAGCATGCAACGGGTAGCGAACGACCGTCACCAGCTTGCGCGGCTGGAGCCCTTGACCCGGTATCCGGACTAGGCGGCTGTGGTCGATGAACGTGAACACGCGCTCGCCGACGCCGTCCGCGGCACCCGACGCCCTGGCCCGCGCCGCCGGTGCAGCCATGGCCGTATGAGCGGCAGCGGTTTGCAGGGCGCTGCAGCCTGCGAGCGCAATCGCCCCGGCGAGTGCCACCACGATCACCCCCGCCGCCATCGTCGCCCCAAGTGTTTTTGCTCTAAACCCCAGGCCGGTGGCTCCTCAGCGAAGGTAGACGGCGAAGAAGTCGCGGTCGTCAGGCGTCAGGTAACGCTGCGATGAGCGGTCCATGCTCTCGAGCAGGTTTGCCGCACCGATCGCGCCCGAGCGGTGATAGGTGATGAAGCTCGGCCAGTAGGTGTTGATGTCGAGCTCCATTGCCCGGACGGCGCCGGCGCGCTTGAGAATCTCGGCCAGCGACGCGACGGTCTGGATGTTGGCGGCGGCATAGATCAGGTTGCCGTACCGGTCGATCCCGACCCCGGAGCGCCAGACCCGAATCGCATTGCCGAGCGTCGCACCCCACTCGGGCCCGGTTGAGAGATTGGAGTTGAGCCTGCCGCCATTGACGATCAGCGGCAGGTTCTGGCGCGCGTAGATCACGTTCGGCCCGGCGACCGCGCCACCGTGCCAGGCGATCAAATCCACCCGCCCGTCGCGGTAGCGCACGAGCGTCGCCATGTCCGCCTTCATCGGCGCGTATGTGTGCCCGCCGATCACGACTCCGCCACCGGAATCGGCGAGCTTGAAGGCGCTGTTGAAGGTGGCGACCAGCTTGCCGCGCATCTGCGTCGGGACCTCCTCTGGGCCCCGGTCAGGCAACGAGACGGCCGGCTCCTGAATACCGGGATACAGCCACACCGAGGTACGGGTGTGATTGATCCACGCGACCCCGGCCACGTTCTGCGGGTAGTTCGGATCCGGACGAAAACTCGTGACCAGCACCGGCGGATTACTGCCGCCGCCGGCAAAGGTCGGATGCCAGACTCCCTCGCCGGGTAGCGCGGGGTGGATCACGGGTCGGATCCGCGGCGGCCGGTAATAGATCACCCGTACGCGGCCATCAGGGCTTCGGCTGTAGCCCACCGCCCCGGGGAGCTTCGGCAGGGCGCGCAGTGCGGCACCGCCTGTCGCCGGTGCGTTGAGCGTGTAGTAGATCGTCTCGACCCGGTTCACCAACCCCCGCAGGCCGTTGTCGCGGAGCCATTCGACGGTCTTGATCGAGAGCGTCGAGTCGGACGGTTGCGTGAGCATCCGCCCATACGACACGACCGCGGGCAGCGCCAACAGGATCGCCGCGATCACGGCGATCCTGCGCCAGCGGAGCTTGCGTCGTTCGCTGCGGGCCGGGGTCGGAAGGTCGAGCCCCTGCAGCCACCGCGGGGTTTCGGGCTCTGCGTGTGTGCGCTCAGCGTCGGGTCTGCTCGGCGCCAGCATCGGGCGATCGTGTCAGCGCTTTTGAGCCATTTGGCTTAAGGACGACTGAGAGGTCCCTCATCAAGCTCACACATTAAGTTGATGAAGCGACCGTACGTTGGCGCCGATGACGTCCCCGAGACGAGGGTCTTCGTTACCCTTGCCGGCGCTCGGCGCCGCAGCTCAGATCCCCGGCACTCGGCAAGCGCCCGACCTCGAACCGCTCCCCCGCGGCCGCCTGCGGGCGATCGTGGCCACGGCGAGGCCGCGGCAATGGGTCAAGAACGCGCTCGTGGTCGCCGCTCCCGGCGCAGCCGGCGCGCTCGTGCACGACGACGTGCCCGGCCGGGTGGCACTCGCGTGCATCGCGTTCTGCCTGATCTCGGCTGGGATCTACGCGATCAACGACGTCCGCGACGTCGCCGAGGACCGCCGCCACCCGCGCAAGCGCTTTCGCCCCGTCGCCGCCGGCGAGCTCGGACAGCGGGACGCGATTCTGATCGGCATCGCCTGGCTGGTGACCGGTCTGGTGATGTGCGTCTCGATCCGGCCGCTACTGGGTCTCGTCGCGGTTGGATACATCGCGATCACGGTCAGCTACACGCTCGTGCTGCGCAAGCTCCTGGTACTCGACATCGTCGCGATCGCCGGCGGCTTCGTTCTCCGCGCGCTCGCCGGCGGGGTCGCGGCGCCAGTCACGCTGTCGCGGTGGTTCGTGCTGGTCGTGACCGCGTCGGCGCTATTCGTCGCCGCCGGCAAGCGCCAGGCCGAGCTGACCGCGAACGAGTCGCGGCGCCGCGACGCCGGTCGGCAGGTGCTGACGCGCTACACCCCGGGCCGCCTGCGGCTGCTGCTCGCCGGCAGCGCCGGCTGCGCGCTGTTCGCGTACTGCGTGTGGGCATTCGAACTGCCCGACCTCGACGATGTTCCGTGGCGGCTGCTGACCGTGATCCCGTTCACGGTCTGCATCCTGCGCTACGGGACGTTGGTCCGCCGAGGCGCGGGCGACGCTCCGGAGGATCTGGTGCTGTCTGATCGCACGCTGCTGATCGGCGCGATCGCGTGGCTGGTCCTGTTCGCCGTCAGCGTCCACGCGGGTGCCGGCTGAGATGACGACGCTCGTTCGCGCGACCACGGCGCGACCGTGCGACCTCTCCGGATGGGGCGGCGGGCCGCCGGCGCCGGTCATTCTCAGCTCACCCGCGACGATCGATCAGGTCCACGACGCGGTTTCCTCGGCGGCGATTGCGCGCGGGATGGGGCGCAGCTACGGCGACGCTGCCCAGCTGCGAGGCGGCGTAGTGCTCGACATGACGCGGCTCGACGCGGTCGAGCTTGATCGCGAGTCCGGGGCCGTCACCGCCCAGGCCGGCGCGACGCTCGGAACGCTGCTGGGGCTCCTCGAACCCGCGGGCTGGGTCCTGCCGGTGGTCCCCGGCACCCAGCATGTGACAGTCGCCGGGGCGATCGCGAGCGATATCCATGGCAAGAACCACGCGACTGCCGGCACGTTCGGATCGCACGTTTCCGAATTCGGGTTGCTGACCGCGAGCGGCGAGGTCGTGACGTTGACGCCGGTCGACGATCTGTTCGGCGCGACGCTCGGTGGTATGGGTCTGACCGGGATCATCGTCTGGGCTCGGATCCGGCTCCAGCGGCTGCCCAGCGCGTCGCTGACCGTCGACACCGATCGGGTTCAATCGCTCGACGAGGCGCTCGCGGTCCTCGATGGTCCCGGCGGCGTACACCGCGTCGCGTGGCTCGATCTCCTCAGTCGTCGCCCGGTCAGGGGGGTGGTGACCAGGGCCGACCCCGCGAGCGCCGAGTCCGGCGATACCCGCACGACCGTCGCAGCGCGCCTCGCGGTCCCGTCCCGGTGGAGGCGAAACGCGCTCACGCCGGGTCTCGTCCGCCGCTTCAACGAGCTGCGGTTTCATCGCTCGCCGCGCCGTGCGCGCGGGCAGATCGAGTCGTTTGGCGGGCACATGTTCCCGCTCGACGGGCTCGACGCCTGGCCGCGTCTGTATGGCCCTGGCGGCTTCGTCCAGTACCAGCTCGTCGTCCCGCGCGGGCAGGAGACGGCGTTGCACGAGCTCCTTGGTCAGCTGCGTCGATCGCGCGTCCCGTGCTACCTCGCGGTGCTCAAGGACTTCGGCCCCGCGAACGGCGCACCGCTGTCGTTCCCGCTCGCCGGGTGGACGCTCGCGCTCGACATGCCGCGCTGCGCGCCGGGGCTCGAGCCGCTGCTGCGGCGGTTCGACGAGTTCGTCGCGACGGCCGGCGGGCGCGTCTACCTGGCCAAGGACGACCGGCTGCGACCGGAGGTGCTGGCCGCGATGTACCCGCGGCTGCCCGAGTGGCGCGCGATCAGAGACCGCATCGATCCAGAGCGGCGCTGGCGCTCGGACCTCGGCCTGCGGACCGGTCTCGTGGACGCCGATCGATGAGAGCTCTGCTCGTCGGCGGCAGCTCCGAGATTGGCTTGGCGATCGTTCGGCGCCTGGCCGCCGACGGCCCTGTCGCCGCCGTCCTCGTAGGTCGCGATCCCGACCGGCTGCAAGCCGCCGCCGACGAGCTCGGGCGCGAGGGGGTGGACCCGGTCGCGGTCGTGATCGCGGACGCGGACGACCTCGCCGCCCACGAGCGCGCGGTCGCCGACGCCTTTGACAACTCGGACGTCGACGTCGTCGTGCTGGCGGTCGGCGTGCTTGGCGCCCAGGCGGGACTCGACGCCGACCCGGACGAGGCCGAGGAGGTCATGCGCGTCAACTTCGTCGGCGCCGGCTCACTCCTGCTGCACTGCACGCGAAGGCTGCGCGCCCAGCGCCGCGGAACGCTGATCGTGCTGTCGAGCGTCGCGGGCGAGCTGCCCCGCGCCTCGAACCCGATCTATGGGGCGGCGAAGGCGGGGCTCGATGCGCTCGCCCAGGGGATCGGGGACGCGGCCGCCGGCGTGGGTGTGCGCGTGCTCGTGGTGCGGCCAGGCTTCGTCAAGACGCGGATGACCTCCGGGTTGAAGCCGGCACCGTTCGCGACCTCCGCCGAAGCAGTTGCCGAGGCGACCGTCGCGGCGCTGCAAGGACGGGCCCGCACGGTCTGGGTACCTTCGCGCTTGCGCTGGATCTTTGCTTTGCTGAGGCATATGCCCCGTGAGCTGCTCCGGAGGCTGCCGCTATGACCGTGAGCCGGCCCGCAGCCGAGGTCGGGATCGCGATCGTGATCGTGATCGTCGTCCTGATCCTGCAGCCTGGGGTGGCCGTCGGAGGGGTGGTGGCGCTCGTCGTGCTCGCCGTCTGTGCCGCCAGTTTGCTACCGCGGAGGCGCCGCCGGAGCCGTCCGAGATCGCGGTCGAGACGCCGGTGACGGATCTGGGGCCGAGGCTCACGCGGCGCGCCCTGCTGGGCAGCGCAGCCGTCGCCAGCGCCGGCCTGATGATGGGCCCGGTCGCCGGGGCGATGGCCGCGCAGCGGCGGGGCGGCCGGGTGTTCGCTGGCTGGGTCGGCGACCTGCACGGCGAGTCGCCGGTGATCGACGCGGGGCGCCGGTTCGCGCTCGCCGGCCTGCAGTGGGCCGCGCCCGCCGGCGCGCGGGTCGAGCTGCGCACGCGAGTCGACGGTGGCGCCTGGAGCCCGTGGGCGCTCGCTTCGGTTACCGGCCACGACGGCGACGGCGCCCGCGTCGGTATGTTCGGCGAGCCGCTGTGGGCAGGCGCCGCCGACGTCATCCAGCTGCGCAGCGCCGGCCGGGTCAACGGCGTCGTGATTCATTTCGTGGCGCGCGCGGAGGCGCCGCCGGTGGCCGACCTGGCGTCGACTGCGTCGCTGCCGCTGGCGACTCCGATTCTCGACGCGGGGCCGGGTCAGCCGCCGATCATTGCGCGGTCGGCGTGGGCCGACGGACACGCCCCACCGGAGTTCCCGGCGAACTACGGCGAGATCAAGCTCGCGTTCGTCCATCACACGGTCAACCCCAACGGCTACGGCGCGGGCGAGGTGCCGGCGCTGCTGCTGGCGATCTTCGACTACCACCGCTACGTCCGCGGCTTCTTCGACATCGCCTACAACTTCATCATCGACGCCTTCGGCCGAATCTGGGAGGCGCGGGCGGGGGGGATCGACGAACCCGTGATCGGCGCGCACGCGGGTGCGTACAACCAGGAGTCGACCGGCGTCGCGGTGCTCGGCACGTTCAGCTATGTGGTTCCGCCGCCCGCGGCGATCGATGCTCTGCAGCACCTACTGGCGTGGAAGCTCGCCCTGCACGGGATCCCGTCGCTCGGCGAGGTACGGGTCGAGGTCGATCCCGCCGACGCGTTCTACACACCGTTCCGGCCGGGCCAGCTGGTGCTGCTGCCTCGCGTCGCCGGCCACCGCCAGGGCGACCTCACCGACTGTCCTGGCAGTGCGTTCTTCGCCAGGCTGCCGTCGATCCGCCCGCAGATCGCGGCGCTCGAGGGCGTCCCGGCGGTGCTGACGTTGGACGTTGCGAGCACGACCGTCGCACCGGCGACCCAGCTCGCGCTGAGCGGGCGGCTCACGACGCTGGACGGCGCGCCGATCGCCAGCGCCCCGGTCCAGATCCAGTCGCTCGCCAGCGATCGTGCCACGACGATCGCCGCCGCCAGCGTCGCCCCCGATGGCAGCTGGAGCGCGACGGTGCCGGTCGACCGCAGCCTGATCCTCCGCGCGCTGCACGCCGACCAGCCGGCTGCGGCGTCAAATGTCGTCTACGTCGGCGTCGCACCGGTGATCACCCTGGCGCTCACCTCGACGGCGCCGGTGCGCGTTAGCGGCACGGTGAATCCGGCGTCGCGGCGGCACGTGCTCCTCGACGTCTACCGTCTGCGCAACGGGCGCCGGCACCTGATCCACAGCAAACGCCTGCCCGTCGTCGGGGGGCAGTTCAGCGCCCGGGCGCTGATCGGCGTGCCGTCCGGGACTTACGCGCTGGTCGCGCGCACGATCCCGGGCGGGGGTTTCCTGGCCGGCGCCTCGGCTCCGCTGAAGGTGGGTGTGTGACGCCGTGGTGGCTATAGCCACCACGAGGTCACACACCCCTAGCCCTTAGGCGACTGCCAGGGCTCGCGCAGCCGCCGCTGCAGCTCGCCGCCAAGCTCCGCGATCGCGATCCGCTCCTGTGCCAGGCTGTCGCGGTCGCGCAGCGTCACCGTCCGGTCCTCGAGTGACTGGTGATCGATCGTCACCGCCCATGGGGTGCCGATCTCGTCCTGGCGCCGGTAGCGCCGTCCGATCGCGCCGCCCTCGTCGTACTCGGCCTGCATCAGCTCCCGCAGTTGGAGCCAGACGCTCCGCGCCAGCTCAGGCTGGCCGTCCTTGCGGACCAGCGGCAGGACCGCGACCTTGACCGGCGCGAGCACCGGGTGCAGCCGCAGCACGGTCCGCTGGTCGCCCTCGATCTCGTCCTCGTCGTAGGCGTCGACCAAGAACGCCAGCATCGCCCGGTCGGCCCCGGCTGCCGGCTCGATCACGTGCGGGACGTAGCGCTCGCCGGTCGCGGTGTCGACGTACTCGAGCTTCTGGCCCGAGTACTCGGCGTGCTGGGTGAGGTCGAAGTTGCCGCGGTTGGCGATCCCCTCGAGCTCCTGCCAGCCGATCGGGAACAGGTACTCGAGGTCGCTGGTCGCGGTCGAGTAGTGCGACAGCTCGTCGGCGTCGTGGGGGCGCAGCCGTAGATGGTCCTCGCGGATCCCCAGCCTCAGGAACCAGCTGCGGCGCTCGTTGAGCCAGTGCTCGAACCAGAAGTCGACGTCCTGCGGCGGCACGAAGAACTCCATCTCCATCTGTTCGAACTCCCGCGTGCGGAAGATGAAGTTCCCGGGCGTGATCTCGTTGCGAAAGCTCTTGCCGATCTGCGCGATCCCGAACGGCGGCTTCTTGCGCGAGAACTGGAGGTAGTTCTTGAAGTTGAGGAAGATCCCCTGCGCCGTCTCGGGGCGCAGGTAGACGGTCGACCCCTCGTCGCGCACCGGCCCGATGCTGGTCTCGAACATGAGGTTGAAATCGCGCGCCTCAGTCAGGTCGCAGTCGGGCGTCTCGCCCGGGTGCCTGGACGGTTTGCGCCCGCAGGCCGCGTACTCGAGCTGGTCGGCGCGGAAGCGCAGCTTGCAGGTGCGGCAGTCGATCAGCGGGTCGGTGAAGCCCGCCAGGTGGCCGCTCGCCTCCCAGGTCCGCGGATGCTGGATGATCGCCGAGTCGAGCGCGACCACGTCGTCGCGCTCCTGCAGCATCGCGCGCCACCACTGCGCCTTGACGTTGTTCTTCAGCAGCACCCCGTAGTGCCCGTAGTCGTAACTGGAGCTGATCCCACCGTAGATCTCGCTGCTCTGGAACACGAACCCGCGCCGCTTGCTGAGCGAGACGATCTTGTCCATCGTGACTTTGTCGGCGGTCATTTGAGGAGCGGATGCTAGCCGCGGCGTATTGTCAGCTGCGCTTGGCACTCGCCCTATGAGAGTGCCAACCCCTTCCGCTATACTCCCTGAAGCGATGCCGATCTACGAGTACCGTTGCAAGAAGGGCCACACGTTCGAGGTGCTGCAGCGCTTCTCCGACGACCCGGTCGACAGTTGCGAGGTCTGTGGAATTCCGGTGCAGCGTGTGTTTCACCCGGTCGCGGTCCACTTCAAGGGCTCCGGCTTCTACAACACTGACTACGGCACGCGCAACCGCTCGCGCGAGAAGGAAGCGAGCGAGGCCTCGAAGGAGTCCAAGGAGTCCAAGGACAAGAAGGACTCCAAGGCAGGCTCTGAGAAGTCCAGCGGTTCGGACAAGAAGTCCGAGCCCAAGGCCGCCGCGGCCTAACCGGGCGTCCGGCTACTCCTAACCGTTCATCAGCTTTGCCACGTGCCGGCGCACGTCCGACGGCGACGCGACCAGCGCGTCCTCACCGTCGGAAAGCCTCTCTGAGCCGGTCGGCTTGAGAATGTCGGTCGGCGCCGAACCGCCGAGCTCGGAGGCCGCGAACAGGCTCAGCAGCGTGAAGCCGCTCATGTCGGTGCGGATCGCCTGCGGCGCGTACCACGACGCCCACGGCAGCCTGAAGAATGTCAGGGGCGATGTCAGCTTCGACTTGATCGAGTTCAGGATCTGCTGCTGGTAACCCTCGCGGGTGAGGTCGGTGCTGGCCGCGTCGCACGCGTTATCGCGCGTCCGCGCCAACGTCAGCGCCTGGATCCCGGTCAGGTTGTGGACGCCAGGCTTGAGATACAGGGTGAAGCCGCCGTTCTTGGCGCCGCCGCTGATGTTCGAGCAGATCCGGCCCGTCTTGACCGTCACCCCGCCGATCGCGTCGATGAACTTCGGGAAGTTCGCGAGGTTGACGATGATCAGGTGGTTGACCTTGACGCCGGTGAAGTTCTCGATCGTCTTGATCGCCAGCGCCGGCCCCCCGTACGCATACGCGGCGTTGATCTTCGTCGACCCGTAGCCGGGGATCTGAGCGACCGTGTCGCGCGGGATCGACAGCCGCCGCGAGACGCCGCCGCCGACCCGCCACAGCATGATCGTGTCCGAGCGGCTGCCCTTGTCGCTCGTGTCGGCGCCCGGCTCCTTGGAGCCCTTCGGCCGCTGGTCGGTACCGAGCACAAGGATCGTGTCGGTGCCGGTCAGCATGTTCGGGCCTGACGTCAGCTCCGCCTGCGCCGAGCTGGGGATCGTGCCGCTCTGGATCTGGGCGCTGACCAGGAACAGGATCACCGATAGCAGCAGCCAGGCGACGATCGCACCGCCCAGATACGCGAGCACGCGCTTGGGAGTGAACCAGCGACGCCAGCCCTCGCGTGGCGGTCCGCCGCGGTCGTCGCGGGGCCGCCGAGGCCCCTGATCGGCGACCGCGACGTCATCCTCGCCGCGCAGGCGCGACCGCAGCCCGCGGGGGGCCGAGCGGTAGACGGTGTATGGGCGCTCCTGCGAATTCGAGCGAGCTTTCGACTCGCCTCGATAGATCCGGTAAGGGGGATCCCCGCTCGGCGCCCGGTTTCGCGGTTCGTCGGGCATCTGGCTCTGCATATAGTGACGGCATGCCGGTGCGGCGCACTATCGGCGTCGACCTCGGCGGAACCAAGTTACTGGCCGGATCGGTTGATCCGGACCTCAGAGTCCACCACCGTACGCAGAGGACGGTAGCGGGTCTCGATCAGAGGTCGTTGCTCGACGTCGCGGTGGACGCGGTCCGCGAGATCCGCGAGGCGGTTGATGGCGAGGTCGAGGCCGTCGGCTTCGGGATCCCGGTCCTGATGGACCAGCGCACTGGGATCGCGGTCGTCGGGATCAACACGCCGCTGGCCAACATCGCGTTCGGCGACGTGATGACCGAACGCCTGGGGCTGCCGGTGTTCGTCGACAACGACGGCAACGCCGCGGCGATCGCCGAGCATCGCGCCGGTGCCGCCCGCGGCGCCTCCGAGGTCGTCTTGATGACGCTCGGGACCGGGATCGGTGGCGGTTTGATCCTTGGCGGCAAGCCGTACCGGGGTGGAATCGGCGCCGCGGCCGAGCTGGGTCACATCGTGATCGAGTTCGACGGCCGGCCGTGCCAGGGCAACTGTCCCAACCACGGCTGCATCGAGGCGTACGCGTCGGGCACCGCGCTCGCCCGCGAGGCGCAGCGGATCGCCGGCGAGCGGCCCGACTCCGGCATGGCAAAGGCGCTCGCCGACGGTCTCGAGCTCGCCGGGCCGCTGGTCACGGAGCTGGCCCACGACGGTGACGCCGCCGCGATCGAGGCGATCGCGCTGATCGGGACGCGGCTCGGCGTCGCGATCGCGAGCTTGGTCAACATCTTCAATCCGGAGGTCGTCGTGATCGGGGGTGGCGTGATCGCGGCCGGCGACCTGCTGCTAGACCCGGCGCGGGCCGAGTTCACGAGCCGCGTGTTGCCGGTGCTCAGCGACGCCGTCCGGATCGTCCCGGCGCGGTTCGGGGTCGAGGCCGGGATGGTCGGAGCCGCCACGCTCGCGTTCGACGGGCTCACGAAGGGCCACCTGTGACTAGCGGGCGTGTGACGAGCGGCCGACTGATCGTCTGCCCGACCCCGATCGGCAACCTCGAGGACGTGACGCTCCGCGTGCTGGCGGCGCTGCGCGAGGCCGACATCGTCGCCTGCGAGGACACGCGCCGGACGCGGATCCTGCTCGACCGTTACGGGGTCGGCGGCAGGCTCGTGTCCTACCACGAGCACAATGAGCGCGCGCGGGCGGTCGAGCTCGTCAAGCGGATGCAGGACGGCGCTGTCGTCGCGCTCGTGTCCGATGCCGGGATGCCGCTCGTCTCGGACCCCGGGCTGGTGCTCGTCCGCGGCTGCGTGGCCGCCGGGCTGGCGGTCGAGGTGCTGCCCGGGCCATCGGCGGCGCTGAGCGCACTCGTCGCCAGCGCGCTGCCCGCTGACCACTGGCGGTTCGTCGGCTTCCTGCCGCGCAAGCGCGCGGAGCTGGAAGCGGTGTTCGGCTCGCACGAGACGGTGGTCGCGTTCGAGTCGCCGCGGCGCCTGGCGGCTTCGCTCGAGACGCTGGCGGCGCTGGACCCGCAGCGCCCGGTCGCCGTCTGTCGCGAGCTGACCAAGGTCCACGAGGAGGTGGTCCGCGCGACCGCCGCCGAGCTGGCCGAGCGCTACCGCGCCGAGCCGCCGCGGGGCGAGATCGTGCTGGTCGTCGGGCCTGCAGCGATGGGGACAGTCAGCCTCGACCAACCCCTCGCGGCGCTGCAGCGGCTCGTCGACGCGGGCGCCAAGCCGCGGGTGGCCGCCGGCGTGGTCGCGGAGTTGACCGGGGTGAGCGCCAATGCGCTCTACCGGCTGCTGACGACTCGGAGTTGACCGGGGCGCGCTACTGCCCGTCAGCGCTCAGCGCTCGACGAAGTAGCTGCCGCTGCCCTGACCGCTCGAGAACCAGCGGCTGGTGACGGTCTTCTTGCGCGTGTAGAACTCGACCGCGTCGGTTCCGTGCGCGTGCAGGTCACCGAGGAACGAGTCCTTCCAGCCGCTGAACGGGAAGAACGCGACCGGCGCCGCGACGCCGATGTTGACCCCGATCATCCCCGCCTGCACCTCGTGGCGGTAGCGCCTCACCGACGCGCCCGACTCAGTGAAGATCGACGTGCCGTTGCCGAACGCGCTCGAGTTGACGATCTCGATCGCCTGATCGAGGCTCTCGGCGCGGATCACGCACAGCACCGGACCAAAGACCTCGTGGCGCGCGATCTCTGACCCGGGCGCGACATCGTCGAGGATCGTCGGACCGACGAACGACGCGCCGTCTCTGTCAGGGCCGGCACCGCGGCCGTCGACCGCGAGCTTGGCCCCGTCGGCGACGCCGCGCTCGATCCACTCGTTGACCCGGTCGCGGGCGGCGCACGAGATCACCGGGCCGACGTCGGAGTGCTCGTCGAGTCCGTCGCCGACGCTTAGCGCGCGGGTCGCGTCGAGCAGCGGAGCCATCAGCTGCTCGTGGGCATCGCCGACGGTCACGACCACGCTTCCCGCCATGCATCGCTGTCCCGCCGCCCCGAACGCCGAACCGATGATCCCGTCGACGGTCTGCTCGATCACGGCGTCGGGCATCACGACCATGTGGTTCTTCGCGCCACCCAGCGCCTGGACGCGCTTGCCCGCCTGCGCCGACCGCTCGTAGACGATCCGCGCGACCGGCGCCGAGCCGACGAACGAGACCGCGTCGATCCCAGGGTGCTCGAGGATCCCCTCGACGACCTCGCGGCCACCGTTGACGAGGTTGACGACGCCCGCCGGCAGCTCGAGCGCATGCAACTCCTCAAACGCGATCTGCTGGGTCATCGGCACCTGCTCTGACGGCTTCAGCACGAACGTGTTCCCGCACGCGATCGCGAACGGCAGAAACCAGAACGGGACCATCGCCGGGAAGTTGAACGGCACGATCGCGGCGCACACCCCGACCGGCTGGCGGATCGTCTCGGCGTCGATGTTGCGCGACACGTCCTCGAGGATCCGACCCTGCATCGTCGTCGGGATCGCGCACGCGGCCTCGACCATCTCGATCATCCGCGCCACCTCGGCGCGCGCGTCGACAAGCGTCTTGCCCATCTCGGTCGTGACGCTGCGGGCCAGGTCCTCGTGTCGCGCGACCAGGCGCTCACGCAGGTCGAACAGTTTGCGCGCGCGGGCGATCGTCGACACCGCACGCCATGCGGGCAGCGCGTCGCGCGCTGCGCTCACCGCGGCGTCGAGGTCCGACCGCCCCGACAGCGGCACCCGCGCGAGCGTCTCGCCGGTCGCCGGGTTGGTGACGTCGAGCTCGCCGGTCGCGGCGGTCGCCGGCGTCCAGCGACCGGCGACGTAGTTGTCGAGCAAGCGGGTGGAGGTCGCCGTGTCGCTCACCAACCGCAGGATAGCCTTGAGAACCGGTGTCGTTCTACGTCACAACCCCGATCTACTACGTCAACGCCAGCCCCACCTGGGCCACGCGTACACGACGATCGTCGCCGACGTGCTCGCGCGCCACCAGCGCCAGCGCGGTGAGGACGTCTTCTTCCTGACCGGTACCGACGAGCACGGCGAGCCGGTCGCGGACGCCGCGCGCGCCGAGGGCGTCGAGCCGCAGGTGCTCGCGGATCGCAACGCCGAGCGCTTCAAAGCGCTCGCGCCGCTGCTCGAGGCCTCGAACGACTTCTTCATCCGCACGACCGACGAGGAGCACGAGCGCCGCGTGCAGGAGGTCCTCCAGGGCGTCCACGACAACGGCTACACGTACAAGGGCATCTACGAGGGCTGGTACTGCCCGCGCTGCGCCGACTTCAAGGTCGAGAACGAGATCCTCGAGGGCAACCTGTGCCCGATCCACGAGATCCCGCTCGAGCGCCACGAGGAGGAGAACTGGTTCTTCGCGCTGTCGAGGTTCCAGGAGCGCATCGAGCGCCTGTACGCCGAGCAGCCGGACTTCGTGATGCCACAGGCGCGATACAACGAGGCGCTGTCGTTCATCAACTCGGGCCTGCAGGACATCTCGCTGTCGCGGTTGCGCCTGCAGTGGGGAGTCACGGTTCCGTGGGACCCGAGCCATGTGTTCTACGTCTGGTTCGACGCGCTGCTCAACTACTACACGGCGCTCGGCTACGCGCGCCCCGGCGAGGACCTGACAGATCGCTTCTGGCCCGCGACGTATCACATCATCGGCAAGGACATCCTCAAGTTCCACACGGTGTATCTGGCCCGCGATCCTGATGGCCGCTGACCTCGCGGTGCCGAAGCACGTGTTCGTGCACGGCTTTCTGCTCGGCGCCGACGGGCGCAAGATGAGCAAGTCGCTCGGCAACGTGCTCGACCCGTTCGACGTGATCGCCCAGTTCGGCACTGACGCGCTGCGCTTCTACCTGCTGCGCGACGTCTCGTTCGGCGCCGACGGCGCCGTCGGCATGGACGCCGTCCGCGGAAGCGCTACGAGTCCGAGCTCGCGAACGAGTACGGCAACCTCGCCAGCCGCACGATCGCGATGATCAGCCGCTATCGCGACGGCGTGATCCCCGACGTCGAGCTCGACCCGGAGCTCGCTGCGGAGTTCGATGGACTCGCCGAACGCGTCGGCGAGCTGCTCGACCGGGCCGATGTCTCCACCGCGCTCGAACTGATCTGGCAGCGCGTCCGGCGCTGCAACCGCTACGTCGAGGAGCGGGCCCCGTGGCAACTTGCGCGCGATCCGGCCGATGCCGGCGCGCTCGACGAGACGCTCGCGTCGCTGGCCGAGGCGCTGCGCGCGCTGACCGTGATGCTGCACGCCTACATGCCGGCCACCAGCGACCGCCTGCTCGACGCGTTGGCGGCGCCCGACCTCGCGTATGCCGGCGCGAGCCTCGCCGCGACCGGCGGCGGGCGAACCGTGAGCGCAATCGAGCCCCTGTTCCCGAAGCGCGCGTGATCGACAGCCACACCCACCTCGACGCGTGTGAGCCGCCCGTCGCGGAGCTAGTCGCCGCCGCCGAGGCCGCGGGCGTGACGCGGATCCTGACCGTCGGCACCGATGGCGCCTCGTGCCGCGCGGCGCTCGCGGCGGCCGAGGACTTCCCGCAGGTGTACGCCGCGATCGGCCGCCATCCGAGCGAGGCGACCGGCTTCGACGACGCCGACTTCGCCGAGCTGCAAGCGCTCGCGAGCCACGAGAAGTGTGTCGCGATCGGCGAGACCGGGCTCGACTACTACCGCGACTACTCGCCGCGCGAGGACCAGCAGCGCGCGTTCGAGGCGCAGATCGAGCTCGCCCGCGAGACCGGCAAGCCGCTCGTGATCCACACCCGGGCGGCCGACGATGAGACGCTCGCGACGCTCGACGCCCACGCCGGTGGTCTCCGCGTGATCCTGCACTGCTTCTCGATGGCGAGCCGGGTCCGCGAATGCCTCGCGCACGAGCAGTGGTGGTTCTCGTTCGCCGGCAACGCCACCTATCCCAAGGCCCAGGACCTGCGCGAGGCGGCGATCGCGATCCCATCGCACCGGCTGCTGGTCGAAACCGACGCCCCGTACCTCGCTCCGCAGCCCGTCCGCGGCAAGCCAAACCAGCCGGCCAACGTCGTCGCGACCGCCGAGGCTCTGGCGCTCGAGCGCCGCGTCTCCTACGCCGAGCTCGAACGGTCGATCGAGGACACCGCCGCCGCCGTGTTCGGATGGTGAGCGCTCGCTCGCCGCGCCAGCGTGAGCTGGGCCAGAACTTCCTCGTCGATCGCAACATCCTCGATGTGATCGAGCGGCTCGCATCGCTGTCCGCCGACGACGTCGTGCTCGAGATCGGCGGCGGCCTCGGCGTCCTGTCGGAGCGACTCGCGGCACGGGCCGCATTCGTGCACGTGGTCGAGGTCGACGAGCGCCTTGAGGCCGGCCTGCGCGACGTCCTGGCGCCATTCTCGAACACCGAATTGCAGATCGGTGACGCGCTGGCAATCGATCTGCGCGCGTTGACCCCCCCGCCCGGCAAGGTCGTCGCCAACCTCCCGTACGGGATCGCCGCGACCGCGATCCTGCGCACGATCGACGAGCTGCCGAGCGTTTCGGAGTGGGTCGTGATGGTCCAGCGCGAGGTCGGCGAGCGCTTTGCGGCGGCGCCGGGCAGTGCCGCCTACGGGGTGCCGTCGGTGCTCGCCCAGCTCGCCTGCGAGGTCAAGGTGCTGCGCCCGATCGCGCGGACCGTGTTCCGCCCGGTCCCGAATGTCGACAGCGTGGTGCTGGGGCTGCGCCGCGTCGGACCGGCCGCCGATCGGGCTCTGAACAAGTTCGTCCACCGAGCGTTCGCGCACCGTCGCAAGACGCTCACGGGCTCGCTCGGGCTGACCGGCGAAGCGCGCGAGAGCGCCCGGGCGGCGCTTGTCGAGCTCGGTCACCCGGCCGACGAGCGCGCCGAGCGGCTGGCGCCGGAGGAGCTCAGGAAGCTGGCACGGCGGATCGGCTGATGCCCGTCATCCACGAGCGCGCATACGCGAAGGTCAACCTCTGCCTGCTGCTCGGCGGCACCCGCGACGACGGCCGGCACGAGCTGGTGACGGTGTTCGAATCGGTCACGCTGGCCGACGATCTCGTGATCGAGACTCCGGCTCGCTCGGGGACGGACACGGTCATCTGCCCCGGCGTCCCCGGCCCCAACCTGGTCGCCGAAGCGGTCACTAACCTCAGGGCGGCCGGGTGGGGAGCGCCGCCGCTGCAAATCGAGATCGAGAAGCGGATCCCGGTCGCGGCCGGCATGGGGGGTGGGTCGGCCGACGCCGCCGCGCTGCTGCGCGCGGCGCCCCAGCTCGCCGAAATCGCGCCGGCCACAGTGCTCGAGATCGCCACCGCGCTCGGCGCCGACGTCCCCAGCCAGCTCGATCCCGGCCCCGCGCTCGGCACCGGCGCCGGCGAGATCGTCCGCCCGCTGCCCTCGCTCGCCGACCACGCCCTGCTGGTGCTGCCGCAGCCGTTCGGCCTCTCGACCGCCGACGTCTACAGGGAGGCCGACTCGCTCGGTCTCGCGCGGGCCGCCGCCGATCTCGATGCCCGGCGCGCCGAGCTCGAGTTCTCGCTCGTCGCCGAGATCCAGCTGCCCGACGATCTGCTCGTCAACGACCTCGAGCCGGCCTCCGTGTCGCTCGCGCCCCATCTCGCCGGCGCGCTCACCGCGGCCGTCCAGGCCGGCTGCGAGCGCGCGATCGTCTGCGGGTCGGGTCCGACCGTGATCGGAATCTGCTGGGGGCTCGACGCCGTCGCGCGCGTCGATCAAGCCCGCGATCGGATCGCGGCCCAGTTTCCGGGCGCGATCTGCGTCCAGCCCGTACCGCGAGCCGAGGCCTAACCGACGCCACGCAGGGGACTGACGCTCGACGGCGAACACGTGGCCGTTTTCCGCAAATTGCGGCGCCACCGTGCGCCTGCACTCGACTATCGCCCACTTCGGGCACAATTTGGCTGAGCAATGAGCAACACGTCGGTCACTTATCTGGTGGGCGCCTGCGCGGGCGTCTTCGGCATGGTTGTCTTCTGCACGTTCGTGCTCGCCCCGGCGGTCACGTCCTACCGGCGGATCCATGAACGGGCGGCCGCCGTCGTGCTGTCGCTCTACGTGCTCGCCGCGTGCGTTGGCGTCGGCGTCTTGCTCGGCGCGCTGATCATCATCGAGTGGCCCAGGGTCTTCTGACTGGCGCGCTGTGGCGGGCAGCGCTGAGCGCAGCAGTGTCCGGTCCCCGGACCTCGGCGCCTTCGCCGCGATCACCGACGCGGTCGAGGCCGGCGCCGGCCTGCCTGAGATCCTGCGCGCAGCGGCGCGGGCGCTCGACGCCAGCCTGGTACTGATCGACCGCTCGGCGACCGTGCTCGCGGTCGCCGCGCGCTCGCCGGCCGACGAGCGGTCGTTGATGCGCGACGCAGACGATGTCACGACGGTCGAGCTCAAGGTCGCCGAGGCTTCCGTCGGGCAGCTGCGGATGCGAACTCGCGAGCCGACCCCAGATGGCGCGCTGCTGCGGCTGGTGACGACGCTGATCGCCTCCGAGGTAGAGCGCGTCCGGGCCCCGGAACGTGCTTCCCAGGAGGCGGCGACGAGCTTCCAGCGCGCGGTTCTGTCGCGGCGGATCGAGGATCGAAACGACCTGCTGGCGCGCGGCAAGGAGCTTGGCACCGATCTGTCAGGCGGCGCGTCGGTCACGGTCGTCCGCGCCCACGCTCGCAACGCGACCGAGGATGACTGGCGCCGCCGGCTGCTGGCGGTCGCCGCACGCGGCGCTCGCTCGCTCGCGCCGGGCTCGATCGCGGCACCGACCGAGGTCGACGCCGGCGAGATCGTCGTGCTGCTCCCCGACGCAGACGGGGAGGCCGGCCGGCGCGTGTCGGCGGCGATGCTGCGCGAGCTCGAGTCCGGCCTCGCCGGGTTCTCGTTTGCGCTCGGCCGCAGCCGCAGGGTCGAGGACCCGCTCGATCTGCACCGCGCTTACAACGAGGCGCTGCTGGCGCTCAACGTCGCCGAGGGCGACAACGAGCGCACGGAGCTCGCCTACGAGGAGACCGGCACCTACCAGCTGCTGCTCCCGTACATGAGTGACCCGGCCGAGCTCAAGCGCTTCTACGACGACACGGTGCGTCCGCTGGTCGCCTACGACGAGCAGTACGAGACCGACCTGCTGGGGACGCTCGCGACTTTCCTCGAGTGCGACGCGAGCGTCAACGCGACCGCCGCGCGGCTGATCACCCACCGCCACACGATCCGTTACCGGTTCGAGCGTGTGCGCGAGTTGACCGGGCTCGACGTCTCGTCGACCGACGGTCGCGAGAAGCTCTCGCTCGGGCTGAAGGCGATGCGCGTGCTGGGGTTGGCGGCACCGCACGGTCCGGCGAGCGAGCCGGGTGCGGCCGGCGGTCGCGTACCGCACTGACTCAGCTCGCTTCGGCGAGCGCCCGCTCGACGGCGCTCGCGGTCGCCTCTCCGGCGACTGCGAGCGCCTCCGTGTCGCGGACTGCGCGCGCGAGCACGAACGCGCCCTCGAGCGCCGCGAACATCGACACCGCGAGCTCGCGCGCCCGCTGCTCGCTCAGCCCTCCGGCGACGAACCGCTCGACGCCGGCGGCGAGCCAGCGCTCGAACACCTCCGCGCACGCGACACGCATCACTTCGCTCGAGCTCGACACCTCGAGCGCGACCGTCGCGATCGGGCAAGCGTCGGCGAAGTCGGTTGCCTTCAGGTGCTCGCCCGCCCCGGCGAAGAACGCACGGACCGCCGTCGGCAGGTCGGGGGCCGGATCGAACACGGCCGGGATCAGTTGCTCGTAAAGCGCTCCCGAGGCGCGAATCGCCTCGGCACCGAGCTGCTCCTTGCCGCCCGGGAAGTGGTGGTACAGCGAGCCGAACGGCGCCTGCGCCGCGGTCACGATCTGCTTGACCCCGGTCGCCGCGTAGCCCTGGCGGCGCATCAGGTCGGCGCTCACGTCGACGATCCGTTCGCGCGTCGTCGGTCTGCTCGCCGGCTGTTCGATCGACGCCACTTGCCTTTCCACAACCATCCGTTACCCTCTCGCTAGAGCGATCAATCTAGCAGGAGGCGCGGATGCAGTCATGGCTAGCCGGCAAGCTCGTCTCGTACCTGATGTCGCGGTTGCGAGCGGGAGACGTCCGCCCGACGCTGCTGCTCGACGCGCCCGACGTCGAGCTCACGTTCCCGGGCCAGAACTCCTGGTCGGGCGTGTTCCGTGGCAAGGCCGACGTCGAGCGCTGGCGGCGGCGCTTCGCTGCCCTCGGCATCCAGATCTTTCCCGATGAGGTCGTGGCCAAGGGCTGGCCCTGGAACACGACGCTCTGCGTCCGCGGCCACGACTATCTCCACGGGCCGGCCGGCGAGCTCGTGTACGAGAACCGGTACGTGATCTGGGGCCAGCTGTCGTGGGGCAAGCTCAAGCGCTACGAGGTCTACGAAGACACGCACAAGGCCAACCAGCTGGACGAGTACCTGCTCGAGCACCGGCCCGAGCTCGCGGTCGCCTGACGCCCGTCAGTCAGCGAACAGGCGCGCGGCGAGAGCCACCTCGCTGCCCGCAAGCCCGACCGAGCAGTGCAGGGTGGTCTCGTCGCGGCGTTGCCGGCCCGCTGCTCGCCCCGCGATCACGTCGGCGAGGTCGACGAGTTCGGTCGTGAAGAACGGCTCCTGGTACGCGCGCGCCTGAGCCGGCGAGTCGCACGTGATCACCGAAGCCAACTGGACCAGCTCGCGCGGGGTCTCGTGCGCGCTGACGGTCTTCGGCCCGACGGTGACCACGTGGGCGCCGGGCGACACATCGCCGGCCTCGATCACGGGCGTCGTCGAGCGCGTCGCGAGGATGATCACGTCCGCGTCGGCGATCGCGGCGCTCGAGCTCGTGACCGCGCTGGCGTCTAGCTCTAGTTCGAGCGCGGCGCGTCGCGCGAAGCCCTCGCGATGGTCAGCGGTGGGGCTGTAGACGCGGACGCGATCGATCTCGCGGACCGCGGTCAGCGCCCAGAGTTGGGTCCACGCCTGCGTGCCGGAGCCGACCACGCCGACGGTCGTGGCGTCGGCGCGCGCGAGGACGTCAGCCGCGGCGGCGCCGAGTGCCCCTGTCCTGCGAGCGCCGAGCTCGTCGCCCGTCACGACCCCGCGCAGCTTTCCGTCCGCTGACCAGACCGCGGTCAGCTGATCGCCGGCCGGCTCGCCGGCGCGGTAGACGCGAAAGCCGCTCGGCCCGTCTTTGACGCTACCGACGGTGAACACGTAGTCGAACCCGCCGAGCTCCGCCCGGAGCCGCGGCGGCGCCTGCAGCTTGCCGTCGGCTCGCGACTGCAACAGCTGACGCATCGCGTCGACGGCGACCGCCGGTGGGATCGCGCGCACCTCGTCGTCGCCGGCAACGCGCAGCGTCATGACCTCGCCTGGATCAATGCGGTCGCGCGGCGCTTGGCGCTACCCGGGACCGCGCGGCTTAGCTCTGAGCGGTGGTCGGCGACCCAGCGGTAACCGCGCTCAGCCGGGCCGGGGATCCGTGCGAGCGCGGCGGCCGGGCGTCCGCCACCCGGTAGCAGTCGCAGCACCTCGGGCAGCGCCGCGCCCGCGGACGTCCTCGTTCCGTCGGGACCGACCAGGTGCCACGACGCGATTCGCTGTTCGGGCTCGAGATCGGCGAGCCGCGCGTCTGCCTCCGGCGTACCGAGCGCCAGGGGTCGCAGCCGCCGTTGGCGATCGGCGCGCAGCAGCAGCGCGAGCGTCCAGCGGCAGAACCCACAATCGGCGTCGTAGATCACGATCGACTGCGTCATCGGGCTTTCAATAGCATCGCGCGATGGCGATCGCGGTGATCACCGGCTCGGGGATGTACGCGCTGCCGGGGTCCGAGCACGCCGAGGTCGAGCAGGTGGCGACACCGTTCGGGACGGCGCCGGTGTCGCGCGGCGAGTTCGGCGGCGTCGAGCTGCTGCACGTCTCACGGCACGGCCCCGGGCACACGCGGCTCTCCAACCACGTCGAGCACCGCGCCAACATCTGGGCCCTGCACGAGCTCGGCGCCAGCGCCGTGATCGGCTGCACCGCCTGCGGGGCGGTCGACGCGAGCCTCGAGATCGGCTCACTGGTCGTGTTCGATGATCTGCACTTCATCTCCAACCGGCTGCCCGACGGCTCGCTGTGCACGTTCTGCGTCGAGCCCGGCGACCCCGGGCGTGGCCACTGGATCCTCAACGGTGGGCCGTTCTCCGACGGTGTCCGGCGGGCGCTGGTCGACGCCGGGGCAGACAGCGGCCATCCGTCGCGCGACGGGGGCACCTACGGTCACGTGGACGGACCCCGCTTCAACACGCCGACGGAAATCGCCCAGCTCGCGGCTTGCGGTGTGGTCGCGGTCAGCCAGACGGGCGGGCCCGAGACAGTGTTGTGCGGTGAGTTGGGGTTGCCGTTCGGGCTGCTCGGGTTCGTCACGGACTACGCCAACGAGGTCGTGCCCGGAGCGACGACACCGGCCGCGAAGATGATCGAGCTGATGGGCGAGAGCCCGGCTGTGTTCGCCGACGTGATCGCAGCCGCCGTGCCGCGGCTGGACGGCGCGCCTTTGGCGCCCGCGGGGACGATGTACCGCCTCGAACAGGGGTGAGCTTGGCGGCGCCTGCGGTGGTGGCGATGTCGGCGCCCGCGCGTGGTGGCCCGGTTCCTCCGGTCCGCGAGATCCTGAGGCGACGACTGCTCAGTTGGGGCGATGACGTCGCTCCGGCCGCCGTGCTCGAGGCGGGCCCGGACGAGCGCCCGGCTGAGGCGGGCGCGCGGGCGATGGGTGGGGTCGAGGGACCCCTGATCATCGCCTGGCCCGACCTGGCGCGGTGGCGTCGGGACCACGCGGCGGGCGCGCTGGGTGATCTTGCGGCCGGCTGCGAGTTGTCGGTCGGCCCGGTGTTCGACGGGGGTTTCTATCTGGTCGCGTTCGCGCACCCGTTGGCGTTGCTGCCGACCTTGCCCGACGAGATCTGGCAGAGCCCCGACGCGATGGCGATTGCGTTCACGGCGGCGCACGGCGCGGGCTTCGAGGCCGGGATGCTGCGAGCCGAGCGCGGGCTGCACAGTCCGGAGGACGTGCGCGCAGCGCTGGCCGATCCGCTGCTCGATGCTGAGCTCCGCGCGTTGCTGGAAGGCGTCGGATAACTGGATACGCTTGGTCAGCGGCCGGTTCTCGCATTGCACTGGGGAGTGGTGTAACGGCAGCATGCCGGCCTTTGGAGCCGTGCGGTCCCGGTCCGAATCCGGGCTCCCCAGTTTGTAACAATTCCCTGCAAAACCGAGTTTTCTGTCCGGCACACGAACTATTGTTCGAGCATGCCGTCGTGGCCGCCATTTTCTGAAGCCGACTTGCGGGAGGCAATCGCTGGAGCCACGTGCTGGGCCGACACGTTGCGACTGCTCGGCTACGACGTGAAGGGCGCGAACCACAGGACCGTCCAGCGCTGGGCGGTTCGGTGGAACATCCCGACCGGCCACTTCGATCCGAATATCGCGCGTCGGCGCAGCTCAAAGGCGCGCGCGATACCGCTCGAGCAAGCTTTGATCGAGCATTCGAGCTACCCACGCGGAGCGTTGAAGGAGCGCCTATTCGCATCAGGGCTGAAGCAGCGTGTGTGCGAGATGTGCGGTCAGGACGAACTGTGGGAGGGTCACCGAATGTCGCTGGTGCTCGATCACATCAACGGCATCTCGAATGACCACCGCTTCGAGAACTTGCGGATCGTCTGTCCTAATTGCGCCGCGACGCTCGAGACTCATTGCGGCCGGAATCTTCCTCGCGAGCGAACCTGCCCGGGATGCCGGAAGCCGTTTGCGCCGCGGCATATCCGACATCGGTACTGCTCGCAGAAGTGTTGGGGAACGGTGCTCGGTGACCGGCTGCGAGGCGTTGCCCAGCCAAGCAGACGCAAGGTGTCCAGACCCTCGTACGAACAGCTGATGCAGGACGTTCGGACGATGAGCTTCCTGGCCATCGGGCGCAAGTACGGGGTCTCTGACAACGCCGTGCGCAAGTGGATTCGTTGGTACGAGCTCGCAACGAGCGGTGAAGATCAAACGGAGACTGCCTGAGTCATAACCAACGAACCTCCGACATCGCTTACGATCACGCCGTGACCGCGCCCGTCGTCGTGATCCTTGCTGCCGGGCAGGGAACTCGGATGCGCTCTTCGACCCAGAAGCTTCTGCACCCGTTGTGCGGGCGGCCGATCATCGAGTGGCCCGTGGCGGCTGCGCGCGCGGCGGGCGCCGCGAAGATCGTCGTCGTCGACTCGCCCGAGCGGCGGCTCGAGGCGGCGCTCAACGGGGCAGAGGACGTTGAGCTGGCGGTGCAGGAGCGGCCGCTGGGAACAGCGGACGCGGTCAGGGCTGCGGTCCCAGCGATCGCGGGCGCGGAAACCGTGGTCGTGATCAACGGCGATGTGCCGCTGATCACTGCCGCGACGCTTCACGGCCTCGTCGAGGACCACGCCCGCACCGGCTCGGCCGGCACGATCGCGACGATCGTGCTCGACGACCCGCGCGGCTACGGCCGCGTCGTCCGAGCGCCCGACGGGACGGTCGACCGGGTGGTCGAGACCAAGGCGCCGGGCGACGCGAGCGAGCTCGAGCTCCACATTCGCGAGGTCAACACCGGGCTGTTCGCGTTCGAGGCGGCCGCACTGAGCGCCGCGCTCCAGCAGGTCGGGACCGACAACGCGCAGGGCGAGCAGTACCTCCCCGATGTGCTGCCGATCCTGCGTGAGCACGAGCGCTCGGTCACCGCGTACGAGATCGCAGACGTCAATGAGCTTTTGCAGATCAACGATCGCGTGCAGCTCGCCGAGGTGACCGCCGTCGCGCAGCGCCAGATCCTCGAGCGCCACATGCTCGCCGGCGTGACGATCGTCAACTCCGGCGCGACCGTCATCGACGCCGGCGTCGAGATCGGCTCAGACACTGTGATCGCGCCGTTCACGTGTCTGCATGGCGACACCAGGATCGGCAGCGGCTCGACGGTTGGGCCGGGGTGCACGCTGGTCGATGCGCAGGTCGGCGATCGCGCCACGATCCTGCACGCCTACATCAAGGGCGCTGTCGTCGGCGATCGCGTCAGCGTCGGGCCGTTCGCGTATCTGCGGCCCGGGACCGTGCTGCGCGAAGGCTCCAAGGCCGGCACGTTCGTCGAGATCAAGAACTCCGACGTCGGCGCCGGCACCAAGGTGCCGCACCTGTCCTACATCGGCGATGCGGACATCGGCGAGGACACAAATCTCGGCGCGGCGACGATCACCGCCAACTACGACGGCTACCGCAAGAATCGGACGACGATCGGCAGCCGGGTGAAGACCAGCGTCGACACGACCCTGGTCGCGCCGGTGACGGTCGGCGACGACGCGTTCACCGCGGCCGGATCAGTGATCGGCAACGACGTTCCGCCGGGAGCGCTGGGCGGGTCGCCCGGGGTTGCCCGGTCGCAGCAGCGCAACGTCGACGGGTACGCTGAGCGGCGCAGGCGGCAGGCGGAGAACGATTCCGAAGGCAGCGGGGAGCACCAGTGATGGCGGCCGTAACGTCAGCGGGCGGGCATACACTCGCGGATACCTTGGCAGTCGTTCAGACCCGCACCGCTGCGACCGACCTGCGGGTCGGCTACGACAAGCGTTTGATGCTGTTCTCGGGGCGCGCGAACCTGGAGTTGGGATCGCGGATCGCCGCCAAGCTCGGCGTCGACCTCGGAGGCGTGACGCTGAAGACGTTCGCCAACGGCGAGGTCTACTGCCGCTACGAGGAATCGGTCCGCGGCGCGGACGTGTTCATCGTGCAGCCGACGTGCCAGAACATCGCCGCCGGGATGACCGCCAACGATTCGCTGTTCGAGCTGCTGGCGATGATCGACGCGGCGGTCGGCGGCTCGGCGCACCGGGTGATCGCGGTCACGCCGTGGTACGGCTACTCGCGCCAGGACAAGAAGTCCGCGCCGCGGGAGCCGATCACCGCGCGGCTCGTGGCGCGGATGCTCGAGTCCGCTGGGATCGACCGGATCCTGACGATGGACCTCCACTCGGGGCAGATCCAGGGCTTCTTCCAGAAGCCGTGCGATCACATGACCGCGCTGTTCATGCTGACCCAGTACTTCGACGATCTCGGCCTCGAGGACCTCGTCGTCGTCGCGCCGGATGCCGGCCGGGTCAAGCTCAACAAGCAGTTCGCGGCCAAGATCGGCGCCGACCTGGCGATCCTCAACAAGGAGCGCCCGGCACAGCAGGTCGCCGAGATCGGCTACGTGATCGGTGACGTCGCCGACAAGACGGCGCTGCTGGTCGACGACATGATCGGCACGGCCGGGACGCTGGTCGCCGCCGCGCAGGCGGTGCGCGGCGCCGGCGCGCGCCGGATCTACGCCGCCGCCACGCACGGCAACTTCTCCGGCAACGCGTGGGAGAACCTCGCCGCGGCCGGGTTCGAGCAGGTCGTCGTGACCGACACGATCCCGTTGCCCCCTGGCGCGCCCGACAACGTCCGCGTGCTGTCGTGCGCCGACCTGCTGACCAACTCGATCCGCCAGATCTTCACGGACGGCTCAGTGAGCGACGTGTTCGGCGGCGAGAACCAGCTGTTCTAGACAGGACGGCCTCTACAGCGACGACCCCAAGAAGAACCCTGATGCCAAGTGCATTGCGCGGATCACCGTGGGCGAGCTGATCGCGCGCGATCAGGATGAGCTCGTGGTCGAGCGCAAGGTGCTCGAGATGATGCGCACCGCCCGATTCGCTCGGCAGATCCAGGTCATCAACGCGCTCGTGCCGGGGAACATCACTCGCGCGCTGGCTGGTGAGCACGTGGGCACGATCATCACCGCCGATGGCTAGCCGGTTGCAGATCGGGCAGACCGCGCTCGCGTAGGGCGCTGGCAGTGGAATGGTAAGCCTTCGCGTTGCTCGGCCGGGCGTTTTCGCGCTCGGGGGATCTAGCATCATCGGTGTGTTCGAGGCTGGCGCGATCATCCTGGCCGGCGGCCGATCCTCCCGGATGGGCTCGCCGAAGGCAGCGCTCGGCTGGCACGGCTCGACGTTGTTGCGCCGGGTGACCGGGATCGTTGCGCGGTCGGTCGACGGCCCGGTGGTGGTGGTGTCAGCGCCCGGACAGGCGTTGCCGGCGCTCGACGCCACGGTCGAGGTGGTCGCCGACGTGCGGGAGGGCCGCGGGCCGCTTCAGGGCCTGGCGGCGGGGCTGGCCGCGATCGGCGATCGCGCCGCGGTCGCGTATGTGTCCTCGACCGACGTGCCGCTGTTGCACCCGGCGTTCGTCCGGCGGGTGGTCGGCGCGCTCGACGATCAGGTCGACGTCGTGCTGCCCGAGGTCGGCGGCTACCGGCAGCCGTTGTCGGCGGCGTATCGGACCGGCCTGCTGTCGATCGTCGAGGAGTTGATCGCGGCCGACCGGATGCGCCCGGCGTTCCTGTTC
>CAVWOQ010000019.1:0-7933 GCA_963756655.1 uncultured Solirubrobacterales bacterium
TCCGTTCTTCTCACAGGTGGCGACCGGCGTCGCGCGGGCGCTCCGCCCAAGCGCAAGGTCGTCCCGGTAATGCTCGACCAGGGAAAGACGGTCACGCCGGAGGAGGTCCCCCGGGTGCTCGCGCTCGGCGTCGAGGGATCCTGATCAGTGCGCCGGGCACGAAGCTCGAGGGGCACCTTGCGACGCCGCGCCCGTTGGTTTGCTGGATGCGCCGGGCTTCGAGCGCAAGGCATGGTGTGTGAACTTCGATCTCGAGGATGGCGCGCGACAGCTGGCCCGCCACGTGGCGCAGGCCGGCCACGGTCACCCGTGCCCGTTGCCAGGCTGAGCCGGCGCAAGGTGTTCCCCGACGTAATCCCGGTGGAAGGGCCTTCTTCCGCCCAGCCACGGTCGCTACCCACCTCCGGTCGCACGTGTAGAGCTCGACGACATGAGTTGAATGCGGACACGCGGGGCTTTTGGCCTGAAACGGGACGGGGAGCCTGGCTGGCCTGTGCTCGAGCCGGTGTGGATGAGTGGTGGCCGGCCAAAGAAAGCGGGAGTCAGGCGCATATGCTCGTGCGATGGACGCCGGCGAGTCTTGGCTCGCGGATTCCGAGCTGGTCGGGCGCGATGTCGAGGCAGCGCGCGTCGACGCCGATCATCGAGCGTTTGCCTGAGCGCGGGGCTGCGCTGGTGGTTTCCGGCGAGCCGGGGTCGGGAAATCGGCGCTGTTGCACTACGCGCGGGCTCGAGCGGACGCTCTCGGCCTCGGACCCTGACCGCCGTGGGCGTCGAGTCCGAAGCGGAGCTCGCCTTCGCGGGTTTGCATCAGCTTCTGCATCCGGTCCTGGGGCTGATGGAGCTGTTGCCCGCGCCGCAGCGGCGCGCTCTCGAGGTGGCGTTCGGCATCGCGAGCGGCCCCGAGCCGGACGCGTTCCTCGTTGCCCTCGCGGCTTACCAGCTGGTGTGCGATGCGGCCGAGGAGTCGCCGGTGGTGATCCTCGTCGACGACGCCCATTGGCTGGATCGATCCACCTCGGGAGTGTTGATGTTCATCGCGAGGCGTCTGGAGAACGAGCCGGTCGCGCTGCTGGTCTCGGTGCGAACGGGCTTTGCGACGCCACTCGGCGACGCGGGCCTGCCCGACACTCGAGCTCGAGCGGTTGTCGCCATCCGCGGCGGCTGCGCTGCTTGGATCGGACCGCGCCCGATCTCCATCCGGTGTTTCGCGCCCGCGTTCTGGCTGAGGCGGCCGGTAACCCGCTGGCGTTGGTGGAGCTGGTTCGCGCACAGGGGACCGCGGACGGTTCGGACGGGCAGCTCAGTGATGCGCCTTTGACGATCACGACGCGTTTGGAGCGGGCGTTCGCGGCTCAGCTGGACGGCCTTCCGGATGACACCCGCGTGGTTCTGCTGGCGGCGGCGCTTGATGGTCGCGCCTCACTGGAGGAGCTTGTTCGGTCGGCATCGACGTTGGCCAGACGGCCGCTCGGAGTCTCGGATCTGGATCCTGCGGTCGCGGCGGAGCTGGTCTCGGTCGTGGACGGGCAGGTCCGCTTCCGTCATCCGCTCGTCGCGATCGGCGGTGCGTCAGTCGGCGCCACCGGCTCAGGTTCTGGAGATGTATGGCGCGCTGGCGGAGGCCGTGGCCGATGCGGAGCGCCGGATCTGGCATCGGGCGATGGCGACTGTGGGGTATGACGAGGAGGTCGCAGTCGCGCTGGAGCGGCATGCGGTGGCGGCCCGGCGCCGGGGGGCGGTGATGGTCGCCGCCGCCGCGCTGGAGCGAGCGGCCGCGCTGACGGCGGATCCCCAGCGGAGGGGCGAGCGTTTGGTGCGTGCCGCTGATGCCGCATACGAGCTCGGCGCCGTCGACGTGGTCCGGCGGCTGCTCGAGCAAGCCGAGCCGCTCGATGTCGGCGAACTCGAGGCGGCCAGGCTGGCGTGGCTGCAGCAGATGATCAGCGGAGATGTGTGGTTCGAGCGCGGTGCCGCGAAGACGTTCGTCACCATCGCTCGTCGCGCCCGCGACGCCGGCGATGCGGACACTGGCGCTGGGCTCGCTGGTGCCGATCGCGCATCGCTGCTGGTGGACGCGGTGTCAACCGAGGACCCGGAAGTACGTCGTCGATGCAGCGCAGGAGATGGCGTCCCCGAGGACGACCCGCGCCTGCTGGCCGTCATGGCGCTGGCGGATCCGGAGGCGATGGGACGCTCGCGTTCTGCTGCGGGTCTCGCAGCATCAGGCTGCAAACGTGACCGATCCGGTCGGCAGCCATCCATGTCGGGATCGCGGCCGAGAAGGCGGGGGATTTCGACCTTGGCGCGCGGTTTCTGGGCCGCGCGGTCGACCGTCTGCGTGAGCAGGGAAGGCTGGGCCTGCTCACGCAAGCGCTCGTGCACTACGCGTGGGCGGCAACGTACGCGGGTGACTGGTCCGCCGCCGCCGCGGCGGGGTCTGAGGGGTCGCGGCTGGCCCGGGACACCGATCAGCCGCAGTATGGGCTCACGGGTGAGCTGATCGCGGCGCTCGTGGCCGGGCTTCGGGGAAACGAGCCCGACCTCGAGGAACGAATCGCCGGTCCCGAGCGCACGCTGAGGTCGATGCGGGGCGGTCCGCTGCTGGCGCCCGCGCATCTGGCTCGCGGCGCCGGCGGCGCTCGGCGAGGGCCGCTACGAGGAGGCCGTCCACCACCTCTGGCCGGTGTTCGACGAAGCCGATCCGGCGTTTCATCGCTTCATGCGCTGGCCGGCGGTCCTCGACCTCGTCGAGGCGGCGGCGCGCAGCGGCCATCTCGAGCATGCGCAAGGTGTGATGGCCGAGCTCGAGGCGATCGCAGCACGGAGCGGCCCGCCGCTGCTGCTCATCCTGCTGGCCTGCGCGCGACCGCTGCTGGCCGACGAAGAGGACGCGCAGCCCTGTTCGAGGTCGCGCTCGCTCAGGATCGCTCGGCGTACCTGTATCCGCGCGCGAGAACGCTGTTCTCGTTCGGCAGTTGGTTGCGTCGGCAGCGGCGCGGCATCGAGTCGCGCGCTCCCCTGCGCGAAGCGATCGAGCTCTTCGACGTCCTCGGCGCGACCCGCTGGAGCGATCGCGCCCGGCAGGAACTGCGCGCGACGCGGCGAGACCCTCGGCCCGCGCCGGCCCGATGCCCGCGATCAGCTCACCGCCCAGGAGCTTCAGATCGCCGAGCTCGCTGCGCGAGGTCTGTCCAATCGCGAGATCGGGGAGCGATTGTTCCTGTCGCATCGCACGATCGGCTCGCACCTCTACCGGATCTTCCCCAAGCTCGGGATCACCTCCCGGGCGCAGCTCCGCGACGCGCTGCCCGCTGCCGCTGACAGCTGATCAATCAGTCGCGTGACTCAAGACAACGCCGGCGTCCGGGTCACGATCGCGGCTGTCGCACATCGCGCAAGGAAGAGGGTCACAACATGAGCGAGTTGCCGAACATCGTGCTCGTGCACGGCGCGTGGGCAGACGGGTCGAGCTGGAGCGCCGTCGTGGAGCGCCTCCAGGCGGACGGATACTCCGTCACCGCCCCGCAGTTTCCTGAAACCTCACTGGCCGACGACGTCGCGCGGCTGCGCCAGGTCCTGAACCGTCAGAGCGGCCCGACGATCGTCGCCGGCCACTCCTACGGCGGGCAGATCATGACCGCGCTCGGCGCCGACGCGCCGAACGTCGTCGCGCTCGTCTACATCGCCGCGTTCGGGCTCGACGAGGGCGAATCGCTCGGCGCGCTGCTGGGCGGCGGGCCGCCGACCCCGTCGCTCGCGCACCTGGTCGTCGACGAGCAGGGCTTCGCGTGGATACCCGAGGAGGACTTCGTCGCGCACTTCGCCGCCGATGTCGATCCCGTCAAGGCCCGCGTGATGTACGCGGTCCAGCAATGCCTGTCGATGAGCACGTTCGAGGACGTGATGGGCGTCCCCGCCTGGAAGTCGCACCCCACGTGGTACCTGGTCGCGACAGAAGACCAGGCGATCCCGCCGGACGCCGAGCGGATGTTCGCGCAGCGCATGGGCGCCACCACGGTCGAGGTGGCCTCGAGCCACGTCGCGATGGTCTCGCACCCCGACGAGGTGGTCAGGCTCATCGACGCGCCGGGCGGCCGGTCCGAAGCGGTCGGCCGGCGACCGGCTCGCCGGCGTCTGAGCGGGGGAGCCGCCATGCCGATGATCGACGTCTACGCCGCGGCGGGCACGTTCGCGACAAGCACGCGCTCGCGCAGAACCTTGCGGCGGCGGTGATGCGCTGGGAGCAGGTCCCCGACCTGGCGCTGTTCCGAAACAACACCGCCGCGTTCATGCACGAGCTCCCGCCGATTCGATCGCGAACGTCGCCGGCGAAAGCAACTACGTGCGCGTGCAGGTGCTGACGCCGGTGGGCGTGCTCGACCGGGACAAGCAGCTCGGCGTCGTCAAGGAGCTACCGAGATCGTCGCGGCAGCTGCCGGCGACCCCGGGCTGGCCGAGCGAACCTGGGTGCTGCTGACAGAGTCGCCCGAGGGCGGCTGGGGAGTCGCCGGGCACGCCAACACCGGTGCTGATCTCGCCGCAGCGGCGCGAGCCGAAATGGCGACGCGCGCGCAGCCGGCATCGGCAGTAATGCGCACCGGGCTGCCGGCAGGCCGATGGGCGACGACGTGATCATCGGCTACGACGGCAAGCCGCGCTGTGCCTGGGCCGGAGCTGGCGATACCCCGTTCGGCCGCTACCACGACGAGGTCTGGGGTACGCGCACCTATGACGAGTCGGCGTTGTTCGAGGCGCTGACCCTCGGGGTGTTCCAGGCCGGGCTCAGCTGGTCGATCGTGTTCGGCAAGCGGGACGCGTTCCGAAAGGCCTTCCACGGCTTCGACATCGCGCGGGTCGCGGCGATGACCGAGCGGGACGTCGACCGGCTGGTGCAGGACTCCTCGATCATCCGTAACCGCGCCAAGATCCAGGCGACCGTCGACAACGCGCGCGCAATGAGGTCCGCGTCGCCGAGCCTCGCGGCACTCGCGAGGTCCTACGAGAGCACCCGCAAGCGCGCGCCGCGGTCCCTCGCGGACCTGCCCACCTCGACGCCGCAGGCGGAGGCGTTCGCCAAGCAGTTGAAGTACAGGGATACCGCTTCGTCGGGCCGACGAGCGTGTACGCGTTCATGCAGAACGTCGGCGTCGTCAACGACCACTCCACGGCTGCTTCCGAGCCACTGATGAGGAGCGCGACGAACAATACGGGTTCTGTGAAGCGTACCCGGCCGAGTGTCGGCGCCCGAGAGATGCCGATGCGGCGAGGCGCTGTCGATATGGGTAGTCCCCACCTCAGAATGTCGCGCATCCCTGCACGACCGGCTCCAACGCACCGAGCACGAACATCCGTTTCATGTTGACCATCATCGCGCTGAGCCTGGCCTGCAGCAGCACCTTGCGGCGTCTGCGGTAGCGCGCCTTGCGCAGCCCGTGGCTCATCAGGTGTGCGATCTTGCGCTCGATCCCCCGGCAGCAGCAGCTTGCCGCGAACCGCGCGGGCCCGCTGCGCCCTGCGGTGGCGCGCCAGCGCAGCCTCGTGGGCGTGCAGCCGCATCGTGCGCGGCCCCGAGCCCTCGGTGCAGCGCGACCGCAGCGGACATCCGGCGCAGGCTGCTCGGGGAAGACCAGCGCCAGGATCGGCCGGCCGCGGTGGTCGACGCCCTGGCGGATGAGCTTGTGGGTCGTGACCCCGCGCGGGCAGGTCGCGTTCGGGCCGGCCGGGTCGATCAGAAACTCGGCCTTGGTGAACAACCCGGTGGTGGCGCACGGCGCCACCTTGGCGACCACGGCGCCGGCCTCGGCAACCTCGGCCCGGGTGTCGCCGTTGCCGTAGGCCATGTCGCCGACCAGCTCGCTGACGCCGGCCCCGTTGGCGCCGGCCTGGGCCACAAGCCGCGCGGCCTGCGAGCCGCCGTCGGCGGCGTTGCCGGCCGTGACCTCCACCGCGGTGACCAGCTGCTCTTCGGCTCGGTGGTCAGGTGCAGCTTGTAGCCGGCGAAGTGGCTGCCTTGGTCTTGTGGCCGACGCGCATGTCGAGGTCGGTGACGCTGATCACCCGGTCCGGGGCCACCCCGCGGCGGATCGCGGGGCCGGCGCCGTCGGTGGGCTCGCGCTCGACGTCCTGGTCGACGAGCTCGTGCAGCAGCTCGGCCGGCTCGGCGAGCTCGGGCCCTCGCGCGTCGCGGTGAGCAGCTTGTCGGCGGTGGCGACCATGCGCGCGAGCTCGCTGCGCCGCGCCACCGGGCTCTGCCAGTCGATGTCGGGCTTGGTGTCCTTGAGATAGCGGGCGAGCTTGCGGCGCAGCGCCTTGGACAGCGTCTCCTCGCCGGCGGCGGCGACCAGGGCCTGGATCCCGCGGCGAGCAGCTCATAGGTGTCGGTGACCGCCCGGCGCCGAGCACCGCGGAGGAGTCGATGAGCTGGAGGCTCCGGCGAGGAAGCACCCTCGCCTCGACCGCGCGGCGCACCACCGTGCGAAAGAGCTGCTGGTCGGCCTCGTGCAGCAGGATTCCGGAGCGAAAGACGCTAAACGTGGTGGGGTGAAAGCCCGGCTGGTCGATCGCCAGCCCAAGCGCGAGCTTCCAGTCCAGGTCTGCCCACAGCGCCGGGCGTCTCGCGGTCGGAGGTGTCGTCGTACACGGCCAGCAGCAGGGCCCTCATCAGGATGCACGGCGGGACCGAGGGATGGCCCCTGCCACGGGCGTACAGGTGGGCGAGTCATCGTCGGTCACGATCTGACCACAGATGGCGGGCAAGCTTGGCGTAGAAGGACCTCTCCTCGACCAGGCGCCCGACCACGAACTCGGTGTCCAGGAAGCTCCGCTGGGGGTCCACTCGTCCGAGCACTCACACCTCCCAATCTCTTGGTATTCCTAAGGCATTCTCTCATCTCGGAGGTCTCGATGAGGCGAGTTCGGCTATCGAGTTTTTCGTCGGGGTCCTAGGGGCTGGTTGTCCGTCTGCGAAATGGTAGTTGCACCGAGTCGCACCGGGAGCAATGAGGTGAGCCAGATCCGTCGTTCGGGCGCGCTGCAATGCGACAGGGACGATGATCTGTGGCTGTCCCGATGAGGGTCAGCTGTTCCGTGTGTCGTGGAACGACGGGGTGTAGCAGACGGCGATGAGCAAGCCTTCCGGGCTCAGAGCCGGGCAGTGATCTGGGCCCACGGTTCCGTGCGGGCCTCGTGAATGAGCCGACAGCCCTTGGCCGTGAACTCGGAGGCTGCGGATGCGACGTCAGGGACCTCGAACTCGATGCTGGCCTGGGGGACCGGGATATCTGCGGGCCAGTCGGTGGTGCCGAGCAGGCGTTGGCCGCTTGCGAAGGGGCCACAGACCGAAATGTTTCGTCCCGTCGAGGTTGTGAGTGAATAGGTAGTCGCCTTCTTCGCCTTCAAAGGACAGACCCAAGGCGTCCCTGTAGAAGGATCGAGATGCGTCCGCGTCTCTCACGATCGGCGCGACGCTCGCTACGAACTGGACGTCCATGGCTCCGACCTCCATCAGCCGTTGCTTTCGTCCTTCATGCTACCTCGCTCGCTCAGAGTGGCGGTTCTGGGCGCAGCAAATGGCGCTGACGCGCGATGGCGACAGACACACATACTCGGGATCTGGCGGCCCGGTCAGCCGCCATGTCACTTGGCCGACGGACCACTAGGGCTGGGCAATGACGAGATCGTGGCGCGCCTGGACACCCTGCGCCAGGTGGCTCCACGTGGCGCAAGCAGTTCTTCGCGCAAGACCAGCCAGGCTGGCTGATCCGCAGACCCAGCGGCAATGCGTCGGGACGCCCGCGTTACCCAAGACCACGTCGAATCGCCCGCTGGCTGTCCCCCGTCAGGTACAGCACCATCGAGCCGGACCCCACGAAACGTCGGGTAGTCTCCGGAGACTTGCCGGGCGACTTCGTCCCACAGCACGCCGGCATAC
>CAVWOQ010000020.1:0-52450 GCA_963756655.1 uncultured Solirubrobacterales bacterium
TCGGCCCGGCTGTGATGGCCGTAACCCGGCCACGGGGCGAGACAGATCAGCAACCGGGAGTCGGCGATCGCTTCGACCTCGTGGCGCTCGGCCGGCTCGAAATGAACGAGCCCTTGGGCGCGCACATGCTGCTCTCGCTCGCCGGCGCGGATCAGGAGCTCTCCCTCGAGCAGGATGACCAGCGCGTGCTCGTGCACCTGATGGTCCTGAAGCTGTTCGCCGCTGGGGAGCGCGAGCAGGATGATCCGATTGGCCTCGTCATCCGACCGCAGGATCCGAGGCGAGTGGGCTTGCACCGGCTCCGAGTCGAGCTGCCAGAACTCCATCCCGGGATCATACGAGTGCCCGCGATCCAGTAACCGTGAGGTACGAACTCCGCTGTCGCGCCAAGAAACGTGACTCAGGCCCCGCCGGAGGCAGGCAGGCGGGAAGCCAGTCGCGTGCCGACTGCGTACAGCACCACGAGGACCAGGAACGGCACCGCCTCGCCGTAGCGCGAGAGCTGAGCTCCCCCCACCGCACCGGTGATCTGGCAGATCGCCCAGGTGATGTTGAACAGGCCGAGCGCCACGCCAGGCTGGGCTCCGCCTCGTTCGAGCAGGGCGGTGAGCTGCGCGAGCGACGGCACCCACACCGAGCCGACAACCGGGAAGCTCAGGATGAGCGCGATCAGCAATGCCGCCGCCGGGAGTGGCAGCGCGAGTGCGATAACGCAGATCGCCGAGCCCATCAGCGTCGCCCGCAGCACACGCGCTCCCCCGTCGCGATCAAACCACCGTCCGACGAGCGGATTTGCGATCACCTCAAGCACCGCGGCGGCCAGGAAGGCGGCCGCGATCACCGCCTCGACGACCCCGAGCCCGCGCAGGCGCAATGGCAGCAGCACCCCGGCGACGCCGAACGCGAGCGACGGCAGCGCGACGATGAAGACGGTTCCGCGAGCGCCCGGCACTCGCAACGCCGTGCGCAGCGGGCGCTCAGACCTGGCCGTCCGTGGAGACACATGACCGCTCGAAACAAGGATCCCGGCCACCACGAGCGCGAAGATCGCCACGCTCAGGCCGAGGAATGCCGCGCGCGGACCGGTCACCGTCGCCAGCGCGCCGACCGCCGGACCGACGCAGGCGCCGGCGCTGGCGGCCCCAAACGCCAATCCCGTCAACCGTCCGCGGTCCGCTTCGTCGCCTAACGACACCAGCCACGGGATTGAGCCGGCCCACACCGCCGCCGCGCCGGCGCCGCTGACCACGCGGGCCGCATCGAGCGAGACCTCGGTCCGGGCGACCGCGAACGCCGCGCACGAAATGCCCACCACGCATAAACCGCCGATCGACACGCGGCGCTGGCCGAGAGCGCCGACCATCGCGCCCGCCGGCACCGCGGCCAAGCCGTATCCGATCGCGTACGAGGCACTCAGCAGCCCGGCGCCAACCGGCGTCAGGTGCAGCTCGCGTGCATACAGCGGCAGCAGCGGGCTGAGCACGACGAAGAACAGCGTCTCGACCAGCAACGCGGCGAGCAGGTAGGCGAACACGCGCTGCTCGCGCCTTGGCACGACTGATCCGATCCGTGTTGCCGTCATGCCATCAGAGGTTGGTGATCTTATCCTCCGATCGATGACGGTCCGCCTGCTCCTGACCGACTACCAACTCGCCGTCGCCGAGCGATTGCTCGAGACGACCGGCAGCGCGAACTTCGACCAGCTCGGCGGCGGCGGCCGTCGCCGACACACAGCGGCGAGCTCCCGACGTGCGCTGGCGGCGACCGCGGCCCCCTCGGCCCCGGACGATGAGCCGACCCTCGGGCGTGCGCCTTGACGCGGTCCTCCCCGCTTCGTCGGGCGCGTCGCTCGCGCTGAGCGCCGGGCAGCAGCTTCGCGTACAGCAGCTCACAGACGGCCAGTGCGTCGACCTGCATGTCTTCGAGCTCGGCGGGCGCTCCTTCAGCGCCGCGCGTACGCGGGCGCTGCATGGGATCCACCCGAGCGTCGGCGCATCGTTGTGGTCAACGGCGCCCGAGGTGCCGCTGGTGTCGATCGTCGCCGACACCGCCCCCGGGCACGATCTCTGCTTTCCGCCCTGCAGCGAGCTCGAGTACGAGCGCCACGCCGGCATCGGCGGACACCCGGGATGCGCGGAGCTGCACGAAGCGGCGCGCGCGCTCCAAGCGCCAGGCGCTCCGTCGACAGGCGATGAGGTGCTCAATCTGTGGCTGCCCAGCGCCGTCGACGACCAAGGCCAGCTCCGCTCCTGGCCGGCCGCCTGCCGCCGCGGCGACCACGTCGATCTTCAAGCGGAGCGCGACGTGGTGGTGACGCTGAGCACCTGCCCGGACGACCTGTTCGGCAGCTCGCAGTACGAGCCCGGACCGGTACGGGTGATCGTCAGCGCCGGGGCCAGCCTCGCGCCACCCCGCGAGCCGACCTGGTCGGCAGCGCCCGGGTGGCCGAGTGCGCCGCCGGCGTCGGCGCTCGCCCGCAACGAGGTCGTCGTGTCGCTCCCGGATACCGAGCTGGGCGAGGTGGACAAGGTGGTTGCCGACGGCTGGCTCGGTTACGACCCCGCGGCGGTGCTCAGAGCGATGATCTTCCGACTGCACGAGTCGCTCGCGAGCCCGCCGCCGCCCACAGGCACCCGCTAGCCCGCCGCCCACAGGCACCCGCTAGCCCGCCGCCCACAGGCACCCGCTAGCCCGCCGCCCACAGACGGCCGCTAGATCGCCGCGCGGGCGCCCGCGTCGTCGCGGGCCAGCAGCCACATCGCGTCCAGCGGCCAGCTGAGCTCGTAGGTCTCGCCGACCTCGACCGGTGCCCTGGACTGCTGCACGCTCATCGTCATCTGCGCGCCCGCGTCGGTCTCAACCACGCACGAGATCTGGTGCCCCAGGTAGGCGAGGTCGAGCACGCGCGCGGTGACGCCGGCGCGACCGGCGTGAATCGGCGTCGGCGAGATCGCTTCGGGCCGGACGATTGCGACGGCGCTCTGGCCGATAGCCAGATCGGGAACCCCGCTTGACCGGATCCGCCCGATGCCCTCGACCTCCGCCTCGTAACTGCCGTCCTCGAGCCGCGCGATGATCTTCCCCGGCAGCCGGTTCGAGGCGCCGACGAACTCGGCGACGAACTCAGTCGCGGGTCGCTCGTAGACGTCGGGAGGGGTCCCGAGCTGCTCGATCTTGCCCGCGCGCATGATCGCCACGCGGTCGGACATGAAGAACGCCTCCTCCTGATCGTGGGTCACGTAGACGAACGTGATCCCCACCTCGCGCTGGATCCGCTTGAGCTGCAGCTGCAGCTCCTTGCGCAGCTTCAGGTCGAGCGCACCGAGCGGCTCATCCAGCAGCAGCACCTCTGGGCGCAGCACGAGCGAGCGGGCGAGCGCCACCCGCTGCTGCTGACCACCGCTGAGTTTCGCGGGACGGTCGGCGTCTCGGCCGGCCAGATCGACGAGCTTCAGCATCTCGCCAACGCGCTGTTTGATGTCCTTGGCAGCGGCCCGGCGCTCGCGCAGCCCAAAGGCGACGTTCTCGAACACGTTCAGGTGCGGAAACAGCGCGTACTGCTGAAAGACCGTGTTGACCGGGCGCTTGTGTGCGCGAAGCGCCGTCACGTCGCGCCCGTGAACCTCGATCCGGCCCTCAGTGGGTTCGACCAGGCCGGCGATCATCCGCAGCGTGGTCGTCTTGCCGCATCCGCTCGGGCCGATCATCGAGAAGAACTCGCCGTCGCCGATGTCGACATCGACGCCGTCGACCGCGTGCAGGTCGCCGTAGTCGCGCCGCAGGCCGGTCAGGCGCACCCCCGGCACCGCGTCACGCGGCGAAACCCTCACCGACGTTTGAGAAGCGGTCCTGGTCGCGGTGGAGTGCGCTTCCTGCTCGCTCACTTGGCCGCCCGCCGCCCCATCGCCAAAAGCTGTCCAGCCCCGGTGGGGCGCAGGAACGTGATCAGTCCGGCGGTCCCGAGGGTCACCAGCGTGATCATCATCAGCGAGGCTCCGATCGCGTTGACCTCGGGCGTCACGTGGAGGTGGATCATCCCGAGTAGGAGAACGGAGATCGGCTCGGCATTGTTGCCGCCCAAAAACTGCGAGACGATCACATCGTCAAACGAGAAGCTGATGCACAGCAGGCCGGCCACGAGGACGGCCGGCAGCAGCAACGGCAGCGTCACGCGCTTGAACACGCGCCAGCGGTTGGCGCCCAGGTCCGCGGCCGCCTCCTCGAGCGACGAGCTCAGCGACGCGAGGCGCGCCTGAATGATCACGGTCGCGTAGGCGGAGTTGAACACCACGTGGCCCAACACGATGGCACCGATCCCGAAGGCGATGTGCAGCTTGGAGAACAGGACCAGCAGCCCGAGCGCGAACACGACCTCAGGGAGCACGATCCGTGAGTAGGTGAAGGCGTCGAACACGCGACGGTGGCGAGGGTGGGCATTGCGCGACCACAACCCCGCGCAGATCGCGATCACCAGCGAGATCGCCGTCGAAAGCAGCGCGATCTTCAGGCTGGTCAGCAGATCAGCCCGAACCTGAGGATCGTTGAATGCCTGCGAGTACCACTGCGTCGTGAACCCCTTCCAGCTGATCAGCAGCGGATCCTTGTCGACCGAGTAGATCAGCACGACCACGATCGGCGCGTACAGGCAGACCATCACGATCGCCGTGATCAGGCTGGCCGGACGCGGGATCCGTCTTCTCATGTCAGCGCCGCCTCAGCCTTGTAGCTGCGCGAGCGCAGGAAGATCAGCAGGATCATCAGCAGCACCGTCAGCGCCACCGCGAGCGCCGCGCCGAACGGGTAGTCACCGAGCGACAAGAACTGATCGGAGACGATGTTGCCGAACATCAGCGTCTTGCCGCCGCCGAGAATCTGCGGGATCACATACTCGCCGGTGGCGGGAATCGCGACCAGGATGCAACCGGCGATGATCCCTGGGATCGCCGAGCGGCAGCGTCACACGTCGCAGCACGCGGTAAGGCTTAGCGCCGAGATCGCTGGCGGCCTCCAGCACCGCCGGGTCGATCCGCTCCAGCGCGACATACAGCGGCAGGATCATCAGCGGCAGGTATGTGTAGACGATTCCGATCCCTACTCCGACCGGGGTGAACAGCAGGTGCAGGTAACCGTGGATCAGTCCGAGCCCGTGCAGCAGCTGATATAGCGGGCCGTTGTAGGAGATCACGTTGTAGATCCCGTAGGTGCGGACCACGAAGCTGGTCCAGAACGGGATCATCACCGCCAGCAGCAGCAGCGCCTGACGGCGCCCGCTGGACCGCGCAATCGTGTACGCGACCGGAAAGCCGATCACCAGACAGGCGAGGGTGGCGCCCAGCGACAGCGCGAACGACCGCAGCACGGAGTCCAGGTAGAGCTGCTGGAAGATGCCGCTGTAGTTGGAGAGCGTCCACCCGAACCCGACCTGGTAGGTCAGCAGGTTCGTCGTCCCGAACGAGTACAGCAGCAGCAATCCGAGCGGCGCGAAGAAGAACACGACCGTCCAGGCGACGCTCGGTAGCGCCAGCAGATGGCGGGCATGGCCGGGACGCAGGCGCGGCCGTCGGGGGGCGCGCGCGGGCAGGGCCGGCGCCGGCGCGGTTTGGCTACTGCCGAGGTCGGCCGCCACGGGCAGCCGCTCAGGCGGCCAGGAACTCTTCCCAGAGCTTGCCGCGGTAGGCGGTCACCTGCGGTCCCAGGTACTGCTCGAACTCGACCCTCGAGAGCTGGTTGGGGTCGTAGTGCAGGCTCGCGTTGTCGGTGATCGACTTCTTGATGTAGGGCTCGGCGGCCTTCTCAACGTAGGCGGTCCCGGTGGCGTTGACGAACGAGGCGTAGTTCTTGGGCTCGAGGTGGAAGTTCATCAGGTCCCAGTCGGCGCCGAGGTGCGTCGACCCCTTCAACGCGATCCACCCCTCGAGGTAGGCGGACATGCCTTCAGTCGGGGGCACCCAGACGATGTGCTTGTTCGACGCCTGGGCGGCGGCGATGTCGTAGTCGTAGTCGATCGCAAACAGCGCCGTGCCCTCGATCAGTGCCTTGGAATAGTCCGTCTCGAGGATCGCCTGCAGATGCGGCTTGAACGCCAGCATCGCGTTCTGCATAGCCTGCATCTGGCTCGTGCTCTTGGTGTTGATCGAATAGCCGAGCGCCCGTAGGAATGAGCCCTGGACGTCGGAGTCGTACTTGATCATCGTGATCTTGCCCGAGTACTTCTTCGCGAGGCTGATCAGGTCGTGCCAGGAGGTGGGTCGCTCGGGGATCAGGTCGGCGCGGTATCCGTAGCCGGTCTTGCCGAAGTCGGTCGGGATGCCGAACGGGAACGCCGCACGGAACGGCGCTCCGGTCAGGCCGAGGTTGGGGATCGCGGTCGTGTCCATCGGCTCGAGGATCCCGGCGAGCTTCATCTGCGAGGAGACGGGGACGCCGGCCAGCGTCACGTCGAACGCGCCCGGGTTCGTCGAGATCTGAGCGATCTGAGCCGCGGCCCCGGTCGTGCCGCTGACGGCTGTTTTGATCTTCAGGCCGGGGTGGAGTTTCTCGAAGTCCGAGAACTCATTCGGGCCGTACCAGTCAGGGTACGTGAGGATCGTGAGCGTCCCGGTCATGCTTCCCGCGGGGGCCGCGCTCGAGGACGCCCCGGACGACGACGACGACGCGGACGCGGACGATGAGGACGAGCTCGAGCTTCCGCAGGCCGCGAGCAGGGCCGGGAGCGAGCTGGCCGCGGCGAGGCCGCCGGCTCCCCTGGCAAGTGCTGCCCGGCGGGTGAAACGGGGCGTTTCCCGGTCTTCAGTGCGGCTCATGTGTGACTCCTGTTGCCATATAGCCAACGAGTGGTGCGGTTTCTACCACTCCCTGGAAGGGTCCGCAACCGCCGCGTGTACAAGCGACATTAGGCCTCCATTAACTCGCGTCCACGTACTCGATCACCGTCGGCCGATCACTCCGGAGCGCCGCGGCCAGCTGAAGCTCGAGCTCCCCCAGCGTCGAGCTCGAGACCGCGTCCACCCCGAAGCCGCGCGCCACCGCGGTCAGGTCGTAGAGCGATGCGTCGGTCCCAAGGTGCTGGATCTCGCCGCCGTCCATCGCGTCGCGGATCTCGCCGTAGCCGTGGTTGTTGTAAACGAGCGCGACCAGCGGCAGACCGAGGTCGCGCAGCGTGGCGAGCTCCTGGATCGTGAACATGAAGCCGCCGTCGCCAGCGAGCGCAAGCACCGGGCGCTCCGGAGCGGCGAGCTTGGCGCCGATCGCCATCGGCAGCGCACAACCGAGGCAGCCGTAACCGATCGGCATCAGCCAGGAACGCGGCTCCGACACCGGCAGCAGGTGGTTGGCGGCGTACACGGGCTGAGTCGAATCCCCGGCGACGATCCGATCGGCTGGCAGGACGCTGTCGAGCAACTCGAGCAACGGCTCGAAGCGCGCGACCTCCGGCGGCGGGCGCAGCCGCGCCAGGGCGTCGGCGACCCGGGCTCGCGCGTCGGTGAGGCGAGCCTCGTCGACGGCCCCGTCAAGCGCCTCGAGCAGATCGCCGAGCGTCGCCGTCGCGTCACCGTATAGCGATACCTCGGCTGGCCAGCGGCGGACGAGCTGCTCCGGATCGATGTCAACGCGGATCAGGCCTCGCAGGGTCAGCGGCTCGGTCAACCCCCAGAGGTCGAGATCGGACAGCTGCGCGCCGACCAGCAGGGTCGCGTCGGCGTCGCGCAGCAATGCCGACACGGGTTCGAAGCTGAGCGCCGAGCCGATGCAGAGCTCGTCGTCGTGCGGCACTGTCCCGCGTCCGTTGATCGTCAGACCGATCGGCGCACCGAGCCGGCGCGCGAGCGCCAGCGCCTGAGGTCCGGCGTCCTTGGCGCCGCCGCCGAGCAGCACGAGCGGGCGACTGGCCGCCCCGAGTCGCTGCGCCGCGCGGGCGATCGCTTCCTGCGGCGCGCGTGGCCTGCGTGGGGGCGCCGCGGACAGCGTCAGCTCGCCGGCCGGCTGCTTGATCACGTCGAGCGGCAACGCGACGTGGACCGGTCGGGGCCGGCGGGACTCGAACACCTCCGCCGCGCGGGCCAACACGTCGGGGAGCTCTGCGGGATCGCGCACCGTGTGGCTGAACGCCGTCACGGTCGCCATCAGCGCCTGCTGGTCAGGCAGATCGTGAATCTCGCCGAGGTCCCGATCCCGGTCGGGCACGGCGCCGGAGAACACCAGCATCGGGACCGAGTCGTGGTATGCCTGGGCGATCGGCGTGATCGCGTTCGTCAGCCCGGGCCCGCCGATCAGCGTGCAGACGCCGAACTGGCCAGTCACCCGGGCCCAGCCGTCGGCCATGAACCCGGCGCCCTGCTCGTGGCGCGGGGCGACATGGCGCAGGCTCGATTTGCTCAGTCCGCGGTAGATCTCCAGCGTGTGGACGCCGGGGATCCCGAACACGGTCCGAGCCCCCATGCCCTCCAACAGCGCGGCGACGGCCTCTCCACACGATGGCATCAGACCACCCGATGTTGTCGTATTGCCAAGCGTGTGATCATAAGGCCGTGGCTCTATCGCCCTCCCCGCAAGCGAGCTGGCCGGCGACGTTGGACCCCTACGTGCCGGTGCCGGCACTTGCGGACGAGACGATCAGGCTCGCGTTCAACGAGACCCCGCTGGGGCCGTTCCCGGCCGCACTGGAGGCGATCGTCGCCGGGGCCTCGAGGGTGAACCGCTATCCGGAACGGGACGGGAAGCTGATCAGGCGTCTGGCCGAGCTCTACGAACTGACGCCCGAGATGATCGCGCTCGGTAACGGCGCCGACGCGATCATCGGCTATCTCAGCACCGCGTTCCTGAGGCCCGGTGACGAGATGATCACCGGCTGGCCATCGTTTCCGACCTACGTGACCGATGCCGCCAAGCAGGAGGCCGTCGTCAAGCTCGCACCACTGTCGGACGGGGCGTTCGATCTCGAGGCGATCGCCGACCTCATCGGTCCGCGGACGAGACTGATCTGGGTCTGCAGCCCCAACAACCCCACCGGCGGCGTCGTGACGCGGGCGGACTTTCGGCGCTTCGTCGACGCCGTGCCGAAGTGCGTGCTCGTCGTCGTCGACGAGGCCTACCACGAGTTCTCAGCCGGTCCCGATCAGCTTGACTGCATCGCGGAGTACGTCCGCGAGCGCCCCAACGTCGCGGCCCTGAGAACGTTCTCCAAGCTCTACGGACTCGCTGGACTGCGGGTCGGATACCTGGCCGGGCCGGAGAGCATCGTCACCGCGGTCGCCAAGAGCCGCCACTACTACGACCTGACCGGACTGTCCGCCGTCGCGGCGCTCGCGAGCCTCGACAGCCCCGACGAGGTCCAACGCCGGCGCCGGGTCAATCAGCAGCAGCGGGCCGCGCTCGAGGCAGCGCTGTCCGAGCACGGATGGCACTCGTACCCATCGCACGGAAATTTCCTCGCCGTCGAGGTCGGCGACGCCGACGCGACCGCCGGACGACTGCTCGCGTCCGGGGTGGCGACGCGCTCGCTGAGTGGGCTGGGTGCGCCAGACCTGCTGCGAGTCACGGTCGGGACCGATGCCGAGTGCGCGCGCCTGGTGGAGATGCTCGGTCGCGCGGGCGTGCGGGCGCGCTGATCCTAATCCGGCAGCTCGACCGCGCCCGGATCACCTAGCTCGCGCGAGAGGCCGGCCGAGACCGTCAGCAACTCCTGCGCCGCCGTTTCAACACGCTCGACGAACCGGTAGCGGGGCGCTGAAACGTTGAGCGACGCGATGACCGAATTCCGGGAGTCACGCACGGGGACCGCGACGCCGATCAGATCCGGCTCGAACTCCTCGTCGACAACGACGACCCCCCGCGCGCGGGCTGCGAGCACGGCCGTCGCGAGCTCCGCCGGGGAACTGACCGTCTTCGGACCGAGGGCGACAAATTCGACGTTGGCGAATGCCGCGGCGATCTCGTCGGCGTCCCAGTCCAGAAGCAATGCGCGGCCAGCCGAGGTGCAGTAGGCCGGCGTCACGCGGCCCGCCCAGCCCACGGTCTCGACGGTCCTCCCCGGTGACTCCGAAAGCACGGTCAGCGTCTCGGTTCCCTGAAGCACCGAGAGGTGAACGCGCTCGCCGAGCAGATGGGCCATCCGGCGCATCATCGGAGTTGCCGCCTCCAGCAGCCGCCGCTCGCCGGCCAGCTGAGCGAGCGCGTATAGCCGCCAGCCGAGCCGGTAGCTGGAGTCCTGATTGCGCTCGACGAGCCCGTACTCGTTCAGCGCCTTCAGCGCCCGCGAGACCTGGCTCTTCTCCCGACCCAGGAGCTCGGCGATCTGGGTCACGCCGAGGCCGCTGCTCGCGAGCGACTCCTCGCTGGCGAGCGACAGCAGCACCTCGACGCCGCGGCGGATGCTGGTCTCACGCTCGCCGGTCGGTTTCGGAGGGCTCGCGGCGCGCTTGCCGCGGGCACTCCTGGCGGGCTTGGGGTCAGCGGACAAGGCCGGCGGGCTCCTCGCCCAGGATCAGCGCCGCCCGCAGCGCGTCGATCGCTTCGACCCGGTAGGCCTCGTCGGCCTGCGGCGAGGACCACGCCGCGTGTGGAGTCACCAGCAGACCGGGAGTCTGGAGTCGCTCGTCGTCGCTCGCCGGAGGTTCCTGCGGCCAGACGTCCCAGGCCGCTCCGGCGAGGGCGCCTGCTCTAAGCGCCGCCAGGACCGCATCCAGATCGACCAGCGAGGCGCGCGCGAGGTTCACCAGCACGGCGCCCGGCTTGAGCATCGCGATCTGAGGAGCGCCGAGCAGCGGCGGCGCTCCCGGCGTAGCGGGAGCATGCAGCGAGATCGCGTCCGAGGTCGCGAGCAGCTCTTCGAGTTCGAGCAGCTCGACACCTTCGGGCGCCGCCGCGTAGGGATCGGCGCCGACCACCTCGATTCCGAGCGCCCGGGCCCGGCCGGCGAGGGCCGAGCCGATCCGGCCGAGGCCGATGATCCCGAGGCGCTGGGCGTCGAATCGGCGCAGCTGCACCGTAGGATCCCACCGCCCGGAGCGGACCGCCGCCCCCAGTGTCCACAGCTCGCGCCACCCCGCCAGGATGCAGGCCAGCGCGTGATCGGCGACCTCGTCGGTGCAGTAGTTCGGCGTGTGGCAGACCGTCAGGCCGCGATCGTGCAGCGCCGCGGTGTCGAGATGGTCCGTGCCGATCGAGCACGTCAGGACGACCCTCAGACCCGGATACGGCATCACGTCCTCGGCGCCCACCGGCTCGATCCCCGTGACCAGCGCGACCACGCGCTCACGCTCGTCCGGGGCGACGCGCTCGCGACACTCGAGTTCCCCGGCGAACTCCTGCACGAACGGCTCCAACTTGAAGCCGCGATCGACGAACAGCACGATGGGGAGCCAAGTTGCCAATTGAGGTTGGTAACAATACCCTGGCGCCGGTGGACCAAACGGTCGATCCCCAGCGCGTCCACCACGGCTGGGACAACACGCTCGAGCCAATCCTGCGGGTCGCCTCGGGCGACGTCGTCCGCTACGAGTTGCGGATGGCGGGCCACGGTCAGATCCGGGAGGGCGACAGCTACGAGCAGACGCAGTTCGACCTCGCCACCACCTACCACCTCTCGGGACCGGTCTGGGTGGAGGGCGCCAAGCCCGGCGACACGCTCCGGATCGAGATCCTCGAGCTCGAGCCGGGCGACTGGGGTTGGGCATCGATCCTGCCCGGGCTGGGGTTGCTGCCCGACGACTTCCCACAGCCGTGGGCCGGGACCTTCGACCTGCGACAGCGGGTCACGGTCGAGGTCGCACCGGGAATCCGGATCCCGATCAGCCCCTTCCTGGGGACGATGGGAACCCACCCCGACACCCCCGCGCAGGCATCGGCGTTCCCGCCCCACAAGGGAGCCGGCAACATCGACGCCCGCCATTTGACAAAGGGGTCGACGCTGTGGCTACCCGTCTGGTGCGAAGGGGCGCTGTTCTCGTGCGGCGATCCCCATGCCGCACAGGGCGACGGGGAGGTGTGCGTGACCGCGATCGAGTGCCCGATGAACGCGAGCCTCCGTCTCACGCTCGAGCAACGGACGATCCCGGGGCCTTGTTTTCAGACCGCCGGCCCGCTGCTCAAGGTCGACGAGAGCCAGGGCCACTTCGGGACGATGGGCATCCACGCGGATTTGATGGAGGGCGCGCGGATCGCGGTCCGCAACGCGATCGCGTGGCTGCGGTCCGAGCACGGCCTCAGCGCTCGCGAGGCTTACGTGCTGTGCAGCCTCGCGGGCGACCTCAAGATCATGGAGATCGTCGACTCCGGCGTCTGGAACGTCGGCTTCACGCTGCCGCTGTCGATCTTCCCGTCTCGCGATCGATGATCGAACGCAGGCACTCGTTGACGACCTCGGGCCGGTGGCCGAATGCCGAGCCGTGACCAAGGCCTTGAAGGAGATGGAAGTGCCCATCGCGCGCGAGCTTTGCGACCTCGCGGACGCGTTGTGGCGGCGTCTGCACATCCTCGGAGAAGGCGACGGCGTGGATCGGCGCCGCGATCGCCGGTAGCAGCGTCCCGGAGTCGTAGTCGAGACACGCCTGCCACTGGGCGGCGAGCATCGCGCCGTCGCGCTGGGCGAAGTCGGCCGCGACGAACGGCTTGATCCGCTCCCAGGTCGCGTCATCACCGAGGGCGTCCGCGGGGTAGTACTGCATCGCGTAGTGGGCCGTCGCGAACGCCGGCGGCAGAGACCCACCCTCTCGCCGGAACGCGATCTCGGCCTCTTCCCACTCGCGGATGAACCCGGTCTTGCGCACGCAGGTGCCCATCACGACGGCGCTGCGCACGAGCTCGGGCCGGTCGTGGGCGAGCTCGACGGCGATCAGCGATCCCATCGAGAGCCCGACGAGAATCACCGGCGGGTCGCAGACGGCGACGATCAGCTCGGCCAGGTCAGCCGCGTGGGCGGCGATCGACCACGGCGGCGCACTCTCGGAGCGGGTCGCGCCTGCACCTCGCGCGTCGTAGGTCGTGCTGCGGTAGTCGTCGTCGAACGCGGGCGTCTGATACCGACGCCAGTTCTCACCCGGGTTGTCGCCCGCGGCCAGCCAGACGATGTCGGCGCCGGCCCCGCTCTGCTCGTAGGCGAGCGTGACTCCGTCGAGCTTGAGCTCAGGCACCGACGGCCACCGGCGCCGCGTTGCACATCAGCGCCAGCAGCTGCTCGGCAGTCTGGTCGCGCAGACCGCGCGCCCCAGCTCCCGCGAGCCTGGTCACGTCTGAGCCGATCAGCCGCGACACCTTGTCCGCCACCAGCCCCGGCAGCACCGGGTCCTCCGGCTCCCCGGGTGCCTCCATCGGCCCGGCTGCGAGCCTGCGACCGTCGGCGAGCTCGATCTCCACCGCGGTCAGCCGGCGCGCGGGGAACTCCGCCGTGAGCTGGGGATCGACGATCACCTCGATCCGGTCAAACACCGCCCTGACGTCGGGATCCGAGAACGGGCCGAGGACGTCGTCGACGCCAAAGCCACCGCGAACCAGCGCGCAGGCCAGCGGCCAGACGAGGCTGTACTGGGCTTCCTCGGTGGTCTCGGGTATGACCGTGGCCAGTAGATCGGCGGCGGCGAAGGTCCTCACCCGCACGCGTTCGATCTCGCCGGCGGGCATCGTGCGCTCGCCGCACGCGGCGAGCCCGGCGGCGATCGCGCCCTGCGACCAGCGACAGCATGGGTAGGCCTTGATGTAGAGCTCTTCCAGCCGCCAGTGGTGGCCGAGGTCATCGAGCTCCGCATCGAGGAATTGGGGCCTCACGCTGCTGAACCCACGGGCCGCGAGCAGCGCCGAGGTGACCCCTACTCCGGCGCCCCACGCGCACGCGTCCTTGGTCATCTGCGGCTCCGCGCACGAACGCATGATCAGCGCGATCGGCGCGTGGTACTCGGCGAGTCCGAGCGCCGCGATCGTGTGCGATCCGTCCAGCCCGAGCAACCGCGCCGCGGCCGCGGCAGCGCCGACCCCGCCCCACGCGCCGGAGGCGTGATAGGCGTGCTCGCGGCGGTGGAGCGCGATCCCCGCACGGATCGCCACCTCGTAACCGATCAGCACTGCGGTCAGGAAGTCCCGCTCGGATACATCAACGAGCTGACCTACCGCGAGCGCAGCGGGGATCACCACCGCTCCGGGGTGACCCTTGGTGAGGCGGTGACCGTCGTCGAAGTCGAGCACGTTGGCGAGCACACCGTTGGCGAACGCCGCTCCGGGCGCCCCGACGCGACGGCCGTCGAACAGCGCCACGGCCTCGGGGGCTGGATGCACTTCCTGGGCGTAGTCAATCGCGATCGCGGAGGCCGGCGCCGGCCGTCCGGCGACGCACACCGCCGCCATGTCGGCGAGCAGCAGCGCCAGGCGTTTGCGGACGGACACCGGTGCGTCGTCGAGGGCGAGCTCTCCGATGAAGTCGCACAGGGTCTGGTCTGACTGGGTCGCGATCATCAAGCGGCGAGCCATATGGCCAACACGGGTTGGTCAACTTACCAGCTGCCCCGATCCTTGACTAGCACGGCCAGTTGCCGTAAAACCATTCGCTGTTGGCAATAAAAGAGCAGCTATCCGAACCCCTCGGCGTCGCCTGCGCCCAGCTCGCGCCGGTGTTCGGCGACCTGGAGGGCAACCGCGCGCTCGCCGCCGAGGCGATCGAGGCCGGCTCGCTCGCCGGCGCAGACCTCGTGGTACTCCCTGAGCTGTGCACGACCGGCTATGCGTTCGCCGACGAGTCCGAGGCACGCGAGTTCGGCGAGCCGGCGGACGGCCCGACGGTGACGCAGTGGCGCGAACTCGCCGCCGAGCACCGCGTGGTCGTGATCGGTGGCTTCTGCGAGCTCGATCCCCAAGGCCGGCCGCGCAACAGTGCGGCGGTGGTCGACCCGCACGGTGTTCGTTGCGTATACCGCAAGACGCATCTCTGGGATCGCGAGCAGCTGATCTTTCTCGCTGGCTCGACGCCCCCACCCGTGGTCAAGACGACCGCGGGCCGGGTGGGCCTCGCGATCTGCTACGACGCCTTCTTCCCGGAGGTGATGCGCGCGCTGGCGCTCGGCGGAGCCGAGCTGATCGCCGTCCCGATGAACTCGCCGGTGCTCGACCCCCCGACCGGCCCGCTGGCGATCGAGGTCGTGCTGGCGCTCGCGGCCGCGCACGTCAATCGCGTGTTCGTCGCCCAGGCGGACCGCGCCGGCCGCGAACGCGGCATCGAATGGGCCCAGGCCAGCGTGATCTGCGATCCCGGCGGACACGTGCTCGCCGGCCCGCTGCCGGGGCCGGGGCTGCTCCAGGCCGCCTGTGACCTCAGCGCCGCGCGGGACAAGTCGCTCGGCGCCCGCAACGATGTCCTCGCGGACCGCCGCCCGGAGCTCTACGCGACACAACGACAATCGACACCGAAGGAGATCGTGAATTGAGTACCGACGCTGCTGGGAAGGGGCTGCTCGAACGGCTCGACGAGGGACCGGTGATCTGCGCCGAGGGCTATCTGTTCGAGTTTGAGCGGCGCGGCTATCTGCAGGCCGGCGCCTACGTGCCCGAGATCGTGCTCGAGCATCCCGAGCTCGTCGCCGGGCTGCACCGCGAGTTCGTTCACGCCGGCTCCGATGTCGTCGAGGCTTTCACCTACTACGCCCATCGCGAAAAGATGCGAATCATCGGCAAGGAGCATCTGATCGAGCCGCTGAATCGCGAGGCGCTCTCGATCGCGCTCGAGGTAGCGCGGGAGAGCGGCTGCCTGGCGGCCGGGGACCTCTCCAACACCAACGCCTTCTACCCCGACGCCGAGACGCGGCGCGACGTGCGGCGTATGTTCGACGAGCAGCTCGGCTGGATCGTCGACGCCGGCATGGACTTCGTGATCGCCGAGACCTTCTCGTGGGGCGAGGAGGCCCTGCTGGCGCTCGACGCGATCAAGCAGGCAGGCCTGACGGCGGTCGTCACGCTGGCGATCCACCGGGCCCCCGAGACACGCGAGGGCTGGAGCCCCGAGGAGGCCTGCGCCCGGCTCGCCGACGCCGGCGCCGATGTCGTCGGCCTCAACTGCATCCGTGGGCCGCGGACGATGCTGCCCCTGATCGAGCGGATCCGCGAGACGGTCAGTTGCCACGTGGCCGCGCTGCCGGTCCCCTACCGCACGACCGACGACGAGCCGAGCTTTCAGTCGCTCACTGACCCAGACTGCGATTGCCTACCCGGCGACCGGCCGTTCCCGACCGCGCTCGAGCCGCTGTCGTGCAACCGCTACGAGATCGCCGAGTTCGGCCGCGAGGCGTACGAGCTCGGCGTGCGCTACCTCGGTGTCTGCTGCGGTGCCGCGCCGCACATGATTCGCAGCCTCGCCGAGGCGCTCGGGCGAGAGACGCCGGCCAGCCGCTACAGCCCGGACATGAGCCGCCACGCGTTTCTGGGCACCGATGCCCAGCTTCGTACTCATAACCAGCAATACGCGAAGGAGCTGTGATGGCTGCGACGAGCGATGTGGTCACCCAGGCGGCGCGGCTGCGGCGGATCGACGAGCTTTCGGATGCGATCCGCGCTCGCGCGCGCGACCTCGACGAGCGGGCCGTTTTCCCCGCCGAGACGTTTGACGAGTTTCGCGACGCGGGACTCCTGAGCCTGACCGCGCCGGTCGAATTCGGTGGCGCAGGGCTGTGGTCAGAGGGGCGCTACCGGCCCTACTACGAGCTGCTCGAGGCGCTCGCCCGGGTCGACAGCGTCACCGCCCAGCTGCTCCAGGTCCACTCGCACGCGCTCGGGATCGTTTCCGGGCTCGCGAGCGATGACCAGCGCCGCCGCCTGCTGCCCGAGATCGTCTCCGCCGGCAAGTTGCTGGCGTCGGTGGGCAGCGAGGCCAAGCCGTCGGGCAAGCTCGCCGACATCGCGCGCACCGAGCTCGAGGAGCGACCCGGCGGCGGCTTTCGCCTCACCTGCCAGAAGTACTTTGCGTCGCTCGCGCCGGCGGCTGACGAGCTGTTGATCTGGACCGCCGTCCCGGGCGCCGGTCCGTACGCCGAGCGCAGCACGATCGCGCTGGTTCCGGCCGATGCGCCCGAAGTGGAGGTGATCGACCAGTGGGACGTGATGGGCATGCGGGCCACGGTCAGCCACAGCGTCCGGATCACCGCCTACGACGTGCCGCCCGAGCGCATGATCGGAGAGCCCGGCGCGTGGACGCGTCGCGACCCGCGGACCTTCACGCTCGCGTTCGCGGCCAACCACATCGGCGCGGCCGGCGCGGCGCTCGAGTTCACGACCGACTGGGTCAGGGAGCGGCCCAACCTCTCCTCTTCCGAGATCACGCGGGCGTCGCTCGGGGCGATGTCGAGCGATCTGTTCGCCGCCCGTTCGGCGCTCTGGGCGGCCGCCGACCTCTGGGATCGGGGCGACCACGACCGCGCCGAACTCGAGTCGATCCGCGCGCTGCACCTCGGCAAGCGGGTCGCGCTGAACCTGACCCAGACGGCGTTTGACGTCTGCGGCGCCCGGGCCGCGTTCCGCGACCTGCCGCTCGAGCGGCTCTACCGTGACGTGCGGACCTTCTCGCTGCACTACCGCGACGAGCAGTACATGATCCAGGTCGGCCAGGCGATGCTCGACAACGCCTTTCGCGCCAAGGGCTACGCCGGAGCGTCGACGTTCCCCGAGTCCCGAGCCTGAGCCTGGGCCTTCCAGGCTGCCGCGAGATCGACGATCAACAGCGCCATCAGGGCGCCCCGCTCGGCCAGGCTGTCGACCTCGATGCGCTCGCCGCGAGCACACGAGTCGTGACAGATCGGTCCCAACCCGTCGAGCGTCGGTACCCCAAGCGCCGCCGCGAAGCTCGCGTCCGAGCCGCCGCGCGAACTGACGCGCTGAAGCGGGATCCCGAGTTCTCGCGCGCGCGCGTGCGCCAGCTGCCACACCTGTTGCGACGCCGCGCTCGGGAACGCCGGGCGGGTGATCCCGCCGCTGAGCGCGATCCTCACCTCTGGTCCGTCGGCGCGCGCGACGATTTCGCGTATCTCGGCGTCGAGACCCTTGGCGGCTTCAGCACTCGGAGCCCGCAGGTCGATCGCCAGCTCGGCGGCGTCGGGCACCACCTGGCGCGCGACCCCGCCGTGGAACACGCCAACAGTCACGAGGACGCCGTCGTCGGGTCGGCTCAGTCGCTCGAGCTGGGCGACCAGCGGCGCCACGGCCGAGATCGCGCTCGCGCCGCGGCCCTCGTGCCCGGCGCAGTGCGCGCTTTGACCGGAGGCCCGGAGCGTGAGCGCGCCGACAGCTCCGCGCGCCACGACGACGCCACCGTCGGGCCAGCCGGCCTCGAGGCCCAGGCACGCCGAGGCTCCGCGGGCCCGCTCCTCGATCCAGTCTCGACTCGACACGCTGCCGAGCTCCTCATCGGCGACCACCAGCAGCTCGATCTCCCCGATCCCGTCGAGGGTCGTCGTTTGAGCCGCCCCGAGAGCGTGGGCCGCCATCACCAGGCAGCCCTTCATGTCCCCCACCCCCGGTCCGCTGAGCGTTTTCCCGCTGTGTTGTGGCGGCCATTGAGCCGCCGTTCCCGCCGGCCATACGGTGTCGGCGTGGCCGACCACCAGCAACCGGGGCCCGTCGCCTCGCGTAAGCGTCGCGCTCAGTCCGCCGCCGGGACGGGCGTGGGTCGTGAAGCCGGCGGCGTTGAACAGGTCCGCCGTCAGCTCGCACACGCGCGCGATCCCGTCGGGGCTGTCGCTGCCGCTGTCGATGCGAGCGAGGCGTTCTGTCTCGCCGACCATCGCGTCGGTCTCTCGCCTGAGCCGCCTGAGCAGCTCGGCGGCGTCTACCATCGCGGGCTCCGATGACGCTCACGATCCTCGGGCGCTGCCCGCAGACCGGTCAGCTCGGGGGCGCTGTCACCACCTCCGACGTTGCCGTCGGCGCGCGCGTGTTGTTCGCGCAGCCGGGGTTGGCCGTGGTCGCCACCCAGCACCGGACTGACCCGCGCCTTGGACCGGCGCTGCTCGACGAGCTTCAGGCAGGCCATACGGTCTCCGAGGCCGTGTTTGCGGTCGCTGACGGCGCGCCGCACCGTGGCTGGCGGCAGCTCGGTGTACTCGACGCCGATGGCCGCTCGGGCGCCTACTCGGGCGAGTTGCTGTGGCCGATCGGGGCGGAGCTGGCGGGCGAGAACTGCCTCGTGCTCGGGAACGTGCTCAGCAACGACCGGGTGGCGCCGGCGATGGTCGACGCGTTTGAGTCGGGACCCCCGGAGCTGGCCGACCGGCTGCTGGCCGCCGTGCGTGCGGGCGAGCGCGCCGGCGGTGAGGCCGGCGAGCTGCGCTCGGCGGCGCTGCTCGTTGTCGAGCGTGAGTCGTTCCCGCTGATCGACCTGCGCGTCGACGACGACTCGGATCCGCTCGCCCGGCTCGACGCGTTGTGGGAGGTCTATCGGCCGCTGGTGCGCGTCTTCGTGACCCGGGCACTTGACCCCGGCAACGTTCAACGGTCGAGCTCCACGACCACGTAGGGTCCCTCGCGGCGCGCCGGATAGCGCTCGGCGTCCCCCGGCGGCTCCTCCTGGACGCCGGCGCGGTAGCTACGGACGCGGGTTCGCTGCGGGTCGACCAACGAGCGCCCGGTCTTGATCTCGAACTCCCAGCCGTGCCACGGACAGCGGATCAGGTCGGCGTCGTTGCCGCGCTCGTATTCGCCTGGGCACGAGGACCGCAACGGCGCGAACTGGAGTCCCGCGCACAGGGGTCCGCCCTGGTGCGGGCAGCGGTTGCGCAGCGCGAAGTACTCCCCGGCGATGTTGAAAACCCCAACTGAGCGGCCTCCGATATCGACGATCTTGCGCTCGCCGGGAGCGATCTCCTCGGCGCGAGCGACGACGACCCTACGCACCGGCGGGGGCTTTGACGGGGCTCAGCCGGTACAGCGCGTGGGCGTTGGTGCGCATGATCGCCTCCCGCACCGGCTTGGCCAGCGATCTCGGCAGCGCCCGCTCAGGAGAGTCGAAGTCCCAGTGCGGATAGTCGGTGGCGAACAGGATGTGGTCCGTCATCTCCATCTGCTCGAGCAGCGCGGTGAAGTCGGTCTCCCGCGGCGGCTCGTCGATCGGCTGCGTGGTCAGCCACACGTGCTCGCGGATCAGCTCTGACGGCAGGCGCGTCAGATGCGGAGCCTCGGCTCGCAACAGCCGCCACGCCCGGTCAAGCCGCCACATCAGCGGCGCGAGCCACGCGATCCCTCCCTCGATCAGGACGATCCGCAGGCTCGGGAAGCGCTCGAACACGCCCTCGCAGACGAGGCTCGTGAGCTGGTCGGCGAACGCGGTCGCCATCCCAACCGAGTCCTCGATGTAGAACGACGGGTAGCCGGTGCCGGTGATCGGGCCGCGGGGCCAGCCTCCGAAGTGGACCCCGACCGGCAGGTCGTGCTCGACCGCCGCCTCGTAGATCTTCCAGTACTTGCGCCGCCCGAGCGGCTCGGCGGTGCGGATCAGCAACAGCACCTGCACGAAGCGCGGGTCGGATGCGACCCGATGGATCTCGCGGGCCGACAGCTCGCCGTCCTCGTAGGCGACGTTGATCGACGCGCGCAGGCGCGGCTCTAGATCGAGCCATTCGGCGGTCTGCCAGTCGTTGATCGCGCTCGCCAGCGCCGCGCCGCGCTCGAGGTCGAGCTGTTCGCCGGCTCCGAGCATCGGCGTCAGAACTCCGTACTCGATCCCGTAGCGATCGAGCAGCTGCTCGCGCATGAACGGCAGGTCCGACGCGGGTGGGTCGCCGGACGGCGGCCAGGCGTCGGTTCGGGCGGCGCGGGGCGTGGCCCGGGGGTATTCCCCCCCGAAATACGAGCGGTCGCCGAGAGTCTCGCGGCGGGCCTCGACGGCGGCATCGAGGCGTCCACCCGGGGCGCGCAGCCGCCGCCACCGCGCGGGCATGTAATCGAGCAGCGCCTGCTCGGAGCGGGGCGCGTTGTGGATGTCGCAGTCGACGACGCTTCCGGCGATCGATGGGCTAGAGGCGATAGTGGTCACGGGCGTTGCCTGCCAGGACGAGGTCACCGAGGATTCCGGGCGGCGCGGCCGCCAGCCCTTCGGCGGTGTGCCGGTGAGGGTAGTCCGAGGAGAACATCAGCATCCGGTCGGAGCCGAGCTGATCGATCACGCGCTCAAGCTCGCCTGGATCCGGCGGGCCGTCGATGGGCTGTAGCGCGACGCGCACATGCTCGCGGAGATACTCCGAGGGCGGACGCCGGGTCCACGGCACCTCGCGGCGAAGCCCTCGCCAAGCCTTGTCAAAGCGCCACATGAACGCCGGCAGCCACGCGAAGCCCGACTCCACCAGCGACACGCGCAGCTGCGGGAAGCGATCGAACGCTCCTTCGGCGACCAGGCTCGTCAGCTGCGACTGGAATGCCGAGGCCATGTCGACGTATTCCTCGAGCCACGAGGTCGGCCACCCCGCCGCCGTGGGCGGCAGCCCCGGCGCGCCGCCGAACTGCAGCTCGACCACGAGCTCGTTCTCGCTGGCGGCCTCCAGCAGGGGCCACCAGACCCGGTTGCCGTACGGGATCGCCGAACGGACCGGCAGGTAGACGGCGACGAATTGGGGGTCATCGCCGAGCCGCTCGATCTCGGACACCGCCATCGACGGCTGCTGGCTGGCGACCACGATCGCGGCCCGCAGGCGCGGCTCGGGCGCGAGCCATTCAGCGACCTGCCAGTCGTTCACCGCCCGTGCCAGCGCCGCCGCGGCGTCCGGATTGCGGACGCTCTCGACGCCGTAGTCGCAGCTGAGGATCGCGTACTCCACGCCCAGTGGATCGAGCAGCTGGGCGCGCAGCGCGTCGACGCTGGCGCCCGGCGCCGCGCCATCGACGTCGGCCAGGTCCTCGCGCCGGCTGGTCGCGAGGTTCGGCGGATGGGCCTGATCGGTCGGGCCGGCGAACTGCGAGGTGGCGATCACCTCGCGCCAGTGCTCGTCGAGATACGGCTCGAGGGTCTCGATCGGACCGACAACGTTGTGGACGTCGCAGTCGATCGGGGCACAGCTCATGGCTGCGGCACGGGGGGTTGCGAGCGATCGAGCAGGGGTTCGGTCAAATACACGAGATTGCCTTCTGGATCGTGCAGGCCGCGATACCGGTACCACTCGGACTCCACGATCTCCCCCGCCCAGCTGACGCCGTGAGCGTCGAGCTCGTCGATCGCCGCGTCGAGCTCGTCGACCTCGAAGGCGAAGGAGTCGATCCCCGGCGGGTTTTTCGCGGCCGTGAACCGTGGCGGGGGATGAGGCGGGCGGGGGCCTGATTCCTCGATCAGATAGATGACGACATCGCCGGCGCGGAACCCCACCCACCCCTGACCCTCCTCGTACGGCAGCCGCAGTGGTAGTCCCAGCAGGTCACCGTAGAAGGCGCGCATCGGCTCGACGTCAGTGCAGATCACGTCGATGTTGTCCAGGCGCTTGGCGATCATGTGTGGTTGCGCGGGATCGTGGAGGTGAAGGTCCGGGAGTGAATGCGGGTGTCCCCCTCGTAGGCGTCGATCGTGCTCGAGACGAGGTAGTCATTGGAGTCGGCGGTCATCTCCGATCGCAGCTCGACCCGCGTCCGCCAGTCGCCTCGCAGGATCTCAACTCGCCGCCGGCAGCTGACCTTGGCCGACAGCGGATCTCCTTCGCGGATCGTGAACGTGACCGGGTCGTGGTCGTGATACTCGAGTCCGCTCGGCATCCGTTGCGCGCCGGAGAAGTCACGCGACATCTCGTAACGGACCGTCCCCGTGACGTGGTCATGCGACACGGTCTGCGCCGGCCGGCGTTGACGCAGGCTCGTCACCGCCAGCGGCGGCGCCGTCTCGGGCGGGCCAAACGGTGATAGGTGATCGTCGGCGGCTTTTGATTCGCGCACCGGCACGATGAGCACGCTGGCGCCGCCGGTCGAGATCGTCAGCGTTGCGGTCTCGGGCGACGGCCACAACCAGGGCCAGTAGCTCGTGGAGAGCGCCAACCGCAGCCGATGGCCGGCGGGCAGCGCGTAGGCGACGCTCTTGAGCTTGAGGCTAACCTCGACCTCGGTGCCGGGCTCGAGCGCCCGGGGATCGTCGTGACCGGCGCGGTGGCAGAGGTTGAGCGCGCCGCGCGTGATCAGCGTCGAGCGTCCGTCGGGGGCCACGTCGCACAAACGAGCCATCACGAACGCGGACGGCCGGTCGCTCGCGACGCGCAGCGCGAGCTCCGGGGCGCCAAAGATCTCGATCCCATCCTGCAGCGGCGCGGAATCCAGGCTCAGCGAGCGCGCATCCTCGCGACGCTGGTCCGGCGGCATGTCGGCTGGGTTGCCGTATGCGCACCAGGCTCCGGCGTCCAGCCCGACGGTCTCGCCGCTGCAGATGGTCAGCGGCTCGCTGTCGCTCTCGCCTTCGATTTCAAGCCCCCTGGGGTCGAGTTCCCGCGTCAGCGCGTCCGACCCCGCGGGCCAAATGTGCTCGGCGATCCACCGTCCAGGCCGCTCGTTGTCATCGCGTTGCGGTGAGGCCGGGGCCGGCATCCACGCGCGCAGCATCGGTCCGTCCATCGCGCCGTTGTCCTCGCCCTTGAGCCAGTGGTCCCACCACCGTACGGCCTCCTGCAGAAAGCCGATCCGGGGACCGGGCTCGCCCGCTTGCGGCCACTGGTGGCCCCACGGACCGATCAGCCCGCGACGCGGGCAAGAAAGGTGCTCGAGCATCCGGAAGATCGCGTCTACGTAGGCGTCTGCCCAACCGCCGACCGCCAGCACCGGACACTCGACCGCCGCGTAGTCCTGGCAGATCGATCCGTGGCGCCAATAGTCGTCCCGGGCCTGGTGGCGAAGCCACAGCTCGGCCAGGTCGACGTTGCCGTCGAGCCGCTGGTGCCACAGCTCTCGCCAGCGGTCACCGACGATCGCGGGGTCGGGCGGTCGCACGTTGAAGGCCATCATCGCGCTCGCCCACGGCAGCAGGTAGTAACCGAGTGGCAACCCACCGTAATAGTGGACGTCGTTGTCATAGCGGTCGTCGGTCGAGCAGGCGGTGATGATCGCCCGCAGCGCCGGGGGCCGCAGCGCCGCGACCTGCAGGCTGTTGAACCCGCTCCACGAGATCCCCATCATCCCCACTGCACCGCTGCACCAGGGCTGCTCGGCCAGCCATCCGATCACCTCGAGCGCGTCCCGGTGTTCTTGCTCTGAATACTCGTCGGTCAGGAGGCCATCGGAGTCGCCGCTGCCGCGGATGTCGACGCGCACGCTGGCATACCCGCGAGCGGCGAAGTAGGGATGGATCAGTGAGTCCTCGAGCGCGGTGACGTCGCCTCTGCGGTAGGGCAGGTACTCAAGAATCGCCGGCACCGGGCGCCAGGACGCGGACTCCGGTAGCCAAACCCGGGCGCACAGCCGGCTCCCGTCCGAGAGCGGGATCCACTGCGGGTCGATCACGCGGATTGCTTCGCGTCCGGCGCTCAAAGACCACCCACCGCCGTGTTCCAGGCAGGCCCCGCCCCGGCGGTGAGCGATCCGGGCTCGACCTTGACGGCGCTGACGCGGCTGAACGGCAACTCGCCGGGCGTGACCGGCTGCACGACCAGCTGGTGGCCAAGCCGCTCGAGACTCGCCCGTTGGTCGGACCCAACCCGAGAGTCAATGTATGTGCGGTTGCCCTGCGAGTGGACCCGCGGAAGGTCGATCGCAGCTTGCACCCCTAATCCGTAATCGACGACCCCGACGATCGTGCTGATCACGCCGGCGAGGATCGCGTAGCCGCCCGATCCCGCGGCGGCGAACGCTGCCCGGCCATCGCGGGCGGCAACGATCGCCGGCACCGCGAAGAACGGCATCTTGCCGGGCGCGATCGAGTTCGAGCGGCCCGGCCGCGGGTCGTAATTGACCATCGAGTTATTGAGCACGATGCCGGTTCCCGGTACGCCGACCACGGAGCCGAAGTCGGCGCCAATCGTCGTGATCAGCGCCGCAATGTTGCCCTCGCTGTCGCCGGCCACGACCTGGGTGGTGCCGTGAACGCCGCCGATCGACGCCGGTCGTTTGGCTGTCGTGCCCTCCAGCCACGGCGCCGTGGCTTCGATCGGGCGCGGCACCACTCGCTGGAGATTGATAGCGGTGGCGCGGGCGGCTGCGAATCGCCGGCCGGCCGAGCTCCAGCACGGGGTCGTCGGTGAAGTCGGGGTCGCAGGAGTAGCTGGCGTTGTCGGCGAACGCGTGCCCCATCGCCTCGGCCAGCAGGTGATAGTGCTCGACGCTGCCCGGGCCGAACTCGCTCAGCGGGAACTGCTCGAGGATCCCGAGCGCCTCGGAACCGACCGTATCGTTGGCGGTCACGAGGTGCAGGCCGCGATAAGTGGCCGGCTGCTCGTGCATCAGCTTCGGCGCGTATCCGGCCAGATCCTCGGCCGACAGGATCCCGCCGCCCGCCGCGATCGCGTCGCCGATCGCCGCGGCGACCGCGCCCCGGTAGAGCGCGTCAGGCCCCTCGCGGGCGATCCGTCGCAAGGTCTCGGCCAGCGCGCGCTGGTCCAGACGCTCGCCTTTGTCATCGGCCGTGCGCGCCCGCGGCAACCGACCTTGGGGAAGCAGCATCGCCGCGAGCGTCGGGTCGGCCTCGATCTCCGCCAGACGCGCGGCGATCTCGATCAGCAGGACCCAGGTCACCTCGAGCCCAGCCTCGGCGATCGCGATCGCGGGCTCCAGGAGCGAAGCCCAATCGAGCCGGCCCGCGCGCTGGTGAGCCTCCCAAAGCCCGGCCACGGCCCCGGGGACGGCCGGCGCGAGATGACCGACGAAGTTCCGCCCGCCGGACACCGACGGCCAGTCGTGGCCGTCGAGCGGACCCGCTTCGATCTCGAACATGTCGTCTCTCGCGCGCGCGGGCGCGCGAGGACCATGATCGACGGTCAGAAAGCTCGCGTCGTCAGCGAGAAACGCGCTCAGGTGACCGTAACCGGCGATCCCGGCGTTGTTCGGCTCGGCGACAAAGGCGGCGAAGGCGCCGGCGATAACCGCATCGATCGCGTTCCCCCCCTGCTCGAGCGCACCGAGCCCCGCTTCGACGGCGAGCGAATGCCCGGCCGACACCACTCCATGAGCCGAACGAACCTCTGCGCGGGTGCCAACCATCGGGCTGAGGTGTTGCGATATCGCCATCGGCTGTTGGCAGAATACAAGCCCGGCCTATGTCTTTTGCGCGCCGTCGCGCTCGACGAATGCGCCGTGGTTGGCCGTCGGTCGCCGGTCAGCGGTAGTCGGGGTTGGCGAAGTCGAACCGGCAGCCGGCGTCCCACAGGCTCTTCTGGTTCCCGTGCGCGGGGATGCCGCCAGCGTCCCTGAGCATCCGCGCCACGTGCATCAGGTTCCAGGCGAGGAACGTGGTGTTGCGGTTGGTGAAGTCGTTCTCCGGTCCACCAGAACCGGGATCGAGATAGCTCGGGCCGGGCCCGGCTTCACCCAGCCAGCCGGAGTCGGCCTGGGGCGGGATGGTGTATCCGAGGTGCTGCAGCGAGTAGAGGATGTTCATCGCGCAGTGCTTAGCGCCGTCCTCGTTACCGGTGATCATGCACCCACCGACGCGACCGTAGTACGCCCACTGGCCGGCGTCGTTGAGGAGATGGCTGTTGCCATACAGCCGTTCGATCACCTGCGTACAGACCGATGACTTCTCCCCGAGCCAGATCGGCGACAGCACCACGAGGATGTCGGCGGCGATCACCTTCTCGAAGATCTGTGGCCAGTCGTCTCGCTCCCAGCCGTGCTCGGTCATGTCCGGGTACACACCGGTCGCGATCTGATGATCGACCGCTCGGATAACTTCGACCGAGACCCCGTTGCTCTCCATGATCGCGACCGCGAGATCCGCGAGAGCGCGCGTGTTCGATGGTTCGGGAGACCGCTTCAGCGTGCAGTTGATAAACAGCGCGCTCAGGTCCGAGAAATCCCACTTCGACTCTGCTGCCAACTGCTCGTGTCGTTCGGTCAGATTCGCCATCGGTTAACTCCTCATGGTGCTTGCCAGGTCTGTGGTGTTGGGCAGTCTCTCGCAAGGCCGCGCAGCACGCCCGCCCTAGCTGCGGAAGCTGGCGACGAGCGCACAGGTCCACCTGAGAGATCGGAGTCGCCAAGGATTGCGGGGCCTTCCCTGGTCACCGACTCGGGCTAATCGCCTGTCAATCGAGGTTGTCGACGATCTCGCTAGCTCGCGACCATTGCTCTGGAGGTACCACGAGGTAGATCTCCCCCCGGCCGAGCTGGTCGAGTTCGTGATCGGCCACGCAGGCCGCATCGACGCCCATGCTCCGTAGCTGGTCTCGCCAGGCTACGGCGGTCTTCTGATCCTCGAAGGTGCCGACCGTCTCCCATCCTTCCAGGCGCGGGTCGCCGATCGACACCGCGGGTTCTCGGGCGGCAGACCCTCTCAGAAAGCGCGGAAACGGCACGGGTCAAGCCTACGGCGGTTGGCCCGTTGGGTCAGCGATTTGTCCCGGAGGAGGTCAGCGATTGGCCCGGTGGGGGTCAGCGATCGGCCCGTGGGAGGTACAGTGGCGCCGGTGAGTAACCCCGGCTCGCCCCCGCCCGAGCTGACTGGCGTTCGCCACGAGTATCTCGACGCGGCTGGCCTCCGAATGCATGTCGCGTTGGCAGGTCCCGAGGATGGGCCGCCGATTCTGCTCGTGCACGGGTGGCCGCAGAACTGGTGGACGTGGCGAAACGTGATCCCGGGCCTGGCCGATCGGTTTAGGGTGATCGTGCCCGACCTGCGCGGCCATGGCTGGACCGAGGCGCCCGCCGCCGGCTACGGCAAGGACCAGCTGGCGTCCGACCTCCTCGCCCTGCTCGACGCGCTCGGCGTCGACCGAGTCACCTGGGTCGGTCACGACTGGGGGGCGTTCGTCGGCTTTCTCGCAGCGCTCCGAGTGCCGGCTCGGATCGAGCGGATGCTCGCGCTCTGCGCCCCGCATCTTTGGGCCAAGCGAGACCCGCGACAGCTGGCGCTGATGCTGAGCTACCAGGGCCCGCTGAGCCTGCCGGTGGTCGGTCTTCGGGCCGCCGATCCGATGGCCCGTCGCATCCTGCAGAGCGGGCGCTACGGACAGAAGCTTTCCGATCACGACCTGTCTGTGTTCGCTGACCACCTGGCTCCTAAAGTCAGTGTCGCCATGTACCGCACGTTCCTGACGCGCGAGCTGCCGCCGATCGTGCGCGGGCGATTTGCGAATCGGAAACTGCAGGTCCCCACGACGCTGCTGATCGGCGAGCGAGATCTGGTGACCCGGACTGTCGAGAGCGGGCCGGTGCACGGCGAGCCGTTACTACACGTCGAGTCGCTGAGCGGCGTCGCGCATTGGGTGCCCGAGCAACGGCCGCGCGAGATCGTCGACTGGGCTCTCGCGGGTTGAGGCCGTTGTCTGGACGCGAACTTGTGTCGACTGCCTCGGGCGAACTGACGGCCCGCGTCGGTGATCTCAAGCTCTGCTACGAGACGTTCGGCAGCGCCGAGGCGACGCCTCTGCTGCTGATCATGGGCCTCGGCTCGCAGATGATCCTCTGGGACGAGGACTTCTGCGAGCAGCTCGCCGCCGAGGGCTTCTGGGTGATCCGGTTCGACAACCGCGACGTCGGCCGATCGACGATCCTTCACGATGCGCCTGTGCCCAAGCAGTGGCAGTTTGTTACCCGTGATCGTCGCAGCGCTGCCTACTCGCTGGACGACATGGCCGCCGACGCAGTTGGCCTGCTCGACCAGCTGGGGATACCCGCGGCGCACGTGGTGGGCATCTCGATGGGCGGCATGATCGCCCAGGTAATCGCGATCCGGCATCCGGACCGCGTGCTGTCACTGGTTTCAATCATGTCCACGACCGGCAACCGGCGCGTCGGCCAGCCCGAGCCCCGCATCGCGCTGCGCATGCTCCGCAAGCCACCGCGCGGCCGCGATGCCTACATCGAAAATCACCTCGACACCTATCGCCTGATCGGTTCCAAAGGCGTTGACTTCGAGGAGCCCCGCAAGCGCGACCGCGCGAGCCGCACGTTTGACCGCGGCATCCACCCCGCCGGCAGCGCGCGCCAGCTCGCCGCAATCGTGACTGCGCCCGACCGTGGAGAGCTCCTGAGGGGAGTCGGTGTCCCGACCACCGTCATCCACGGCGACGCGGACCCGATGGTCAATGTGTCCGGCGGTCGCGCCACGGCGGAGGCGGTGCCCGGCTCGAAGCTGGTCGTCATTCCTGGCATGGGCCATGACCTGCCGCGGGAGTTTTGGCCGCAGGTGATCGGGGCGATCACGCAGAACGCGGCGTCTGTTAGCGACTGACGGCTGACAGCGGGGTCAGCGGTGTCCGAGTTGCGTGCTCGGCTCGTCGCGCAGGCTTGCGTTCACCGCTGGCTAGACTCTGTAGCTAGTTGCTGCCTCAACTAAGGAGTCCCGGTGGACGTTGAGATCTGGTCAGATGTTGCGTGTCCTTGGTGCTACATCGGTAAGCGCCGCTTCGAGGCCGCCCTCGCTCAATTTGAGCATGCGGACGATGTGAACGTCACCTGGCGAAGCTTCGAGCTCGATCCTTCGGCGCCGCACGAGCGCGAGGGCGACAGCGCGACCAGCCTCGCCCAGAAGTACGGGATCACCGTCGAACGCGCCAGGGAGATGCACCAGCGCGTGACCGACGCCGCCTCCGGAGAGGGGCTGCCCTTCCGTCTCGACATCCAGCGACGAGGCTCCACCTTCGACGCGCACCGGATGATCCACCTCGCCGAGGAGCAAGGGCTTCAGGACGAGATGAAGGAGCGCCTGATGAAGGCCTATTTCACCGAGGGCGAGCTGGTCAGCGATCCGGATACGCTCGTCCGGTTGGCCGCCGAGGTCGGCGTTCCCGAAGACGAAGCTCGCGCGACGGTGACCGGCGATCGGTTCGCTGAGCAGGTCCGCAACGACGAGCGGACCGCCGCTCAGATCGGGATCAGCGCGGTGCCGACGTTTGTCGTCGACCGAGCACTGGGAGTCTCGGGCGCCCAGCCGCCGGAGCAACTGCTCGAACTTCTCCGTCAAGGCTGGGCAAACCGCACTCCGATCTCGGTCGTAGCCGAGGGCGAGAGCTGCGGCATCGACGGCTGCTGAGCCGGCCGGGATTCCGGCCGAAGGTGTTGATCAACGGCAGTCGGTGAGCGCTCGGGCGATCTGGCCCGCGTCAGCCACGGCGCCGATGTCAGCGTGATCGAAGATCGGGGCTTCGGGATCGGCGTTGACCGCGATCACGGTGCCGCTTGTGTCCATGCCGACGAGATGCGGCAGCGCACCGGACACGCCCAGTGCCAGATAGACAGCCGGTGACACAGTCTCCGAGGACGCGCCGACCATCTCGACGCGGTGCGCCCGGGCCGCTTCGACCTGAGGCCGGGTCACGGCGAAGCGGCCACCGTACAGTTCCGCCAGCCGCCGGTAGGAAGTCAGATCGGAGCCCGCGCCGCGACCCGCTGCGACCACGACGTTGGGGGCCGAATCACGAAGTAGCGAGTGGATGACGGCCGCCATATCGGCTGCCGGTCCGGTCAGCATCCTCGCGGCACGGCGGCGTACGGTCGGCGCTGGCGAAGCCACCGAGACAAGGCCCGCCATAACTGGGCGCGACAGCTCCGAGCCGGGTCGCTCTCGGAGGTACGGCAGAGCCTCTTGTGGGTCCTCGGTCTCTAACTCCCGGGCAAGTCGGTGGCCGTCAAAGATCGCGTCTGCGATCAGCCGGGGCGCGACACAATCCCCAATCCTGTAGACGCGGGGTATGTCCGGGAGCGCGCGCCAGAGCCGATCGTCGGAGACGCGCTGGGTGACGAGCACGACCCCGTCGGCGGCGATTCGGATCGGATCGCCGAACTCGTCCCGAGCATCGATCGAGCCGGGGCTCACGGCCGTGACGACTGTGGCGCGACGCATACCTACCCCGAGCGAGTGCAGGCGTTCGCGGGTCAGCACGTCTTCCAAGGTCTCAGCGCAGAACGGCGCCACCTGGTCGTGGCAGGTGACAAATTCCACGTCCAGTCCTTCACCAGCCAGAAGCTCGGCCATCGCTGGAGCGGTGAAATAGCCATCGCAGTCGTACACGACCACGCGCCTGCCGGGCGGACGCTTCGCGTCCAGCACCACCTGCTCGGGGGTCAAGACATGTGGAAGCGCCGCATCAGCTCCCGGGATCGGTCCTCTGGTCGCCGGGTTCAGGCCGTCGTGCGCCCAGGCTGACCCTGTCGCCAGCACGACCAGGTCGGCACCCGAGTCTCGAACGTCTTGAGCCGAGAGGTGCGTGCCGGTCTCGAGCTTCAGGTTGTTCAGCTTGCGCAGCTGGACAGTCCGATAGGCCACCAGCCGCCCCCACTCGCCCAACCCCGGTAGGCGCGTAATCCAACGCAGGCAGCCTCCCGTCAGCGGTCCAGCATCCACCAGTCGCACTCGCCGCAGGCCGCGCTTGGCAAGCGTGATCGCGCACTCCAACCCGGCCGGGCCGGCTCCGACAACCAGCGCCTCGAGATTGCGATTCGAAGCGACCGGGACCAGCTCAGGGTGCCAACCTCTACGGTGCTCCTCGCCGGCGGTCGGGTTCTGTGTGCAGCCGAGGTGTCGACGGCTGTCCGCTTTGGAGATGCAAACGTTGCAGCCGATGCACTCCCGGATCTCGTCAAGGCGGCCCTCGCGGATCTTGGCCGGTAGGAATGGGTCTGCGATCGAGGGTCGAGCCGCGCCGATCAGATCCCAGACGCCGCTTTGCACGATGCGCAGCATCAGATATGGGTCGGTCAGCCGGCCAACACCCACGATCGGCTTGCGCGTCGCCTCGCGCACGCGGCCGGTGGCCTCGAGCTGCCAGCCCTCGCCGAAGAATCGCGACGAGCCCGAGTCGCGCGACCACTCCGCGATCGAACCGACATTCACGTCCCACAGATCGACCAGCTCGTCGGCCATCCGCACGAACTGCAATCCCTCCCGAAGGTCGATCCCAGCAGCCGCGCCCCCACGATCGATCGCCATGCGGCACGCGATGGCGCACTTGGCGCCCACCGCCTCTTTCACTTGCTCAAGCGTCTCCAGCCAGAAGCGGGCCCGGTTTCGCAGCGAGCCGCCGTACTCGTCGTCACGGCGGTTGTAGAAGGACGACAGGAACTGGCCCAGCAGGTAAGTGTGGCCCCCGTACACGTACACGATGTCAAAACCGGAATCACGCGCCAGCTCGGCAGCGCGCACCCAGTCTCGCTGTACGCGCCGGATATCCGACGTGGTCATCGCCTTGGGCACCTGACCGACCGTGAAGTCCCCGGCGATCTGCGAAGGCCCCAACGAAGGCAGCCGCGACTCCGAGTTCTCGGCGTGAACGCCCGTGTGTGACAACTCGATTCCCGCAAGCGCCCCGTGCGCGTGGACAGCAGCAGTCGTGATCGCCAGCGCCCGACCGTCATCCTCATCCCACATCCGCACCGACACATACGGCGTTTCATCCGAATCGGCGGACACTGCGGCGTACTCCGTACACACGCCCCCCCAGCCACCTTCCGCCTTCACCCCCCGATGAGCAGCCTGCGACCACGGCTTCTCGACGCCGAACCCGGTGCAGTGGGGCACCTGATAGAAGCGATTGGGCAGCGTGACTGGCCCGATTGGGACCTCCTCGAACAACACGTCAAAGCGCGGGTCCTGCGCCATCATCACCCCTCGAGCTCTTCATCCGTCTCGAGGGGGCTTTCGTCCTCATCAGGCGCCATCACCGCATTATCGTCGCGAGCGGCCGAACCATTCTTGGTGATGAGTATGCGCCGAGCTGGGCGCATCATGCGCCAAAGCTGACGCGTGTCTATATGAGTGGTGTGATCGTCTGGATGTATCTGCGTAGCAGCGGGTTCGACAGGCGCCACTCGCCGCGGCCGTGGCTCTCGATGATTCCGGCATCGCGCAGCGCTTCGAGCGCGCGACGTACCGCCCCTCGCGCGAGCCCGCTGTAGACGGGTTGTCCGCGGGCGATCCGCTCGGCGATCAACAGCCCGAGCTTGTGAGAGCGCCGGATCCGCTCGAGGATCTGCTCGTGCGCGACGCGGTCGGCCGCCATCGCCGCCAGCAGCCCCTGCTCGACCGTCGCCAGGTCGACCACTCGGGTCTCGAGCTCGACGGTCGTCAGATGAGTCTTCTGGGCGATCAGCATCGTGCTGCGTGGCTGGCCCTCGCCGTATTCGATGATTCGCGCCAACGCACCTGGCTGAGCGTCGCAGTCGTCGGCGGCGAACCGCTCGCCGAGCCCCTTGCGCCACGCTTCGTCGTCGATCGGGCGCAGGTCGTGGAAACCGCCGAACTGGTGCAGCGCCCGGTCGGCCGGCGTGAACAGGTCACGCATCAAGTGCTCGAGGCTGCCCGCGAACAGATAGCTGACGCTCGTCGTGCGCTGAAAAATCGCGCGCATCCGCTTCGTCAGCCGGTCTGAATCGCCGTACGGCTCGTTCGGGCTGCCGACCTCCTGGAACTCGTCGAAGAACACCACCGCCTGCACGCCGTCGGCCTCGGCGATCCGCCCCGGCAGCGCAAGCGCGTAGTCCAGATAGCGCTCCGGCTCGCGAGCCGCGAGCCCAGGGCTGAAAGCAATCTCGATCTCCTCGCCGAGCTGCGCCTTGGACTTCACGACCGCCGCGGTCTGCAACGCGTCGGCGACGACCCGCCCCGCTCTACGCGTCTGATGGATCACCCGTCGCAGCGCCGAGCGATTGGCGATCGTCGCAGCGACCAGCGCCTCCGCGAACTCGGCCGCGCTCGCGATCCGAAACAGGTCGACGCCGATCGTGTAAAAGCCGCGCCGCGACAACCGCACCAGCGCCGCGTCACAAACGCTCGTCTTGCCGCTGCGACGCGGACCGGCCACGATCACGTTCGAGCCCGCCGCCAGCCCCGTCACGATCTCCCGCACATCGGTCTCGCGCCCGATCATCTGACTGGCCGGGATCGGCTGGTCAGTCGGAAACAGATCCGTGCTGCGCTGGCGAGCCATCCAGGAGACTATACGCCGAATCCGGCGCATGATGCGCCAAAGCTGGCGCATGGCTTGCTGGCCGAGCCGCGGCCGCCAGGGCCGGGAGTCAGTCCTGCGGGCGGTAGCGCAACCCGTCCAGGGCGATCCGGAGCATGTGCTCGGTCTGGGCGGGGTCAGTGGTTGGGATCTTGCCGATCCCCATCACCATCTGGAGGATCTCCGCGAACTCGACGTCGGGGCGCACGGCGCCGGCCTCCTGCGCACGCTTGAGCAGCGGCTCGCCGGCCGCGAACATCGACGCGCGGCAGGCCTTGAACAGCGGCGCGTCCTTGTCCATGTAGTTCATTAGCTCCTCGGCCAGCGCCCGCTTGGTCGCCAGGTACGCGATGAAGCGCTCGAACCAGCGGCTCAGCGCTTCCCATGGGTCCTCCCCGTCGAGCTCGGCTGCCGACCGCGACAGCTCCTCGACCTCGCCGGCATAGAGCGCCTCTAGCAGCGCCTGGCGGTTGGGGAAATGCCGGTAGAGCGTCCCAATCCCAACTCCGGCTCGGCGGGCGATCTCCTCGAGCGATGTCGCCTCACCGCCCTCGAGGAAGGCCTCCCGGGCAGCGGCCAGGACCTTCTCGTAGTTACGGCGCGCGTCGGCGCGCTTGGGTCTGACGAGGAGGGTCTGTTGGGGTTCTGCGGTCGTGCTCATTTGGAAAAGTCGGTTTGACAAACGGAGGGTCCCTCCGTATAGTTTCCGGAGGGTTCCTCCAGTTATTTCGGAGGCGGCCTCCATTTTATCCCACATCTGGCCGATTTTCAACCACCGGGAGTTTCATGAAGCTCGTATCTCTACCAACGCCCAAACCGGATCAGCGCCGCTGGGCGACCCTGATGGTCGTCTGCCTGGCGCAGTTGATGATCGTCCTCGACGTGACGATCGTGAACGTCGCGCTGCCCTCGATCCAGCATGACCTCCACTTCAGCCAGGGCAACCTGACCTGGGTCGTCAACGCGTTCCTCGTCACATTCGGCAGCCTGCTGCTGCTGGCCGGCCGGCTCGGCGACCTACTCGGACGCAAGCGGGTGTTCCTCGCCGGCCTCGTGATCTTCACCGCCGCGTCGCTGCTGTGCGGGGTCGCGCCCAGCCAGGGTGTACTGATCGGTGCCCGCTTCCTGCAGGGCGTCGGCGCGGCGGCCCAGGCCTCCGTGATCCTGGCGATCATCATCGCCGACTTCCCAGAGGCCGCCGATCGCGCCCGCGCGATGAGCGCCTACGTGTTCGTATCCGTCGCGGGCGGCTCACTCGGCCTGCTGGCCGGCGGCGTACTGACCGAGACGCTGAGCTGGCACTGGGTGTTCTTCGTCAACCTGCCGATCGGGCTGCTCGCGTTCGTCCTCGGCCGGGCGCTGATCCGTGACGACCGGGGCCAAGGGCTCCAGCACGGAGTGGACTGGCTCGGCTCCCTGCTCATCACGACCTCGCTGATGAGCGCGATCTACGCGATCATCGAGGTGACCAACCACGGCTGGGGCTCGGCCGACGTGCTCGGGTTCGGCGCGCTGGCTGCGGTCCTGATGGCGGCGTTCGTGACGCTCGAGAGCCGGATCGAGAACCCGATCATGCCGCTGCGCATCCTGCGCGTGCGGGGGCTCGCCCACGCGAGCCTCGTCCGCGGCTTCCTGGTCACGGGCATGTACTCGACGTTCTTCCTCGGCACGCTGTACCTCGAGCACGTCCGCCATTACTCGGCGCTCCAGACCGGGGCGGCGTTCCTGCCCTGGACGATCACAGTCGCGATCCTCTCGCGCGGAATCACCACGCGGCTGGTCGAGCGGTTCGGGCAGCTGCCGGTGCTGGTGGCGGGGATGACCAGCGCGGTCAGCGGGCTGGTCCTGTTCAGCACCGTCGGTCCGCAGACGGCCTTCTTCCCGACGGTGTTCATGGCCTGCTTCGCGATCGGCTTCGGAATCGGCACCGCGTTCATGCCGCTGCTGACGATCGCGATGGCCGACGTGCCCGCTGGCGATGCCGGGCTGGCGTCGGGGATCACCAACGTGTCGCAGCAGATCAGCGGCGCTGTCGGGCTGGCGGTGCTGAGCACCTTGGCCGCGACTCACACCAAGAGTCTGATCGCCGCCCATCAGGGGCACGTCAGCGCACTGATCGGGGGATACCAGGAGGCCTTCCTCGTCGGCGCCGCCGCGATCAGCGTCGGCCTCGTGCTGGCTCTGATCCTGCTTCGCCCGCGCGTAGCCCGGCCCGACCTGCAGCTGGCAGACGCCCCAGACGAGGCCGACGCCTTCATCACCCACGAACTCGAAAGCGAGGCAGCATGACAACCGCCCAACTTGAATATCCGACCCGTTCACACGAGATGCGGGGCCGCTATCGCGGCGAGAGTCCTGCAATGCGCGCGTCGCGCTCGCGGCGCACGGGCATGGTGTCCGAGGCCGTCGTGGCCCGGTACATTCGGGACCTCTCGGCGCACGGCCGCCGAGTACATGGCGTGGCCGAGCGCCCGCAGGTCGTGACGAGGTAAACGGACCATACGGTCCGGTACGATTTCAAGGCCATGGCAGACATCCCGACGCAGCCGACAAACGAACCCGAAGCGCTCGATCGCGAGACGCTCGTGGTCGCCGCCGTCGTGATGCTCGGCGCGGTCATGTCGATCCTCGACACGACCGTCGTCAACGTCGCGATCGACCATCTCGCGGTCGCGTTTCACGCGACGCTGACGACGATCCAGTGGGTCATCACCGGCTACACGCTGGCACTCGCGGCGGTGATCCCGCTCAGTGGCTGGGCCGCAGACCGGTTCGGGACCAAGCGGATCTACATGACCTCGCTGGTGCTGTTCACGCTCGGCTCGATCGCGTCGGGCCTGGCATGGAGCGCCGAGTCGATGATCGTCTTCCGCGTCCTGCAGGGGATCGGCGGCGGCCTGATCATGCCGACGGTGATGACGATCATGACCAGGAAGGCGGGCCCGCATCGGATGGGACGGGTTATGGGCATCCTCGGCGTCCCGATGCTGATCGCCCCGATCATGGGCCCGATCCTCGGCGGCTGGCTGGTCGACGACGTCTCGTGGCGGTGGATCTTCTTCATCAACGTGCCGATCGGCGTCGTCGCGTTCATCCTCGCGCTGATCGTGCTCGATCCTGATCAGCCCCAGCCCGCCCACCGGCTCGACTGGCTCGGCATGGCGTTGCTCTCCCCCGGCCTGGCCGTGTTCATCTACGGCCTCGCCGAGTCATCGAGCTACGGCTTCGGGTCGCTGCGCTCGTGGGGCCCCACCGTGGCCGGAGTCCTGCTGATCGCCGCCTGGTTCGTCCACAGCTGGCGCACACCGAACCCGCTGATCGACATCCGCACGTTCGTCCACACGCGCGCCGGATACGCGGGCGCGTCGTTCTTCCTGTTCGCGATCTCAGTGTTCGGGACGATGCTGCTGATCCCGCTCTACTACCAGGTGGTTCGGGGCGCCTCGGCGCTCGACGCCGGCCTGCTGCTGGCTCCCGGCGGCCTCGGTGCGATGCTGCTGATGCCGGTCTCCGGAAAGCTCACAGACCGTTACGGACCGACCTGGCTGCCGGCCGCGGGGCTGCCCCTGGTCGCGATCGGGCTGATCCCGTTCGTGTTCGTCGGCGCCACGACCTCATATTGGATCCTGGGCGCCGGCAGCTTCGTCCAGGGGCTCGGGATGGGCTTGGCGATGATGCCGAACATGACCGCGGCGATGCAGTCGGTGCCGCGGTCGGCGATCGCCCGTACGAGCACGGCGATGAACATCATCCGCCAAGCGGGCGCCTCGGTCGGGGTCGCGATCCTGTCGGTGATCCTCGCCTCGGCGGTAACCAGCAACCTCCCGATCGCCAGCGCGCGCGCTTCGAGCTCGGGCTCCGGCGGGCTCGCTGCGCTGCAGGACCTGCCCGCCCGCGCACACACGGTGATCGCGACGCCGCTCGCGAACGCGTTCGGCTCGACGTTCGTGTGGGCGCTGGTGATGATCGTGATCGCGTTCATCCCGGCGGGGGGGATGGCGCTCAGCGGGTGGCGCGCCGGCGCGCGCAGGTCCGTCAGCGGCGCCCGCGCGCTCGCCGTCGAGTAGAAGCCGAACCCCAGGCCTCTCTCGCTCGCGCCGTCGGAATTGTCATCAGATCCGAGCCTCAGGCCTGTCTCGCTCGGGGCTGTCGGAGTTGTCATCAGATCTGAGCCTCAGGCCTGTCTCGCCGGGGGCCGTCGGACTTGTCATCACCTCTGAGCGTCAACGCATTGCGTCGCTTCTGCGTCAATTCACGCGCGGATCTGTGAAAACTCAGGCGGAGCTAGGTCATCGTCACTCACACTGAGAGGCATGACACCAACCGGGCGGCACGAATCGGCGGATGACCGATCGACCGACGGCCTTAGCCTCCCGCAATCTTGGGAGACGGGCAGCGAAGACTCGTGGCTCGAGGAGTGCGCTGACGCAGCCGCGTGGCGTGAGAAGTGGGCGCCCCCATGTCCCGATGGCAGCCCGCAAGAGCTTCGCCCACCGCTCGGCTTTCGCGAGCGAAACATCGGCGAGCTGGAGCTACGGGTCCCGCTTTGTCGCGGTGACCACGGCGCCTGTCAGGTCATCGTCGATGAGCGCGACGATGAGGTCTACGTGCGGGTCTTGGTGTGCCGCGACGAGCAGCAAGCCGACGGTCCGCGGCACCGGCGGAGTTACACCGACTGCCCCGTCCGCGTATGGTTGGACCGGCCACTCGGTGACCGGGCGGTGATCGATGTCGACTCTGACGACGAGCTATCGGTCTACACGCCGCGCTATTTGAACAACGTGCCCCAGGCCGACGCCGGCTACAGGCAAGCCCATCGGCGCCGGCGCATCAACGAGGGCCATCCGTGACGTCACGCCCTCTCAGCGGGCCGCATCCGCTCTCGCCGAGGCTCGCAGGTCTAGGCGAGTGGCGTGACGGTCTGGATAAATGCGGCAGCAGCGGGTTCGACGCTGACGTGCCGTGAGCAGCGTATACGCCAGATCTGGCGCATCATGCGCCTTTCGTGGCGCATTGGGCCGTGAGGCGACGAACGAACGCGCAGGCTGCTCTACAGACGTGTCCGAGCTTTCCCCACGTCGCGCGCCAGACGCGATAGGTTCGCGCCCAACCTACGGGCAGTACGGATAGCTGCCGCCATCAGTGTCGAGAATCCCACGCCGCCGCCTTCCCCGTCTTCTCGTTGCGTTGATCCTGTGCGTCCCGGCCGCGCTCGCGACGTCCGGCACGGCGAACTCGGCTGCGCGGGCGGGTGCTCGCCTGGGCCCTGACCTACTGCTGAATGGCGACGCGGCCGCTGGAGCGGTCTCCGTTCAGGGATGGGACGCCGTCACGATCCCGGGCTGGCGAGTGCTGAGCGGCCTGCCAACCGTTGTGCGCTACGGGACGCCAGGTTTCCCACGGACGGGCGCCCGCTCGGCCCGGCCGGCGCGGCTGTTTGCCGGCGGAGCCGGCGGGACCGCCCGCTTAGAGCAGACCGTCTCCCTGCGCTCCCCGCGTGGCGGACATCTGTCACGGGCAACGCGCTACCGGCTCTCGGCCGTGGTGGGCGGCACGACCACGAGTGCCGCCTCGATCACTGTCACGTTCATGTCGTCGTCTGGACGCGCGCTTGGTCACCGGACGATCGGTCCGGTCGGCAAGAGGGCCCTGTCGTCACGTGTTGTGTCGGGCCAGCTTCCGCCGGGCTCGCTGAGCGCGAAGGTCGTTCTGCGCTTGGCGACCTCGCTGAAGAACATTGACGGGGCCAACGCGCCGACTACCGGGTACAACCGCGCGGTTGCTGGGGCGGTGAGCCTCCGAGTGACGGCGCGCACCCAACAAGCCCGCCTCATACCACCGGTCGCGCACATCCCTCACTTCGACCACGTGTTTCTTTTCATGTTCGAGAATCAGGATCTCCGAGCAGTGATCGGGAACCGCAGGCAGGCCCCGTTTCTCAACGGTCTATTGCCTCGGTCCAGCCTGCTGGCGGACATGTTCGCCGAGGAGCATCCCAGCGACGGGAACTACCTAGCTCTGTCTGCCGGCGGTGTGTTCGGCATCCCGCTGACTGATCCGCTCGAGGAGAACCCTCAGTACACGATCAACGCCTCCAACATCGGCGACCTGATCGACCGCGCACATGAGACCTGGAAGGCTTACCTCCAGAGCGCCGCCGGGCCGTGTGATGACACCGTCCACCGTTACTACTGGAATGACGATCTGCCGTTCCTCTACTTCGCCGACGTGCGCAATCGCCCCGCCTACTGCGCGGCGCACCTACCGCCGCTCGACGCGCTGCAGAATGATCTCGCGAGCGCCGCCACGACTCCCAACTTCGTCTGGATTGGGCCGGATGATTGCAGCGACATGGAGGGATGCGGGATCCGAGCGGGCGACACGTTCCTCAAACAGGAGCTCGGCGCGATCCTCAGTTCGCCCGCGTGGCGCACGCAACGGTCGCTGGCGATCATCACTTTCGATGAGGACGGCTACGACCACGAGCGCCCTGCGCAGCGGATCCCGACGCTGATCTTGGGCTCCGCGGGCGTCCGGGCGGGCTATGTCTCTCACGTTCGGTACACGCATTACAGCCTGCTGAGGACGATCGAGGCCGCGCTGGGGCTCGGCACGCTGACCGACAACGACCGCTATGCGCAACCACTCAATGACGTGTTCAACGCGCGGCTCGCAAATGCTGCGATGGCCGGTGCGCCGCGCCTCGCCGTTGGCCCCGTCGCGCCTGCTGCTCGGCGCAATCGAGCGACCGCGTCTCCTACGCCCCGGCCACGTAGCAGCGGCCGCCCATCGCCGACCGCATTCGTCGCAAATTCAGCCTCGGCAAGTGTCATCCCGGTTTCACTCGTGACAAGGAAAGCCGGCCGCGCGATCCGGGTTGGCTCTGACCCCGAGGCGATCGCCGCGACTCCCGACGGCCGCACCGTGTACGTCGTCAACAGCGGCTCTGGAACGGTCACGCCGATCGACACCTCGACCGAGAAACCCGGCGCGTCGATCCAAATGGGCCGCGACCCGGCCGCGATCGCCGTCACTCCTGACGGCACCATCGCATACGTGGTCAACACGGGCTCGGATACGGTCACACCGATCGACACCGCGACCGACACGGCTGGTACGCCAATCCCGGTTGGCTCGGCGCCTCGTTCGATCGCCATCACCCCGGACGGTAAGACGGCCTACGTTCTCGATTGGCGCGGCGCAACGGTCACCCCAATCGAAACCGCGACCGGCCGCGCCGGACCGCCGATACCGGTCGGGTCATACCCGTCCGCGATCGCGATCAACGCGAGCGGGTCGGTTGCGTACGTCGCCGCCTATGGGTCTGACACGGTCACCCCGATCGACATCGCGGATGACCAGCCGGGAGCTCCGGTCGCCGTCGGCGCAGCACCGAATGCGCTCGCGGTGACGCCGGACGGCAGCACGGTCGATGTGGTCAGCGGGGACACGGATTCAGTGGACCCGATTACAGTCTCGACCGGCGCGAGCGGTCGCCCGATCCGTGTCGGCTACTCGCCGCTTGCGGTTGCCATGGGGGGCCCGACCGCGTATGTCGTCAACACGATCTCCGGGACGGTCACCCCAGTCTCGAGCAACGGTCGCACGTCCCGACCGATTTCCGTTGGCACCTACTCGTACCCAACCGCGATCGCGATCGCCCCTGGCGACCGGACCGCGGCGGTCGTGGATACGTATTCGGGCCAGCTCTCGCTGGTCAACCTGCGCTCGCGGCACGCCGCCCACCCGATCACGGTCGGAGGCTTCCCGGTGGCCGTTGCGATCGCCGGGTAGCGAACCCGCCGCCTGTCGAGCGCTACTCCCGCAGCATCCTCGCCAGCGACCGCAACAGCCCCCAGGGGATTGCCTGGTTCTCTATACAAGCGGACGGAGGTCTGAGTAGCCTCGCGGCGTTGACGGCGAGTCCTCCGGTCGGGGGCGCCCGGTGCATAGCGGGTCAAGGACTTTGCCGTGACTCCTTCCTGAGGACGATGCGGCCGCGTTGGAGTTCCTCCTGAGGATGGATGTCGCCGCTCGCTCGCGGCCGTAGCTTGGGGGCATGCGAGAGCGTCGACCAGGCCGGTGTCCGATGAGCAGTCGGCGCCCAATCAGCCATGGAGGAGATCGATCAGCTCGTCCGCCTGCTCGGTGGCGATGAACGGGATGGTGGCGCCCACGGGGGGCTTCACCGGCTCGACGAGTTGGTCCGCAGGGCCGCGACCAGCGGGTTGTCGATCACCTATTCGTCCACAGGGAGCCGGGAGCAGGTGGCGCCGGAGCTCGCCGAGGTCGCCTACCGGGTCACGCAGGAGGGCATCGCCAACGCGCTTGAGCACGCTCCCGGTTCGTCGATCCGAGTGGCGGTGGACGTCACCGACGCAGAGCTATCGGTCACCGTCGCGAACGCCGCGTCCTATGGCAGTGGCGCTCGACTGGCGACCGCCGGCGGATGCTTCGGGCTGGCCGGCCTGCGCGAGCGGATCGTGACGCTCCGGGGGACGCTGGAGGCCAGGCCGACCCCAACCGGGGGATGGCGGCTCGGAACCCGCCTGCCACTGCCGGGGCTAAAGCAGCACGCCTGATCGCACCCGACGCCCAGCGTGCGGTCGCCGAGCCCGTCCGGACAGGCGACACAGAACCACGCGAGCACGATCGCAGCGCATGCCCGCGCACAGACGAAGGCAGCTCCTCCCCTAGGCGGCTGGCCTTGACTCCTTCGGACTGCTGGTGGTTCGTGGGAGCAACTTTCTCAGACGGTTGAGATGGTTTCTGCGTGAACCCGTTGGACACTCGGGGTCGGCGTGGGTCGCATACGCTGTTGGCACGCCCATAATCGGACGCACCAAGCCGGCCGGGCCACTTCGGTAGGACCATCGAACAGGAGGAGCGCGTTGGCAACTATCGTTGCGATCGCTTACCCCGATGAGGGGACCGCCGAGCAAGCGCGGGAGACGGCGTTTGCGCTCGAAGACGAGCTGGTCCTCCGGGTCGAGCAGGTGGCGGTGATCTCGCGCGACGTCGATGGAACGTTTCACGTCCACACCTCGCACGAGGGCATCCCGATGGCCGGTGGCGCGATCTGGGGTGGGTTCTGGGGTCTGCTGTTCGGAACGCTGTTCCTCATCCCGCTCGCCGGGTGGGCGTTAGGCGCTGGAGTCGGTGCGCGGTTTGGTTATCTGAAAGAGAAGGGCATCGGCGAGGACTTCCAGCACCAGGTACACGATCACCTGCAGCCGGGCACCTCAGCGCTGTTCTTGGTGATCGAGCAGGCCGACCCCGACAAGGCGATCGCGGCGCTGAAAAAGCACGGCGGCACGGTGATCAAGACGACGCTCTCTGACGCCGACGCAAAGAAGCTCCAGGATGCTCTAGCGCCGAGTGCCGCCGTCGCCTCTCAGCAGGCCGAGCGAGGCAGTGCATGAGCGCGACACCGTCAGGGCAAGGCTCGGGGACAGCGTCCTGGGTCAAGTCCCCGCGCGCGTTCATCGCCCCGCTGGCGCTGGCCCAGTTCATCTGCAGCTTCGCGGGCTCGAACATGAACGTGATGATCAACGACATCAGCCACGACCTGCACACGGACGTAAAGGGCGTGCAGACGACGATCACGCTGTTCCTGCTGATCATGGCGGTGCTGATGATCCCCTGCAGCAAGCTGACCGATCGGTGGGGGCGCAAGCGATGTTTCCTCGGCGGCCTCATCCTCTACGGCATCGGCACGGTCCTGAGCGCGATCGCCCCGAGCCTCGGCGTGCTGATCCTCGGCAACTCGGTATTCCAGGGCGTCGGCACGGCGTTTCTGATCCCGCCCGTCTACATCCTCACAACGATGGCGTTCACGTCGCTGGAATCGCGAGCCAAGGCCTTCGGTGTGATCAGCGCGCTGGCAGGGATGGGCGCCGCCGCTGGACCGCTGATCGGCGGCGTGATCACCTCGGCGATCAGCTGGCGAGCCGCGTTCGTCTTCCAGGCCCTGGTGGTCGCGGTGATCCTCGTGCTCGGCCGCCGTGTCGTCGACCCGGTCGCGCCAGATCCCGAGCGTCCGTTCGACGGGGTCGGAGCGATCCTGTCGGCGGTCGGGATGTTCTTCGTCGTGCTCGGGATCCTGCAGGCAGGGGTCAATAACACGCTGCTGGTCGTGTTCCTGGCGATCGGCATCGTCTTCCTGGCCGGGTTCATGGTTTTCATCCGCTCGCGCGAACGAGCGGGCAAGGAGCCGTTGTTGTCGATCGAGCTGTTCCGCAACCGCACCTCGAATCTCGGCCTGATCACCCAGAACCTGCAGTGGCTGCTGCTGATGGGGGTCTCGTTCGTCGTGTCGGTGTTCCTCCAGACCGAACGCCACTACTCGGCGATCAAGACGGGCGTGATCTTCACCGCCGCCACGGTAGGCGTCCTCGCTTCCTCCCTCGCCGCCGAGCGGCTGGCCAAGAAGCGCCTGCAGAAGACCTTGATCTCGACCGGGTTCGGTATGACCGCAGTCGGGATCGGGCTCCTGCTCGCGCTAGTCAAGGCGGCCTCGTCAAGCGCCTGGGCGTTCGCGCCCGGGCTACTGCTGATCGGGCTCGGCCTAGGCGTGATGCTGACCCCATCGGTCAACCTCGTCCAGTCAGCTTTCCCCGAGGACAAGCAGGGCGAGATCTCGGGACTGTCGCGCAGCATCTCCAACCTTGGCTCATCCTTCGGCACCGCGATCGCGGGCACGATCATCGTCTCCAACCTCGTCTCAGGAAACGGCACATACGTCGCCGCGATGATCGTCCTCGCCATCGTTGCCCTCGCCGGCCTCGGGATCGCGATTCGCCTTCCCGCCAATCCTCTCCCGAGCGCCGACTCCGATGTCGCGCCGCCGGCCGCGGCGTCAGGGGCGCTCGACACGGCCGTCTGATTCGCGATTGCTCCCCGGTATGACCGTTCCGCCAAAACGGAGCGGAGACGCGGCCCGGCGATGCAGGAGCCGGCGCGTGCGGTCGATCGCTCGGCGGCGGGCTGCTCGTTCTCGCCGCGCACCGCCGCCCGATCCTGAGCGCTAGCTGAAGACTGTCCCGGCTTCAGGCCCAGCACAGGAACGGCGGCGACAATGGGCCAATTCGGAGGGCATGATGAGCGACAGCGCGCGCGTCATACAGCGGCGACGGCGGGCATGGCCGCCCGCACCGCGAACGCTGGCCGCGGTCATCGCGACAGCCGGCCTCTGCTTGCTGATGGCCGCATGCGGCGGCTCATCGGGGAGTCACGCGGCGCAGCTCAGCTCGAAAATCACTGCCTCCCAGGCACCGATCTCACGGGCGCTCGCGTTCTCCCGCTGCATGCGGGCCCACAGCGTGTCGAAATACCCCGACCCAAGCACCAGCAACAGCGGTCCGGGCACGCAGGGGCTGCCCAAGGTCAACCTGCTGGCACTCGGGGTCAGCAGCTCACGGGTAGACGCGGCCGAAAGAGCCTGCCAGCGCGTGCTCCCCAGTGGTGCTCAGGTGAGCCACGCCGCGTCGCGACAAATCCTGAGCAGACTGGTGGATTTCGCACGCTGCATGCGTTTCCACGGGGTGTCGAACTGGCCCGACCCCAGTCCCACGCTCGCGAGTTTCCCGGGAGCTCCGCCCTTTGGTTTCGATCTTCAGGGCATACCGAGCCTCGAGGCGGGTGCGTCGGGTTCGTTTGGGCCGCAGATCAACACTGCGATCGGCCAGTGTCTGCACCTCCAGCACTTGGCGAGTGTTCAGGTTCCGTGGGGCTCCTGGCAGCGTTGAGAGGCCGACGGCCCGTCGGACCGCACGACCCCAGGCGGCAGGCCCGTCCGTGTTGGACGCCGACGCTCGCCTCCAGCACGATCGGCCTGGCCCTGCTGGTGGCGGCATGCGGCGGCAGTTCACACCCCTCATCCACCGGTTCCGGCGGGTCCTCGCTTGCGGGAACGTCAACGATCAGCCAGGCGGTCGCCTTTTCGCGCTGCATGCGCTCGCACGGCGTGTCCGATTTTCCTGACCCCAACAGGCGCGGAGTGTGGCCGAAGAGCCAAGTCCAACTCACGGCCGGCAACCCCCGGTTCCAGTCGGCGACCCAGGCCTGCGGGCATCTGCTTCCAGACGGCGGTCCCGGCGTTCTGCCGAGTGCGCCCGTGGTGCAGCAGATCCACAATGACATGCTGAAGTTCGCCCGGTGTATGCGCTCCCATGGGGTCCCGAACTGGCCCGATCCCACCCTCGATCAAGGCCGGGCTGTGTTCGATCCGCAGGCCGTCGGCATTGACCCGAATGCGCCGCGGATCACCACCAAGATCCTCGAATGCCAGCACGTGTTCCCCGCAAGCCTTGGGATTCCGCCAGGCGCGTAAGGGGTTCCGCTTCGGGGCTCGTAGGCGACGGGCGCGCTGCTGCTTTTGGGAGCGCAGCACCGATCGGGCCACCGGGGTCGCGTTGCTGCTCAGCTCGGACAGCGACCGCCGCACGTCTCGATCGTGCTCTGGGAGTCCGTACTAGTTGTCTTCGGTCCAGTCGCGCCGGTGTGGATCCTTGCCGCTCACCAAGTCGACTAGGTGCGTCCAGCGGCTCGGCTTGACACCGGGCTCGCGGTCGCGCCACGCGGGCGCCCCACCGTGTGGCTCGGGCAGCGCGGCAGCCGCCGCCACGCTGATACGCAGGTCCGCGCCGCGCTCATGTAATGACGCGACCTGGTCGGCCGCCACAAATCGTCGGGTCCCGTCGACCCCCCGGAGCACGATTCCGTGAAAGATGTCTTGCTGCGGAACGGCGACGACGTGGTCGACAGTCCCCACTTGAACGCCGTCGGCGGCATACACCGGGATGCCCTCGTCAAGCACCTGGTAGGCGATCGGAAGTCCCTCGTCCACTCCACGGAGCCTAGCTGGTTGCTGGCCACGATTCGCCGGCAGCCGCAGGCGTTCGCAGCCTCAACCAGCCGCCGCGAGACGCGGCGCGCACGAGGCAGCTGTCGCTTGCGCTACACGCGACACTTCTACCGATAGTGACGGTCAGCGCACGATTCGCATCGTTAGCTGTGGCGATCCCCGGCCCAGGCTGGAGCTGAAATGGCGGTGAAGGCTTGCCTAAACGGGGGGCGAACGAGGGCAGAGCACCCTGCGATACCACAGACGCCGGCCGAGCTTGCCGCCGACGCGAGCGCTGCTTGGCACGCTGGTGCGTTCGCCGTGCACATGCATCCTCGCGATCACGGCGGCGCGCAGACGATGGCGGTGGCCGCGTGCGACGCTGCCGTCGCGGCGGTCCGCGCCGCGGTTCCCGGCCTGCCGATCGGGCTCTCCACCTCGGAGGCGATCGATCCTGATCCGTTCGCGCGTGCCGCGGCTGTGAGGGCCTGGCGGCGGCCACCGGACTTCGTCTCAGTGAACCTCTCAGAGCTCGGTTGGGCAGGAATCATGCGCGCCGCGCTGCACGCCGGCATCGCCGTCGAGGCCGGGCTCGCCACGCCCGCCGACGCCGAACAGCTCGCGCGCAGCCCGTTCACCCACCAGCTCATCCGGGCACTCGTGGAGGTTGACGGCGGCGTACCGGAGGCTCACGCGATCGCGGAGCTCATCCCCCACGAGATCCCGCAGCTGTGGCACGGCTACGACAAGCGGACATGGGAGGTGATATCAGCGGCCGCCACCGCCGGAATCGACGTGCGCGTCGGCCTGGAAGACGTGCTCGAGTTGCCCGACGGTCGCATCGCCGCAAACAACGCCGAACTCGTCGCCGCGGCCCTGGAGCTGACTGATCGTCTGGCGTAGGCGTCGCGCAGCAACGCAGACGGTGCGTCTCCTGGGGGTGCGAGACGCGCAGCGCCTCGCAAACACGCGATTGCGCAGGCGACGCGGCGTGGTCGCGAAGGGCGAAAAGCACAAGCGCGCTCGGTGGTCCCGCTGCGGCAGCCGTCTGATGGGCGGCTGCCGTTCGTGTCGAGGCTCAGCCAGCGATCGGCGCGCGCTCGCGTGCCTCGCGGTAGACGCCGAGGTCGCGTTCGAACGCGGGCCACCAGTCGGGGTCCTCAGACGGGGGCCACGGACGCGCCGGGTCAGGTTCTGGCGTTCCCCATCCTTCCCCGCCCTCCTCGTCTTGCCTGCCATGGCCAAGCTTCGAGAGCCGGTCCATGGCTACGGTCAGCCAAGTCGCGTCGAGCACGAAGCCGAGCATCGCCCCCAGGACGATCATCGCCATCATCTGCCCGCTCACCGCAGCGCCGTCAATCGCCACCACTGCGAGCGCCAGAAAGAACAGCGCGACCCCGGCCAAGATTCCTCCAACGATGCCGGCGATGAGCACTGGTCGCGACGACATCTCAGTCGGTACCTCTCTCTCCGCTAGGACAACAACAGGCGTCAGCGCAGCGCGTGGTGAAGTGAATCCTACGAGCCTGCTCTAGCGGAGGTACGGTACTCGGGCGGAGTCCCGCCGTATGCCGCTCCGAGCGGGATGAGAAGCGGCGCTAACACGCGAAGGCAGCCGCGTGACGATGTTCCGAACGGCCGCTGTTTTCGTCCGCTTCGACGATCAGCTCAAGGTCGCCGCCGACCATCGCCTCGCTGCGGGTGCTGCAAGGCGCCAGCAAGCACCCCGGCCGCCGCGCCCTCGAGTTCCGCGCCAAGCGGGGGCAGGCGACCAGGGACCGCAGGCCCGTCCCGACCCGGAAGCAGGTCGAGTCGTGCGGGCGATCGCGTTGTGTGTGCATCGGCGGCATCAGCCGAATGCTCGCCGCATCGCGACGCCGGCCAACCTATCAACACCTGTTTATGCGATGATGTGAGTATGAGTCACGGGTCAGAGACGGATCTAGCGTTTCTATCGACCGAGACCGCGAGATCGGTCGCGGAGACGATGCAGGCGCTCGCCACCCCGAGCCGGGTGCGGATCCTCAGTCGCCTCGGTGCGGCCCCATGCTCCGTCGGAGAGCTCGCGCGCGAGATCGCGATGGGACAGCCGGCCGTCTCCCAGCAGCTGCGGGTGCTGCGTCACCTCGGTCTTGTCGTGGGCGAGCGCGATGGGCGCCAGGTGATCTATGCGCTGCACGACGATCACGTCCGTGCCTTGTTGACCGAGGCGGTCTCGCACACCGAGCACCTCCGGCTTGGCCTCGCGTCAAGCCCCGCGCAACAGGCAGTCGAGGCATGAGCAGCACTGGTCCAGCTTTGCTCGCAGCCGCCGCGGGCGTTGGGTTCGGGCACGCGATCCTCCCCGATCACTGGGTGCCGCTGGCGGTCGTGGGCCGCACTCGCCGCTATCCCCTCTCGCGGATCGCTCGCGTCTCGGGCTTGGCCGGTGTCGCGCACGTCCTGGTATCGCTTGTGCTTGGGGCGGTGGTCATCGCGATCGGGCTGCACTTCCGCTCCACGATCCAGAACGCCCAGGACACGATCATCGGCTGCGTGCTGATCGCCACCGGCCTCGGGTTCGCCGTGCTCGAGCTTTCTGGGCATGGGCACGGCCACGATCACGAGCACGGCCACAGCCATGACCACGACCACCACCACGGTGGCCACGAGCCGCGGCCGCGCGGGGTGCATGGCCTGGCGGCGGTGATGGTCCCGTTCGGCGCCGCGGCATCTCCGGACCTCACGATCCTGCCGGTGTTCTTGGCCGCCACGACCGCCGGTATCGCGACGGCGGTCGGGTCACTGGTGGTCTTCGCCGCCGTCACGATCGGAACGATCGTCGGGCTGACGCTGACGGCGGCCCGCGCCGGCCATGAAATCCGGGGGCAATGGCTCGAACGTTGGGGCAACGTGTTCACCGCCCTGGTCCTCGTCGTCATCGGCGCGCTCGTCGTCACCGGCACGATCTAACCCGGCCAAGGCGGTTCACGAGTCTGACGGAATCGCTACCCGCGGTGCCGCTTGGCCAGCGCCGGCGGCGAGCTGACGCTTGCTTTGCTCACCGGAGCCTCTCGGGCACGGCGTTCGCTTTGGCTCTCCGATTCCGATCGCCCAGCTGTCGCCCGCCGCGGTACGCACCGCGTCGCGGAAGCAGAGCGAGACCGCATCGAGGGACCGAGTCCGGAGATTCGCCAATCTCGGGCATCGGGTGCTTGCTGACCCTTGGCACCCAGGAATCGGGTCGACGTCGTCTGGGCTGGGGGGATGCCCCGACTTGCAAGTGGGGTTGGCCCGGAATACCGTCTCGTCCTAGTCGAGGTGCCGCCCAGGGCGATCGAGTAGGAGGCTGCGATGAGGTTTGTCTACATGGTGACGACCGGCACCGATGATCCGACGAAGGCCTCGATGCCTCTTCATCTGGCGGCCAATGGCTCAGTTGAGGTTGGCCACGAGAGCACGCTGATACTCATGGGCGACGCCACCGAGATGCTGCTCGGGGACAACCTCGATCAGATGCAGGGCATCGGCGTGCCGCCGGTGCGGGAGCTGATGGCAAAGCTCCGGGACCACTCGGTTCCCGTTTACGTCTGAAAGGGTTGCGGCGTCGCCCGTGGGGCGACCGACGAGCATTTGGCGAAGGTCAATGGGAGCTGGACGACCCCGCCAGAAGCGGCGAAGCTCTGCGCCGAAGCAGACAAAGTGCTGGCCTTCTGACCTTGTTCCGTCCGGCCGTGATCGGCGTGCGCGGCTGGAGATGATGAGGGCGGGCAGGTGGGGTTCGTCGGCCCGCTCCGGGCCAAATTTCCATTTCGCGCGGCTCGCAGGGCAGGCTCAGACAGGCGTCTTCCCGTTCGGCCGAGTTACGAACGGTCACGCTGTCGCGCGGCGCTTGCGCGCCCGAGCCACGGGGCGGTACCGGCCGCTGTGGGCCAGCTATTCCGCCGATTCCATGAGATACGCGCAGCTGGCTGAAAGTAGCGCGCGATGGCCGGGATCACTACCAGGCGTGTCGCGATGAAGAAGACAGCACGAAGATTGGCCGGCGTGATTACCGCGGCGGGGTCGCGCTACTTGAGTTCTGGCGCTTCCGACTTCGCCGCCGGAATCGCGTATCGCGTCCTGTTCGCACTCGCGCCTCTATCGGTGGCGCTCGTGTCGGTGTTCGGCCTGTTGCTCCAGAACGAGGAGCTGAAGCACGACGTCATCACCAGGGTCGTCTCCGCGCTCCCGGTGAACAGCCAGAACGTGACCGCGGCGGTCGGGAACATCGCGACCCCCGCGAGCGCGGCCGGGCTGGTCAGCCTGCTCGTGCTGGTCTGGGCGGCGTCCGGGATGATGACGGCGATCCGCTTCGGCCTCGAACGGACGATGTCCGTCGAGGAGGACCGCGGAGTCGTGCACGGGAAGCTGGTCGACCTAGGGCTTGTGGCCGCGACGGTTGTTCTGGTGCTCGCATCGGTCGGCGTCGGCCTGGTCACGCAGGTCGTAAGCAGCCTCGTGGCCGAGGTGGCGGGCGCGGTCGGTCTTCAAGGAACCGCCACGAGGACAGTCGTGGCGAAGCTTCTCCAGCTCCTGCTCTGGACTGGAACTGTGCTGCTCCTTTTCCGCGTCGTGCCGGCGAAGCGGCCACGGTTCGCGGACGCTCTCGCCGGCGCCGTGGTCACTGCGTTGCTGTTGCTGGTCATATCTCTCGCGGCCGGCTTTCTGTATGCGCACGCGACCAAGTGGAGCTTCATCTATGGCTCATTGACGAGCGTGTTCGTGTTCCTTTACTCGGTCTACCTGTTCGCATCAGCGGTGCTGTTCGGTGCGGGCGTCGCGACGGAATGGTCTCTACCTCACCCACCGGATCCCGAATCCGTGCTCGCCAAAGCGCGCCGCAGGATTCGCGCACGCTTGCAGCCGCATCCGCGGTCGCGACCGGACGAGTCCGGCGATGGGAGGCGAACCTGAGCCAACCTGACCGTCGAGGTCGGCTCCGGCTCGCTGCGGGGCCCGCACCGCTGTCGCTCTTTCAAGCGGCGAGCCCCGCCCTGTGTCACCGCCCGGTGCAATCGCTGCCACCGCGGCTACGACCGAGCTCGACCTGCAGCTACCGCGAGCCCGGGCCGACCTCCCGGAGGCGCACCGCGACCAGTTTCTTCACGACCGTCTTCGGCAGCGGACGGTCGACAGGGAAGTGGAGCGCACTCTTGGTCATCGTGTAGCCCTTGAGCTCATCGGCGAGCGGTGCGAGGACCGAGCCGCTGAACGGCAGGTAGCTCAGATGATCCTTGAACGCGGCAAATCCGGCGACCGTCTTACCGCGCACGCGGAAGGCGGGGACGCGGTACGAGATCACCTGTTCGGCGTCCGGGACGATCTCAAGAATGCTGCGGCGCAATGCCTGAAGCGTGCTGCGCTTCGGCTCGTCGACACCCCGCAGGTACTCGTCAACCTCATCGGCGGACACCACCCGGCAGTCTACGAGTGATGTCCCGCTACACGAGCGAACGGCACTCACTCCCTCATCGCTCTGCCGAGTCGACGGCGACGACAACGCCGCTCCCACCCGCCCGAAGGAGCCCACTGGCGTCCTTCGGTCAGCCGTCGTCCGCTCAGCTAGCAGCAA